>JAEXOR010000048.1 GCA_023439185.1 Bacillota bacterium | reverse complement strand
GATTTTTCCTCCCGCAGGATTTCCAGTACTACTTTGGCTTTAAATTCCGATGGATATTTTTTTCGGATTGGCATTTAGAGCTTAAGACCTCCTGTTTTTGTGTCCGAAATCCTGGGTCCATTATAATATTTTAGTTTCAATTCGGTGGTCTAAACCCCGCTTTTAGGCGGTATACGCTTTAAGCCTTAAAATAGCAAAACGCCTGAGGGACTTGATTCGTCAGGGCTGTGAAGCGAGAAATATGACGATAATCCAAGACCCGCCTACTTTTAGTAGGCGGTGGTTTAGTTATTTACAGCCAATTTGATATGCTAACTGTAAAAGTCAGAATTACCAGATACTGTTCAGAAAACGTATCTGGTGATTTTTCTTTTTAAAGGAACATTTAAACATTTTTATATGGAAATTTGATTTTATTTGCTATAATATTCCTGTATACGACACGAGGAACCGATTGGGGATATTGGCATTCCGACAAGGGTGGGTTCGGGGTACCGTGAAGCTAAGGAGAAGCAATAAGAGACATTTCTAAGGAATATAAAACTGTTTTTACAAGCGAGTTAGAGGGGGGAAGTATTTTGCTGGAAGCAAAGAATACTGTTGCCATAAACGTTCAGATGACTGAATTCATTAATTATGCGCTGCAACAGAATCGAATTCCCATTATTCAGGAAGTCATTATTCATAATGCCACGGAATCAGACCTTTCCGCAATAGAGTTGCGCATATGGAGCGAGCCGGAAATAACTGCTTCTCTGGAACAGAGGATCGAACTTGTTTCGGCAGATACAGATTTCTCTTTAAAAAATCTCCCTCTAACCGCAAAGGCAGAGTTTCTTGCCGGACTAACGGAGCGCATCACAGGAGAGTTGCATATCTCTTTGGAGCAAAACGGCGAAGTTTTAGCAGAGACTCATCGTGAAATCGTCGCGCTGGCATTTGATGAGTGGCACGGGTCGCTGTTCTTTCCAGAGCTTTTAGCGGCATTTGTCACACCGAATCATCCGGAAGTGGCCAAATTGAATGCCAGGGCCGCCGAGTTTCTTCAAAAATGGAGCGGCGACCCCTCCCTTAATGCATATCAGACCAAAAATCCCAACAGAGTGAGGATGCAAGCGGCAGCTATATATGGTGCTTTACAGAGCCAAAATATCGTTTATTCGGTGCCGCCTGCCAGCTTTGAGGCAATTGGGCAGCGAGTGCGCTTGTGCGGCGATGTTGTTCGGCAAAAAATGGGCACCTGCCTGGATCTGACACTTCTTTATGCTTCCTGTCTTGAGGCCATCGGGTTGCATCCCTTGCTTTTGCTGCAAAAAGGCCACATCTTTTTAGGCGTTTGGTTGGAGGATATGTCCTTTTCCGAGGCCGTGCAGGATGATCCCTCCTTGATTACCAAACGTTTGGCGGATGGTGTAGGGGAAATGGAAGTGGTCGAGTGTACCGCAATGACCGGCGGAAAAACTATTGGTTTTGATGAGGCTTCACAACTTGCCGCTCAGTCTCTCAATGGAGAAGATTCATTAGAATATATCATTGATGTATCCCGCGCCAGACTCAGTGGCATTCGTCCACTGCCTCTGCGGATTTACCAGGAAGATAGCTGGCACATTGAACAGGAAAAGCATGGCGAAGATCAGATCACTGCGCCTCCAACGGCATTGGGAGAAAAAATTGACGTGACGGAGGGAACGTCCGTTATCCCTGAAAAGGGGAAACTGACCCAGTGGGAGCGGAAATTGTTGGATTTGAGCTTGCGTAACACACTGATCAATATGCGCCTGTCTCAAACGGTAATCCCTATTTTATCTACTTCTCTGGGGGATCTGGAAGATGCACTTTCCAGCGGAAGCGAATACGGCATCGCTCCCCGACCGGCGGAATGGGCGCTAAAAGGAGCGGAGCAAAATCGTTTTGAGAGTGTTTCCGATTTAGGCTCTTTTAAAAAACTAGTTAAATCAGAATTTCAAAATAAACGATTGCGGTCAATACTTGGGGATAACGAGTTGGCCCGGGCCATTGTGAATCTTTACCGTTCCTCCAAAGTCTCTTTGGAGGAAAATGGCGCCAACACGCTCTATCTGGTGTTAGGGCTGCTTCGCTGGTATGAGACACAAGCCAGCCAGAGAGCGCGGTATGCCCCCATTGTACTTTTGCCGGTTGAAATCATTCGAAAATCTGCCAACAAAGGCTATGTAATTCGCCTTCGCGACGAAGACCCTCAAATGAATATCACTCTTATGGAAATGCTGAAACAGGACTATGGGATCACAGTGGGTGGTTTGGACCCTCTGCCATTGGATGAGCAGGGGGTTGATATGCGCACTGTATTTACCGTCTTGCGACGCGCCGTCATGGATCAACCCCGGTGGGATGTGGTGGAGTCCGCCTTTTTGGGCACATTTTCTTTCTCGCAGTTTGTAATGTGGAATGACATCCGTAATCGAGCGGAAGATTTACAACAGAATAAGATTGTAAGAAGTTTAATTGACGGAAGGCTTGCTTGGGATGCGGCTTCAATAGGATGGCAGGGACAAATAGATGGTACGGATATATTACTCCCCATTCCTGCCGATGCATCTCAGCTATTGGCCATTTGCTCCGCTTCTAAAGGAGCAAGCTTTGTCTTACATGGCCCTCCGGGTACCGGAAAATCACAAACGATCACCGCGCTGATTGCCAACGCCTTGGCGCAAGGGAAGCGAGTTCTGTTTGTGGCGGAAAAAATGGCCGCACTCTCCGTGGTCCAGAAACGCCTTTCCGCTATTGGAATTGCTTCGTTTTGCCTGGAACTTCACTCAAACAAATCCAAAAAGCGGGATGTATTGGATCAGCTTCGGGCAGCTTCTGAAGTTGCAAAAACAACTTCTCCGGAAGAATACGCTGCTAAAGCAGAACAGGCCGCCCGGCTTCGCCGGGAACTGGACGTATATGCTTACTCTCTTCATTGCCGGAGAAAAAGCGGCCTTTCGCTGTTCGAGATGGTATGCGGTTTTGAAAATAGCCACGCAGAGGAACAGTACCTTCGCTTTTCCGCCGATTTTGCCGGGCAGGCAACCCCAGAGCTTTTAACGCAGCAGCAGATGTTGACAGAGCGCATGATAGCGGCGGGCAGAGCAGTTGGGCACCCCGGTGGGCATCCGCTTTGCCGTGTTAAAAAACAGGATTATTCCCAGCAGCTGCGAGTCTTGTTGCCGGAACAGTCGGCCGTTTACCGCACTGCTCTGGATAGGCTGGAATCGGCAGGAAATATGCTTGCCGGGCAAATCGACCAGCCCGCCCCCTCGTCACTCGAAGATTGGGAGAAACTTGGCGCAATCAGCAACGAGCTTAGTTTCTGGCTGCCCATTCCCCGTGCATGGGCAATAAAAGAAAATTTCAATGAAGCTATGCATGAGATCCGGGCAATGGCAGCTCATTATAAGTCTTCTGATGAGTTGCGCCAAACCCTTTTGTCGGGTTGGTCGGAGGATCTTTTACAACAGAGCGGCGAAGCCTTAAAAACGCAATGGGATGCTCTTGCAACAAAATGGTTTCTTCCCAAACTGTTGGGTCGGAGCCGAATGGTAAAAATGTTAGCGTCTTATTCTAAAACGGGCATCAACAAGGAAAACCTGGGTGCGGTTTTTCATATGCTTATGGAATACCAGAAAGAAAAAGCTGCCGGAGATGATCTGTTCACCCGCTATGGCGATGACCTGGGCGAGTTTTACTCCGCAGAAGGCACAGACTGGGAAAGGATTGCTTCTCTTACATTGGAAGCCCAAAGGAGTGCCGCGACTCTGGAGGAACTGACAAACGGGCAGTCCATGCGGCGGTCCTACGCCTCCCGGCGGGGGTTGTTCCAAGCTATTGAGGCGTTAAACCAGTCTGCCGCCGCCGCTTTTGCCAGCCGGGACGCCTTATATACGTCTCTGGACATTGAGGCCCTACTCGCCGATCAGGCCCTTTGGCTGGAAAAAGAGCGTCAACTGCTGTCCGGCCTGGAGCGGCATGCATCTGAACTGCGGGAATGGATGCTTTGGAATACAGTGGCGCAAGAAGCCCGGGATTGTGCACTGAGTCCGCTGGTGGATGCTTATGAAAATGGTTTAGAGCACGATCAAGTAATGGCCGGCTACCAAAACGCATTGTATACGGCATTAATTAACCATACCATTGACAGTGACGACATCCTCGGCAAATTTTCGGGCGCGCTGTTTAATGAAAAAATTGAACAGTTCCGCCGACTGGATTGTGAGCTGAGGGAACTGGCCCAGTCTGAAATTTTCTGCCGTCTTGCATCCGGAGTGCCCAATTTTGCCAGGGAAGCTGCTCAAAGCTCAGAGGTTGGAATTTTGCAGCGGGCCATCCGCAGCGGCGGACGTGGACTCAGTATCCGCCGGCTATTCGAGCAGATCCCAAATTTACTGTCGCGGCTGTGTCCGTGTATGCTGATGAGCCCAATTTCGGTCGCGCAATATCTTGACCCCAAGCATACTCTTTTTGATATTGTTGTATTTGATGAGGCTTCCCAGCTTCCAACCCACAAGGCCGTTGGCGCATTGGCGCGTGGAGAGAATGCCGTGATCGTGGGCGACCCCAAGCAAATGCCGCCCACCAGTTTCTTTAGCGGAAATACCATCGACGAGGATAACCTGGAAAGTGAAGATTTAGAAAGCATATTGGATGACTGCCTGGCTTTGAATTTGCCGCAAACGCATCTTCTATGGCATTACCGCAGCCGTCATGAAAGCCTGATTGCTTTTTCCAACAGCCGTTTTTATGAAAACAAGCTGTGCACCTTTCCGTCGGTCAATGATCGGGAATCCAAAGTTTCTCTGGTTCCGGTAAAAGGCTATTTTGCCCGGGGCGGTGCTCGCACGAATCACGGCGAGGCCGAAGCCATCGTTCAGGAGTTGAGCCGCCGCTGCATGATCCGTCCTGCGCCGGGCAGAGCGTAGGCGTCGTGACTTTTAATATCTCCCAGCAAAATCTGATTGACGATCTGCTGACGGAAGCCTGTAATACAGACCCGGAATTGGACGCGTGGGCTTACGAGGCAGAGGAGCCTCTTTTTATCAAGAACCTTGAAAATGTTCAGGGAGACGAACGCGACGTCATTCTTTTTTCGATAGGTTACGGTCCTGATCTGCAAGGCAAGATCACGATGAATTTTGGTCCTCTCAACCGAGAAGGCGGTTGGCGCAGGTTAAATGTTGCGGTTTCCCGCGCCCGCCAGGAAATGATCGTCTTTTCAACGCTCGCGCCGGAGCAGATCGATCTTTCCCGCACTTCCGCAGAGGGAGTGGCGGCTTTAAAGGCCTTTTTGGATTATGCCAACGGCTGCGCTCTAACCAATACCGAAACGACAATGTTCAAGCGGTCGGAAGAAAAGGAGTCTATTGCCGGCAGTATTTGCAAGGCGTTGTCGCAGAGTGGATATACAACGCAAAAGATGGTGGGGACTTCGAAATATCGCGTGGATGTTGGTGTGGTGTCTCCACAAAATCCAGGACAGTATTTGTTGGGGATTTTGTTGGATGGGGAATCTTATCATACCGCCCGAACAACGCGGGATCGTGAAATTTCTCAAGTTTCCGTCCTGAGGGGGCTTGGTTGGAATATTTATCGCATCTGGACAGTGGATTGGTGGGAAAATAGCGCCAGAGAAAAGGAACGCCTGTTGACTTACTTAAAAGAATTGGAACGGCAGCCGGCGCAAACCGTGTTAATGTCTAAAAATCGGCAAATGGAAAAGCCGGCGCTTGAATCTGTCCCCTTCCCCTCCGGAAAACTGGCAAAAGGGGTCCCGGTCCCAAGCGAAAGCCCGGCAGTTGCCACCGGGATGTATCAGGCTGCGTCCTTGCTTAATCAAACGCTTACCCCGGAGGAGTTCCTGCTCCCACAGCACACTCGGAAAATCCAGAGTTTGATTCTTAGGATTTTGGACGCTGAAGCGCCCATTACGGAAGCTCTTTTGACCCGTCGTCTGATGCAGTGCTTTGGAATCTCTCGAGCAGGCTCCCGGCTTCAAGCAAGGACCTCTGAATTGCTGTCAACCATGGGGATTTTCTACACCACGCAGAATAAGCAGAAGGTTTATTGGAAAGAGGGACAAACTCCTGACTCCTATCTGAGATTTCGTTCAACTGGGATAGAAGAAAATAAACGCGATGCAAAAGATATTCCGGTCCATGAGACTTCCAACGCCGTTTGTGCGGTATTGGAAGAGCAAATTGGCCTGCCGCGGGAGGATTTAATCCGCGAAACAGCTAAACTGCTGGGGTATACCCGCATGGGGAATTTTGTGGTAGCAGCCATGTCGGACGGAATCGATTATGCAATGGCGCAAAACCGCATTTGTGCCGATCGGTACGGTTATCTGACACTGCTCCGCCGGAATTTGACAGGGGTTTTATAATTAAGGATGCTGTTCAAAACATTTGAAGAAAAAACCAAAACGAACAAGTTAGAGGTATCACATAATGACCATCCGGGAGGCATTAAAAAAATTTTTTGGCTATGACAGCTTTCGCGGCGGTCAGCAGGAACTTATTTCGGCAATCTTGGCCGGGCGTGACGTGCTTGGCATCATGCCAACCGGCGCCGGTAAGTCTGTCTGTTTTCAACTGCCCGCCACAATGCAAGAGGGTATCACGCTCGTGGTGTCTCCCTTGATTTCACTGATGAAGGACCAGGTGGGCGCACTAATTCAGTCCGGTATTCCTGCTGCGTATGTCAATTCCACCCTTTCACCACGGCAGATAGAAACCGTGCTGTACAACGCAAAGAACGGCAAATATAAATTGATTTACGTCGCGCCGGAACGCTTGCTGGCACCGGAGTTTCTTGCGTTCGCTAAAAGTGTGAAAATATCTATGCTCACGGTGGATGAAGCCCATTGCATCTCGCAATGGGGTCAGGATTTCCGTCCAAGCTATGCGCAAATTCCGCAGTTTATTGAGCAGCTTGAGCAAAGACCGATTGTATCTGCATTTACGGCAACCGCCACCGTGCGCGTAAAAGAAGATATAGTGGCGCTTCTTTCTTTGCTGAATCCCACCGTTTTGGTTACGGGCTTTGACCGGCAAAACCTTTATTTTGAAGTGCAGGCGCCTAAGAATAAAATGCGGGCGTTAACGGACTTTTTAAATGCGCGTAAAAGCCAGAGCGGCATTGTCTATTGTGCAACCCGAAAGACAGTGGAGGAAGTTTGTGCGGAACTAAACCGGCAGGGTTTTTCGGCTGCGCGCTACCATGCCGGTCTGCCGGATGATGAACGGCATGCCAATCAGGACGATTTTTTGTTTGACCGGGTGCTGATCATGGTTGCAACCAATGCGTTCGGCATGGGCATTGATAAATCAAATGTGGCTTTTGTGGTACATTATAACATGCCGAAAGATATTGAAAGCTATTATCAGGAGGCGGGACGGGCCGGGCGCGACGGCAGTGAGGCTGCCTGTCTTTTGCTTTACAGCGGTCAGGATGTCAGAACGAATCAATGGCTGATTGAACATGCCAAAGATGTATCTTATCCGGATGCGGAAACAGAGCGACTGCTTAAAGAGCGTGATTACCGGCGTTTGCGTGAGATGACCTTTTACGCAACTACCAACGATTGCCTTAGGGCTTTTATTCTCCGGTATTTTGGAGAAAATCCCCCCGGCTATTGCGGTCGTTGCGGCAACTGTGATACAAAGTTTGAAACAGTGGATGTTACCGAGGAGGCGCAAAAGATTCTGTCCTGCGTGGTGCGCATGAAAGAGCGTTTTGGCGCCATGCTGGTCATCGACGTGCTTCGCGGCAGCAAAAGCAAACGCGTACAAGAGCTGGGACTGGATGCGTTATCTACTTATGGCATCAGCGAAAAAAGCGTCCATACATTGCGTACCATCATCGAATTTTTAATCCAAAGCGGTTATCTTGAAAAAAGCGACGGACAGTATGCTGTTCTGCGCCTCACGCCTGAGGCGAAAAAAGTGTTAAATGGTACCGTAACCCTGCAAATGAAACTGGCCAAAGAAAAAATACAAGCTGCAAGGGATCATTCCGACGCCATAACCAACGCGAAAAATTCCGTACCCCCGGGAAGAGAAACTCTTTATCTGCGCTTGAAAGCGCTGCGGCATGAAATTGCCGCAGAACAGGGGGTACCGGCGTTTGTTGTTTTTTCCGACAGCTCACTTGTAAATATGTGCGTAAGATTGCCGGGAACACCGGCACAATTTTTAATGGTATTCGGTGTCGGTGAGACAAAACTGCAACGTTACGGTGCAAGGTTTTTGCGGGAGATAGCGGGCTTTGGTGAGGAAAACGCAACTGTTGACACTTTTAAAGACGAGGACAAGAGCACGCCAAAACGAAAAGGGAAAAACACCGGCCAGGTGGAAGTGATTTTTCCAAACAGCGGAATTTTAAAGGAAGTAAAGATATCTCAGAAGCCAATTCCAATAAGCATGCTTGCCGGCGCGGTAAACGAGGTGTTAAAGCGGCATGCCTGTTCGGCAGTCTCAGCCGTCAAAATGTCTGGCTGGCTTGTGTCGGAGGGATATCTGCAAATAGTTGAACAAAATGACAGCCGGGTAAAAGTGCCGACTCAGAAAGGATTTGCATTGGGAGTAATGCAGGAAGAGCGGACAAGATCTAATGGCAATTATTTTATTAATCTCTATCCTTCGTCTGCACAACAATTTATTGTAGACCATGTTTGCGATATCCTGGCATATGCTAAAAAGAAGTTGAGTTAATAGAGGGTGATCATAATCAAAACAAACGTTTGTAAATGTTGCAATAAACCGGTCAATAATAGGTGGAGGCAGAGGCATGGAAGCTGAATATATAAATCTGACTTTAGACAATTTGGAGCGTGAGCATTTGTGCTGCGCCATAGCCGATAAAAAACATCAATGCGGCGTTGATGCCAAAAAGACCTGGCTGAAAGAGAGAATCGGCGAGGGACATGTATTTAGAAAATTGGATCAAAAGGGTAAGATTTTCATAGAATACGCTTCCCTTGATAAGGCCTGGGTTCCCGTTAGCGGCGATAATTATATATACATTTATTGCTTGTGGGTTTCAGGCAGCTTTAAAAGTCGGGGCCATGGGAAAAAGCTCCTTGAATACTGTATTGCCGATGCGAAAAGGCAAGGCAGATCAGGGGTTTGTGTGATCAGCTCAAAAAAGAAAAAGCCGTTTTTATCCGATAAAAGGTTCATGGAATTGTTTGGTTTTAAAGCTGTGGACACTATTAATGATGAATACATTTTATTGGCTTTGTCATTTGATGGAACAAAGCCGCAATTCGCAGCCGGCGCAAAAACACAAAGCATCGCCGGTGAGGCCCTGACAATCTACTACGGTATGCAGTGTCCCTATATTCCGAATTGCATTGCACAAATTGAAAGCTATTGCCGGGCCAATGGTATACCGCTCACCTTGATAGCGGTGGACACATTGGAAAAAGCGAAAGCGGTTCCCTGCGTTTTCAATAACTGGGCCGTGTTTTATGGCGGCAAATTTCAAACGGTGCATTTATTGAATGAGGGCTACTTAAGGAAAATGCTGGAGCGCCAGGCTTAGGTGAGCGCTCCACCGAACCACTCAATCAATCAGTTCCAGCTCTCTGGCGCGGAGGACCGCGTCCATGGCGGTGCTGACCTCCAGCTTTTGGTAGACAACCTTGGTGTGGGACCGGATGGTATTGATGGAAAGACCGGTCAGCTCCACGATCTCAGCGTTCCTATAGCCCCCGGCCAAAAGCTCCAACATGTATTTTTGCTGTTTGGAAAGCTTAACAGGTTTATGCCCGGCGGCGCAGGCCAGGCCTTGATAACGTTTTGACTGCTCATAGGCCGCCTGGTAAACCTCCCGCACATATTTGTGATTGGGCATTCTTTCATTTTCATTACCGTTTTTCTTTAAAAGCCTTTTAAAAATGGGCAGGATGGCCTTTCCCTCGTCGGCAAACACCCTGATAAACCGGTACGGCTCCGCATCGGCCAGGGTGGCTTGCAGCAGCGCGTCCGCTGCCTGTTTTTTGCCCGTCAGCCGCATTAAAACAGTTAACAGCACCGCCGCCTCGGTTGCGTCGAGGAACCGCCGGAGATCCGCCGCCAGCTTCCTGATCTTCTCACATAACTGCCGCGCTTTTTCAAACTCACCCAAAACTATATAGGCCCTTACCGTGATGAAATGGATAAAAAGTCTTTGCAGTTCCGGTTTTCGGGCTTCGGTGACAAAATTGTAGGGGCGCCCCGTGTCTTGCTAATTTACCGCGGATTGTCTACAATGGTTGGTAAATAAGCCAGGGGAGGGAATATCTTGCACTGGGATAACAAAGGACCGGATAATACCGGCTCAACCATCATGGAAGCGCTGAAAAAGGCGGAGGAAAGGGATATCAAATACCTGGTGGTAGCCTCCAGCACCGGCGCCACCGCCATGAAACTGGCGGGCTGCGGGCGCAGCGTAGTGTGCGTAAGCTACCACGTGGGTTTTGACGGGCCGGGCAGCAGGCGGATGAGCGTGGAAACCGAAAAGGAACTGCACGAAAAAGGCATCAGGGTGCTTTTTACCACCCACCTGCTGGCCGGGGTGGACCGGGCCGTCCGCAATAAGTTTGGCGGGGTGTACCCCGCGGAAATAATGGCCCAAACCCTGCGCATGCTGGGTCAGGGCGTCAAGGTTTGTGTCGAGGTCGCTGGGATGGCCCTGGACGCCGGTCTGATACCGCACGGAGAGGAAATCATCGCCATCGGCGGCTCCGGCAAAGGCGCCGATACCGCGGCGATCATTATCCCGGCCCACTCCAATCATTTTTTCGACACCAAGGTGAAAGAGATTATCTGCAAACCTGGTAATTTTTAACAAACAGCGCCGGCAACGGCGTTATTCTTTCATCTTCTTGGCGCCCGACTCGCGGATTATTTTCATCACCTCGTTCATCATATTCTGAAATTTGTCCTGGGCCGCCGAAAACGCTTTAATAGTTTTATTTTCCACCATTTTCAACTGCGTTTGTTCCAGTTCCATGACTTCCTCATCAGTCATAAATTCGCCTTTTTTGGTCAGCTCCCGCTGTTTGCTCTGCAGTTCATGAAACCTTTTCAGCAGTGCCTGGGCGTTGGTGTCCTTAATGATCTCATCTTCTTTTTGCTGAATCTCTTTAAACTCTTCAGATTCTACGATACTAGCGCCCAGTGCCGTCGCTTTTTCAAAAACATCCTTGGACATTGGTTGGAACCTCCTGTAATTGTTGATTAATGGCATGCAGGTGTATTATAACATGAAGCGATGCGCCACCGAAAGTTTCGCCCGGCCGAAATCCTGAAAAACCGGCATCGTCAGGCTCAATTCTGATATAATCTTTAAGAGGAAGTTTACTTACTTAATATGATCCGGAATTTTTATCGCGGAGGTTTATGTATGCCAAAGAATTTTGTATTGTTTGATCTTGACGGTACCCTGCTGGACACTCTGCCGCTGATTGAAACCAGCTTTCGCCACGCTTTCGGGCAGCTGCAAATACCCTGGGGCGACGGCGCGGTGATGAAGACCATCGGTATTCCGCTGCGGGAAGCATGCAAGCAATTTGGCGGCGACCGGTGGCAGGAACTGTTTGACTGCTATGTCAATTACCAGCTGTCCATCCATGATGCGCGGGTTAAAGTCTTTCCGGGGACCATGGAAGCGCTGAACGAAATAAGCCCGCTGGTCAAAGGGATGGGGGTGGTGACCTCCAAAAGGCGTCCCGTGGCCCTGCGGGGTATGTCCGTCACCGGGCTGGACCGTTATATGCGCCACCTGGTGGCCCTGGAGGACGTGCAAAAAGCAAAGCCGGACCCGGAGCCGGTGCTGCGGGGGCTGGAAAGATTCGGCGCTCCGGCGGAACAGGCTGTTTTCATCGGCGACAGTTGTTTTGATATTCTGGCCGGCCGGCAGGCCGGCGTGGTTACCGTGGCGGTAAACTGGGGGATTGCAGACCCCGGTGAATTGCGGGACTCCAACCCCGACTTTATGGTGGATAACTGGCCGGATCTGGTGGCGCTGCTTAAATCCTTCTAGTTGGGGACATTCCTCCGACCCCAAAGTTACGACCCCAAAGGAGAGGTGTGTCCCCTTTCACCAGTTGGGGACATTCCTCTGACCCCAAAGTTATGACCCCAAAGGAGAGGTGTGTCCCCTTTCCTTAATCGTTCAATTCCACCCATTCGGTCATCTGCTTTTCCAATTCGTCCCTTAATTCAGTCAGGACAGCGTTTTTATCCCGGTATGCGGCGTGGTTTTCATATACCTCGGGATGATACAGCTCCTTTTCCAACCGGGCGATTTTTTCTTCCGCCTGCTCGATTAAAGTCTCCAGTTCCTGCAGGCGGCGCTGTTTTCTGCGCTCGTCCCGCAATACTTCCTTGCGCTGCAGGAACTCAAGTTTGCCGGCGGCCATTGGCATGTCTGACCGGGTGTTGTTATTTTGTTTTTCATTGTCCTCCCCGGCCGCTTTTTTAGCCAGGTAGTAATCAAAATCGCCCTGGTATTCCTTGACCCCGTCTCCGGTAAGCTCGATAATCCGGGTGGCTATTTTATTGATGAAGTAGCGGTCATGGGATACGAAAAGCAGGGTGCCCGGATAATCCAGAAGCGCTTCCTCCAGTGCTTCCCGGCCCGGGATATCCAGGTGACTGGTGGGTTCGTCCAGCAGCAGGAAATTGCCCCGTTCGCATAACAGCTTGGCCAGGGCCAGCCTGGATTTTTCCCCGCCGCTGAGGTCGCCCACCTTTTTTTCCACTTCGGGACCGCTGAACAAAAACCGGCCCAGCAGCGTCCGCACCACTTTTTCCTCCAGATGCGGAAAGTCGTCCCACAATTCCTGCAGCACATTTTTCTCCGGACGCAGGTTTTTTTGTTCCTGGTCGTAATACTGAATCTGCACATGGTAGCCCGCTTTTATTTTACCCGCCAGGGGGAGCTGCAGTCCGGCAATGCTTTTCAAAAGGGTGGTTTTGCCGGCTCCGTTCGGTCCCAGCAGGACTAACCGTTCGTCCCTCCGGATGCTGAAAGTAATGTCCCGGGCCAGGACAATACCCCGGTAACCGAGGTCCAGCTCTTTTACCGTCAGCACTTCGCTGCCGCTGGTCCGGCCGGCGTCCAGGGTCATGGCGATCTTTTTTTCCGCTCCGGCCGGCTTTTCCAGAGGTTTGATTTTTTCCAGCGCTTTTTGTCTGCTTTTGGCCCGGTTGGTGGTGGAAGCCCGGGCAATATTACGCTGCACAAAATCCCGCATCCGGGTCATTTCTTCCTGCTGACGGTAATAACGGGCGGCCTGGCGTTCCAGTTCCTCCGCCTTCAGGATCAGATACCGGGTGTAGTTCCCGGAGTACCTGGTTAGCCGGCGGCTGCTCAGCTCGTAGATCGTTTCGGCCAGCATATCCAGAAAATACCGGTCGTGGGAAACGGCCAGGATTGCGCCGGGGTACGAAAGCAAATACTTTTCCAGCCAGGCCAATGTTTCCATATCCAGGTAGTTTGTCGGCTCGTCCAGGATCAGCAAATCGGGTTTGGTCAAAAGCAGCTTGGCCAGGGCCAGGCGGGTCTTTTCACCGCCGCTGAGCCGGTCGACCGGCAGGTCATAATACCGGCCGGTAAATTTCAAACCGTGCAGCACACTGCGGATCACGGCTTCGTACTCGTATCCGCCGCCGCGGCTGAAATTTTCCCGCAGCCGGGTGTATTCATCCTGTATTTTATGCAGCCGGTCCGGGTTGGCGGATATCTCCGGGCGCCCCATTTCGGCTTCCAGGAAACGCAAGTTCCGCTCGGTCTCGCGCAGGTGCTCAAAAACAGTCAGCATTTCTTCCATCACAACCCGCCCGGATTCAAGCCCCCCGCCCTGGGCCAGGTAGCCGGTGCGGGTTGTGGCGGGCCGGGTTATCTCCCCGCTGTCGGGAAGCATCTGTCCGGTGATGATCTTCAGCAGGGTGGTTTTGCCCGCCCCGTTGCGTCCCACCAGTCCCACCCGTTCCCCCTGCCTGACGGCCAGGGTGGCGTCCGACAATATTTGTTTGCCGCCGAAGGATTTGTTAATATGCGCAGCCTGCAGCACAATCACGTTTTAATCACTCCCAGAAACCAGTTTAATATATTTATTCAGGCGTAACAAGGCCGGACGGGCTTTTTGTCACTCACCGGCAATACATTGTTAAATTATTGTTAAAATACGATTAAAACAGTTAAACACCGGTAAGGAAGCTGTTAAAATCTATTAGGAATTTAATAACCTGCGGGGGGACAAGCCATGCCTTTCTCGGTTCAGGAAGTATTGTTTTATGCCCTGGGCGGGCTGGGGATTTTTCTATTCGGCATCAAATATATGTCCGAGGGGCTGCAAACTGCGGCGGGTACGCGCATGCGCCAGTTTTTGGAAAAGGGTACCAAGACGCCGGTGCGCGGCGTTATTACCGGCGCTCTGGTGACCGCCCTGATTCAGAGCAGCAGCGGCACCACCGTGCTGACGGTGGGCCTGGTGAACGCCGGGTTGCTTAACCTGCGTCAAGCCATAGGAGTGATTATGGGCGCCAATATCGGCACTACCATGACGGCTTACCTGATTGGTTTCAAATTGGAGCAGTACTCGCTGCCCATTATCGCCGTGGGTGTGATCCTGCTTTTCTTTGTTAAGAATAAAAAAATCGCTAATGTCGGTAAGGTTATTTTCGGCTTTGGGATGCTTTTTTACGGCATGAGCGTTATGGGTGAAGGTTTAAAACCCCTTAAAGACTGGGACTTATTTTTCAACCTGATGGCCCAGGTACAGCATAACCCGATAATCGGCGTAGTTCTCGGTACTGTTTTTACCCTGGTTGTCCAGAGCAGCAGTGCCACCATCGGCGTGCTGCAGGGTCTGGCCGAACAGGGCGCGGTAACCTATCAGCAGGCTGTGCCCATATTGTTCGGGGATAACATCGGCACCACCGTCACCGCGCTGCTGGCCTCCATCGGCACCACCGTGGCGGCCCGGCGGGCGGCGCTTACACATACCCTGTTCAATCTGAGCGGTACCGCCATATTTCTGCCGCTCTTTCTGTTCGGCATCTTCCCGGAAATGATTCGTTTGGCCACTGATTATGTATTTGTTCTGCTGCCGGGATCCGAAGGAACCTGGGATACTCTGAATATCCGGATGCAGATCGCCCAGACCCACGGTATGTTTAACATTACCAACACGCTGATTCAGCTTCCCTTTGTGGGCTATCTGGCCTGGGCGGTGACCAAGCTGGTGCCGGGACAGGGCGCCCTATTCAGCATGGAACCCCGTTTCCTGGAGCCGCGCCTCTTGACCAACCCGGCCGTGGCCCTGGGCCAGGCCACCAGAGAAGTGCTGCGCATGGGCCGGCACGCCAGGCAGTTCTTCCGCGAATCGGTTGACTTTTTCTTTAATCCCCGGAGCAGAGAATTAAACCCCATGTACCTGGAACAGAGGGAAGAATTGATTAACCGGCTGGACGCCGACATCACCGATTACCTGGTCAAGTTGTCCGGCGAGAATAAATTGAATACCGACCAGTCCAATTATGCCACTACGCTGTTACAGGCGGTCAGCGACCTGGAGCGGATTGGCGATCACGCCGATAATATCGTGGAATTAACCGTTTACGGTGTTGAGCATCGCATCATCTTTTCCGACGAAGCCATGGCCAGCATCCGTTCCATGGCCGACCTGACGGAAGAAACCCTGGAAATGGCTCTTAAAGCTTTGGAAACCGGAGATCACGTCCTGGCCGGGCAGGTGATTAAAAACGAGGTTATTATCGACAACCTGGAAAAAGAGTTTCGTGAGGGCCATATCATGCGCCTTAACGAGGGTATCTGTACCGGCGTCGAGGGTTCGATATTCCTCGATTTGCTCAGCAATATGGAAAGGGTCGGCGATCACGCTGTAAACATAGCGGAATATGTCCTTGGCGAAATGGGAGCGGTGGAACGCCGGAAAGTGAAAGTAGCCAGCAAGCTGATTGCCGATGAAGTATGACTTCTGGTATGAAATTCATACTATAACCGTTGCAGGAATTGTAAAGGTTTTGTCGTATTAATAACACAACTGTACAACTCAGATAACTATGTTCCCCAAAAGGGAGGTGATGGGCCAGTTATTTGATGTGGAACTATAAAGCCAGGTGAAATTGACATTGCACGTTGAATAAACCGGCCCGGTTCCATTGCAGTAAAGCGCAAAGCATGGTTTTGGCAGGGATGAGGAAAAGATTTTCTTAAATTGGTTTTTTAATTAAACAGGTTTTATGCGTGAACATGTTGCACTCTTTTGGTCTGGATGATAATATATTGCATGTGGAATAGCTTTTCGCCCTAAAAATAAAAAAATTAAAATCTTTTTAGGGGAAAATGAAAATTGTTTTTTAAATATTTTGGAGGTGAGATTAATGGCTTTTATTGAAATTGGTGGCAAGCAAATCGAGCTGGACGAAGACGGGTTCATCGTTACTCCCGAAGAATGGAACGACGACGTGGCTTTATACTTTGCCGAATCCGAAGGGATCAAGGAACTGACCGAGGAACACTGGAAAGTAATCCGCTATCTGCGTGATTATTACAAACAGTTCCAGGTAGCCCCGATGGTTCGGAAAATGTGTAAACAAACCGGTTACAGCCTGAAGCAGATTTATGAACTGTTCCCCTCCGGCCCGGCCAAAGGCGCCTGCAAACTGGCCGGCCTGCCCAAGCCCACCGGTTGTGTATAAACTTAAAATCCATATTAAATTTTACCAATCAATCCCATCTAATCAGGTGGGATTTTTTTTGCCAAATGTCAAAAATAAATATTGACAGCCCGCCATGGTGCATTTACAATAAAAAATGAACCAATGTCCATAACGGGAGGGGCTGCAATGCCGATTTATGAGTTTAAATGCCGGGATTGCGGGGCTGTCACTGAACGTCTGGTCAAAACAATGGATAGAGGAAGCTTTTGCACCTGCCGTAATTGCGGTGGCAATAGCATGGAAAGGATTATGTCCCGGACGGCGGTGCCGGCTGGACGATCTTTCACGGGCGGGCCGGCGGCGGAGTGCGCTCCGGACTGTGGATATGGTGCCGGGGGCGGCGCCGGCGCCGTAAGTTGGCCCGTAAATAAGGATTATATTAAAATTAAGGGACAGCAGTAATGATTTTGGCAGGATATCTTAAAATACGGAGGGAATAAGTAATGAAACTGGCAATGCCATACGATCACGGAAGAGTAAACCAGCATTTCGGAACCAGCAGGGAATTTGCCATTGTGGAAGTGGAAGACGGCATCATCAAGGCTCGAAAAACCGTATCGGCGGATCAACTGCAGCATAACCACGAAGGTCTGGCCGGGTTGATGAAGTCCGAGAATGTGGATGTGGTTATAACCGGCGGAATCGGCGCCATGGCATTAATCGCCCTTCAGGAGAGTGGATTGCAGGTTGTCAGCGGCGCCAACGGAAACATTGAGGACGTGGCGGTTTCCTTCATCAGGGGGGAATTAAATACCCAGGGTGCCGCCTGTTGCAACCATCACGGCGAACACGGTCACGGCTGCCATCATGGCTAGAGCGGCCTAAATGCCGTAACCGGCCAGTATGCCGGCCAGTGTCAAGAACAACCCGCAGCCGGCGCCGAGCAGCAGCTTTTTTAGCCGGCTGTCCCATCGGCGGGGTGAAAGGCCCGGCCATTTTCCGTTGCCGGTGATATGCAGGGTTAATAAAAGCACATAGGCGGTAAACACGGATAAACCGATCAAGATCAAAAAGAAACTCAACCCAATCAAAGCACTCACCTCTAATCTAATCATACTGTTTTTTTAGGTTCTTATGTCAAGCCGTGTGGCGTAAACGCCACCCGGTATTTTTATGTTGCTATATTTTTATGTTTCGGCATTAATAGAGGAATAATAAGAGGGACGTATAATGTATAAACCTATAACCAATATATCGTACCGGACACGGAAGGAGTTGTACCAATGCTGCCTCTGAACAAATTGCACCAGGCCGTCAGCCAGGCCGGGGAAGAAAGGCTGTTTGATAAATTACAGGCGGTCTATGACCAGGTGCCGGAAACCGAATGTGAAAAATGCGCCGTTTGCTGCACGGTGCCCCAACCTGCTTATATTGTAGAGTATTTAAATATGTTTCGCCATATTAACAAGCAGATGCCCGAACTCTGGCCCGAGTTTATCGGCAACGCGGTCCGTTACTATTTTTTGGAGCTGGTGGATGTCAAACAGCGCTGTCCGTTCCTTGGTTCTGATAACAACTGCCGGGTTTACGAGGCGCGCCCTTTTACCTGCCGGATATACGGCCTGCTGGGCACTGACACGGATAAAGAGGCTATGCGCCGCAACATGCAAAAGCTGGCTGAAAAATATAAGCAGGAACATGATCTTGAACTGCCCGCGGAAATAGTTAACTATGAGCTCCCCCGGTGTGAAAAAGTACGGGTGAGCAATCAAAAGGGCAAAAAGCCGCAGGAACTGGTGCAGTTGCTGGCTGCCGACATCGGTCAACTGGAGTCTTTTTTTGTGCCGCCGGATGTTGTGGACAGTCAGTACACCTTCGTGCCTTATGTAAATCACCTGATCATGAGCGTGGTCAGCGAAGGCGCCAGATACCGCCGGCCCAGGGTAATGAAAGAGTTCCTGGAAACCGGGCGTAGCGAACTGCTGGAAGGCTACGTGGAAAAATTTAAAAAGGTCGGGTTTTAATGTTTTAGCCGGCGGTTAATTAGGCTTGTCAATAACTTATAAACATGTTATATTTTAATTGTAGTAGTCAATTGACGAGGGGTATTTTTGTTGCTGTCTATGTGCATATATTCACAAAAAGGCATGTATAAAAAAATAACTAACTGGAAGAAGGAATCATCATACTTGTGTCAAATTGTTTAAACTGGCCGGTATTATCAGAGATGATTAGAAATATGCTTTGGTTTGAGACGCAATAACCCCAATTTTATTATAACCGGGCGCTGTTCGTGTTTATGTCGCGTTGCTTACGTATTAACGTCTTTTGTATGACATAGCCCCGTCTGTTTGATAATAAGAGAAATAAAATTTGGAGATTGGGTTTTCATGGGGAACTATTGTTCCCTTGGTTGCAAAATTAAAATAAAAGTAGTAGGAGGGGAAATTATTTATGGCATTACCCAAACCGCATGGTCCGGAAGGAAAATTGAAGCCGTTGCTGCTGTACGGCGAGGCGAGGGAAGCTGAAATCAAACGGGCGCAGGAAATGCCCAAAGTGTACATGAGTACCAGAGAAACATCCGACGTATTAATGCTCGGTATCGGCGCGTTCACTCCCCTGGACGGTTTTATGAAGAAGGACGATTATACCGGCTGTGTGTTTGACCTCAAATTGGCCGACGGCACCATGTGGCCGATGCCGGTCACCCTTTCCATCACCGGCGCCGAAAAAGATGCCGCCGGCATTGCAGTCGGCTCTGAAGTGGCCCTGATTGACAGGGCTTCCGGTGAGCTTTACGCCACCATGAAAGTGGAAGACATCTATACCTACGACAAAGAAGCCGAATGCAAAGAAGTGTTCACCACCCTGGACGCCGAAGGACACCCCGGCGTGGCCAGCGTGATGAGCCAGGGCGAATACAACTTGGGCGGCCCGATCAAAGTCGTCAACGAAGGGGTATACCCTCAAAAATATCCCAAGTATTACCTCTATCCGGAAGAAGCCCGCAAACTGTTTGAATCCAAAGGCTGGTCCAACGTGGTGGCCTTCCAGACCAGGAACCCCATGCACCGTTCACACGAATACCTGTGCAAGTTCGCCATGGAAAGCGGACTGGTGGACGGCTGCTTCATCCACGCCATCGTGGGTAACCTGAAGCCCGGCGACATCCCGGGTGAAGTCCGCACCAAGTGCTATGAAGTGCTGGTGGAGCAATACTTCCCGCAGGAATTCATCGCTTTGGGCGTGTATCCTATGGAAATGCGTTACGGCGGACCCCGCGAGGCCCTGCTGCACGCCGTGTTCCGTCAAAACTGGGGCTGCCGGTACCTGATCGTCGGCCGCGACCATGCCGGTGTTGGCGATTACTACGGTCCCTTTGACGCCCAGACCATCTTTAAGAAGCTCTGGCCCGGCGCTCTGGAACTGGAGCCCATGCTCATCGCTTGGACCTTCTACTGCTACAAGTGCCAGAGCATGGCCAGTCAGCGCACCTGCCCGCACGGTCCGGAAGACCGCTGCGTCGTCAGCGGCACCAAGTTCCGCCGCATGATGCAGGACGGCGAAGAGATTCCCAGGGAGTTCGGCCGCCCAGAGGTGATGGAAATTCTGCGTGAATACTATCAAACCGCGGAAAAAGTCGAAATCAAGAAGGGCGCTTACGAAGATATGCCCGGCACCAAGAAATAGCACCTGTTTGTTCGCCCGTTCCGGGTTTTCCCGGGACGGGTAACAGCAGTGTTTGTCTGTTTTTCGTGGCTGGATCCGGACAGAACAGTCTGTCCGGCAAATCCAGGTCAAAAAAACAAAATTTTCTCTGCTTCAAAAGAAGGAGCCCGTTAATCAGCGTCGAAAAGTAAATACAAGATAACTTTAGCTTTTCTTTATCATAACTTTCGCTTATCTTTAGCAAGGGGGCCGTTTGGCAAAGAGATAATTATCACAAGTTGTATATTGTGTGTTCAAACTGTTCCAGGTTGCGCTGCCAACCGAATATTGATCAATTTTCAAGGGAGGTGGTTAAAAAAGCCGCCGGGTGTGACTATGCCGCACCGGGTGCGGGCAATATTTAACGTTGCAGGTATTGAGGGAGAGAAAAGGGTTATGGTTTTTGTGTTCTGTAATTGCTTTGACTCCTCATATGCCGAAGCGCCGGTTAGTTGATTGAATAACGCGGCGCTGTGGTAGAAACCTTGTTGATTAAAAATTGGGAACGGGAGGTTGAATTAATGCCAACTTTTGTAATGACCGAGAAATGTGACGGCTGCAAGGGTCAGGACAAAACCGCTTGCATGTACGCATGCCCTAACGACCTGATGGTGCTGGACAAAGAAAAAATGAAGGCCTATAACCGCGATGCTTGGGCCTGCTGGGAATGCCTCTGCTGTGCCAAGGCTTGCCCGCAGCAAGCGATGGACCTGCGCGGCTATGCCGACTTTGTCCCCATGGGCGCCTCTGTAACCCCTCTGAGAGGTTCCGACAGCATTATGTGGACCATTAAGTTCCGGGACGGGATGGTCAAGCGCTTCAAATTCCCCATCCGGACCACTGAAGAAGGCACCGCGGCGCCCGACGGCGGATTCCCGGCTGATCAAAACGATCTGAACGATCAGAACCTGTGCACCGAGCCGGCTTCCCTGTGGATGGACGCGCTACCTACCATTAAGAAGTAAGGTTGTTCCAAATTCTTGTTACCTAGAACTTTACGGAGGAGGTTAATATAAATGCCGATGAATTTTGAAACTGTTGAAGTTACCACTGATTTTCTGATCGTGGGCGGCGGCATGGCGTCCTGCGGGGCAGCCGTTGAAGCAGCTTACTGGGCGAAGAAACAGGGCCTGAAAGTCACCATGGTTGACAAGGCTTCCCTGGACCGGTCCGGCGCCGTGGCCATGGGTCTTTCCGCCATTAACCAATACATTGGTGTGGGCAAAGGCAAAAACACCATTGAGCAATATGTTGATTACGTTCGCCAGGACCTGATGGGCGTTGCCCGTGACGACCTGGTTTACAACATTGCCCGCCACGTTGACGGCACCGTGCACCTGTTTGAAAAATGGGGCCTGCCGATTTGGAAAGACGACAACGGCGAGTATGTGAATGAAGGCCGCTGGCAAATCATGATCAACGGTGAATCCTACAAGGTCATCGTTGCTGAAGCCGCCAAGAACGCTCTGGGCATGGATAATATCTATGAGCGTATTTTCATCATTGAGCCGCTGCTGGATGGCGACAGAATTTCCGGCGCCGTAGGTTTCAGCGTACGGGAAAATAAATTCTACGTCTTTAAGGCCAAAGCCGTTCTGGCTGCCATGGGCGGCGCGGTAGGCGTATTCAAGCCCCGCTCCACCGGTGAAGGTCTCGGCCGTTCCTGGTATCCTCCGTTCAGCACTGGTTCCAGCGCTTACTTCACCATTCGCGCCGGCGCTGAAATGACCTGTCAGGAAGTCCGCTTCATCCCGGTCCGCTTTAAGGATGCTTACGGCCCGGTGGGCGCCTGGTTCCTGCTGTTCAAATCCAGGGCCATCAGCGCCATTGGCGGCGAGTACATGGTCGAGCGCAAGGACGAGCTGCAAAACTGGGCTCCCTACGGCCTGGTGAAGCCGATTCCGGCCAACCTGCGCAACTACCTGGGCATGCTGGACGTCAGCGAAGGCAAAGGCCCCCTGATGATGATGACCAACGAAGCTATTGCCAAGCTGGCTGACCAGTATAAAGACGATCCCAAGGCCTTCAAGAAGAAAATGAAGGAACTGGAATCCGAAGCTTGGGAAGACTTCCTCGACATGACCATTGCCCAGGCTCTGCTGTGGGCAGCAACTAACATTCAACCGGAAGAGAAGCCCTCGGAAATCGCCGCTGCCGAGCCTTACTTCATCGGCTCCCACTCCGGCGCATCCGGCGCCTGGGTTTCCGGCCCCGAGGACATTGCTCCGCCCGAGTATTTCTGGGGTTATGCCAACATGACCACCGTTAAGGGTCTGTTTGCCGCCGGCGATGCTTCCGGCGCTTCCAGCCACAAGTTCTCTTCGGGCTCCCACGCTGAAGGCCGTATTGCCGCCAAGGCAGCCATCAAGTTCATCGTGGAAAACAACACCCAGCCCGCCGTGGACATGGCCAAGGTGGAAGAACTGAAAGCCAAGGCTTACGCTCCGCTGGAAATTTACGAAGCCAATAAAGACTTCACCACCGATCCCGAAGTCAACCCGGCTTACATCAAGCCCAAGATGTTCATGTTCCGTTTGCAGAAGATGATGGACGAGTATGTCGGCGGCGTGACCGCGAACTTCAGCACCAACAAGCCCAGCCTGGACAGGGCTATGGAACTGCTTACCTTCTTGAAGGAAGACTCCGATAAGCTGGCTGCCAAGGACCTGCACGAGCTGATGAGATGCTGGGAAAACATCCACCGGATGTGGCAGGCCGAATCCCACGTCCGCACCGTGATGTTCCGTGAAGAAACCCGTTGGCCCGGTTACTACTTCCGCGCCGACTTCCCGAAAATGGACGAACAGAACTGGCTGTCCTTCGTCAACATTAAGTGGGATCCCAACAGCGGCGAGTGGGACGTATTCAAGAAGCCCATTATCCGTCTGTAAGCTTGATAGACAGTCATACAATTGATCTCACCCCGTTTGAAGCACCGGGCGAGATCTGGTAACTAATTGCATTGTGCCCTTACCACGGCGCAAGAGCCCGTGGCCCCGGCCACGGGCTCTATGCATAGTTACGATACAGCCCTGGCTGGTGCTCACACGTGGGGACTGGGCGTTAATTTAGAAATCGGACCTTTACCAGGCGTCCTTACGGGGTTGCCTGGAGTTTTTTTTAATGTGCTGGCAGGAAAACTGCCAATTGCCGGCTACTTGTCAATTATATGCCTGAACAGCCGGTACACTGGCAAGCATAAAAATCTATAGGGGAGAATGGCGTGGTGAAAAATTATGGCAAATAAAAGCATACTGGTTGTCGGGGGAGGAATCAGCGGTCTTACCGCCGCTCTGGAGGCTGCCGAAGCAGGCTGTGAAGTATATATCGTAGAAAAAAGCCCGTATCTGGGCGGCAGGGTAACACAACTCAATCAATACTTCCCGAAATTATGTCCGCCGAACTGCGGTCTGGAGATTAATTTCCAGCGGATTAGAAACAACCCGCGGATCAACTTCTTTACGTTGAGTGAAGTGGAAAGCATTTCCGGCCAGGAAGGCAACTTTGACGTTACTGTAAAGATTAACCCCCGTTACGTGAATGATAATTGCACCGGCTGCGGCAAATGCGTGGAGGCTTGCCCGGTGGAAATCGACAACCCGTTTAACTATGGCATGAACAAAATTAAGGCGATCCATCTGCCGCACGACTTTGCTTTCCCCATGAAGTACGTTATCAAGGCGGATGCATGCAAGGAAGCCGGCTGCGCGGGTAAATGCGCCGAGGTTTGCGATTACAAGGCTATCGAGCCCGACATGCAGCCCAAGACCATGACCCTGAACGTCGGTTCCATCGTCTGGGCCACCGGCTGGGCGCCTTATGACGCCGCCAAGCTCAGCTATTACGGGTTTGGCCGGTTTAAAGACGTGATTACCAACGTAATGATGGAACGTCTGGCCGCCAAGACCGGCCCCACCGGCGGTAAGATCCTTCGCCCGTCGGACGGCAAGGAAATTAACAGTATTGCCTTCGTGCAATGCGCCGGTTCCCGGGACGAAAACCATCAAAAGGCATGTTCGTCAGTGTGTTGTCTGGCTTCATTGAAGCATGCCACTTATGTCAGGGAGCAATACCCCGAAGCTGAGATTGATATCTATTACATCGACATCAGGGCACGCGGTAAATATGAAGACTTCTTCACCAAGGTTCAGGAAGAAGCAGGCATTACCCTGATCAAAGGCAAGGCCGGCGAGGTTGAGGAAGATCAGGCCGGCGGACAATTGGTGGTCATTGCCGAGGATCAGGAGGCCGGGCAACTTACTCGGAAGAGTTACGACCTGGTGGTGCTGGCCACCGGCATGACGCCTTCCACCGCGGCGTCCGCTATCCCCGCTGAAATGGCCTACGATGAGGACGGTTTTGTGGTTCCTGGATCCGGGACTGCCGGCATCATAGCGGCCGGATGCGTCAAAAACCCGTTGGATGTGGCCTCGGCTGTAAGGGATGCTACCGCTGCAGCGCTTAAGGCAATCCAATCTACAGTGAGGGGGCAGTAACGATGGAGAAAATAGCCGTATATATTTGCACAGGCTGTGGAATTGGGGAGGCTCTGGACATCGATGCCCTGTCCAAGGTAGCGACGGGTGAATACAAGGTACCTGTCTGCAAGACCGGTGAACAGCTTTGCGGATCTGAAGGCGTTGAGCTGATTAAAAATGATATTGAAAGCGAAGGCGTAGACACTGTTGTTATCGCCGGCTGTTCCTCCAGGGTCAACTTCGACGTGTTCAAGTTCGGCGCGGACAAGGTCGTGGAGCGGATCAACCTGCGTGAGCAGGTGGTCTGGTGCCATACCTCCGACGATGAGGACACTCAGATGCTGGCCGAAGATAACATGCGGATGGGCCTGGCCAAGCAAAAGAACATGAATATCCCGGAGCCCTACCAGGTGGAGAATTTCTCCCGGAGCGTCATGGTGGTGGGGGGCGGTCTGACCGGTCTTACCGCGGCGCTGGAAGCAGCCCGGGCCGGCTACCCCGTCGTGTTGGTGGAAAAAGAAGACCAGCTGGGCGGCTATGCAGGCAAAATGTATAAACAGGTTCCTCTTAAGCCTCCCTTTAACGAACTGGAGGAAAACTGCATTCCCGCCCTGGTTAAAGCAGTGGAAGAGGCCGGGGTTAAAATCTACAAGTCGGCGACCGTTGAAACAACCGCCGGTGCCCCCGGTATGTTTGATGTGACTATCAATCAGGCGGGCGGCACAGCAGAAGAGCGGGTGGGCGCCATTGTGCTGGCTTCCGGCGCCAGGCCGTACGAAGCCGACAAACTGGGCCATCTCGGTTATGGCAAATTTGAGAACGTGATCACCCAGGCTCAATTTGAGGAACTGGCGGCGACAGGTAAATTGGAAGCCGACAAAGTGGCTTTCATCCAGTGCGCCGGCTCCCGCGATGCCGAGCACCTGCATTACTGTTCGGCGGCCTGCTGCATCGAGTCAATCAAGCAGGCCATGTGCGTTAAGGAACTGAATTCCGAGGCTAACGCATATGTTTATTTTAAAGATATCCGTTCCAACGGTCAGTACGAACACCTCTACAAAAAAGCCCAAGAGGCGGGCGTTATGTTCATCAAGGGCGACGTAACCGAAATCACCGAGGAAGACGGCAAACTGACCATTGAAGCCGATGATAAAACCATGGGTACCACATCACTGGCCGACGAATTCGATTACGTGGTGCTGGCCAACGGCATGGTGCCCACCGCGGCGCTGGGCGAACTGCTGGAAGAACAGGCTGAAGATGATAAGGCGGAAGAACCCAAATCCTCCGTGCCTCAGATTATCAAGTCCAACCTGTTAAACCTGGCTTACCGGCAGGGTCCGGAGCTGCCGGCGCTGAAGTACGGCTTCCCGGATTCCCACTATATTTGCTTCCCGTATGAAACCAGGCGCACAGGCGTTTACGCCGCCGGCGTGGTGCGGGCCCCCATGGATATGCTTTCAGCGGTGGAAGACGGCGCCGGTGCGGCTATGAAAGCCATTCAGTGCATTGAAGCCACTGAAAAGGGCCAGGCTGTGCACCCGCGTTCCGGCGACATGTCGTTCCCGGAATTTAACATGAACCGTTGCACCCAGTGCAAGCGGTGCACCGAAGAGTGTCCTTTCGGCGCCATTAACGAGGACGAGAAGGCCAACCCGCTGCCCAACCCGTCCCGCTGCAGAAGGTGCGGTACCTGCATGGGCGCCTGCCCCGAGCGGATTATTTCCTTCAAGAACTACTCGGTGCCCATGATCGGCAACATGGTTAAAGCCATCGAGGTGCCGGAAGAAGCTGACGAGAAGCCCAGAATCCTGATCTTCGCCTGCGAGAACGACGCCATTCCCGCCCTGGACATGGCGGGCATCAACCGCCTGCAATACAACGCCTGGGTGCGGGTAATCCCCCTGCGCTGCCTGGGTTCTCTGAACCTGGTCTGGATTAACGACGCCATGGGCCGCGGCTTTGACGGCGTACTGCTGATGGGCTGCAAGCATGGCGACGATTACCAGTGTCACTTCATGAAGGGCAGCGAGCTGGCGGAAATCCGTCTCTCCAAGATTTCCGAGACCTTAAACCGCCTGGGCCTGGAATCCGAGCGGGTGCGCGCCACCACCGTGAACATCATGGATTACGACAAGATTCCGGCCATGCTGGACGATTTCGCGGCGGAACTCGAAGGACTGGGCCCGAACCCCATGAAGGACTTCCAGTAAACCGGCAAGATGGTATTTCAGATATAGAAAGGACGGCCGCAAAGGCCGTCCTGCACTCCTTTAAAAAAAAGCGAAGGAGATAATAACTTTATGGAGCAAAAAAGTTTTTTTTCGGCACCCGTTAAATATGATTTAACGTTTGCCAGGGACATTTACCGTCTGGAGAACGGTGCATACATCAAGCAGTGCATGAATTGCGGTATGTGCGCCGTGTCCTGCGCCACCAAGGAGGTTATGGATTACTCTCCCAGGCAGCTTTTCAACCTGATCAAACTGGGCAAGAAAGAAGAAGTTTTAACATCCAACACATTCTGGTCCTGTACTTCCTGCTGCACCTGCAAAGCCCGCTGCCCCAGGGGAATTCCCATTATCGACGTGATGCACGATTTGAAAAAACACGCCATTGAACGTGGTTACACCGATTATCCGCAATCTGCTTTTTACAAGGCCTTTTGGGCCGAATTATGCGGCCGGGGCAGGATGTTTGAGGGCGGCGTGACAGCCCGTTACTTTATGATCCGCGGTCTTGATGAAATTGCGAAGGCCATGGACATGAAGGACGTAGGTATCAGCATGCTTAAACATGGCCGGATGCCGCTGTTGCCGCCGAAAAAAATCAAGGGCCTGGGCGGTTTGAAGAAAATTATTCATAAGGCCCGGGAGCTTGAGCAAAAGGAGGCCAGGCAATGAGGTACAGCTATTATCCCGGCTGCTCCAGTGAAGCAACGGCCAAGGCCAACGCGCACTCCATTGAAGCGGTGGCCAAGGTTTTGGACCTGCAGTTGGAAGAAATACCGGATTGGAACTGCTGCGGCGCCACAATGGCTTCCGGCGTAGTGGGCGACTTCACGCAGTTGGTGCTCACCGCCCGCAACCTTGCTATTGCCGAAGCCAAAGGTAATGATGTGGTGACAGGCTGCAGCTCTTGCTATCTGACCCTGGCAGTGGCCAATAAAAAGTTCAAGGAAGACGCGCATTTCCGCGCCCTGGCCAACGAGGCGCTGGCCGCCGATGGATTGCATTATGGCGGCACCCTGCGGGTGCGCCAGTTCCTGGACGTGATCATTAACGACGTTGGCCTCGATAAAGTGGCGAGTCTGGTTAAAAACCCGCTTAAAGGCCTTACCGTGGCCGGCTACGTGGGCTGCCAGACCGTCAGGGCGCTGCCGTACGAGTTCGACGACCCGGAACAGCCGGTGTTTATGGACCGGCTGATTGAATCCCTGGGCGCCACATCAGCCGATTTTCCCATGCGGGCCCGTTGCTGCGGCAGTTCCAGCACCATCCCCGCCAGAGATATTGTGCTGGACTTGGGCTATAAGATTTTTCAGTCCGCTTCTGCCGGCGGCGCCCGGATTATTATCACCCCGTGTCCCATGTGTCAGCTTAATCTGGATGCTTATCAAAGTCTGGTTAACAAAAAGTACGGTACAAATTTTAATCTTCCGGTGTTGTTTTTCACCCAGCTTATGGCGGTGGCCTTCGGGTTATCTCAACAAGCCCGGGCGTTTAAATACAACATTGTGTCACCCCTTGAAACCATGGCGCAATTTGCCGGGTAAAATAACAGGTTTTCGAGGAGTTATTTTAGAGCACAGGGCTCCCTGGTCAAACAGGGAGCTTTTTCTAAATTATGAACGGGGTCGATGGACTGCAATCCAGTTTTATTTTTGGTGCGCAATTTATAGTGACAATAATGTATAAACATACCGGAGAAGCATTATGTATACCGCGAAGGAATTGCTTGTGTGATGATCAAGCTTATGCTAAAATATATTAAGTGGTGAAAAAAACAGTGACAAATAATAATGAAGAAAGTATATTATTTCACATGGAGATATCTAAAAACCGATAATAATAAAATTAAGCCTTATTACGGAAGGGGGAGATTAAGGCGGGCTTTTTTAATAATAATTAGAGATATATTTAATATTTAAGTAATTGAATAGTGCAGGCAGGAATCCTAAGAAAGTTTATTAAATAATTAATACTGGAGGTATTTCTTAAAGGGTTAAACCGAGTTCAATTGTAGTTAATTGGGGAGGTATGATTTTGCCTGAGCATCTGCAGATTTATTTTTCCGTAGCTGTTTTTTTAATTACTTACGCGATTATCGTTTCTGAAAAGATCCACCGGGCTGTTATTGCCCTTGTAGGTGCGGCGCTGATTGCCGTATTTAAGATATTGGACCCCGAAGAAGCGGTACACGCCATTGACTTCAATACCATCGGTTTGCTGGTGGGTATGATGATTATTGTTGGCATCACACGCCAGACAGGGATCTTTGAGTTTTTAGCCATTAAAGCGGCCAAGAGCTCCAGGGGCGAACCACTAAAAATTATGGCCGCTCTGTCGCTGGTTACGGCGGTATTATCCGCCCTTCTGGATAACGTGACCACGGTGCTTTTAATAGTTCCCGTTACGTTCGCCATAGCCCAAAAGCTTAGAATAAACCCAATCCCTATTTTAATCGCCGAGATTATTTCTTCCAACGTGGGCGGTACCGCGACTTTAATCGGCGACCCGCCCAATATTATGATCGGCAGCGCCACTCACCTGGGGTTTATGGATTTTATCATTAACCTGACGCCGATTATTGTTGTGGTTTACGTATGTACCTTGACTCTGCTGAGGCTGATTTACCGGTCCCAGTTGGTGGCCGACCCGGAGCGCCAAAAAACAATCATGGAAATGGACGAGTATGCTGAATTAAAAGACATGGTGCTGCTTAAAAAGTGCATGGCTGTCCTGTTCCTGACTATTTTAGGCTTTGTCCTGCACCAGTACGTGCACCTGGAGTCTTCGGTCATTGCTCTTACCGGAGCCAGTTTGTTGCTGCTGGTCAGCAGGGAGGATCCGGAACACGCCCTGCATGCTGTGGAATGGCCGGTCATATTCTTCTTTGTCGGGCTGTTCGTATTGGTGGGCAGCCTTGAGAAGGTGGGGGTAATTGAGGCCATCGCCCATTATTCCCTTGAAATTACCGGCGGCGAGATGATTCCCACCGCCATGCTCATCTTATGGCTGTCGGGCATAGCATCGGCCTTTGTCGATAACATACCCTTTGTGGCCACCATGATTCCGTTAATCCATAATATGGGCGAGATCATGGGCGTCGCAGACCCCAGTATGCTAAACTTCTACTGGTGGTCGTTGTCTCTGGGCGCCTGCCTGGGCGGCAACGGTACAATTATCGGCGCCTCCGCCAATGTCGTGGTAATCGGGATGGCGGAAAAACGGGGTTACCACATTACATTTGTAAAGTTTTTCGTGGTGGCGTTTCCGCTGATGATTATGTCGTTAATTCTGTCCACCGCTTACATGCTGTTATGGTATATCTACCCTGAAATGTTGACAATAGCGTTAACCCTTGGTTTTGGAGTTCTAGTAGCTTTGGCGGCCATGCCCATAAACAAAGCACTGGAGAAGAGCGCGGCCAGGAAAGCGCAAAACGGCAATTTGCCGCTAAATTAATATATTTATATGGCTCCTTAAACATTGAAGACTCCCCGCTAATGCGGGGAGTCTTCAATTGCGCGCTATAGGGGTGGGGGTTGGCGCGGCGTTAAGCGAGTTTGTCGGTCCTGGTGGCCGGTTGAGATTCGTCGGCAACCAGGTCGCAAATCTCCTTGAATATATCGTCATTCAGAACCATGCCCACGAGCCGGTTATTACTTTTGACCGGCAGGAATTCCTGTTTAGCTTTGACCATGTAGCAGGACGCCCGGAGCAGGGTATCATCGGCATTGGCGAAATATTCAAATAGCGAAGTGTATTTTTTTATTTTATCCTGCGCCACCTCAAGGCACCGCTCGCTGAAAAGGCCTTCCCAGAAAATCGGTACCGGTGAACCGGGCATTTTTATACCTGCGAAATTTAAACTTTCCAAATACTGCGGTTCGATGGCTTTAAACATTTCATTAATGCCGAAGGTTCCGATCGGCACATTGTTTTCAAAGACCACAACACGCCGCCGGCCGGATTTGGGCTTGTTAACCTGTGGATGCCATAAGTCTTTCATTACCTGCAGCGTAGTTTTAAGACTGGCTTCTGAAGAAATCAGCGGGTATTCATATATCGGAATCATAATATCCCTGACTTTTCTTTCTTTGAGATTCTCCATAGCGGATAACCTCCTCACCTTTTAGTTGTTGTCACCACATAACAGGCTCTGGGTAGTGACAAAATTTCAATTTTAGGTGTTGTCAGGGGTTATGCTTTATGATAATATAATAAGGAACATAAACAAAACAGTGACTATGGATTGTCACATGGGTGTCTTTTGTGTATGTTTAACTGCTGTGAATTAATTTTGTTCCCCTGACAGTGGGAGCAGTCGGTTAATGTATTGTATTTTTGTGGTAAGAGGGAAATGTCACTGGTGGCAGCCAGTGTGCAGATACACCCTCTTGTTTTGTTTTATTATGAGTGCCTGTTTCTTTCTTTCCGCATCCTTCGATAGTATCCTTTTATCCCTGGTTAGGCCTCCTTTTCAGGTATTTGTAAAAAAAATCACAAACAATGATGTCCTTAATTATCTATCTAATCTGTCTTACAGCTATTATATATGATCACCAAGGGTAGTGCAATATTTCACATGCCCCAAATAAAAATATTAATATTCTGATAATGATTTTCTGGAAAATTTTTTTTATATTTGCTATGATGTTCATTAGACTTGGATACAATTTACGGGGGTGTGTGAAGTGGCGTTATCGTTCAGGCGGCGGATGTGTCTTATCGTGCTGGCCTTTTTTATAGCGGGGATTATATTTGTCGCCGGTTGTTCAGTTTTTGACGATCGATCTGCGGATACGGATTTATCCGCTTTGGAAAACCAGGGTATCTCCAATGAACAGTCCGGCCTGCCGGGGGTTGACTCCGAAACAATTGCGGATATTGTGAAAATGGCCGGACCGGCAGTGGTGCAAATCAGTGTGGAAAAGAGAACTTCTTCCGGGTACGGTTCGGATCCCTTCTTTAACGATCCTTTCTTTAGAAATTTTTTCGGGATTACGCCTCAACCGCGGCGGGAACGTACCGAGACCGGCCTGGGTTCCGGTTTCATTATTTCAGATGACGGTTATATTTTAACAAACGAGCATGTGATCTCCGGAGCCGACCAGATTACGGTAACCGTGCAGGACCATAGCAAAGATTACCCCGCCGTGCTGGTGGGCGCCGATTATGATTTGGACCTGGCTCTTTTGAAGATTCAAGCCGGTAAAGATCTGCCTTCGTTAAAACTTGGGGATTCGGAAAAAATTAAAGTGGGCAATTGGGTGATCGCCATCGGTAATCCCTATGGATTTGATCATACCGTTACGGTAGGTGTGATCAGTGCCAAAGGCAGACCGGTACCGGTGGAGGAACGTTATTACAAAAACCTGCTGCAGACCGATGCCGCCATTAATCCGGGTAATAGCGGCGGACCGCTGCTTAACCTGCAGGGTGATGTGGTGGGGATTAATACTGCGGTGGCCCAGGCGCAGGGAATAGGTTTTGCCATTCCCACCAGCACGGTGCAGGGGGTTTTAGAAGATCTGAAACAAAACGGCAAGGTAGTCAGACCCTGGCTGGGCATCCAGATGCGCGACATAACGACGGATATAGCGGAATATTACAATTTGGATAGTACGGAAGGCGTCGTGGTGGTGGGGGTCATTCCGGGCAGTCCCGCCCAAACGGCGGGGTTGCGGCAGGGCGACATAATCCTGCAGATTGATAAAAAATCTGTCAAGGATGCTGATGCGCTGGCCGAGCGGATTAAAGAGACGGAGATTGGTCAAAAAATTGAGCTTACAATACATCGCGAACAGGCCACATTATCTATTACCGTCGAGGTCGAGGAGAAGCCCGGCGATCTGTAGGGGGGCACCAAAGAGAAGGTGTAGCCCCTGACCTTTAAAGTCGTTTATCAATGAACAAAACCGGGTTGGTTGAAAAAAGATCCGGATGGCGTTAGTTGACGCAGCCGGATCTTTTTTTGTGCTTTACTTAGTTTTGAAAATGCCCTCAAATATTTTTTCCAACTGCTGCCGGAAGCGTTCGCCTTCTTGTTTGATTTCCGGCAAAACTCCCAAAACGGGTATTCCGTATTCCCGGGCTACGGTTTCCGGCAGTTCTTCAACCGGTGATGCTTCCCGGTTGAAGAGCAGCTTTAACTTGTCAACCGGAAAATGCACATCCTCCAGATCCCAGATAAAGTGTTTAAGCATTTTGACATTATAGCTGAATGTATCAACCACGAGCACCGGTACGTCGGAATCTTCCAGGATAGCGTAGTTAAAGCTGGTTTGTTTATTGCCCATATCTATTACAACGACATCGTAATCGCTCTTTTTAATTGCATTGTAGATTATTCTGATTTCATAATATATGTTTCCATACTCAGGCAGTTTGCGGTCTGTATTGGTGGCCAGCACGTCCAGTCCGGACGGGTGTTTTTGCAGAAAATGCGTCCATTCCGATTGCTCGTATTCGACGTTGATAATGCCTATTTTTTTGCTTTGCAGGTAAATATCTTCGCACCAGTCGCTGATGTTGGGATTATGGTGCAGGTTTAGTCTGGCCGTCACGTCGCCCTTATGGATGTCCAAGTCCACAAGAAGTGTCTTGCAACCTTTGTTTTGGCTCAGCAGAGAGAGTTCTTCGGCTATGGTCGTGTTTCCGCTTTGTTTGGTGGCGCCGTATATCGAAACTATTCTCATCCGTTATACTCCTTTATAAATTAATTTGTTTTTATTATTTTATTAATGATTAAGGTATAAGACAAGATGTTTTTGTGATTTATTTAGCATGCCGCTGATTAAAAGTCGTCCATGCGCAAAAAAAAGCAATGACAAAAATTAAAAGTATATCGGAAATCAGTCGTTATATTATTAATTTTTTTAGAATGCGCTTGATAAAAAATGTAATGACAAGTAAAATATAAGCAGGTGGGAACAACTAGTACGAATTTTCTGAAATTAGCACTTTTTTATTTGTGAAACGTTCCCCAAAAAATATTGCGTTTTGGGTGTAATATGCAGCTTTTCAACACTAATCTGATGCCATTTACCGGGTAAAGGATTATCATGTTGGTAATCAGGGGGGGGAATTTAGATGTCAAGCGTCACTGAAACAACGAGGGGCTTTGGTTGGGCGCCGGCATCCGGACTGAGTAAATTAATCAAATCACTGGAGGGGTTTTTCAGAGCGTCCGGTGTTACCAAACAAGCCCGCGTTTGGCATGGCGGTTTTTCTTATAAATTGATTCACAATACTGCGATTAACAGTTTCCAAAATATGAATCCGGTTACATCCATTGATGCCGGTGATTGTTATATATGTATTTTTGAACGTCCCGGCTATCAGGGCAACTACCATATTATACGCCCCGGGGAAAAAGAGGAGATGACCAATTGCGGCTCTCTGGTGGTCAGCGACCGCAAGTTTTCGGTGGATACGGTCAGGCGTACGGCGGCGGCCCCGCCCGGATACTGGGAAATGGACGGGCCGATGTACCTGATGCATTTCTCCGCCGTTTACAGGTTCGTTTCCTGATTTAGAAGGGAACAGTAAAGCATACAAAAAGGAAACAGGCTGCTTTCACGGCAGCCTGTTTTTTAGGTTAAAAATAGAAATCTCGTTGTCCTTCCTCAATTAGTTTTAAACGTTCTTCGGTCAAGCGGCGCACACCGGGGTTGGTGATTTCCCGCAAATGGTCCGCTATGGCCCGGGCGCCGGCTTCTTGGGTGGCGGGGGAAGCGTAGTCCTCCAGAAACTCCTTAAACGTCAGGATGGCGTTGGGCTGGCAGACGTTTTGAATCTGACCGCTTTTGGCCAGGGCCATAAACCGGTCGCCGGTACGTCCGCTGCGGTAGCAGGCGGTGCAGAAACTGGGTATGTATCCGCCCTGACAGACGCTGCGCAGCACCTCGTCCGGGCTGCGGAGGTCTTCCACCTGGAACTGCATGGTATCACTGGCGCTACCACGGCATTGGGCCTTTTCCTGTTCCTGTTTGTAACCGCCCACGCCGGTACAGGAACCGGCGCTGATTTGCGATACCCCCACCCCGATCAGGTCGTCCCGCAGCCCGGCCGGTTCCCGGGTGGACAGGATGATACCGGTGTAAGGCACGGCCAGCCGCAGCACGGCGATAATCCTTTTAAAGTTGGCGTCGTCCACCAGGTGGGGGAAATTATCGTAACTTACGCCCAGGGCGGGTCTGAGCCTGGGCACGGAGATTGTGTGCGGCCCCACGCCGAACCGTTCCTCCAGGTGTATAGCGTGTTGCAGCAGTCCAAGGACCTCGAACTTATAGTCGTACAGGCCGAACAACACTCCGGCGCCCACATCGTCAATACCGCCCTGCATGGCCCGGTCCATGGCGGTGGTATGGTAGTCGTAATCCCGCTTGGGGCCCGACGGGTGCATGGCTTGATAGGTTTCCCGGTGATAGGTTTCCTGGAACAGAATATAGGTGCCGATGCCGGCTTCTTTCAGCAGGCGGTAGTTTTCCACCGTGGTGGCGGCGATGTTGACGTTAATGCGCCTGATGCTGCCGTTGGCTTCCTTGACCTCGTAAATAGTGCGGATTGCCTCCAGAATATAATCAATGGGGCAATGGACCGGGTCTTCCCCGGCTTCCAGGGCCAGGCGCTTGTGTCCCAAAGACTCCAGAATTTTTACTTCCTCCCGTATTTCCTCCATCTCCAGGCGTCGGCGGGGCATGTTGCCGTTGGCGCAACGGTAGCCGCAGTAAACACAGTTGTTTACGCAGTGGTTGCTGACGTAGAGCGGGGCGAAAAGCACCAGTCGACGTCCGTAGATGCTTTCTTTAATTGCTTTGGCTGCCCGGTACATCTCTTCCAGCAGTTCGCTGTCCTCCAGGTGCAGCAGCACGGCGCACTCATAAGGCGATAGACCTTTGGCCAGTCGCGCTTTTTCGATGATCCCCCGGGCTTCATTGCCGCCGGCCCGCCGGGCTTCAGCCAGCCAGGCCTCAATTTGTTTTTCATCAATAAATTCCGCCCGCTCTTTCACCATCTTGTAAACCTCCATTTTGGAAAAATATTTAGGAGTCAGGAGTCAGACACCCACGCCGCTAATGGAAGAACCTCCAGTCAAGTGTGCAAAATTTAAATTAATGTTTAAAAAATAACAAATAAATTCCAGATATTTGCGCATTAATTAAGAAATTGCACAGTTTTAACTAGATATCTAGCCATTTACTGAGGAGAATTGCGCATTAGGTAAATTTTTGCACACTTTACAGTATGATTTGCTGTTTTTTAAACTACTGACTACTGACTCCTGAATTCTGACTCCTGCTGGTTACGGCATCGCCGTAGCCAGCAGCCACTGGTCTGGCCAGGCCGGCCAACAGTGTTTCAATGTTCCTTTTGGCCTTTACCGGGTCGTCCCTGATATCGGCCTTTTGCGGGTAAATCAGGTATTTGCCCCGCACTTCCGCCGGGGTCAGGTTGGGCATGATCACGTTGGCGCCGCAGCCCAGGGCCAGCCGGTGGCCGTCGGGGCTCAGGGTGCCCAACGACGTGGTGGCGGGCAGGTGGGCGCGGGGCAGGCACAGTCTGGTCACCGCCAGCGTTACCAGCACAGTTTCCAGTTTCCCCGGCGCGGCGTCCCGCAGGAGGGTGTCCTGGTGGGGCAGGAAGGGGCCGATGCCCGCCATCTCTACTTCCAGCTCCCGCATCAGGATGATGTCCTGGGCCAGGATAGCGGTGGTCTGGCCCGGCAGCCCCACCATATTGCCGCTGCCGGTTTGATAGCCCAATTCCTTCAGCCAGTACAGGCACTGCAGCCGCTTTTGCAGGCTGCTGTCCGGCTTCAGATAGCCGAACAGCTCCGGATCGCCGGTTTCCTGCTTTAACAGGTAGCGATCGGCGCCGGCTTCCCGCCAGGTCCGGTATGTCTGCCGGTTGCGCTCCCCCAGGGACAGGGTGACGGCCAGGTCATGCCGGGCCTTGATTTTTTCCACCAGCTGGGTCACATCCTTTACGCTAAAAGAAGGATCTTCACCCGACTGCAGCACCACCGTACGGTAGCCCAGGCCGGCGGCCCGCGCCGCGGCGTCCATGATTTCCTCCACCGTCAGGCGGTAACGGGCCAGTGATTTGTTGTCCCGGCGCAGGCCGCAATAAAGACAATTCTTGCGGCAGTAATTGGAGAACTCGATAATAGCCCGCAGGTGCACGGTATCGCCCACTCCCCGGCGGCGCGCCCGGTCGGCGGCCGTAAAGAGTTCCCGTACCTGTTCACCTTGGGCGCTCAGCAGTGTTTCAATCTCGGATTGCTCCAGGCGGTTACCCAAAAGGACGCGGTCCAGCGCGGCGGCGAAGGAGCCCAATTTAATACACTCCCTTGTCGTCCAGCATGGCCAGCACTTCGGGAAACGGTCCCAGCGCCCGCCGCAGGATGCCGTGCATATGGGCGATTAAGACCCCGTAGTTCACTACGGGCACTCCGGCGGCCCGGGCAGTCATAATCCGGCTGAGCATTTCCCGGCGGTTGATCATGCAAGCCCCGCAGTGAACGACCAATTTGTACCCGGCTAGATCCCGCGGCAGTTCAAGGCCGCTGGACCATTGGAAATCAAGCTCCCCGCCCGCATGCTGACGCAGCCAGCGTGGTATCTTCACGGTGCCGATATCATCGGCCACCCGGTGGTGGGTGCAGGCTTCGGCAATGAGCACCCGGTCGCCGGGCCGCAGGTCGTCAACCGCCAGGGCGCCGGCCACCAGGGTGGCCAGGTCTCCCTTGTAGCGGGCGAACAGGATGGAAAAAGAGGTCATGGGCACACCGGGCGGAGTGTCGGCGTCAACCTTTAAAAAGACCTGGGAGTCGGTGATCACCAGGGCGGGGGGCTGCCGCAGCTTTTGGAGCGCCGCTTGCAGCTCTCTTTCCTTGACCACCATGGCCAGGCAGTCATGGTCCAAAAGATCTCGGATGGTCTGCACCTGGGGCAGGATCAGTCTTCCCTTGGGGGCCGCCAGGTCGATGGGCGCCACCAGCAGCGCCGCCTCGCCCGGCGGCACCAGGTCCCCGGCGATGGTGGGCGCCGTCCAGTCTTTGGGGGCCAGTTTAACCAGGGCCTGTTTCAGTTCGCCGATACCCCGACCGGTGGCGGCGCTGACCATGACCCGGGGAATGTCCGGTATGGTAAAGGGGATGGCTTCCGGAGCTGGCAGCAGGTCAGTTTTATTGATTACCGCCAGCACGGGGACCTCCATTTTGCCGGCGGTTTCAACGACCTCCTGTTCCACCATACCGAATCCTTGCTGCGGGTCCACCACCAGCAGTACCAGATCGGACTTATCCAGTACCGCCAGACTTTTGGCCACCCGTTTTTGGCCCAACTCCCCGGTATCGTCAAGCCCCGCGGTGTCGATCAGCACCACCGGTCCAATGGGCAATATCTCCATAGATTTATAAACCGGGTCGGCGGTGGTGCCGGCCACGGGGGAGACAATGGCCAGGTCCTGGTTGGTAAGCGCGTTGATCAAACTGGACTTGCCCGCATTGCGCCGCCCGAACAGGGCGATATGTAGCCTGCTCCCCCTGGGGGTATCTTGCATATCAAACATCTCCTTTTTCCCTCTGGTGCCAGGTGTTAAAAGTCAAACTGTTAAAAGTCAGAGTAATTATTTTCCATTTGTGTATGGTGATGGTGAGCATCAGTCTGTTTGCTCTGCTTTTAATGACAAACGGTGCGCCAGTTTGTGCCCGCCGGCGATGCCCGGCCGGGTCAATTGGCCCGGAGCGGTGATGGCCAGCCATTCCTCTTCGTTGATTAACTGGTATTCCATGGCCAATTTTTGAACTGTTTTATTTAAACGTCCGGCTTCCCCGGCCAGCTCCGAGGCCCGCTGGTAGCCGATATAGGGCACCAGCGCGGTGGCCAGGGCGCAGCTGTCCTCCAGCCACCGGCGGCAGCGTTCCTCGTCGGCGGTGATGCCGGTAATGCATAAACCGGCAAATTTCCCGGCTGTTTTGGCCAGCAGTTCCAGGCTGTGCAGCAGATTGTGCGCTACCGCCGGAAGAAAGGCGTTCAGCTCCAATCTGCCGGCTGCGCAGGCCTGGGTAATGACCAGGTCGGCGCCCATCACCTGCCAGGCCGCCTGGGTAACCATTTCGGGGATCACCGGGTTGACTTTGCCGGGCATGATGGACGAGCCGGCCTGGCGGGGGGGCAGGCTGATCTCCGCCAGGCCGCCGGCAGGGCCGGAAGACATCAGCGCCAGGTCTCCGGCTATTTTGGCCAGGTTCACGGCAGCGGCCTTGACCAGCCCGGAAACCTCGGCGAATACATCGGCGTTCTGGGTCAGGTCCAGCATATTTTCCGCCCTGGCCAATCCCAGGCCGGTGATGTTCCGCAGTTCTTCCACCACATGATATATGTACTGCCGGGAGGCGTTTAGACCGGTGCCCACGGCGGTGCCGCCCAGGTTGATCTGGCGCAGGCGTTCTTCCACCTTGTAGAGCCGCCACCTGTCCCTGGCCACGGCCTCGGCAAAGGCGCCGAACTCCTGGCCCAGGGTGACCGGCAGCGCGTCCTGCATTTCCGTACGGCCCAATTTGAGCACCCCGGCAAACTTAGCCTCTTTTTCCTGTAGCGCGGTCTGCAACTGGGCCAGCGCTTCGCTTAAGTCCAGCACCAGGCGGATGGCGGACACCCGCAGAGCCGTGGGGTAGGTGTCGTTGGTAGACTGGGACAGGTTGACATGACCAAGGGGTTCCACCAGGCGGTAATCGCCCTTGCGGCCGCCCAGCAGTTCAATGGCCCGGTTGGCCAATACCTCGTTCATGTTCATGTTGGCGGATGTGCCGGCGCCGCCCTGCAGGGCGTCCACAATAAATTGGTCCGCCAGCCCGCCCGCGGCGACTTCCCGCGCCGCCGCGCATATGGCGGAGGCGACTTTTTCATCCAGCGCGCCGGCCTGCAGGTTGGCCCGGGCCGCGGCCCATTTGACCTCGGCCAGCGCCCGCACCAGGGCCGGGTGCACCAGGTTTCTGCTAACGGCAAAGTTCTCCGCCGCCCTCAGGGTGTGGATACCGTAGTACGCGTTTTCGGGCACTTCTATTTCGCCCAGCAGATCTCGCTCCACTCTGGTGCCTGGTGTTGCAAGTTGAAGTTGTTGCAAGTTGGCGTTGTTATTTTCCATTTTAGCGTGTCACCAGGGCGCTTTTGACCTGCACCCTATCCAGTTGGCCCAATTTACCGGTCAGGGCGCCGATCTCGTCCGTACTGCCGTCAACGATCAGTGAAATAACCGATAAACCCCTTTCCCGGTACGGGATCCCCATGCGCCCCACGATTACTTCTCCGTAACTGCTGAGGATGGTGTTAATGGTGGGCGCCTGTTCCCGGCTTTCCACCACGATGCCGATGACACCGATGCGGCGTTTCATGCTCATGCTAACTCCCCTTTTCAGCAATATTGCAGGCTGTAAAATAAAAAAGCCTGTTTTCCCTCGGAAAACAGGCTGCTAAAAGGCAAGCGATATACTCGCGCCCCTTGACCGTAGTACCGGTGGTACCTGTTTGCCGCAGGGTTTTAATAATTAACTGAACTTTTAGCCCTCCCGGACAGGTTTACATTCCCGCTGCGGTCAGGCTGCCGGACATATAATTTTGTTGCCCATTATAGCGCTTTATTTTTCTTCTGACAAGGACTAAAAAATTACCAAAAATTTGTATTAAGTGAAATTTAAAAAGAGTTGTAATTAATAATTTAGTTGTTGATTTTTGCCGGTAAAGAGGCTATCATAATAAAATAAATTAATTGATTTTGATAAATAGAACTTATTATAAACCTTATATGACAATCAATTTTTTTTATCATAATCAATTAAATAAACTAATGTTCAAAACAAAATTTTAAAGATAGGAGGGATGTAGGGTGTTCAACGGTCTTTTTCAACCGTCTCATTTGCTGCTGATCCTGGTGGTGGTGCTGATTGTTTTCGGCCCCGGCAAGCTGCCGGAGGTGGGCAAAGCCCTGGGCAAAGGATTGCGGGATATGCGGAGTGCCTTTGCCGGCAGCGAAGAAGAAGAGCCGGAAAAGGAGAAGCAGGAACGGGCCGGCGCCGCCAATGACGGTAAAGGCGAAAACGTTGCCGCCGCCCAGGTTGTTAACAATAACACCGGTGTAAATTGAGCCGGTGTTAGAAGGAGGCGGGCGGGATGCGAAATGAAATGGAAATGTCCGTTGTTCAGCATCTTGAAGAACTGCGCCGGGTGCTGGTTATTTGTATTGTTTCCACCTGCATTGCCGCCCTGGCGGGCTGGTTTTTAACCGACCCGGTGATTGAGATTTTACTGGCCCCGGTTACCGGCGCCGGCCACCAGGTGGTTTATATCGGCGTCACCGAAGCGGTGATGACCAAACTGAAGCTGGCTTTTTTCCTGGGGTTTTTGCTTTCCCTGCCGGTAACCCTGTGGCAGTTCTGGGGTTTTATCATTCCGGCGCTGCGAAAATTGGAGCGAATTTATTTTACCCTGTTCATACTGGTTTCTTTTATCCTTTTTATTGGCGGAGTGGCCTTTGGTTTTCTGGTTGTTTTTAAATTATGTGTATCTTTTTTGCTCCGGTATGGAGGCAGCGAACTGATTCCCATGTTGACCATCGGCAAATACATATCCTTTACCCTGAATTTTTTGCTGCCCTTCGGGCTGATATTTGAAATGCCCCTGGCCAGTTACTTTTTGGCCCGGATGGGCCTCGTGTCTTACCGGGTGATGGTCAAAGGACGTAAGATTGCCATCGTGGCGTCAGTGGTGATTGCCTCCGCGCTGGTTGCCTCACCGGAGATTTTTACCGTGCTGCTTCTGGCGGCGCCTATTTACCTGCTGTACGAACTAAGCGCCACAATCGTTCGTTTGGTGGAGTGGGTTGCCTACCGCAAACAGGCGGGCATTACCTTTAAGGACTCCATAAACAAGCTGCTGGACCGAATCAGAAATATCAGGGCCGCGGCCCGGTAAATGTTTGTACACATGTGCATTTGTTCCCGTGTAATCAACGTTGTTTGTATAACTGTAAGGGGGTTCATTTGATGGGGGACCACTTGAAAGAAGACCAATTCGCCGTGGAAAAGAGAGTAACCAGGCGCGCTTTTATGAAAATGATGGGTGGGCTCGGCCTGGCCGGCATTACCATGGGCTTGTCCGGCTGTGGTGTTTCGTCGGTGGCGGGGCAGGCCGGCGGGGAAGGCTGGCTGCCCATGCAGTACCAGGGCAACGGCGCCTGGCCTGCCCAGGTGCGGGGTCGGGTGCCCATAGATATGCATAATGTCTCCATTGTGCGGGACGATGAAAAGTGCATCCTCTGCGGCCAGTGCCTGGAGGTATGTAAAAATACGCAGACCGTGTTTGGATATTACGATTTTCCCCTGGTGGACGATATTGTCTGCATCAACTGCGGGCAGTGCGCCCTGTGGTGTCCCACGGCGGCCATCACCGAGCGGGACGATACCGAAACGGTGCGGCAAGCCTTGCGAGACCCCGATAAGCATGTGGTGGTGCAGACGGCGCCGGCCACCAGGGTATCGCTGGGTGAAGAATTCGGTCTGCCGCCGGGCACCTGGGTGGCGGGTCAGCAGGTTGCTGCTTTAAAACGCCTTGGTTTTGACGCGGTGTTCGATACCAATTTCACCGCCGATCTGACCATTATGGAAGAGGCCACCGAGTTGATTAAACGCGTCAAGGGGGATCTTGAGCTGCCCCTGCCCCAGTTTACTTCCTGCAGTCCGGGCTGGATCAAGTTCTGTGAGTATTTTTATCCCGATCTCTTCAACCATCTTTCCACCTGCAAGTCACCCCAGCAGATGCTGGGGGCGCTGGTTAAAACCTATTACGCTAAACAAAAGAACATCGACCCGGGAAAAATTTTCTCCGTGTCCATCATGCCCTGTACGGCGAAAAAGTTTGAGGCCGCCAGGCCTGAAATGAATAGCAGCGGTCATTACTGGCACAAAACGGCCATCCAGGACGTGGACGCCGTGCTGACCACCAGGGAACTGGCCCGGCTGCTGAAGGAGCAGGGCATCGACCTGAGCACCCTGCCCGAAGAGAAATATGATCCCCTGTTGGGCGAAAGCACCGGCGGAGCCACCATTTTTGCCGCCACCGGCGGGGTTATGGAAGCCGCGGTGCGGACGGCTTACTACTTTATTACCCAGCAGGAACCTCCCGCCGGCCTCCTGTCGCTGCAGCCGGTCCGCGGCCTGGCCGGGGTCAAGGAAGCCTCGGTTGATATGCCCGGTGTGGGCACTGTCCGGGTGGCGGTGTGTCATGGCATGAGCAACGGACGCCAGGTGCTGGAAGCGGTGCGCAAAGGCAATGCGCCCTGGCATTTTGTGGAGTTCATGTCCTGTCCCGGCGGCTGTATCAGCGGGGGCGGGCAGCCCAGGTCCGCGGTGCCGCCCTCCGACGAGGTGCGCCATATGAGGATTGCCAGCCTGTACAAGGCCGACGCCCAAATGGCCCGGCGGGAGAGCCACGAAAACGCGGAAGTGCTTTCCCTGTATCAGAATTTTTTGCAGCACCCCATGAGCGAACTGGCCGAGGAATTGCTGCATACGCATTACGTTGACCGGAGTAAAAGGTACAATCACCTGGCCACGGAAAAACTGACGCAGGTGGGCTAAGAGGGGGGAGCATAAATGGCTAAAGGGGTTTTAGTAGATATAACCAGGTGCGTGGGCTGCGGCAGTTGCGTAGTAGCCTGCAAGATGTGGAATAAACTCAAGCACGACAAAGAAACGCCCGCTCTGGGCAAGAATGCCGCACTGGCGGCTGAGAACTGGACCGCGGTAAAACTGGTGGAGACCTCCGGGACAGGAAACGGCGGAGAAGATAAAGTATGGCGGTTTGTTAAAAATCAGTGTCTGCACTGTGAGGAACCGGCCTGTGCCTCGGCCTGCTTTTCCAGGGCCATTGTTAAAACACAGGAAGGGGCGGTTGTTTACAACGTAGACCTGTGCGTGGGCTGCCGGTATTGCATGCTGGCCTGTCCATTCAGTATTCCCAAGTATGAATGGGATAAGGTTTTTCCCCGGGTGCGCAAGTGCCAGATGTGCCCGGAGCGAGTCCAGAAAGGCGACCTGCCGGCCTGCGCGGGGGTTTGTCCGGCGGACGCCCTGACCTTCGGCGACCGGAACAGCCTGCTTAAACAGGCGCGGGAAAGAATAGGCGGGGGCGGCTATATCAACCATATTTACGGTGAAAAAGAAGCCGGGGGTACGGCCTGGCTGTATATATCCGATGTGCCCTTCGAAAAACTGGGTTTTCGCACCAACGTTACCACCACGCCGCTGCCCCATTACAGCGAAAGCGTCCTCAGGCTGACTCCCGCCGTGGGTTTGGGCTGGGGGGCTTTGCTGACCGGCATATATGTTTATAACCGGCGGCGTAACGATATCGCCCGGGAAGAAACTGAAATGCGGATATCCGCCGGAAAGGGCAAGAGCCGGAAGGGAGGTTCTCGCAAATGATTGCCGAACAAAAATGGACTTTTAAGATCACACCGGTAAGAATAGTGCTTTTGAGTATTTCCGCTTTGGCGGCGGCGCTGATGCTTTACAGGCTGGTTTTTGGCCTGGGCGCTGCAACCAACCTCAATGACCAGTGGCCCTGGGGCCTGTGGATCGGCTTCGACGTCCTGGTGGGGGTCGCCCTGGCGGGCGGCGGTTACAGTACCGCGCTGCTGGTACATATCCTGGGGATTAAAAAGTTTTCACCCATTGCCAGAGCCGCCATGCTGACTTCCCTGATCGGTTACCTGCTGGTGATGGCCGGTCTGTTCATGGATATTGGCCGCTGGTTTAATTTCTGGCGTCCCTTTACCTCTTGGGGTTATCACAGCGTGTTGTTCGAGGTTTTCTGGTGCGTTTCCATCTATACGCTGATCCAGGTGCTGGAATTCGGTGAAGTGGCTACGGAAAGAGTGCGCCGGCCATGGCATAATTTCTTTAAAAAGATTATGCCGGTGCTGCTGATTATCGGCGTTCTGCTGCCGACGCTGCACCAATCGTCCCTGGGCGCGCTATATGTGATCGAAGTGGGTAAGCTGTATCCGTTGTGGTGGTCCATGCTGCTGCCGGTATTCTTTTTACTTTCCTCTTTCTTTGTCGGCCCGGCCATGGTTACCCTGGAAAGCCTGCTGGCAGGCAGGGCTCTGGGCCATAAGGCGCCGACGGATGTACTGCAGTCGCTGATCAAGGTTTCCGGGTACCTGATGCTGGTCTACCTGGCGCTGAAGGTGATCGATCTGGTATACCGCGGCGCCGCCGGCCTGATGTTCCAGGGCAACCTGGAGGGCAATCTGTTTCTGCTGGAAATGGTGCTGGGCATAATTATACCCCTGATGATTTGTTTCACGCCCCGGCTGCGGACCAGCATGGCGGGTCTGGCTTCCTTCGGTGTCCTGGTGATGGCCGGCGTAATCTTAAACCGTATGAACGTGGTATTCACGGGCATGGCCGGCGCCCTGGGCGGGTACTATTTCCCGTCCCTGGTTGAGGTGATCGTAAGCCTGGGTCTGGTTTCCCTCGGCGTGCTGGTCTACCTGTTTGTGGTGGAGAACTTCAGCATCCTGCCCGGTCAACATGCCGACAGCGCCCGCGGGCTCAAACAGGAGCAGGCGGTTAAATATACGGCTTAGAAAGTTTGGCAGGGGCCTCCCTTGGCAGGGCCTTTGACCTCTTTTAACATACCTGCCGCCCGGTTTGCCATTTTACCGGCGGCAGGACATCTTCTCCTCTCGGGCGGGCAACGGGGGCGTCACACTCATCCCCGCCGCCCTTTTTTTTGAATACCGCGGCGGGCGGCGCCGGTTATTTGATTGCGCCAAATAACAAAAGGAATTAGATTAACCGTGCCGAAGTAAAATGAACAAAAGTAAATGAACATGGTGATAAATTTGAACATTAAACAATTGGAAGCTTTTTTGCTTATCGCCCAGTTAAAAAACTTTACCCGGGCGGCCGGCCAGCTGGATATGAGCCAGCCCGCCATCAGCTTTCAAATTAAGTCGCTGGAAGAGGAACTGGAGATCACGCTTTTTGAACGCACGGATAAAAAGGTGGTCCTCACTGAAGCGGGCCGGCTGCTGTACCCCAATGCCATGCAGATGGTGCGTATGTATAACAAAATCAAGGCCGGCATTGACGACCTGCGCGAGGTTAAAGCGGGTCACCTGATGCTGGGCGCCGTGCCGGTGGCTGGTGAATGCCTGCTGCCGCTGGCCATCGGCGGATTCCGGGAGCAGTTTCCCGGCGTCACGGTAAGCCTGCAGATCGGAGGCAGTGCCCAGGTTTCCCATTGGTTGCGGGAAAGGGAAATTGAGATCGGCATCTCAGGCACTCATATCAAGGCCGAGGGTGTGGAATGCCAGCCGTGGGTTACCGATCACATGGCGGTGGTGACTCCTCCCTGGCACCCTTTGCGGGGACAGGAGGTCCCCTTGGCGGCCCTGACGGGTGAATCCATCATTGTGCGGGAAACCGGTTCGGGCAGCAGGCTGTCCCTGGAGCGGGAAATGCTCAAGCATAATATTACTTTGGATCAGTTTAGCGGTGTTATGGAACTGGGCAGCACCCAGGCGGTAATCAACGCCGTGCGCCTGGGGTTGGGCATCGGCGTTGTATCCCGCTGGGCGGCCGGTGAAATGCTGGACCGGGATATTCTGGGGGGGATAATCATCCCGGGGCTTAATTTGAGTTACGAGCTGTACCTGGCCTGGAGCCGCCCGGAAAAGGAAAGCCGTGTCTCCAGGGCATTTCGCACCTTTATTACCGCCGAAGAAATGCTCAGCCGGTTTACCGGCGACATGCCGTTTTTTAAATAAAAAACTTTCTAGACCGTTTTCTTTTCAGCAGCTATTTTTTCAAGCTCAAAAATCAGGACTTTGCCAACCCCTTTATTTTGCCATACTGTTTATGCATTGTATCAACACAAGAATCCTTATCCCAAAATTGTTTGCCAGGAGAATCTTACGTATATTAATAACCCGGGGCACCAGCCAGTTTTTTTACCCCGATATTTAAAAGGTTTGAACGTTGAATGCATAATTGCCGGCGGAATGGGCCAAAAAGCCCTGGCCTTGTTTGCTGAAAACAACCTTAGGCCTAATTCTCAGCTTTTAATACCCGGCGCCATCAGTCTTATTCTTTTGTTTTTTGGAGGCTTGAACGTATTTCGTTCAGGAAACAGTTTAAGTCGTCCAGATTATATGATAAAATCTCGTAAATTTTCTTCATGTCGATGTCCCAATAACGGTGGACCAGCCTGTTTCTGAATCTGGCCATATTGATCAGGTTATTACTAAAAGCTTCGGAAATAACGTTATTTTCAGCCATAACTTTAAAAGTGTCGGCGTAATCTTCGGGAACACGGAAATTGTTTTTAGCGATTATGTGGTTGCAAATATCAATGGCTGATTCAATTGCCAGAATTAGATGGTATTTGGTGCTGGCAACTTTATGCGGGTCTGTGAACCATTCATTGTACGGCAATGCGGCAAGTTCCTTAAGTCTCTGGGACGCTTCCAAGTATTCGGTTAGGATTTTTTGGAGTACATCAGAATTATACTTCAAGTCCCAACACTTCCCTTAAATAACGTTTTCGATAAGGCAGAAAATCAAGGTAACTTTTAACTGTGGCGGTAAAAAAGCCGACTCTTAAATCATCATTGCCGGTATAAACCAGTCTGCCGTTTTTAAGTACGTTGTAACAAAAAGATACCGGGGCATAGTTGATAATCCTAACGTCAAAAAGATACCCGAACTCTTTTTCCAGTTCCGTTTCCATTTGAAACTCCAGATTTATGATATCTCCCTTGGCCGGTAGGGTATCGCGGTGGAAATAGAAAGCGATATCAATATCACCAAACCCGTCATCCTCCACAAATGAACCGTATATATAAGCGAATGCGACATTGAACCGTTTGCCGATAAAAATACCTATTTTGTTGATCAGTTTTTCTTTTTCCCCGGGACGCAAAATATTTCTTTTTTTTCTTCCGTACCGAAGCTCTGTGGACATGATATCATCAATTCCCAAATTTTTTTCTTATTATATCAGCTAATAATTTACAGTGCCAGGAAAACAACAGGAAAAGCTGACAGACTGTGGGGGGAAGCTCCGCCCCGGAAACATCTATTATTACTGATTTTATCGCATCCTGTTTCGATATTTGCCCGAAGATCTCTATGGATATGCTCTGCTTGAGCCAGAATAACCGGACGTATTTATCCTTCAGGTTATTTACCTACTATGGGACGCCTCTCCCAGGGGCATATTATTTTGACTCCTTTAAGTCAGTTTATTGTCAATAAGTTAATTAATTTCTATAGTATACCAGGGCTATTTCCATTTTTTAAGGAATAGCCCTGATTCTTAAAGTTATTGAAGAATAAGATACCCTATAATAAAATACCAATATAACGGAATCAAGGATGGAGGGGTTAAATGCAAGCCACCTTTAATAAAATCTTGGGACTGATATTACTAATTTCTATTTTAGCTAATTTATATCAATTTAATGAAAAACAAATTATTAAAAATATGGAACGATCCGCGGCTAAAAAGCATTTCCAGTTAATTTCAACCAGCTTATTAACTATGTCTTACAGTCTTGAGAATATTGTCCGATTTGCATCAAATACAGACGGCAATATGGAAAGCGAAGACCAGTATAAGCTTTTTTCCAGCTGGAACGGAATCTATTCATCCAGTAAGGAGCTTGAGTTTAAAGCTGGTACTATTAACACTATTTACAACAAATCAATTGGAAGTGAAATAATAAACACGCAACAAATTTTATCTATCGTCAATAAAAATTTATACAACTTAAACCTTGAGTTTTTAAACAAAAACCCGCAAAATTTTGTTCTTACCGCAGAAGAGAAGGAAACATTAAAGACTATAGCTGAGATTTGCCGTCTGTTGGGCAATGGGATAAACACCGATCCCGATATAAGCTTTAAACCGGGCGTATTTGAGGAGCTGGTAGAATTTTTGAAAAAAATTGATGATACTGGCTGGTGTCGATTGTCAAGTAAAAAGCGGTCCCATATTGGCAATATTCAGGATTAAATTAATATTATACTACTACATTAATGTAATAAACTCAAAAAACCGTTCCAAATCATCACCCTTTTGGGACACAAAGCTTTCCAGCCGGTCAGCAGTCAAACCCTTAACCACGTCCGGATTATGTTCATCTGCTTCGCTAATCATTAATCTTTTAACTTTCCCCATTTCTAAAGCAAAGGAAATTACAATATTTTCCTTTCCGCCAAAATCAGTTCTAAACTCAAACTCATCAAAATCTTCCACCGGATCCGGCAGATAAGTACAGGTAATCCCATAAGAATTAAGTTGTGCGGAATTCTTTACATTTTCCACGTTTAACTTTGCGTTCATAAATTTACGAAACCTTTGCACCCGGCTTCCCTCCGATTTACAAAATTATTTCACCTGATTTTTTCTCCTTTTTTACCTTGCTTCCTGCATCACAGAGACTTTTTTATTTTTTGCCCTTACAGCGTACGGTTATCCCATGGAAGCAAAATTTGCTCCAAACAGCCCAAAACGGGTATAATATGGTAAAGATACATTTTAGGGCTATCCACCCGCATGGCTTGTGAACTTCTTACGGAATGGTTAAATGATGGATGGATAACAATGAATAACTCATCTAAAAAAGGACGGCAGTATAGTTTAACGGCGAAATAACGGCAATTTATCGGCAATTCAGCGCATATAACCAGCTGCAGTCCCGTATGTTCGCCTCTAAATCGGTGTTAATATTGTGGATCTTACCAGTGCTTTAATATTAGGCGGCAACTAAGATGTTGCCGCCTAAGGCTGCTGACAAAGCCAGGGCAAAAACCCTGGCTTTGTTTTGGGGACAGGTTAAGGCAGCCTGTCTTTTTTAAATCCCCGGGATCTGAAAGGGAGGGGGATAACGTAGTTTAGTATTTGCCGCGCTCGACGTAGTGGGTGTGCAGCAGTTCGTGCGACTTGTGGCCCAGGGGCTGGCCCAGAAACTCCCTGTACAGCTCCTGCACCGCCGGGTTTTCGTGGGACTTGCGCAGGGACAGCGCCTGGTCGGCGTTATAAATGCCCGCCGCTCTTTGGGCCCGGATTTCCCCGGTGGTGGGGATGGGCTGGCCGCCGCCGCCGATACAGCCGCCGGGGCAGCACATAATTTCAATGAAATGGTACTGCGCGCCGCCGCTGACCCGCTCCAGGATTTCCCTGGCGTTGGCCAGACCGTGGGCCACGGCCACGTTTAAAGTCGTCCCTTCTATATCCACAGAAGCTTCCTTTAGCCCGTTCAAACCCCGCACCGCGTGAAAATCCAGAGCTTCCAGAGCCTTGCCGGTTACCAGCTCGTAGGCGGTGCGCAGGGCGGCTTCCATGACGCCGCCGGTGGCGCCGAAAATTACGCCGGCGCCGGTGGAGATGCCCAGCGGGTGGTCGTATTCCTCATCCGGCAAAACGGTAAAATCAATGCCGGCTTCTTTCAGCATGCGGCCCAGTTCCCGGGTAGTCAGCACAACATCCACGTCCCGGAAGCCGCTGGCATTCATTTCTTCCCGCCCGGCCTCGAATTTCTTGGCGGTGCAGGGCATGATGGATACCACGAATATGTCGGCCGGATCAATACCCGCTTGCTGGGCGTAGTAAGTCTTGGCCAGGGCCCCGAACATCTGCTGGGGCGATTTGCAGGTAGACAGGTGCGGCAGCAGGTGCGGGTAACAATGTTCCATAAACTTGATCCAGCCCGGGCTGCAGGAGGTGATCAAAGGCAATTGTCCGCCTTCCTTGATGCGCTTCAGCAGTTCACTGCCCTCTTCCATAATGGTCAGGTCGGCGGTGAAATCAGTGTCGAAAACCTTGTCAAAGCCCAGCCTTTTTAATGCCGCCACCAGTTTCCCCGTAGCCACGCTGCCCGGTTCCAGGCCGAACATTTCACCGATGCTCACCCTCACGGCCGGGGCGGTCTGCACCACCACATGTTTAGCGGGATCGGCCAGGGCGGACCACACTGCGGCTGTTTGGTCCCGTTCGTGGATGGCCGCGGTTGGGCAGACCAAAGCGCACTGCCCGCAGTTGACACAGGCCGCATCGCCCAAGGGCTCCAGAAATGCCGGCGCCACCACTGTGTCAAATCCCCGCTCCTGGGGAGCGATGGCGCTGACCTGCTGCACTTTCTCGCATACGCTGACGCAGCGCCGGCAGAGGATGCATTTGCGGGGGTCGCGCACCAGAGACTTGCTGGAGCAGTCTTTTTCATAGGGCGGCATGGCGCCGGCAAATCTCATTTCGCTCACGCCCAGTTCGGCGGCCAGCTGCTGTAGCTCGCAGTTGGTGCTGCGGGGACAGGTCAGGCATTCCTGGGGATGGGCGGACATGATCAGTTCCAGGTTCAGTTTCCGGGCCTGGCGTACTGCCGGAGTGTTGGTGCGCACCACCATATCCCGGCTCACCGGGGTAACACAGGAAGCCTGCAGCGTCCTGGCGCCCTGCACTTCCACCAGGCAGATGCGGCAGGCGCCGATATTGTTGATCTCTTCCAGGTAACACAGGGTGGGGATCCTGATGCCCGCTTTTTTCGCGGCTTCCAGCACGGTGGCGCCGGGCTCGGCTTCCACCCTGATACCGTCTATGGTCAGTGTTATTAAAGACATTTATAACTCCTCCATTATAATGAGTGTTCGCAAAGGAACACGTCCCCTGGTATTTAAACGGTGATGACAGCGTCAAACTTACACTTCAGTTTACAGGTGCCGCATTTAATGCATAACCCGGCATCGATGTGGTGTGGTTTTTTCTTCTCCCCGGTAACGGCGCCGGCCGGGCATACCTTGCTGCATAACCCGCAGCCGGTACAGGAAGCGGTATCGATGGAATAGGTCACCAGCGCCTGGCAGGCGCCGGCGGGACATTTCTTGTCCCTGATGTGGGCTTCGTATTCGTGGCGGAAATAGCGCAGGGTGCTCAGCACCGGGTTGGGAGCCGTCTGGCCCAGCCCGCACAGGGCCGATGTCTTGATGCCGCTGCTGAGTTCCTCCAGCAGCTCGATATCGCCCTCCCGCCCGTGCCCGGAGGTGATACGCTCCATGATTTCCAGCATGCGCTTGGTGCCGACGCGGCAAGGGGCGCACTTGCCGCAGGATTCTTCCTGTACGAATTCCAGAAAGAACTTGGCCAGGTCCACCATACAGGTGTCTTCATCCACGATGATCATGCCGCCGGAACCCATAATGGTGCCCAGTCCGGTCAGAGATTCATAATCAACCGGGGTGTCCAGGTGAGCCGCCGGAATGCACCCGCCGGAAGGTCCGCCGGTTTGCACCGCTTTAAATTTCTTGCCGCCGGGGATGCCCCCGCCGATATCATAAATTATTTCCCTTAAAGGGGTGCCCATGGGTACTTCCACCAAGCCGGTGTTGTTAATCTTGCCGGCCAGGGCGAATACCTTGGTTCCTTTGCTTTTTTCGGTGCCGACGGAAGCATACCACCCTGCGCCGTTGAGGATAATGGGCGCTATGTTGGCCAAGGTTTCCACGTTGTTAATCACGGTGGGCTTGCCCCACAGCCCGGCCTGGGCCGGAAAGGGCGGTTTGGGTCGCGGTTCGCCGCGCCGGCCTTCAATGGAGGCCAGCAGGGCAGTTTCCTCGCCGCATACGAAGGCGCCGGCACCCACCCTGATTTCAATATTAAAGGAAAAATTAGTACCGAATATATGGTCTCCCAACAGGCCGTATTCCCGGGCCTTGGCCAGTGCTTTCTCCAGCCTTTCCACCGCCAGCGGGTATTCCGCCCGCACATATATATACCCGTGGGGGGCGCCGACGGCATAACCGCAGATAGCCATGGCTTCCAACACCGAGTGGGGGTCGCCTTCCAAAATGCTGCGGTCCATGAAGGCGCCGGGGTCTCCCTCATCGGCGTTGCACACCACATACTTGGGGTGCCCGGCGGCCTGGGCGGTAAACTCCCACTTCAGTCCGGTGGGGAATCCGGCCCCGCCGCGGCCCCGCAGGCCCGACTCTTTGACGGTTTGCACCACCTGTTCCGACGACATCTGCGACAACGCTTTACCCAGGGCGCGATACCCGTCCCGGGCGATGTATTCTTCCACTGACTCGGGGTCAATCAGGCCGGTATTGCGCAGGGCGATGCGGGTCTGGCGGCGGAAAAATTCCAGTTGGCTGAAACTGACGGCCTGATCCCGGCCGCCATTGGTTTGCTGGAGCAACCGGGGCACCACTTTTCCCTTGAGCAGGTGCTCGCCGACAATTTCAGCCGCGTCTGCCGCTTTTAACCGGCGGTAAAATACACCGTCCGGAAAAACCATTACCACCGGTCCCAGATCGCACGGGCCCATACAGCCGGTTTCCACAACCTTGACTTCCCGGCTCAGTCCGTACTTGTCTATATTATCGTAAAGCGCCTGCTGCACCGACTTGCAGTCCGAGGATATGCACCCCGCTCCGGCACAAACCAGCACGTGGGATCTGTACATCTCCATTGCCTGTCATCTCCTTGGTCTTTTAATCCTTTATTCTTCCGGAGCAGTCCATTCCGTGACTATTTTTCCGGCCACCAGGTGTTTTTTGATGATTTCCCTGGCTTTGTTCCCGTCCACATGGACGTAAGTGGTTTTTTCATCGCCCCTGGTGATTTCAACCAGGGGTTCGTGCCTGCAGAGTCCGGCGCAGCTGGTTTGGGTCAGCGCCACATTGCTCAGTCCCTGGTCATTTAATTCGTCCAGCATAGCCTTCACCACTTCCCGCGCGCCGGCTGCGATGCCGCAGGTGCCCATGCTTACCGTAACCGTAACGTCGTGTTCAGCCTGCCTGACCTGTATATCCTGTTGTAATTTTTCGCGCAGCTTATCCAACTCGTTCAAACTTTTCACCCGTTTTCCTCCTTAATTCGGTAATCTTGTTATTCAGATACTCCTCCAGCAGCAGCAGTATGGCCGGCGCTTGCAGGGAATCAATGCCCAGGGCGGTTTTAATTTCAGCGGTGTCCATGGCAAAAATCACGCCATTATACCGGTGGGTATACTTCAAGTGCAGATCATCGCGACCGGTGAGCAGGCTAATCAATGTACCCGCAATATTCCCCAGAGGAGCACGGTCCAGGTGATCGCGGGGAAATGTGGCCCTGACCATGGTACCCCGTTGGGGGAGGGCTTTGATTTCAAGTGTGCCGCCGCATCTTTGCACCGCTTCGTCCAGCAGCGGCACGCCCAGGCCGACATGTTTCCGTTTTTTGGTCGTATAGAAAGGGTCCATTACCTTTGGCAGTGCACTGTTTTTTATCCCCCGGCCGTTATCCCGGATGGAGAGCTCCATTATGTTCCCGGCGGTGTCTTCCGCTATGTTAATTTCAATGCTATTTGCTTGCGCTTCCAGAGAATTGACGGCCAGGTCAAGGATGTGTTGGGCCAGATCTTCCATACCGGTTACTCGCTTGCGTATTTGGACATGATATCGGCCAGCCTGGCTTTATGTACGCGGCCGTATACGTCGTCGTCCACCGTGACCACCGGTCCCAGCCCGCAGGCGCCCAGACAGCGGACCACCCCGAGGGAAAACTGCCCGTCTTCGCTGGTCTTGCCCGGTTTTACTTTTACGTCTTCGGACAACTGGTTTAATAACTGGTTGGCTCCCCGCACGTAACAGGCTGTTCCGGTGCAAACGCTGATCTTATGTTTGCCCTTGGGCTTGGTGGTAAAGAAGGAATAAAAGGAAACTACCCCGTAAACCTTGGCCAGAGGCACGTCAAGACTTTCGGCCACCCGCGTCTGGATTTCCCGGGGCAAGTAACCAACCTTGTTTTGGGTTTTGTGCAGTACCTGGATCAGGTTCCCCGCACGGCCTTTGTGCGGTTTCAGCAGTTTGTCCACTTCGGCCAGCAGTTCCGGGGTCAGTTGGGAACGGCAAGCGCATTCACCAGACATGATATTTACCTCCTTGATTGTGTGAGTTGGGAAAAAGTATTTAAAAAATTCTAATTATTTCAAAGGCTGATGACTCCGGAGTATCTTGTACAGCTTCCCGGCTGTTTCATAATTGTTATAAGGTGTGGTAAAAAGGGGCAGCCCTTCTTTTGTTGCGGCTTCAAGGGTATCGTGCTCCGGTTCCCGGTTGCGGGTGATGATAATACCGCTCATATTGACCAGTGAAGCCACTGCTATAGTATTACGGTGCCGGTGAATGGTGATCCAGATATCGCCGGGAGAGGCGTGAGCCAGTACGTCACTGAGCAGATCGCCGCAATATACGCCCCTGATTTCGCGGTCTAACGTCGTGGGAGCGGTAAACAAAATTAACTCCAGAGCAGATATAATCTTATCCCACCCAATCATTTATCAAATTCCTCCTTGCCTCTTTCCCTTCCCATGGCCGGGGGTTGCTTTAATGATAGGTCGACAATTTCCCTGGCCAAAAGCTGCAGTTTTTCCCGCAGTTTAAATACGCAATAGGATGTTTCGGCGAAGCCGCGGACAATATCTTCGGCTAAGGCGCGGCAGGTGGGGGAGCCGCAGGAGCCGCAATCCAGACCCGGTAGTTCGGCGGCAATATTCTCCACCGTCTCCAGCATGCTGATGGCTTGATCGATGTTGTCACTTAGCTTGTGCACCGGACGCGGGGCAATAGGGTTAGGCAGCATGTAATATGCGGAATCCTCCGGAAGGGCCGGGAGTTTGTTTTCCTCAGCAGCGGTCAGTTCCTTAAGCAGGTTTTCCATACGGACACGGGAGACATACGGGTTCTGAGGTACCAGGGGGCCCCCGATACAACCCCCGGTGCAGGCCTGGGCTTCAATGTAGTCGATATCCTGCAGGCCGCCCCGCTCAATCTCCTCCAACAGGTTGATCACGTTATGGATGCCGTCCACCGCCAGCAGCGAGCGGCCCTTGATGGCGCGATTCTCACCGCCTGTTTTGCCCCAGCCCACGCCCCGGGCCGTTGACAGGCACCGGGCGGCTAAAGCCGCCGGAGTATCAAGGCGGCTCAGCAGTTCACCGTAAATGGAGGCCATGGAGATTGTTCCGTCCACATAAGAACGTCTGCCGAAGGGTTGTTTTACCGCCGTTACTTTGGCCGGGCACGGGGTGATAAAAAATACGCCGATATCTCCGTCCTTTAAACCATATTCGCCGGCAGCTCGTTCCCTGGCCAGGCGCGCCGATATTTCCATGGGGGTGTTCACGGGCACAATCTGATCCAGCAGACTGGGGAAACGCACCTGCATCAGCCTGACTACCGCCGGGCAGGCGGAGGAAATCATGGGTTTAGGGTGTATACTATGGATCAGATAATCGTTTAGAAACCGGGAGACGGCTTCCGCTCCCACAGCAACTTCGAAGACACCGCTAAAGCCCAGGTCCAGCAGGGCGCCGATAATATGCTGCGGCATGACTCCCGCGCTGAACTGGGCATAGAGTGACGGCGCCGGCAGGGCGATGGCGTGCCGATAGTCCTGCAACCGCTCCAGCGGATCGGTGATGGCCAGTTTAGCCCGGTTGGGACAAATACGGATACACTCGCCGCAGTCAATGCAGATCTCTTCGATAATCCTCGCCCGGCCTTCCCGTACCCGGATGGCTTCGGTGGGGCAGTGCTTGATGCAGTTGGTGCAACCTTTGCATTTTTCGCGGTCCAGTTTAACGGAATGAATGAATTCAGGCATTTGATTCACCATCTGGATGATTGATAATTACTGCTTTAAGTTTTGTTCCCAGTCCAACTTCGGATTCGATCTCCAATTCATCGGAGCAGCGTTTAATGTTCGGCAAACCCATACCCGCCCCAAATCCCATCTCGCGTATATGGGGCGGAGCGGTGGAGTAGCCTTCCTGTAAGGCCAGGGAAATATCCGGGATTCCGGGTCCCTCATCAACCGCCGTGATTTCCACCCGGTCGGGATATACGCAGGCTTTCATGACGCCCTGTCTGGCGTGGATAACAACATTCAACTCGGCTTCGTAAGCTACAATAACCGCTTTTCTAATTGTCTCAACTTTCATGCCCACCATTTGGAGCGCTTTTTTAATTCTGGCGGATGCTTCACCGGCCCGGGTAAAGTCCATGCCCATGATGTCAAACTCTATTTTCATCATTCATACCCCCGGAAAGCTGTTAACAACTGCGCAAACCATGCTGATACAGCAAACCGCAGCTTTCAAAAAGGAATCGCTTGCAAACCAGGAGCGGTAGGCTTTTTTTCTCCGCCAGCCGGATAATATCATCACCGGGCCGTTTTCCTCGCACAAAAAGGATGGCCCTGGCTTCAATCATGTCCGCCACCCGGATGATCTGAACGTTGGTCAGTCCGGTGAGCAAAAGGCATCCGGGTCTCGAAAAACAAAGGGAGTCACTGATCAAATCACAGCCAAAGCCGGAGTTGACTTCAATATCCAGTATATCCCGGCCGCTGATGACTTCGGCGTCTAAAATACGGATTACATCATGAAGAGTAATGGATGTTCACCTGCCATAAAAAAAACTAATTAAAACTGAATATATATAATAAAATAAATTAATTAAATATGATAAATTATGTTTATGTCAGTACAATAATAAAATAATTATTTAAAAGAATCAATCTTTTTTTTCTCATTGTTGGCATGATTGAAAAACTGCCCTGGTGTACCAGTTTTTAATAGCCTTTTCGTCTTCCTGAGTTTACCCGGTACATGGCTTATATATTTAGATGTTTTTTTGCTCAAAATTAAGGTACAATATAAAAATAATTATTTTTAGTCAATTATTTCACTTATGTTCTTTAAGCGGGTGAATACGTGGGCCAGAGGAGACTATTTGACTTGCATAATTATAAAAATAATGAAAGGCATTCCGGGTTTCAGTTGCCGCAGTCTGGCGGTCCGCCGGACGACGGCGGGTTTAAGCGGCAATTGGCGGTTTTTTTTAAAGACCGGAAGTGGCTGCTGTTTGGTTTTGTCATCTATGCGATGATTATCTCCATGCCGACTCCCAGCGGTCTTTCAAATGATGGTAAATATGCCCTTGGCCTTTGGATTTTTGTTGTCATCTGCTTTTTAACCGAGGCGGTTCCCTTGCCGGTTACCGCCATGATTATAGGCGTTTACCAGGTTGTGATGGGTATGCACAGTTTTCAGGAAGTGCCCCGCACATTCATGGACGATGCCGTGGTTTTTATTATGGGTGTGCTGATGCTGGGCGCCATGCTGGTAAAATATAATATCCATAACAAAGTGGCCCTGCATATGCTTAAGATATCGGGCACCCGGATTGACCGGGTTGTTTTGGGTATGGTGGCCTTTTGTGCTTTAAGCGCGGCCTTTATCACCGAACACGCCACGGTAACGATTATGTTTCCCATCGGGGTGGGGATAGTGTCTTTAAGCGGCGGCATCAAGAAAGTACCCAGGCTCGGGAAACTGATGATGCTGGCCATCGCCTACGGGGTGATCATCGGCGGCATTGCCACTCCCTCCGGCGGCGCCCGTAACGCGCTGATGCTAAGTTTTTTAAGCGGTATTGATATTGACGTCAGTTACGGACAGTGGATGCTTATGGCGCTGCCTTTGACCCTGGTTTTAATTCCCATCGTTACCTACTGGTTGTTAAAACTTTTTAAACCTGAAGTCGGCGATTTAAAGGAAGTTCTGGAAAGAATCCAACAGGAATTGAACGCTGACGGACCAATGACCAGACAGGCTAAAACAGCCCTGACGATATTTATGGGCGTGGTTGTAGGCTGGGTATTATTCAGCCCCCAGTTCGGGGTGGGTAATATCGCCATGCTGGGGATAATTCTGGCTGTGATTTTAAGACTGGTAGACTGGAATTACCTGCAGCAAAAAACTCAATGGGGTGTTGTTGTCCTTTACGCCGGGGCCATATCCATGGGCAAAATGCTGGTTTCCACCGGGGCCGCCGCCTGGCTGGCGCAAAAAATTTTATTTGCCGCCACAGCCCTGGATGTCACCAGGGGATTGCCTCTTCTGGCGACCACCACCACGATCACTGCTTTGGTAACCAACACCATGGCTGACGGTCCCGCCGTAGCCCTGCTGGGGCCGGTTTTTATCAAGGTGGCAGAACTGGCCGACACTTCGCCCCTGGCCATTGGAGTGGCAACTTCCCTGGGTTCGGCTTTTTCTTATTTGCTGGTCATTGCCACCCCCGCCAACGCCATTGTATACGGACCGGGTTTTTTAAAGCCCTCGGATTTTTTGAAGGCCGGCAGCGTGCTTTTTTTGATTTCCCTGGTTCTCTCTATTTTAGGACTGGCGGGGCTGTGGTGGCTGTCCATCGGTATTTGGTAAGCAAACCCGGTGACAAAAGAAAAGGTAAAAATTTTCGTTAGCAACAAATACCGTCCGGTCGTATTTTTATTACGTCAAAGGCCGGAGAAATTGCACAATCGCTTAAGGTATGATATAATTTTATAACAGTAGCTGATTAAAACAATAGTTAGTGAATTATAGTACATGCTGTGACGCCGCGGGAAAAAGTAGTGTTTAAACTGTCTGACAAAATAAAAAGCGCCCGGCAAAAAAACAAAGAGAGAAGATTTAAAAAACCGACTGCACAATCTATTGTCAAGGGTGGTGATATTTATGTTTTTTCGTAAAGTAACCAGTAAAAGCAATGGCAAGGAGTACACTTATCTCAAGCTGATTGAAAACTACAGAGAGGGCAACAAAGTAAAGCAGCGGGTGATAGCTAATCTTGGCAGTCTGGATAAACTTACGCCGGATAAAGTCAACAACCTGATTACGGGTTTGTCGAAAATCTGCGGTTTACCCGGCCAGGCAAACTCGCTGGAAGCGCAAAAAACCCTGCGTTATGGTGAAGTGCTTGCCATCCATAAGGTTTGGGAGTTGCTTGACGTTGAGCGGATTATCAATGAAGTAGCCGGTTTGGAGCAGGATGACGGAGTTAATGTCCCGCTTTTAGTTGAACTGATGGCTATTAACCAGATCATCCAACCACTGCATAAACAGGCCATCAGCGATTGGTATCACTGTCTTTACATGCCTGCCCTGGAGGGAATGGAGCTTCTACCGCACCATTTCTATCGCGCCCTGGACGTTGTGGCTGAATATAAAGAAGAGTTGGAAGAGAATATTTACGCCAACCTGGTTAAATTAACTCGAATCAACACTGATTTGGCTTTTTGCCGGCTGACGACGGGGACAATTGAACCCGCCCCCCGTGAAGAGCTGAATCTGACTTCCTATGGTAAATATGTGCTTGGTGAATCCGAGGAACTGCAAAGGGTTAATTTCGGCATCCTGGTCAGCAGGGACGGCGTACCGCTGGGGCATAGCATACTGCGTGAGACTGCCGAAGAATGGGAGTACAGAAACATCCTCGTGCACCTGAAAAAATCTTTTGGGATTGAAAAGTGCGTTTTTGTGGGTGACCGCAGCGTACTGGAGAACCCGGGCCTGGAAGTGCTGGTGGCGCAAGGGTACGATTACATTATCGGTCGTAAACACATGACGGAATTGGAGAAAGATCTTATTGCCGCTGAGCTGGATAATTACCGGGAGAGTTTTCAGCAAGCGGACGTAGACTTGTGGTTTAAGGAATTAAGAAATGAAGACGCCAAGCGGTACATGTTGTGTTATAACCCCGGAGTTGCCGAACAAACCCGGGAATTGCTGCAGGCGCGGCTGGACGATATTGAAAACGAGCTGAAAGAACTTCAGAACACCATGGGCGAAAAAAGGAACCTGAAAGCCAGGAATATTCCGCTTTTAAAAGATAACCACTTCCGTAAATACTATGACTGGCGTTATAACGAAACTACCCGGGAATTGACATACCGGCGCCGGGACGATTTAATTGCGCGTGAAAGCGGATTGGCCGGTTCGTTCCTGCTGGAAACAAATAATGAGTTTTTACAGGCCGGGGAAGTAGTGAAAGCTTATACCAGCCTTTCGGCGATCAGCGATTCATTCCGGGAAATCAAAAATTTTGAACCTTGGCAAAATATGCTTTACGCCGAGCTGAAAATTTCCGCCAACCTATTTATATGCGTTTTGGGGCTGATGATGGAGAAATTGATTGAAAGGATGGTCCGTCAGGCCGGCTTAAACCTGAATATCAGGCAAACCATCAGTTTACTTGAGGAGATTAAAGTGGCCATCAACGAACTGAACGACCGGGAAGTTAAAACCGTGACCAGCTTGTCGCCGGTACAGGAAGATATTTTAACCGCCCTCGGTTTGTATCGAGACCTGCGGGTTATATAAGGACGACGGATGTAGGGGCACCCCTTGCGGGTGCCCGGGTGGACAGCGCAATGTGTTCTCGGGCGACCGCAATGGTCGCCCTTGCGTTTTTAATAAGGTATACAGCAAAAAGCCGGCGGTTCCTTTGGAATCCACCGGCTTTTTTGTGATGGTTTTTTATGCGTGTTTGGCCTTTGAGGCGGTGATGCCCAGACCTTCGAAAAGGAACATAATGCTGAAACCATACCATATTGTATAAAAGACATAGAAGGCGAACAGGAAGATGGTAATGCCCGCCCGCTCGCTGACTTTTGCCGCCGTAATCCCGGCAAAGTTGTAGGACGGCTCCAGAGCCCTGACGGAAACCTTCTTGAGGAAAAGTGATTCCTGGGTATAGCCGTCATGCAGCAAACTCTTTTCCATTTGCGAGAAGGAACTGTACCAGGCATAGAGGACCAGCCTGGGATCTTCTCCGTACTTGCTCTGGAGGGCGGCTTCCTGTTCCATGAACAAATTGTCCGCGTCCGTGATGGCCGCTTGAACCACGGCACCCAGATCGCCTTTTATTTGCACTTCGCTGCCGTTTACCGCTACCTGGGCGCCGGCTCCTTCAAAGATCTTTGCCGTAACAGCGGTATAAGCAGGGTCACTGACTGTAACTGTCACGTCCAGGTTTTTGCCCTGTAAGTTTTTTGCATCCTCAGCAACCAGAGGAATGTAATAAGATGAACCCTTGGACAGTGAGTTGAACAAATCATCGGCATATTGCATTCCCGTCATGCCGCCGAACACCGGTGTAAAAAGCGGTATCAGCAGTGCCAGGAAGAGGAACAGGGAAACCAGACCTTTAAAAAACATACCTTTATTCATTATGATAGGCATTAAGCTCACCTCCTTAATCAGTGGCCCGCGCCGGCGGAGTGGTCTATTTCGCCGGCCCGGATTCTGCCCAGCCCGGTCAGGAACGAGTAAATTACCCAGACAGCGAACACGCCCACGATGGCAAAGAAAACGTAAAAGCTAAGAGCGTCCAGTATTTTACCCGTTGTAGGAGCAACATTCATGTAACCGGCCTTGGTCAGGGAACCCGGCAGGGCGAACACGCGGTTGACGAAACCGGCCAGCACGGTGGTGGCAAAGAAACCCTTGATCATAATGCCGGGCACAATCTTGGTGGTCATGGCGCCAACCTGGATGCCGAGCAGGGAACCAAGCAGCAGGCCCATGGCCAGCGTGTAGAAAACAAACCCGTACACCGCGTACTGGGAGATGGATGAGTAGCCGGCGGTAAAAATGATTTGGAAAATATCCGTGCCCACCGTTGTAAAAGTGGAAACCCCCAGCAGATAAACGAAGGTGGGGAAGAATACGAACCCGCCGCCGATACCCATGATGGCCGCGATAAAACCTACTATAAACCCGGTGAGAATAATCGGATAAACAGACAGTTTCCGGCCTCCAGGCACCAGGTCCTTGTCAAAGCTGACGTAGGGAGGAGCTTTAATGCTCTGCATCTTTTGGGCTATGTTGGTCAAATCACCGGTGGGCGTAGTTTCGCCGCCGGCTGTTTTTTTCCGGGAAGCCAGGAAATCGTACAGGGTGAAAAAGCCGATAAATCCTAGTATAACCACGTAAACCGAGCCGATAAAGGCATCGCTCAGTGACGGATTCGACTCGTAGATACCCCGTTGGACCATGCCTCCGACGGTGGCTCCGGTCAGGGAACCGATTACAAACACCGCCGCCAGGCCAACGTTGACGTTGCCCATCTTGCGGTGGATGGTGGCGCCCATAATGGCTTTGGCAAAGATATGGAACATGTCGGTACCCACCGCCATGATCCCTTTGACTCCGACGCTCATCAGGGCCGGTGTGAGGATGAAACCGCCGCCTGCGCCGATACAGCCGGTGAGCAAACCGGCAACTACGCCGATAAGTATGGAAACCGTGAACATCTGTACTGTGGCGAAGGATGGCGCGTAAGCTTCCTTACCGCCGATAATCTGAGGCAGTTCGGCGGCATTGGCCAACTCCAAGCCGGCAAACAACATCAGCGGTATCATCATTACAAACAATAATTTCCTGCGCTTTTGCAGGATAAACCTGCTATTTTCAATCTGCCAGTTGCCGTACCATCTGCTGCCGGCCATCATGGCCTCATACAGCAGACGGGTGTTGGCGCCGATTTTATTACCGGCGGAACCCAGCATACCAGTCATAATTACACCCCCTAAAAGGTCTCGATCATCTTTTATCTTTATCTTGATCGTGTATAAAACCTAAGAACAGTCGGTTAATTTTTTTATCTCTTTTTTTGTGGTAAGACGGATGCCGCTTAACTGTCCTCCTTTACTGTGGCGTTGGGTACACTCGCGGGGCCGGGCCCAACCCGTAATGACAAATACCTCAATCTATAATAATTGCGATGTTCAGTATTTGGCCCTTGGAGTAGGTGAAATATTTCACTAACTAGGTGACAAAAAACTTTTTCCTCTTATTTCTCCATACCACCTCCATCCGGCAATTCGTTGGTTCACCTTGCTGCTTCCTTAACTATAGATTATAGATATGGTCACCACAATGTCAATAGATTTTTGTAACTTTTTTCACTAACAAAATAAATCCGTTCGCCGGGAAAACAAAAACGCCTTGTTAGCAAGCCCGCCGGCAAAAACCGGCGGGCTTTTAGCTTACTTGCTGATCCAGGTTTGCAGTTCCTTGCGCATCAGTTTACCGGAAGCCGTTTTGGGCAGGCTGGACACGAAACGATAATAGCGGGGTATTTTATATTTGGCAATTTTGCCCTTGCAAAACTCTTTAATGTCCTCGTCGCTCAACTCGTGGCCCTTCCTGACCATAATCAGGGCCAGCAATTCCTCGCCCATCACAGCGTCGGGGACTCCGATCACGGCGACGTCGAAGATGGCGGGATGACTGTATAAAACATCCTCTACCTCACGGGGGTTGATATTGACTCCGCCGCGAATAATCAAGTCTTTTTTGCGGTCTACAATGTACAGGTATCCGTCGGGATCGGCGTAGGCCAGGTCGCCGGTGTGGAACCATCCGCTGCGCAACGCCCAGCGGGTTTCCTCTTCCCGGTTATAGTAACCCAGCATGACGTTGGGGCCGCGGACCACGATTTCACCGACCTGGCCCTGGGGCACTTCCCGGTCTTCGTAATCAAAAATCTTTACTTCCACTCCGGGAATGGGCGTACCGATGGAGCCCTGTTTGCCGGATTTTTCGATGAAATTCATCGTCACCACCGGAGAAGTCTCCGTCAGGCCGTAACCTTCCGTCAAGTACAGGTTAGTTTTATTTCTGAATTCATCGTATAAATCGGCGGGCATACTGGCCGCTGCTGTAAACGCTATGCGCAGTGAACCGACATCGTAATTTTCCAGATCGGGAAAGTCGGCGATAAATTTGTACATGGTGGGCGTACCAAAGAAAAAGGTGACTTTCTCTTCCTGGATAATTTTCAGCAGTGCTTCGGCTCCCCGCCAGCCTTCCTGGATTACCAGGGTGGCCCCCGCAACGACGGCGCTGTTCATAATGCTGGTCTGGGCGCCGATATGATACACGGGCGCGGTGAGCAGCAGCCGGTCGGACGGCCCCATGCCGCATAACTGCGAATGAGTTAAAGCGTTGCTGTACATGTTGAAATTGGTCAGCATAGCCCCTTTGGGCTTGCGTGAGGAACCGGCGGTATACATGAGCACGGCTACGTCTTCACGGTTGTATTTGGTTTCCGGGAAGGCGTTGACGCCTTTATTATAGACCTGCTCAAAGCTCAGAAAATCCGTATTTTCCAAATTGTCGCCATTAACAATCATCCCGTGGGGGATGTCGATGCTTTCCTTAAGTTTGCTGAAGGTCGGCTGCAATTCCGGGGCTGTGATGATCAGAGCCGGCTGACAGTCCTTGCTGATCACGCCAATTTCGTTAAGGGTATAAATGGGACTGACCGGAACCACTATGCCTTTCAATCTGAGCACCGCGTAATAAGCGATGACAAATTCCGGACAGTTGCCCAGGGCAAGCAATACCCGGTCGCCCGGCTTTACTCCCAACTGTCGCATCCCGCCGGCCAGTTGGCTTACCCGGGTATCCAACTGCGCGTATGTCATACGACGGTTTTGAAAAACGATCGCTTCCTGACCGGGAGATACTCTGGCGATTTCAGCCAGCCGTATTGGCAAGTTCATATTGCAACCTCCTTATAGCGCCGGGGGGATGATTTGGCTTGACAATTGAATTGATTAAACGAGGTGATATCATAGTATGTGGCATATTGCGAATGAATATTGTGTTAAGTATCTTTCTCCCTTGATTGTTTGAAATCCTGCTTAAAAAGACATGGATGGTTTTTAATTTATTTATGCAAAAATACTTACGCAAAAAAAGATACCTCCTTAATAAGGGAGGTACCTAAGGAATGGGGTGTAATTAAGTCTTGGAGGTTGGATCTCCAAAGATCGTTTTTAAACGTATTTGTATGCTTTGGCGCAATGCCACTGGTACCTGGAGCCGGAAACTTCCCACAGTCCCGGAGGGCAGCCCTGGTTCTGGATTGCCGCTATAGGTAGCTTTTTTGTGCTGATTATAATTGAACCGCACTTTAAAACCGGGATTACTTCACCGGGGCCGGCTATAAAATAATTACCCTGGTAAACGGGTTTTTCAAAGATATAAACGTAACAATCTCCCGTTTTAATTAAGGTTAAGTCAGGCATATACAAAAAATCGCAAAAAGCGGTGTCCGGCACTGCCTCATAGGAGTAATCGCGATGATACAATTTGGCTGTTTTGGAGATGCCGGAGCTTCTGAAAAAACCGGTCAGAGGTTTTAGAATCCTGGCTAGGATCCCGTTAACGGCAATTCCCGAGCAATTGTCTCCGGTTTGGGAAATGCTGGACATCGCGATTCCCCCCATTTTAAAAAATCTAATTGACCTGTCTGCGTCCGCTTGAAACCGATCCAGGCGGCAATCTTCCCGGACAAAATAAAAAAGGCCGGCAGAACAAAAGTTCCGACGGCCTATCGTTGTTCGATTTGGCACGGGTTTTATGATAGATTTGTGATATTTTTCTTAAATTATAGCGATAATGAATTTGGCTGTCAAGACTCAATTTTAATAAAAAGTCCGGTCTTATTGGCGTATATTCCCCTGCGAGCATTTCCTCTTGATCAAATTGCATTTTATTAATTAAATTGCATTTTATTAATTAAAACTTATACTAAATATAAGCTCTCTAAATTGCACTTTAATCTATGGAGGTGATATGCTCATGGTTGTGATATCCTGGCAGGATGCCAACGGGTCCCCACTCATTGACATCCAAGCTGAAAACTGGAAATCCGTATTAAGTCTGGGGTTGCGCAGCGATTATCCTGCGGGTACAGTCATTTATCATGCTGATCAGGTACCGGATGCCATATTTTACTTATACCGGGGATTAGTCAAACAATATATTTTGACTGAAAACGGAGGCCAAAAAATAATCGGCCTGATTAAGCCGGCCAACCTGATCGGCGAAGCGTTGTATTTTCACCGAAGCCCTTCCCAGTGTACGGCCGTAACTGCTGAAAACTCAATAATTTACTCCTTTAAACGAAGTACGTTGGACCGGTTGTTTCAAACTCATCCCCGGTTATTATTGGATATTGCAAAATCTTTAAGCTTTAAGGCCCGCATGCAAACCACGCAAATTGGGATTATGGCCATAGGTAATGCCGAACTCAAGGTAGGTAAAGTGCTTTATTTGCTAACCCAATGCGGCGGAGAGAAAAATTCGGTGGTCCGTTTAACACACCAGGCGCTGGCTGATTTGGCCGGCGTTCACCGGGTAACGGTAAGTAATGTGCTGGCTAAATTAAAAAAAGAAGGAGTGATTGAATTTCGGCGCGGGTATATTGAGCTGAAAAAACCCGACTGGCTGTTAAAATATCGATATACTTAAGTTTGAGTCTTTGTAGTGTGCGCTACAGAAATTAAATCAATTTGGTGATAAATTTATCTAAAGCTAAGAACTGGAGGTGAGAAGAAAATTGAACCGTAAGAGCCTTGCGGGAACGTTGTATTAAAACCAAATATCAAGTTGGGGATTTTATTACCCGGGTTTGTTACTTATTTCACTAATTAGAAGGGAACGAGGAGGTAATTGTTATATGCCACCGATAATAGCTCGAGACAAATGCACCGGTTGTGGCATCTGCGCGGATATCTGTCCCCTGGATGTTTTCTTTTGCGATGAAAATGATGAATTTCCCGTGGTTGCCCACGAGGAAGAGTGCTGGCATTGCAATTCCTGCGTGCTGGATTGTCCCAGTGAAGCCGTCAGCCTGCGCATCCCCCTGCCCGCGATGATGCTTTATGTAGATGCTGTGAAGGAGGGGAAATAACCGTGATTGCAATGGAAAAACCAATTGAAACCGACGTACTGGTGATTGGCGGAGGAATAGGCGGTTTAATGGCGGCCATCAATGCGGCCGAACAGGGCGCCAGGGTTATTATCGCGGAAAAGGCCAATACCAGGCGCAGCGGCAGCGGATCCACCGGAAACGACCATTTCATGTGCTATATACCGGAAGTGCACGGGGACATTGAAACAGTGATCAAAGAACACTTCGACAGCATGTATGGCCGGTCTCAGGATCGGAACCTGGTGGTTAAGCATTTCAGGCATTCTTTCGACCGGGTTAAGGACTGGGACAGCTGGGGTATCCCCATGAAAGTGGATGGCAAGTGGGAATTTACCGGGCATGCCTTTCCGGGCCGGCCCCGCCTGCACCTGAAGTATGCCGGAGCCGAGCAAAAACCAATCCTGACCCGGGAAGCCGAAAAACGCGGCGTCACCATCATGAACAAGCTGCCCATAACAGATATTATTACCCGGGACGGTGAGGTCATTGGCGCCATAGGCATCAGCATTGAAAAGAAGGAACCCCGGATGGTGGTATTCAGGGCGAAAAGCGTAATATTGCTTACCGGGCACGCCAACAGGCTTTATCCTGCCATCACCCCCGGCTGGATCTTTAACACCGCCCGGTGTCCGGCCAGTACCGGAGCCGGACGTGCGGCCGCGTACCGGGCTGGAGCCAGGCTGGTCAATATGGAACTGCCCTATACCCACTCGGGCCCCAAATATTTTGCCCGGGCCGGGAAGGCCACCTGGATCGGCGTACTGAAAGATCTGCATGGAAAGCCCGTAGGCCCCTTTGTGACCAAACCCGACAAAGAATTGGGGGACATCACTGCCGACGTTTGGACCTCTGTATTCACCGAAATGAACAAAACCGGCCGGGGACCGGTGTATATGGACTGTACCGAAACGGAGGACCGGGATCTGGAATACATGATCTGGGGCCTGACCAACGAAGGCAACACGGCGATGCTCAATTACATGGCCCGGGAAGGCATTGACTTGAAGAAGCATATGGTGGAATTCACCCAATATGAAATAAACTTGCGCGGACGGGGCGGAGTGGAAATAGACGAAAACGCTGAAACCAACATTAGGGGTCTTTTTGCCGGCGGAGACGAAGTGGGCAATTTTAACGGCGCCATCTCCGGTGCCGCCACTTTCGGCTGGATAGCCGGAGAAAGCGCCGCTAAAAGGGCCAAGGGGATGGATTCCTTTGTCAAAGCGGAGGAAAGTGAACTGGTGGCGGACAGAAGAGGTTTTTATTCTGAAATACTGGATCGGGAAGCGGGTCCCGGGTGGAAAGAAGCCAATCTGGCCGTCAACCAAATTATGAACGACTACGCCGGTTTGGAGGTGCGTTCGGAAACCCTGCTCAAATCCGGGCTCAAGTACCTGGGAGACATAAGGGAAAAAGTATGCGGCACCATCAAAGCCGATGACTCCCACTCCTTGATGAGGTGCCTGGAAGTAACCGAATTAATTGACATTGGAGAGACTATTTTCCTTGCCGCGCTGGAAAGAAAAGAAACCAGGGGCATGCATAAACGGTCGGACTATACCTTCACCAACCCGTTGACCGACAAATTCATTACGATCAAACTTGTTGAGGGGCAACCGATAATTGAATGGCGGGAGCAAATTAAATAAGGTTAAAAAAACCAAAAGTAACGATTTTATGTGTTCGTCCTTAAACGAATAGGAAAGGAGTGATTGTAAATATGCGTAATCAAAGGACAAGCTTGAAAAGGTTGGGATTGTTTTTGGGTGTATTGTTGATAATGCTTTGTGCCGCCTGTGGCGGAGGCGAGAAAGAAAGCCCGCCGGCAAATAATGCGGGAAGCGAATCCACCCCCCAGGTACAGCTTGACGCCATCAAAATATCAGCCACCGGAGTGGGCAGCCCGCTGCATACTCTGGCTGTTGGAATAGGTGATATTATCTCCAAAAACACGGCAATAAGCGCGTCTGTGGTTTCCACAGGAGGAGCCGACGCCGCGGTAAGGCAGCTGAGGGATCAGCGGGCTGAGTTTTCCGTTACCAACAACGACCCCGCTATCCAGGCTTTGGTGGGGAACCTGCAGTTCGCAAGTGAAGGAAAAGCCCCGATACGCTTAATCGGACAGGGCCAAACGACACTAAGGACAATAGTGGCCCGGGCCGATTCCGGCATTAAAGAAGTGACGGATTTGAAAGGAAATCCTTTTGCAGGTAAAAGACCCAGTGAAGTAACCATTGAACGATTTGGCAATGCCGCTTTAAATGCCTATGGCATTAACCCCGGTGAGGTTAAGTTTGTTGAAACGGCAGATGTTGCCCAATGCACGCAGGCCATTCAACAGGGCAGCGTAAAGGCCGCCATTATTCCCGGCGGCGTACCGGCTGCGTCAATCATGAATCTGGCTCAAGCGCTGGACGTAATATTAATATCCATTGATGATCCCGACAAGCAAGCAGCTATTCTGGATGAAATGGGACCGGCTTTCAAATGGGAAACCATACCGGCGGGAACATATAAGGGGCAGGATGCTCCTGTCACAACCATCAGCGAGAGCGTTGTATTTATAACCAGGGAAGACGTAACGGAGGAGGCGGTATATCAAATCACCAAAGCCATTTACGACAATTACGACACTCTCAAATTGGTCCACAATGTCGCCAAGGAGTGGACTGTGGAAAATGCTCTTAAGGATCCCGGCATACCATTTCACCCCGGAGCAATTAAATATTTCAAGGAAATCGGGGTTTGGGATGCTGATATGGAGCAAATTCAGCAAGATTTGTTAGCAAAAATATAGCACGTTTTACCCGCCGGGAGAAAAGGCCATGCTAAAGCTCATTCCGGGCGCCCGGCGGGTTTGCCCGGGGATTGCGGCACATTATTTTGACATTCCGGTCGTCCCGCAGTGATCCTGAAGGCAAAGGAGTGATTTATGGTGGGCAAGATGGAAATTAAAAAAGTGATTAATTTTGTTGCCGGGTTGGCGGGGATTTATCATATTATAGTGCTTAGCGGTATGCTGACTTTTTTGGGCATATATACCATTCCCTTTCGCGATCGAGCAGCCAGCCTTTTATTTTTGATGATTCTGGTGTATCTCTATTATCACGTTAACAGAAGCAAGGGAGAAGAAGGACGGGTAGCCTGGTATGACATTTTGTTTTGCGCCGGTGGAATAATCGGGGCAGGATTTATTGTATTTTTCTATGACCAAGCTTTTTACTATGTCATGAGCGGATACATGGACAACACAGGGGTCATACTGGGAATTATTTTAATGATCGCCCTGTTGGAAGCCATACGCCGGGTTGTTGGGTGGGTTTTGCCTTCAATCATATTGTTTTTCCTGGCTATTACCATATTCCAACCTTACCTGCCGGGTATTTTACATGGCCCCGATTTTCCTTTGGATCAGGTTTTTTACAGTATTTATATCAGTGGTTGGGGTATTTTCGGCACCCCGTTTGGTGTTGCCTGCTCAATTCTAATAGTCTTTTTAATATTCGGGCAGATGCTTCAAAAGGCGGGAGCCGGGGAATGGTTTTTAAACCTGGCCATATCCATTACCGGGTGGATGCGGGGAGGACCTGCCAAAGCCGCCGTTGTGTCCAGCGCCTTCTTTGGTTCCATCAGCGGTTCTCCGGCTGCGAACGTCGCTACCACCGGGGCAATTACCATACCATTGATGATCAGGTCGGGTTACTCCCGTGAATTTTCCGGTGCTGTGGAATCCGTGGCCTCCACCGGCGGTAATATACTTCCTCCCATCATGGGCGCCGTGGCATTTGTGGCGGCCGAGTGGCTGGCCATACCATATGCCCACATTGCCCTGGCCGCGCTGCTCCCGGCATTGCTCTACTACATCATTGTTATTTCCAGCGTACATGTCCAAGCCGTAAAAATAGGTTTAAAACCAATTCCCAGGGCGGAGCTGCCTTCGTTTATCAAGGTGGTGAAAGAAGGCTGGTTTTACCTGCCTCCGCTTTGTGTATTGGTTTATTTTCTGTTAATTAAGATGCTTGATCCCGCCTTGTCGGCTTTGTATGCCATGCCGGTGCTAATTGGCTGCAGTTTTTTGTCGCGCAATAAAGAACATTGGATGACACCCCAGATGATTTGGAACAGTATAGTAGGCGGTGTTAAGAACTGGATCATAGTAGGCGCTATTACCGCCTCCATCGGCATGATGATTGGCGCACTGGAATTAAGCGGTCTTGGTCTGAAGTTTTCCAGCTTTATTCTGGAACTGGGCGGGGGGAACCTCACGGCGGTATTAATCATGGTGGCTATTGCCAGTATTATCCTGGGTATGGGCGTGGAAGCCATCACCGCATACCTGACCCTGACAATTTTAGTGGCGCCGGCTTTGCTGGAGCTGGGTGTGCCGGCATTGTCGGCGCACCTGTTTGTGATCTATTGGAACCTGGTTAGTTTTATAACCCCGCCTGTTTGCATTGCCGTATATGTAGCCTGCGCCATTAGTGAAGGCCACGTGTGGAAGACGGGCTGGGAAGCGTTGAAAATGGGCATAGGGGCATTTTTAGTTCCCTTTGCCTTTATATTTAATCCTCCGCTGCTGCTTAACGGTTCGGCGGGGGAGATTGCCTATACCGCCCTGATCACATACATTGGTGCATTATGCGTGGTTATGGCGCTCAGCGGCCAGGGGATTTCCAGAATGAATTGGCCCCAGCGCATAACCATGCTAATTTGCGGCGGCTTAATGATTCATCCCGATTTAATCATGGATCTAATCGGATTTGCAGTGATGTGCGGCATTCTTTTATGGCAGCTTTTGCAGCGTCGCAATTTATCTCCGGACACCACAGTTGCGTCATAGAAGGTTACCGCCGGCACTAACCAACCGCGTAAACTCCATAACCATAGGTTGGATGCACTAAAATACAGGGCATCCAACCTTTTTCCAGCTGAAGGTTAATTGACAAAAGCGACCGCTGATTATTCATTTCAGGTATTATAACCCCTTTCCGTTTGCTATTTGGTATATGTGCCCTTAATTATCTGCCTGCCGCCGACCTCGGCCCAGGGCGCTGCGGAAAAACCGGCGTCAGCCAGCCAGGCTTGGTATTGTTCAAAGGTCCATGTACCTCCGGAGGGTGTATTAACCAGCATATTTACCGCAAATAGCGCGGGCATAACTCCTGTGCCCCGGATCATATCAACAATGACAATTTGTCCCCCCGGCTTTAATACCTGGGCCGTATCCCGAAATAATTTCCGGTTCTCCCGCTCACCGTAAATATGGCATACGTTACCAAGATAGACCAGGTCGTAAGGTCCCGGCGGCAGCCCTTCGGTAAAATCACCTTTGATCATTTTTATCGGCAGTTCAGGGTCCAACTCCGGCTGCATCATCTCTATTACTTCCGGCAGGTCCAGTACTGTAATCCCGGCTCCCTTGCCGGCAAATGCCCTGGAGTAGGTTAACGGACCGCCGCCGACATCAAGGACTTTCGGGTTCGGGGGCAGTCCTTGGAGGCAATAATCAACAATGGGCAATGCGGACTTTCGGGCGTGGTGGCTCATAGCTTTGATAAAATGCTTTGAGTGTTGCCGCCCATCCGTTTTTTTAACCGGTTTTCCGCTTTGCATTACTTCCGGCAGCTGCATCCAAACCTTTGTTATGTTGTAGGTATGCATGAAGGAAAAACCGACATACTGCTGGTGGTCGGGATTAAAAAGAATGTTGTCCGCCTCTGCGGTTAGATTTACTTTCTTACCTTCGTATCGCAGATAATTCAGGGCTATTAATGCTTCGACCACAGTCCATAAAGCCCTGTGGTCGCTTTTTGTTTGCGCGGCCAATTCTTCCAGGGTGCGGGGATTATTCTTTATTGCTTCAAACAATCCCGTTTGAACGGCCGCGCCGACAATTAAAAACTCCTGCGGCAGTTGAAAAGAGCTGGTGTTCGGTATAATAATCATCCTTTCTTTGAGTCGTGAGACAAGGGATTTTTTCCATGACCCGGGGGGTATGATTCTCTTTCTTGTCGTATCGTCCTTTTAGTGTACCCGGTTAAATTTATTGTACCAGCTATTTACAGCTCGTGTCTACCAGACCGGCCGCCCGAATACAGCAAAAACACCGGATCACTTTTGTATTGATAATCGCATCCTAAAAATAGGCATGAAAAAGACCCCGTATTTTCGAGGTCTTATTTTTCACTTTTGTTTTGATTTCGCATTTTACTACATTAATTTTTCAATGTTGTCTAACTCATACCTGATTTTTTCATCTGAATACTGATGGTACTTCAGACGACCGTCACGTTGCAACCTGCCAATAAGCATGAATGTGGGAATATTTTGCTCAGAACAAAAATGCCGGATACGTGATAAAGAAAAATTGCCGGTTTTAACAAAGATACGATATTGTTCTGGATCAATTAATGTATTCGCGGCAAACTCATCAGCTCGATCTTCTACTTCATTTTTTGTAAACTCATAGTCGATTAGTCGATCATTAATATCACCGTTTAAAATATGTCCTATTTCGTGAAAAAGGGTAAACCAAAAGATATCAGCAAACTTACGCCTTACAGTCATTATTAAGCTAAGGGTTTCATCATGGTTTCTTTTAATAACACCTTGAACTGGTGCTCCGGTAAAATGTTTGACAACAGCGAACTTAATCCCGCATTTAGCAAAAATTTCTTTTAGCTTTAAACCGAAAGAATCAACATCTTCAAATGCAAGAGCTCGAATGATATGCAGATTACTCTTCAGCTTATCCATATCAAGTTCTTGATTCACTTGCTGATTCTTGGTCATTAGATCGGCGATTCTAAGCCAAGTAAACAGAACATATGGATCAACACTATCTGCCACAGCTAAACGATAGGCTCCAGCTTGAGATATTTTTGGAATACGTATCAAACTGCTAATGTTCAGTAGTTTTCTCCAGTTAATAATAAGCATCGATCCTTGAACATCTGGATTTAACAATCCTATTTCCTGAACGTATTCAGTTATGCTTTTTAATCTTTGTAGAATCCCCAACTCTTGGGATGAAATCAGGTTAATCTCTTCAAAATCAGCCATTTCCCTTTCATAGTTTGCTTGCAGATTAATCCAAAAGCTCGCATCAACATCCAAAGCGTATTCCAGCTTTTTGGCAAAGGACACCGAAATCGGTTTTAAACAATTCACTATGTTGCTAACGTGTGTTTCAGTCACATCGGTTCTTATAGCCAATTCGCGCTGCGTCATTTCCCGGTCTTCCAGTATTTCCTTCAGTGTCTCGCCTGGATGAATAATAAACTCACGGGATAAGCCATTTATTTTTGTTGCCATGATAATCCATCACCCCCTTTATAATCACCATATCGCATTGCTTTAAAACTTCAGGTTCTGTGCTTTCCTCATTGGGTTTGATAATAAGTCGGACATTACCTGTAATCGAAACCCCATAATAACCTTTTAGGTTTTTATATAGAGGATGGGGTTTGCCAAGTCCTGTTGTCAGGTAGATGCCAAAGTTTACGGAAGCCTTCAGTTGATCAATTCTTTTCTTTATTGCTCTAGTTCTATCATTCCCGATCTTTTTTTTCATTAACTCATAATCATTAAAGATTTTCCGGACCGATTCGCTTTCGTATTCAATTAGCACCCTTTACGGCCACCACCAAACTTATCTAAATCTTTAACTTAACTAATTGGTTAAGTTTATTTTATGCTAGTTTTTGCATTTTAGCAAGGAAAATTTTCAAAATTAAGTCGTTTGATTTATAAGCGGCAATGGGTCACCGTCTCTCATCATAAATCCGTTCAAACAGGGTATCAATCTTCTCTGAAATATATTACCATATTTGATTTCAAAACAAAGAAGGTTTATAAAGGAAACAAAAAGTTTGCCGCAAACGTCCATCTTATGGTAATCAGAACCAACATGTCGGGTGGTGATTACGTAATGCATGACGTGAAGTAATTATAAAAACGGCCTAACGGTGATGTAGCAGATTTAAGAGTGGAGGGTTAGAAAACCATGTTGAAAAAATTACTTCATACCATATCTTTGATTTTGGTACTTATCGCAGTGTCCTTTGCCGGGTTGGGTTGCGCTAACGATAAAACCGCCCCGAAAAACGAACAGCAAACCGAGAGCCGGGTTGTCCAGGTGGAAAGCATTGATATCCCCGAGGGCCAGTTAGAAAACCGGGGCGATATTCAAAAAGCATGGCGTGTAAATGAAAATTTAGTTTTATTGGAACAGGTCTGGCACCAGGACTATAATTACTACCTTTTGGACAGCCGAACCGGCGACATGGATTGGATCGTTCCCTTTATTGAAAACGCCCGGATGAATACCATTACAGACGAAACTATTCAATTTATTGCCAAGGGCGGTGGTGATTGCGGGGATTTTGTGTTCCCGTATTGCTTAAGCTTCAGCCTGGACGCAGGAAAGCTTGCCAGGGAGCCCCTGTTTTTTGCAGCGGGGCGTGGTATTCGGCACCATTGCCTGGGAACAGGCATTGACCAAAGTAGAACCTGGCGAGGAGAAGGTTAAGCTTGTGTTTAAAGTAAAAGAGGGTCAGGTGCTGGCCGGCGGATTAAGAAGGCCGTTATCAGTGGTCGATTACCAGGATGATAAGCTGGTAGTGCGAATTTACAATGTGACCGGTGAATCATTCGAGCAAGTGGTGGATAACTCACTTATCAATAAAGTTACCTGTGTCGCTCTGGGGGAAGACACAGCCGTAGATAATTTGGATTTATTGCAGGCAGAATTCCCCTACGGGGGTGGTCTGGAAGACTTGTTTAATCTTCCGTACCCGTCCGTACGCCTGGAAATTATTTTAAATGAAAAAGCAGCATACCAGATCAAAAACACATTATCGGCAAACAGTGACGATCCCGGCCAGACTTATGAAATCATTTTCAGACCGGTAGCGCCTGCCTCTTAATGGAATAAAAAAGGATCGGATTGGCGTTTAATTGTGCATTACTCATAATATCGGGGTGGAATATGATCTTCCTGATAAAAAGAATCCCTGTGCCTGCCGGTGACTCCAGAGTAATATCATATTTGCCTGAGCCGGGCACGGTCATTTCCACCTCGGAGTTTTTGCTCATTTCATCAACGACCTTGATATGCACCCCGTCCTTAGTTTTCAGTTCCTTTGCCGTGTGGGACTCGATATTTTCGTTGCGCAATACCTGCTGCACCACTGAATCCGGTCCGATTAAATGGGAGCAATTAGCAGTCACCACATCAACGGCACCGGCCAGCCACGGCTGATGCCCCTCTTTAAACTGCTCAAAGAAATATTCAGGCATATATTGAATGCTGCCCCTCTGGTAATAGGGGATCTGAGGTAGCGGAAGAGCAAACGCCGGGTCGGAGAGAGAGTAGATTAGAACGGAATCGATTGTACCTTTACCAGTGATGGAAAGTGTATATTGAAGGGGCGTTGCGGCAACGTCGGGCGTGTCGCCCGGCGCCAGCGCCGGGATGCATAAAAGTGAAAATACCAATGTCGAAATTAATATCAATTTAATTCTTTGTCTGATGTATTTCATGACCATCATTCCTGTATCATTTTGAAATAAAAAAGTTTTTACCAGTAAAAAAGCAGTAAAACATATCTCTCATCAAAATCTAGACTGCCGAGCATTTGATTAAGTTCCTTTTTTAGAGGTGAATTTTATGTCCTTGAGCTATTCATCGGTTAAATGGGCAGGGTTTTTTGCGCCTCATGCTTGGTATTGAGGTTTTTAAGTTCCGCAAGCAGCCATATTCCGGATATGACAAATGATAAAAAGTCCGATAAGGGAATGGCAGCCAGAATGCCGGTTAACTTAAAGTATTGGGGAAGGATAAATAAAGCCGGTATTAAAAAAAGTACCTGCCGTGATAAGGTCAAGATCATGGCTTGTTTGGGTTTGCCGATGGCTTGGAAGTAACCGGCGACAATCATTTGAAGACCGATAACGGGGACAAAAATCATGGAGATTCCCGTGGCGTAGGTGCCAAAAGCAATAAATTCAGGGTCCTGACTGTTAAATAGCGACATGAGCTGTTCGGGAAACAGTCTGATGGTGGCAAATCCCAATGTGGCAATGGCGGTGGCAACAATAGCGCCGGATTTTAATGCGTCCTTTACCCGGTCAAACCTTTGGGCCCCATAGTTAAATCCTATGATGGGCTGGATGCCCTGGCTGATGCCCAGTATGGGTAAAACCATCAGGAAAATAATACTGAAAATGGCTCCCATAGCCGATACGGCTATGTCGCCTCCGTAGTGGGTAAGTGCTCTGTTCATTATTACATTAGACATACTTAAAGCCATTTGCATGGTAAAGGAAGCTGCCCCAATGGCAAGGATTGACCCTGTTAAAGCAGAAAGGAGCTTTAGATTTTTGGTGCGGAGCCTGAGAAAACCTTTTCCGCCCAGGAAATGATGCATAACCCAGGCAGCCGACGCTGCCTGGGAGATAATCGTTGCCAGGGCCGCCCCTTTTATGCCTAATTTAAAACCAAAAATAAATATCGGACATAGTATGGTGTTTAAAATGGCCCCGATTAGCATTGTTGCCATTGATTTTTTCGGATTTCCCTCAGCCCGGATGCAGTAGTTCATACCTAAACCGGTTATCTGAAATACGGTCCCCAACATGATTATGCCCAGATAGTCCCGGGCATAGGGAAGAACTTCGCTGCTGGCTCCGAAAGCTTTTAGAACCGGGTCTAGAAAAAACAGGCCTGTAATGGTAATGAACACAGAAACCATAATTAACAGCGCCATTGCATTGCCCAGGATCCCTTCGGCTTCAGCAACTTTTTTCTCACCAAGCTTGATGGAAATCAGGGCGGCTGCTCCCGTGCCCACCAGTGTTGCACAGGCCCCCATGGCCAGCATTACCGGCAATGCCAGCGTTATTCCGGCGATACTAAGGGGGCCGGAGCTGTTGCCGATGAATATTCGGTCTATGAAGTTATACAGTGCATTGACAAGCAGAGCAATAACCACCGGCAGACAAAACTGAAATAATAGAACGGGTATCCTTTCTTCCCCCAATTGCCCTATACTGTTCTTCCGGCTCTCTTTCAACAATAATCCTCTCCCCTCGGGTTTTTATCTAAAATAATAGCCGAGAGGAGAGGGGAGGTCCTGAGGTTTTTTACAGTAATTATTCAAAGCACGGGTACGTGCAGATAAAAATTCCCGGACTGCTGAAAATGGGGGGGAAATAATTCAATTATATCAATACCGGCCTGACGGTTTTTTTTCAGCTTTGTAACGGCAAGCCATTGATCCTGATCTTTCAATACCGTAGGAAAAATAAAACCCATCAGTTCCGGGTATTGGAATATGGCGTACCTGGAGGCGGGCATCGTCCCTCTGGTTAAGCCGCGCCGGTCTCCTTCATGTTCCTCCTCCGCTATGCCGAAGAAGCAATAAACACGAGATAAATCCCTGCGGTTTCCGCGTACGATATTGTACAATTGCCTGGCAGTGCCCCGGACAAGGTACTTCTCCTTAAAATCTATGAGCATTTGACGCATCATTTCTTCCAGTTCACAGGCATTCCACGGATTGAAACGGACTTCCTTACCCAGCAGCTTTATTTCAGGAATCTCCCGGCAGGAATATTTAACGGTAACGTCCTTGTTTTCATTTTTGAAGTCCCGTTCCACAACATCCATCTTTTCCATTAATGAAAGGGAAATACTGTCTTTTCTGAAGCGGCTCGGGGTAATGCGGAACATTTTTTGAAAATCCCGGGTAAATTGTTCAAGGGAATTGAAGCCGTACCGGAAGGCGATGTCCGTTACGTTGCGGTTTGTCTTTCTCAGGGCGAGGGCGGCCTCGGAAAGCCTGCGGCCCAGGATATAGGATTTAACAGTTTGGTTGGTGGCCGCCCGGAAAATGCGGTAGAAGTGCATGGAGGATATATAATACCGGGCGGCCAATTCCTCCAGGGACAGCTTTCGCTGCAAATCAGCCTCAATATATTGTATGGCGTCGGTGACAATTTCCATGTAGTTCAACAGAGATTATCCCCTTGCAAATTGGAGGTATCATAACAGTGGCATTGGCTTTGGTGAGCTTTTCGTTTTTTGAGCGGCAATGCCAATCAACCCTTTGTAATAATTTTAACATCTTAATTAGGGCTTGCTGAACGGCTCCACTATTTCAACTAAATCACTAAAATACCGGTCTCAACAAGGCCCGATTTTGCCCCAAAAGGTAGCGCAGAAAATGGAACAAAAGAACACGGAGCCTGTGCTCCAGGTTCATTACCAGGAACTGAAGACAAATCACGCTTTCGGCAGTCTCTTTCAGACGCGTCATAATCCGGGCCAGGCCATAGCGGCGTTTTCCTTCTCCAAACTTGCCCTCCACGGCATTACGTTCGCCGGCGTCCTGCCGTTCCAGTTGTCTTAGTTCTTTTTGCAGCGTCTTGTCGGCCGGCGGTCTCCCAAGTTTCGGCCCGCTGAGCCTGATGCCGCGCTGGGCGCAGTAACGCAGGTTCTCTTTATTGCGGTAGATCTTGTCGGCCTGGACGGCTTCAGGATAAAATCCGTTCTTTTGGTGGTAGCTTTCCACCGATGCGATTAGGGTGTTGCCCTCATTGAAGGCGTCCCAGCTCAGTTTTTCCACCTGGGCGTAACCGTCTACGATGCTGATAGCCACTTTGGCGCCGAATTCCACATCGGCGGCGGCTTTACCCCGGACGATGGGACGCACATGCGGCTGGCTAATGCTGACAATACGGTCGCTTATCTTGTGGGTGCGATTGGTATACATGTGGTGATGCTGTTCATATAGTTTCCGGATTGTGTCTAATGTTTCCTGGTGTTTCCGGCTCAGGCCGTGTTCATCGCCGGCTTTGGCCAGCAGGCGGTCTACGGCGCCGAGGTTGCGTTTGACATAGCGCAGTTGTTTGCCGATGGCTTTGCGGATCGTCTTCTTACCGGGCTTTTTGTTCCGTACGATGCCAAGGTAGTTCTTACGGGCGATTTGACGGTAGGTGCGCGGTCTTCTGCCCGGTTTGCCTAAAGTCTTGTGTATGATGTCGATTATGTTATCCAGTTTCTCCCTGGCTTCGTTTAGCAGGGATAGTAGAATAGGTGCGAACCGACCCACCTGACTTACGCCTGGCAGTTTGACGCCCACACCCTTCTCCAAACCGGACGTGCGCTTTTCAGCGCATCCGGCTTTCCACCGGATTTAACGTTTCTTGCTAGTTTTGGCCAATTATCTTTTGTATGTCTTGTTATAACAGTTTCGACACAGTGTTACCAGACTATCAGGTGTTTTGGAAGACATCGTTATTATAAAGTTTTTCCAAGTTGTATGTTTGCCACAAATGCGACATCTGCCCCTATCTCTTTTGACAACATCTAATCTAATTTGCTGCCAATCTTGTCCATATTCCGGATGAATGTGAAGCTGCTGAAAACGTATATCTGATATGAGTTTCTTGAGCCGTTTGTTTTCTTCCAGCTTTTCTCTTTCTTCCTTAATGTATGGATTTAATTGGGAGTGTTTAGGTCCGTACTCAATGGGGTAATGAATCAGGCTATCAACAATCCTTGCCCTCTTTTTTTCTTTGTCTATCCAGACCCCAAAATTATCTTTACCAAACCTGCGGTTGCGCTTATTTGCGTCATATTTATAGGCGATATAATGTTTCCGGTGATGTTTTCTGCGGAGAGTACGTCCCCTGGTGCAATAGCGCTTCAAAGTAGTGTAAAATATATTCCACCACAGGTAATAGTCCAGGCGATTAAATGTTGTCTTAGAGCTAACTCTGCGATAGTATTCACCAAAGCCCCTCAGATAGCTATTCATTGTTGCAATCCACAATTCATCTGGCATATAGAAAAGCATGCAGCGTATTTTCTTGGTTGTTTGCCAGAACTTTTGCAGTGCCTTTTTGCTGGGTTTTATCAATGTGCTCGCTTTATTTTGCCGGTAATAACGCCGGATATTGAACCCAAGGAAATCAATGCCGTTATCTATGTGAGTGATTAGCGTTTTATCTTCCGAGAGCCTGAGATGGAGATTTGCTTTAAGAAATTCCGATGTTATTTGCTTTATCTCCATAGCCTGCTGCTTCGTCCCCTTAACTAGCACCGTCCAGTCATCTGCATATCTTACAATAAAAACCTTATATTTGGCCTTGTTTCTACGGCGTTGAGGTAAATCCTCATACATTTTAGAAACAAACCAGTCCAGCTCATTGAGGTAAATATTTCCAAGAAGGGGGGATACAATGCCTCCCTGTGGCGTGCCCATATCTGATATTTCCCATCCTTGTTCTGTTAACACTCCAGCTTTCAGTAGTATCTGAATTAGTTCCAGAATGTCAGGGTCTTTTATAGTGCGATTTATTATGCTTAGAAGAGTGTCATGGTTTACTTCATCGAAAAAGGATTTTATATCACCCTCGACTACCCATTCATAGTTCCATCTGGTAATGAATTTTATCCTCTCTACCGCATGGTGCGTACTACGAAATGGACGAAAGCCATATGAGTGTGGGTGAAACTTGCCTTCGTAAATGGGTTCCAGTATGAGCTTGAGCATTTCCTGGACGACTCTGTCTTTTATTGTAGGGATGCCCAGCGGTCTCTTCTCATCCGGCTTGTTCGGCTTTGGAATGTATACTCTTCTTACCGGGTTGGGACTGTATTGATGATGTCGCAGTTCTGAGATTATTTGATTTCTTAGCTTTTGTTGTTGCTCCCATTCTTGATAGTCCTTTCGGGTTTCTCCGTCTATTCCTGGTGTTCTTGAACCTTTATTTTTGAGAACTTTGTTTATGGCTACGTCAACTAGCTTTGCCCAGGTCAGGGTTCGGTACAGCCGATTGAAAGTTTTACCCTGGGCCTGTCTGAACGCAAGCCGTTCCTGCATTCGTGTTACCCACATCCGGTTATATTCCTCAATTGTTTGGGGAATATTCGGCGCGGTGCCTGTATCCATGCGACACCACTTCCTTTTGTTACGAAGTGGCCCTACTAGCAAGAAGGCTTTATCTGGCTGCCTCCCTTCGCCATGTAGACAGCTTTCCTGCCTTCGGACTACTACGGAGGCTCCGTCCTGTGTTACCCACTTCAACGGCAGCTGTCCATTCCCATAGGGAACGAGTAACACAGTTCCCACGTTCACAGTATGTTGTCTTGCCGCCTTAGGTCGTCACTTTATACGGGGAGGATTTATAACATTTAACCTCTATATGTTATAACCACAGATTTATTCTGCGTCGAACCGATACAGACCAAACAGTTCGCTCACTCCAACCACCCGTAGCAACTATCTTTTCGAGTGTCTACCCTTACCGCACTTCAACCATGACTTTGCTTTCGCTGACCATAGCGGTTCATTGAAACTAGCACTGCATCTTGGCAAGATAGTTTTCCCTCACAGTTACATTGTCCGGCAGGCTTCACACCTCAGGTGCGCTCTCACCTGACGCATGCTGCCGTAGTCTTATCAGTTTGAGGTAACTGATAGTTCATAAAAGAACATCAACATACTGCGCCTCGTGGCGCACGGTCCGTGGGATAGTGTATGTCCGCCGGGGCACAGGTGGCGTCCAGGATCAGTTTGCCCTGGTTGGCCGGGTATACTTCAAAGGAAGACTCCTGGTCCGGGTTATTTGTTTCCTCAGTTGCTTCCTTATTGCCACTTGTGGGCGGCTCGGGTCTATTATCATCGTCATTATTTTTCTTCTTGTCAGCTTCCCTGGCGGCCCGGCAGATTTCTTCGTTTATTTCTCTTAGCGCTTTTTTACCGAAGCGTTTACGAAAATGAACCATCAGGGAAGGTCAAACGGTGCTTGGTTTTGGTATTCCCTGAGTCCAATGAAATATTGAAGGTACGGATTTTCAATGATCTGTGCCACTGTTTCACGGTCAGTGAAGCCGCATCTTTCTTTAATGATTAGCGCACCAAGGGCCATTCGGACAGGTTTGGCCTCCTGGCCGCGGTGGCTGGTAAAACGGCTGGCATAGCGTTCTTCGATTCTTTCCCAGGGTATGAGCTTAGCCAGTTGTACCCAGCGGTTATCGGCTCTTAATTTGCCGGCAAAGGGCAGAATGAATTCTTCGAGGTAGTATTGGTTTTCTATTTTCCGAAACATATTTGTCCTCCAGGTGCACGGTTTTTGCATTATTTACCGCGTTTTCCATGCATCTTATTTGGACAAATGTGCTCCTAATTCCTTGATTTTATTGGGTTTTTGTTATGTTCAGCAAGCCCTAATTATATTGCCGGCATTATATTGCCGGCACCCTAAAAGCGTCAAAGACTGCAATTCAGTCATCATCCGCAGCATGGCGTTTTTGTTTTAAGGTTAAATCTGAATATTTTTACTCCCAAAATGTCAATTTAAAGAATAAAACCAACTGGAGTAAACATGATGAAAAAAATCAAAATAAAAGATTTCTATGCAGCCGGATTTGTGTTCGGAGTTATGGGAGGCATCGTTCACAATCTTTTGCTTTACCTGCTTCTTTTGGCCGGGCTTAAAACCAGAACATATTGGAAAGACATGGCGGAAGTATTCTTTAATCCGCCGCAATTATTCACCTGGTATGCACAATTATTTGGTTTAATTGCTTCACTGGGCATGGCCGGTGTAAGCGGGATATTAATTGCCTTGGTATTAAAGATTACAGGCAGGGATTATCTGTATATTAAATCCATATCCACCAGTTCAATAATCGGATTTGTAGTTTTTATGGTGATCTATCCTGCATTGGGATTAAAATTTTTACAGCACTCGATAATCACCAACTATGTTGCCTTTTTTACATTTATTTTCTACGGTGTGGTGGTTGGGTTTTTATTTGATCGATACACTGATTTTAAATTGGCGGGGTCCAGGCGTAATTAACCGGCGGTATTTGCGAACAGGTGAATAGCCGGATTGGTATTTGAAGTTTTCCAGGTGAGTATGGTGTCAAAAAACGCATCATCGCCCCGAATATGAATAAACCGGATTTCGGGAATATCGCAGGTGCGATTGCTGGATGGAACCATTCCAACCCCTAAACCTGACGCCACAAACGGGTATATTCCATCGACCCGGTCGGGTGTGGCAATAATGGTGGGGGTAAATCCCCGCCGGGCGAAAATTTGTACGACAAGATTGTGCCACTGGGGTGCTTCTTGTTGGGCAAGCATTATAAAATGTTCGTGGGCCAATTCGGAAAGTTCGATGTAATCTTGGCCGGCTAATGGGTGATCGCTGCGCATCACTGCCGAAATACTGTCGGTTGATATCTTTTGGCATGTAAACCCGGAGGTGCCTTGCAGAGCAAATGACCTGGTGTACCCAATGTCGAGATCCCCATGTTCCAGGGCGATGTGAAGTGTTGCCATAGTATATTGCTTTAATTTTAAGTTCACGGCCGGATATTTTTGGCGGAATTCAGATATCCATTGGGGCAGCAGTATTTTCCCAAGTGAAGGTAAAAAACCAAGATTTAAATCTCCCAGCCAATTGGCATCAACCCAGCGTGCCTTTTCAACCGCTTCGTCAAGTTTGGCTGTAATTTCAACCGCTTCCTTTAGAAAAGCTTTGCCCGCAGCCGTTAATTTGACGGAACGCCTGTCCCGATCAAAAAGCTTCACTCCCAACTGCCTTTCTAAATTGGCTATTCCCTGACTCAGGCCGGGCTGGGCGATATAGAGATGATCGGCGGCTTTGGAGAAATTCAGATGTTCGGCAACCGCAATAAAATAGCGCAAATAATGTATATTCATAATCATTAACACCACCCTCATAAAAAACGGTTAGGGAGGGAGATAAATTGCATTATATATGTATTATAAACCTTCCAGACTGTGATTGAAAAGCATTATAAGTGTGATTGAAACCCTCAATATCAACTGCTTGGCCAAATGAAGTATAATTATAACATAGTGAAAGAAATCACATTCAAGCAGCCCTTGGTGTTGGAAAGGCGGGGTTATATGGGGATCGTGGAAATGTTTACCGAGACAGATGTTTTGGTTGTCGGCGGCGGATTGGCCGGAACAGTTGCTGCGATTGGCGCTGCGGAAAAAGGAGCGGCAGTTGTTGTGATGGACAAAGGAAAAATTGAGCGGAGCGGGGACATCGGCGGCGGGGTGGATCACTTTTTAGCCTACCTGGAAACCGGAGCGGAGTGGGATACAAAAGAAGCCTTTTTAAAATATGCCGCAAAAACCGCAAGGGGAGCGGTGGAGCTTGAAGTCGTTGAAAAAATATACTGCGCAGAATTAATGAACTCGATAGCCCTAATGGCTCGCATCGGGAACCCCTTGACGCAGCCGGACGGGAGCTACTCGCGTATGCAATCGGGAGGGCAGCCGGGCCCATGGTGGATAAATTTTGATGGCTCACGGCTTAAGCCAAGGCTGGCCAAAGAAGTGAGAAAATTGGGCTGCCATGTCCTGGACCGGGTGATGGCGACAGGATTGCTTACCTGCAATAATGGAGTTGCCGGTGCGGTGGGGTTCAATATCCGGACCGGGGAATTTCATATTGTCAGGGCGAAGGCCACCATTATCTGCACCGGTAATACAAACCGGCTTTTTGAATCGCCCAGGATTAATCCTTTTGATACCTGGCGGTGTCCCTTTGACACCGGTGATGGGCAGGTTATGGCCTATGAGGCGGGCGCCGCCCTTACCAATATGGAGTATATCAGGGTTTCCATCATGCCGAAGGGGTTCAGCGCCGCCGGTTTTAACGCCCTTACCGGCATGGGCGGGAGACTCTTGAATTCGCTGGGGGAATACTACATGGAAGAGCGCCATTCTCATGGCAGCAAAGCGCCGCGCTATGATACCATTTATTACACGCTGCAAGAGCTAAAAGCAGGCCGGGGTCCCATTTACATTGATTGCCGGCACCTGGATGAAGATGTTTTGGAGCAGCTGGTAATCACCCTCGGATACGATAAAAATACTTTGCCCGATTATATTGAACAGCGGGGCGAAAACCTTAAGCGGAAACCCATAGAGATAATGTTTTCGGAAGGAACCCAAAACGGACCTTGCGAGGTGGCGGGCGGCGGGGTGCTGGTTGACGCAAACTGTGCTTCTACGGTCAACGGGCTTTTTGCCTGCGGTGACGCGTCAAGTGCCAATAGTAACGTACACGGCGCCGTCACGGGCGGTTACAGGGCGGGGAAATCAGCGGCCCGATTTGCCGGTCGGGTTGGTATGGGTGATATAGATAAAGATCAGGTACACGCTCTGCGGGAAAATACCTTTGCCGCGTTAGACAGGAAGGACGGTATTTCTTATACCGACTATGAGGACATGATCCGTAAAATCAATTCGGACGGCGCCGGCATGGAGCGAACCGGAAACGGTCTTGTAAACGCCCTCGAAAAACTAAAGCGGGTCAGGGCATATTACAGCTTGGTTAAAGCTCGGGACCTTCATGAGCTGATGCGGGCGAATGAGTCGTACAGCCTGCTCAGGGTGTCGGAGCTTATGGTTGCGGCGGCGATATACCGTCAAGAAAGCCGTTTTGGGCCGTATCACTATCGAATTGACTACCCGGAACAAAACGATCAAAATTGGTTCGGGCAAGTCATTATTGAAAGAAATGGCGAACAAGCAAAATTAAGTTTCCGCCCCGTATCTTATGGGGCTTTCCTGGAAAGGGGCGAGTCTGATGCCTCCGGTATTTGATCGGGAAAAATGTATCCGGTGCGGTATTTGTGAAGATATTTGCATGGCGGACGCGATCCGCCTGGCTGAAGACGAAGTCCCGTACGTAAAATACCCGAAGGAATGTTGGCACTGTGGCGCATGCAGGATGGATTGCCCGCAGAAGGCGATAGCCATAGAACTGTCGCCTTGGATGTTGACTATTTAACTAATTATCTAATTATGGATTTAGAAGATTTCTTTTGACTCTTAATCCATTGCGCGGGAGGTTTTTGTTCAATGCAATTAGAGAAAGAAATCACATTCACATTTAATTATTAAATGCCGGCCGCGAATTTTCAATAAATCAGTACCATAAATCAGTACCATCAAAGGCAAAAAGGGGGGATAAATAGTGCCGCCAATTATTGATGAACAAGCTTGCAGCCGCTGTGGGACTTGCGTTGAGATCTGCCCGACAGATGTTTTTATTAACACTGCCGATAAAGAAATACCGTTTGCAAAATATGGAGAAGAATGCTGGCATTGCAACGCGTGTGTTCTGGATTGTCCGGAAAAAGCGATATCCCTAAGGATACCTTTGCCGATGCTCATGCTCTACGTTGAAAAACCAATGAAAGGGTGATGCAAGGATATGCTTGCCATTGAAAAATACGAAGAAGCGGATGTACTTGTTGTTGGTGGCGGAATCGGTGGTTTGATGGCCGCCGTCAGTGCCGCTGATCAAGGGGCCAAAGTGGTTGTTGCGGAAAAAGCTGACACGCGAAGGAGCGGCAACGGGGCCACGGGAAACGATCACTTTTTGTGTTATATCCCGGAAGTTCATGGCGCTGATATGCAGTCGATTGTAAACGAAGCCCTGGAGGGTTTAATAGGTAAATTTCAGGATCGAAATATAGTCAATGAACACATGCAAAGGTCTTTTGCATGCGTTAAGCAGTGGCATGAATGGGGCATACCCATGCAAGTAAACAATGAATGGGAATTTACAGGACATTCCTTCCCCGGCAAGCCCCGGGTGTGGCTGAAATACGCGGGCGCCAGCCAAAAGCCTGTTCTGACCAGAGAAACTAAAAAACGAGGCGTAAAAATTATCAATAAATTTGCTGTTACGGAAATTATCATCCAAAATGGCGCAGTTGCCGGCGCCTTGGGCATCAGCCTCCAGAACCCTGAACCGGCAATAAAGGTTGTTAGAGCCAAGGCGATCATATTGGCAACAGGCCATGTGGGCAGGCTGTATCCGCCGATCACCCCCGGGTGGCTGTTCAATACCGGCAGATGTCCCAGCTGTTCGGGAGCCGGGCGTTCCCTGGCCTACCGGGCCGGAGCGAAGCTGGTGAATATGGAGCTTCCGGACGCCCATGCTGGGTTAAGGTATTTTGCCCGTTCGGGGAAGGGAACCTGGATTGGCGTGCTTAAAAATTTGCACGGCCGGCCGGTGGGCCCGTTCGTGACAAAACCAAACAGGGAACTGGGCGACATCACTTGCGATATCTGGACCTCCATGTTTACTGATAAATTTAAGAGCGGGGAAGGCCCAATCTATATGGATTGTTCCGAGGCGTCTGAAAATGACCTCGAGTATATGAAGTGGGGTCTGGAAAACGAAGGAAATACGGCGACCCTTGATTACATGGCCCGGGAAGGAATAGACCTGAAAGAACACATGATTGAATTTGGACAATACGAAACCATTTATCGCGGCAGAGGCGGCATTGAAATCAATGAAAAGGCGGAAACGAGCTTGAAAGGCTTGTATGCCACCGGCGAAGATTTAGGAAACTTCTGGGGCGGAATATCCGGTGCGGCAACGATTGGCATGATTGCCGGTGAAAATGCGGCGGATTATTCAAGAAACAAGGACCATGTTCATGGCGGGGAAAAGGAAATAGCGCTTGAGAAACAAGAGTTGTATGCTGAGATTTTAAACCGCCGGCACGGCTCCAGTTGGCAAGAAGCCAATATTGCATTGCAGCAAATCATGAAAGACTATGCCGGTTTGGAAATTCGTTCGGAAACTATGCTGAGAGCCGGTTTAAAGTATCTTGGAGATTTGCGGAAAAAAGTATCTGCTTCGATTCAGGCCGATGATGCGCACACGCTTATGCGCTGCGCCGAAATATTTGATTTAATGGATATAGGGGAAACGGTTTTTTTGACGGCTCTGGAAAGGAAAGAAACCAGGGGATTGCACAAGCGTTCCGACTATCCTTTTACAAATCCATTAAACAACAATAAATTTATGACCATTAAAATTGATGACGGAAAAACCGTTATTGAATGGAGAGACCAAATTGTATAACTGTTGGCCGGCAAGTTAAAAAAAATAAAGGTGGGGTTATTAATGCGGAAAAAAGACTTATATTTGATTTTAATCATTGTGCTTTTAATTTCACTGACGGGGTGCGGAAGCCGATCGGAATCAAAAGATGCCCGCCAACCGGATCAGCAGCAAGTACAAGAAAGCGGGACAATTACAATTGTCGGGGGGTCCGCGGGTGGAGCGTGGACAGTGTTTACAGAAGGCGTTGCTGAAGCGATTCGGAAGGGGAACCCGAACTATAATATAACTGCCGAACCGGGCAAAGACGGCCCCAACTGTTCAATACTAAGCCAGGGGAAAGTACAATTGGCCCTGTCATATTATCCTACGGTCTATGCGGCTTTAAACGGTAAAGAGCCTTATCAGGAAAAAATTGAGGATATGAGGGTTGTATTTACCCTGCTCCCTCAATCTCTTCAATTTGTATGTTCGGAAAAGACGGGCTTTAACTCATTTGAAGATCTCGTTAAAGCGGTAAAAGAAAATAAATATCCGCTGAATATTTCTGTAAACAAAAAAGGAAGCCTTATGGAATTGCTGAGCAAGGCGGTGCTGGAAGCATATGGGATCACATATGCGGATATTGAAAATAACGGGGGTAAAATCGTATATGCCACATCTCCCGAAGCACTTGACATGATGAGTGTCGGACAGTTGGATATCCTTGGCGACCTGGCGGAAGCGCCTAAAAACTTTTTCGTGGAAGCTGCCAACCGCTTGGATTTGAAACTTCTTCCTCTGAGCCGGGAGGTTATGGAGCAGGTAAACAATAAGTTTGGCACGGCAACCGTAACGATTCCCAAAAACTCTTACAAGTTTAAACCGGATGACATTGTCACCGTTGCCGCCCCGCTAATTGTGATCAGCAGCGCTAATGTTTCGGAAGAGATGATTTATAATTGTGTGTCTTCCGTGGCGAATAATCTGGATTTTTTAAGAACTGTGAACGTATCGCTTGAAAGTCTTGACCTGAATATCATGAGCGCAAAATATGACGTACCTTTTCATCCCGGCGCTGAAAAATTCTATAATGAACAAAATAAATAATAAACATACTGGCTGTTGATAGTGAGTGTACACTTTTGGGAAGCTGAAAGTGTATACTCTTCTTTATCCTTATCTGAAGGGAGATGAAAATAATTGCTTAGGAACTTGCTTACAACAGGAAACAACAGAAAGCTAAAAGGCTGGGAAGCCAAGGTTACTTCTCCCATAGCAATAGCAATATTTGTCTTTCAAATCTGGGCGTTAATAACATATGACATAGATCCCTATCTACAGACCTCTATTTTTGCTTGCAGCATGATGGGGTTGACCTTCCTTATTAGAACGGCCACTAAAAAAAGCGGCACTATCGATAGAATTCCCCCGGTTGATTGGCTTTTTGCGTTAGTTTGTTTCGCCATTACCCTGCACATTTATATAAAAGGTGAATGGTTTATTACCCGCTGGCCTGAGGCGGACCCGTTAAGTGCGCTGGATCTATGGTTCGGAATTGCCTTCATGGTGCTGATCATTGAGGCTTGCCGAAGATGTGTGGGCATGGCTATGACAGGATTGGTGGCTTTGGGGCTTATCTATGTTATGTTTGGCCACTTAATCCCGGGTGTCCTTAACCATAGGGCAGTTGATGTGGCAATGATGGTGGATAAAATGATGTACACCAGTGATGGGGTGATGTCCTCACCGATGAAAGTGGCGGCAACCATTGCTTTCAGTTTGGTTACTTTCGGCTTGCTTTTTGAGAGTTACGGAGGTGGGAAATTTTTTAATAAACTGGCTTCCGCTCTGGTTGGCGGGCAAACCGGCGGTCCCGCCAAGGCTACTGTGGTGGCCGGTGCGTTTTTTGGTATGATTAGCGGCAGTCCCGCGGCGGATAGCGTCACAGTAGGCAGTTTTGCGGTTCCCATGATGAAAAAAGCTGGTTACACCAGTGTTTTTGCCGGGGGCCTAACAGCCTTGGCGGCAACTGGCGGTGCCGTATTGCCTCCGGTTATGAGTACGGCGGCATTTATGATGGTGGAATTTACCGGGATCCCTTATTTGCAGATTGCTCTTGCCGCCACAATCCCGGGCATTTTATATTTTGTTTGCAATTTAACCCAGGTTCATTTATATTCCCTGCGTCATAATTACGTTGGCTCCAATAAAGAGGACCTGCCAAAACTCGCGCCGGTGATCAGGGATAACGGACAGTTTATGCTGCCGATTTTCTTATTGGTTTATCTGTTAATTAAAGGTTATCCTATTGTATACTGTGGTTTAATAGCGGCTGCTTGTACATTTGTGATATCTCTTGTTAAAAAAGAAACCAGGCCCGGACTTGGCAGCATCATCAAATCGCTGGAACGTGTCCCCTACGTGATGAGCTCTTTGGCTGTAGCTTGTGCTGCGGCGGGGGTAATCGTGGGAACAATCATGATTACGGGGATAGGAGGAAAGATTGTCAGCTTAATCACCATGGTCTCGGGCAGCAATGTATTTATAGCCCTGCTCATAGCGGCGGTAATTTGCATTATTCTTGGCATGGGTATGCCTTTGATATCGGTTTATATATTGGTAGCCGTTCTTGTGGTTCCAGCCTTAATGAGCTTGGGAGTTCCCGTAATGCAAGCCCACCTGTTTGTAATCTATTTTGCTGCTTTGTCGGCTATAACGCCGCCGGTTGCCGTGGCTGCTTTTGCTATTGCGCCGATTGCCGAGGCGGATCCCCTTGCCATTGGCTGGCGGGCTTGCCGGCTTGGTTTGGTTGTTTTTATTGTACCATTCATCTTTGCCTTTTCTCCCGCTTTAATTCTGCAAGGGGAATACAATATAATATATTTGATTTGGTGCGTTATCTCGGCGGTAATAGGCACCACTGCGCTGGCGGTTGCTGTTGAAGGTTATTTATTTAACGTACTTTCCGTCTGGCAAAGAATTATCGTTGGCGCGGGCGGTATGCTAATGCTTGTTCCAGGCCTGCTGACGGACTTTTTCGGCGCTGCCGTACTGGTATTGTTCCTGGCCTATCAACTTAAGTGCGTTAGAAAAAAAGTTTAAGGAAAAATAAGACCCATCAGTTCCGGGTATTGGAATATGGCGTACCTGGAGGCGGGAATCGTCCTCCTGGTTAATCCGCGCCGGCCTCCTCCATGTTCCTCCTCCGCTATGCCAAGAAGCAATAAACACAAGATAAATTCCTGTGGTTTCCGCGCACGATATTGTATAATTGTCTGGCAGTGCCCCGGACAATGTACTCCTCCTTAAAATCTATGAGCATTTGACGTATCATTTCTTCCAGTTGGACTAATACAAATAAATTATTTTTGGTTAATCTGGAACTGGTTCAAGCAGGTATCACGGGGGTATGTGTAATATTAATTGAATAGTACCAAATAATAATGGAGGGTTACAATGTTTATCGAACAGGGACCGATCCGTCCGCCCAGCGAGGCTGAAAGCCTGCTGATCAGGGTTACGCGCAATTGCCCCTGGAACAAATGCGCCTTCTGTAAAACTTTCAAAGGTGAAAAGTTCAGCCGTCGTCCCGTGGAGGATGTTCTGGCGGATGTGGACACCACCAGCCGGGTGGCCGGACAGTTAAAGCAAATATCGCACGAACTGGGACGGCAGGGGAAGATAACCGCCGAAGTAGTGCACGAGGCGAGTAAACGGCACGGGCACCTGCATTATCACGTAGGCGCCTGGCTGTATAACGGCGGTAAAAACGTTTTTCTTCAGGATGCCAATTCCCTGATCATAAAAACCGACGATTTAGCCCGGATTGTCAGTTATATTCGTCAGACATTCCCGGCTGTGGACAGAATCACCACCTACGCCCGGGCTGATACGGTGGCCCGTAAGGATGTGCATGAATTGACCGCGCTGCGGGAAGCGGGGTTGAACAGAATTCATATGGGCATGGAGTCCGGTTCCGATCTGGTGCTCAAGCTGATTCAAAAGGGCGTCACCGCCGCCCAATTGGAAGAGGCGGGCCGTAAAATTAAGGTGGCCGGGATATCGGTATGTTGGTACGTTATGCCCGGCCTGGGCGGCAGGCAGTATTCACGGGAACATGCCCTGGAAACCGCCGCCCGGATTAACGCCGTCAACCCGGAGCATGTGCGTTTCCGAACCCTGTCCGTACTGAAGGGGACCCCGTTGCATGATTTGATGGTTGACGGCAAGTTCGAACCCCTGGACGAGGATGAAATTGTGGCCGAAATCCGTCTTTTGATTGAATCGCTGCATGGTGTAACCACCACGCTGGTCAGTGACCATATTTTAAACCTGCTGCAGGAACTGGAAGGCACATTGCCCGGAGACAAGGACAGGCTGCTGGGTATAATCGACCGTTACCTGGCTTTGCCTGCGGGTGAAAAAGCCAATTACCAGGTGGGACGCAGGGCGGGGGTATACAGGTTCCTGGAAGATATGCGAGATCCCGCCAAACACAGTTACGCGGAGGGTCTGATCCGGGAACTGGGCGGGCCGGGCAATCTGAAAGAACAACTGGAGAGAATCCGTCGCCGGTTTGTCTAGTAGCTCCGGCTTGCGTCCGAAAGGGGAAGCGTTATGGACGGTGAGGGCAAAAAGAAAATTCCGGAGAGCCCAAAAAAAATCAAGATCGGCAGGTTGCATGTCGATCCCGTTTTTCTGGTCATATTTTTGTTTTTTACCTTTAGCTCCTTTTTAATGGCCTTATTTGTTTGGCTGGCCTCGTAAATCAGAGGTTAGATATTAGAGGTTGGAGGTTGGATCTAACCTCCAACCTCCAACCTCCAACCTCCAACCTCCAACCTCCAACCTCTAATCAGGACGAGCCACCGCCAGCAAATAAATTTTTTGGCCGTTGCCGGCACTGTTAAGCTCTTTTTCCGCCGCCATAAGTTGTTGCAACTGACGTTCATCCAGTTGGGCCGCGGACATGCCCTGGGTATTCATCTGAGTCATATGCTCAACTCCTTTCCGGGTTAGTTTATCCGGCCCGATTCTTTTTACACTTCTTCAATAATTCAGAAAATGGGAGAAAAATATTGATCAGGAAAATAATAATCATGTTTATCATGCTGTCGATATGCTTTAACGCGTCGCCGGCGGTGGCCGGACCGCCCGCGGAACCGGTTACGACATCCACGGCGGCGCTGGTGATGGATGCTGAAAACGGACAGGTGCTGTACGAAAAGGAAGCCGACCGGAAAATGTATCCGGCCAGTACCACCAAGATTATGACCGCGCTGCTGGCACTGGAAAAATCATCCCTGGACGAGATGGTGGAAGTAAGCTCCGAAGCGTCATCCGTGGACGGTTCACGGGTTGGTCTGCAGCCCGGGGAGAAGCTGCCCATGGAGCATATGCTGTACATGCTGATGCTGACCTCGGCCAACGATTCCGCCGAAGCCATCGCTGAGCACCTTGGCGGTTCGGCGGCCGGGTTTGCCGGACTGATGAACCGGCGGGCCGGAGAACTGGGCGCCGGCGACACCCATTTCACCAACCCGCACGGCTTACCCGACCCCGAACACTACACCACTGCCCGGGACCTGGCTTTAATCGGGCGGGAAGCCATGCGGAACGAGGCTTTTCGCCGTATCGCCGGCACCGTGAATATCAAGCTGGACCGTAGAAAGTATATGTCCCCGGAGCTGCTGCAGAGCGTTGAAAAATTGGAGCAGGTCCACGGGCCGCTGCAGGAGGATTTTTACACCCATAACCGGCTGCTGACCGGAGGGTATTCCGGTTATCAGGGGGCCAACGGCATAAAAACCGGTTATACCGTGGACGCGGGGCAATGTATTGTAGCCTCGGCCCGGCGGGACGGGCGGGAGATGATTGCCGTGGTGCTAAACAGTCAGGGCTCCAGCCTGTGGACTGACGCCGCCGCGCTGATGGATTACGGTTTCCAGGCTTTCGCACCGGTGGAGTTGATCACGCCGCGGCAGATGATTACCGATGCTCCGGTTAAGAACGGGTCGGAAAACGCGGTGCTGGAAACCGCGGGTTATTTTTATTATAACTTTCCCGTGGGTGAAAACCCGGAAGTTACCCGCCGGGTTGAGCTGGATGAAAATATAGAAGCGCCGCTGGCAGCCGGGGAGCAATTGGGTGAACTGGTGTTGGAAGCCCAAGGGCGCGAGCTGGGCCGGGTAGCCCTGGTGACGGTGAGCGCCGTCCCGCGCAGCACCGCCAGTTACCCCTGGGTGTGGCCGGCAGGCGGCGCGGTTGTACTGCTCCTGCTTTACCGGCTTTATACGCGCAGCCGCCGGCGCCGGTCCAGACTGCCATACCCCAAACGAGACTACCGTCGTTGATTGCTGGGTACCAAAAAACGTACCAGTGCTGTAAACTGTGGCACCACCGGCAGGACGACGAGGCTGCTGACGATGTTGAATATGGTATGGGCGTTGGCTATCTGGCGGGGCAAATCAGCGGCGGTTAATCCCACCAGTAAAGCAAAGGGCTTAATCAGGGGCAAAAATATAGCCGCTCCCAGCAGGTTGAGCAATACATGGGCGGCCGCCGTCTGTTTCCCGGCCCTGGGCCCGCCCAGGGCAGCCAGCACGGCGGTTACGCAGGTGCCGATATTGTTGCCCAGCACCATGGCCACCGCGGCCGGTAATGTAATTAAACCCTGGCTGGATAAAAGCATCACAATGCCCGTGGCCGCGGCGCTGCTATGCAGCAGGGCCGCGGTCAGCACACCGGCCAGTACCGCCGGCAGGTGGTTATGCTGCAGGTAAATGATGGTGTGGCTAAACCACGGTGCGTGCCGCAGGGGCGCCAGCGCGCCGGCCATTAACCACAACCCGGTGAAAACCAGGCCGAAACCGAATAAGGCGCGTCCCAACTGACCCGCCGGCTCGCGTCTTTTCAGCGACCAAAGGACCAGGCCCAGCACGACGGCGGGGGCGGCCAACCGGAACAGGTCCAGGGAGATAAGCTGTACCGTGACGCATGTACCCACGTTGGCTCCCAGGAGTACGGCCACCGCCTGTTCCAGTCCCATCAGACCGGCGTTGACAAAACCCACCGAGAGCACTGATACCGCCGTGCTGCTCTGGGTCAGCATGGCCAGCAAAGTGCCGGTCAATGCGCCGCGGACCGGCGTCGCCGTCAGCGCGGTTAGAGAGCGCCTCATTTTTTCCCGGGACAGGTTCTCCAATCCCTCTTTCATAATCCGCATACCCTGCAGCAGGATATAGAGACCGGCACATGCGCCAAGAACAATCAGCAAACCGGATAAGCCTCCTTTGCCCGTGTGTTATATTTCTATTGGCCGCCGGCGCATGGATATTACCGGGGGATAAATTATTATTTTAGACATACGTTCATATTGACATGGATGTTGGATTCTGGATATAATTAATGGCGAAGATAAAGAATGGCTGGGAGGTGATCCGGCATGCGCGGGGTTATCGGGGATATTGAGGAAAAACTGCGGGCCAATGAGCATAAGTTGACTCCAAAGAGGGAGCATGTGCTTAAAATTTTGATTGAAAACAAAGATAAGCACCTGAGCGCCGAAGAGGTATACAACTTGGTCAAACTCAGGGCTCCAGATGTGGGGTTGGCCACTGTATACCGGACTTTGGAACTGTTTACTAATTTCGATATCATCCACAGCATGGATTTCGGGGACGGCAGAAAGCGGTATGAGTTCGGAACGGAAAGCAATGACGGTCACCGGCACCACCACCTGATCTGTACCAGATGCGGGCGGATTACGGAAGTTAACGAAGACCTGCTGGAAGAGTTGGAGCAGCGGGTGACCCAAAGATATGATTTTGAGATTACCGACCATGAGCTGAAGATATTCGGCTGGTGCAGGAAATGCTCGGGCCGGGAGAAAGAGTGATTATTTCCATGTCGGTGGACATGGATTTTTTATTTCGAACTAAACGCTGGTGGTGAGGTACATGAAAGATCAGAACAGGCATGCTGAAAAGATTAGGGAGCTGGAGGAACAAATTGCCGACCTTAAACGCAGATTGCCGGCTCATTCGGTTAAACCCGCCATGATTATCCGGTTGGAAGAGCTGGAAGAGGAGCTGGACCGGCTGAAAAAATAGGATTAGCTTACACCTAAACCGGCGCCGCCACATAAAATATTTAGTAGGGGTCAGGAGTCAGAATTAAAAAGATTAAAGAAAAATAAGTTGCCGGTTATCAAACTGACTTCCTAAACCCAAAATACTGCCGGGGCGGTGTTGGTGATGAAAAACGGACCTGTGGTGGGGTTGGCGCTGGGCGGGGGCTTTTTGCGGGGTGTCGCCCATATCGGGGTGCTTAAAGTATTTGAAAGAGCGGAAATCCCGGTGCACATGGTGGCCGGCACCAGCGCCGGCAGTATTGTGGCCGCCCTTTATGCGGCTGGATATAAACCGGAGCAAATGGCGGGAATAACATCCTCACTGCGCCCCCGGGACCTTTTTGATTATGGCTCGGCGGTGGTGAATTTGTTGCTGATGTCCGCCGACTACCTCTGCCGGCTGCTGCGGGTTCCCTTTCCCGGCCGCCGCCCGCTGGGGCTGATGAACGGCGGCAGACTGAAAGCGTTAATAAACAAATTATTAACTAATTCTCAATTGAACGGCGCTGCAAAAATTACGCTGGCCATTACCGCGGTGGACGCCAGGGATGGGACGCTGGTAATTTTCCGGGAAGACGCGCCCGGACTGCTTACCATTATGCCGCCCGGGGATGTTTTTGTCCGTAAGATGCCCGTGGCCACGGCGGTAAGAGCCAGCACTGCGGTACCCGGCCTTTTTGAACCGGTGCGGATGGGCGAACGGCTGCTGGTTGACGGAGGCGTCAGGGAAAATGTCCCCGCCTACGTGCTGCGGCAAATGGGCGCCGATTTCATTGTGGCGGTGGACGTGGGCTACAATGGTTATCTACCCTGTTTGGTGGACAATATAGTGGACGTCTTAACCCAGAGCCTGGAGATCATCGCTTCCGAAAGTATTACCCTGAAATTGGAGCAATACGCCGACCTGGTGATCCGGCCGGTAATCAAAAATATGAGTGCCTGGGACTTTGACCGAATTGATTACTGCATTCAGGCGGGAGAAACTGCCGCCGAGGCCGCAGTGGACGAAATAAAACGCCGTCTGATAAACCTTTAATTACATCTATTTTGGCATTATACTAAAGAAATAACGCCATTGGCAAAAAGGGGACAAGGGAGGGTTTAAACAAAATGAATTTTATCCCCCGGGGCATGGCCACCGGTATCGGCAGCCTGCCTTATAAGGATACTGAAACCGCGCTCAGTTTAATTACAGCGAACTTGCCCGAAGCGCCCCACTGGCCGCAGCTGCCCCAGCTTGGCGGCGACGAGGGCTTCGTGCACCAGTTCCTGGACCCGCTGGTGCGGATGGGTTTGCTGGAAAAAAGGGGCGACAGGGTTGTTTTTCCGGTGGAGGCTCCGGATTGGCCCGAGCGCCTGACCGGGTTTTATACCGTGTACATGGACGCCGAGTCCGGCGATCCGGACGCTTTAGCCACTTTTGCTTTTCCCGCGGCCTCGGCTTCAGGTTTTTACGCCTTCGTGGCCAAACTGCGTCAAAGCGGCGTGGGACAGGCCCGCTACCTAAAGGGTCACCTGGCCGGGCCGCTGACCATCGGGTTTCAGTTAAAGGACGAAAACGGCCGGCTGGCATATTACCAGGAGCAACTGCGCGATCTGCTGGTGAAGACACTGGCCATGCACGCCCGCTGGCAGGTTTCCGCGCTGGCCGAATTCGGCCTGCCGGTAATCATATTTGTGGACGAGCCGGGGATCCGGGTTTACGGCAGCAGCAGCTATATCACCGTGACCAGGGAAATGGTGCTGGCCGACTTAAACGCCATCTTCACCTCTGTACATGACGCCGGCGGTATCGCCGGGGTGCACTCCTGCGACGCCATCGACTGGTCGGTGCTTTACGAATCCAGCCTGGAAATAATCAACCTGGACGTTTACCAGTACGGGGAATCCCTTTTGCCCTACGTGAAAGAAATGAAGCCCTATCTGGAACGCGGCGGGGTCATGGCCTGGGGCGTCGTGCCCACCTTCGACAAGGCTTTTGAGGAGGACGCGGATTCGTTGCTGCGGCGGCTGGAGGAGTTGTGGTCCGAATTGACCGGCCGGGGAGTGGACCGCGCTATCCTGCTGCGGCAGAGCCTGATTACCCCGGCTTGCGGCTCCGGCCTTTTGGAACCCGCCCTGGCGGAACGGATTTACCGGCTTACCCGGGAGGTCTCCGAAAAGGTAAAGGCACTTAATCCGTAGAGCAAAGGTGAGGTAAAAAATAAATGCGGTTACCCGACTACCATATCCATACCGCCCGCTGCGGTCATGCCTCCGGGCGCATGAAGGAATATATAGAACAGGCCCTGGCCCGGGGGTTAACGGAAATAGGATTTGCCGACCATGTACCCATGTACTGGCTGGCCGAAGGCGACCGTGACCCGGAACTGGCCATGCCCGAAAGCGACCTGGCCGGCTACGTGGCCGAAGTGGAAAGACTTAGGACGGCGTATCCGGACATATCAATCAAACTGGGCCTGGAAGCCGATTATATCCCGGGATACGAGGATGGTTTGCGGCGCATCCTGGAACAGTATCCCTTCGACTACGTGCTGGGCTCGGTGCATTTCATCGACGGGTGGGGTTTTGACAACCCCGCGTACATCGGGCGCTATAAAACCCTGGATTTGGGCCGGCTTTACCGCCGGTATTTTGAACTGGTACAGCAGGCCGCCCGGAGCCGGCTCTTTGACATCATGGCCCACCCGGACCTGATTAAAAAATTCGGTTTTGCCGCCGGCTTCGACCTGAACGACTTGTACGACGAGACTGCCGGAATTTTCGCCGAAGCCGGTGTCTGCGTGGAAGTCAGTACCGCCGGATTGCGGGTACCGGCGGGGGAGATATACCCCGCCGAAGGATTTCTGCGGGCGTGTCGAAAATACGCCGTGCCTGTAACCACGGGCTCCGACGCCCACTTGCCCGGCCAGGTGGGACATGAATTCGACAGGGCTGTGGAATTATTGACCCGGGTTGGATATTCCAAAATAGCCGTTTTTAAGCAAAGAAAAAAATATTGTTAAATTTATTTAAAATTTTAAAAAAACATACGACCATAAACGCAGTAAAAATGGATATTTTGGAAGCATGTAACACAATAAGGCAGGATATTCTAAAATGCCATATGTTTCGTGGCAGGACTTTGCCTTCCGTCAAGGAATATAAGGCTCTAGTATGATTTACATATACTACTTTATGTTCCTATACCGAAATGGCAATCTCCTGCTTTTGGGGGAGAGCGCAAAGCCAGAATCGCCCGAAAAATAACCCCGGGAATGATAGCTCGGCTGCCGAAGATAGGACCAATAAGTATTAATGGTGACTATTCTTACGGGGGTTGTAAGCATGGATGAGATTCGCCTTTTGATTGCCAGTGAAGACTCATCTGCCAGAAGGGGGCTGGCAGCTATTTTTAATTCGGAAAAAGCTTTCCAGGTGCTGGGGAGTTTTACCCTGGACGATGCGGTAGGCAAGTCGGCTGCGTTGCAGCCTGACGCCGTTCTTCTTGATATCCCTCAGAATTTATTGATGCAGGACAATAGCGACAAGATCAACAGGATGAAGCGGGAATGTCCGTACAGCCTGGTGGTGGCGCTGGTGGAAAACGGTCCCCCGGACCGGTTGGCATCAATTCTGGCCCTAGGCATCGACAGTTGCATTCCCAAAAATATAATGCGCGGGTGCCTGATTAAGACCATTGAACTGACCTGCCGGACCGGTATTTTGTGCTTACCCGGCTCATATAAAAAGATGATGACGATTCCGGCACCGGAAATAAACCGGAGCGCGGGAATGTTGCACTGCCCGGCTACGTTAAACGGAGAGGCTCTTACCAGGCGGGAAATGGAAATATTGACCCTGATGGCCGCTAATTACTCAAACCGGGAAATCGCATGCAAGTTGTTCATCAGTGAACCGACGGTCAAAACCCATGTCAGCAGTATATTGCGTAAACTGGGTAAGAAAAACCGTGCTCAGGCTGTGGTTTATTCCTACCAATTGGGACTGGTCAACGACATATACGCAGTTCAAGAGTAATGGCAGTGATAAAAAGTATTACTACCCTGATTTTTATTTCATACCCCAGCCCGATTGTTTAAAAAACCAAGATCAATAAAATTTAGATAACCTCCAAATTATGGAGGTTTTTTTCATGTTTCCCCGGTTTTTGTAATGATATTTAGGAGGACTAACGTGCAAAAGGTAAAGGTGATAGTCACCAGTAACCGCAGGGTGATCCGGGGCGGGGTGGCCCTGATCATTAATACCGCCCAAAATCTGGAGGTTATCGGCAACGAAGGAGCTGACGTTTTAAAGGAATCTTTCGAGTTACAACCGGATCTCCTTTTTTATGAACTTAACTCCACTGAAGAAAGCGAATGTGAAGTATTGAGAATATTAAAGGAAACCTGCAGTTGGACCAAACTGATTCTTTTCAGTGCCGAACCCGTAAACTGTGAAAACTTGAAGAAGTTTCTGGGGCTGTGTGACGGTTATCTTCAGGGGCCGATACTCCCTGGCTTTTTGCTGAAAGCAGTGGAACTGGCCTGTTATTCCGGTTATTTTTTCTTTTTGGGTACGTCAAAGGGCATTAAACCGGAAATCAAAGAGAAAGTTCCAATGGGCCTGCCGAAAAATTTTTCAATTAAGAATTAGAATTAACAATTCATACTTTGGAAGGTATTGAGAGCAATACCTTTTTCATACTAAAGCCGGATTAATTACTTTTTAATATATGCTACATTTTGTTTACTCAATCAACATGTTTCATTTAATCGACATGGAGGGAATATTGTGACCGGCAGTGAGCATGACTTCGACGAAAAAAGCATTGATTTAGCAACTTTCTATGCGGTACTAAAAAAACATTTTGAGGTAATTGCACTGATTACGGTGATTTCACTCACGCTAAGCGGTATGGTTAGTTTCTTTTATCTGCTGCCGGTATACGAGTCTAAAACAATGATTATGTTAACCCAGACGCCCGGCAGCCCCGAAGCCTATAAATCAGCCATGAACACCTATGTTGGACAGGTCAACAGTGAAGTGCTGATGCATCGTGTTATTACCAAATTAAATCTTAAACAACAAGATTTTTCCACGACCAAACCTTTAATGCAGGGTTTATTCAATCAGGGAGACAAGCAAGCAATCAACCCGGTCTCATTGTCCAGGCTGGTTGAAGCCGCTGCGGTTAAGGACTCCCACCTTATTGAAATCACCGTAAGCAATAAAGACGCTAAAACGGCGGCATTAATGGCCGACACCTTGAGCCGGGAATTTATTTTAATGATGAAAGAAATAAATCAAGACATTGTTAACCAGTCAATTGAATCCGTGCATAACCAAATTACATCTGTACAGCAATTAATAGGCGCTGCCGCCGACCCGGTTGAAAAGCAGTTATACGCGGATACACTGACCTTGCTGAATGACAGGATCAGGGCAATTTATTCAAATGATCTGCAAAATATTGGCATGGTGATAGCTACTCCGGCACTGGTTCCCGAAAAGCCGGTCAGCCCCAATAAAGCTTTGAATATGGTCCTGGCTTTATTTGCCGGCATTGTGTTTTCGCTGTGTCTTATATTTATCAAGGAAGCCTTGAATAACAAAATCAATACCTATGAAGAAGTATCCCGGCATCTTGATTTGCCGGTACTCGGTATTATTTTACATGCCGGTCGGCATGCCAGACAGCAAGAATGAAGAGGGGTATCCACAATGTTATTTGTAAAAAACGCTCCCCGGACTCCCGTAACGGAGACTTTCAGAATGCTCAGGACTAATATCTATTTTTCCGTAATCGGGCAATCAGCAGGATGCATCATGATAACCAGCACAGTAGCCGGAGAAGGTAAATCAACGGTTGTTGCCAATCTTGGTGTGGTTATGGCCCAGGACGGCAAGAAAGTTCTGATTATCGACTGCGATATGAGGAACCCTGCTATGCACAAATATTTTACAATGGATAATTACCATGGTTTGAGCAACCTGCTCCGTTATGGAGCAGAAATTGATGATGTTATAAAAGGAACCGGTATTGCCGGCTTGTCTTTAATACCCGGCGGTCCTATTCCGCCAAATCCCGCTGAACTTCTTTCATTGCAAAGGATGAGGTACTTATTGTCAAATGCAAAAGCAAAATTTGATTTAGTTTTACTTGATACTCCGGCGGCAATTGCCGTAACCGACGCTGCGGTTCTGGCTTCCTCGGTAAATGGAGTGCTGCTGGTTTTGAAGGCTGGTTCGACCGCCATAGAAAAGGTTCAGAGTGTAAAAATGCAGCTTGAAATAGCTGGCGCCAACATCATTGGCGTAGTGCTTAATGATTTAAAAATCAAAAGAAGAGAATACGGCCATTATTACCGCAGCCGGGAACAAGAACAACTGTATACCAAATTAAACGTACTGTCAGAACAGGTTGCGTCAGCAAAGGATTCTGAATAATCAACAAGCCGTAAATTTTATCAGTGGGTGTATTGATATGACTGATGCGAAAAGTGTTTTCAGCAGTTCAAACAGTCAATCCAATATGGGCGTCAAGAGAGTTTTCGACCTGTTAGCCGGTTGCATACTGTTGATTTTGTTATGCCCTGTTACGGTGGCGTGTGCTGTCCTGATTATATTGGATTCGGGCGGCCCGGTAATCTTTACTCACCGGAGGTTGGGTCAGCACGGCAAAATATTTAATTGTTATAAGCTGCGTACCATGGTAGTGAATGCGGAAGATATTCTTAAAAAGATGATGGATGATGATCCTGAACTGCGGAAGGAATGGAAATGCGGTTTTAAGTTGAGAAAAGACCCCCGGATCACCAGAGTTGGGCATTTATTGCGCAGGACAAGCCTTGATGAGCTGCCTCAATTATTGAATGTAATAAAGGGAGAAATGAGTTTAGTCGGTCCAAGACCAAGACCTGTTTATGAATTGGACGCATCTGAAAACACAGAGTTGTTTGCGGTAGGGTTGAGAACTAAGCCCGGTATTACCGGTTTGTGGCAGATATCAGGCAGGAGTGAGCTGGGTTTTAAGGAGCGTCTGAGTAGCGATGCCTGGTATGTTCATCATTGTTCAATTTGGCTTGATTGCAAAATTTTATTAAAAACGGCCGGAGTTGTGCTTTCTAAAAAAGGTGCTTATTAACTAATTTGGGGGGTTAATTGATGCATGTTCTAATTGTTGGTTCGGGCTATGTGGGCTTAACCACAGGGGCTTGCCTGTCATTTTTGGGGCATGAGGTTGTTTGTTACGATGTTGATCAGAGCAAAATTGACATGTTAAATAGCGGGCAATTACCTTTTTATGAACCTTACCTGGCTGATCTTGTGCTTGGCGAGAAAGAAAAAGGCAGACTTAATTTTTCTATGGACCTTGCCGGCTGCGTTAACCAGGCTGATTTCATATTCATCTGTGTAGGCACTCCTTCCCGTAACGGAAACGGTTTTGTTGATTTAACCTTTGTACGCCAGGCCGCATTAAGTATCGGCCAGTTGATGATGCCGGGAAAACTGCGGGTCATCGTTAATAAGAGCACCGTTCCTGTTGGGTCTAATGGTTTTGTAAAAAACCTTGTTCTGGAAGGACTGCATATCAAAAGAAACGGAGACGGAAATAATGTTGACTTTGCAACGGCCAGTAACCCGGAATTTTTACGGGAGGGAAATGCCGTATTCGACTCCCTTTATCCCGATCGCATAATCATCGGCGCCGATGATGAAAGAGCGACGGCAATGCTGCGGAACCTTTACATGCCTATAATCAAACAGGACTTTACAGTTCCGGACAGTCTGCCGTCACGACCAACAGGCTTTGATATAGTACCGTTTATCTGCGTTGATTCAACAAGCGCGGAAGTAATTAAATATGCCGCAAACGCTTTTTTAGCTACAAAAATATCGTTTATTAATGAAATAGCAAATATATGTCAGCGGGTTGGCGCTGATATCCGACGGGTATCTCATGGCATTGGGCTGGATAGTCGAATAGGTTCCAGATTTTTAAACGCCGGTTTGGGGTGGGGCGGCAGTTGTTTCGGCAAGGACTTGCGCGGCCTTATTTCAAATGCTTTGGAATATGATTATGATCCTTGCCTGCTAAAAGCAGTGTTGGATGTTAATTACCGGCAAAGGCATATTTGTATTAAAAATCTTCAAGAAACCCTGAAGGTAATCAGAGGGAAAACCATCACGCTCTGGGGTTTGTCTTTTAAACCCGGCACTGATGATTTAAGGGATGCGCCGGCGCTGGATATAACAAGCAAGCTTCTGGAAATCGAAGCGAACATCAAGGTATTTGATCCTGTGGCCATGCCCGCTTACCGGCAAATATGCGGCAATTCCGGAATTCAGTGCGTCGATGACTTGTATAAGGCGGTGGAAAACGCGGATGGCTTGATTATAGTTACTGAATGGCCTCAGTTTAGAGACGCGGATTGGCGGAAAGTGAAAGAAAAAATGCGGCAGCCTGTGATCATTGACGGGCGAAACTTATTAAATCGTGAAGAATTGGAGGCGATGGGTTTTGTCTATCGTGGCGTTGGAATCCCTTCATAACAGTAAACCCGTATCTTTAGTTACCGGCGCAGCCGGTTTTTTGGGCAGTCATCTTGTGGATCGTCTGTTATTGGAAGGGCACATGGTAATCGGTGTAGATAACCTGTGCAGCGGAAAAAGAAAGAATCTGGAACAGGCAAGCCGATATGGCGATGAATTTATTTTCGTTTTAGCCGATGTAAGCTCCGAATTGGAACTGCCTCCGGTTAAAATTGATTATATCTGGCATTTGGCCAGTCCCGCCAGTCCGGTTGATTACCGCAGGTTAAGTTATGAAACCATGCTGGTTAATAGTTTTGGTACCAAAGTAATGCTTGATTTGGCCGCTCAAAACAAAGCCAGGTTTTTATTGGCCAGTACGTCTGAGAGTTACGGAGACCCGCAGGTTCATCCACAAACGGAAACATATTGGGGCAACGTAAACCCTGTGGGCGAGAGGTCTTGCTATGACGAGAGCAAACGGTTTGCGGAAGCTCTAACTTTTGAGTATCGCCGGCGTTTTTCTTTAGACGCCCGGATTATAAGAATTTTTAATACCTATGGCCCGAGAATGCAAATTACCGACGGGCGTGTTGTGCCAAATTTTATATATCAGGCTTTAAGCGGGAAGCCGCTTACCGTTTACGGGGACGGATCGCAAACAAGAAGCTTTGTCTATGTCGCCGATGAGATTGAGGGCATTTATCGGGCCATGCTTTACGACCATACGGATGGCGAAGTAATTAACCTGGGAAATCCTGATGAATACAGGATCATACAATTTGCTGAGATCGTTACCCGGCTTTGTGGCGTAAAATTACAAACGGTTTATAAACCACTACCCTTGGATGATCCATCCAAGCGTTGTCCCAATATAACAAAAGCTATAAAAATACTTAACTGGCAACCCCGAACTAATTTGACAGAAGGTCTAATGCTAACTATTGATTATTTTCAAAACCAACTTATGTCTTCAGTTACAGAGCATAAAATAATGGGCGCCAGTTAAATTTGATTACACAGTGCATTAAGTAATCATAATATAAACCCTGTAAATGCAATGAAGGGGGCATGAGGAAGTTGTCGGATGTTGATGTAGTTATATTATCTCTGAACCGCAGTGAAATGACAAAGGATGCTGTTCTCAGTATAGTTAAGCAGTGCCAGGTCAAAGCAGTTATTTGGATTATAGATCAGGGAAGCACTGAAGACACTCTAAACTTGCTTCACCAACTAGCTTCAGACTATTCCAACGTAAGGCTGATTGAACTTGGCAGGAACGTAGGTATTCCCGCCGGCCGTAATATCGGCATGGCGTGTGGCCAAGCTCCTTATATTGTAAGCGTAGATAATGATGCAGTTATTGAGAATGTCTACGCCTTAAAGTATCTGGTTGAAACATTTAATACCAGACCCGGTGTTGGAATTATAGGTTTTAGGATTATGAACTACTACACTAAAAAAGATGATGAATTGTCATGGGCCTACCCTAAAGAGCTAAAAAGAATGCGGGATAATGAGTTTTATACAACTCGTTTTGCAGGAGGCGGTCATGCCCTAAGGCGTTCCATATTTAATGAAACCGGTGGTTATGATGAGAGCCTGTTTTTTTATTGGGAGGAAGTAGAATTATCATATAAAGCTCTAAACCTGGGTTATCAAATTATATACGATCCTAAAATCATATTATTACATAAGGTTGCACCTGAATCACGCGTAGATTGGAAAAATGGCAGATATTATTATCTTGTTCGCAATGCAATATATATTAATTATAAATACTATGGCAGAATTGACAGGGTGTTTTTATTATCAATGGGTTATATTCTTAAAGGAATCCATAACTCTTTATTTAATGAAGCTTTTAAAGGTGTCATGGATGGAATTCGTATGTGTCGTAAGGTTGCCAGAGTGAGTAAAATTAATGATAGTACACAAAACTATATTTTGAAAAATGAAATGTGTTACCGGGGGAGTTTTTTTAAACGTCTAAGAACTGAAGTTTTTGCGTACTTGCCCGGAAGAAATAATTAGCCATGTCATTGATCAAAGTAAGTAGTTCATGCAATTTTTCATACTATATGCTATATATTGCATTGGGAATTTTAATTTCTATCGCGTTAATTATTAAGCCAATATTATTGTTAATGCTTTGTGTATTATTAGGTATTATATTTATTGGTGTTGCTTTGCCGAATTTATTTATTTGGCTGGCCTTAATGTCGGTAATATTTTCTCCTCAATGCGTGTTGATAGAAAAGATGTATGGTATAGAATTAGACTCCTTTCAAAAAGCATTTATATTGTTAGCATTATTAATATACTTTTTAGTTTATGGTGCAAGATGGAAAGATACACAGCCGATTTATGTTTATCTTATAATGCTGTTGTTTACATTTATATTGTCATCATGGCATTTTAATTTAGAATTATATCAGCCTTTCAAAACCTTTGCCGGTCTAGTATTAGGGTGGCTGTTGTTCTGCATAAAATGGGATTCTAAGTTTAAAAATAAATACTTGTTAAGTATCACCTTAATGCCGATACTTAGTGTTTTTATAGGCATTATATTTAACTTTATGGATTTATACCCATTATATATAATTGAATATACCGGTGCTTTTAGGCTGCAAGGATTGAGCATGCCACCTCATTTAGCGATGTTGGCGGCCGTTGGTTTCTCTGTTGCAATTATTCAGGCTGCTGAAAATAAAAAATTATATTTATTAATTGCAATAATTAATTTTACTATTTTAGTTGCTACCGGAACAAGGGGAGCTTTAATATTTTGCTTATTAGTAGGCATATTATACGTACTTAATCAATTAAAAAACGTTTTATATGGCAAAGTATTTTCATTAATCAGCTTAATTATATTCATTTTAATTGTCAGTGTTGTTGCCCATGCTTATTTGCCCCAAATGCAAGCGCGAATTATGAATAATTCTTTTGAGGACAGTAGTTTCAATAGCTCGGGAAGATTAGAGGCATGGAAGTTTTTCTTTAGCGAGGCTTTGGTAAACCCGTGGTTTGGACGCGGTCTTGGCTCAAGCACTGCCGCAAATGATGGAGAGCTTAATTCATCCTTTCGCGTTCCGCATAATGAATATCTTAGAATCTTTTTTGACGGTGGATTGGTGGGATTATTATTAGTTTTATCCAGTTACTATATTGTGTTTAAGAGTTTATTAAAACATATAGAACCAATGAAAAAACTGTATTTGACGGCTTTTCTGCTGGGATTTGCATTGTACTCATTTGTTGATAATACATTATCCACACCCCAATTCCAGATCCCTTTTTTTTGGTATCTAGGAATTCTTAAATCAAAAAAATAAAGGGAAATTGTCAGAATAAGTCATTTAAAAAAATATTATATAGTTGGGAAGTAATATTATTATGAATGCAATCTTAAAAGGATTTATGGTTATATTATTATTTACGTTTCTATCCCGTATCCTCGGTTTGGGAAGGGACGCTTCTATTGCCCATTTATATGGCGCCACCTCAACAACGGATGCATTCTTAATCGCTTATAATATTCCTTTTTTTTTCTATGACATAATAGGGATCTCGTTAGTTACAATTATTGTGCCAATATTTAGTAGATATATGATTAAGGATTGTAAAAACGAAGCTTGGATTTTAATCAGTCTAATTATAAATATTGTTGCCGTAATAACGATATTAATGATTATTATAGGTATTATATGTTTGCCTGTATTAGTAAATACAATGGTTGGAGGCTTTAAACCCGAGACAATACAATTAGCTATAGAATTAATATCTATATTACTTCCATCTATTTTTTTTATGAGCATGATAGGTATTTTTACAGGCATCTTAAACTCACATAATATTTTTGGACCTCCAGCCATGGGTCCAGCTATAATGAACTTATTAATTATTATATCTACTTTTACGGCAAGTAAATGGTTTGGCATTCATGGTTTAGCGTTAGGTACACTTGTAGGTACAATTCTATATTTAATTATTCAGTTTCCTGCTTTACGCCATGTCAATTTTAAATACCATTTTTATTTTAATATTAAACATCCCCAACTGCGTAAGATCGGAATTATGCTGATGCCGTTGCTGTTAGCTACATTAATTAGCGAAACTTACATATTGATTGACTGGAAACTGGCATCCAATCTTACTGAAGGCAGTATTGCAGCGTTAACTTATGCAGATAAACTGGTTCAAATTCCCAAAGGCCTTTTTGTTTTTTCGATGGCGACAGCCATTTTCCCAACCATAAGTAAGCTTGCCGCAGGCGGACTTAAAGAGGAAATGGCTTTAACCCTACAAAAAGCGAATAAAATTATTATGTTGTTTGGCATCCCTACTTCTTTGGGGCTGATTATATTACGTGAACCGATAGTTTATTTATTGTTTGAACACGGGGCATTTGATGCCCACGCAACAATGATGACTACGAAAGCTTTAATGTTTTTGGCTGTCGGCATGGTGGGTTTTTGTTTGAATATTTCTTTAACCCAGGCTTTTTACGCACTTCAAGATATGTATACACCGCTTTATGTTTCACTTGTTACATTGGGTATAAAGATACTCTTTAGTTTAGTATTAGTTGGTTACTTATATCATGCCGGTTTAGCACTGGCTACTTCAATTACTGTACTGATTCATGCAATAATTCTTACCTTAATACTAAACAAAAAACTGACAAGTTTATTTAATCAAGATTTCTGTTACTATGTTTTAAAAACAATTTTAGCATCTGCCGCAATGGGCTTAATCGTTTATATTTTAGATGGGTTCATATTAAATCATTATGGAAATGGAATTCTTAACACCCTGGTGAGATTGTCATTGGATGCAACTTGCGGAATTATAATATTTTTGGCTATTGCTTGTTTGCTAGGAATATTTAGCTTTGTTCATTATGTAAAATTATTTATTACCATATTAAAAACCAAATTAATAGCATCCAATATTAGTGAGTAAAATAAATTTTATAATTAAGAGGTATGAAGATGTTTATCAAGTATGTTATTAAAAGAGTGTCCAATGCTAAAATCCCTTTTATTAATCAAAAAAATAAATGCATAATATTATGTTATCACCGTCTCACCAGTGATTACGCAAGGGGAAGATTATATAAAAGGCATTTACATATAAGTGATTTTGAAAAGCAAATAAATTGGATAAGGAAATTTTCAAAAATAGTATCATTAGATGAAATTGTAGAGCGGGCAAAAGAAAATAAAAAACGTGATTATTGGTTTGCAGCGATTACATTTGATGACGGATATAAGGACACAATAGAGCTTGGGCTGCCGGTGCTTGAAAAATACTCTCTTCCGGTAACAATATTTGTTACAGTAGGATATGTTAAAGAAAATAAATTGCTACCCTGGTGGGAAATTGTGGATCATATATTGGAATACAATGCCAGAGTTAGTTTTAATTTTTATGGCAAAGAATACGTCCTAAATACTTCCAGTTTAAATTCCCAAATAGTTTTAACCAACTTGTTTAAATCATTGCCGTCAAGCAAAATCAATGAGTTAAAAAATATGCTGATGAATAAATTCCATATTGAGGTGAATGAAAATTCTTTTGCAAATCAGAAACAAATTATGGAGCTGTCAAATCATCATTTTATTCAAATTGGAGCTCATACCGTATTACATCCCGTTTTAGCTAACTGCGGTAAAAATGAATTAATATATGAAATTGAAGAAAGCAAAAAAACACTTGAATCATGGACAGGCAGAAAAATTAAGTGGTTTGCTTATCCTTTCGGTGGAGTAAATGACTTTAGCCGGCAAGCCGTTAGTATCGTGAAAAAAGCAGGGTTTATCGGTGCTTTTACTACTAAGGTGGGTGCTGTTGCGTCAAATTACGACCCTTACGAAATTAACAGGGTTGTTATTAACCCCTGGATTACCTTTAGGGATTTTCAGGCCCGGTTCTTGGGAGCTGACGTTATATGTTTCGGGAAAAAAGTGTTTCCGTTTTATAAAAACATAAAGATTTAATCTGCTCAGTTTGATAAGCTGACCAACGAAAGGGGATAATAATAATTATGTCGGTTGTTTTGATAACAGGATCAGCGGGTCTTATCGGCTCCGGCGCCGCAGAGTTTTATGCCGGTCTGGGATACCAGATAGTGGGCATTGATAATAATATGCGTCAGGTTTTTTTTGGTCCGGAGGGTTCAACAGTAAGCAACCGCCGGAGATTGGAATCAGGTCTTGGTTCCAAATATATTCACCATAGTCTTGATATCAGGGATTCAGACGGTATTATGAAGTTATTTGAAATTTATAAAAGGGATCTGGCGCTTATTATACACACAGCAGCCCAACCATCGCACGATTGGGCCGCCAAAGACCCCCTTGCCGATTTCTCAATTAACGCCAACGGTACCCTTAACTTGCTGGAGGCTATGCGCCAAAACTGTCCGGACGCAGTGTTCATATATACTTCCACTAATAAAGTCTATGGCGATGGTCCAAACTATTTACCGCTGGTGGAATTGGATACTAGATGGGAAATTGACGTCAGGCACCCTTATCAAAAGGGCATACCCGAAGAAATGACCATAGATCATAGCCTGCATTCTATATTTGGGGCTTCAAAGCTGGCCGCGGATATCCTGGTCCAGGAATATGGAAGATACTTCAATTTCAATACGGTCTGCTTTCGGGGAGGCGTACTCAGCGGTTCGCGGCAATCCGGCGTACAATTGCACGGATTTATCAATTACCTGATGAGATGCAATATCACGGAAAGAGCTTATACCATTTTCGGATATAAGGGTAAGCAGGTTAGAGATGTTATCCATTCCAGTGACGTGATTTCAGCTTTTAATGCTTTTTTTATGAAACCCCGGCGGGGTGGAGCAGTATATAATCTCGGCGGAGGACGGGAATCCAACATATCTGTATTGGAAGCTATTGAGCTGGCGCAGCAGATTACCGGCAAAAAATTTAGTTATAACTATACTGATCAAAACCGAACGGGTGATCATATCTGGTATATCACTGATATGAGTAAATTTATTGCTCATTACCCGGAATGGAAAATGCGGTATAACGTAAGACTGATTATGGAAGAAATCTACGAAACGAGCCGGAGTGAATTAAAATGATAGATAAAGGTAAACATTTTCTGCTGGGTATTAATGTTTCGGCTGTGGATTACGAAAAGGCGGTCAATTTAATAGTAAAAGCCGCTGTGGACGGGCGGGCGCTTGCTGTTTCGGCTCTTGCCGTGCACGGAGTGATGACAGGCTACCTCGACCCCGTACATAGGCGCCGTTTAAACGGAATTGATCTTGTTTTACCCGATGGCCAGCCGGTACGCTGGGGATTGAGACTGCTGTATAAAATTTCTTTACCTGATCGGGTGTATGGTCCGGAGCTTACGCTGCGGGTGCTGGAGGTTGCCGGTGAGAAAAAACTACCCGTTTATATCTATGGCAGTACCGAGAAGACTTCAAAACTGTTTGCACTTAATATGAAAAAACGTTTTCCCGGTTTAATTATTGCAGGCCGGGAGCCATCAAAATTTCGCAGGCTGGGTCTTGATGAAAGAAATGATCTGGTTAATAGAATAAAACAGAGCGGGGCACGTATCGTTCTGGTGGGATTGGGCTGTCCCAGGCAAGAGGTATGGGTATATGAATACCGAAATCTGTTGCATATTCCACTGCTTGCTGTTGGCGCCGCCTTTGATTTTCATGCCGGTTTGTTATGCCAGGCGCCGGTTTGGATGCAAAGAAAAGGACTGGAATGGCTTTTCCGTCTTCGGCATGAACCAACACGGTTGTGGAAACGTTATTTGATGTTAAACCCTTATTATACAGTTATCTTATTGATGCAGTTTTTAGGCTTAAAAAATATTCCTGTTGTGATGCCCGACGGGCAAGAACATATTGAATCCTATGGCTAATATGGCCATCAATAGTAGATGGTGATATGTAATGAGCAAAAAAATCATTTTGTCGGTAATGGTTATTATAATGCTATCCGGAGGATATTTCTTTACCATGCTCAACCGGGTGCATCACGTAGAAATAGATAAATCCGTGGAATCGCTGGGCATCAATGAGCAAAACAGCGTAGACAGCCTGGAAGATAGCACTATTAATATTGCGTTTTTTGGCCTGGACAGGCTCAATCAAGATGAAAACGGCCGTTCCGATGCCATTGTAATTATCTCTATAGATTTAAAGCAAGATAAAATCAAAATGTTGTCTATCTTAAGGGATTTGCGTGTTCCCATTGAGAATCACGGGATGGATAAAATTAATCATGCCTATAGTTTTGGCGGTCCCCAACTGGCTATTAAAACATTAAACCAGAATTTTGGGACCAACATTACCGACTATGTGGCTGTTGATTATCTGGCTCTGGAAAAAATTATTGATATTTGCGGCGGTATTGACATTGATATTCATGAAGTTGAAATACCTTATATAAATGAGAAAATTGCTGAGACGGCAACGATCAATAATACTAAAGCAGATTATATTACAAAAGGCGGCATTCAATTGCTAAACGGACAACAAGCCGCTGCTTATACGAGGGTTAGATATGTTGGGAATGGGGATTTGGAGAGGGTTGAAAGACAGTGGACGGTTTTAACAAAGTTGTTGAATTCGATTAAAGAGGATGGGTTGGCGCAATATCCCGGCTACATTTCAAAGGTATTGCCCTGCGTTGAAACAAGCATGGATAAAGCCTATTTAATCAAGATTGGAATGAATTGTTTTGCAAGGGATATAAGAACTATCGAACAAAAAAGATTTCCCGTTGACGGCTACTGGAAAAGCTCAAATATATCAGGCATCTATTACATAATCACAAACTTGGATACCACAAAAAAACATATTCATAACTTTATTGGTTAAAGGGGAGGTGTTACGCCGATGTACAAAAAAAGTTGCCCCTATTGCAAGGGAAATTCATTTTCCGCGTCTTTGCACGGCAAGTGGAAATGCCCTTATTGCCATGCGGACCTGACTATTTTTATGCCGGAACCGGACGGTAGTGTGAAGCGTGAGCAAAGTGGGGTCAACGCCGGCAGCTCGGACGAACGCCCCGCAAAAAGCACCGGGGACGGAGACAAAAAAAAATGCCGCCTCTAAGGCGATAAACCTGAATAAATCCTGCCCTTTACCGAAAGCGTTGTCAGCTTTCGGTAGTTTTTTTTCCGCTTGTTAAAAACACTTGAAGGATTTAGCAAATTAGTATAGAATAAGTGGAGTAAAGTGGTGGAAAGTGGTTAGTAAGGGATAATCCGTGGGGTGCCCGGCATGTTTTTGGGTGAATACCAGCATACTATTGATACCAAGGGAAGATTGATTATTCCAGCTCGTCTCCGCGAAGGTCTGGGTGATCGGTTCGTTGTGACCAAGGGTCTGGACGGCTGTCTTTTTGCCTACCCCCCTTCCGAATGGTCCAATTTAGAACAAAAGATGCGCTCCCTGCCCTTTACAAGGGCCGACGCCCGGGCCTTCGTCAGGTTTTTCTTTGCCGGCGCCACCGAATGTGAAGTGGATAAGCAGGGGCGGGTTTTGATACCCGCCGGTCTCAGGGAGCATGCCGCCCTGGAAAAAGAAGTGGTGGTTATAGGAGTCTCCAGCCGCGTGGAAATCTGGTCCCAGGTACGTTGGGAGCAGTACAACGCGGAATCGGCGTCGTCGGTAGAGGAGATCGCCGAAAAGATTGTTGATTTCGACCTTGGATTATAAACCGTAAATTAAACCGGGGATGATCAAAATTCCAAATAATTCAGACCCGATACCCTTTGTCCACCTCCCGGTGCTGCCCGCTGAAGTATTGAGAGGACTCAATCCGGGCCCGGAGGGAATATTCGTGGATTGCACAGTGGGCGGCGGCGGTCACGCCCGGTTACTGCTGGAAAACACCGGACCGGGAGTGCGGCTGGTGGGCCTGGACCGGGATCCCGAAGCCCTCGAGGCCGCGGCCCGGAACCTGGCGCCATTCACAGGCCGTTTTCAACTGGCCCGGTCAAACTTCGCCGACCTGGCCGGTGTGCTTGACGGAATGCATATAGATGAAGCGGACGGTTTTTTATTTGACCTGGGAGTCAGCTCATACCAGTTGGACAACCCCGCCCGGGGATTCAGTTACATGCACGACGCGCCGCTGGACATGCGCATGGACCCCGCGGGTCCGGTAACCGCCAAAGATTTGGTCAATAAGCTGCCTGAACCTGAGCTGGTCTCTTTAATCAGTACCTACGGAGAAGAACGGTGGGCCGCCAGAATAGCCGGATACATAACCCGGGCCAGGGAGGCCCGGACCATTAACACCACCGTTGAACTGGCCCAAATTATTAAGCAGGCCATCCCCGCCGCGGCCAGGCGGGAAGGACCCCACCCGGCCAAACGGACTTTCCAGGCGTTGCGGATAGCTGTAAATAACGAACTGGACATATTATCCGGCGCGTTCAGGGAGGCGGTGGACCGCCTGAAACCCGGCGGCCGGATATGCGTAATTTCGTTTCATTCGCTGGAGGACAGAATCACCAAGGAAACCTTCAACTCGCTGGCCGACCCGTGCCGGTGCCCGCGGAAACTGCCCTGTACCTGCGGTCTTAAACCGCAACTTAAACTGATTACCAGGCGTCCCGTGACTGGCGGGGAGCAGGAATTGGCCGTAAATCCCCGGGCTCGCAGCGCCAAACTGCGGGTGGGGGAAAAGGCTTTGTTCTAAAAAACCGGAAGGGTGAATATTTGTTGATAGTAGCCAGGGAAAAGCCGCAATACTACAGTTTACCCGAATTACCCGGAGAAAAGAAGCAGCCGCGAGAAAAACCGGTTAAACGCTCCCTGAAGTGGAAAGAAAAAGTGGCTTTGACGGGGTTGGTGGGCCTGTTCTTTTGTTCCAGCCTGCTAATCGCCTTTTATTTCGCCCAAGTACTGGCCACCGGTTACCTGTTGAACGAGGCGGAGCGCGATTTGGTACAGTTGCGTAAAGAAAGCCACGACTTGTACGCCAGGGTGAATCAGTTTACCAGCCTGGAAAATATCGAAGTGCTGGCTGTGAGCCGGCTGGGCATGGTGCAACCGGAAAACGACCAGGTGATCCTGGTGCAAAGCGTGGCGCCGCCGGAACCGCCCGCTGTGGCGGATGCCACCGGCGCCGGGGAGCAAGAGCTCCGGCAGACGGCGGATGAAAAGCGCGGACAAAACTGGGTCATTCGGGCTTTTACTGAAATGGTTGGCCAGTTGGAGGCCAGCATAAAAGCGGGCTGAACCATGCATTTTTCGGAGGGGCTCGGATGCACGGAACAAGTATGACCGTTCGAAAACGACTTACCTTGACTTTTATCCTGGCCGGTTTGGCCTTTGTTTTTCTCATGGGCCGGCTGGCCTGGGTTCAGTTTGTCCATGGCGCGGAACTGCAGGAAAAAGCGCTGGATGTACGCATGCGGGATATCCCGGTGGAGGCCAAACGCGGTACCATACTGGACCGCAACGGCAAAGAACTGGTGATCAGCATCAGCGTGGATTCAATTTACGCCACGCCGCGCCAGGTGGAAGAGCCCCGTCAGGCGGCGGACCGGATGGCCCCCATCCTGGGCATGGACGCCGACGAGTTATATGAAAAGTTGTCCAAACAATCTTCATTCGAATGGATTAAACGCAAGGTGGATAATGAAATCTCGGAAAAGGTCAGGGCCCTTGACCTTGAAGGGATCGGCTTTGTTGAAGAAAGCAAACGGCACTACCTGGACCCCGGATTGGCCCCCCATGTGCTGGGTTTCGCCGGAGTAGACAACCAGGGTCTCACCGGGATTGAAAGAAGTTATGATGAAAAACTGCGGGGTAAGCCCGGCCGGATCGTTGTTGAGCATGACGCCGCCGGGCGCCCGGTGCCCGAGGCCATGCACCAGTACATACCGGCCGAACCGGGGCATGACTTAGTGCTTACTTTGGATGAAACCATTCAGTATTTTGTTGAGCGTGAGCTGGACAACGCGGTGGCCAGGCACAATCCGAAATACGCGGTGGCCATCGTCATGGACCCGGAAACCGGCGGCATACTGGCCATGGGCAACCGGCCCAGTTTCAACCCCAACGACTGGAGCAAGGAGCCCAAGGAAATTTGGGATAAAAACCCGGCCATCTGGTACAATTATGAACCGGGCTCCACATTCAAGATCGTTACCGCCGCGGCGGGCCTGGAAGAAAACGTGGTCACTCCCGACAGCGGTTTTTATTGTCCCGGTTATATCAAGGTGGCCGACCGCACCATCCGTTGCCACAAGACCGGCGGGCACGGCAGCCAGACCTTTGCGGAAGTGGTGCAAAACTCCTGTAACCCCGGGTTTATCCAGGTGGGGCTTGAGATAGGAGTAGAGCGGTACTATAAATATCTGGACGCCTTCGGCTTCGGTTCCCCGACCGGCGTCGGGCTTCCCGGTGAGGCCGAAGGGATCATAATCCGGGAGGACCGGGCCACTAAACTGAACCTGGCCACCATGTCCATGGGACAGTCCATTGCCGTTACCCCTATTCAGCTAATCAGCGCGGTGGCGGCGGTGGCCAATAACGGCGTGATGATGAAACCGCAGTTGGTGCAGGAAATCAGGCATAACGGTCAAACCGTGTTCTCAATGAAGCCGGAAAAGGTGCGCCAGATCATCGCTGAAGATACTGCCCGCCAGCTGCGCGGCCTGCTGGAAAACGTGGTGGCCAAGGGTACCGGCCGTAACGCCTATGTGCCCGGGTACCGGGTGGGCGGTAAAACCGGTACGGCTCAGGTAGTGGGCGAAAGCGGCGGTTATGTCCAGGGCAGGTACGTGGCCTCTTTTGCCGGGTTCGCCCCGGTGGATGATCCGAAAATGGTCATGCTGGTGGTTATCGTCGAACCTCAGGGTTCATATTACGGCGGTATGGTGGCGGCGCCGATATTCCAGGCTATTGCCCGGGATACCCTGCGCTACATGCGGCTGCCGGAAACCCAGGATGCTGAACAACAGGGACAGTCCGATGAACCGGCGGAGCCGGAACCGGACGTTGAAATAAAGGTCCCCGATGTGATCAACTACCCGGCGGATGAAGCCTGCCGGATTATCCAAGCCGCCGGTTTACAGTGCGTCACCAGGGGCGAGGGAGGCCTGGTGCTCCGGCAGACACCCGCCCCTGGCGTTGCCGTAGAGGAAGGCGCCACTGTGACCCTGGACCTGGAGCCGGCTGTGGGCAGAAGCGGCAGCGGCGCGGTGACGGTGCCGAATTTGAAGGGATTAACAATTAAGGAAGCGGGATATGTGCTGGAAGAGATCGGCTTGCGCCTGGTACCCGAGGGCAGCGGCGTAGCCGTGCGGCAGAGCTATAGACCCGGCGCCTCCGTAAAAAGCGACGCTCCGGTGCGGGTGGTGTTCGAGCCCCCCGGGAATAGCCGGGAGACAACGTCTCCGGCGGCCGCGGGAACCCGGGAACAGGAAATACTGACTGATCCCGACATACACTAATACAGTGACGGAGAACATTTTACCTGGCAGATCGCCGGGCCGGTAAGACCGGTCCGGCGAAAGTGTTTTTCCATATTTCAGGTTAAATATGTTAATTATGGAAATAATATTATTGAGTACGGGAGGGACTGCCGGTTTGCTGTTATCGAAATTATTACATGGTTTGCCCCTGGCATTGCCGGCCGAGGACCGGTCTGTAACAGGTATTGCTTACGATTCGCGCCGGGTGGAACGGGATTTTTTATTTGTCGCCGTCAAAGGCTTTAAAACAGACGGCCATTTATATATTCAGGACGCGGTAAACCGGGGCGCCGCCGCCGTTGTAACGGAGCAGGACCTGCCGGTGCCCGGAGATGCCGTCCGGATAACGGCATCGGATACACGGCGGTTGCTGCCGCTATTGTCCGCCCGTTTTTTCGGTGCTCCGTCCCGGAAAATGAAAATGGTCGGCGTGACCGGCACCAACGGTAAAACCACCACCACCAACCTGATCGAAACCATCTTCCGGGCGCACGGGGTTAAAACCGGTCTCATCGGGACGATCCAGAACCGCATTGGAAACCGGGCGCTGGCTGTGGAGCATACCACGCCGGAATCCACCGATCTGCAAAGCCTGCTGGCCGAAATGACCGGCGCGGGGGTGGAGGCGGTAATTATGGAGGTTAGCTCGCACGCCCTGGCGCTGCACCGGGTGGACCAGTGCGAATTTGATACCGCGGTGTTTACCAACCTGACCCAGGACCACCTGGACTTTCACGGCAGCATGGAGGATTACCTGGCCGCCAAGTTGGTTTTATTTGAGCAACTGGGCCGCGACGCTGTCAAAACCGGTCCCAAACGGGCCGTCGTTAATGCCGATGATCCCGTGGCCAAGCGGATCATAGCCGCCTGCACGGTTCCGGTGACTACTTACGGTATTAAACGCCGGGCCGATATTTCGGCCACGGATGTTAAGATCAGCACCCGGGGTGTTTCTTTCACCGCGGTGCTGGAGGGGGACGCCATGTCCCTGAATCTGAAAATGACCGCCCGTTTCAACGTTTATAATGCGCTGGCGGCAATTGCCGCCGGAGTTGCCGCCGGCATCCCGCCGGCCGTAATCAAAGGGGCCCTGGAAGGGGTGTCCGGGGTGCCGGGCCGTTTTGAACTGGTGGATCGGGGCCAGAGCTTTGCGGTGGTGATTGATTACGCCCATACGCCGGATGGCCTGGAAAACGTTCTGTCCACCGCCCGGGAAGTGGCGAAGGGCAAAGTGATTGCCGTTTTCGGTTGCGGCGGAGACCGGGACCGGACCAAGCGCCCCTTAATGGGGGAGATTGCCGCCCGGCTCAGCAGTTTGGCGGTGGTTACGTCCGACAATCCCCGTTCGGAAAATCCCTTAACGATTATTAATGATATTATGGTGGGCGTGCAAAGGGTGCCGGAGGCCGCATACCTGGTGTTGCCGGACCGCCGCGAGGCCATTGAAAAGGCTATCCGCGCGGCCGGGCCCGGGGACGTGGTGGTCATCGCCGGCAAGGGCCACGAGGATTATCAAATTATCGGCGACCGCCGTCTGCATTTCGACGACCGGGAGGAGGCCGCGGTGGTGCTGGATAACATTGTCGACGGGGAGGATGCCGGATGAAGGCCATGACCGTGGGCGAAGTGTACCGGGCCATAGGAGGCAAGTCGCTGCGCGGCGATCAGACGGTGATCGTGAACCGGGTCAGCACGGATACCCGGCAGATCCGGCCGGGCGATCTGTTCTTCGCCCTGCGTGGGGAGAGGTACGACGCCCATGATTTTCTGGACCGGGCTGTGGCTGCCGGGGCCGCCGGACTGGTTGTCTCCCGTAACGTTAATGTCCATGCCGCGGTACCGGTAATCGTGGTGGCGGACACCCTGGAAGGTTTGCAGGCCCTGGCCGCTTACAACCGCAGGCAGTATCACGTGCCCGTGGTGGGGATTACCGGCAGCAGCGGCAAGACCACCACCAAGGACATGGTCGCCGCGGTGCTGGAAACAAAATTCAAGGTGCTTAAAACCATGGGCAACCGGAATAACGAGATTGGCCTGCCCCTGACGCTGCTGGATTTTTCGGCTGAGCACGGCGCCGCGGTGGTGGAGATGGCCATGCGCGCCCCCGGTGAGATAGATGCCCTGTGTCTTTTGGCGCGGCCCACCTGTGCCGTAATTTCCACCTTTGGCGTGGCGCACTTGGAACGGCTCGGTTCGGTGGAGAATATCGCCCGGGCCAAGGGTGAAATACTGGACCATATTGCTCCCGACGGGTTCGCCCTGCTGCCCGGGGACAGTCCCCAGGCCCGGGAACAGGCCAAACGCTGTTACGGCCGGGTTTTGTATTATGGACTGGAACCGGGGCTGGATATTTATGCCCGGGACCTGCGCCGGGAAGAGAACGGCAGCCGGTTTACCGTGGTGGCGGGCGGCGAACACTGCGAGGTCTGTCTGCCGCTGCCCGGACTGCACAACGTTAAAAACGCCCTGGCCGCCGCGGGCGTAGGGCTGATGCTGGGCCTTACCGCGGAGCAGACGGCCCGGGGCTTGTCCAATGTATCATTGTCCGGGATGCGCACGGAAATAATCCGGGGGGAGAATTTTACCCTCATTAACGACGCATACAACGCCAATCCCGAATCCACCCGCGCCGCGTTGCAGACCCTGGAGGAAGTGGCGGGCGAGAGGCGGCGGGTGGCGGTGTTGGGCGATATGTTTGAGTTGGGCGCCGGCGCGGTAGAGGGCCACCGGCAGTGCGGCGCCGCCGCCGCCCGGCACGGGGTGGCGCTTTTATTCGCTGTGGGCGAAATGGCCGGTGAAACCGCCGCCGGCGCCCGGCAGGCCGCTGATGGCGGGGAAATTGTGCTCTGCCGGGATAACGCACAGGCCCTGGCTGAGCTGCAAAACAGGCTGCTGCCGGGCGATGTTGTGCTGGTTAAAGGCTCCCGGGGCATGCGTATGGAGGAAATTGTCCGGAGACTGTTGAATAAATGACAGTCGAAAGTCAAAAGTCCAAAGTCGAAAGGTTTTAAACTTTGGACTTTTGACCTTAGACTTTAGACTGTATGAGGAGTCCGCTGCCGTAATGATTTCCGATACCCAAATTTCACTTTCATTTATAGTGGCTCTGGTGGTTACCCTGGCTCTGGGACCGCTGGTTATTCCGCTTTTGCGGCGGCTTAAATTCGGACAGTCCATTCGGGATGACGGCCCTTCCAGGCACCTGGCCAAGGCCGGCACACCCACCATGGGCGGAGTGATGTTTCTGGCGGGTACTGCCGTGGCGGTGCTTATGGCCGCCTGGGACAACCTGGACGCGCTGGTGGTGCTGGGCACCACTCTGGGTTTTGGGCTGATTGGTTTTCTCGATGATTTTGTCAAGGTGGCCCTGAAGCGATCACTGGGCCTGCGGGCCAGGGAAAAACTGCTGGGTCAGATTCTGCTGGCGGCTCTTTTAGGCGCGCTGGCCCCGGCGGCGCTGGAAAGGGGCACCGCCGTGGCTGTGCCCTTCGCCGCCCTTGTGGCGGGGGAAAGCGTGTTCCTGGAACCGGGATACTGGCTATATATACTGTTTATTATTGTTGCGACCGTGGGTGTGGCCAACGCTGTGAACCTGACCGACGGTTTGGACGGGCTGGCTTCCGGCGTTACCGTGGCCGCGGCGGCGGCCTTTATACCCATCGGTCTTCTGGCCGGCAGGCCGGGGGTTTCCCTGGCTATGGCGGCGCTGGTGGGCGGGTGCCTGGGCTTTTTGTATTATAACCGCTATCCGGCCCGGGTGTTTATGGGCGATACCGGATCGCTGGCCCTGGGCGGCGCCCTGGCGGCGGCGGCGGTACTCACCGGCGCCGAACTGGCCCTGCCTTTAATCGGCGGCGTATTCGTACTGGAGACCCTGTCCGTAATCCTGCAGGTGTTCTCTTTTCAGGTCTTCGGCCGGCGGATATTCCTCATGAGCCCGTTGCACCATCATTTTGAACTGGCGGGCTGGAGCGAAATAAAAGTGGTGGTTGTTTTCTGGCTGGCGGCCGTCGGGTTTGCCGCTCTGGGTTTAATTGGTTATGTTACCGGTTAAGGTAGAGTTAAGGGGTCATGGAAGTAGGGATATTACTTGAAACTGAAGGGCAAAAAGGTGCTGGTGGTCGGGGCGGGTAAGTCCGGCCTGGCGACGGCCCGGTTTATGTTGCGCCGGGGCGCCGAGGTCACCGTTACCGACGGCCGGGAGCAGGACAAACTTAACGGAGAATGGGCTGAATTGCCGGCCGGCGGCGTCCGTGCCGTGCTGGGATACTATCCCGAGGTGCGGCCCGAAAGCTGCGACCTGGTGGTAATCAGCCCCGGCGTTCCGCCAACCGTTCCGCCGGTGGCGGCGGCCCGGGCTTTGGGTATCCCGGTTACCGGCGAGCTTGAACTGGCCTACCGCGTTGCCGAAGCGCCCATTGTGGCCATCACCGGCACCAACGGTAAAACCACCACCACTACCCTGGTGGGAGAAATATTTAAAGCGGCGGGACGGCGGACCCTGGTGGGGGGCAATATAGGCGTCACGCTGGTGGACGTCATTGAAGATTATGGCCCCCGGGACGTGGTTGTGGCCGAGGTGTCCAGTTTTCAGTTGGAAACGGCGGAGCAGTTCAGACCACATGTGGCGGTGATCTTGAATATCGCCCCGGATCACCTGGACCGCCACGGCAGCATGGAAAATTACACCGCCGCCAAAGCCCGCATTTTTGCCAGGCAGAACAAACGCGATTATACCGTGCTTAATTACGACGATCCCGGCGCCCGGGCGCTGGCCGCGCAAGCGCCGGGACAGGTTATATTTTTCAGTCGCCGGCATAGCTTAGAAGAAGGGGTACTTGTCCGCGACGACAGAATAACGGTCCGGCTCAACGGCGTCCGGAGGGACATCCTCGGTGTCGGCGAGCTGGCCATTCCCGGCGCGCATAACCTGGAAAACGCCCTGGCGGCGGTGGCCGCCGCTTGTGTCATGGGCGTGTCCACGGCGGTGCTGGCCCATACCCTGCGCACATTCCCCGGGGTGGAACACCGGCTGGAAACAGTGGTCGATATCGACGGCGTCCGCTATATCAACGATTCCAAGGGCACGAACCCGGAAGCCAGCATTAAAGCCCTGGAAGCTTTCGACCGGCCCATCGTTTTGCTGGCCGGAGGCAGAAACAAAGGCAGCAGTTTTTCCGCCTTTGCCGGGCAGGTCCGGGAAAAAGTGCGGGTACTGGTGCTGCTGGGCGAGTGCGCGGATGAAATTGAACGTTCCGTCCGGGCGGAGGGCTTTGGGGCGGTCAGAAGGGCGTCCGGTTTCCGGGAAGCGGTGCTGGAGGCTTACCGGGTCTCAGTGCCCGGGGATATTGTACTGCTTTCCCCGGCCTGTGCCAGTTGGGATATGTTCAGCAACTACGAAGAACGCGGTAATTTGTTTAAACAAATTGTGCGTGAATTGGCGTCGGGCGGCGGATAAAAAAGCCGGATCAACCCCTGCCGGGCCGGAATTGCCGGCCCGGTTACTGAATACACCCGGTAACGAGGGGGTTATAGAGCTATGCGTACGCGCAAAAAAGCCTTTGATTTCGTACTTTTTTTAATCGTTCTGGTACTACTCAGCATTGGCCTGGTTATGGTATTTAGCGCCAGCGCGTACTTCGCGGGTGATCCCGAAGGTCCGTTCAAGGATCCGTTCCATTTTTTTAAGCGCCAGCTTTTTGGCGCCTGCGTCGGCTTAGTGGCTATGTTCTTCATGATCAACTACGATTACCGGCAGCTTAAACGATGGACCGGACTGATGCTGATCACCTCGTTCATACTGCTTATTCTGGTGCTGATACCTGGTATCGGCATGGAGTATCTGGGTGCCCGGCGCTGGATCAACCTGGGTTTCACCAGCTTCCAGCCTTCGGAACTGGTGAAGATATTTTTAATTACCTTTGTTGCCTACGGTTTGACCAGGCGAAAAGAGCAAATCAAATATTTCGGCCGCGGCTTGCTGCCCTTTTTGGGTATCGCCTCCGTTGCCGCGCTGTTAATCCTGGCCCAGCCCGACCTGGGCACCGCGGTCACGCTTTTGGGCACCATTTTCATCCTGTTCTTTGCCGCCGGGGCCAGGATCTCTCATCTGGCCGGACTAGCCGGGGCTGGTCTGGCTGTGGTGGCCGCGGCTATCTATTTTGAACCGTACCGGATGAGGCGGTTCATGGCCTTTCTTGATCCCGAAGCCGATCCTACCGGAGCGGGGTGGAACATATTAAACGCTCTGATGTCACTGGCGTCGGGCGGCTTTTTAGGCACGGGCCTTGGTCAGGGGCGTCATTCCAAGTTTTTGTTTCTGCCCGAGCGGCATACCGACTTTATTTTTGCGGCCATCGGCGAAGAACTTGGCTTTATCGGCGGTTTTCTGGTCATTTTGCTGTTTATCTTCCTGGTCTGGCGGGGCTTTAAAATTGCTATCACTTGCCCCGACGCCTTTGGTAGCCTGCTGGCTGCCGGCCTTACATCCGGTATCGCGCTGCAGGCGCTGGTAAACATCGGCGTGGTCACCGGTACCCTGCCGGTTACCGGCATTACCCTGCCCTTTGTCAGTTTTGGTTCCACGTCCCTGATCTTTTCGTTGATGGGAGTAGGGATTATACTGAATATATCAAGGTATTCCAATCCAAGGTGAAAAAAGCTGGAGTGAGTAATTTTGCGTTTTATTGTTACCGGCGGCGGAACCGGCGGCCACATTTACCCCGCCCTGGCCATAGCGGGCGGGATGCGGCGGCGGTATCCGGACTGCTCGATCATGTATATCGGTACCGCCCGGGGACTGGAAGCGGATCTGGTACCCTCGGCCGGGCTGGATTTTCGGACGGTCCGGGCGGTGGGCATCCGGCGCAGCCTGTCGCCGCAAAACCTGAAGGTGCCCCTGGAGGCTGCAGCCGGATACAGGGAAGCGCGGCGGTTGATTAAAAGCTTCGCGCCCGACGCGGTGGCGGGAACCGGCGGGTATGTATGCGGGCCGGTGGTGCTGGCCGCGGCCCGAATGAAAATACCGACTTTGATCCACGAACAAAACGCCCTGCCCGGGGTGACCAATCGCATCCTGGCCCGGTTCGTGGACCGGGTGGCGGTGACCTTCGAGGATTCCCTGCCCTATTTTCCCGCCCGTACCAGGCCGCAACTGACCGGGCTGCCGGTGCGGTCCGGGGTGCTTACCGCAGGCCGGTCAGCGGCCAGGGTCAAATATGGGATCAAGGATCAAGAACTGCTGGTACTCTCCTTCGGAGGCAGCCAGGGAGCGAAGAGCATCAACCGCGCCGTGGCCTCCGCCGCCGGGTGGATTGCCGGCCAACGAGAGCTTAAATGGTTGCATGTCACCGGCAAGGGGCAATACGATAATTTTATGGACATGCTAAAGGATGACGGAACTACTGCCGTGCCGGGGAACATGATCGTTGAGCCTTATATGTACGAAATGCCGGAGGCGCTGGCGGCGGCAGACCTGGTGGTGGGACGGGCCGGCGCCGCCAGCATCGCCGAGATCACAGCCCGCGGGCTGCCGGCATTGCTGGTGCCTTTTCCCTATGCCGCCGCCAACCACCAGGAACACAACGCCAGGGCGCTGGCGGACCGGGGGGCGGCGGTGCTGGTTCTGGACGCTGATTTTTCCGGCGCTGCGCTCATCGCCGAACTGGAAAAACTGCTCAATGAACCGGAGCGCCTGAAAGTTATGGCAGCGGCCAGCTTGAATTTGGGCCGGCCCCGGGCGTTGGACGATATTATGGATATACTGGCGGAAATTATTTAAACAGTCGAAAGTCAAAAGTTGAAAGACAAGGTTTTTAGACAAATGACTTTAGGCTTTCGACTTTGGACTTTAGACTAATCACGTGGGACATGCCTGGAGGGAAGGCGCCCGTATCTGTAACACCAATTTGAACAGGCGCATAATATGAGATATCCTCTCCTGGCTGGCCGTACTTGCACCGACTTGGTGCAGGAAGGAGCTGATCGGCGAGTGACAGAAATACCGGGGAAGGTTCACTTTATAGGCATTGGCGGAGCCGGAATGAGCGGTCTGGCCAGGGTGCTGCTGGACCAGGGCATAAACGTACGGGGATCGGACTTGAACGGCACGCCGGTGACTGAAAGACTGCGGCATTTGGGAGCAACCGTATACACGGGGCACTGCGCGGACAATATCGGTGACGCGGAACTGGTGATAGTCTCGACGGCCATAGACCCGGCCAATCCGGAATTGCGGGCAGCAACCGAAAAAGGCGTTCCGGTAATCCACCGGGCTGATTTACTGGCCCTGCTGATGGACCGGCGAAGGGGAATCGCCATAGCCGGGGCGCACGGTAAAACCACCACCACCGCCATGCTGGCGCTGGTCATGGAAAAATGCCGCCTGGATCCGACCATACTCATCGGAGGTGAATTGACCAATATCGGCGGCAACGCCAAACTGGGCCGGGGCGAGTATCTGGTCGCGGAAGCGGACGAAAGCGATAAGTCATTTCTCAAGTTAAAACCTTACCTGGCCGTGGTGACCAATATTGAGGACGATCACCTGGACCATTACGGCTCAATGGAAAATATTGTCGCGGCATTTCGTCGGTTCCTGGGCGGTATTACCCCGGGCGGCGCCGCGGTACTCTGTTTCGATGACGCGGTGGTCAGAGAGGTTTCCGGCGCCTGCGGTGAAAGAGTGATTACTTACGCCGTGGAAAATCCCGAGGCTGATTATATATTAAACGATATCCGGTTGACGGACGACGGTTCCGAGGCGGAGGTATATTACCGGGGACGGCGCCTGGGCCGCCTGGCGCTGTCCGTTCCCGGCAGGCATAACCTGGCCAACGCCCTGGCGGTGGTGGCAGCCGGGCGTTTTATCGGCGTCTCCTTCCCGGAAATGGCCTCCGTGCTGCGGAGCTTTGAGGGCGCCGGCCGGCGTTACCAAATGATAGGCCGGGTGCACGGCATCACCGTGGTGGACGATTACGCGCACCATCCCACCGAAATTGACGTCACGCTGAAAGCGGCAAGGCAGGTGCATCCCGGTCGTATTATCACTGTTTTTCAGCCGCACCGGTATTCCCGGACATCACTTTTGCACCGGCGATTCGGGGACTGTTTTGTCAATACGGATGTTTTAATTATTAACGATATTTACGGCGCCGGAGAAGAACCTTTGCCCGGGGTCACCGCACAGCTCATTGTGGACGCCGTAGCGTCACACAACGGGCTCCGGCCTGTTTTCATCGGCTCCCGTGACAAAACAGTGACTTACCTGGCTGAAAACCTGCACCGGGGCGATCTGGTGCTTACCATGGGCGCGGGCGACGTCTGGAAAACCGGTCCGGAGCTGTTAAACCGGCTGCGGGAAAGGGAACCCGGCTCAATATCCCCGCATGAGGAGCGCTGACCGTTGACGGGTGAGCAGTTATTAAGCAATTTGAGCAAGGTGTTAAAAGGTCGGGTTAAGGCGTCCGAACCAATGAGCAAACACACCAGTTGGCGTATCGGAGGACCGGCGGACTATTACGCGGAGCCTGCGGATTCCGGCGATCTTTGCCGGGCTCTGGCCTGGGCCCGTGAAAACAGGCTGCCCGTTACTGTTATTGGCAATGGTACCAATTTACTGGTTTCGGACAGCGGTGTCCGCGGTCTGGTTTTAAAACCGGGCCCGGGTCTGTCCGGTATTGAAATTAAAGGCGCGGTAATCAACGCCGGAGCGGGGACGCCGCTGCCCCGGATGGCTCAAACGGCCTTACAGGCCGGCTTGTCCGGCTTTGAATTCCTGGCCGGCATACCGGGCACTGTAGGCGGAGCGCTGCTGATGAACGCCGGGGCCAACGGATGCTCGGTGGGAGAGCGTGTTTTGCGCGTGGAAACGGTGGATTACGAAGGCCATGCGAAAACCTTTGCCAAAAGCGAGCTGGAGTTTGGCTATCGGAAAAGCTGTTTATCCCAAAGGGACTTGATTATCACCGGGGCCGCCTTTGCAGGCCTGCTCCGCCCCGGGGAAGAAATCAAAAAAAAGATGGACGATTACCTGAACCGGAGGCGGAGCACCCAACCCCTGGAACAGCCCAACGCCGGCAGCGTTTTTAAAAACCCGCCCGGAGATTCGGCGGGCCGGTTGATTGAAAGCGCCGGTTGCAAGGAAATGCGGGTGGGGGCCATCCAGGTTTCGCCGCGGCACGCCAACTTTTTTGTCAACCTGGGCGGCGGGACCGCCGCCGACGTGCTGGCACTGGTGCGGGCGGTGCGGACTGCCGTGGAGGAGCAGTGCGGCGTAAAACTCTTGCTGGAGGTGCAGATGCTGGGAGAGTTTTAGCTGGAGGTGAACATAATTGCAAAGATTTATGATCGTGGGCGGCAACCGTCTGCAGGGTACCGTGCGGGTAAGCGGATCCAAGAATTCATCCCTGCCCATTGTGGCGGCCAGTTTACTGCTGGACGGCGAATGCACCATCAGGGGTGTGCCCCGCCTGCGTGACGTGGCAGTGATGCGCGATGTGCTGGTGCACCTGGGCGCGGAAGTGCTTTGGGAGAAGGACTCCATGCATATCAACGCCAGAGGCGTCGGTTGCCAGGATATAAGCGAGGACCTGATGCGACGAATGCGGGCGTCAAACTTAGTATTGGGTCCGTTAATCAGTCGGTTTAAAAACGCTAAAATCAGTTATCCCGGGGGTTGCGCCATCGGAAGCCGTCCAATGAATCTGCACCAAAAAGGGTTGCAGATGATGGGTGTAAACATAACCGAAAAGTATGGTTTTATATCCGCCAAAGCGGAGAAATTAAAGGGCTGTGAAATTTACCTCGACATGCCCAGCGTGGGAGCTACGGAAAATCTGATGATGGCGGCGACAATGGCCAGGGGCAACACCATCATCCGCAACGCCGCCCGGGAACCCGAAATAGTAGACCTGCAGAATTTCCTGAGTAAAATGGGCGCTGAAATTAAGGGCGCCGGTACCGATATCATCCGAATCACCGGAGTCGATTCTTTAAACACAAGTGTCGAGCACACGGTAATCCCGGACCGCATTGAAGCCGGTACCCACATGATTGCGGCGGCCATCACCGGCGGCGACGTCGTTATCGCGGACGTCATACCGGAGCATCTGGAACCGGTAATCAACAAGTTGCGCGAAACCGGGGTATACGTGGAGGTGAAAGACGACCAGGTCCGGGTGGTGGCGGATAAAAGGCCCAAATCGGTGGATATAAAAACAATGCCCTATCCCGGGTTTCCCACCGACATGCAGCCGCAGTTCATGACCCTGATGACGGTGGCGACAAACACCAGCATGGTTACGGAGACAGTGTTTGAAAACCGGTATAAACATGTGATGGAACTGCGCCGTATGGGGGCGGACATCCGGCTGGAAGGCCAGACCGCGGTAATCAAGGGCATTCCCCGATTGTCCGGGGCTATGGTGGAGGCCAGTGACCTGAGGGCCGGAGCGGCGCTGGTACTGGCGGCAATGGCGGCTGAAGACGGCACGGTGCTGGAACAGGTGGAGCATATCGACCGCGGATACGAGCGGTTGGAAAATAAATATAACGCCCTGGGGGCGCGGATTATCCGGGTAAACAGTTGAGTACACATTAATGTGCACTCTTTTTTAGTTTTACGGGGGACAAGGCCGGTGAACAGTCCAAAGTCCGAAGACTTTTGACGTTTGACCTTCGACTTTTGACTGTTGCTATCGTTTTGTTTGGACAAGTCTGCCGGTGTGTTTTATAATGTTATTAGATTCCAGGATCTGAAAGCACAGGACGGGAGATAATATGAGCGCGGCTTCGTCCCGACGGGTAAAAAAGAGAGCGATCTTCTGGCAGAGCTTTTTTTTTGTTTTAATTATCCTGCTGGCGGCCTATGTGCTGCTGCAGTCACCCCTCTTTTTGATCAAGAAAGTAGACGTGCGGGGAAACAGCCGACTGACCGCGGGCGAAGTAGTGAGGGTCTCGGGAATCGTAACGGACGTGAATATCTTTAAAGCCGACCTGAAAAAGGGAGCGGAAAGGATTAAAACACTGCCGTTGGTCAAAGAGGCGGAGATTACCAGGAAATATCCCGGCACGGTGATTATAACGGTGCGGGAACGCGTCCCCGTGGCCATGGTGGTGGTTGACGGCAATTTCGTGGAACTGGACCGTAACGGATACTATCTAAGGCAGGGCAAGGCCGGCGCCACCGGGCTGCCTGTGATCACAGGCGGTCCGGTGAAATCGGCGGGGCCGGGCCGGCCGCTGGAGGGACAGGGGCTGGATACCGCCCTTGAGGTGGTGGAAAGCATACCCGCCGAGCTTTGCGCCGCGTTGTCCGAAGTGCACGTGGCCGGCGACGGATGTGTCACCCTGTACACCCTGGACAGGGTGGAATGCCGCCTGGGATTGCCCAAAGAGCTGGACACCAAAGGAAGTTACGTTCTGCAGGTGCTGGAAAACCTGCGCGAGCAAAACGCCCGGATAGAGTATGTGGACTTTTCCATTATCAGTTCACCGGTAGTTAAGTATAAGTGAGTGTTCGAACATCTTTACAAATAGTGTCGGTGTAAATACGGCAGAATAGTTATAGCTGTTTTTAGGTCTACCCGGAGGTTATTTAGTAATGAAGTTTAAAACAATTTACTGGGTATTGCTTTTGGTGGGGCTGGTTATGGGCGTTATCCTGGCGGTGCAGTTCAGGTTGACCAGTGAAATAGCCAAGAATTCCCCTACCCAGGAGAGGACCGCGGCCCTGCAGGAGGAGTTGGAAAAAGCCCGTCAAAGCCGGGAGGTTCTGCAGCACAGGGTATATGAATTGCGTGACCGGCTGGATCAGTCGGTGGCCGGCCCCGAACTGACCAAGATGAAAGAAGAAATTAATCGCGTGCGCGAGTTGGCCGGGATGACTAAAATGGAAGGCCCGGGGGTGGAGGTAACCTTGAACGACAACCCCGACGTATTGCCTCCGGGGATGGACCCCAACAATTTTGTACTGCATGACGAGGACGTGTTAAGTGTTTTAAACGAACTGAAAGCCGCCGGCGCCAGGGCCATCGCCATTAATGAACAGCGAATTATCTCCACCACCGAAGTGCGCTGTATTGGTCCCACCATACTGCTGAACAAAAACCAGCGTTTGAGCCCGCCCTTTGTGATTTACGCCCTGGGGGATCCGGACACATTGACCAATTCCCTGAAAATGAAAGAAGGGGTGGTTGACTCGCTGCTGGATTGGGGGATCCAGGTGGACATCAAGAAGGTGGACAAGGTGAAAATACCGGCTTATTCAGGTACTCTAACTTATAATTACGCCAAACCGAAATAATAACATGGCGGAAGGAGACCATTTCATGACCGGAAAAACCACCGGCTATGTATCCATAATGCTGGTTGCCCTGTTTCTGGGCGTGATGCTGGCGGTGCAATTCAGAGTGGTCAACAGGGCGCCGGTTGGTATTTCCACCGACCGGGCCAAAGAGATAGTGGACGAACTGAATCAAATCGACCTGGAAAGGGAATCGCTGCATAAAGAAATCAGTGACCTTAATTACAAACTGGAGCAGGCGAACCAGGGTAAGAACGAAGCGGTCATGGCGCTGAAAGGTGAGCTGGAAAAAGCGCGCCTGAGCGCCGGCCTGGTTGCCGTCACCGGTCCGGGTCTGGAGGTTGTACTGGACAATCCCGAAGATGGTGTTGGGAACGGGGTATTTATCATTTACGCCGAAGACCTGCTCAAAGTGGTTAACGAACTGTGGGGGAGCGGCGCCGAAGCTATTTCCATCAATAGCCAGCGGATCATTGCTACCACCGAAATCAGGCTGGCCGCGCCCTTTATCAACATCAACACCAAGAGGGTGGTGCCGCCGTTCCAGGTCCTGGCCATCGGCGACCCCGACGCCTTGGCCAACGCTTTGGAACTGCCGGGCGGGCTTGGTGAGTACCTGCGAAACCTGGGGATTGAGATTACAGTGGAAAAACATGAGGAACTTGCGTTGCCGGCTTTTACCGGGAATTAACAACAGTCGAAAATCAACGGTCGGAAAATTTTAGACTTTTGACTTTGGACTTTTGACTGACACGAGAGGTGAACCTGAACATGTGGATGGGAATCTTACTGGCTGTGCTTGGCCTGGGGGTCGGGGTACTGATTGGCTTTAACATCCCGGTATTTTTACCCCAGGATTACGCCAAGTACATGTCCGTGGCCGCGCTGGCGGCCCTGGACTCGGTATTCGGCGGTATCCGGGCCGCCATGGAGGACAAGTTCAACAACAGCATCTTCGTATCCGGTTTTTTTAGCAACACTTTGCTGGCGGCGGGCCTGACCTTTGTGGGGGACCGGCTGGGCATTGACCTGTACCTGGCCGCTGTGGTGGCCTTTGGTGTTCGCCTGTTCCAGAATTTAGCGATTATCCGCCGCTATATTTTACAGTACAAAATTAAATAAATAAAAAGGGGAATCAATGTTTAACGTTGAATTTTACAGATTTAAGTAAGGGATGACATATTAGGCTGCGCAGGAAAGAATGGCCCGGAATGTCTTTTATATGAATAATCAATTAACGATAATGAGCCCCGAGAAGGAGGACACCTGTGAATGCTTGATTTTGATCTAGATTTGGACCAGTACGCCAATATTAAAGTAATCGGAGTTGGAGGCGGCGGCAACAACGCCGTAAACCGGATGATTAACGCCGGTTTAAAAGGGGTGGAATTCGTCTCGGTCAATACCGACTCCCAGGCTTTGCAAATGGCCCTGGCCAACAATAAAATCCAGATCGGTTCCAAGTTGACCAAGGGGCTGGGCGCGGGCGCCAACCCTGATATCGGACAAAAGGCCGCGGAAGAAAGCAGAGAAGATATTGAGCAAATCCTTCGCGGGGCGGACATGGTTTTTGTCACCGCCGGCATGGGCGGGGGCACCGGAACCGGCGCGGCTCCGGTGGTGGCCGAGGTGGCCAAGCAGCTTGGCGCGCTTACCGTGGGTGTGGTAACCAAACCCTTCACCTTCGAGGGTAAAAGGCGCGCTCAACAGGCGGAAACGGGGATCGTAACCCTAAAGGATAAAGTGGATACCCTGATTACCATACCCAATGACCGGCTGTTGCAGGTGGTGGAGAAGAATACCTCCATCATGGAAGCATTCAGGATTGCCGACGATATCCTGCGCCAGGGCGTGCAGGGCATATCGGACCTGATTGCCGTACCGGGTTTGATTAACCTGGACTTTGCCGATGTAAAAACCATTATGAAAGAAGCCGGTTCCGCGCTGATGGGTATCGGCCGGTCCAACGGAGAAAACCGGGCCACCGAGGCAGCCAAGCAGGCTATCAGCAGCCCGCTTTTGGAAACGTCAATTGAGGGCGCCAGAGGCGTGCTGCTCAATATCACCGGCGGCAGTTCACTGGGCCTGTTCGAGGTGAACGAGGCGGCGGATATTATCTTCCAGTCCGCCGACCCCGAGGCCAACATTATTTTCGGCGCCGTAATTGATGAACGTATGGAAGACGATATTACAGTCACCGTTATCGCCACCGGTTTTGACCAGCGCATTTTGGTCCGGCCACAAAAACCGAGAAAAGCCGATAGCGGGGTGGAGATTAAGCCCGTATCCTCCAATGACGAGCTTGACATCCCCGCTTTTTTGCGTCGCAAATAGTCGAAGGAAAATGGATTCTATTGACAGTTAATAACAAACTTTGCCAGCCCCGGCGTGTATAATTAAGCCGAGGCTTTTTTATTTGCTCCAAGGGTCTATCTCAATAGTAACAGGGACAATTATGCCTACCTACACGGTATACGTGGACCAGGTGTTTATCGGCAGCCTGGTGATGAACTATATGATCCTCTGGATCGCCGCCAGGCTGGGCGGCGTGTCCCATAACCGCTGGCGTCTGCTGGGCGGCGCCTTCCTGGGAGCCTTTTACTCGTTGGCGCTTTTTGTTCCGGCCTGGCATATTCTTCTGGCGCCCGGATATAAGTTTCTGGCTTCGTTAATCATGGTGGCCGCCGCCTTTCTGCCCCGGCCGCCGGCCAAGGCCGCGGTTTTGCTGGGATATTTTTACTTGGGCACCTTCGCGCTGGGCGGCGCCGTGCAGGGAATCATCGGTTTTCTGCAGTACAGATACGAGGCGTCGGTAATGGCCGGCGTTATGCGGGCGGTGGACGCTTATCTGTGGTACGGCATTGTAATTTCAGCGGTGTTGTTCTGGACCCTGGGCCGGGTTGCGCCGAGACAGATGAGAAAAAGATTGATGCTGCCCCTGCTCAGGTCGGACCTGGTGATCAGTTTTGGTGATCGGACGGTGCGTCTGCCGGCACTTTTGGACACCGGCAACAGCCTGAGCGATCCGGTGACCGGCAACCCGGTGGTGATTGCTGAATATGAGGCGCTGAAGGAAATACTCTCCCCGCGGGTCAGGGAGTCTGTGGATAAATATGGCCCGGATCAGGGCGCAGCGGTGTTGGGGGAACTGAATGAAGAAATTGCCGGCGGGCATTTCCGGATCATCCCTTACCGGTCCGTGGGCAGGGAACACGGCTGGCTGGTCGCTTTCCGGCCGGACAGGGTCGAGGTGGTCCAGGGCGGGCACACCTACCGGACCAACCGGGTGGTGGTGGCGCTCTGCGGCGACCGGCTGGACGGAGAAACACCCTGCCGGGCATTGATTCCGCCGACCTTGCTGGACAACATAAGCAATTAGATCCGGGCCGCCCCATGCGGCGCCCGCCGGGGGAGGGAAAAACATTGAAACAGTTCTGGAAAATTAAGTTGGTCATCCGCCTGACCCTGGCAAAAATAATGTCGCGGTTGGGGTTAAGACCGGGGGTGTATTACGTCGGCAGCAGTGAAGCCTTGCCGCCTCCGCTGACCATCGAAGAAGAATCATTCCTGATGCACCGCCTGGAATCCGGGGACAGCGCCGTGCGCAGCGTGCTCATTGAAAGAAATCTGCGCCTGGTGGTTTACATTGCCCGCAAGTTTGAGAACACCGGGGTGGGTATCGAGGATCTGGTCTCCATCGGTACCATCGGGTTGATTAAAGCCGTTAATACCTTTGACCCGGCCAAAAAAATCAAGCTGGCCACTTACGCCTCCCGGTGCATTGAGAATGAAATCCTGATGTACCTGCGGCGGAATAATAAGATCAGGACCGAGGTGTCCTTTGACGAACCGCTGAATATAGACTGGGACGGCAACGAGCTGCTGCTTTCCGACGTGTTGGGCACCGATAACGATGTCATCTATAAATATATTGAAGAGGAAGTGGACCGCAAGCTCTTATACCTGGCCCTGCAGAAACTGAATGGCCGGGAAAGGACGATTATGGAACTGCGCTTCGGGCTGAACAGCGGCCGGGAAAAAACTCAAAAAGAGGTCGCCGACCTGCTGGGCATCTCCCAGTCATATATTTCCCGGCTGGAAAAACGGATCATCAAACGGTTGAAAAAGGAAATCAACCGCATGGAATAACAAAGTCCCGTGTCCTCCGAAACAATGTATAAACCGGCATACCCGGGGTAATAATGAAGTTGAAGTGTCGCAAATACCGGGTACAAAGGTGGGGGACACATGCTGGTCAACAAGGTGGAGATCTGCGGTGTAAATACGTCCAAGCTTCCGGTACTTACCGGCGCCCAGATGAAAGAACTGTTCCTGGCAATGCATGGCGGCGAGGCCACCGCCCGCGACCGGCTGATCAAGGGCAACCTGAGGTTGGTGCTCAGCGTAATCCAACGTTTCACCAACCGCGGCGAATACGTGGATGATCTTTTCCAGGTGGGCTGCATCGGCCTGATGAAAGCCATCGATAATTTCGACCTCTCCCAGAACGTTAAATTTTCTACTTACGCGGTACCAATGATCATCGGTGAAATCAGACGCTACCTGCGGGACAACAACCCCATCCGGGTGAGCCGGTCCCTGCGGGACGTAGCCTATAAAGCGCTGCAGGTGCGTGACACCCTGGTCAACAAGCACTCCCGCGAGCCTTCCGTCAACGAGATTGCCAGCGAGCTGAAAATGCCCAGGGAAGACATCGTGTTTGCCCTGGACGCTATTCAGGAACCCATATCGTTGTTTGAGCCTATCTACCATGACGGCGGAGACCCGATTTTTGTCATGGACCAGATTGGGGACGACAAAAACCTGGACGCCAACTGGCTGGAGGGCATCGCCATCCGGGACGCCCTGCGCAGGTTAAGCGACCGGGAAAAGCTGATCCTGACCCTGCGGTTTTTTGAAGGCAAAACCCAGATGGAAGTGGCCGACGAAATCGGTATTTCCCAGGCCCAGGTATCCCGTCTGGAAAAGGCGGCCCTGAGCCATATGCGCAAGCATATTTAAAACAGTCGAAAGTCAAAAGTCGAAAGTCGAAAGTCCGGAGTTTATAGGCTTTGGACCTCTGTCTTACGGCTGCGGGGGGTGGCGGTATGCGTCCCAGGGAAGCCGTCGCGGTTTTGGTCCTTACGGCGGCGCTGTTATTAACCGGACCTGTTTACGGTCATCCCGGGCAGGACGACGGAGGGGCCATCCGGGCCTATAACAGTCATAACCTTACCCGCCCGATTGAGCCCGGGCCGCTGCGGGGAGTAACCCCAACTTGTCTGTAATTAAAGTTCAGAATCACCGGCGCCTCTCATATAATGCTATGGGAGGTGCTTTATTGTGGTTAGAATCTCCGACCTGCGCATGCGGGAAGTGATTAACGTGGCCGACGGACGCCGTCTCGGTCCCATCAAGGATATAGACATTGATCTGGAGGAAGGGCGGATTAACGCTATCATTCTGCCGGGTTACGGCGGGGGCCGGCTTATGGGGATCCTGGGCCGGGAGGAAGAAGTGGTGGTGCCGTGGCAAAAGATCAAAAAAATCGGTATTGACGTCATTCTGGTGGATTTGACCAATATTCTCCGCGGCGGTGAAATGCACGGCGGAGTTCCGGACCGCGCCTGGTAGCGAACCGGAAACCGCCGTTTTTAACAAACCACTCCGGGCGTTTTTTTATTTCCTTGGCGAACGACAATAGCGGTCAGGGGACACACCTCTATTTGGGCTGCCTATGAAAGAATTACATTTCATATGGCAGTCCTTTATATTCGTATGGGAAATAGATTAAAGCCGATATTAATAAAACCTTAAGGTTTTCATAAGAAAATTATTATGATATAAATTTTTGTTTTGCAGTACTATTTTTGCAGTACTATAATAATGAGTGTTTAAGCAGGAAGAAGGGATAGAACTTATGAGCATCAATATTTTGGTTGTAGACGATGAGCAGTCCATCGCGGATCTAATTGAAGTTTATTTAAAAAATGAAGGTTTTACAATATACAAGTTTTATAACGGTCAAGACGCGTTCCGATGTGTTGAGTCGGAACAGTTAGAGCTTGCGATACTTGATGTCATGCTGCCGGATATTGATGGCTTTACTCTCTGCCAGAAAATTAGGAAAAAACATAATTTCCCTGTGATCATGCTGACTGCTAAAGAAGAAGAAATTGATAAAATTACCGGGCTGACATTAGGTGCGGACGACTATATCACTAAACCGTTTCGGCCTTTGGAGCTTGTTGCCCGTGTCAAGGCACAGCTCCGGAGATTTACCAAATATAATGCTGCGGAGCCAAACCAGGAAGAACACTTGATTGCCTTTTCCGGCTTGGTATTGGACATGGATACCCATGAATGTACGCTGAATGAGAAAAAGCTATCTCTCACTCCTACAGAGTTTTCAATTCTTCGGGTCCTTTGCTCCAATCGCGGACGGGTGGTCAGTTCGGAGGAATTGTTCCATAAGGTATGGGGAGATAAGTATTTCACCAACAGCAATAATACGGTAATGGTTCATATCCGACATCTAAGGGAAAAAATGCACGACAGCGCAGAGCATCCTAAATATATCAAAACGGTTTGGGGGGTTGGTTATAAAATCGAAAAGTGAGAGAGATAAAAGAAGAAATGATTATACAAAATTAAAAGGAAAAGTATTTTTTCAAATGCTTCTGATTACAGCTGCCGCCGCTGTGATTGTTTATCTATTGCGCTATATCCTGCGTGGACAGATCGGAGATCGTATTGTTCGATTTTTAGTCAACGCTTTTCATTTTAACAATTCGGACGCACAGATGATCTATCAGTTGGTGATCCGCAACAATATGGACATGATTCTTTTTGTTGTAATCCTAATATTTTTAGTGATCCTTTTTCGATTTTCTGTTTCTTGGTTCACCAAATATTTTGATCAAATCAGCGCTGGAATGGATAAACTTACTGAGGAATCCGATGCAGAAATTACATTATCGCCGGAATTGGATTTTATGGAAAATAAGCTTAATCAGATAAAAAACAACTTGGAAAAACAAAAGAAAGCCGCGCTTGGTGCCGAGCAGCGCAAAAATGATTTGGTGGTTTACCTGGCTCATGATATAAAGACACCTCTGACATCCGTTATTGGATACTTAAGTCTTCTGGATGAAGCTCCTGATATGCCGCCTGAACAGAAGGCCAAATACGTTGGTATTACCTTGGAAAAAGCATATCGGTTGGAACAGCTTATCAATGAGTTTTTTGAGATCACAAGATTTAATCTGCAAACGATTGTTTTGAATAAAGAAAAAATCAATTTACTGTTCATGCTCCAGCAGATGGCCGATGAATTCTATCCCATGCTGACTCCACAGGAAAAGCAGGTGTCCGTCAATGTGCCTGACGGCCTTACTCTGTGGGGAGATGCCGACAAACTGGCCCGGGTGTTCAATAACATTCTGAAAAATGCGCTAGCCTATAGCTATGAAAACAGCGTCATTGATATTTCTGCCGGGCAGCAGGACAAAAATATTGTGATAACTTTTACTAATCAGGGAAATCCAATCCCGCGGGAAAAGCTGGAAACTATTTTTGAAAAGTTTTACCGATTAGATACTGCACGTTCCACAAATACCGGTGGAGCAGGGCTGGGTTTGGCAATCGCCCAAGAAATTGTCACGGCTCACGCTGGAACAATCTCTGTGGAAAGCAACCCGGAAAATACTACCTTTACAATAATGCTTCCGTCATAAGAAAATCTTAAGCAGTTCATAAGATGGAATTCCAACATCGCTCCTTCTTCTGTAGTTGAATAATATCAGCACAGAACAAGGAGCTGGTTTATTATGGCACGAAGAGTAAGAAAGAAAAAGACAGGAATACGCAGATTTGTAGCACTTCTGTTGCTGGTTGTCATTGCTGCTTTTGTTTATAAATCCATCATTATTCCAGGATACCAGCACATCTTTGAGAAAGAATATGACGATAAAACCGCGTCATATTCTTCTTTAAAGATAACACCCGATTCTTCCGACGATAAAACAACACCGGTTCCTCCGGCAAAGATAGAACCCGATCCCTTTGTTTCTATATCTCCCGATAACCTGAACAGTCCTAATGCGATTCTGATCCGTTTAAAAAATCATACCATCCTGATGCAGAAAAATAGCGAAGAAAAAATCTACCCTGCTTCTTTGACTAAGATAATGACAGCCATTGTTGCGATAGAAGAATTACCTGATTTGAGGGAAGAAATCAAACTTACCAATGCGACGTTTCAGGGGCTGTACGAAGCGGATGCATCAATGGCGGGTTTCCAACCGGGTGAGCAGGTCAGGGCAATCGATCTGTTATACGGAGCAATGCTGCCAAGCGGCGCGGAGTGCTGTATTGCACTTGCTGATCAGATTGCGGGATCAGAGCAGAATTTTATAAAAATAATGAATCAAAAGGCGGTAGCTCTTGGTATGGACAATACCCATTTTGAAAATGCCACCGGACTGCACAATGTAAACCACTGCACAACAGTCAAAGATCTGGCTATTCTTTTAAGCTATGCTTTGCAAAATGATACTTTCCGGGAGATTTTTACTTCATCCCGTCATTCCACACCCCCCACGAATAAGCACCCTGGCGGGATAACCTTTTACAGTACCATGTTTGAAGACCTCAACAATCAAAACATTATCGATGGGGAAATTTTAGGCGGGAAAACTGGATATACCAACGAGGCCGGTCTATGTCTCGCGAGTCTCGCCAAAGTGGGTAAACAAGAATATATTCTGATTTCAGCCGGTGCGAAAGGGGATCACAAATCCGAGCAATACAATGTTACTGATGCATTGGCAGTGTACACCAGCATAAGAAAATAATAAGTTCTTCATAAGCATTTATTAATATTTTGATAAGTTGAAATTCCAACCTCGCCTGCCTGATTTCGGTAAGCTGAAAATTGCTAGGGGTAGGAATTTATTGTTTATTTTGTATATCGTTGTAATGCTGATACCATTCCAGGTAACCCTGGTGCCCAATTATTTAATATCTGTGTGCCACCGGAATGGTTGCACATTCGGTGGAAAATCAGTGTGTATCTCCGCCACTATTCCAGGAGGATTTCAAGCTGCTCCCATCCGTTGTCCGAGTACAGCAGCTTCAGAACGCGCTGGAAGGCAGTAGGGATGGCATAGTGGTCCAGCTCTGCCTCCTTCACCCAATGCAGGACATCGCTGTTGGGTATGGGTTCCTCCGGTGCGAAGGTAAAAACGTCCATTTTCCAGACCTGATGGGAAAAGACATGGGAAGCTGAGCCAAGTTTCCTTGCATTTTTCAGCCGCAGCCCATATTTTTTCTCCAGCAGTTGTGCAGGGGGGCTGTCCCCCTTTTTTTCAGCGATGGGCAGTCCCCATAGCTGCCCCAGCAGACTATCATTTTTCCGGTATTCCAGAAGTATTTTATCGTTTTCCCGCAGGACAGCCACCCAGCAAGGAACCTCCCGGGGAGCCTCCTTCTTTTTCTTTACCGGCAGCTCGTTCTGCAGTCCAGTCCTGAAGGCGGCACAGAAGGATTGCAGGGGGCATTGGCCGCAGAGTGGAGCTAAAGGAATGCATACAAGGGCACCCAACTCCATCAGTGCTTGAGTGAAGTCTCTTGCATGGCCTTTGGGGATGATTGAACAGACGATTGCGGCGACTCTTTTTTTTGTCCGGTCCTTGGAAATGTCATCCTTGATTCCTTCCAACCGGCAAATAACCCGGAGCACATTGCCATCTACGGCGGGATAAGGCTGGTTGAAGGCAATACTGGCAATGGCTCCGGCAGTATACTCTCCGATGCCGGGCAACTGCCGGATGGCTGCATAGTCCCGGGGAAATACCCCGTCATATTGTTCCATCACCTGCTGTGCCGCTCTTTGAAGATTTAGCGCGCGGGAATAGTAGCCCAGGCCTTTCCACACAGCCAGCACATTCTGTGCGGAAGCTCCTGCCAACTCCCGGAGGGTGCCGAACCGTTCCAGAAAGCGATGGTAATACCGGATGACCGTATCCACCCGCGTCTGCTGCAACATAATCTCCGAAAGCCATATTTTATAGGGATCGGTCGTATGTCGCCAGGGCAAATCCCGCTGGTTTTTCCGATACCATTCTAACAGAGTTCCGGCTGCAGCCTTTGTTTCTTCTGCTGCCTGCAAGTTTTCCATCGTTTTCTCCATTTTCCGGTTTCTTTTAATTATAGTGCATTTACAGGTAAATTTCATGCCGGTTAGCCACATACCGTCGTCTTGATCAAAACAGCCATCGATGGTGATAATATGCAAGTGTGGGTTGAAATTCAAAAAATCCCCAAAGGTCTGCACAGCTATGACAGCACCTGGTTTAGGATCATCCAACGAAACTCCTTGCTTCAAGGTTTGCAGGAAAACGGAAGTAGATATTCATGGTTGCAGTCATCACATTTCACCCGGGCAAAACCCAGATGAAGGTCACTGCAGTCCAGATATTTATATCAGCATAAGAAAATAATAAGTTCTTCATAAGCATTTATTAAGATTTTGATAAGTTGAAATTCCAACCTCGCCTGCCTGATTTCGGTAAGATGAAAATTGCCGAATCGGACAGGCTTTTATATTGCCGAAAAGAGGCGCGGACATGTTGCTTGGTCCATTACGGTTAGGGTGGTAAAGATGAGAACTGGAAAATTAAAAACGAATAACGGCTGCCTGGCCTGGCTTTTCCTCGGGCCCAGCCTGCTGGGTTTTTCTCTTTTCTATTTGCTCCCGTTTGTCACCGGCTTTTACTATTCCCTGGTGGACAGTCCCATTAACGGTACTTTTGTCGGATTACATAATTACGACGCTTTGTTAAAAAACCCGAGCTTTTTATCAGCTCTGGCGAATACAGCCAAGTTTACTTTAATCTGTGTGCCTCTTAATATGATTCTCTCCCTGGGAGTGGCCTGGTTATTGAACCAAAAAATCCAGGGCCGGAACCTGTTTCGCACCATCATGATCACTCCTTTGGTGGTACCCGTAGCCTCGGTTGTTTTGGTCTGGCAGGCTTTCTTTGATTTAAACGGCGTTTTAAATTCCCTGCTCCATGCCCTGGGTTACCTGCCCGTGGACTGGATGAAAACCAGTTGGTCCAGAATTGTAGTGCTGGTGATTTATCTGTGGAAAAACATTGGTTACAGCGTAATCCTGTTTCTGGCCGGATTACAAAATATACCGGCTGAATATTACGAAGCGGCCAGGATTGACGGGGCCAGCCGCCGGCAGGAGTTTTTCCGAATCACCCTGGTTTATTTGACCCCTACAACTTTTTTTGTTTTTGTTATCTCGATGATCAATTCATTTAAAGTGTTTCGGGAGACGTATCTTATTTCCGGAGAATATCCCCATAGCAGCATCTATATGTTGCAGCACTACATGAACAATATGTTCATGGCACTGGATTACCAAAAATTGACTTCCGCGGCCTTCATTATGGCTGCCTTTATCGTGGCTGTCGTTTTACTGCTTTTTATGGTGGAGAGAAAGATCACCAGTATGATTAATTAACAAACTAAGAACCGGTGAGAGGAATGAACGTGTTGAATCGAAACCGTCAGATGACAAAAATACTCCATATTACAGTTTTACTGGTCCTGGCTGTCATATTCATGTTTCCCCTGGCTGTAACCGTCACCAATTCATTGATGAGTGAACAGGAAATTGCCCATAATTATGACCCGGTGACGGACAAAAATTTAAGCAGCTATAACGATGACACCGCAAACCACTTCGCCCGGTTCCAGCTTATACCCGACGTGGTGGTGCTGAAGCAGTATTATAACGTACTGATCAAAAAGACCCAGTTTCTTTTCATGTTCTGGAATTCCGTGCTGATTACCTTCCCTATCGTCATTGGGCAAACGATTGTGGCCACCCTGGCCGCCTATGCCTTTGCCAAAATGAAGTTTAGGGGCAGGGATTTATTGTTTATTTTGTATATCATTGTAATGCTGATGCCATTTCAAGTAACTCTGGTGCCCAATTATTTAATGGCCGGCCAGCTGGGCCTGCTTAACAGCCACTGGTCCATTATCTTTCCCGGCATCTTCAGCACCTTTGGCGTATTTCTTTTAAAACAGTATATGGAGCAAATACCGGACTCCTATATTGAAGCGGCCCGGGTGGACGGAGCCAATCAGCTCCAGGTTTTCCTCAAAATCATCGTGCCCATGTCCAGGGCCGGCATAGCGGCCATGGCCGTCCTTGTTTTTATCGATCACTGGAACATGGTCGAACAGCCGCTGATTTTTTTACAGGATGCGGCCAAACAGCCTCTTTCACTCTATCTTTCCAGAATCATCGACGGTGAAAAAGGATTGGCCTTTGCCGCGTCCACTTTGTATATGATGCCGGTGCTGCTGAACTTCCTTTACGCCGAAAAATACTTGCTGGAAGGGATCCGGCTTTCTGGAATCAAAGGCTGAGCAACTGGTGCCTTGCTTTTGTGTCGCTGCACCAGGTCAGGAAGGGAGACAGAAAATTGCCGAATCAAGCAATTGCGGATGATGCGCAAAGAAAAAAAGTAATCGGAAAGTTGAGCCTGCTGTTCCTAATGGCGATGATCGGGTTAACTTTCTTCTCCAATACCATCAATAACTTTGCTCTGCCCCGAGTCCAAACGGTCCGGCCGGCGAACGGGACGTTAATCAAAGAAATATTCGGTGCAGGGACGGTCGAGGGCAAATCAACCCGGGAGGAATACGCTGATTCCAATTTACCGGTAAAGGATGTCCTGGTGGAGACGGGGGACAGGGTTGGCAAAGGCCAGCCCATCATCATCCTGGACGTGAGCGAACTGAAGTCGGATTATCAGGATGAACAGGCCCGCTACCGGCAGCTGCAGCTGTCCCTGGCGGGGGCCCGGGAAGAGCAGGCGCAAAAACAAAGGGATTACGATAACCTGAAGTACCTGTTTGATAATCAAGCCGAAACGGCGGTAAACCTGCAAAATGCCGCAAAGAACCTGGCAGACGCGCAAAGAAACTGTGAGGACATGCAGCTTACTCTGGAAATACAGGCCAGAAAGGTGGATACCCTGGCCAAACAGGTGGCCAACAACGGCGTGTATACAGCGCCCGTGGACGGCATGATCACAGAACTGAATTTCCCCGCAGGGTCGATGACCAATGACTCCCTGCCCCTGTTTCAATTGGCTGATCTACGGCAGGGGTTCCGGCTGATCGTGTCCATTGACAATGATCTGATAGATTACGTCAAACCCGGAGATACGGTGAGTGTTAATATTCTCTCCTTGGGGGATCAAAAAACCGAGGGAAAAATTGACAAGATCGTTGAGAACAGCCAGCACAACGGGGATGAGAAGGATTTGTGGGTCGACGTGTCTCTGGCAGGCCTGACCGGCGGCGAAAAGGGAGAAATTTATTTAAGCAAAAAAACAAAGCCTTACGCCACCCTGGTACCGAACAGCGCGGTTTACGACGACAGCAGCGGCTCCTATGTCTTCGTTCTGGAATCAAGAAAAGGACCTTTGGGTACGGAGAACTATTTGCAAAAGGTGGCAGTCAATGTGGAAGACAGCGATAATGAAAAGTCCGCTCTCACAGACATGGTGATGGGCGAAGTGGTGATGCAAAGCAATAAACCGGTGGAGGACGGGGATAGAGTTCTGAAGGAGGCGGCAAATTGAAACCGGCCCAATCAGCCCCGGCCTATCTTATTCTGGCCCTGGGTCTATTGGTTTTAACCTGGAGCACCGTCCTGGGTTCATCCCTGCCCGCTAAATTGGCGGATCTTGGCGGCCCGCACAAAACCAACAAAATTACCGCCACCTGGCTGAGCAACTCCCATCAGCCGGAAGAAGGCTCTTTTTCCCTGCAAGATATGAGGCAGCTTACCCAATACAACCTCCGGGACTATGATCTGGCTTACGCCATGGAGGCTTCAGCTTCTGCCGCCTATCAAAAGAACCAGAGTCAGGCTCAGGTGCTGGGGGTGAATGACAGGTACGATCAATTCCAGCAAATAAACCTGCGCTCAGGCTGTTTTTTAACGTTCGAACAGGAAAACCAGCCGGTCGCCGTAATTGATGAAGATCTGGCGCAGGCTCTTTTTCAGAACTGCAATGTGGTGGGCCGGAAAATAGAACTGTATGGCCGGGAATTTAGAATAACCGGGGTGGCCGGGGCCGACCGGTCCCTGCTCGGGACTCTGACGGACCGGGGCTACGGTACAGTGTACATACCGGTGAAAATACTGTTGGAACTGGAAGCGGATTCCCGAATAACGTCATTGGCAGTGGAAACAAAGGATGCCGGCACCACGGGCCGCAATACCGCTGTTTTGGAAACGGCTCTGGCTTCCATCGGTCAAGACCCCGCCAACTACAAAATCATCGATTATAACGTCGCGGGTCTCCTGATGGAACAAGAGAACCTGCTGCGCAATTTCGTGGCTGGGACGGTGGCCATGGTGATGCTTTTTGGCTGGCTCAGGCTAAAAATAAGGGGTATTGATCATTTCTGCCGCCTGAGACTCCGGGATAAATATTGGTCGGAGATGATCAAGGGGGACGCCGCCAGGCTTGTGCTTGGTATGGCGGAGGTATTAGCGCTTGTTGCGGTGTTGCTGCTGCTATGGAAATTAATCAGATTTACCTTATATATTCCGCCGGAAAACATACCCAATGAACTGATTGATGTTTCATTTTGGGCCGACCTCATTAAAAATAGGATTCAAACCGGGATGCAAAGCGCCGGATATGCAGCGCCGCCAGGAGAAGTTCAGTTGAATATCCTTAATACCATCCAGAACTGGAACTTGTTTTTAAACATCTTTCTTGGTTGGCCGCTGTTCTTGCTGGGGCTTTACCAGATCAAGCTGTTAAAGGAAAAACTGCTCAAAGTTGAAGTGTTTTGCAGCGTTTTCATACTGGCCGCCTTAAGTTTGGGCACCACCTTGCTGTGGATCATAAAAATGCCTCCTGTCATCGGGACCGGGGAGGTGTTGCTGGTATTCAGCTCTATATTTTTAACCGTGGTTACAAAAAAAGGTCAGGGGACACACCTGCTGAAGCCTGGGTATTTCTCTGGGGACAGGAATGTCCCCAACGAATAGGAGGGCGGCGGATGGCGAGTTTATATCTGAAAAATCTATCTAAGACCTACCCCGGCAGGGTTACGGCAGTCAGGAATTTCTCTCTGGAAATAAAGGATCAAGAATTCTTAATCCTGGTAGGTCCCTCCGGCTGTGGCAAAACAACCGTTTTAAGGATGATTGCCGGGCTGGAGGAAATTTCATCCGGTGAATTATATATTGATGACCGGCTGGTTAATGACGTGGCTGCCAAGGACCGGGATATCGCCATGGTTTTTCAAAATTATGCTCTTTATCCCCATCTATCGGTCTATGACAATATGGCTTTTGGACTTAAGCTGAGAAAGATATCCAAGGCTGAAATCAGGAAAAATGTGCAGGAAGCGGCCAGGATTCTGGCCCTTGAAGATCTTCTGCAACGCAGGCCCAAGGAACTTTCCGGCGGGCAAAGGCAAAGGGTGGCCCTGGGACGGGCCATTGTCAGGAACCCCAAGGTTTTCCTGATGGATGAGCCGCTGTCCAACCTGGATGCGCAGTTGAGAACCCAGATGAGAATAGAAATTGCCAAGCTCCATAAAAATCTGCGGACAACCTTTGTTTATGTCACCCATGATCAAACCGAAGCCATGACCATGGGCACCAGAATCGTGGTGATGAAGGATGGCTTGATCCAGCAAATTGACAGCCCGCAATCCATCTATGACCACCCGGCCAATATGTTTGTGGCCGGTTTTCTCGGCAGCCCCGGGATGAACTTTCTGGAAGTTTTAATTATTGAGCAAAACGGCTGTATTTTTGCCAAGCTGGCCGACGCCCTGCTGCCTGTTCCTACTGTCGGGGGACAAAAGTTAAAAGAGCAGGGGTATCTGGACCAGAAAGTGGTCCTGGGGATAAGAGCGGAGCATCTCTGCGGCAGCGGAGATTTTTTGGACCGCCATCCCGAGTGTGCTTTGCGCGGGAGGCTGGAGTTTACCGAATTGAGAGGGGCTGAAACTTACCATTATGTAAGGATAGCCGGTAGGGAGGTGGTTGTCAGGGTGAGTCCGGAACTTAGCGCCGAAACCGGACAGGAAGTCAGGGTGGGCTTTAATATGTCCAAGGCCCATTTTTTCGATCAAGAAAGTGAGGTGAACATCAGGAGTCAGCAGTCAGTAGTCAGAATGAAAAAACACCTGGCACCAAAGTCTGCTGAATAGTAACGATATTTTTATGAGAGAGGTGTTTTTTAGTAATGATAAGATACGGAGTTGTTGGGGGCAAAAAAAACCTTGTCCTAATCCTGGTTCTGGTCCTCAGCCTGGGGGTATTTACCGCCGGCTGCGGCAATACTCAGACTGCCGGGGAAGCTAATAATCCCAATTCCCTGACCATTGCGGTGGTGGCCAAAGATATGTACCTGGATACGGCAGTAAAAAAGTTTGCGGAACTGTATCCCGGCGTCAGTGTGGAAGTGAAAGAATACACCTCCAGTACTTCGGAAAAAGGTGAAGGTGTTAGGGCGGCAGAGCCCGGCGATATTGAAAAATATGTCACGGCTATGAATACCCAGCTCATGTCCGGGCAGGGCAGCGATATCATTTTATTAAACAACCTGCCCTATCAGACCTATGCGGATAAGCATCTTTTAGTTGACTTGGGCAAGCTGATGCAGTCGGATCAAAGCTTCGATAGTGGCAAGTACTACCAAAATATTTTCGAGGCTTTAGAATATAAAGATAAACTATATGGGCTGCCGGTTAATATCGGTATCGATATGATTGCCGCCGATAGAACCTTACTGGCTGATTCCCAGGTACAAATCGACGATAGCAGCTGGGATTGGAATGATTTTGTCAAGACGGCGGAAAAGGTCATTAACGACAAGCAAAACGGGGGAACCCAGGAGATGTACGCCTTGGCCGGGATGGATGAAAAAAGACTGATTGCGACTCTGGTTAAAGAAAACTATGGCAGCCTGGTCGATCCGGAGAAGAAAACAGCCAATTTTACCGGCCAGGAATTTCTTGATTTACTTTCCTTAAGTAAATATCTGATTGACCACAAACTGGTTAATACGGATACAGCCCAGACCAACATTATGGATATGGCCTCCCGGGGTAAGCTTGTTTTTAATTTCACTTCTCTTGGAGGTTTTTGGGACCTGCAAGTGGCCAAGGCGATTTTTAGCGAGGGTGTTCAGCTTTTAAAGCCCCCCGGAGACGTGTTCTTTTCCGCGGACTCCATGTATGGGATCAGCAGTAAATCAGCCAATCAAGGACTGGCCTGGGAATTTTTAAAATTTTTGGTCTCTGATGAGATGATGACGCAGGGAGGAATGCCGATTAATAAGAGTGTGCTTCCCCAGATTGCCCAGAATTTCACCCAGGCTATCCAAAAAAATGGTGGGAGAATGAGAATTAAGGACGACGGGATTCCAGATCAATCTATAACACTGCAACCCCCCACGCAGGAGGATGTCGATTATATGGAAAACCTGCTGAGTCAAGCAAACGTCTACATCGGAACGGACCAGAAGATTATTTCCATTGTTCAGGAGGAAACCGCGGTCTTCCTTACAGGACAGAAGACAGCGGAAACGACTGCCCAATTGATTCAGGACAGGGTGAGCACATACTTAAATGAATAATAGCAAAAGTTTTTAAGAGAATAATAAGTTCTTCATAAGCATTTATTAAGATTTTGATAAGTTAAACTTCCGACATCGCCTGCCTGATTTCGGTAAGATGAAATTGCCGAATCGGACAGGCTTTTATATTGCCGAAAGGAGGCACGGACATGAAAAGAAAAAAAGTTGCCGTTTTATTCGGCGGATGCTCTACAGAGTATGAGGTGTCTCTCCAATCCGCCTATTCAGTAACAACGAACCTAAATCCAAATAAGTATGAGACCATATTGATTGGCATCACTCGACAGGGAGCTTGGTTGAGATATTATGGTGCGCTTGAAAAAATCCAGAATGACACATGGATGGATAGCAATGATTGTGTTCCAGCAATCATTTCACCTGATCGGAATATTCACGGACTGCTCGAATTCCACGATGACAGAACGATTACGACCAGAATTGATGTGGCGTTTCCCGTTCTGCATGGAAAAAACGGCGAGGACGGAACATTACAGGGATTATTAACGATAGCCGGGATTCCTTTTGCAGGGTGCGGTACGCTTTGTTCCGCAATGTGCATGGACAAAGACATCGCTCATAAAATAGTGAATTTGGCCGGTATCAAAACACCTCCGTCCATTGTGCTGCGGTTCGGATTTACCGATGCCGAAATGATGAAGCAGATCAACCGTTTGACATTTCCTCTGTTTGTTAAACCGGTCAACGCTGGTTCCTCTTTTGGCATTACAAAGGTTTTCCAAAAGGACGAGTTATCCGATGCAGTTACCGTTGCTTTTCAACATGACAATAAAGTCATCATAGAAGAAGCCGTCGATGGTTTTGAGGTTGGCTGTGCCGTCCTTGGCAATGATTCGCTTGCCATCGGTGAGGTTGACGAAATAGAGCTGTCTCATGGGTTCTTTGATAACACGGAGAAATACACCCTGAAAACCTCTAAAATTCATGTGCCTGCCCGCATTGATCGGGCGCATTAAACAGACGGCTTCCGTCGTTTACCGGGCGCTGGATTGCTCCGGATTCGCAAGGGTCGATTTCTTTCTGACGCCGGAAAAAGAAATCATCTTCAACGAAGTAAATACAATTCCCGGTTTTACCTCTCACAGCCGCTATCCCAATATGCTGAAAGACATTGGAATGACATTCGGGCAGATTGTGGATGCAGCGATAAGTCTGGCGACAAACTCATGAGAACACTGGATAGAGCGTGGGCTGAAATAAATTTTTCCAACCTGGGTCATAACGTGAGGGCTCTGCGTGACGTTCTTCCGAATGGGTGTAAGTTGATGGCTGTTGTAAAAGCCAACGCCTATGGACATGGCGACGTGGAGATAGCGCGTTACTTGAATAGAATCGGCGTTGCTTCCTTTGCCGTTGCAACGATAGAGGAAGGTATCCGCTTAAGAACATATGGGATCAATGGCAGTATTTTAATTTTAGGTTATACCGGCCCGCATAGGGTTCCTGAACTCGTCCGGTATCGTTTATCACAAACGGTCGTTGATTATAAACATGCAAAACAACTGAATGCAGCAGATCAACAAATTTCTGTGCATATCAAGATCGATACCGGTATGCATCGTTTGGGAGAAAGCTGCAATAATACGGCGGAGATTGAAAGCATCTTTCAATGTTGTAACCTGAAAGTCTGCGGTATTTATACTCATCTGTGTATGGCGGATAGTACGCAGGAGGATGACATTGCATTTACCAAAGAACAATTGAGTGATTTTTATTCTTTGCTGGAACAACTCAAGCAGCACCAGATTAAACTGCCCCAAATACACATTCAAAGCAGTTATGGTATTTTGAACTATCCCGAACTGCAATGCAGCTACGCCAGAATTGGAATTGCACTATATGGTGTCCTTAGCTCACTGAGTAATAGAACAAAAATGCAGCCGGAGCTGCGGCCTGTCTTATCCCTAAAAACACGGGTGGTTCTAATCAGGCAAATTGCCGCCGGAGAAAGCGCAGGTTATGGACGGGCATTTTCCGCGTCCCGAAATACCCGCATTGCGGTTCTGTCTATCGGTTATGCGGATGGAGTGCCGCGCAGCCTCTCCTGTGGAAGGGGCGAGGTCTTGATTCACGGTTGCCGTGCGCCAATCGTAGGCCGAATCTGTATGGATCAGCTTATGATAGACATTTCGGATATCCATGATGTAAAACGCGGTGATATAGCCACCTTGATCGGTGAGGACGGGTCCGAGGTCATTACCGCCGAGGAAGTAGCAGCGGCTTCCGAAACAATCACAAATGAATTGTTAAGCCGGTTAGGAGATCGGATTAGAAAAAGTATATCTCTAAGCTAATAAAATTACCAATCATACCCCCGGCTTTTTTAATTAACCAGTTCCGAAATTGAATCATTATGGAGTAAGCTGGCGGGCGGGAGAGGAATCCCGCCTTAATTCTATTTTATGGTTTTTGCTATTGCCACAAAATTTAGTATAATATCATTGCAATGCATACTATATATAGATTTAAAAACGGGTTGGTGAGAAAATATGCGGTGCCCTTTTTGCGACACTGCGGACAGCCGGGTGCTAGACTCCCGGCCGGCCGACGCCGGCGGGGCCGTGCGCCGGCGCCGTGAATGCAGGGAGTGCGGAAAACGTTTTACCACTTACGAAAGGGTGGACGAGCTGCCGCTGATGGTGGTGAAGAAGGACGGGCGGCGCGAACTGTTTGACAGCCGGAAGCTCCTGGCCGGCTTAATTACGGCCTGTCAGAAACGCCCTGTGTCTACTGCGGCGCTGGAGGAACTGGCGGCGCAAATTGAGCGGGACGTCAGGAGCACCATGGAACGCGAAGTGCCCAGCAGCGACATTGGCGAGCAGGTGATGCGCAGACTGTACGGGCTTGACGAAGTGGCTTACGTGCGGTTTGCGTCGGTATACCGGGAGTTCAGGGACGTGCAGGAATTTACGCGGGAAATTGAGCGGTTAAGGGGTCGGACTTAAAAAGAGAAAGGTCAGACTTAAACAAACTCAAGAAATAGTGTGGTATGAGAAAATCTGCATGTGAGTTTGTTTAAGTCTGACCCCAAGGAGGCAAGGCTGCCAGGTGTTCAAACATATCCTGAAACGGGACGGGCGCGAAGCGCCCTTTGACGACAGCAAGATTACAGACGCGATATTCAAGGCCGCCATGGCGGTGGGTGGAGAGGACCGGCAAACCGCCATGGAACTGACCATTGAAGTGCTGAAAACCCTGAAAGGCAAATACAACGGGCGCGTATTCGGTGTGGAAGACGTGCAGGACGTGGTGGAAAAAGTGCTCATCGAGGCCGGCCACGCCAAAACCGCCAAGGCATACATCCTTTACCGGGACAAACGGACCCGGATCAGAGACGCCAAGGGTGACCTGATGGATGCGGTGGAGGAAATCCTGGAGGAAACCAGCCGGGAAAACGCCAACATTACCAATTCACCCTCGGCCAAAATGCTGCAGATAGCCAGCGCGGCAAGTAAGAAATATTACCTCAGCAGGTTGATACCGGAGGACCTGTCCCTGGCCCACCGGCGCGGGGACATTCACATCCATGATTTAGATTTTTATGGAAAAACGTTAACTTGTGTGCCTGATTTTGAGTACACCTTAATACGTGATCAAAGGGGAGACGTAAGGAGGGTTAAATTTGATTTTTTTAATGAATTGGTTCAAAATCTTGGTCAGCCGGAAATTATTTCAGGAACGCAGATCTGGAACGTGGAAGGTTACCAGATTCTTGGACGTAAAGGATGGACTCCTTTAAATAAGATAATGCGCCGCAATCTCAAGGAAAATGAGTGTCTGTATCGGATAAAAGCCCGGAAAGGCTTACCTCTTCATTTAACCGGGGAACACAAAGTCCCGGTTATAAGGGGTAAGGAGGAGAAGCTGGTCCAAGCCAAAGAAATAACAAAAAAAGATAAATTACTTCAGGCGAAGCAGCAATGGGATGAGCAATGGGAAATTCCAGTACTCGATTTGTTTGTGGAAAACAGAAATCAAATTCCATATGGTGTGACTATAAGAAATGCTCATAAATTAATATACTGGCTTAAATATAAATATGATGATTTTAAATTTAACCTTACGGTTGGAGCCAGGCAGAGTATAAAAGGCGGATATGTTTTAGATGGTGAAGAATATGCAACACTGGCTGAAAAATACTATATTTCTGATGAAGTAAAACAGCAGCTAACTGTAACAACCACAAAAGGAAGCAAAGTATTGCCGGCATTTTTACCAATTTCATCTGAATTTGTTCGGTTAATTGGTTACATTTTATCGGAAGGTCATGTTAATGTTTCTTCTTCCGGAAGGTCAATTGCAATTGTAAATGAAAATCCAAACATACAGAAAGATATTGATCACTGCGTAAATGCTGTTTTTAATGATAAAACTACTGTTCTATATACCAGTAATAAGAAGATCAAAGAAAAGGGCCGCATGCTAAACGGGTCAGTGTATGTGACCTTATTCCAAAATATTTTTAAAATGAAGTATGGTGCAGCTTATATTGACATTCCTGATTTTATTAATAATCTTTCTGATGAATTAAAAGGTGAATTTTTAAAAGGCCTTTTTGATGGTGACGGGCATTATGGAAATAAAAGAATAACTTATGTTACAGTATCGGAAATTTTAGCCAAAAAGTTGGTTTTATTATTAAAACAAATTGGTGTTGAATCTACATTATATTTTAGACAAACTAAAGGTTCTCCAGTTGTAGTAAATGGGGAGATAGCTGCAAATAGGAATTACGATACATGGGTTGTTAATATTTTAGAAACAACCAGCTTAAAGAATTTTTTTACTCATGTTTCATCATTAAAGAGTACAGATGTAGCTAGAGAATACGCTAATAACGTACCGGGGAGGAACCTGGACCCGCTAGATGTAGTTTCTATTGAAAAAGTTAAAGAATATGACAGGTATGTGTTTGATTTGGAAACGGGGGAACATTGGTTTACTGTAAATGATTATGTCGTGCATAATTGCATCCAGATTCCCCTGGGGCGGCTTTTGACCGAGGGTTTTGACAACGGCCACGGCTTTATCCGGCCACCCCGCCGGCCCGCCTCGGCCGCCGCGCTGGCGGCCATCATCCTGCAGAGTTCCCAGAACGACATGCACGGCGGGCAATCTTTCGCCTTTTTCGACCGGGACCTGGCTCCCTTTGTGGAAAAAGCCGACGATGAAGAACTGTACCAGGCCATGGAGGCGCTGGTGTATAACCTGAACAGCATGCACAGCAGGGCGGGTTCCCAAACACCATTCAGTTCCTTAAACGTCGGCACCGAAACATCCGAGGCGGCCCGCCGGGTCACCCGCGGCCTGCTTTTGGCTTACGAAGCCGGGTTGGGTCGCGGCGAAAATCCCATCTTTCCCAATATTATTTTCCGGGTGCGGGCAGGGGTCAACTTAAACCCCGGAGAGCCCAACTATGACCTGTTCAAGCTGGCGCTGCGGGTGGCGGCGAAGCGGCTTAATCCCACCTTCAGCTTCATGGACGCCAGTTTCAACAAAGAGTGGGGGGACCAGGTCAGCTACATGGGCTGCCGTACCAGGGTCATGGCCAACCGCCGCGGTCCGGCGGTCACCGACGGGAGGGGCAACCTTTCCTTTACCACCATTAACCTGCCCCGGGTGGCCATCAGGGCCGAGCGGGACATGAAGCGGTTTTACCGGCAGCTGGACGAGATCATTGAACTGGCCGTCAGTCAGCTGAACCACAGGTTTGAGGTCCAGGCCGGGCTTAAAACAAAGGATATGCCTTTTGTGATGGGCCAGAAACTGTACATGCATTCCGAACACCTGAGAGATTGTGATCCCATCCGGGAGGCCATCGTCAACGGCACTCTGTCCGTGGGCTTTATCGGGCTGGCCGAAACACTGACCGCCCTTACCGGCAGGCATCAAGGCCAATCCGGCGACGCCCAGGTTCTGGGCCGGGAAATCGTAGCCCACATGCGCCGCCGCATAGACGAGGCCTGCGAGCGGTTTGATTTGAACTATACCTTGCTGGCTACCCCGGCGGAGGGTTTGAGCGGCCGGTTTATTGCCATGGATCGCCGCGAGTTCGGCATTATTCCCGGCGTAACCGACAAGGAATACTATACCAACTCATTTCATATCCCGGTCGGTTACCCGATCACAACCTTTGACAAGATCAGCCTGGAGGGCGTTTACCACCGGTACTGCAACGCCGGGCACATCAGTTATGTGGAAATGGAGGCGCCGCCGGTGCATAATCCCGAGGCCATGGAAGCCATTATCCGGCACATGCAGGCCAGTGACATGGGTTACGCAGCGGTAAATTTTCCGGTGGACTTCTGCACCGGATGCGGTACGCTGGGGGTGATTAATGAGGAGGCCTGCCCCGGCTGCGGTTCCACAGCCATTCGCCGGGTGCGCCGGATCACCGGTTACCTCAGCACCGTGGACAGGTTCAACGACAGCAAGGTGGCGGAACTCAAAGAACGGATCGTGCATCTGATATAACAGGCCATGGCCCGAATGCGGCATATTAATGCTTTTCGTTTATATTACTCTCCGGGAATCTGTAAAGTAAAAGAACCCAAATTGTCCCGGTACTCCCAGTACCCCGCGTTGATCAGCGCCACTGCTTGATTGCCGCGCGGAAGCTCCCAGCTCAATTTTAAGACATATTCCTTTTCGTTTGTGTCGCTGGTGGTGGCAGTCTGTTTCCCCACGGCCATACTTACTGAACTTTTTATTTCGGGCAGGTATGTGCGGTGCATTTTACCCTGGTCATCTAAAACCCGCCAATCCATGATTGAAAAGGGCCGGGGATTTTTTTCGTCAGTGACATAACTAATTGTGGCCTCTCCCGTGCGCCCGTTTTGCTGTAAATCCACAATCCGCACTTCGCGCCCAGCCGGCGCCGAGGCTGATTGTTTAGCGCTCAAAGGTATTCGCGTTTCACCTTTTTGGTAAACCCGGCCCGCCAGTTCAAGCGTTACTTGCTGCGGCACGGGATCCAGACGCTGGAATTCAAGATCATAGGTCTGTTCCCACGCATCACCCACCCTGGTGCCGTGAGCGTCTCCACCCCGGGGTTTCACCAAGCCACCCGGCGTTCTTAGCTTAACTTCTTGGGTTGTTAGCTCCGGGGCGTGTTCTTCGCCTCTATAACGTAATTTAACCACCGTCTGTGTAGGAACCAAAACAAGTTCCTCAATGAACAAAGTGCCGTTGGGTATTACAAACAAAAACCATTTTTAAAAAATTTATTTATCATTACCCCTAATAAAATGCAACAAAATATGAGTAAATCCGTCTAGTAATAAAGGAATTAATATTAGGAGTGCAACGAAAATTGTTAAAAGTTTTTTTGCGGATAATGACCGGAGTGCTGGTCTTTTTTGGCGTTTTCTTCTATCCATTTCAGTATCCAATCTCAAGCCAATCACCCTTTTATAACCTGGGGCGGGTGTTAAACCAACAAGCAAACCAATCAACGAAAACATCACCCCCTCCCGTTAGTCGTCAAGCGGCTGTAACCAAGCATATAACGGCGGATGACCAGGGTAAATCCCGGCAAGTATTATTAAAGCCGGAGGAAATGCTGCTTTTACCGCGAGAGTCTATGGCGGCTGAACCACCTCCGGTGGAGTATCCACAAATAATAAAACGGGTCGAGGTTCAGGGTAAAGTGGGGATAAGCTTTGATGATGGCCCGTATCCGGGGATGACCGAACAGTATCTGGGCATCCTTGAAAAGCATGACACGCGGGCAACTTTTTTCATGGTGGGGCAGCGGGTGAGTCTTTACCCCGAACAGGCCCGTAAAGTTATAGAGCAGGGAAGCGAGATCGGCAGCCACTCCTGGGGGCATGGCCGGTTGGATGAACTGAATACGGAGCAGGTGTTAGCGGACTTGCAAAGTGTGACAGAGCAGGTTTATGATACCGTGGGCCGAGAGGTAGACTTTATGCGCCCTCCCTATGGCCGCTACTCCGAGGCCGTGGTTGCGGCGGCTCGGGAATTGAACCAGCATTTGGTCCTATGGGATGTTGATCCCAGGGATTGGGAGGACCCGCCGCCGGAAGAAACAGTTGCTAAAATAATGAATCAGACGAAACCAGGCTCAATAATTATTTTGCATGAAGGGCATAAGAATACGCTACAGGCCCTGCCCGAAATTATTCAAAAATTGAGGGAGCGGGATCTGGAACCGGTGCCTATTTCTGAATTGTTTAACTGATTAAAACTATATCTTTATCTGGTTATAGGAACCATTATAGGGTTTATTTTTAAGCTCATACAAAGTGTGAGCAACAGTAGATTGGAGAGTTTTTGCCATAAAGCGGGTCTGGGTTCTTGCGCTCCACGTAATTGCGTGATACACTTATTTACGTGGAGGTGTTGTGCGTGGAGTATCAAAATATAACATTATCTTTGCCCAAAGATATCCTGCTTAAAGCAAAATATATTGCTGTGGAGAGACGGATTTCGGTATCAAGCCTGTTGGCCGGAGCTTTGGAAAATATAGTGAAGAAGGATGATGCTTATAAGAAAGCGCGGGAACGTCATTTAATGATTTTGAATGGCGCTCCTGATCTGGGGACAAAAGGGAATATGAGCTGGTCAAGGAGAGACATCCATGAGCGATAACGGGGAATATCTGTTTGTAGATACGAACATTCTTGTTTATGCTCATGACGCCTCAGCAGGTAAAAAACACTTCCAGGCCAAGGCCATTCTGAGTAGCCTTTGGGAATCTGGGAATGGTTGCCTGAGTATCCAGGTGCTGCAAGAGTTTTATGTGACGGTAACGCATAAAGTAGCGAGGCCGGTAAGCCCTGAATTGGCTTCGAGGATTATATCTGATTTTTCGCAGTGGAGGTTGCATGTGCCGGATGCAACAGATATTCTGGATGCCATAGATATTCAACAAAGGAACAGGCTATCGTTTTGGGATGCCCTGATTATTTGCAGCGCTAAAAAAATGGGCTGCACCATGGTTCTAACCGAAAATCTCAATGACGGTCAATTCTACGAAAGAATTCTAGCGCAAAACCCGTTCATCAACGAAATAAATCCCACCTGAAATAACGGTGGGATTTGGTAAAAGCACAAAATTGTTGATACTGCCTTTTTCTAGTTATAAGGAACAAAATCAGTGGCCAGTTTTCTGATATGCTGTTTCTCCTGGTCAATCAACTTGCCCAGCACTTCTTTGCCTGCGTCGTCCACCAGGTTGTACAGTTCCTGGAAGATTAGGATGGAGTCCTTTTCAAATCTGAACGCCACCGCCAGCGCCTCTCTGGTTACGCTGATCGTGGGCACCATTTTTTCGACATTATTGTTATTGAACACATGGTTGTCGATCAGAGCCTTGATATAATCGCCATATTCACCCACATAGCTTTCGTTGGGCGTGAATTCTGCGGGCAGCTTCGCGCCCAAACCTTCGAAATCGGCTATATGCTGTTTTTCTTCACCGGCCAGTGACTCGAAAACTTTTTTAACCTCGGCGTCCTCCACCTGGGCGGCGGCAAGCTCATAGAACCTTTGCCCCTGCTTTTCTATCTCTACTGCTAAACGGACAATTTCCTCACCGTTGAATTTGGTGATATTCCAAGCCATCCTGATTCTCCCTCCCGGTTTACTCTTTTTCGAACTGGTCTTTACCGGCGCCGCATACCGGACATACCCAATCGTCCGGCAATTGCTCGAAGGGGGTTCCCGGCGGAATATCATCTGCTCCTTCTGCGGGATCGTAAACGTAACCGCAGATTGAACATACATACTTATCCATATTTCTTCACCTCTTGAATTTTATTAATATATTCTTCACATTTTAGCGGTTAATCATTACTTAACAATTACTATTTTATTAACAGTTCATTAAATTATGCTTGCTTCAATTCCTATTGACATCCGCCGGCGGGCATATTAACTTGTCTGTTAAAAGCGGTTACCGGGAGGAATAGTTTTGAACAGATTGCGAATTTCCGGCTTGGTTAAAGAAAGCGTGGTGGATGGTCCCGGCGTCCGGTTGGTCATATTTACCCAGGGCTGCCCCCGCCATTGCAGGGGCTGTCATAATCCCGACCTGATTCCGCCGGAGGGTGGACAGGAAATGACCCCGGAAGAGGTGGCCGGAATGATTAAGGATCATATTACTCCTCTGATAGACGGGATCACCTTTTCCGGCGGCGACCCCCTGATGCAGGCCGAGGCGCTGGATGCCGCGCTGCGCCTGGTACGCAGGGAATTTCCCCGGTTGAGTGTTTGGATTTATACCGGCTACCTGTACGAGGATGTTAAAGACTTGCCGGCGCTGAAACACGCCCATGTGCTGGTGGACGGCCCCTACCAGGAAGACAAGCGGGATCTGTCGCTGCCTTTTCGCGGCTCCGCCAACCAGCGCATTATCATGTTGAACGGCGCATCCCGGTAACGCGTCAACCCCCGAAGCACCTTTTTACCTTTCGGCACATAAATTGGTACAGAGTCTTATTTGCCGAAAGGAGGGGAAGTCGTGGAAAAATATGAAGATACTCAGCAGCTCATGCGCCAGCAGCAAGCCGCCGGCGGTACTTTCACCAGCACCACTGTTAACGGCCTGCGTTATACGCTGACCACCGACCGCAGGGAGTACCATCGCGGTGATCAGGTGCGGATAACCTTTACCAAGTGCAACGTATCCTCAAGAACCATCACCTTGAATTACCCCAGCGGCCGGCGTTTTGAGATAGCGGCGCTGCGTAACGGCAGGGAGGTGTGGAGCTGGTCGGGTAGCGGCGGACAGGGTTCCGGCCAGAGAGGCGGTACTGAGAGGCTGCGGCCCGGAGAGTGCCGTACTTACAGGGCTACCTGGGACCTGCGCGACAGGCGGGGTAATTATGTGGAACAGGGTACCTATACCATCCGGGCTGAGAATACGGCCGTGCAGTTGCGCAACCGGTTCGTGCAAACCCGGGTCGAGGTTGTAACCCGCCCGACACCGCCGACACCACCGACGAACCGCTGCCAGAGAACCAATATGCTGGCCAACCCGGGATTTGAAGATTGGGTTTCCCCCAGTAACCCCAGGTACTGGACCGCAAACAACGTGCGCCGTTCGGAAATATCCCAGTCCGGCCGTTTTGCGGCGGAACTGGGCGCGGACAGCGGCCGGGAAGCAAGCCTGCGCCAGTCGGTACCGGTGGGCGGCCGGCTTAATTACCAGGTTACCTTCCGGGCCAGGGAGAGAATTAAAGGCTCCGGTTTGGGCAGGTACGCTCTGGACGCGACGATTTACCTTTATGACCGGCAGGGACGGTTCATCGGCCGGATTGATCCCTCATATTCACCGTCATCCATACCGGACAGAAACTTCCAGCAGTTCCGTTTTACCACCGGCGTGCTGCCGGCCGGCGCCGACCGGGCCGAATTGCGTTTGACTTTCCGCCCGCGCACCGGGAACACCAACAGCGTAATCATTGATAATGTGGAAATGGTCTGCGTTAGCCGGTAGAAAAAGGCAGCCAACAACCATTGCAGGCGTTTTAGTTTTCTTAAAGCCGAGTTGTAGGGGCGCCCCTCGCGGGCGCCCGAAGAGAACTAAAACGCCTTTCTCAACAGTTTGAGACTTAAGACTGTTGAGAAAGGCGTTTTTTGGGCGCCCGCAAGGGGCCGTCCCTACGATCGCCCTTAGTGACCGCAACTGCCGCAGTTGGATGAACTGCAGGAACCGCAACTGCTTCCGCCGCCGCTTTCCGTGCCGCACGCGCAAAAGCCGGACATTACCCGGTTGGGCGCCGGCGCGGTGCAGGCGGGACACTGCATTTTTTCACCGTTTTCTCCAATGGAGCATAGTTTTTCAAAACGGTGTCCGCATTTATTGCAACGGAATTCGTAAATCGGCATTTTGGTACACCCCTTTCTTCTATATAAATGTATGATCTGCGACTCTCTATGTCAAGGGCGGAATTGGTAAATACCCGGGGCTCCGGTTTTTTGACTTTTTCCGGCAGGGAATGACGGTTCAGGCAGTGAATTAACTACTAAGTCAAATTTCTGACATGGGAGTTCGTTCAGAATAAGCTGATCAACATACATTGGAGGCATAACCGAATGCAGATAACCTTTCTCGGTGCAGCGCAGACAGTGACCGGGTCCTGCCATCTGGTGGAAACGGCGGATAAAAAAATAATGGTGGATTGCGGTATGTTTCAGGGGCCCAGGGTAATCAGGGAACGCAACTACGAGCCCTTTGCCGTGACCCCTCAATCGGTTGATTACCTGTTGCTGACTCATGCGCACATTGATCATAGCGGACAGTCGCCCAGGTTGTTTAAACACGGTTTTAAGGGACGGGCATTGGCCACGGACGCCAGCGTCGACCTGCTGGAGGTAATGCTTCCCGACAGCGGCCACATCCAGGAGATGGAAGTGGAGCGCCTCAACCGCAAGGCAAAACGGGCGGGCAAAAAACTATATGCCCCCATTTACACCGCCGAGGACGGGTACCGGTGCGTAAAAAATTTTGAGCGGGTCCGGTACAATCAAATAATTGCTCTTGATGAGGATATCTCGGTGCGTTTCGTGGACGCCGGGCACATACTGGGCTCCTCCATTCTGGAAATGTGGATCAGGGAAGGAGGTAACCAGACCAAGCTTGTATTTACCGGTGATTTGGGCAGCCCCGGCAAACCGTATGTGAACGACCCGTCGATAATAGAAGAAGCCGATTACCTGATTATTGAAAGCACATATGGAAACCGGCTGCATAAAGATAAAGACGAAAACAGGAACAGCAAGCTTCTGGAGGTGATCGAGGAAACCTACCGCAAGGGCGGCAACCTGATTATACCGGCCTTCGCGGTGGAACGCACCCAGGACTTGCTTTATGATATCAACCAGCTTTTTATCGCGGATAAACTGCCGCCGGTAAAGGTATTCATTGACAGCCCCATGGCGGTGGCGGTCACCGAAGTATTTAAGCGGCACCCCGAATTATTCGACCCTGAAACCAGTAAACTAATCATGGCGGGAGATAACCCGCTGACCATGCCGGGGTTGCATTTTTCCCGCACCACCGACGAGTCCCGGATGCTGAATGAAATGCAAGGCGGGGCCATTATCCTGTCGGCCAGCGGCATGTGCGACGCCGGGCGCATCAAGCACCACCTGAAGCACAACCTTTGGCGCCCCGAATGCACGGTGCTGTTCGTCGGCTACCAGGCCGCCGGAACCAAGGGCCATCAACTTTTGAACGGCGCTTCTTCCGTCCGGATTCACGGCGAAGAAATAGCGGTACGGGCGGATATCAGGAGCATTGGCGCTTATTCTTCCCATGCCGACCAGCGGGGACTGCTGGATTGGGTCGGTAAATTCAAGCAAAAGCCCCGCCGGGTATTCCTGGTGCACGGCGAGCCCGAAGCCCTGAGTGCTTTGTCCGGGTTAATGTATGAAAACTTGGGCCTGGAGGCATATGCCCCCCAATGGCAGGAAACAGTGAATTTAACGCCTGGTTACGAGTTCACGGCCACGGACCTGTTGAGCGCCTACCAGTCGTTGGCCGCCAAAATGGCCAGCTTTGCCGGTTCCGACCCGGCCCGTCCGGAAATGGAACGTTTAATGAGGCGGATTAAAGAAATCAACCTGATCCTCGAGCAGACCGAACAGGCGAAATAATGCAAGGAAAACCCCGAAAGGAAATTGACATGCCGTCTGGATTCGCACTTGCGCGGGATGGCGGCCTAACTGTGTTGACCATCCCTTCATTTACCGCCACCGGTGCGGTGGCGCATGCCTTTACCACCAGGCGCGGCGGCGTCAGCCCGGCTCCCTTTGATTCGTTGAACCTGGGTTTCAAGGTGGGCGATGACCCGGAGCACGTGAACACCAACCGGGACCGGGTGTGCCGTATACTGGGCGCCGGGCTTGACCGGCTGGTGGCGGCGGACCAGGTGCACGGCGACCGGGTGCTTGACGTTGATTTGTCGCACGCCGGGCGGGGAGCGCGGTCAAGAGAAGATGCTCTGCCCGGGTTTGACGCTCTGGTCACCGCGACGCCGGGTTTAATTTTGTCCAGCTATTACGCGGACTGCGTGCCCTTATTTTTTTTGGATCCGCGCCGCCGGGTGATTGCCTTGGCCCACGCCGGGTGGAAAGGCTCGGTGCTGCGCATCGGCGCTAAAACCGTCCGGCACATGGTTGAGGGCTACGGATGCCGGGCGGATGATATTCTGGCCGGCATCGGCCCCTCTGTCGGCCCGTGCTGTTACGAGGTGGATGAAGCGGTGATGTCCGGAGTGGAAAAATGCCTGTCCGGTGGACACCGGTGCGCGGTTCCGGGGAGGCCGGGCCGCTGGCAGCTTAACCTGCCGGAACTGAACCGCCTGGTTTTGCGGGATGTGGGCGTCAGGGCGGAAAATATAACTCTGTCTGGTTACTGCACCGCTTGCCGCCGGGACCTGTTTTTTTCCCACCGCGGGCAGGGCGGCCGGGCAGGGCGGATGGCTTCCGTGTTGATGCTGAAAGGGGCTTGATTCATGTACAGGATATTGATGGTGGACGACGAGAAAAATATCGTGGAGCTGGTCAAATACAATCTTGAGCGGGAAGGCTACGAAGTCCTGGCGGCTTACGACGGTCTGGAAGCCATAAAAACCGCTCTGGCTCATAAACCGGATTTAATTGTCCTGGACATTATGCTGCCATTGCTTGACGGACTGGAAGTATGCCGTAAGTTGCGTCAACACGAGGAAACCAGAAACATCCCCGTGATTATGCTCAGTGCCAGGGGTGAAGAACTGGACCGCATCCTGGGACTGGAAATGGGCGCCGACGACTATGTTACCAAACCCTTCAGCCCCCGTGAACTGCTGGCCCGGATCAAGGCCCGGCTGCGCCGGTTTGGAACCGCCGGAGATAGAACAACAGCCGGTGATGAAAAAAGGATGGTCCTCGGTCGTTTGGTCATTGACCAGGAACGGTTTGAGGTGCTGGTGGACGGCGAACGCCAGGAGCTTACCCCCAAGGAATTTGAGCTGTTGCGGTTTATGGCGCTGGAACCGGGCCGGGTATTCTCCCGGGACCATTTGTTGGAAAAGATCTGGGGTTACGATTTTGCCGGCGATTCCCGCACTGTTGATGTGCATATCCGACATTTAAGGCAAAAATTGGAAAAATATCAGGGGATGCCTCAATACATTGAAACCGTGCGCGGAGTAGGTTACCGGTTCAGGGAGGTATCCAGTTGAAAACCTGGAAAGTGCCGGAAGGAATCGGCTGGCGTCCGGTGGCCGGCTATTTCTTTATGTTGCTAATCTTTTTTGCCCTTTTAAAACTGCATGCCATGGATAAAGTTACCATCGGGGTTGTGGCGGTGGTGTCGTTTTTATTTTCGGCTGTTCTGGCCCTGGTGTTATACAGGCGGGTTATCGGCCCCCTTAACGAGGTACTGGAGGTTTCCCGGGACATTGCCCGGGGCAACCTGGACCGGAGGATTAATATCAGCAGCCGTGATGAAATTGGTGAACTGGCCGGGAGCATTAATGACATGGCCGATCGCCTCAGGCACACCATTGATGAGATCACCGCGGAAAAAGACAGGGTTCAGGCCATGCTGGACAGCATGTCCGATGTGATGCTGGCCCTGGACCGCAAGGGGCGCATTATCAAAGTCAACCCGGCGGTGGAAACCACCTTCGGCATTCCCCAGGCCGATTGCGTGGGGCGCAGCGTGGTGGAAGTGATCCGCGATTTCGACCTGGATCTGGTGCTGCAGCGGGTCCAGGCCACCAATAGCCAATTGGTGCAGGAGGTATCCATTATTTCACCGGAACCGCGGGTCTTCATATTGCGGGCCACGCCCCTGGCGGGCAATACCAAAGGCGGGATGGTGGTGTTGCTGCGCGACATCTCCGAGCGAAAAAGGATGGAGCAAATGCGCAGTGAATTCATGTCCAATGTGTCTCATGAGCTGCGTACCCCGCTGACTTCAATCCGCGGTTTCGTGGAGACCTTGCAGGACAGCGGCACCGATGATCCGGAAATGACCAGGCATTTTCTGGAGATTATCGCCACTGAAACTACCCGGCTGTCCAACCTGGTGGATGACCTGCTGGACCTGTCCAGGATTGAAGAACGGCGGGTGGTGCACCGCTGGCAGCGTGAGGACATCGGCGCCCTGGTGGATCAGGTGCTGACTGTTTGCGGTTCCCGGGCCGAGGATAAACAAATTGCCGTCAAGGCCAATCTGCAGCCCCGTCTGCCCCGGCTTTTCGGGGATCCGGATTTGCTGGCTCAGGTGTTCATCAACCTGGTGGACAATGCCATCAAATATACCCCCGCAGGCGGCACAATCACCATCAGCGCACAGGTGGAAGGGGACGAAATAAGGATTGACGTGGCCGACAGCGGTGTCGGCATCCCGGCGGAAAACCTGCCGCGCGTATTTGAAAGGTTTTACCGGGTGGAAAAAGCCCGGACCAGGGGCGCCGGCGGCACCGGGCTGGGCCTGGCCATTGTCAAGCATATCGTCAAGGGACACGGAGGCAGGGTGGATGTGAAAAGCGTGGTGGGCAAAGGTACCGTTTTTTCCGTCTTTTTGCCGTTGGAAATGCCCGCCGTGCCCCCTGCCACAGATTCCCTTTAAAAATTTAACCGGTTTGCCGCACAGAATTAATACATAAACATAAATATTCTGATATAATGGATAAATCCCAAACCGGCAGGGGGTTGAACGATGGCGCCCAGGTATAATTTTGACAAACAGCTTAAAGATATCCAGCAGGATATCCTCAGACTGGGCAGCCTGGTGGAAAAAGCCCTGTATGATTCAGTGCAGGCGCTGATTAAACTGGATGTTGCCGCGGCCGGGCAGGTAATTATGAGAGACGAATTGATTGATCAGTTATGCCTGGAGATTGAAGAGAAATGTGTTCGGGTAATCGCCACCCAGCAGCCCATGGCCGGGGATCTGCGCGTGGCGGTAACCGGGATTAAAATAATCATCAGCCTGGAGCGCATGGGCGATCACTGCGTGGATATCGCCCGGGCTACCATGTGCCTGTCCGGCGGAAGTTTGACCGCCCATCCCGTGCAGTACATTCCGGAGATGGCCGATGTGGTGCAGCAAATGGTCAAGGACGGTCTGGACGCCTATGTGACCAGAAATATTGAAAAAGCCAGGGCCATGTGCGCCACGGACGACCTGGTGGATTTTATCTACAACCGGATCTTCCGCGAACTGATTGGTTGCGTCAGGGAGCACCCCGCCAACTCGTACCAGATGGCCTACCTGCTGTATGTGAACAGGTATATCGAACGGATTGCGGACCACGCCACCAACATCGGGGAAGCGGTAATATACCTGGTGACCGGCGAACGCCGGGAATTGAATTAAAACCCGCGATTGCCGGGGGACCGCCACTAAGATGCCTGGTGTTAAAAGTTAAAAGCTGCGTTTTTTGCAGTTTTTAACTTTTAACACCAGGCATCAAAGCTGGTCTCTTGCTTCCTTCAAAAGCTGTAAAAACGGCTTTTTTTTATTGTGTTAGGAGGAAATTTATGTTTTACGGGGTAGTTAATATTAAATATTGGCAATTATTCATTAAAGGGGGAGCGGTGTGGGAAGATATAGAGTGCGCCCCGCCCGTTTTATTCCCGCGTTAATCATAACCACTTGCCTGGCAGGGCTTATATTGTGGGCTCTGTGGGTCTCCGCGGCCTGGGCTAAAGGCGCGGTGCTGCAGCGGATGCTTGACGTCAGGTTCATGGTCCGGGATGAGGTTGATGAAACCGTGCCGGTAACGGGGTTGCTGATCAGGACGGAAGAACTGTTTCAAGCCCCGGCGCCGGGAGAACTGGTTCTAAAGGTGCGGGACGGCGAGCGGCTGCGGGCGGGCGCGGCGCTGGCCGAAATTAAAGGCGTGAGTCAAAACACGGTGCGAAGCTCCAAGGCGGGTGTTTTCTGCGCTCATGTCGACGGGCTGGAAAGCCTGCTGGTGCCCGAAAAGATCGGCACGTTGGACCTGACGGCGGTGGAAAACATTAAAGAGTCGGCGCCGGCGTCCGATAACAAAGTTGACAGCGGCCAGTTTTTTGGTAAAGTTGTGGATAATCTTCAGCCGGTGTTCATACATATCCGGTGGGAGAACGCCAGACCTGAAGCATCCGGGACTTTCCGGGCCGGTGAAACCGCTTATATGAATTATAATGGCCGGGAACTGACCGGCCAAATCAAGGATGTTATAACAACCGGCGGCAATATGTATATGATGGTGGAAATGCGTGGCTACCCGGACGAGTTTATCCACCGGCGCGACATTGAACTTAAGTTGGTGGTCCGGAGACTGTCCGGTTGGCTGGCGCCCCGGGAAGCGGTGGTTTTTAAGGACGGGCAGCCCGGACTTTATGTGGTCTTAAAGCAGCGGGTAAGCTGGATCCCGGTGTCGGTGAACGACCGTCTGGGTGACCAGGTGTCCGTAACCGGCAGTGGTTTAGGTGAGGCGCTGCGTTATATCAGCAATCCGGACCGGGTCGATGAAGGAACCCGGTTGGCAACCGGAGGTTGATTTCTTGAGCGTACGCGAAAATTTGCGGCATATTAGCGGCAGAATAGAGGCCGCCGCCCGCAGGGCGGGCCTCAACCCGGAGCAGGTGAAAATCGTGGCCGTCACCAAGCGTATGCCGGTGGAACGCATCAGGGAAGTACTAGACGCCGGCATAACGGACCTGGGCGAGAACCGGGTGCAGGAGTTGACGGATAAAGTTGAACAGTTGCCGCCCCAAACGCGCTGGCACTTGATTGGCCACCTGCAGACCAACAAGGTCAAAAGCGTAGTGGGCCGGGTGGAACTGCTCCATTCCCTGGACCGCTGGAAACTGGCCCTGGAGGTAAACCACCGGGCCGGGGAACAGGGGGTAATTGTACCGGCGTTAATCCAGGTTAACGTATCCGGTGAAAAGACCAAATTTGGGATTAGGACCAGTGAATTAATGGATTTTTTGGCAGCTTTGCAGGAATTGCGCCATGTTAAGGTGAAAGGATTAATGACCATTGCTCCTGATGTGGAAAATCCTGAGGAGGCCAGGCCAATTTTCCGGGAACTGCGTTTGCTGGCCCGGCGCGGTAATGAGAAATTGCCCGGCGCCGGCCTGGAACTTCTTTCAATGGGTATGACCAACGATTTTGAAGTGGCGGTTGAAGAAGGGGCCAACTTGATCCGCCTGGGCACCGCCATATTTGGCGCCCGGGAGAACTATGAACAGTAAAAGGGGTGAATAAAATGGCAAGACTGGTGGACAAGATGTTAAACTTCATGGGTTTTGAAGATGAGCCGCTGGACGTCGAAAATGAGCGGGACGATATCCAGGGGGAGGAGGAACGGAACCAGACCAGGCAGAAGAAAAGCCGCGGCGGCCAGGTAGTGAGTCTGCATGCGCAGCGCCAGGTACGGGTGGTTGTCATGGAGCCCGCCACCTTTGACAGTGTGCAGGCCATCGCGGACAACCTCAAAAACAGGCGCCCGGTGATTATCAACCTGGAGCATGCCGAACCGGAACTGGCCAAACGGGTGGTGGACTTTGTAATGGGCGCCACATACGCTTTAAACGGCAGTATCCAAAAGGTGGGCAAGGGTATATTTTTATCTGTTCCAAGCAATATTGAGATCGACGGTGTTCTGGAAGAGCAGCTCGGCGATGACAAGGGTATTTTTGCCTGGCTGAAATCATAAAAGACGACCGGGCGGAATAAACCGGGAAGGATGTTTTGGACAATGCCGCTAAACAATAAAAGAATCGGCATCATCGGCGGCGGCGCTATGGCCGAGGCCATCATTGCCGGCATTTTAAAGGCCGGACTGGCATCGCCCGGACAAATCATGGTCAGTGATTTGAGCGACGGGCGCAGGGCACACCTGGGCAATGAATATCATATTTCCGTTACCCGGGATAATTTAGAACCGGTACGCAATGCGGATCTGATTATCCTGGCTGTAAAACCGTATGTGATGGGTGATGTGCTTGCCCAGACCGGTGGGCATATCGGCGGGCACCAAACGGTAATCTCCATCGCGGCCGGTATAACCACCGGATTTATTGAGCAACGGCTGACGGGCGAGGTGCCGGTAGTCAGGGTGATGCCCAATACCCCGCTTTTGGTGGGCGCCGGGGCAACTGCGGTATGTCGCGGCCAATGGGCCTCCGACAGCCATATCCGATTGGTCCTGACCCTGTTCGGGGCGGTGGGGTTGGCGGTGCCGGTGGCGGAAAACCTGATGGACGCGGTGACGGGTCTCAGCGGCAGCGGACCCGCGTATATGTATGTCATAGCCGAGGCCATGGCCGACGCCGGAGTGCGCGCCGGACTGCCCCGGGAAATTTCCTCCGCGCTGGCGGTACAGACCATGCTGGGAGCTGCCCGGATGCTGCTGGAAACAGGCAGTCATCCCGGCGTGCTTAAAGATATGGTCACCACGCCCGGAGGTACAACCATTGAAGGCCTTTACGCCCTGGAGGAAGGGAGCCTGCGGGCTGTAATCGGTAAAGCCGTGGCCGGGGCCACCCGGCGCGCCAGGGAAATGTCCGGAGGAAAATAACGAGCTTAATGAAAGCCGACGAGGTGAATTTATGTCGATCAGTTTGGCCGACCTGATATATTGGGCCATTGAGGTATACATTTATATCATTATCATCCGCATTATATTGTCCCTGATCAGAGTTAACCCTTACCAGCCGGGGTTGCGGTTTATTTTTGAGATTACCGAGCCGGTGCTCGGCTTTTTCAGGCGTTACATTCCCCCGATAGGGATGTTTGATTTTTCGCCTATTGCCGTCTTTCTGGTCCTGAAAGTGCTTCAGGTGCTGGCGTTAAATTTATTTGGCGGGATTGGATTCTGATGTTTACCCGGGGTGAGCGGCGGTGAACCGGGAGAAATTGCTTCACCTGGCGACAACTTCGGAAGAAAGGGAAGTAACGGCGCGGGTCCTGGACCTGGCGGAGACGGTACTAAAAACCCGCCGTCCCAAAACCACCGTTTTTTATGATCCGTACCGCTGCCGGATGGTTGTCCGGGTCATTGAGGGAATTCCGGGCCTGGCGGCCCGGGTCGACGGCGGACACCCCGTGGCGGAGAGGTCGCGGGTTTTTATTTGTCCTGATTATATGGCGGATGAAGCATTCGACGCCGAATTGGTTTACCTGGAAATCAAGGGTGATTTCCGTTATGCCGGGGCAAGTCACCGGGACTACTTGGGCGCGCTGCTGAGTTTGGGGCTGCAGCGGGACAAACTGGGCGACATCTGGGTCAATGAAAACGGGGCCCAAGCAGTGGTGGCCCGGGAGGTATCGGGCTACATAAGCGCCGGGCTGACGTCGGTGGGCCGGGTAAATGTAACGGTCCGGGAAACCAGCCGTGATGAACTAAACCCTCCGGCACCGGTGACCAGGGATATCAGCATTACCGTGCAGTCAATGCGCCTGGACGCTGTGGCGGCGCACGGGTTCGGCCTTTCCCGCAGCAAAATGGTGCGGGAAATTAATGCCGGAAAAGTGTATCTTAACTGGCGTCCCTGCCTGGATCCCTCCGCCCGGGTCAACCCCGGGGATATGCTCAGCGTGCGGGGCCGGGGCCGGGTGGAGATTGCCGAAGCGGGCGGACGCACCAAAAAAGGCCGCCAGGCGCTGCTGTTGAGAAGGTTTAAATAATTGTTCGGCAATAAGATAAGAAGTCAGAATTCAGCAGTCAGGAGAGAACACGGCGAAATAATTTAATTTATTTTGAAGTATTCTGACTCCTGAATACTGCTTTCAAACATTCGGAGGTGGTTCGGTGCTTACTCCCCTGGACATCCAAAACAAAGAATTCAGACGTTCCATCCGCGGTTACAGCATCGAAGAGGTGGATCAGTTCCTGGATCAACTAATGCACGATTACGAGACCGTGTACCTGGAAAACCAAATGCTGAAAGAAAAACTGGAAGCCAGTGAAGCAACCAAGACGCGCTACCAGGACATGGAAAAGATAATTAAAGACACCATTATTATCGCCCAGAAAAACGCTGAGGAGCTTAAAGGCAATGCCAGGCACGAGGCCGATTTGGTCCTGGAGGAAGCACGGCTGCGGGCGGAAAAAATCCTCTCCGAGGCCGGCGAAAAGGCGGCCCGCATCAAGGATGACGCCCGGGAGCAGGCGCGTACGCGGGTTGTGGAGGCGGAAGACCGGGTCAGGTCCATGCTGGAGGAGTACCGGTTCCTGGAAACCCAGACCAAGGTGTTCAGGGTTAAATTCCATGCGTTTCTGGAAGCACAAATGAAACTGATGGAGAACCAGGACGAAGAAGCGCGCGCGATCATGGTGGGGGCCGGGCTCAGCATGACCCAGGCGGCCGCCGGTTTGGCGGACGGACCGTCCCGGTCCGGCGGACAGGCTCTGGAATCGGGTGATGAAGACCGGCCCGGTGAAGAACCGGAGCACCGGGAAGAATAACCGGATGCCGGATATTCGTGAAGACGCGGGCGGGGTACTGATCAGGGTCCGGGTACAGCCCCGGGCGGCTAAAAACCAGTTAGCCGGCGAGTTGGACGGGGTCCTTAAAATTCGTCTGAACGCTCCTCCTGTGGACGGCGCCGCCAACCGGGCCTGCTGCGAATTTCTGGCCTCCCTTTTAGGGGTGGCCAAAACCAGGGTGAGTATCGCTCACGGACATACCGGGCGGAACAAAACTGTCCGGGTGGAGGGCATTACCGCCATCCAGGCCCGGGACAGGCTAAAATATTGACTCCGGTGTAATTATTATATATAATGGCATAGTTATAAAATGTCAAAGCTGATGAACGGGACGAGTAGGCGGAGAAACTGTTCAGAGAACCCGGGCTTGGTGCGAACCGGGTACAGTAACAACCGCTCCAATATCACCCCGGAGGCGACGGCCTAAATCCCGTTTGTGCGATGCCGGGAGAGTAAGCCGGTACGGCAGCCGCCGTTACAGGCAACCAAAGAGGGTCCGGTTTTTTAACTCTGCCGGTCCTAATAGGGTGGTACCGCGGAAAGAATCCGTCCCTTTACGGGACGGGTTTATTTATGTACAGGAGTCAGAATTCATTAGTCAGAATGAAGGAATCGGAACCCCATGCTGACTCCCGAATTCTGAATACTTATTATTTAACTGCCGAGGTGTATCTAAAATGGACTATGGTAAGACCCTGAACCTGCCCCAAACCGAATTTCCCATGCGGGGCAACCTGCCCCAGCGTGAACCGGAAATTATTAAAGCCTGGGAAGAAATGAATATTTATTGGCGGGTGCAGCAAAAAAACAGCGGCCGGCCCAAGTTTATCCTGCACGACGGCCCGCCCTACGCCAACGGCCACATTCACCTGGGCCACACCCTGAACAAAGTGCTCAAAGATATCGTGGTCAAGTATCACTCCATGGCGGGCTTCGACGCGCCATACGTACCCGGTTGGGACACCCACGGCCTGCCCATTGAGCAGCAGGCCATTAAAAATCTGGGTTTGAACCGTCACAAAATTGACATTGTTGAATTCAGAAACAAGTGCAAAGAATACGCCTTGAAATTCGTGGATATTCAGCGGGAAGAATTCAAGCGCCTGGGTGTGCGCGGCGACTGGGACCACCCGTACATGACCCTGATGCCCCACTTCGAGGCCCGGCAAATTGGGGTCTTCGGCGAGATGGCCAAGCGGGGTTACATTTACAAGGGGCTTAAGCCGGTTTACTGGTGCTCATCCTGCGAAACCGCCCTGGCCGAAGCCGAAGTGGAATACGCCGACAAAAAGTCACCGTCCATATACGTCAAGTTTCCCGTCCGGGACGGCAAAGGCCTGCTGCCCGAAAAAAACACCTTTGTGGTCATTTGGACCACCACCCCCTGGACGCTGGTGGCCAACATGGCCATTTGCCTGCGTCCCGAGTTCGATTACGTGCTGATGGAAAGCGGCGGGGAAAAACTTATGGTGGCCAAAGAATTAAAAGACTTCTTCCTGCGGGAAACCGGCCTGGACGACGGCCCGGTACTGAAGGAATTCAAGGGCGCCGACCTGGAGGGCATCGTGTGCGGGCACCCCTTTGTGGACCGCCGGTCACCTTTGATCCTGGGCGATCACGTCACCCTGGAGGCAGGCACCGGCTGTGTGCATACCGCGCCGGGGCACGGCCATGAAGACTACCTGGTGGGTTTGAAATACGGTTTGACCATCATGTCGCCGGTAGATGGACGGGGTAAATTTACCGCAGAGGGCGGCAAGTTCGCCGGCCGGGTTTACCACGAGGCCAACACCGGAGTGCTGGAAACCCTGCGGGAAACCGGCGCTTTAGTCAAGGATCAGACCATCAAACACCAGTATCCGCACTGCTGGCGCTGCAAACAGCCCGTTTTTTTCCGGGCTACCGAGCAGTGGTTCGCTTCCATAGACGGTTTTCGCCAGGCAGCACTGGACGCCATTGAGCAGGTACGCTGGATCCCCGCCTGGGGCCGGGACCGTATCCACAACATGGTGGCCAACCGCGGCGACTGGTGCGTGTCCCGCCAGCGGACCTGGGGCGTGCCCATTCCCATATTTTACTGTGGTTCCTGCAATAAACCGGTGATTAACGATCAAACCATTGAACATTTACAAAAGCTTTTCCGGGAGCACGGCGCCGACGTGTGGTTCGCCCGGGAAGCCAAAGAGCTGGCGCCTTCGGGACTGGTTTGCCCGGAATGCGGCGGGGCTGAATTCACCAAGGAAACCGACACCATGGACGTGTGGTTCGACAGCGGCTCCAGCCACCTGGCGGTGCTGGACGAACCGGACATCTGGCCCGGCCTGAGCTGGCCTGCGGATCTGTACCTTGAAGGCAGCGACCAGCACCGGGGCTGGTTCAACTCATCCTTGAACACCTCGGTGGCCGTCCGGGGCCGGGCGCCCTACCGGGCGGTACTGACCCACGGTTTCCTGGTGGATGAAAACGGCCGCAAAATGAGCAAATCCCTGGGCAACGTGGTGGACCCGCTGAAGGTGATCGACCAGATGGGGGCCGACATTTTGCGCCTGTGGGTTTCCTCCGCCGATTACCGGGGTGATCTGGCGGTATCCCAGGGCATTCTGAAACAGATGACTGAGGCCTACCGGAAAATCAGAAACACCTGCCGGTTCATGCTGGGCAATATCTACGATTTCGAACCGGAGCGGGACGCCGTCCCCTACGCTGAAATGTTTGAGTTGGACCGCTGGGCGTTGTTAAAACTACACCGGCTGATTCAGCGGGTGGACAAAGGGTATCGTGATTACGAATACCACACCGTCTACCACGCCATGCACCATTTTTGCACCGTGGACATGAGCGCCCAGTACCTGGATATTATTAAAGACCGGTTATACTGCGAAGCAGCCGTTTCGCCGGCCCGGCGCAGCGCCCAGACGGTGATGTACCAGTCGCTGCACGCCCTGGTGAGGCTGCTGGCGCCCATTTTGGCTTTTACCACCGAAGAAATCTGGCGCCATCTGCCCAAGTCCGCAGGAGCGCCGGAAAGCGTGCAGTTAACCGATATGCCCGGGTCCGACGAAAGCTATCTTGACCCGGTGCTGGAGGAAAAGTGGAGCCGGCTGATGAAAATCCGCGGCGTGGTGACCAGGGCATTGGAGAAGGCCCGGCAGGAGAAGGCGATTGGCAACTCCCTGGAAGCCAGGGTGGACCTGTACGTTGATCAAGACACCGCCGCTTTTTTGCAGCCCCTGACCGCCGACCTGCCGGTGCTGCTGATTGTCTCCGGGGCGGTTGTTCATACGCTGGCGGAAAAAACCGCGTCCGCCTTCGGGGTGGAGGATATGCCCGGCCTGGCGGTGGGGGTATCCCGGGCCACCGGAGCCAAGTGCGCCCGCTGCTGGATGTACCACGAAGAAACAGGTTTGGATGCGGACCATCCGGAAACCTGCCCCCGTTGCGCCGCCGTCCTTGGCGCCGGGTAGAACTCTGGCGCCCTAAACGCTGGTACCACTGTTGATTAGATTGTCCGGGGCTTGATGTTACTGCCCAGCTCTTCCAGTTCCGGGGCGTACCGGGATACCGGATCGCCCCGGGCTATTCCCCGGGCAATTTTTTTAATCTCGGAAACAAAAGCGGCGTCCGAACTTACGTAAACAGTATTTATTGACTCCTGGGTACCTTTAATTCTGTCCGCGACAATATTTTCCACCTCAAGCAGTTGCTCCTCCTGCATGCCGGGTTCCAGGTCCAAGCCGATATAGGCTTTTTTCCCGGCGACTACCACCGTGGATTTTTGCACTCTGTCGATCTTGTCTGTGTCACGGGCAATACGCTGCGCCTTTTGAATATCTGTTTCGGCCCTGGTCCGGTTGGGGAACTGTTTATCGGGTGGCGCCGGTTTTTTGGCGGCCAGGCAGCCGCACGATATAAAGAGGGCCAGAACAAGCAAGCCCGGCAGCAGTAATGACACTTTTCTGCCAAACAAAACGCTCTCTCCTTTGAACCGGTTTTCTTTTTTATATGTTGTAGTAAAAGTGAAGAAAAAATTATGCCTGATTTTGGTGCCGGGTGTTAAAAGTCGCGTTTGTTAAAAGTCAGTGGTAAAATTTGTTTGCGGGTAATTGTATATTGGCGTGATTATGCTTATTATAAATATTGGTTACGGTATTACAGATTGCAAAATTATAGGACAAAACAATCTCAGTGGAGGAAACATGGCGCAACATACAGCAAGTATCACTCAAAACGACCTGGATTACGAAGTTTCCCGGCGGCGCACCTTCGCCATCATATCCCACCCAGACGCGGGCAAAACCACGTTAACCGAAAAACTGCTGCTTTACGCCGGCGCCGTGGACATGGCGGGCTCGGTGCGGGCCCGCAAGAACCAGCGCAACGCCACATCCGACTGGATGGAAATTGAACAGCAGCGCGGCATATCCATAACTACCGCCGCGCTGCAGTTTGACTGCCAGGGATATCGGATTAACCTGTTGGATACCCCGGGTCACCAGGATTTCAGCGAGGACACCTATCGCACGTTGATGGTGACCGACAGCGCGGTAATGGTGCTGGACGCCGCCAAGGGCATTGAATCCCAGACTAAAAAGCTGTTCCAGGTTTGCCGGCTGCGCAGCACGCCGATATTTACCTTTATCAACAAGCTCGACCGGCCGGGCCGGGAACCGCTGGAACTGCTGGACGAAATTGAGCGGGTTATGGGCATCAGCCCGGCGCCTATCAACTGGCCTATCGGCAACGGCCCCACCTTTAAAGGGGTTTACGACCTGCGCAGCAAAAGCGTAATGCTCTTTGAGCGTACCGAGCACGGCCAGTACCGGGCCCCCGTCCGGGTGCACGATCTATACGACGGCCTGCTGACGGAGCTGCTTGGTAAAGACGAGCACGCCGGGCTTATTGAGGAGATAGAACTGATTAACGCCGCCGGAACGGAATTTGAAACGGATGAATTTCTGGCGGGCCGGGTTACGCCGGTGTTCTTCGGCAGCGCCATAAATAATTTCGGGTTGGAGCCTTTTTGGCAGGCGCTGGTCGAGCTTGCCCCCTCTCCGGGCCGTTACGATGCCGGTCCAAACAGCGTGGAGCCCGCCAGCCCGTTGTTTTCCGGACTGATCTTCAAAATTCAGGCCAACATGGACCCCCTGCACCGGGATCGGGTTGCCTTCCTGCGGGTGTGTTCCGGGCGGCTGGAAAAGGATATGCAGGTTTATAACTCCCGGTTGGGACGCAAAGTCCGGATTGCCCGGGCCTACCGTTTTTTTGCCGGCGAACGGGAGCCGGTGGAGGAGGCCTATCCCGGCGACGTGGTGGGACTGGCCAATCCGGGGGTGTTCAGTATCGGGGATACCCTTTGCGCGGGCCGGGAGATCGAGTTTAACACCATTCCCCGCTTTCAACCCGAACATTTTTGTGTGCTGCAAAACAGTGATATCGGCAAATATAAACAGTTCAACAAAGGTCTGGAGCAGTTGGAGGAAGAGGGCGCCATCCAGGTGTTTTTCTTTGTGGACAGCCTGAGGAAGGAGCCGGTACTGGCCGCTGTGGGCGAACTGCAGTTTGAAGTGGTGACGGCCAGGCTAAGGGCCGAGTACGGTGTGGAAACCACCGTCGGCAAGCTTCCTTTTTCCTGTGCCCGCTGGGTTGAAGCCGACACCGGGACGCAAAAAGAGATCATTTGGCCCAGCAGGTGCAAGCTGGCTCATGATCGGAACGAGAAGCTGGTGGCGCTGTTTTCGTCCGAATGGGAACTTAATTACTGCCGGGAGAAAAACCCGCAGCTGATACTTAAAGAGTGGGGATAGTTTGCCAGACGCAGGTGTTTTTGGCGTCCAGGTATTTGATTTGCAAACCGAAGTGTTCCGCAATCCAGCGGCAGGTTTTGGTGCTGTAAAAACATACGTGGGTGGCGTCTCTCCGGTACCACCAGTTTTTAAAATCGCATTGATCATGAAAAAGGGTCATCACGGCCAGCAGGCCGCCGGGGTTTAACAGCTCCTTTAAAAAATCAATTTCCCGCCGGGGATTTTTCAAATGCTCAAAAACCTCGGTGGCGGTAATCAGATCGTATTTTTTGTGCCGGATTTCCCGGTTGTCGTAAAAATAGGGGTCGTAAATATCCATTTCGATGCCGGTTTCAGCGAGCAGTTCGCTGAGCACCGGGCCGGGTCCGCAGCCGAAATCCAGGCCTTTTTTCAACCCGACGGAAAAGGGTTTTATTCCCGCATCAATAAACTGCCTGAACATCTTGACATACCCGGCGTTGGCCCGGCTGTTCAGGTGCAGGGTGTACCTTTTTTTTTCATCCGCGTCGCTGATGATGAAATCGTCATCTAAAAATATCAGGTCGCAATGGGGACAGTGATAGAAGATCGGCTTATCGATCCCTGCAACCCGCGGCGCTTTTTCCCTGCATAGCCTACAGTGCTTACCGGTCATTAACAAGACCCTTTCGTTTAATGCTCACTGCCATAATCTTACCTGATTTGCGCTACTTTGGGAAATATGCTTGCCATATTTATGGTAACTGGATTATTAGCCTTACCCGGGGGTGGGGAGCGGATGCAAGAACTGCGGGAAAGATTCCGGGGCGCCCTGCTGGGCGCCGCTGTCGGCGACGCGCTGGGCGCTAAATTCGAAGGGGCGCGCGTCGTCCCCTGTTATGCCCTGGAACAATTGCTGGAGGAACCGGGAGAACTCTGTTATACCGACGATACGCACATGATGCTGGGCATGGCGGAATCGCTGCTGGAATGCCGCGGTTTTGACGGCCGGCACATGGCTGATACGTTCGCCCGCAATTATTTTGCCCAGCCGTGGCGCGGCTACGGGTCCGGTCCGCCGCGGGTTTTCGAATTGATTGTCCGGGGGGAACCATGGGATAAAGCCTCAAGCTTACTTTTCGGCGGCTTGGGCTCTTACGGCAACGGAGCCGCCATGCGGGTGGCGCCGGCGGGTCTTTTGAAATACCGGGAGCCGGGTTTGGCCGCCGAAATTGCCAATGACAGCGCCCTGATTACGCACAGCCATGAGCTGGGCCGGGAGGGCGCGGTGCTGCAAGCTTGCGCGGTGGCATTGCTTGTCCGGCAGCCGGACGGTACGAGCTTTAACCAGGGGGCATTCCTGGCGGATCTGGAAAAGTATATCCGCACCCCAGCCTTACATCGCAAAATGGAGCAAATCCGCCTGTTGCTGCCGGCGGCGGCCTCTGCGGACGCGGCGGCCGCCCTCGGCAACGGCGTTGCGGCCCACGAGTCGGTGCCTGCGGCTTTATATTCCTTTCTGAGCCATGCCGGGTCCTTTTCGGACGCGGTTATTTATGCCGTCAGCCTGGGTGGTGATACCGACACCATTGCCTGCATGACCGGCGCCCTCGCCGGAGCCCGGCTGGGGGAAAAGGCCATCCCCGCTGTGTGGCGCCACCGGGTGGAAGATGCCGCGCGGCTGAGGGAACTGGCCGACGCCCTTTTTTCTCTGGCCGCGCCGGAGCTTTAAAACAGTTGATAAAAAATGTATAAGATATTGGCTGACATGGATATGAGCGTCCTGTTCCAAGTGAACAGGGTTTTGTTTTTTCCAAATCGCTAATCTTTTGTCAATTTTTTTGTGTTTTTACGTGTTTTTCTGGAACCATCAGCAATGAACGGGCGTCATAGAAATAGAAGCATTTGTCAGGATCATCTGCGAAGGAGACTGGTCAATGGCATTAAATAATTGCAGTTGGGTAAGTAAAGGGTGGCGGGTATTGGCATTGGCCGCTCTTTTATTATGCTTTCTTACAGTCCTGCCGGCAGTCGCCGCGGAGAACGCGGAGAGCGACGGCCCGGTTCAGATTGAGGCCGAACTGGGCTGGCAGGGTTGGGGGGCCGAAGGCCGGTACGCCCCGGCCGCGGTGGTGTTGAAAAATACCGGGTCCGAGGATCTCAACGGGATTATCGAGGCCATGAGCTATTACCGCTATACGATGCCGACACCGGGCGGTTTGCCGTCCGGCACGGCGCCGCCGATCCGGGAGATTCCCCTGCGCGGCTACGGTGAAAGGGTCTCCCTGCCTGCCGGTAGCGAGAAAAAGCTGACGCTGTGGTTCCCGGTCAATGATCCGGGCTCCCGGGTGGATTTCATTTTCCGGTCCGGCGACCGCGAGTTGGTCCGGAGCAGCGCCAAGTTCTCCGGGACCGGCATTACCGGACCCACGCCTTTGGCGGTGGGGGTGCTGGGTCCGGTGCCGCCCGCCCTGGAGCAGGTTCGTCCCCTGATGCCCGACGGAGTGTACCGGGCGCCCCAGGTGAAAGAGCTGACCAGGGATTTGTTTCCCCGCCGGGGCGAACAACTTGACGCCTTTCAAACCATTCTGGTCACCGCCGCCGGCGCCGCGATGCTGGACGACGGGCAGCGCAAGGCGCTTGCCGGTTGGGTGGAGATGGGCGGCCGCCTGGTGATCGGCGGCGGGCTGGAAATCGAGCAGGCCCTGGATGTGCTGCCGGAAAACACGCTTTTGGTGGCCACGGATAAAATAACGGAAAGATCCGGCTGGCAGGCCGAAGCCGCCTGGCTGGGCGTCAGCTTTACCGGTTCCGCCCCCTCCGCGGTGGTTGAACTGCGCGGTCCGGGCGAACCCTGGGGGCCGGCAGGCCGTCCCCTGGGGTTGAAATATGCGCTGGGTTCCGGAACGGTTACGGTACTGGGTTTCGATCCCAACTTATCCCCCTGGCGGGCCGGGGTGCCGGGGGAAGGACTGTGGGCCAAGTTTTTGACCCCGGCGACGATGGATGATTATTATAAGGACGTGCAGCCCAACTCACCGTTGGGCAGTTTAATCTACCAAACCAATAACCTGCCCCGGGACGCCTTTCCGGGCTGGCGGCCGGTGGGAGTGTTTCTGCTGGTGTTTCTGCTGGCCGCCGGACCAATAACCTACCTGGTGCTGCGCCGCATGCAGCGGCCCGAGTTCACCTGGGCGGCGGTGCCGTTACTGTCGATTCTGTTTGCCGGCGGGGTTTACGCCTATATGATTACGACCGGCGGTAACGTGCTGGTCAATATGGTACAGGTGGTGGACGCCGGGGAAGACGGTAAAGCCTCCGGTTATACCGCGGCGGGGTATTTTGTTCCCACCCGCGGGGAGTTTACCGCCGTATTGGATGATCCCGATCTGGCGGTGCAGGTGGAGACCATTGGCGGACGTCCCTTGGAGATGATGGATGAAAACGGCCCTCCCCAGTACCGGGTGATCCGGGGCCAGGACCTGGAGGTGCAGTTCGGGGATGCTTCCCAATGGAACACCCGCGGCATATCCTTTGTTAATCAGCAATTGGCCGAAAAAGCAGCCGGCCTGTCGGCAATAGTGGAGATCAAGGACGGCGGCGTAACCGGCCGGGTGAAAAACGATACCGGCCTGAAGCTGGACTATGTCACTGTCCTGTGGGGCAACCAGTACAAGGTGCTGGGTGATTTAAAACCCGGGGCGGAAAAAACGCTGGACCTGGAGGTTGCCGTGGCGAAATACAATCCCCGGGGCGATTACGGACCGGAGTACCTCAATGTGTGGCAGGTATTCCAGTACCCCGACGGGCTGCCGGTTCAGAAATCCGGCGAGCCCTATCCGCCCGGCAAGCAGCTGAGTGTGGAAGAGCGGCGCCGGGCGGAATTGGGCGGCAACTGGACCGACCGGATGAGGAACCAGGGGCCGCTGGAAAGCGGCTGGCCGCTGACGCTGCTGGCCTGGAGCGACAGTCTCACCGGCGAGGCGGGTATTAAACACTACCGCCGGCCGCCTTCCTGCCTGACCATGTTCGTCACCCGGCCGCAAATGCTGCTGCCGGATGGAGAATTTACCATCCCGGCGGGACTGGTGGTCCCGGAGGTGGCCCAATACCAGCTGCGGGGTACCTTTAATCATAGCATATTGGTTGGCCTGGAGGGCGGTGCAGTAATCTATGCCTTTAAACCGCGGCTGCGGGAAGGCGTTGCAATTAACGAAATAACGGTGGGATTCGACTGCTTCCCCGTCAAGTCGGCGCCCGGCGGGGGTAAGAACCCCCCCCGCGCGGCCCCCGCCCCCGGGGCCCCCCGGGGGG
>JAEXOR010000045.1 GCA_023439185.1 Bacillota bacterium | reverse complement strand
GCACCACGGTTCGCCACGGTTTATTCCAGGGCCAGGTTGTCCCGGTGGATTATTTCATCATAATCCTTGTGGCCCAGGATGCCGGCGATCTCACCTGTTTTACACCCCTTTATTTTATCCACGTCGGCGGCGCAGTAGTTCACGATGCCCCGGGCAATCTCATTGCCGTCGGCGTCCACAACGCTGACGGTGTTGCCCACGTCAAACCCGCCGCGAACGGCGGTCACCCCGGAGGGCAGCAGGCTTTTGCCGCCCTTTTGCAGCGCCCGGACCGCGCCTCCGTCCACTTTGATTTGCCCGCATACCGTGGCCCCGTAAGCAATCCATTTCTTTTTCTGCACCAGCCTGGCCGAAGGCCAAAAAGTGGTGCCCAGGGGTTCCCCGGCCACGATCCGGCGTACCACGTTGTCTTCCGAAGCCCGGGCGATAACCGTCACCAGCCCCGAGTACATGGCAATCCGGGCCGCCTGGATTTTAGTGGTCATTCCTCCGGTACCCATCTTGGACCCGGCGCCTTTGGCCAGGGATTCAATGTCGGAATTGATCTCGTATACTTCATTCAGCAAGCGGGAATCCGGCCTGCCGGGATCGCCGTCATACAACCCGTCCACGTCGGACAGCAGGATCAAGAGCCCGGCGTCCACCAGCCCGCCCACCATGGCGGCCAGGTTGTCGTTGTCCCCCAGTTTGATTTCGTCCACCGCCACCGTATCGTTCTCGTTAATTACCGGAACAACGTTGAAATCCAGCATGGCCTGCAAAGTGTTGCGGGCGTTGAGGAAACGGCGCCGGTCGGCGAAGTCCTCCCGGGTCAGCAGCACCTGCCCCACCACAACGCCGTACTCGGCAAAAACTTTTTCATACATGTGCAAAAGCATCCCCTGGCCGATGGCGGCGGCCGCCTGTTTCTCAGGCATGGTGCGCCGCTTCTTGTCCAGACCCAGTTTGCCCAGTCCGGTGCCCACGGCGCCGGATGAAACCAGCAGCACCTCCATGCCGCTGTTGTGCAGGTCCGCCATCTGGCGCACCAGCTTTTCAATTTGCTCTATATTCAGCTTGCCCGTCGCATAAGTAAGCGAACTGGAGCCCACCTTGATCACCAGCCGCTTAATCGAGCTGAATTGCCTTTTTTCCATTCCTGTTCACCATCAGTCCACAAATTCAAATGAAAAATCCCCGATGCGCACCAGATCACCGTTTTGAGCGCCCTGATCCCGCAGGGCCTGTTCCAGGCCCATAACCTGCATAATCCGCTGCAGCCGGTCCACCGCCTCTTCGTTGTCCAGGTCGGTCATGGCCACATGCTTTTCAATTTCGCGTCCCGCCACCACCAGTTCGCCGTCCTCGCGGCTGATGGTGAACCTGGGCCGGGCCCGGTGTACCACTTCGGGCTCCTCGTCAATGACGGCGCTCTCCGGCAGCTCCTGCAGCAACCGGTAAACCCGGCTGATCAGTTCCTTGACCCCGGTACCCGCCACCGCCGAAACGGGGAAAATCTCATATTCGGCGCCATACTCTTCACGCAGCCGGTCCAGGTTGTCCCCGCTGCCCGGCAAATCCGTCTTATTGGCCGCAATCACCTGGGGCCGGCCGGCCAGCGCTTCGTTGTAAAGTTTAAGTTCCCGGTTAATCACCCGGAAGTCCTCCAGCGGGTCCCGCCCTTCGGTACCGGCGATGTCCAGCACGTGGATCAGCACCCTGGTCCGCTCCACATGGCGCAAAAAGTCGTGGCCCAGACCGGCTCCGGTGTGGGCGCCCTCAATCAGGCCCGGGATGTCCGCCATCACGAAACTCCGCCCCTCACCCATACTGACCACGCCCAGGTTGGGTACCAGGGTGGTAAATGGATAATCGGCTATTTTGGGCCTAGCCGCGGATACCCGGGCAATCAGTGTGGATTTGCCGGCATTGGGGAACCCCACCAGGCCGACGTCGGCCAGCAGTTTCAGCTCCAGCAGCACATTGCGTTCCTGGCCCGGTTCACCCTTTTCCGCCATGGTGGGAGCCTTGTTGTTGGCGCTGGCAAAACGGGAATTGCCCCGGCCGCCGCGCCCTCCGGCGGCGACAACGACCTCCTGGCCATCGGTGGTGATATCCCCGAGCAATTGCCCGGTTTCCTCGTCCCGGATAATCGTACCCGGCGGGACCCTGATCACCAGGTGCTCCGCCCACCGGCCGTGCATGTTTTTGCCCCGGCCGTGCTGGCCCCGGTCGGCTTTATAGTGGCGCCGGTAACGAAAATCCACCAGGGTGCGCAGACCCTCGTCACCCCGGAAAATCACGTCGCCGCCCCGGCCGCCGTCGCCGCCCCAGGGGCCGCCCTCGGCCACATATTTTTCCCGCCTGAAGGCGACGCAACCATTGCCGCCGTCGCCGCCGCGGACGTAAATTTTTGCCCTGTCGTAGAACATTTTATTATCACCTACATTGCTAAATTATACCGTCATTTTTTGCCGAACACCAGATTTATCTTCGCACAGCTGTTATACTTATTATAACAAGAAAGGCGCACACTGAATCAGTTCCCTTGTTTTGTGCGCGCCTTACCCATTTATTCTTTTTTACTCTAACCTCTAATCAGCGGTGGGCAGAGAAACACGAATTTCGGTTTCACCATTCAAATCGGACTGTTTTACCGAACCGCCGTATAATAATAAACTGTCATTGATATCCCGCAGCGCGTCATCATCGCCGGCAGTTATACCGAGTGGTGTTTTATACCGTACTTCAACCCGGTATCCCTGATCCACGGCGCGGATCAATACCCTCATCGCGCGGTCCTTGTTTTTCGGCGCGGCCAGGCATTCCGCGGAATAAAGTAGTATCGCTTCCAGAGCCTGCGCCAGTTGTTCCGACGGAACGGTACAACCTTCCAGATCGGTTTCAATCGTGTATTCTACATTAATACCCCGTTCCGCCGCTCCATAATGGGCCAGCAGTATCGCCGCCGCCGTTTCGGGCGCCTTCAGATGCACAACCCTGCTTAAACGGGTGATTTCACGGGCGGCGTTATTCAAATACTCCCGGGCCTGTTCACCCCGGTTCATCTGCAAAAGCCCGGAGATTACCTGAAAATGATTGAGAAAATCATGCCGCTGCAAGGATATCAGTTCCATTAGCCTGGCGTTATCCACAATAATACTCTCCTTGGTCGATGGATGTCTTAATTAATAAATCCAATGGGTTATTTGTAAATATTTCTGTCACATAGATATGTTTTCTATAGTTGTTTACATTTTCCTTTTTTATTTTATCTTTTAAATAAAAAAACTTAGACGAATACCTAAAAAAGGTACTCGTCTAAGTTAGCTGACGTCTGTCACTGACGCGGAATTACTGTTTAGATCGCCGCGCCTTCCACTTCCTTGATGCTGACAATTTTTTTATCTTTGCCCTTGCTTTGGAAGGTAACGATACCGTCAATTTTGGCAAACAGAGTATCATCTCCGCCGCGGCCCACATTACGACCCGGATGGATACGGGTGCCCCTTTGCCGAACCAGGATGCTGCCGGCGGACACCAACTGACCGTCACCACGTTTAACTCCCAACATCTTGGGATTGGAATCACGACCGTTACGGGAACTGCCTACACCTTTCTTATGTGCCAATTTAACTCACCTCTTTAGGCTTCTATTTTCTCCACCACTACCTTGGTAAACGGTTGGCGGTGGCCCTTTTTGCGCCGGTAATTCTTCTTCGATTTGTACTTGAAAACGATGATCTTTTTGTCTTTGCCGTGTTTCTCAACCTTGCATAAAACTCTGGCGTCGTCCAGCAGCGGAGTGCCCACTTGCAGTTTGCCGTCTTTCTCCACCGCCAGCACCCGGGTTACCGTGTAGGTATCCCCCACATCGGCGGGCAGCTTTTCAATAAACAGTGTGTCCCCTTCGCTCACGCGGTATTGTTTACCGCCGGTCTCAATAATGGCGTACAACAGTCTTCCCCCTCATATTCAGGACTCGCCGGAAACCAGGTAGGATGCAGTGATCCTTTTGGGAACCCATTCCGAGCGGTACTTGCCTACAATAAAATATTGTATCACAACCTGGCGCCTTGTCAAGTTGGTGCCAGGTGTTAAAAGTTAATTTTGTTAAAAGTTAAAAATTGGGATTGGTGTTTTAATGAGAGTACGTGGTTGGCTTTGATGCCTGGTGTTAAAAGTTAAAAGCTGCGCTTTTTGCAGTTTTTAACTTTTAACACCAGGCATCCGAAGTTTTCCCAATTGTTCTATGATTTAAGGAGTTTGGCGCGGGCGTAGGTGCGGAAGACTTTGTTTACTTCGACGGCCACCGTGCTGCCCGCCAGCGACCCGGCTCCTTCAATGTCCAGAATGAATCCGTTAACCCGGGCAATGCCGTCATCGGGGTTGTTCACATGCGGCTCCTCCACCCGGACCTCCAGCACCTGACCGGGCTTGACGGGCAGTATATGCGCGTTGATATCGGATTGATCGTGCAGCGGGCGCATGACCACGCTTTCGATATGCTGTTCCGCCGTACCTCTAATGTACAGGTTTTTGCCGGTCCGGCTCTCCAGATCCCGCAGGTTGGCTCCGCCGCTGCCGATCAGCCTGGCAGCCACCAGGGGATTGGCCTCCACCAGGATGGTTTCGGCGCCCGTCTGTCGGGCCATCTGATAAATCTGCTGTTTAATGTTGATGCCCACGGTTTCCTCGGACAGCACTTTGCCCCGTCCATCACAATAGGGACAGGCTTTTTGCAGCACTTCGGCCAAGCTGGGGCGCACCTTTTTCCTGGTCATCTCCACCAGGCCCAACTGGGTGATACCCAGGATATTGGTTTTAGTCTTATCCTTGCGTATCTCTTCCTCCAGCACTTCCAGCACTTGACGGCGGTGCTCCTCCTGGGTCATATCGATGAAATCCACGATGATGATGCCGCCAAGATTGCGCAGACGCAATTGACGGGCAATCTCCACTGCCGCTTCCAGGTTGGTCTTTAGTACGGTATCCTCCAGGTTGGTGCTGCCGACATATTTGCCGGTGTTGACGTCCACGGCGGTGAGTGCTTCGGCCTGGTCGATAACGATATAGCCGCCGCAGCGCAGCCAGACCTTCCGTTTCAGCGCCTTTTCCAGCTCGGCTTCGATATTGTGCTCTTCAAAGATATTGTCCCGCTCTTCAAGAAACACCTTAACCTTTAGCTGCGGTCCCACAATGTCCAGTAGATCCAGAATCTTTTCGTACTCATACCGGGAATCGATAGTCAGGCGGTCTACGTCGGCGGTAAAGGCGTCACGTAAAATGCGCTGGACCAGTTCCAGGTCGCGATGCAGTAAATTAGGCACCGGCCCGTGGCTGGAGCGGTTTACAATTTTACGCCACAGGTTGGTGAGCATGTTGACGTCGACAGCCAGTTCGTCCTCGTCGACCCCCTCGGCCACGGTACGCACAATCACACCCATGCCCCGGGGCTTGATCCGCGACGCCATCTCCCGGAGCCGGTCTCTTTCGCGTTCCTCTTCAATGCGCCTGGAAATGCCGATATAATCCACCGTCGGCATCAGCACCAGGTACCGTCCCGGCATGGTTATATGAGTGGTCACCCGGGCCCCCTTGGTGCCGATGGGTTCCTTAACGATTTGCACAATCAGATCCTGGCCCTGTTTCAGTATGTCGCAGATATTCGCGCCCACGGCCGCACCCTGCCCCGACCCCGGTTCGGCGTTACGCACCGGGACAGCGTCCTCAATGTAAAGGAAGGAGTTCTTTTCCAAACCGATATCCACAAAAGCGGCCTGCATACCGGGCAGCACGTTTTCCACCCGACCCTTGTAAATATTCCCCACCAACCGCTGGTTGGGCGAACGTTCAATATTTATCTCCACCGGGATGCGGTTCTCCAGCACGGCTACCCTGGTTTCTTCCTCGCCTACGTTAATCAAAATCTCTTTAAACATATCATCATCTGCCTTGGTCAATAAGCTCTCGCTTTCTAATTATAATTATAACCGCTGATACCATCTGTTGGTAATACTTTTTACGAATTTTACCCCGTAAACAACCCGATCCTGGTGATTTGCAGGTCGGCCGGGTCGGCTTTTACGCCGGCGTATTCCAGAAGCGCCGTCACCGCCTCGGCGGGCCGGACGTTCATCGCGCTGCCGGTTTTTAATTCCATTTTAAGTAAAAGGCCGTCGTTATCCGGTAGCGCTTCCACTTTAACGATGCCGGGCCTGATGTCCCGTATTTTTTCTTTCCCGTCCCTGCCGCGGCGCCGGATTTCCACGCTGTCCCGGGCCAGAAACCCCTCTATGGCGTCACCCGGCAGCGGCGCGGGTAAATCTTCCCCGTCCAGCCGCACGATGTAGACCGCCCTTTCCAGGGCAGCCATCAGCGCCGGGGCGGTATCGTCCATTTTCGTCACTTCCCGGACCTTTAATCCGTCCGGCAGCACGGCGTTGAGGCTTTCGGTCATCTGTCCCAGTTCCACGGCCCGGCTCATTTCAACCTCGGCCAACTCGGCCAGGCCCTCGGTACCCACGGGCAGCGGGGCTGCAATGCTCAGTTTGGGGTGGGGGTTAAAACCCTCTGAAAAGGCCACCGGCAGGCGGGCCCGGCGCATACTGCGTTCCAGTTCCCGCATCAGATCCAGGTGAGCGATGTAGCGGACCGGCCCTTGCTTACTGTAGCAAATCATATAGCGGTGCAACGGTTTCACCTCCAGCCAGGCGCGGTTTAATCTCCAGGGTGGGGCACAGCCCGCAGCCCGGACATTTGCCGGTGCGGCAATCCGGGGTGATTTCCCCGGCCAGGGCGCGCCGGTGTTCCCGTTCCAGGTACTTTTTGCTCACCCCGGCCCCGATGTGATCCCAGGGCAGAGTTTCCCCGTACCCAAAACGGCGATAGGCATAATCCGCCGGGTCGACGCCGGCCGTTTCACAGGCTTTCATCCAACGGCCAAAATCAAAAAACTCCGACCAGCCGTCAAAACGGCTGCCCGCCCGCCAGGCAGCTTCCAAAAGCGCGGACAGCCTCCTGTCACCGCGGGAAAATACAGCTTCCAAAAAACTGCTTTCCGGGTCATGATAATTAAATACCAGCCCCCGGCCGCGCAGCCGCTGCTTTAAAAAAGCCTGTTTGCGCCTGAGCTCGTCCATAGCGTTTTGGGGTTCCCATTGAAAGGGTGTGTGCGCTTTGGGAACGAAAGACGACACGCTTACGGTCACCTTGACTCGCCCCGGGGAACGGGACAAACCGCGTCCCCTTTCCAGAACCTTGCGAGCCAGGGTTGCGATTCCCTCCAGGTCGTCGTCGGTCTCGGTGGGCAGCCCGATCATAAAATACAGCTTTACCGCCTGCCAGCCGCCGGCAAAGGCGGCGCTGACCGCTTCCAGCAGGTTGTCCTCGGTAACGCCCTTGTTAATCACATCCCGCAGCCTTTGGGTCCCCGCCTCCGGGGCAAAGGTGAGGCTGGAACGGCGCACCTTCTGTACTTCCTTGGCCAAATCCACCGAAAAGGCGTCCACCCTGAGGGAAGGCAGTGATATGTTCACACCCGTTTCAGCGCAGTTGCCGGTAAGCTCACCGACCAGGGGTTTGATTTGGGAGTAATCCGAGGTGCTGAGCGAGGTCAGGGAAATTTCACCCCAGCCGGTGTTATGCAACACTTCTTTGGCCTGACGGACCAGGGTTTGGGGTTCTTTTTCGCGTACCGGCCGGTAAATCACGCCGGCCTGGCAGAACCGGCAGCCGCGGGTACAGCCGCGCTGCACCTCAAGCATGGCGCGGTCATGCACCGCCTCGATGGCGGGCACCAGCGGACGGGTGGGGAATAGCGCCCCGTTGAGATCGGCCACCACCCTTTTTTTAACCACCGCCGGGGCTCCGGCAACGGCGGCGGTTACCTGTTCCAAGCGTCCCCGGTCGTTATACTCCGCCCGGTACAGCGAAGGCACGTAAAACCCGCCGATTCCGGCCAGCTTAAGCAGCAGACTGCGGCGGTCCTCGCCCCGGCGCCACGATTCCAGCCAGGCGTCCAGCAGGTCGTTAACCGCGTCCTCGCCCTCGCCGATAACGAAAACATCAATAAAATCAGCCAGCGGTTCCGGGTTAAAGGCACAGGGGCCGCCGGCCACAACCAGCGGATAACCGTCCGCGGCCCGCTCACCGCTCCGCACCGGGATACCGGCCAGGTCCAGCATGTTCAGGATGTTGGTGAAACTCAGCTCGTACTGTAATGTAAAGCCCAGGATATCAAAATCTTTCACCGGCCGGTGAGATTCCAGGCTGAATAAAGGCAGTCCCCTTTCGCGCATTTGCTCTTCCATGTCCGTCCAGGGAGCGAAAACCCGCTCCAATAAAGCGTTATCGCGGCTGTTCACCGCGTGGTAAATAATCTGTAAACCCAGGTGGCTCATGCCCACTTCGTATACATCGGGAAACGCAAAGGCCATCTTCACGTCGGTTTCCGCCCAGTCCTTGCGCACCGCGTTCCATTCACCGCCGGTGTACCGGCCCGGTTTCTGCACCCGGCGCAACGCCTTTTCCAGCCGCTTCATGGTCTTATCCTCCATATTTAAGCTTCCCCAGATAAATACCATTAATCGCCGGAAAAAGCAAGTCTAACTACAGTATTCAGAATTCAGGAGTCAGTATTCAAAAATGCTAAAAACCTAAGCATATTTCCTATCCTGACTCCTGATTTCTTATCTATCCAATATTTCTCCCACCGTGACGCCGGCGCCGCGCTGCAGCAGGGCGTCTATTACCGCGTTTTCGGTCAGCGTCCCCAGGCAGCGGTGCCGGTTATCCAAAACGGTCACCAGGTGGTAATGCCGGGGAACAAATGGCCGGACCAGCATCCCCAGCGGAATGCTTTCCACCGCCGCCAGTTGGGCTACGGGCAGTACGCCTTCCCGGACCAGTTCCTCGTTTTTTAGCCTGAGCATCCGCAAAAAAAGGTGGGGCGATTCCTTCCGTTCCCGGGTGGCGGCGTAAAATAAGAACAGAGCGGTAACCGGAATGTCCAGTCCGCAATACCCCGCCCAGATCCCGGCGACGCCGGCAAACATGACAACCAGGGCGATAAACTGCCCCAAACCGGCGGCTTTGTATGTGGCCCCGGCGATACCGTCCCGCTGGGCGCGCCAGGCCCTGTAAATATGACCTCCGTCCAACGGCAGCCCGGGCAGCAGGTTAAAAAGAGCCACCAGCAGATTGCACTGTAAAAAAAATGGACCCAGCTCATTATGCCAGATCCCGTAATTTTTCAACGCCACGCCCAGTGAAAACAGCGCCAGGTTGCTGGCCGGCCCGGCGACAGCCACGTATATCTCCCGTAACGGGTAAACCGGGAGTTCGGCGCCCGTCCTGGCCACTCCTCCGAAGGGCAGCAGTTCAACCTCTTCAACCGGTATCCCGAAACGTTTGGCTGCCAGCGCGTGGGCTGTTTCGTGCACCAGTACCACGCCAAAGGCGATCAATCCCCGGTCCAACACACCGGCAACAAAATACAGGGCCAGCAAAGCCAGAAAAAAAGGATTCAGGGTATACTCAATACCCCCAAAACGTCCCAACCGCATCGCCACACCCCCGTCAATTGTTCTTAACGTATAAGCGTTCCAGGGGGTCAATCAGCTTGCCGTTTTCCCGGACTTCAAAGTGCAGGCCGCCGCCGGGCACATCACCGTCGCCCACCAGCGCGATCACCTGCCCGGTTCGGACGTCCTGGCCTTCCTCAACGGCAATATCCGTTACCCCTCCGTAAAGGGTGTAACTGCCCTCACCATGGTTAATCAGAACGTAATGTCCCAACACCGGATCTTCGGAAACCTTTTCCACCTGACCGTCTTTGGCGGCGGCCACCGACTCCCCGGTCGGCGCGCTGATGTCAATACCGGGATGAAACCTTTCCAGACCGTCCACGGGAGACTGTACCCAACCGTACCTTTGGACCACCTGGCCTGAAACAGGCACGCTTAAACTATTGTCACTCAGCCCCGGCCCAACCACGGGCTCCAGACCGGTACCCGGTGTGCCGTGCAGCAGGGGGTCGTCCCAGTTAACCATCTGGGCAGCCAGTTGAACAGACTTGTCCAGCAGAGGCTGAAAATTCCATTCCGCCGTCAAAAGGTAACGCAGATTTTCACGCACCTGCTCGCCAACCGGATAGGGTACCTGGCGGGCCATAAACAACACTGCCAGGACCACCAGTACGGCTGAGATCCTGAGCAAGCTGTTCCGGCTGCCGCGCCGCCCCTGCCCGTAGAAGGATGTTTTCCCGCGCCCGGCAGTGGCCTGGTAGTAATTGGTCCACTCATCCGCATACTTCTTTTTCCCGGCCTTCAAACGAGGCAACTTGTCCCACTTAAACACGGTAATCCCCCCATAATATTCATATAGAATATATATGGAGGGATTTGTTAAAATATTACAGTTTATTAAAAGATACTCTTTTGTCTGCGCAGGTGGACGTTAAGCAAAATACCGATGGCCATCATGTTGGTGATCATACTGCTGCCCCCATAGCTGAAGAGAGGCAACGGCAGTCCTGTGATAGGCATGATGGAAACAGTCATCCCGATATTGACCAGGATATGGAAGGTAATCATCCCGGTTACCCCGGTGGCCAGCAGAGCGCCGTAAGTGTCCTTGGCCTCGGCGGCGATACGAATAGCCCGGAACAGTAATATTGCGTATAAAGTCAATAACACCAAAACACCTAAAAAGCCCAGTTCCTCCGCCAGTACGGAGAATATAAAATCGGTGTGTCTGATGGGCAGAAACTCCAAAAAGCTCTGGGTGCCGCACAACAGCCCTTTACCCCAGAAACCGCTGGAACCGATGGCGATTTGGGACTGAATCACGTGATAGCCGGCTCCCTGGATATCCGACCAGGGGTCGATAAAAATAATCAGCCGCTTGAGCTGGTATTCATGCATCGGCAGCCAGGTGCCGAACTTTAAATGCGACCACACCAGACCCACCGCGGCGGCAAAACCGGCGGTAAAAATACCCAGTACCAGGGACGCCCGCGAACTGGCCATAAAGAGCATACTGAATAAAATCGCCACAAAGACCAGCGAAGTGCCCAGATCGGGCTGCGCCAAAATCAAAAGCAGCGGCACACCCAAAAAAACAAAACTGGGCACCAATTCCCGTAAGTTTCTCAGGCGTCCCTCCCGGTTGGCCAAAAAATCTGCCAGAGTGACGATCATAATCACCTTGGCAAATTCAGAAGGTTGAAACACAAAAGGCCCGATGTTAATCCAGCGCTCCGCGCCCATGGCGGTATGTCCGAGAACAAGCACCGCACCAAGCAGGCCCAGGTTAATCACGTATAGGTATTTGGTATATTTGCGCCAGTCTTCATAGGGGATATACATTACCGCGGCGGCCGCCGCGATACCCAGAATAAACATAACAAGCTGTTTATTCAAATACTCTTTTTTCATCCACAAAAACCGCTGCAGAATATTTGAATTCTGCAGCTTGTCAATATCCAGCCCCAGTTGTTTAAGCCAACTGAAATCAGTACTGGCACTGCCCACGATCACCAGCCCGAACATGACGATAATAAAAGTGGTGCCGATTAAAGTCAAGTCGAGGCTTTTCAACAGGCGCCTGGTGCCCAATATTTTCACCGCTTTCGACGTTTAACTGCAAATTTTATTATATCTCATCACCGGACACAAAAAAAGCCGGTAAGAACTGCTACCGGCCAAATTAGCTGAATATCCGCCGCGATCAGGCGGTCTCGGTTTGAAATTTTCTTTTCATTCCTTTTACCGGAATGTTAGCCACCAGAGCCACCTGGTTTTCCGAGCTGTCCAGGGTCACTTCGAGGCCTTCCTTATCTATTTCCATATAGTTGGAAATAACATTGATTAAATCGGCCTTTAACGATTCCAAAAGTTCCGGTGAAACACCGGCCCGGTCGTGAACAAGCACCAGGCGCAACCGCTCCTTGGCCACGTTTTTGCTGGACGGGTTTTCCCGGCCGAAGATCCGGTTGATAAAATCCAGCACCGCGCATCCCCCCTTGGTTTCACTTCAGTCCGATAATCCGCCGTATTTTGTTGAACAAGCCGCCTTCTTCAAGGTCCATCATCGGCACGTCTTCACCCCTAATCCGGCGCACTATGTTGCGGTATGCCTGGCCGGATTTGGAGGTATTATTCAGCACCACCATCTCGCCCCGGTTGGTGCTGATTACCACCATTTCATCCTCGGGAACCACGCCCAAAAGATCAATGGCTAATATTTCGATAATATCATCGATGCTCATCATGTCCCCGTGCTTGACCATCTGGTGTCGCATCCGGTTGACGATCAGCTTGGGCTCGCGCAGGTCTTCCTTTTCCAAAAGCCCGATAATCCGGTCGGCGTCACGCACCGCCGAAACCTCGGGAGTGGTCACCACCACCGCGTGGTCCGCGCCGGCGATAGCGTTGCGGAAACCCTGTTCAATACCTGCCGGACAGTCAATCAGTACATAATCGAACTCATCCCTGATCTCATCACAGAGAGCTTCCATTTGAGCCGGACTGACCGCGGTTTTGTCCTTGGTCTGGGCGGCCGGTAGCAAAAACAGTTTTTCAAAGCGTTTGTCTTTAATCAGCGCCTTCTTGAAAGAGCAGTTACCGCTGGTTACATCCACCAGATCGTATACAATCCGGTTTTCCAGGCCCATGACCACATCCAGGTTACGCAAACCGATATCCGCGTCTATCAAGCACACCCGGCTGCCGGCCGAGGCCAGACCGGCTCCCAGGTTGGCGGAGGTTGTGGTTTTCCCCACCCCGCCCTTGCCGGAAGTAACAACGATTACTTCTCCCATTTGTTATTCTTCCTCCCTTTAGCGCTCGCTTTTACACATATAGGCATACTGCATTGATCATCTATTTATCCCTGACGTTCCGGACCGGTCTGGAAAGACTCGATCACCACCATGCCGTCCCTGATCCTGGCCACCTCGGGAGTGGTGGAAAAGGACTGCTCCCCGTCCGGAGCGCGGGTAATCCGGTTGGCAATGCGCAGTTGGGTCGGCTGCAGACGGAAAGCGTACACGGCGGAGCTGCTGTCGCCCCCGGCTCCTGCGTGCACTACGCCGCGCAGTGAACCCATCACCACTATATCGCCGGTAGCCACCACTTCCGCACCCGGGTTAATATCGCCCAGTATTACCACATTGCCCTCAAAATGCAGTGACTGCCCGGAGCGAAGGGTGCGCCGGACCATTATGGTATTGTCATCCGCCATATCCTCCGTTTCTCCTCCCCTGCCGGGGAAACGCAACAGATTCTCACCGTCAGCAGCCAAATTTATTCCTCCCGCCGAAGATATCCGCAGATTAAATTTCAGTAAACCGTCTTTTGCATTTTGAGTTAAATTATTCTACAGCCGGTAACCAAATCCTGCTAAGACAATAAAAAAAGCGCTTCCGCAAACCCGGCGAAAAACGACGCTTTTATTAAAAAATGAATTAATAAAAACACACAAACTGCGAAGCAATTCCGGTTATGTATCCGTCAACTGCGATTCTTGTTCCTGTTCTTCTGTACCGGTTTCATCCGGTTCCGGATCGTTTGGCGGCAGTACGGTCTCTGCCGGCTGTTCGGGCGTCTCCGGCGGCGATCCGGCTCCAACCGGTTGTTCAGGCGCCTCCGGCGGCTGCGACACGACCGGTGTCTCAGTTTCATTCGCAGGCCTGTTTACAGGGGAAAGCTGGTTGGCGGCAGCTTGCCGGGCAGCCTGTTGTGCGGCCTGCCAGCGCTGCAACCGCTGCTCATAATACCGGAACCGCTCGTTTTCACCCTGCAGTCCGATGGACTGTTTGGTCCAGCCGGGCCAGGCCAAAATCGGAAGATCATCGGGAATCTGTTCCCAGACCCCGGCATGGTTCCCAGCAGCCTGCCCGTCGTTATCAAGCTGCTCGCCTTGCCCCGGCGGCAGCAGGCTTTTGGGTTCCTCCCCAAAATAGGCGTCCAATATGTTACGGGCTACGGGACCGGCATAAGTGCTGCCGGCCTGCCCAAATTCAATCAATACAGCCACTGCGACCTCAGGCTTTTCATAAGGCGCGTAGGCCACGAACAGCGCATGGTTGCCTATTTTATTGCTGTCGGCGTCAAATACCTCGGCGGTGCCTGTTTTAGCCGCCACGGAATACTTGGCCCCGGTAAATACGCCGGCTGCGGTGCCGGCCGGCGGCAGCGCCACCAGGTGCATCCCTTCCTGGATAATCTTCAGGTTTTTCGGTTTGATATCCACTTTATGGCGGACCTCTTTGCCAAACTCTTTAATTACCTCGCCATCCGGTGAAACAACATTATCCACCAGATAGGGCTTGTAAAGAGTGCCCCCGTTGGCGATGGCCGCCACGTAGGAAGCCAACTGCAGCGGGGTATACCAGTTATCACCCTGGCCGATGGACATATTTAAAGTGTCATAAGACTGCCACTGCAAATCCCATTCGTGTTTTTTCAGTTGTTCGTCCAGTTCCCGGTCCCGTTCGGTTGCCAGTTCTTTTTTTTGCTGCTCCAGCCGGCGTTTTTTTTCCGTGTTGTCCGCAGCCTCCGCCAGTTCCTGTTCAATCTCCGCGATCCGCCTGTTAAAGTCACGCACACCGGAAAAATCAGCGTTATACCTAATCTTCAAACTTTTAACCGTTTCATACTTGTGTTCCGGGCTGGGTACCGAGCCGGCCATTTCGCCGGGCAGGCCGATGCCGGTAAGCTGGCCCAAGCCAAACTCACGCGCGTAGTGGGCTATGGCGTCCACCCCGGCCTGGAGCCCGTACCGCCAGAAATAAGTGTCGCAGGAAAACTGGAGCGCCCCGCGCGCATCCACGCTGCCGTGCCCGCCCGCTTTCCAGTCGTTATAACGCCTGCCCAACACAAAATAGCCCGGGTCGGGCATCTTGTACGTGGGGTTCACCACTTCATTTTCCAGAATGGCGGCGAGGGTCGCCATTTTAAACGTGGAACCCGGCGAATACAAGGATATGGCCCGGTTAAGCAGCGCGCCGGACTCCTGCAGTTCCTGCCATTTGGCAGTGGTTAAATTGGCGAACACCCCGGGATTGTAAGACGGGTAGCTGGCCATGGCCCGCGCCGCCCCGGTGTTGACGTCCAGCACCACCGCGGCGCCGGTCCGGGCGAGTGGATAGCCTGCGTTTTGCACCCGCTTGATACCCTCGGCCAGCGCTTTTTCCGCGGCCTGTTGTACCTCAAGGTCCACGGTCAGCACCAGGTCGCTGCCGGGGACGGGTTGTTTCATGCCCAGGTCCCGCACCGGGCGGTTGTAGGTGTCCACCTCCACCTGCCTGGCACCGTGCTCTCCCCGCAGGTAGCTTTCAAACACTATTTCCAGACCGTTCTGACCGTACAGGTCATTCATCAGGTAACCTTCGTCTTTATGTTCCTCATACTGTTCCGGCTTGATATTCTGCACGTAGCCAAGGGCGTGGCTCATCAGCTGATCATAGGGGTAATCCCGGGTCGGTTGTATGTCCACCACCACCCCGGGCAACTCCAATTGTTTTTCTCGCAGCTCCACCACCGTTTCCATGGAGATGTCTTCGGCCACCAGCACCGATTCATACGCTTTTTTCCCCCGGATTTCATCCCTGACCCGCTGTTCCACTTGATAGGCGTTCTCTTCCTCGAACACCCCCTTGGGGAACAGCAAAGCAACCAGATTGCCCAACATATCGGTATTTTTCTTCACTTTAATACCGTAAGCATCCCATTGCGGGCCGGTCAGCGAGGCAACGACGGAGGGATCATATACCTCGGCCAGCACCAGCGGCCGGCCGTTTTCCAACTCTGTTTTATTATTTCCCACATCATCCTTGATTTGTTCCATAATCAGACGGGCGTTTTCGCCGGGATCGCCGTCCACCGTAATCCCTACACCGGCCCGGCGCAGATATTCGGGATCCCGGGCCAGTACCGGGGCCATCTGTTCAGCCATCAGCACCGTGTCGGCCCCGATTCGTTCCAGCACCACGCTGTATGTGGTGCCTTTGATGTTGATATCGTTAATGGAAACGGTATAAATGGGCCGGTTGGTGACCATTTTTTCACCGTTGCGGTCAAAAATCTCGCCCCGAGGGGCAAAAACCGGCACGATCCGGATATAATTATTGCGGGCCAGGGTACGGAATTGTTCCGTCTGGACAAACTGAAGGAAACTGATTTTAACCAGCAAAACAATAAAAACCAGCGCCACGCCGGCCAGCATATACCTGGTTTTCATTTCCAACTGCTTGCGTTTCATGGACTTTTTGCCCCTTTTAAACCGCGTATAACCTTAATAAGAACCGTCACCAAGCAAACCCCGACGGTGTGAACGGTGAAAGAGACCGTAACAGAGCAGCACCACCAGCGCATTGTAAAAAGAAACCGGCATAATAATACCGGTCAGCGCAGGTAAAATATGCACCCGCACGTCCACCACCAACAGCAGCAGATAAAACACCAATTGGGCACCGAAGGTGCAGATCCAGACCAGACCGGCGGCAATAATCCGACTATCGCGATACAACCGCCCCTCACCCAAACCGCCCAGGTAACCCGCCGCCATGCCGGTAAGGGCGTAAATGCCGAAATAACCCCCGATTAACAGATCCTGCAGCACTCCGCCCACAAAACCCCAAAAAGCTCCTTCCCGGGTGCCCCGGAAGAAGCCGTTCAGAATCATCAGCACCAACACCAGATCAGGCTTGATGCCGTTAACGGAAATAAAATTCAAGACGGTGGACTGCAGCAATACGAACCCCAGCACCAGCGCCGGGAAATGAAGCGTGCGCATCGGGTTCACCTCCGGCGTCAGAGCGTTTCCAGCTTGAAAGAGGTAATTACAAAAACTTCCTCCAGCCGGTTAAAATCGACATATGGTTCAACTTCGGCCATTTTAAACAATCCCGTCTCTTCCCTGCGCACTTCACGCACGGTGCCAATGGGAATACCCTTGGGAAAGATACTGCCGTCCAGACCGGAAGTAATGACCCGGTTCCCCACCTCGGGAGTCATGTCCGCCGGAATGTTTACCATGGCTAAACTTCCCTGCCCCCCAGCGACACCTTCCAGAATACCCGGGGAACGGATCTCCTGCACCATACTGCCGACCCCGCTGCGGGGATCGGTAATCAATAATACTTCAGCGGTATTTTCAGATACCCGGATTACCCTGCCCACCAGTCCCGCAGGCGTGATGACGGCCATATCGCTCTTAATGCCCTGCCTGGCGCCTTTATTAATTGTAATATTGCCGAACCAATTGCCGTGATCCCGTCCGGTTACCGCAGCGGCCTCGGTGGCCAGTTGGGGGGTCAGGCCCGTGCTGAAATCAAGCATTTTTTTAAGCCTGACGTTTTCCTCGCTGATTTCTTTAAATTGCAGCAACTGGCTCTCCAACTGGCTGTTCTGTTCCTCCAGTTGTCTGTAACGTTTGGATAACCCAATCAGCCTGGCGGGTGTGGCAACAAAGTCACTGATCTCCCGCCCGGCAATCATAATGCCCCTCTGTATAGGAGACAGGATATCCCGGATCGAGGAAGTCAGAGGAGTAAACCGCTCAATGCCGCCCGCGGAATAATGCAGGCCGGTCATCATCACTATAATCAAAAGGCCTAATAATAAGAGTTTTTTTCCCAGGGACAAGCCGGACACGCAACACCCACCTTCCTCCGACGCAGGCGTTTCAATCGGCAGATATACTAAGCCAGTTTTCTAGGATGAATCAGCACTTTACGCAGGATGTCGATATTCTCCAGAACCCGGCCGGTCCCGTAGGCCACCGCCAGCAACGGGTCTTCGGCCATATGCACCGGCATTCCGGTTTGCTCGCTGACCAGTCGATCCAGGCCGCGCAGCAGCGATCCCCCCCCGGCCATCACAATGCCCCGGTCCATGATATCCGCGGCCAATTCGGGTGGGGTAAGTTCCAGGGTATTTTTAATGGCCTCCAGGATGCTGGATACCGGTTCGGAGAGAGCCTTGTGTATTTCCTCCGACGTTATTTCAATGGTTTTGGGCAGTCCGCTTATCAGATCCCGCCCCCTGATCTCATATGTCTCAACTGTATTAAAAGGATAGGCGCCGCCGATTTCAATTTTAATTTCTTCGGAGGTCCTTTCGCCGATCATCAGGTTGTAAGCCTTTTTAACGTGCTGGATAATGGCCTCGTCCATTTCATCGCCAGCAATACGAATGGATCGGCTGTTTACAATGCCGCCCAGTGAAATGACCGCTACTTCGGTGGTGCCGCCGCCAATGTCCACAATCATATTGCCCGTGGGTTCGTGTACCGGCAGCCCGGCGCCAATGGACGCCGCCATGGGCTCCTCAATCAGGTACGCTTCCCGGGCGCCCGCCTGCAACGCCGCTTCGCGCACCGCCCGTTCCTCCACCGCGGTGACTCCCGACGGCACCGAGATCACCACCCGGGGCCTGATTAGAAACGAACCTTTGCGCAATGCCTTGTTGATAAAATATCTGATCATGCTCTGGGTAACGTCAAAATCGGCAATCACACCGTCTTTCATGGGGCGAATAGCCACGATATTGCCCGGGGTACGGCCAATCATCTGTTTGGCCTCCTCCCCCACCGCCAGCACATGGCCGTTGTCCCGCTGAATGGCCACCACCGACGGTTCCCGGAGCACAATACCCTTGCCTTTTACGTAAACCAGGGAATTGGCGGTCCCCAGGTCAATGCCCATATCTTTGGAGAAAATTCCAAACCGCATTTATCGGCACCTCTCTCTGCATTATTAAAAAGTGTTACAATAAACCCTGGGCCTTGAAACTTGTGAATTTATTATCTCCCACAACCAGATGATCTAAGACATCAATCCCGATAATGTTTCCCGCCTCCACCAATCTGTTGGTGGCCTCAATGTCCTGGCGGCTGGGAGTGGGATCACCGCTGGGATGGTTATGGACCAGGATTACTCCGGCGGCGCTGCGCTTGATGGCCGCCTTGAATAATTCCCGGGGGTGAATGGCCGAAAAATTCAGGGTTCCGATAGAAACCACTTCCCGGGCCAGTACCTGGTTTTTGGCGTTTAAGAGCAGCGCCCAGAAATGCTCCCGGTCCAGGTGACGCATTTCCTCCATCACCAGGGCGGCGGCGTTTTCCGGGGACTTGATGGCAGGCCTGTCCCAGGCCGCGGTAATGGCAATCCGCCGGCCCAGTTCAAGGGCTGCTTTAATCTGAGCCACTTTAGCCGGCCCGACACCCTTAAACGCGCTCAATTCCTCGGCAGACGCGTCCAATAACTGTCTAAGCCCGCCAAAATGGCCCAACAAGCCCGTGGCCAGATCCATGGCGCTGGCATCGGCGCTTCCGGTGCGCAGCATAATGGCCAAAAGCTCAAAATCAGACAAAGAATGCGGCCCATCGTTTAAAAGTCTTTCCCTGGGGCGCAGCCCCTCGGGCATGTCCTTGATGGCCACCCGGTATTGCTCCCGACCCTGCCTGAGATTACCCCCAGCACTGGCTGACATCTATATCCAGCTCCTTGAGCATCCGGGTCAGCTTGTACACCGGCAGTCCCATCACGTTGAAGTAGCAGCCCCGGATCCCGGTTATAAAAACGGAACCCAGTCCCTGAATCCCATACGCGCCCGCCTTGTCCATCGGTTCGCCGGTGGCGATATATCTTGACAGTTCGTCCCGGTCCGCGGTCCGCATCTCCACATAGGTATGGTCATGTCCGGTGACTGCCTTACCGCCGGAAATGTCCCATACCGTGGCACCGGTAAAAACCTCATGGGTGCGTCCCTGCAGCCGCTCCAGCATATCCATGGCCACGGCTTCGTCCGCCGGCTTGCCAAGCACCTCGCCGTCCAGCACCACCACAGTGTCGGCGGCGATGACCACCCCGGCGGGCAGCTTACGGGCTGCGTATTCAGCTTTACGCCGGGACAGCGTTTCCACTTGCTCCGGAACAACCATGCCCGGCGGCAGGGATTCATCAACGTCAATGGCCAAAACAGTATGCGGCAGCTTGATTAAATCCAGTATTTCACGTCTGCGAGGTGAAGACGATGCCAGATATATCCGGGGCAAATTTACATATACCCTCCATTGTTGGGCTGCACATCAACAGTGCCGCCACAGAGAATTTATTACACCCTGCGGTAAACCAGATAACCAATTATTATGCCCAGCGCGGTAAGCGGACCCAGGTTCATCACAAAACCGAAGGTCAATTGCATGAAGTGCAAATTCAGGGTGGCCGGTTTCATCCCGATATTGCCGGTGGAGGCCAGCATCGGCAGGGTTTTAGCTAAAGTGTCGTTAAGAGCGCTGCCTGCCAGTCCCCCGGCCAGCAGCAGCAAAAATAAAATCCAGGGGCTGCTTGAACTCCGATACCCTTTGTTCAAAATAACCACTCCAAAGTTTGTTATTTCAGTGCGGCGACATTTTTTCTACCCTTTCGACCATAAAATACCGCCATTACATTTTACCATATTTTCCGGCTTATTTCGGCACCGGAAAAAATTATATTTTAAGGATCATTTCAACTTCCACGGCAGCGCCTAGAGGCAATTCCCCGACACCCACGGCGGCCCGGGCATGCTTGCCGGCGTCACTGAAAATTTGCCCCAATAGCTCGGAGGCGCCGTTAATCACCCCCGGTTGTCCGGTAAAACCGGGCGCGCTGCTGACAAAACCGGTAACCTTAACCACCCGCTGAATCCGGTCAATACCGCCGGCCAGTTCCGCCGCCACCGCCAGGCAATTTAAAGCGCAAATCCGCGCGGCGTCATAACCTTCCTCCACGGTGCGTTCGTCACCCACCCGGCCGGCATACTTCAGTTCACCTTCCACAAAGGGCAACTGGCCGGATATATATACCCAGCCGTCCACCAGCACCCCAGGCACATATGCCGCCACCGGGCGCGGCGCCGGAGGAAGGACGAGCCCCAGTTCGGCCATTTTTTCGCTGGGTTTCAAAATCAACACCTCCTGATCAAATAATCCATCCCATGGCTATGGCCAGTACGTAACCGCCGTAAAACAACCCGCCGGTACACAGGATGACCCTGCTGTCCAGATGACCGCGAAAACGGATCAACAAGTAGATCACCAGTGCCGAGATCAGGGCCAGAATAGCGCTAAGAAGCGCCACAGGGCTGAGTTCCCAGGGTGTAAGGGCAATACCGATGGCCGGAATGACGGAGCTTTGAAATACCATGGCCCCGGTGATGTTGCCCAGGGCCAGCGTATCCTTACGCTGGGAAAGCCAGATTACACTGTTGAATTTTTCCGGCATCTCCGTAGCTATCGGCGCTACGAGCAGAGCGATTAAAAGCGGTGACGCGCCCAAACTGGCGGACAGGTGTTCGATGCCGCCGACGAACAGTTTCGCTCCCGCGATAATCCCGATAAAGGCCAGTAAAACCTGCAGCAACACCCTAAACAGCGGCGGGTCGTCGTGACGCCGGGCCAGATAAAGAGGGTCCAGGGTACAGGACTCATCCATGCAGGCGCCGGCGGTACAGGTCCGGTAAACAAAAAAGGCATATGCCGCGACCAGGATGACGATCACGACCATTTTAAACCCCGCGGGCAAGAATGCGGCGGCTATGGCCAGGGAGTAAACCACCAGGAAAAACGACAGGTCTCTTCTGACTACACCAACATCCGGTTCAATGCGGGGATAGTTATCGCTGCGCCGTTTACGAAATAGCAGCACCGAACCGCCGGCCAGAAAAAAAGCCAGCGTCCCCAGCATAAACGGGGCGCCCAATATGGCGCCGATACCTATCTCATGGCCGGCATGCCCGGTTCCGGAAAAGATGGCGATAATGGGGATAATCGTTTCCGGCAGGGCGGTGCCCACCGCAGCAAGGACGCTGCCCACCGCCCCTTCGGTCAATTTCATTTTTTTGCCCAGCCATTCGATGCCATTGGTAAAAAAGCCGGCGGCAGTCAGTATTATGCCCAGCCCGATAATTAAGACCGCGATATCCTGCAACTAATTCCACTCCCATATTATGCTTCTTTCTGTATTCACTCGATCAAGTCTAACGTATCTAAAATAACCCGTCAACATAGTTTGACGTCAATAATTCTCCCGTTGTTCCCCCGGGTCGCGGCCGTTCAGCCGAAGCACCGTTTCGCGAGCGTCGGCCACCATGTACAGCGAACCGGTGATGCAAACCAGGTCGTCTTCGCCCGCCGCCGCCAGACCTACCTTGACCGCGTCGCCGATATCCTCGACGGTTTCCACGTCCCTAACATAACGGCGCGCTTCCGCGGCCATCTGCTCCCAGTCACCCGCCCGGGGGCTGTTGGGTTTGGTGATGATTACCCGCCTGGCCCGGGGCGCCAGTTCGGCGACCACCCTGGCCCTCTCCTTGTCGCCGAGCATCCCCATTACCATAATCACACCGCTGCCCGCAAAATATTCATCCAGCGCCCGCCGTAAGCTACAGGCTCCGTCGTAGTTGTGCGCACCGTCAATCAGCACCGGCGGTTGCTCTCCAATCAACTCCAGCCGCGCCGGCCAGACAACGCCGGCCAGTCCGTCCCGGTACGCCTGCTCGTTCAGCACGCAATACCCCTTTGTTTCGAGCATCTCCAGTGCCGCCAGCGCCGTGGCGGCGTTATCAAGCTGGTGCGCGCCCATCAACGGCAGCCGTAAATTCCGCAACTGCCTGTTAATGCCGGTATAATCGAATGTCTGTCCCTGTTGCGAATGCCCGCCGGGTTTCCAGGTTACCCCGGCGCCGACCCGAACCAGCGGACTTACTTTTTCCCGGCACTCCGATTCAATCACTGCCAGCACTTCCGGATTTGCCGCCGCGGTAACCACTGGTACGCCGGGTTTGATAATACCGACCTTGACCCGGGCGATCTCCGTCAGGGTATGACCCAGGTAATCCATGTGGTCCATGCCCACGTTAGTGATCACCGATAACAACGGCGTTACCACATTGGTGGAATCAATGGCGCCCCCCAGGCCCACCTCCAGCACCAAAAAATCCACCGCCCGTTCCCAAAAATAAAGAAAGGCCATGGCGGTGCTGACTTCAAATTCAGTGGGTTGTTCAAAACCGTCCCGCACCATGTCCTCCAGGTGCGGCCGTAAAACCGTAATCAAGCGGGCCACCTGAACCGGTTCAATTAAGGTGCCGTTGATCCGATAACGCTCGGTGTAGGAATGCAAATGCGGCGACGTGAACGTCCCCACCCGGTAACCGGCGTTTTGCAGCACCGCCGCCAGCATGGCGGCGGTTGAACCCTTGCCGTTGGTACCCCCAACGTGGATAACCCGGATTTTTTCATGCGGGTTCCCGAGCCTGCGCAGCAGTTCGGTTTCCCGGCCCAACCCGAAATTCATTCCGAACTTGGTCAAATCCTGCAAATATTCCATGGCTTCCCGGTACTGCAATTATCCCATCCCCTCCCGGTGACGAGGATTATTATTGCTCACCGCACTTAAATTCGACAATTAAATCTTTTTTCCTATCATAAAATATACCCGGCATAATTAATGTAAATGAAAAAAATAATCAGCCGGGAACCTTTAATGATAAAAAAAATTTACCGTTAATACACAATTGATTAAAATTTTAAATGATAAAAATAAAGGATGTTTATAACAAAAAATCGAACATCTGCCCATAATCCAATTAAGATAGGGGGTAGATTTTTCTTGTCCAAACAGCGCATGTTGTTAATCGCCGCCGGGGGAAGCATCGGCATCCTGGCGGTGGTACTGGTGGCCCTGGGGAACCCGGCCAATATGGGTTACTGCATCGCCTGTTTTCTGCGGGACATTTCCGGCGGGCTGGGGTTTCACCGGGCTGCCCCGGTGCAGTACCTGCGTCCCGAAATACCCGGCCTGGTACTGGGGGCCTTTCTGGCCTCAATGGCAACCAGGGAATTTAAGACCGTGGGCGGCTCCAGCACTTTTACTCGTTTTATCCTTGGTTTTGCGGCTATGATTGGCATGCTGGTTTTCCTGGGCTGCCCGCTGCGGGCGGTATTGCGTCTGGCGGGCGGTGATCTTAACGCGGCGGTGGGCCTGGTCGGCCTGGCGGCAGGCGTATACCTCGGCATTATCTTTCTTAAATCCGGTTTCACCCTGGGCCGGGCCGTACCCCAGCAGCAGGGCAACGGGTACCTGTTCCCGGCCCTGATGGCCGGCCTGCTGGTTTTATTGCTGGCCAAGCCCGCTTTTATATTGTTCAGCGCCGAAGGACCCGGCTCCATGCGGGCGCCGCTGCTTATCTCCCTGGCGGCCGGACTGGTGGTGGGAATCTTGGCCCAGCGGTCTCGTCTGTGCATGGTTGGCGGGCTCAGGGACCTGATCTTTTTCCGTGACGGTCACCTGCTGTATGGTTTTGCGGCTATATTTATTGCCGCCCTGGCGGGCAACCTGGTAATGGGGTCGTTCAACCCCGGTTTTGCCGGACAGCCGATAGCCCATACCGACGGCCTGTGGAACTTCCTGGGCATGACCTTGGCGGGCTGGGCTTCGGTGCTGCTGGGCGGCTGCCCGTTAAGGCAACTGGTGGCCGGAGCCGAGGGCAACACCGACAGCGCCGTAACAATTTTAGGCCTGCTGGCCGGCGCGGCGGTGGCACATAACTTTGGTCTGGCGGCCAGTCCGCAAGGCGTGCCTGTGGCGGGCCAGGTGGCGGTAATCCTGGGTCTGGCAGCGGTGTTTGCCATCGCGGTTGTTAACCGGCCGGCGGTGGTGACAGGGGGTGTGAGCATTGGCAAATGAAGTTGACGCCAGGGGACTGCTGTGCCCCGAGCCGGTGCTGATGACCAAACGGGTATTGGATAACATGACCGGCGGCACGGTGCAGGTACTGGTAAGCAATATGGCGGCCCGGGAGAACGTGACCCGGCTGGCCGAAAACAAGGGCTGGCAGGTGGACGTAAGCCAACAGGGCGAGGACTTCCTGCTGACCATGACCAAGTAAAAATACTTATTAATTTATTTCCAGAAGCAATGATGAACCGGCACATTACAACTATGCCGGTTCTTTTTTTGGTGTTACCCTTGGACTAAGATGTGCAGATTTTTAACTAATGTACATAATTTCTTGAACAAACAACTCAATATCCTGATATTTGTGCATTTTTTTAATTAATGCGCAGATATATTTGCTATTTTTGTACATTAATTAATATTTTGCACAATTAATTAGTATATGACACTTGAATAATTAGTGATGGTGCAGTGTGTTGTACGCCCTGTAGGGGCGACCGCGAGGGGCACCCCTACACTTGCTTCAGAGTAACATGCAATCACGAAAAAGCCTTCTTTGTTAAAGGGGGTGGCAGGCGAAGTCTGACGGGGGATTCACAACTTGCAACACGCAACTTGCAACACCTGGCACCAAAGGTAAACCCCTCCGTCAACGCCTGCGGCGTTGCCACCTCCCTTTGACCAGGAAGGCATATCGGGAGGCTTTGGAATCCCTCCAGCGCTTCGCTGAACCTACTGCAGCACCGCCAGGCGTTCTTTGATGGCGCCGGCTTTGGACGCCAGTTCGGCTTCTTTGCCCCGCTCCTTTTCAATTACATCGGCGGGCGCTTTATCCATGAAGCCTTTGTTGTTCAGCTTACCCCGCACCCGCTCCAGGTCCTTTTCCAAAGTCTTCAGTTCCTTGTTCAGCCTGGCCAGTTCCTTGTCCACGTCGATCAATCCCCGCAGCGGCACAAATATTTGGACATCCCTGGTTACGGCGGTGGCCGCTTGCTCCGGTTTTTCGGCCAGCCCGGCGGTTACTTCGGCCCGGCAGTTGGCCAAGCCCTCAATATAAGCGATATTGGCCTGCAGCGTTTCCCTGGCCTGCGCCGACGCCGAAACAATGACGGCCTCGGCCTTTTTGCCCGGCGGCACGTTCATTTCACTACGGATCTGCCGGATACCGCGGGTAACATCCATCAGCAGTTCCATTTTCTCTTCGGCCCGCGGGTCCGGGTATTCATCCCGCGGTTTGGGCCACCGGGCCCGCATGACGGTGCGGCCCCGATGCGGCAGCCGCTGCCAGATTTCCTCGGTGATAAAGGGCATGAACGGATGCAGTAATTCCAGCGCGCTCCGCAGCACCGTGGTCAGCACATACCGGGCGGTCTCCCGGTCCTCCGGGTCCGTTTTCCCGTACAAACGCGGTTTGACCAGCTCAATATACCAGTCGCACAATTCATCCCAGGTAAACTCGTAAAGCACCCGGGCGGCTTCGCCCAGTTCGTAATTTTCCAGCAGTCCGGTACACTGGCGGGAGGCCCGTTCCAACCGGCTTAAAATCCAGCGATCGGCCAGGGCAAGCCGGTCCGGCCCCGGGGTTTCCCCGGGTTCGTAATCTTGCAGGTTCATCAGGGCAAACCGGGAGGCGTTCCAGATCTTGTTGGCGAAATTGCGGGCTCCGTCCAGGCGCTCGAAGTGGAACCGCAGGTCATTGCCCGGGGCGTTGCCCGTCACCAGCATGAACCGCAAACTATCCGCCCCATGGCTTTCAATGACGTCAATGGGGTCCACCCCATTGCCCAGGGACTTGCTCATTTTGCGCCCCAAGGCGTCCAGCACCAGCCCATGGATAAACACCTGCCGGAAGGGTACCTGATCCATGAAGGCGATGCCGCTGAAGATCATCCGGGCCACCCAGAAGAAAATGATATCCCGGCCGGTCACCAGCACCGAGGTGGGATAGTAATAGGCCAGGTCAACGGTTTTTTCCGGCCAGCCCAGAGTGGAAAAGGGCCACAGCGCGGAGCTGAACCAGGTGTCCAGCACATCGGGGTCCTGCTCCAGCCTGGTTGACCCGCATTTACATTTGTCGGGCCGGGTTTTGGCGGCGATCACTTCGTCGCAGTCCAGGCAGTAGTAGACCGGGATCCGGTGCCCCCACCAAAGCTGGCGGCTAATGCACCAGTCACGGATGTTTTCCATCCAATTTAAGTAAACCTTAGTGAACCGTTCGGGCACGAACTGCACCCGTCCTTCCCGGGCGGCGGCGATGGCGGGTTCAGCCAGGGGCTTCATACGCACGAACCACTGCTTGGAAAGCATGGGCTCAATTACCGAAGCACAGCGGTAGCAGTGCCCCACCGCGTGAGAAAGGTCTTCTATTTTATACAACAGCCCGCCGGACTGCAGTTCTTTGACCACCCGCTTGCGACAGTCCCAGCGGTCCAGACCCTGGTACCTGGCCCCGACCTCGGCGGCCATTTTGGCTTCCCGGTCGATCACCTGTACCGACGGCAGGCTGTGACGTCGTCCCACCTCGAAATCGTTGGGGTCGTGGGCCGGAGTAATCTTCACCGCCCCGGTGCCGTATGCCGGGTCTACGTATTCGTCGGCAATGACGGGGATTTCCCGCTCTGCCAGGGGCAAAATCACTGTTTTACCTACCAGACTGCGGTAGCGCTCATCTTCCGGGTGCACCGCCACGGCGGTGTCACCCAGCATGGTCTCAGGCCTGGTGGTGGCCACGGGGATGAACTCACCCGGGGCTCCCTGGACCGGGTATTTGATGTAATATAGCTGGCCCGGTTTATCCTGGTGCTCCACCTCAATATCGCTGATGGTGGTTTGGCAGTGGGGGCACCAGTTGGTGATGTAGTAATCACGATAGATCAGGCCCTGCTCATACAGGCGGATAAATACTTCCAGCACCGCTTCGGAACAGCCCGCGTCCATGGTGAACCGTTCCCGGTCCCAGTCGCAGGACGCGCCCAGCCGCCTGAGTTGATGGGTAATCCGTCCGCCGTACTGTTCCTTCCATTCCCAAGCCCGCTCCAAAAACTTTTCCCGGCCCAATTCATATTTATTGCTGCCTTCCTTGCGCAGTTGTTCCTCGACCTTGGCCTGGGTGGCGATCCCGGCATGGTCGGTACCGGGCAACCACAGGGCGTTGTAACCCTGCATGCGCCGCCAGCGGGTCAGAATGTCCTGCAGTGTATTGTCCAGGGCGTGGCCCATATGCAGCTGCCCGGTAACATTGGGCGGCGGCATCACGATGGTGAAAGGCTCCTTTTCCGGGTCCACCGTGGAACGGAAAAACTTGTTTTCCTCCCAGTATTTATACCAGCGGTCCTCCACGGCGCGGGGATCGTAGGTGGTCGGCATTGCAAACTTTTCGGTCATATCCATCCCTCCAAAAAAATAAACCCATTTCGCACAGAAAGGACGAAATGGGTTTTTCGCGGTACCACCTTAATTCCGGAAGCGAAACAAAAACAAGTTCTGCCACGCTCCGGCACTTGATCAGCTGTAACGGGCCGATCCGGCCGGCCTTACCGGATAATAACCATTCAGGCCGGCGACTCCGGGGCGACAACGGCCGCGGCAAACGGGATACCTTACAGCCGGCGGGTATTCCCTCTCTTGGTTTGCGTGGAGCGGACGCACTCCCCATCAAAGTCGGGTTTTTAGTTACCAATTATATTAATTTTTTTTTCGCCGGCTGTCAACTTGAATCGCATCATAAGCGCTAATCATCAACCTCATCAACGCAAACCGGGCCTGAAGCTTTCCCGGCGCCGGTCATAAGCAGATAGATTAACACCTGCCACACCGCCCAGCATACCCATGATCACAAGGCTCAGACCCCGGCCGGCCAATCCCGGCAAAGCCGCGAAAGTACCACTCCAGGCGGCCAGTAAAGAGAGCATCACCAGGCTGTATAAAAGACCGACCGCCGCGCCGTGCAGCCACCCCAAATTCCCCGCGGCACGCCCACTGGTCGCACCCCCCAGCAAAGAGCCCAGCATGGTGCCCGCCGTCAGCATGGCGCCGAAATGATACACCTGTCCGGCGGTTAAAACCGCCCACAGTACCAGGGCGGCGCAGATAAACATCGTACTGCTGAGTGCCCAGAGCAGACCCCCAATTATCGCACCCGGCTTCAGCAGGATTGTCTGTCCACCCCGCCGGGACCAGCTTACCAGGGTTACCCTCCTGAACATCGGTCCACCTCCGATAACTATTTTATACTTTAGCCAAAATTAAGAATTAAAGCATTGAAAAGCACGCACTGAAGTAGCTGGTAGAACGCACCTTTGTTACTAATTATATGCTCAATAATTATAATTATTCATTTATGGTTTTTTAAGGAATGAAAAATATGCGCCAGCCATATTTTTTAAATATGATATTCGACCCCGCGGAGGTGGCTATGGTGCGTAAACGCAAATTATTTTTGACGTTGGCTGTTATGGCGGGTTTGATTGCATTGATATCAATACAGGTAAATAACGTGTTGAAAGAAAAAAAAATAATCACCCTTACCGTGGCGGAGGGTGAGCAATCACTTTTGCACCTGCCGTTATACGTGGCGCTGCGGTATGGTTATTTCGAAGAGCAGGGTGTCCGGGTGCGGCTGATCCGGGGAATTGCAGCCGGTCGGTATGGCAGCGATGTACCGGACACTGACGTGGTGCTGCTCGACCCTGCAGTGTACCTGTTTAACATGGCTGCCCGTCCTGCGGGGCCGCCGGTTATTTTAACCGTGGTGGCCGGGTGCGAAAGCACTTTTCTGCTGGCCAGGGAAAAGGATAAATTTACCTGGAGCGGCCTAAAGGGTAAGAAAATCATCAGTTATCCGCCGGAAACAGGGCCAGGGCTGGCCTTGGATAAAATTTTACGAGCCAACGGACTGGCTCCTTTTCACGATATCGGTATTTATCACCGCATTCCCCCGGACCTGCGGCTGGGAGCCTTTAAATCCGGCAGCGGCGATTATATTCAACTGTCGGGCTTCGAAGCCCTGACCGCCGAGCAGGAAGGCACGGGATTCATCGCGGCCGCCGTGGGCGAAAGTGATAAAACGTTCCCCGCCGTGCTTTGCGCGGTATCCCGGGTAACAATAAATAAGCACCCCGAGGCGGTGCAAATGTTTATCAACGGTCTGTACAAAGCGCAATTATACATTTCCCGGGAGCCCGGACTGGCCCTGCCGGCGGTGCGCGGCCTGGCAGACAAAAAAGAACGCCGGATAATAGAAGCTTTATTCGAGAAATACATGGCCATGGATATGTGGCGGCCCAGGCCGGGATTGGACAAAGCAACGTTCAACAGCCTGACGCAGGCCATGGAAACGGCCGGTCAACTGCCCGCGCCGGTAAGTTTCAGCAACGCCGTAAAAAATGACTTCGCCCGCCTGGCGGCGGAAACCGTACAGTACATTCCCCCGGAGGAACGAAATAAAAACTGGCTGCAAAAGCTGTATGATGTAATAATTAAACACCTTTAAGGCAAAAATAATCCTCAATCAGGCTTTATTTTGTCGGAAAGGGAGTCAAACCAATGCTTGGGAAAAGTATCTACTTTTTTTATAAAGCCCTCCTTTTTGGCGTCGCTGCCTACGCGGTGATACCCAGAACCGAATTTAAAAGATTCTTGATTTATGGATTTATTTTCGGCGCCATTGGTGACGTCCTGGTGGTATTCACACTGGATGCGTTGGGTCTGATTAAATACCACAACATGGGCCCATTCGGCATTTGGGGTATCATTTCCTTTTGGACACCGATCGCCTGGATGTTCGCATTCATGATCTTTTTTTATTTCCTTCCGGTGCGAACAGCATTCCTGGTTCCATACATTATTGGATTCTCACTTTATGCCCACATGGTCGGGCTGGTTCTAAGCAAACTGGGATTGTATGAGTACGTCGGGACCTATAGATACTCCTCCCCGCTGATCTTTGCCGCCTGGTTTTCCATAGCCGCCTATGTTTATTTTAAAGTTGGCAACGTTAAATTAAGACCCCTGAAATAAGTAAGACCCCTGAAATAAGACTCCCTGCTGACGTAAAAAATAATTAAATTTGTCAATCAGATTATTAACCATTATTCCCGCATTGCATAATATATTTCAGGAAGACAAAATTTTAGTGATCGATATAAAAGGAGGAACCGGATAATAATGACTAAAAAGGAATGCGAACGGGAATGCAACTGCAACATAGAAATCGAGGAGAGTCTGGTAGTCATAGTTTGCGGTGAAATCGATATTAACAGGCTGAAAAATTATTTCCAGGCCTACGAAGAAGTCAAAGGCAAAAAAAACCCTGTCGATCAGGAGTAAGGATCATAACCCTCAAGGGGTTTTTGTTTCCATCGCTTACTCCAACCCCACGCCGGACCCGGACATAGAGATTCAAGGGTGATCGAAGCTGGGAAAGGTTCCAGGCTTGAACGTAGTTCAGTTCAACCTTGGAACCTTTCCCAATTGGGTTACCGGGCGATTATCCGTATTGAGCCGGTACCCACCTCCAGGTCAGCCTTCCCCTTGCCTTCATCCAAAATATGGTTATACTCCGCACGGAGACCATCCCGGCGCACCTGTCCGTCCGGCAGGCCGGTGACCGAGATATTACCGTTACGGGAAACAGCGTTGATTTGCAGGCTGGAATCCCCGGGTAACTGAAGATAAACCAGACCGGTGCTGCTTGTTAATTCATACCCGGCGTCCAGGGGCCGGTCCGAAGTCATCTCAATGCTGCCGGTATTGGTTTCGGCTATTACGTCGCCGCCGGGATCCTTAATCTCGATCCGGCCGGTGTTGTTCCGGACCTCAATCCGGCCGGACAGATTTATTAATTCCAGGCTGCCCGTATTCCCGTCCAGCTTTAAATTATTATCCAGATCGCCGGCCACCACCCGGCCGGAGCCACTTTGCACTTCCACGTCCAATCCCTTTGGCACACGGATCGTTAAATCCGTAACCACGCGGTTAAAAACCCTTTCCACGCTTCCAGCGTCCGGCGCCGCCACGGTAACCAGGCCGTCCGCCCTGGTAACCTCCGGTTCCACCTGCTCGGCCAGACTCCTGGCCGGTCCGGTTTCCGGCGCCCGGATCACGGCCTGTACGCTCAGCTCCCCGTCCCTGGCGGGCAGCAATTCAATCACGCCCAGGTTATTCTCCACCCGCAGACGTTCCCCGTCATTTACCGGCACTGCGCCTGATTCCCAACTGCGCAGGTACGTCAATCTGTTATCGTGGTACCAGGGCATCCCGCCGACCAGCCCGCCAAGGCTGGAACCGACACCAGAGACGGCGTAAACAGCGCCGCCGGCCATAATTAGCAGCAAAATCAAAATAATGCTGGGCAAATGGAAGTTAATTTCCTCTTCCCGGTGCAGCGCCCTTTTTACGAAGTATTCCACCCCGATGCCGATTAACAGCAGCGGCCACAGTTTCCATACCCACCCCAGGGTGGGTATCGCCCCCAGATTATATAACAGCAGCGCCAGACCGGCGCTGATCAAGCCGACGGCAAAGGTTACCGGGCCGGCTTTATTAATCCCCTTGACTGCCATCTTCCTTCCCCCTCTTCAGGTTTCGATACAGAATGAACACGCCCAGGGATATGATCAGCAGCGGTGTGAATACCTGCCTCATGAACGAGTAGAAAGAGTAGCCAAACAAATGAGGCAGGAAATTGTTTAAAAGCGCCAGAATACCCAGCCCCACCAGAACATAACCCAGCAGGCTGGTTTTGTTGCACTCCCCATGCAGGTCGATGAAGGGTTTATCCTCCACCGGTACTCCGTCGCGCATACGCCCCGCCAATTGCAGAGTGTCAAAGATGTTATAGAAAAAAACAACCGGCAGCACCAGGGTCAAGATCAAATCCAGACCGGCCATCCCGGCCACAAAAATGGCGCCGAAAAAGAGCACCATCACCTGCAGGCCCCTGTTCATCAGCCCCAGGTACATGTAACCGGCGCCGGGCAGCAGTGAAAACAAGAACGCCAACATGGAACTTTTCTCGCTTTTCGGCGTGCCCCCCAGCGCGCCCACCCGGGTTTCCAGACAGGGCCGGCAATACTCCCTGTCCCCCAGCCGCACCAGGCATTCTTCACAGATTGGCGCGTTGCAGATACCGCACAGGGCTTGGGCCTCAACTTCTTGGTGATTTACGCATTTCATCCTGGTCCCACTCCTCAAATAAAATCTTGCGTGTATATTCCCCGGCCGTACCGGTGGCCCGTTCCATAACGGCGCCGGTAACCCTGGCATAGGACGACACCACCCCGTTGATCTTTTCGCCGGCGGCCAGTGCACGTTCACCCGCCAGTCCGGCCCCGCTGCCCCAGAAAACGGCTAAGGATACCGCGGCGGCCACCGTCAGATCCCGCAGGAGCAAAAGGGATTTCATAGTCCCCTTCCGGCCCGCGTGTTTGGGCGGCGCCTCCGTCCCGGAGACGACTTCCACTTCGCTCATCACGGATTCCCACAGGCTGGCGGGAGCCGGTTCATCCCGCCAGAGGTCCAAAACATCATCCAGGCCGCGTAACGCCTCCAGTTCGGCGGCGCACCCCGGACATCCGGCCAGGTGCTTCGCCAGAGCCGCGGCTTCAGATGACCGGCATTCGCCGTTCAGATACGCGGTGAGCATTTTTTTTACCGTCCGGCAGCGCATCGTTTGCACCTCCTAAAAGCCTTTCCTTTAACATTTTTTTGGCCCGGTGGAGCCGGGTGCCCACGGTTTTCTCCGGCAGACCGGTCACCGCCGCCACCTGCTTGTAACCCAGACCCTGGTAGTGGTGCAGCACCAGCACCAGCCGGTATTTTTCAGGCAGTTCCCGAACCGCGGAGCGCAAACTCAGCTCCTTTTCCCGCTTCAGCCAGACTTCCTCGGGTCCGGGACCATCGTGCCGCAAGAGATCCGCTCCGCCCGCCCCGGCTTCAAGAGAGACATTGCGGCGGCGCTCCCGGTTGTGTCTGCGCAGCAGGTCCAGGCAGGTATTGGTGGCGATCCGGTACAGCCAAGTGGCAAATTCCGACCGAAAATCAAATCCGGACAGGGCGCGGTAAGCCTTGACAAACACTTCCTGTGCGGCATCCCGGGCGTCCTCCGGGGTATCCAGCATGCGTACCGCCAGGCCGTATACCCGGTCCTGATATCTGCGCACCAGTTCCCCGTAGGCCGCCTTATCCCCGTCCTGTGCTTTTTTCAGCAGGATTTCGTCCGCAAGCAATTTTACAACCTCTTTTCGCAGCCTCTAACCTTTTAGACGACGCGGGAACAATTTTTCTTTCACCCGGATAAAATATTTTTTCACATTTATGAATCTCATATTTACCGGGCAGCAGGCTACAGGAATAGTAACAAAAATTTCGGCAAAAAGTAATAAAAATTATCAATATATCATTACACCGGTGCATTGGCACTTTTAAGGTGGAAGAAAAAAACATAAAAAAATCCCCCTTTTCAAAAGGGAGGCTTTTATCATTTCGTGTACTATTACATGGCCGGGTACCATTGTTTGTTAGGCAAATTTAGGTCGAGTAAACGCTCGATTTCCACATCTCATTCTATATTACGTGAGATTTCCGTCTGCGCCCCTCACGGAACCCAACGTGCCCTACTAAGGCATTGGGCTCTTCATATAAACCTCACACAGCTTATCAGATATCCGGCCCCCGTAATTTAACCGCGGGACTCAAGGCGTTCTATTACAGAAAATATTGTATCCGGGGTTTTAAACCGGTGCATTGACACTTTTAAACTCCGGGAAAAAAAATTAAATTTTTTTTCGCGCAGGACAGCGGAAAATCCTCAAACCGCGTCTGCGCTTCCAGTCCTTCGGCTCCGGTCCTGTGCCGCCTGCGGAATTCGGAGGGCGTGCAACCATAAAACTGCTTGAAGCTCTTGATGAGATATTTGGGATCGGAGAACCCGCATTCCCGCGAGATTTTGTATATCACTTGGTCCGTCGAGAGCAGCAGCCGGGCCGCCTGCATGCAGTAGCCGCTGTTGATCAGCTCCCGCAGGGAATGTCCGTATTTCTCCCGGATGTCGTTGGACATGTGCTGCTGGGTGATCCCCGCGGCTTTCGCCAGCTCCGCCAAGGAACTGCGCGCCACCGGCTTGTGCCGGACATACTCGTAAATCCGCCTGTACCGCTGCACCTGCCGTTCGCCAATCCGCCGGGTCCCCGCGCCGTAGCGCAGGTAGTCGAAGCTGTCGATCATGTAGACCAGCAGTTCCTTCAGACAGGTTTTTACGGAGTGTTCATGGTATGAGCCGGCTTCGTCGTCCGGCAGAAGCAGCACCAGCCGGGTGATACGCTCTTTCAAAGAGCGATATTTTTCCGGCGCTGCGGCCTCATGGCAGGGAGAGCAGCACTGAAAAAGCACATTTGCAAAGTCCGGATCGACACGGCCGCAGAAAGCGGGGTCGATCTGCACAAACAGCAACCGGTTTGCCGCGCCGCTTTTTTTGATGCGATGCGGCTCGTCCACATTGACGACGGCGACTTCGTTCTCTTTCAGCAGGTGGGTTTCGCCGCACAGGGTAATCTCCGCCTTACCCTCCAGCACCAGGATGATCTCCACGACGCTATGCCAGTGGTAGGGGTATTCGTCAATCCGCCGCACCGAGGCCTTCAGCGGCATCCGCTTTAAAAACGCAATGATTTCCGGGTACATGTTTCAAACACCTTCCTTTCCTCGTTGCCATAACTCTATTGCATTTGGAAAGACGGCGCATTGACACTTTTAAGCTCCGGAAAAAAATTAATTTTTTTTTTGCAAAAAAAGAAAGCCCCCTTGCTAAGGGGGGCAGGCGAAGCCCGCAGGGGGATTCGCGGCCGGCTTTATTCTATGTGTTCCCCGACATCGGCCGCCGACAAACGGCGGACGGCATGGTCGAGGGGTATGTCCCTGTATTGCGTTTGCCGGGCCAGAGCCGCGCCGTCCGCCTGGTGGGCCTTGCGAAAGTCCGAGGGAGTGGCGTGAAAGAAGCGCCGGAAATACTTGATCAGGTATTTGACGTCGGAGAAGCCGCAGCGCTCTGCGATCTCCACGACGCGCATACCGGAGCCGAGCAGCAGCTTCGCCGCGCGCTCGCACCGGCCGTAACACAGCAGTTCCTGAAAGGACATGCCGAACTTTTCTTTGATATCGCCGGAAAGATGCTGGAGGCTGACGCCCAGCTCGGCGGCAAGAGCCGTCAGACCCTTTTGCACCTCCGAGTCGCCGGTTGTATGCCGTGCCATCTGCCGGAGCCTGGCCACGCGCTTTTCGTCAAAGGGTTCGGCGCCGAAGCCCCAGCGTAAGAAATCGAAGTTGTAGACGGTGTAGACCAGCATTTCCTGCAGGAGCTTCTCCACGGCGCTGTGGTCCGCAGCCTGCGGGTCCGCGTCCAGCAAAGCAACCAGCCGGGCAATGTAATCTTTGAGGACGCCGTACTTTTCCGGCGCCCGGGCTTCGTGATAGGCGGAGCAACAATAGATGAACAGGTAATGATCCGGCAGGACATTGCGGCAGAAAGCGGCATCGATGTGAACAAACAGGATCTCGTCCTCTCCGTCGCCGGTCAGGCGGTGGATCTCGCCCATGTTGGTAATGGCGATATCGCCTTCCCGCAGCGGCATCTCATCGTCGCCCATGCCGATATTGACAGAGCCCTTCAGCACCCGCACAATCTCCAGCGCGTCGTGCCAGTGGTAGGGATACCGGTTGCCGCCGCGAACAAAGGCCCGAACCGGCAGGCCGTCATGAAATTCAATTAATTCGGAACGCATGGCATCACCCGGTTCTTTTTTTCCATTATACAACAAATTTTGCACATTATATAGAAAGAATATTTCGCGGGCTGGTCGAGATGACCGTGCCCGATAAGCCGAACAGCAGCCGTCAGCGTTATCGGATTGTTCAGACGGATAAATTATGCAAAAGACAGCAATAATATTTAACAGTCGATAGTTTACTGTTAAGGAGGCAACGGCGTGGAGTTTTCCGGTTTGGGCAGTTTCATCACTTTTGTCCAGGTATTTTTCGCCGTCATCATCGGCCTGTACTTCTGGAATCTGCTGAAAACACAACAGGGCAACAAAGTCGCGGTACAGAGAGAATCACATAAGGAGTTGGAAAAGCTGCACCGGCTGCGGCAGATTTCCCTGACCGAACCGCTGGCGGAAAAAACCAGGCCGGCGACCTTTGAAGACATCGTCGGCCAGTCCGAAGGACTGAAATCCCTGCGGGCGGCCCTCTGCGGACCCAACCCCCAGCACGTGATTATTTACGGCCCGCCGGGAGTGGGTAAAACGGCGGCGGCCCGGCTCATCCTGGAGGAAGCTAAGAAAAACCCGGTCTCGCCCTTTAAAGAAGACGCCAAGTTTATTGAGGTGGACGCTACCACCGCCCGTTTCGACGAGCGGGGTATCGCCGACCCCCTGATTGGCTCGGTACACGACCCCATTTACCAGGGCGCCGGCCCCATGGGTATGGCGGGCATCCCGCAGCCCAAATCCGGGGCGGTGACCAAGGCCCACGGCGGCATGCTGTTTATAGATGAAATCGGTGAACTGCATCCCATCCAAATGAATAAACTGTTAAAGGTGATGGAAGACCGAAAGGTGTTGTTGGAAAGCGCCTATTACAGTTCGGAGGATACCAACATCCCCGGCCACATTCACGATATTTTCCAAAACGGACTGCCCGCCGATTTTCGCATGGTGGGCGCCACCACCCGCACTCCGGAGGAGATCCCTCCGGCAATCCGATCCCGCTGCATGGAGATTTTTTTCCGCCAGATCAACCCGGATGAAATCGGCGTTATTGCCGCCAGGGCAGCGGATAAAATTGAATTCCCCCTGACGCCCGAAGCGCTGCTGACCATACAAAAATACGCCCGCAACGGCCGGGAGGCCGTGAATATCATCCAACTGGCGGCGGGTATCGTGATTGCCGAAAACGGCAAGGAAATTACGAAACTCAGCGTGGAATGGGTCGTCAACAGCGGCCAGTATGTGCCGCGGCCCGAGAAAAAGATCCCGCCCCGGCCGCAGGTGGGGCTGGTCAACGGATTGGCGGTATACGGTCCCAACACCGGCGCGCTGCTGGAGATTGAAGCCGGCGCTATCCCCGCCCCCCGGGGCCAGGGCCGGCTGGTGATTACCGGGGTGGTCGACGAAGAGGAACTGGGTGGCCGGGGCCGCACCATCAGGCGCAAGAGCATGGCCCGAGGTTCGGTGGAAAATGTGCTTACCGTGTTGCGCTACACCATGGGCGTGGATTACCGGGATTACGACCTGCACATCAATTTTCCCGGCGGCGCGCCTGTCGACGGACCCTCCGCCGGCGTGGGCATAGCCACCGCTGTTTACTCGGCGATTACAGGCACACCGGTGGATAACACCGTGGCCATGACCGGCGAGGTTTCCATCCGGGGCCTGGTGATGCCCGTGGGCGGCGTGGTGCCCAAAGTGGAGGCGGCGGTACTAGCTGGAGCCGCCAGGGTATTTATCCCCGCCGACAACTACCAGGAACTGTTCCACAGCTTTAAAACAACCGAAGTAGTCCCCGCGGAAACCCTGGCGGATGTAATCAATGGTTCACTGCTGCCCGGGCGGGATAGAAAACCGGCCCAGGCAGGACGGCGGGAAACCGCCGCCGGCAGTTTTCTGCCCGCTGCCGGAGCGCCGGTGCCGGGTGATCTTTAATACCGTCAATTTAGGCTGAAAATGGGAGATATTAAGCGGTTATTCCTGTTCTGACCCGGCTCAGGCCGGGTTTCACGCCCTTAAGCCACTTATTTCTATAGCAGCGCCCCGGCAGGTGTGTTACAATGGGTTATAAACTGTCCATGCACAAAAAAATACAGCATATAAAACTCACCAAGGGAGGTGCCCCTTTGCAACCGGCACAGGAACGGATTTTACCCCTCTTACCCTTAAGAGGGATACTGGTTTTTCCATATATGGTCATCCATCTAGACGTAGGGAGAGAAAAATCAGTACAAGCCATAGAAGAGGCCATGCTTAAGGAAAGGGCCATTTTTCTGGCCACCCAAAAGGACGCCCAAACCGACGACCCCGGTGAAGAAGACATCTACTCCGTAGGCACCGTGGCCGAAGTCAAGCAGCTCCTTAAACTGCCCGGCGGCACCATCCGGGTGCTGGTGGAAGGTATCGCCAGAGCCAGGATTAAAGAATACGCCGGCCATACCCCCTATTTTACCGTCAGAATTGAACAATACGATGAATCAGAGGGTAAAAACGCCCAGGTGGAAGCGCTGATGCGCAACCTGATCACCCAGTTTGAGCAATATGTCAAGCTGAGCAAGAAAATTCCGCCGGAAACCGTGGTGGCGGTGGTAAACATCGAGGAGCCGGGCCGGCTCGCCGATATCGTGGCCTCCCACCTGACCCTGCGCATCGAAGACAAACAGGCCATTTTAGAGGCGGTGGATACCGCGTCCCGCCTGGATAAGTTATGCTCAATTATGGCCCGGGAACTGGAAATTGTGGAACTGGAACGCAAGATTAACGTCCGGGTCCGCAAGCAGATGGAAAAAACCCAAAAGGAATATTACCTGCGGGAACAAATTAAGGCCATCCAGCGCGAACTGGGCGATAAAGACGACCGGCTGGCCGAAGGCGAGGAACTCCGGGACAAAATAGAAAAGGCCAAGCTGCCCAAGGAAGTTGAGGAAAAAGCCCTTAAAGAGCTGGAACGGCTGGAAAAAATGCCCCCCATGGCCGCCGAGGCCACCGTGGTCCGCAACTACCTGGACTGGCTGCTGGCGCTGCCCTGGACCAAGGGCACCCGTGACCGGCTGGATATCAACAAGGCCCAAACCATCCTGGACGAAGACCATTACGGTCTGGACATGGTCAAGGAGCGCATCCTGGAATACCTGGCCATCCGTAAGCTGGCCAAGAAAATGAAAGGACCCATCATTTGCTTTGTGGGTCCGCCCGGAGTGGGTAAAACATCGCTGGGCCGTTCCATCGCCCGGGCGCTGGAACGCAAATTCGTGCGCCTGTCTCTGGGCGGCGTGCGAGACGAGGCTGAAATCCGAGGCCACCGGCGCACCTACGTGGGCGCCATGCCCGGCCGGATCATCCAGGGCATGAAAACCGCCGGTTCCAAGAACCCGGTCTTTCTGCTGGATGAAGTGGATAAAATGAGCATGGACTTCCGGGGCGATCCCTCTTCGGCACTGCTGGAGGTTTTGGACCCCGAGCAAAACAGCACCTTCAGCGATCATTACATTGAAACGCCCTATGACCTGAGCAACGTAATGTTTATTACCACCGCCAATGTGCAGCACAATATTCCCAGGCCGCTGCAGGACCGCATGGAAATCATCTACATCCCTGGTTATACAGAGGAGGAAAAGGTGCAAATCGCCATGCGCCACCTGGTGCCCAAGCAAATTAAGGAGCACGGCCTGGACGACAAGATGATCCAGATTTCCGAAAAGACCGTGCGGCGCATTATCCGGGAATACACCCGGGAAAGCGGCGTACGCAGCCTGGAACGCAGCATCGCCTCGCTGTGCCGCAAGGCGGCCAAGCAAATTGTGGCCGGCAAAACCAAGCTGGTGCGGGTTAACGTATCGAAGCTGGAACAGTTTTTGGGCAAACCCAGGTTCCGTTACGGCACCGCGGAACAGGAGGACCAGACGGGCATCGCCACGGGTCTGGCCTGGACCGAGGTGGGCGGGGATTCGCTGCAGGTGGAGGTCACCATTTACAAGGGCTCCGGCAAGTTGACCCTGACCGGCAAGCTGGGCGACGTGATGAAGGAATCCGCCCAGGCCAGCTACAGTTACGTGCGCAGCCGCGCCTCGGAGCTGGGAATCAAAGAAAGCATCTTTGAAAAATACGACCTGCACATCCATGTGCCTGAAGGCGCCATCCCCAAAGACGGCCCCTCGGCGGGCATTACCATGGCCACAGCCTTGGCGTCGGCCCTGACCGGCCGCAAGATTAAGCACGACGTGGCCATGACCGGCGAAATTACCCTGCGGGGCCGGGTACTGCCCATCGGCGGCGTCAAGGAAAAAGTCCTGGCGGCGCACCGGGCCGGTATCAAAACCGTCATCCTGCCCATGGATAACCGCAAGGACACCGAAGAAATACCGGCTAACGTGAAAAAGCAGCTTGAGTTGGTGCTGGTGGACCATATGGACGAAGTGCTCAACGTCGCCCTGCGGGAGACCAAAATCGCCCCCCGGACCGCGGTAATCGAACCGCCTCCGGAGGTCACGCCCGAGGTAGCCTACGGACCCGTCGTGGAAACCGAGGGAGGCCCCGAATTGCCCAATGAAAATAGCTACAGTTGAGTTTGTTACCAGTTCCACCGGACTGCATAACTGCCCGGCCGTGGACCTCCCGGAGGTGGCCTTGGCCGGGCGTTCCAATGTGGGCAAGTCCAGTTTGTTCAACACCCTGGTGGGGCGCAAAAAGCTGGCCCGCACCAGCAATACCCCCGGGCGCACCCAGCTAATCAATTACTTTCTGGTGAACGGTTCCTTTCACCTGGTGGATCTGCCCGGCTACGGGTTTGCCAAAGTACCGCTCCAGGTGCGGCAACAATGGGGAAAAATGGTTGAAAAATACTTGACCGGACGCAGCCAACTTAGCGGGCTGCTGCTGCTGGTGGATATCCGGCACAAGCCCACCGCCGACGACAAACTGATGCTGGAGTGGTTAAAATATAAAGACATCCCGGTGGCGGTGGCTGCCACCAAGGCCGACAAACTGAGCCGGGGACGGGCGATGCAAAACCTTAAAATGATGCAAACCGAACTGCAATTGGCCCCGGACAATCCGCCGGTATTGTTTTCCTCCGTCACCGGCCAGGGCAGGGAAGATGTCTGGGCCGTTATCGAAAAATGGATTAATTAGCGAAAGCCTCCCTTATTGTAGGAATGACCCTCGCGGTCGCCCGGAGACCGCGCAGGCAGTGGAGGAATGCCCCCCCTTCATGACAAGGGGGGTTTTTACTTGGATTTTTCAGCCAAAATTACTAAAAAAATTGTTATAATTTGTTATATATCAGAGGATTTTCATGCCTTGTGTCTAATTTATAAATGAAGCAACTCAGCGAATCACAGCAAGTTTTTGACAGTGCTTCTTCGACACGGGAGGATAATCAATGACCTGGCTTACCCCGGCTATCATCGCCTGCATCACCGGCACCGTTATTGTAAGCTTGGTTTATTTCTACCTGTACCTTCAGGACCGGGAGCGTTATCTCGGCATCTGGACCTGCAGTTTCTTTTTTTACACCCTCCGCATGGTCACCGAGCTGCTGCAGGCCAACGTACTGGACCACCCGGCCCTGCTGGCCGTCAACCAAATAATGACCCTTTTAAGCTGCGTCCTCCTGCTCTGGGGAAGCTTAGTTTTCGCCGGGCTGAAAATGAGCCGCCTGTGGGTTGCCGTCGCGGCGGCCGATGCGGCATGGATAATAATGGGGGTAATTAACGGTTCGGATTTCATGCTGCTGACCCTGCCCACCTTCCTGCTGACGGGCCTGATTTACATTTGGACCGGGGTTATTTTCTTGCGTTTAAAGGACAACGGCGAATGGGGCAGAAAGATTACGGGCTCGGCGTTTATTTTATGGGGCGTCCACAAGGCCGATTACCCGCTGCTCCGCCAGGTGATGTGGTTTGCCCCCTGGGGATATCTTATCGCCGCCGCCCTGGAAATGCTGGTGGCCATGGGCATGGTGGTAATGTATTTCGAGAAAATCCGCCGCAAGCTGGCCCGGGTTAACCGGCAACTGGCGGATATCATTGATTTTTTGCCCGACGCCACCTTCGCCATTGACCGGGAAGGCAAAGTGCTGGCCTGGAACCGGGCTATGGAGGAAATGACCGGGTTCTCCAAGGAAAGCATGCTGGGCCGGGGCGATTATATTTACGGCCTGCCCATTTACGGACGGCGGTGTCCGGTGCTGGCGGATTTCGTCCTGGCGCCGGACAGCCTGGATCACGACCGGTTCGACTTTGTGGAGCAAAAAGAAAATATGCTGTATGCCGAAGGGTTCGTTAAAAACCAGCGCTGGAAGACGGGAAAGCACCTATGGGGCAAAGCCTCACCCCTGTTTGACGACGCGGGTAATGTGACAGGCGCCATCGAGACCCTGCGGGACATTACCGAAAGAAAAAGGGCGGAGTTGGCCCTGGCCGAAGAAAAGGAGCGCCTGGCGGTAACCCTCCGTTCCATCGGCGACGGGGTAATCACCACCAATAAAAACGGCCTGGTCACCATGCTCAATGAGGTGGCTGAAGACCTGACGGGCTGGAGCAATGAAGAGGCCCGGGGCAAGCCTTTAACCGAAGTTTTTCAAATCATCAACGAATACACCCGCAAGCCCTGCGTCAACCCGGTGGAAAAGGTGCTTGAAACCAGGGGGATCGTGGGACTGGCCAACCATACCGTATTGATTGCCAAAACCGGTATCGAAAGGGCCATCGCCGACAGCGGCTCCCCCATCTGCGACCGCCTGGGCAATGTTATCGGGGTGGTTTTGGTTTTCAGGGACGTCACCATGCAGCAAAAAATGGAGGAGGAAATCCAGCGGGCCAATAAGCTGGAATCAATAAGCATCCTGGCCGGAGGCATTGCCCATGATTTTAACAACATTTTAACCGCCGTAATCGGCAACATTTCCCTGGCCAGGGAGCAGGCCAGGGAAAACAACGAGTTGTACAACACCCTGCGGGACGTGGAAAAAGCTTCCCTGCGGGCCAGAGAACTGACCCAGCAGCTTTTGACCTTCGCCGCCGGGGGCGCGCCGGTGAAAAAAATCGCCTCCGTCGCGGACATCATCAGGGAGTCGGCGGGTTTTACCCTCACCGGCACCAGCATCAAATGCGAATACATCATCCCCGACGACCTGTGGCCGGCGGAAATAGACGGGGGTCAAATCAGCCAGGTAATCAACAATATCGTGATCAACGCCCGGCAGGCCATGCCGGAGGGCGGAACACTGCGGTTCATATGCTCCAACACGTCGCTGGAAGAAAGCGATTCCCAGCCGCTGCAGCCCGGTGAATATATCCAGATATCCATCAGCGACAGCGGACCGGGCATACCTCCGGCCATCAGGCAGAAAATTTTTGATCCTTATTTTTCCACCAAACCGGACGGCAGCGGGCTGGGCCTTACCACATCCCACTCCATCATCGCCAGGCACGACGGACGTATCAGCGTGGAATCAAAGCCCGGCTCGGGCGCGGTATTTCATATCCTGCTGCCCGCCGCCCCCGAACGGCAGCCGGACATCTTTCCGGAGCATATCGGCGCCAGAGCCGTCGGTCGGGTGCTGATCATGGACGACGAAGAAATGGTCAGGAACGTGGCCCGTAAGATGCTTGAGCATTACGGTTACCAGGTGCGCACCGTCGCGGACGGCGCCGAAGCAGTGGCGCTGTATGAGCATGCGATGCTGACAAACCAGGCCTTTGACGCCGTAATCATGGACCTTACCGTGCCCGGCGGCATGGGGGGCACGGAAGCCATGCGCGAGCTGCGGCGGCTGGATCCCGGCGTAAAGGCGATTGTATCCAGCGGCTATTCCAACGATCCGGTAATGGCCGATTTCAAACGCTACGGTTTTTGCGGCGTGGTGACCAAACCCTACCGGCTTGAAGATTTGGTGGAAACCTTGAAATATGTGGTTACGGAAGGAGCCCCCAAATGAACGTTTTCAACGTTTTGGTGGTGGACGACGAAACCCAGATCCAGTCACTTTTTCAAAGGGCGCTGGCCGGAATGAGATACCGGGTCACATGCGCCGGGGACGTGGACACAGCCCGGCAATTGTTGCAAAATTCAGTTTTCCAAGCCGCGCTGATTGACCTAATCCTGCCCGACGCCTCCGGGTTGGAATTGCTGCAGCACATTAAATCGGTACAACCTAATTGCCGCTGTATTATTATGACCGGATTCGGTACCACAAAGACAGCGGTGCGGGCCATCAGGCTCGGTGCTTACGATTATATCGAAAAACCCTTTAATTCACTGGCGGGAGTCTTAAAACTGCTCCAGCAGGCGCTGGAGTCAAATAACAAAGCCGGTGAAACCAACGAATTTGAAAAGATTAGCAAACTGGCGGCCCGGGTAGGCCTGGTGGTGGGCGAAAGCAACGAAATGAGGCAACTGGCCGGCGCCGCTTACAAAATCGCCGATAAAGGCGTTAACGTTTTAATCACCGGCGAAACCGGCACCGGCAAAGAATTGCTGGCCAGGTTCATCCACGCCTCCAGCGGTCGTTCGGAACAGACCTTTATTCCCGTTAACTGCGGCGCTTTTCACGAAAATCTGCTGGAAAGTGAGCTCTTCGGGCACGAAAAGGGTTCTTTCACCGGGGCTGCCGGTTCCCGCAAAGGGATCTTCGAGCTGGCCGACCAGGGCACCCTTTTTTTGGACGAACTGGCCGAAGCAGGACACTCCGTGCAAGTGAAGCTGCTGCGGGTGCTTGAAACAGGCCGGTTTACCCGGTTGGGCGGTGAAAAGAGTATCGCCACCGACACCAGGATTATTGCCGCCACCAACGCCGATATCGAAAGCCTGGTGCGGGACAAAGTATTCCGGGAGGACTTATTTTACCGCCTGGACGTGGTCAGGCTGGAACTGCCTCCGCTCAGGCGGCGCATTGAAGACATCCCTACCCTGACCCGGCACTTTGCCGCCGCGATAACAGGTTCTGACCGGGGCAAACGGCCTCCGGAGTTTTCTAAACGGGTGATGGAGGTGCTGATGACCTATCCCTGGTACGGAAACATCCGGGAACTATATAACGTCATCCAACAGGTACTTGCTCAAAACGTCGGTGAAACTATTGAATTAAAACACCTGCCTCCGAAGCTAATCAACCACGACATCATCGGAACTGTCCCCGAAACAAAAAATGAACTGCTGCCGGCAACTTCGCCGCCTCCGGCTCACTCCCTCTTTCACCCCCGGTCCATGGACGAGGTGGAGCGGGAACATATTGAAAACACAATCAAATATTTTAAAGGAAACGTCACCCTGGCGTCCAAGGCGCTGGGCCTGAGCCGGGCAACCATCTATCGCAAAATTAAACAATAATCCCCCCCGATGGAACGGAAAACTGGCATAATAATTGCGTATTAATTGTTTTGGGTTATATGAACTATAATCCGAATTAATAATGCCGGCATTCCGACGCGGGAGTGAGTACTATGCGGGTATCGCATCAGAGCAACGGCGCCTGCTGCTCAGACATACAAATAATGATCAACACCTTTGAAACAAGGAACATATTCACCAGAATACACGCCGACCGGGTACGGAACTTTGTCACTGAACTGGCCGTCGCCCTGGGCCTGCCCGACAGCAAGATTAAAAATCTGCGTTTACTGGCCCGGTTCCATGACATCGGCAAAATAGGTGTCGCGGAACGTATTTTGCTAAAAAAGAAACAACTGGCCGACCACGAGTATGCGGAACTGCAGCGACACTGTGAAATCGGCTACCATATTGCCAAAATGGTCCCGGAACTGGAGAAGATCGCCGATTGGATCCTGAAACACCATGAATGGTGGGACGGCAACGGTTACCCGCTGGGCATCAAAGGCGAGGAAATACCCTTGGAATGCCGCATTCTGGCGGTGGCGGACGCATACGACGCCATGACCCACAACCGCCCATACCGCAGGGCCCTGAGCATTGCCGAGGCGCGGGCCGAATTGGAAAGATGCTCCGGCACACAATTCGACCCCGTAATAACAAGCGTGTTCCTGCGGCTTATCGCTGATTAGCAAGGGGGAACGCTTTATGAGGGATAATATAGCGCGCTTCAAAATGCCTGATGATCATATTCACAAGCTGAATAATATATTAACCGTTATCCGGGGCAATGCCGAACTAATCAAGCTGAAAGACGGTACTTGCGAAGAAGTGGAAGAAATTATCATTGGATGCGAAAAATGCCTAAATCTTTTAAAAAGTATGGGATTTGACATCAAACGATAAATTGTCTCAGAATTTGACAGATGCTGTATCTATTTTTTACTATTGTTAATTTTTAAAACAATTGACTGTGTAATGCGGAAAAAACGGGAACTTGTCCCGTTTTTTCTCTTATAACCGGCCAGACTGAAACAGAATTCGCCGCACCATAATCTTTTTTACAGGCATACTTTTTGCATATTTAAGCTTTTAAATACAGGGGTGGGCCTCGCGATCGCCCGGGTTCCAACGGCTGCAACGCCGATTAACATAAATCGCGATAGAATTTTCCACAGAATACGAAATGAGAGGATGAGAAGAGATGAGTACCGGCGGTCAACTGGTGGTTTTCGGCTTGAATAACCAAAAATATGCCCTGCCCATCGAACATGTCTCGGAAATTATCCGGATGGTCAAGGTAACCGAGATTCCCAACAGTGAGCATTACTGCAAAGGAATTATCAACCTCCGGGGAGCGGTGGTGGCGGTAATCAGCCTGGGCCTGCGTCTGGGACTGCTGGAAAGTAAAGCCGATAAGGAATCGCGGATTATCGTCACCGAATCCGGCGGGCGAAAACTTGGCCTGGTGGTGGACAACGTGTATTCGGTAACCCGGTTTAAGGGTGATGAACTGGAGGAACTGGACACGGATAATAAATTTGTTGATAAGGTCTTAAACAACGCGGATGGAACCATCCTGCTTTTAAACTTGCCCCAAATTATAAATTAAACGAAAGAGGAGATTAGTCATGTTTTTTAACAAAACGCCTGCAAGAGCCCAAAATAATAACCTAAAGGTAAAAAACGTTGAAGACAACAGTGATTTCACCGCGGCCCTGGCCTTCTTCTCTCTTACCCATACGGAACTTATTTCTTTCCTGGCCACGCTGAAAGTAAAGGAAATTGCGCTACAGGCTGCGGATCTTACCGGCACCAGCCAGAGCATGGCCAGCATGTCGGAAGAAGTCTCGGCTTCGGTGCAGCAGATTAACGCCTCCATCCAGCACGTTACCTCGGGATCCCATGAAAGCGTTAAACGGATCAACGAATTGAGCGATCTGGGGACAAATGCGGAAACCGTACTGCAGCAGATGATTAAAAACACCGACGAATTAAGCGACCAGGTAAAAAACATCGACGACATCAGCCAAAATGTATCTGATATCGCGGATCAGACCAACCTGCTGGCTTTGAACGCGGCCATTGAGGCGGCCCGGGCCGGGGAAGCGGGCCGTGGCTTTAACGTGGTGGCCGAAGAGGTGCGCAAGCTGGCCGCCCAAACCAAAGAGGCCGTGGGCAACGTTAAACAGATCTCCGACCAGATGAATAAAAAGTCTTCGGTCACCGGCAGCAATGTGTTGGAAGTCCGGGATACTTTTAAACAATACCTGGACAACTCCGGCTCCGTCGGCGGGATCATCCGCGAAAGCTCCGACCATATTGAAGAATGCGCGGGGATGATTGAAAATATCAACAGCGCCATGGAGGAACACACCGCCACTGCGGAAAACCTGGCTCAACTGGCCAAGGATATGACCGACAACACGGAATTCATCAGCGGACTATTAAGGAAGGAGTCCGGGTACCTGGGGCAAATAGTGGAGCCGGCGCTGGTTGTTTCCGACAGCGGGAGCACGGTGAATACCCTGGCTGTGCGATTGATTGACCACGCCAAGTTTCTGAAAAAAGTAATACTGGACGCCGGTACCGGGCACCCGGTAACCAACCATCACGATTGCGCCTTCGGAAAATGGTACGACGCCAACAGGAGCAAATATAGTCACCTGGAAGCATTCGTACAGATAGACGAGCCCCACGAAAGGGTACACTCCGCCGGCCATAAACTGGCCGAATCGTGCACCTCCAAGAACGTGGAAGAGCTGATGCGGGCGTCGGCGGACGTGCTGCGCGCCTTCATCAAGCTCCGGGACGCTCTGTAAAAAGCCCCCCCTTGCAGGGCAATGTCATTAAGTTAAGGTACAGTCCGCGACGAAAAAAGTACCCCTGCTAATTTTTGAAAAATTAGCAGGGGTACTTTTTTCGTTATTGATTATTGTTTTATTAGTGAAATCTGTTATTACCTTTGTGGTAATGGCAAACAGGAATTTTGTGAGTAGGTTGAAATACGAATTACTTATATTTTGTATACTTTTAGGTGATAAAGCAACTCGTTTCATTGACATAATGATAGTGTCATGATAAAGTAAATTAAAGAAAGAAGGAGTGTATTGATGTCGGTCATCCTGTAAGGATTTGGTTAAGGGCATGAGATGAGCAGTTATTCTGCTCTTGTTTGTGTTATCAAAAACTGCCTTACAGATTGAACGAGCATCCATTATTTATAATGGTGTAGTTTGTAGCGCAGTAATATACTGTGCTTTTTTGTTTTCTTTCTATAAGGCAAAATTAGAAAGGAAGAATACCATGTATTCATTTACAAACCAGTTTATGTCCAATGATAAAAATGTTGAGTTCCTGAAAGCCACAATGATGGGGCCGAACGCCATGCGCTTATCAGAGGAATTGTCGTCGCACCTGAACATCAATGAGAATATGCGAATCCTTGACCTTGGCTGCGGGTGTGGTCTTTCCACGCTGTTGCTTACGAAAAAATATGGCGCGTCCGTTTTTGCCGCCGACCTTTGGATTTCGCCAACTGAAAACTATGAGCGTTTTCAATCTGTCGGAATTGATAATAAGGCCGTTCCGATTTCCGTAGATGCGACCAAAGGCTTGCCTTTTGCAAACGGATATTTTGACCTGTTGTTCACTGTGGGCGCTTATCATCATTTCGGTGATACGCCAGAAATGCTCCCGTCGCTCATTCCTTTTGTAAAAAAGGGCGGCTATATCGCCGTGGCTATTCCCGGAATAAAATATGAATTTGGTGAAAATGTCCCTGATGAAATGAAGCCATTTTGGAATAGTGAGGTGGCAAGGACTATTCATTCTCTTGATTGGTGGAAAAACTTATGGGAAACAGAAAAAGGTATTGAAATTATTGACATTCGTGAAATGCTCTGCTGTAAACAATCGTGGGAAGAATGGCTGACCTGTCCTAATCCCTATGCCGTAGGCGATAAAAAAATGATGGAAGCTGAGGGCGGAAGGTATTTTAACCTCGTTCAGTTGATTGCTAAAGTCATTTGAATACTTGCCATTCCGCCGTTCATCTTTGCCCCCAAAGGCGTACCTAATAAGTATAACACGACGCTGGCAAATTCCAGTTTGTTGTACTCCACAAAGTTGTAAGAGTAGATGCTGTTAGGACAAAACAACTGTATAATTTTTGGTGTATGATTTTGTTAGTCGCATAACTTAATTGTACTGCAACTGCGGGTTCTTCGGAACTTGCAGTTTGTATTTTAAGACAAAAAAAGGCTGCAGCACCACGAATTTTTAATTCGTTGTGCAACAGCCCCTTCGTGTTTACGCTGACTCTTCTTTTTTCTTTTTCCGCTCCATGGACACCAGCAGGGGCTTTTCTTTCTTCAGGATGGTGTCCCTGGTGATTACGCACTTGGCGATGTCGTCCCGGGACGGGATATCGTACATAATCTCCAGCATAATGTCTTCAAGAATGGAGCGCAAGCCCCGGGCCCCGGTTTTGCGCCGCAGCGCTTCCTGGGCGATGGTCTTGAGCCCGTCGGCCTGGAATTCCAGGTTCACCCCGTCCAGGTCAAACAGTTTCTCGTACTGCTTAACCAGAGCGTTCCTGGGCTCGGTGAGGATACGCACCAGGGCCTCCTCATTTAAGGCCTCCAGGGTCACTATGATGGGCAGGCGGCCTACGAATTCGGGGATCAGACCGTACCTGAGCAGATCCTCGGGCAGAATCTGGGCCAGGATCTCGCCGATCTTCTGCTCCTGCCTGGGCTTGATATCAGCCCCGAAGCCCATTACCTTCTGACCGATGCGGTTTTGAATAATCTTATCAATGCCGTCGAAAGCGCCGCCGCAAATAAACAGGATGTTGGTGGTATCCAGTTGGATAAATTCCTGGTGCGGATGCTTGCGGCCTCCCTGGGGCGGCACGCTGGCCACGGTGCCCTCAAGGATTTTCAGCAGAGCTTGCTGGACACCCTCACCGGAAACATCCCGGGTAATGGACGGATTTTCCGATTTGCGGGCAATTTTGTCTATTTCATCAATATAGATAATACCCTTTTCAGCCTTTTCCACATCGTAATCCGCGGCCTGGATCAGCTTGAGCAGAATATTTTCCACGTCTTCGCCGACATAACCGGCCTCGGTCAGGGATGTGGCGTCGGCAATGGCGAAGGGCACGTTAAGCAGCCTGGCCAGAGTTTGGGCCAACAATGTTTTACCGCTGCCGGTGGGACCGAGCATCACGATATTGCTCTTTTGCAATTCCACGTCGTCAATCTTGCCGCCCAGGTTGATGCGCTTATAGTGGTTGTATACCGCCACCGCCAGAGCCTTTTTGGCGTTTTCCTGACCGATGACGTACTGATCCAGGATGTCTTTGATTTCCCTTGGTTTGGGAACATCCCCCAGGTCCAGGCCGATGTCTTCGTTCAGTTCCTCTTCGATAATTTCATTGCATAGTTCGATGCATTCATCGCAGATATATACGCCCGGTCCGGCCACAAGTTTTTTCACCTGGTCCTGCAGCTTGCCGCAGAAGGAGCATTTCAGTTGACCCTTTTCGTTAAACATAATTCACCTCATCAATTGGGGACATTTTTATGAACGCACAAATACCTTGTCAATAATCCCATACTCTTTGGCTTCTTCGGCCGACATAAAGTAGTCGCGTTCGGTATCCCGGGCAATTTTCTCCACCGGCTGCCCCGTGTGCCTGGCCATTAACGTGTTCATGGTTTCACGCATCCGCAGTATTTCCTTGGCCTGAATATCTATATCGGTGGCCTGCCCCTGAAAACCGCCGGCCGGCTGGTGGACCATAATCCGGGCGTACGGAAGGGCGTAACGCTTGCCGGGGGTGCCGGCCGCCAGGAGAAAAGCGCCCATGCTGGCCGCCTGCCCCAGGCAGATGGTGGAAACGTCGGCCCTGACATATTGCATGGTGTCGTATATGGCCATCCCGGCCGTGATTACTCCGCCGGGAGAATTAATGTAAATATTGATGTCCTTTTCCGGGTCATCCGCTTCCAGAAACAACAGTTGGGCAATAACCAGGTTGGCCATGTGGTCTTCAATCTGCCCGCCGATAAAAATAATCCGGTCTTTCAAAAGCCTGGAATAAATATCGTAGGACCTTTCACCCCGGTTGGTCTGCTCAACCACTATGGGAACAAGATAGGACATGGCTATCCCCTCCTTAAAAGATTATACTGCATCTGTTACAACTATGCCACACAAATTATTCCCCGGGCGCCTGTTCCGTGCTTTCCTGTGCCGTGCTCTCCACCAGCACGGCCTGCTCGGCGATTAATTCGATGGTCTTTTGCTGAGTCAGGTTTTCCCTGATTAAATCAAGCTGATTCTGCCCTTCCAGTATTTTACGCACTACACCGGGTTCCTGCTGGTAATGTTCGGCCATCCTTGTAATTTCGTTTTCCAGGTCCTCATCGGTGACAATAATATGCTCATTTTTAGCGACGGTTTCTAAAACCAGGGTGGTCTTGACGCCCCTGTACGCGTCGTCCTTCAGGCTGGCTTTCAGGTCATCAATGGTCGAATTGGTGTACTTCATGTATTTTTCCATGTCCAAACCCTGCGTCTGCAGCCTTTTTTCCATATTGTCCAGCATTTCCAACAGCCGCAGTTCCACCATCTCTTCGGGGATATCCACCGCGGCGTTTTCAACCGCTTTTTGCACCGCTTCGTTATTGATCTGATATTTGGCCCGCTGCTGGGCTGCTTCTTTTAATTTATTAAAGATATCCGTCTTTAGTTCCTCAATGGTATCAAACTCGCTGACGTCTTTGGCAAACTCGTCATCAAGGGCGGAAATTTCTTTACGCTTGACGCTTTTTATGGTCACTGAAAAAACAGCTTCCTGTCCTTTAAGGTCTTCATTGGGGTAATCTTCGGGAAACGTAACGGTTACCTCGGTGCTCCCGCCAATGGACACACCCACCAGTTGATCCTCAAATCCGGGTATGAAGGAGCCCGAGCCGATCTCCAGGGAGTAATCATCACCTTTACCGCCCTCGAATTCCACCCCGTCTTTGCGACCGACGAAATCAATAACTGCAATGTCACCCATCTCTACCGCGCCCTCATCCAGGTTGACCAGTTGGGCATGCCTGTCCTGCAGCTTTTTCAATTCACTATCCACGTCCTGGTCGGTTACTTCGGCGTCCGGCTGGGTGACCTCAAGCCCCGCGTACTGACCCAGGGTTACTTCGGGCTTTACTTTAACGGTGGCTGTAAACTTTACCGGTTTGCCCTCCTCCACCTGCACCAATTCCACTTTCGGCTGGCTCACCGGTTCCACATTGGTCTCCTCAACAGCCTGCATATATGCTTCCGGTACCACAATCTCCATTGCTTCGTTATATAGGGCCGCTTTGCCCACGAAGTTCTCAAAAACCACCCGCGGGACTTTACCCTTGCGAAATCCGGGTACGTTGACGGTTTTGACCAGTTTGCGGTATGCCTGCTCCATTGCCTTTTCCAACTGGTCGGAATCAACCTCTACATCAAGCAGTACTTCGTTGTTCTCCAGTTTTTCCGCGGTAGCCTTCATCATGCTCCCCCTTGTGAGTAATCATATGTAATATTTTTAACCTGCAACCACCGGGTAAAAAAAAATACGTGATTGACGTTTAATTTTAGCATAATTTAGCCGTCACCGCAACCAAAAGGCGCTATGCAACCACTTTTTATATTTATTTTATGGTATATACAAAACAAAAAAACATGGATTTGATAATTGACGTTAATTTTAAATTATGTAATAATTTCTATTAGCCCTACATAAATTAAGGTTCGAACAAATTAAAATTAAATATTAAAGTAATGAGCAAAATTTGGGGTGCAAAATAAAAAAGAATTTGAGGAGGAACAGAGAAATGGCAAATGTATTATCACCCATGGTAGGTAAACTTGTGTCAATCGATGTTAAAGTAGGCGACCAGGTAAATGCAAACGACGCAGTGGCTACTATTGAAGCAATGAAGATGATGGTTAAAATTTACGCCCCTTCCGCCGGCACCGTCCAGGAAATTAAAGTTAACCCCGGCGACGTGGTCAATAACGACACCGTTATTATGACTCTGGAGTAGCCAAGCCCGGGACTGTTCTGTACCCGGCAAGCTTGTAGGGGCGCCTCTTGCGGGCGCCCGGGAACACATATGCAATGTCCGTCCGGGCGCCCCCGAGGGGCGCCCCTACATTTGCCCGCAAGAGGGGCAGCCGGAAGAACCGTTCCCCTGTGTCCTATGTAAAATAAACGTAATACCACATCAGCAGCAGCGGCGCCAGCAGCGTCGCCACCGCGGTGATAAACGCCCCCGCCGCTCCGCGCCTGTTGCGCTCGTGCTTTAAAACGTAAAGCCCGTAACTGGCCACGTGCACCGACACCGCCAGCACTATGACCAGGATTAACGCCAAAAGTAACACGGCACACCTCCCGGGTGAATTACAGCACGCCTTCATCTGCGTTTAACGGATTGGCGCCATTTCATGAAGCAACCCGGTGCGCCTGACCCGGTAATCCACAGTGAACTCAATTTCGGCCTGGGGGTATTTCTCATCCCATCTATACGCCTCCCACCGGGACCAAGTAGGAAACAGCTTTTTGGCGTGCAGACCGAAACCAAAAAAATCAGCCTCCAGCTCTTTGCTTTTGTTTATGGTGGCGGCAATATCCTCCATCACTTTTTTCTCCACCGCCGCCTCTATGATGCCGATGTTTTCGGGAGTCTCATAATGAGTACCGCTTTGAATGCTAATCACTTCACCTTCCAGCCGCAAATGAACTTTAATCACCGGGTAATCGTTTTCATCAATGCTGATATCAATATCGGGCCCCGTACGGGGGTTGACCTCCATAATAATAAACTTGCCCGGGTGACGCGGATCCGGCACATCCATAATTGTGCGTTTGAAGGTGTTGTTGAACATTTTTCTGACCCCCAGTTCATCGGAGTTTAAAGTGCCCACCATCACCCCTTTTTTATAAACCGCCGCCCCCATGAGCTCTATTTTGCCGCCGCCCCGGCGGGGCAGCCGGCCGGCCTCGTACTCACCCTTGGGCTTGGGGGAATTGTCCGGAAAAACGCGCTCATCCTTCTCCAGCGCCGCCAGAAATGTAACCGGCGCCACCCCGGTGGAATGAGCCTCATAATAAAAGGAATGAAAGCTATCCATGGGAATAAATTCAGTATATTTCCACCCGAGCTGCAGCAGCTCGTAATATTTGCTCACGTTGCTCTCCATTACCGGCCGGCCCCTGGCCAAAAACTCATCCGCCCGGCCCTCGCAGGTCAGCACATGGCTGGTGCGGCGGAACTGGTAGAACCTGGCTATTGGCGCAAAGTACCGGTTGATGCCCTGTTCCGCCAGTTCCCGGGAAAAGACAAACCAGGTGGTGTGGGAAAGGTCAACCCGGCGGTCAACCACGGCATTTAACAGTTCCAGGGAGCTTAAAAGCGTGGGCGCTTCCAGGGAGACAGTGAAAAAACCGCCCTGGCTCCCGTCACCGGACGAAGTTTCACCGCCGCCGGCGCCGGCTATGTCTTTGGGAACGGCAATTACCGCCGTAACAGTCAAGAGGTTCTCCCGGCCGCGATCCAAACCCAGGGCCAGCACCCAGGCTATTTCATCCGGCTCGCTATAATCGTAGCAGCCCGGCAGGCATAGCAGCAGAAGCAGTACAAGCATGATTTTAAAGGCTTTCCCGGCCATCGTCTTTCCCACCGCCCTTCAGCAGTCCTGACCCGATAAGCGCCAGCAGGATGCCCACCAGAATATAAAAACTGTACCGGCTGATAAACACGTGGGTCCAGTAGGCGGCCTGGGGCGAGCTCTGGGGCATAAAGGCCACCACCATGATGAGTACGGCGGCCGAAAACAAAAAGGGCCTGTTGTCGGTCACCCGGGACAGAGTTGCCAGCACGCTGGAACCGGCATACATAGAAATGGACAGGAATATCAGGTTGCTGAACATCCAGATCGGCAGAAATAATATTTCCAGGCGCTGACCGAACCGGCCCAGAGTTACCATCCGGGCGACCTCAAAGGTGGGGTTGTTCAGTTCAGTCACCGTGGGATAAGTAAAGACCAGGATTGCCACCAGTACAAAAATAAACATAGACGTCCCCATTGCCGCAACAGACCAAAAGCCAATACTTAAAGTCCTGTCACCGGGCAGGAACGGGTAGATAAAACCCAAAAACAGGATAAACACAAAATCACCGGTATTGTTCGCTATGGCTTTCAGGATGCCCGGCAGGCCATTGCCCCACAGGGGGTATATGGCGTCCGCCTGCCACAGGGGCACGGTCATTAAAATCAGCACCAGAGTGCTGACCACGATTACACTTACCAAAAAACGGGCGGTGCGGGCCACCGCTTCCGGACCCAGATAAGCCACCGCCAAAGAGCCCAGGAGAATGAAACTGCTGACCAGGCTGATGGGCGTGTCCGGCAAAAAACCGCTCAGCACCCGCTCGCTCAGCTGCCTTAAGGTCAAACCGGCCCCGGCCACAAAAACAACCAGGTAATAAAGGCTGAAACCGGTATTGATATAAGGACCCACCAGCCTTTCTCCCGTCTCCGCCAGGTTCAAACCGGGTTCCCTTTTCAGCACCGCCACCAGCAGGTACAAAGCGGCCAGGGCCATAATTGTACCGGCGATGGGGACCATCCAGGCGGCGTTGGCGGCGGCGTCGATGATAAAAACAATATGGGCCAAAAAGATTCTGGACAGCAGCAATACAAACATCAGGATTGTCGCCTCGGACACCCCGATGACCGGCTTACCGCGCATCATGTTTTTCCATCCTCTTCGCCGCCTGGCCGCAGCCACCGGCGGCTTATCTCGGGCTGGCTGCGTTTTTTCAGCGGATCCAGGTAATCGGGCCTTTCTTCCTGACTCCAGGCCGGCAGCCGCCATATGTAACCGGAATCCTTGCGGGTGACCGGGGCCACCGGCGCCAGAAAGGGCACCCCGAATGATTTCACGGTGGTCATTACTCCCACATGGATGAACACTCCCACCAAAATGCCCAGCAGTCCGGACAGCGAGGCCAGAATGACATAGACAAACCGCAGCAGCCTGACGGACAGGGAAAAGGAATAGTTTGGTATGGCAAAGGAGCCCAGGGCGGTTACCGCCACCACGATAATCAAAATGGGGCTGACGATATTGGCGGCCACCGCCGCCTGGCCCAGAATCAGCGCTCCCACGATGCCCAGGGTGGTGCCAATGGTGCCGGGGATCCTGATCCCGGCCTCCCGGATCAATTCAAAGGAACCTTCCATAATCAGCACCTCCACGATAGAGGGGAAGGGCACCCTTTCCCTGGCCCCGGTAATGGCCATCAGCAGGTCGGTGGGGATGAACTCCTGATGGTAAGCCACGATGGCCACGTAATGGGCGGGCAGCAGCAACGCCAGGAACAGTCCCATATAGCGCAAAAGCCGCATCATGTTGCCGAAGGGCCAGCGCACGTAGGCGTCTTCCGGCGACTGCATAAGGTTAAAAAATGTGCAGGGCATGGTCATCACAAAGGGGTTGCCGTCCACAAACACAGCCACCTTGCCCTCCACCAGGCCGGCGGCCACCCGGTCGGGACGTTCGGTGGTCAGGACCTGGGGCACCAGGTGCAGCGGCTGGTCTTCGATTAGCTGTTCCACCAGGCCGGTTTCCTGGATCATGTCGGACCGGATGGATTCCAGGCGCCGCTTGACCTCCCGCACCAGACCGGGATTGGCAATGTCGGCTATGTACATAACGGCGCACTGCATGGGGGTGGCTTCCCCCACCTTGACAAATTCGGTGACCAGGGAAGGGCGTTGGATAATCTTACGCACCAGGGTGGTATTTATCCGGAGCATTTCGGTAAAGCCCTCCTGGGGCCCCCGGATTACCGACTCCACCTGGGGAGTGGCAACGCTGCGGAAATGCCAGCCCTTTGTCTCCAGCAGCAGCGCCCGGTTGCAGCCCTCAATGAACAACGCGCTGTTGCCGTTCAGGATATCATTGACCACCTGACCGTAGACGCGGGCTTCGGCCATCTGGTTGTTGGGCAGCAGGACCTGTTTCACCAGGTTGAAAAAATCTCTGCCGATAACATCCTGCTCCGGCGGTTCGCCGTCCGGGTTGTCCGTCCGGCGACCCGGGACGGGATCCCCGGCGCCGGACAGCAGCATCAGGGGCTGCAGCACCGCCATGTTCTGTACCTGGGCGTTGGTAATGCCGTCTATAAACACCAATATGGCCCGGGCGGGCGGGCAGGTACCAATGGTAAAACTGCGGAATACCGCGTCCTTGTTTTCGGGCACCCGGAAGACCTTCTCCAGCACCTCTCTGTTTTCTTCCAGGCGGTGGGAAAGTTCAACCTGCTCCTGCCAAATGCGGTCGAGCTCCCGGTTTTTCTCCACCTGTTGCGGGTAATTTTCCCGCCCGTCCGTGCCGCGTGTTTTTCTTCTCCTGCTCATTCGGCTGCGACTGCCGTTTTTCCGGTGGTTTTGCCCATTCCCGGCAGCATCCGCACCGGTTTTGTCCCCGTTTGACGCATCCAAATTACGGCCTTCATTTCCACCTGCCTGACCGCGTTTTTCCGGCGGCCTGTCCTCAACGCCCGACTCAAACCCCAATGGGCCGGACGGCGGCTTTTGATAGATGATCAGTTTGGACAGTGTTTTTAACCAGGACAACTTATCTTACCTCCCCCGGCAGGGGACATGATTTCACCGCGCTGATTCCTGTTTAATATGCCCTGGCATTTAGTGGTTTATGTGGCTGATTCTGCACTGTAGAGTTATTGCTCCCGCGGGGAAAAGTTATTATGGCGCCTTTGGGTAACCGGAAAAATATGTGTTATAATACCGCCAGACAATCATTCGACCGGCATTGCGGGGTGTTACCTTTGACGGAAGTCAGGGCCTGCGGCGCAGTTTTGTTAAACCGGGTGTTTGCCTGGTTTGGGCCTGAAAACATTGAAAAACTGGTGCTCAGGCTGGCACTTTCCCTGCTGGTTTTGGCGGCCGCTTATTTTTTAATTAAAATTTTCTCCCGCCTGCTGGACCGGCTGGTCGGGGACAGCAACCCGGAGAAGGAACAAGACGCGCCCGGCAGTACAGGCATTCTTTCCGACAGTTTCGTCCGCTCGGTGCAGGTGCTGCTCCGGACCGTTCTTCTCTACGGCGGATATTTCCTGGCCGCAATTGTCATCCTGGAGATATTCAACGTCAAGATAATATCGGGGGCGGATCTGAAAACTGCCGGTATTATGGCGCTCAAGGTGATCGGTATTTTGGTGGGGGCCAGGCTGCTCGTCAGCTTCGGGCATCTGGCCGTCAAACAGGTCTTCGAAAAACACAAGTTTAAGGATGACCTCATCGAAAACCGCCGGGCCGAAACCCTGGAAGTGCTGCTGCGCAGCGTAATTACCTATGTTGTTTTTTTCCTGGCCGCCCTGACGATTCTGCAGGTTTTCCACGTCAATACCAGCGCCATTCTGGCCAGCGCCGGCATTATCGGCCTGGCGGTGGGTTTCGGCGCCCAGAGCCTGGTCAAGGACGTGCTCAGCGGTTTTTTTATTCTCTTTGAAGATCAGTTCCGCGTGGGTGATTTCGTGGAAGCGGCCGGGGTAACCGGCACTGTGGAGGAAGTGGGGTTGCGCACCTGCAAAATCCGCCAGTGGACCGGACAACTGCACGTAATCCCCAACGGGGAAATTACCCGGGTCACCAATTACAATCGGGGTAAAATGATGGCGGCGGTGGTGGTGGGCATCGCCTACGAAGAAGATATTGACCGGGCCATGGAGGTTTTGCGGCAGGAAAGCGAAAAAGCCGGCCGGGAAATCGACGCCATCCTGGATACGCCTTTGGTGCAGGGAATCGTGGAATTGGCCGACTCGGCCGTGAATATCCGCATTATCGCTCCAACCAAAGACGGGGAACAATGGGCGGTGGAACGGGAGCTGCGCCGTCGTTTCAAAATTGCCCTGGACCGAGCCGGAATTGAGATCCCCTACCCGCGATTGGTGGTTATTAACCAAAAGGGTACCAAAACAGACACGGATCAATAAAACCGGGGGAATGCCTTCCGTTCACTGACTCGGCCTCATACTTGTACGAGTTCCTTTAAGCAAACGAAACCGGGGGCGGGTTTTGTTTTTACAAAACCGGCCCCCGGTTACTTGTTGTCCTTGCTCAACACCATTACCTCCTTTACAGAGCTTTTGGTTATTCCTTTTTTTCGGTCAGGTTTTCACGCCTGGCGCCATCCGGCTCGCAGTCAATCTTTTCCAGCCCGATGTCTTCAAGGATTTGATCAATTAGCTCCTTGGTCATTAACATACCTCCCTTCATCCATAGTACCTGTATTATATAATTAATTTATAAAAATTCAAACATTTTTATGTTAAAAAAACGTTAAACATAGCTGAACGGCCATATATGCGCCCCAATAACCTCTCGGCGATAATGCAATTTTGTCTTTTGTTTATTGACAGATCAAACATTTCTTGCGTATAATATGCATAATATAAGTCACGGAGGTGGCCGAAATGAAAACCCATACAGCTTACCGAATTACCATCGGCGGTGATACACCCCGCCAGTACCACCTCCAATCCAGGCACGTAGCCGCGTTATACGTACAAACCTATCTGTACCTGGGCAAAAAAATCAACCTGGAGCAACTTGTGGACGGACTTTGGAAGCCGGTGCCGCTGGACCGCGAATTTGTTGCATAATAACTATATTATTCAAAAACCGACCGGTAAGCTGTTAGCCTCAAAAAGGCCGGCAGCTTTTTTTGTACTTTAGGAAATTATGCTTGCCGTCAGCGGTCAAGGGACATACCTCCTTCGGAAGAACGTCCCTAACGTATGAATAACTTATGCAAGCGCTAAGGATTAAAGTACTGAAAAGCGCGCGCTGATGGAACTGAAAGAGAGCGCGCTTTTCTTGCGGGTTCGTGTAAATCTTCCCAGGGCGTGAATTGAATTCATAGAACACCATAAATTGCACAGAATAAGGATACTTAAAAAATCCGCTGCGGGCAACCAGGTTGTAGGGGCGCCCCTCGCGGGCGCCCAAAGGGGTAAACGCATGTCCTTATTCTTCCGAAAACGCAAAAAACACGTGCCGGCGGGGGCAAGAAGCAAAAATAGCCCGGGCAACAGTAAACATAGCTACCAAAGCCTGACCTTTAACCCTGATATAGATAAAAACCTGAGACTTTTGAAAGAGTGCTTTGAAAACTGCAGCGACGTGGTTTTTAGGGAATTTCTCTTTGCCCAGCGCGAGCAAATTAAGCTGGCCCTGGTGTATATCGACGGAATGGTCGATAAGAACCAAATCAGTGAGCAGGTTATGCACGCCCTTTCCCTGGATGTGCCCACGGCCACCGACAACAATGTCATTAACAAGGGTAACGCCCTGCATTACGTGAAAATGAGGGGCCTTTGCACACACCAGATGGGTGAAACCGAAAAACTGCGGGAAGCGGTGGACGCAATCCTCTCGGGAGATTCCGTCCTGCTGGTGGACGGTCATGCCACCGCCGTGATCAACGGCAGCCAGGGCTGGAAAGACCGTTCGGTTGAAGAATCAAAAACTGAAATCGTCGTCCGCGGACCCCGGGAAGCCTTTGTGGAGACGCTGCGCGTCAACACCTCGCTGCTGCGGCGGAAGATTAAATCCAAGGATCTGAAAATTGAAAGCCTGACCCTGGGGGAAATAACCAACACCGATATCGCGGTGGCTTACATTAGTGGAATTGTCAATGAAGAGCTGGTGACGGAGGTTAAAAAAAGACTGGCCGGGATTAAAATCGACGGCATCCTGGAATCGGGGTATATTGAAGAATTGATCCGGGACCACCCGCTGAGCATGTTCCCCACCGTGGCCCATACCGACCGACCCGACCGGGTGGCCGCCAACTTGCTTGAAGGCCGGGTGGCCATCTTCGTGGACGGGACACCCATCGTATTAACGGTGCCACATTTTTTCATCGAAGCCCTGCAGGCGCCGGAGGATTACTACGAACATTATTTTTTTACTACCTTTGTCCGGTTACTGCGAATCGGCAGCCTGCTTATCGCGCTGACGCTGCCCTCGTTGTACGTGGCCATCATTTCCTTTCACCATGAGATGCTGCCCACCCCCCTGCTGCTGAGCATAGCGGCCCAACGCGAAGCCGTGCCCTTCCCGGTTTTTATAGAAGCCCTGTTGATGGAAATTGCTTTTGAAATCATCCGGGAGGCGGGAATCCGGTTGCCCCGGCAGGTGGGGCAGGCGGTAAGCATCGTGGCCGCGCTGATTATCGGCCAGTCTTTGGTGCAGGCCGGACTGGTAGCCGGCGCCACCATCATTGTGGTGGCCCTTACCGCCATGGCTTCCTTTGTGGTGTATTACAGCGGCAGCCTCGCTTTTCGCCTGCTGCGGTTCCCTCTGATGTTCCTGGCGGCCTCATTCGGGTTATTCGGACTGATCGCGGGACTGATCGTCATTGTGGCGCACATGACCAGCCTGCGCTCCTTTGGCGTTCCTTACCTGGCCCCCGTCGGCCCCCTGATCCCGGAGGACTTAAAAGACTCCTTTGTGCGGGCGCCCTGGTGGGCGATGGGTAAACGCCCCTGTTTATTGGGACAAAATAACCTGGTGCGGGAAGCATCCGGAATGAAGCCCGAGCCTCCCGGAACCACCGCCCCAAAGGATGGTGAATCTGATGCTGGAAGGGAGCAAAATTAGTGCCTGGCAGGCGGTGTTTCTGAATGTGATTTTGGTTTCCGCCACCGCTTTGCTGGGCTCCCCGGCCATTATGGCCGCCCAGGCCGGACATGACGCCTGGCTGTCAGCATTACTGGCCACCATGCTGGGGCTGCCCATCGCCTGGATCACGGTAAAGCTGGGCTCCCTTTACCCGGGTCAAACGCTCATTCAATACCTGGAGCAAATTTTAGGCCGCTGGCCCGGCAAAGCCCTGGGGCTTTTGTACCTTTTATATTTCACGCACATTACTTCAATCATGGTCATGGAATACGGCAGCTTTCTGGTGGATGTCTTTCTAATCGGCACCCCCATCACTGCAATCGTCCTAATCAGCATCACCATCAGTGCTTATATCCTCAAGCTGGGTCTGGAAGTGCTGACCAGGACCAACCAGTTTTTTTTCCCCTGGGTCATGGTATCACTGGTGATTACTTTTTTGCTGGTGATACCCGAAATGGACCTGACCAGGCTGCAGCCCGTGCTGGAGGCAAGCGTAACGGAAATTTTCAAGGGCTCGCTGGCCCCCCTGGCCTGGCACGGCGAAATCATTGCCTTCGCCATGATCATTCCCTTCTTGGCCAGGCCGGGGCAGGCCGGAAAAATTGTCGCCATCACCTTCATTTTTCTGGGGCTGATATTCTTTTTATTGGTTGCTATCGGCCTGACCGTGTTCGGACCCGGTTTGGCCAATATGAATTATCCCATCCTGAACGTCGCCCGGGTCATCTCCCTGGCCACGTTCTTTGAACGTCCGGAACCGCTGATCGTGGCGGTGTGGGTAACGGGAGGCCTGATTAAGGTTTCCTTTTTTTACTATATTATCGTGCTGGGCAGCGCCCAACTGCTGCGGCTTAAGAGCTACCGCCCGCTGGTGCTGCCCATGGGGGCGATTCTGGCGGCGCTTTCAATAACCGTGTCGGCAAGTACGCTGGCAATGTCTGATTTTATCGCCCATTACTGGCCCTTTTACGCGTTATTCACTTTCGAATTCGGTTTCCCGGCGGCACTGCTGGCCATAGCCTTGATTAGAAACAAAGGGGTTAAAGGCCGATGATAAAAAAGCTTGTGTGTTTGCTGTTGATATTGGGACTAATCGTACCGCTGGAAGGTTGCTGGAGCCGCCGGGAAATTAATGAGCTGGCCATAGTGCTGGCGGCGGGAGTTGACAGCACACCCGACGGGAAAATTCTGCTTACCGTGCAAATAGCCAGGCCCAGTTCCTTTGGCGGCGGGGAAAGCGGACAAAGCGGCGCCGGCGGCCCGCAGCAAAACAATCTGTGGGTAATTTCCCAGACCGGAGAGACGGTTTACGATGCCATAAGACTCCTGGAGACCAAGGTGTCAAGGCATTTATATTGGGGCCATATCGTAATCCTTGTTTTTGGCGAGCAAATAGCCCGGGAAGGTATTCGTAAAGCGTTCAACTTTTTTACCCGCTCACCGGGGGCCAGAGAAACAGTATGGGTCTTAGTGGCCCGGGGCGACGCCAAAGAGGTACTAAACAGCCATTCCCAATTGGAAACCACTTCGGCTCAGGGTATCGGGGCAATGATCAGGGCAGGGGTGGGCGTACCGGTGATGTTAAAAGATTTTAGCCTGATGCTGGCCGGCAAAGGCATCAACCCCGTACTGCCCCGGGTGGAACTTACCGCCTCCGGAACCCCCCAGGGGCCGGGAATGAAGGAAAACATACCCGAGGCCAACAACGAACCGCAACATGGGACCCAGACGCATGCCGAAATAACCATCACCGGCGCCGGGGTCTTCAACGACGACAGGCTGGTGGGATGGCTGGACACGATGGAAGCCTCGGGCCTGCTCTGGCTGGCGGACCGGATGAAAAAAGCGGAAATCACCTTTCCCTCCCCCACCGATCCGGATAATCATTTTTCTGTTTGCATTTACCGGTCCACGACGGAGGTGGAACCGTTCTATGACGGGCAAAACATCTGGTTTGACGTTAAAATGAGCATGGACGCGGAATTATGGGAAGAGCAATCCCAGGAAAAGATCACCGAGCCCCAAATTTTCGCGGCCATAGAGAAATCACTAACCCGCAGGGTCGAACAGATATCCCGCGCCGTTCTGGAAAAAGCCCAGCAGGATTACGGGGTGGATATATTCGGGTTCGGCGATGTCTGGCATAGAAAATACCCCCGGCAGTGGCATACTTTGAAAGACCGCTGGAATGAAGAGTTCGCGGACGCCGATGTGCGTATATCTCTTCAGGTGCATATACGGCGCACCGGCCTGACCACAAACAGGGTTTCCCGGGAAGATTAATGTTTCTAAAAAAGGCTTCCTTAGAGGTATTGATAAAATGGTTATTTTAGTCGTGCTGGCTTTTCTGGTTATCGCAGCCCTTGAAGTACCCGGGCTGGTCAAAAAAAGAATGTGGCGGGAACTGGCGGCCTTCTCGGTATTGATGCTTTTTGGCATGGCCCTGAGCATACCGCAGGCGCTGGGTTTACGGGTGCCCAGTCCTAACGATCCCGTGGAAATCATTCTCAAACCATTTGCCGGGTGGTTAACACCAAAGTAAGCCGGAGTGAAATTAAGGCGTCCCGATATCCTCTCCAAACTGCTCCAGCAGGTGGACATACCGACAACCTTATCGACGTCAATGACGAAACCGATCCCCGTACCGGACTTGTTTAACTGGCCGGTGTCTACGATGGCTTTAAGTACCTTACCTTAAATTCAAAGCCCGCAAATGCGGGCTTTTGAATGCGCAAGCAGTTTTTTTTATTCCCTTTTATCCTGATTGTCATTCCTTAGTTTCATTCCATTCCGGAAAGGGCTCAACCAGGCCGACAATCCCCACGACCTTTTCCACATCCAGGACAAAGCCGATACCGGTACCGGGCTTATTGAGGTTGCCTGCCTCAACTATTGCTTTTAACACTACATCCACTTTGTCCTCATGAATTAAAGTTAATACTATTTCCTTTTCCGGTTCTATGGGGATGCCTAAAATTTTCTTGTGTTCGTGAACACCGACTCCGCGACCGTGCATAATTGTTCCGCCCCGGGCGCCGGCGGTTCTGGCGGCCTCTATTATCTTTTCCGCCCGGCCTTTTTTAATAATGGTGATTATTAATTTATGATCATGACTCAACTTCATCATCATTATTCCTCCCGCCATAAATTATACCCAGAGTCAATACAGCAAGTATTGGGGCCAGGGTTGCCAAAGCAATCATGCCGAAGCCCTCCACCAGGGGGTCTCTTCCTTCGATTCCCGTAGCCACGCCAACCATCAGCGCCAAAATAAACGTTGCCGTCATAGGGCCTGTGGCCACACTGCCGGAGTCAAAGGACACTGAAACAAAGGTGGAAGATGAATACCTCGTCAATAATAAAGCCAAAATATATCCGGGAAGTAAAAAATAAAGCAAAGGTATTCCATAAATCACCCTGACCATGGCCAACCCTATGGCAACCCCCACTCCGATGGAAAGGGTATAAAGCATAACCTTTTGGGGCACATAACCGCCCGATACCTTTTCCACCTGAATGTTAAGCACCCTAACCTGCGGTTCCGCAAATGTGGCAACAAAACCAATAATAACACCAAACAGTATTGTTAGCAAGCTATTACCCATTGTGCCCAGTTGTTCACCCAAAGAACCGCCCGTTGGGAAAAATCCAATCTGAACTCCGTGCAGGAACAAGGAAAGCCCAATAAAAGCCAGTACCATTCCGCTTGCTATCTGAATTACATTTTGCTGGGGCAGTTTTAAAAATAAAAACTGAAAAAATAAGAATATTATAAAAAGGGGCGAAAGAGCGGTGGCTACTTCAATTAAAACCTGGCCATACCCTTCAAATATTACAAGCTCGCTCACGCATAAATCACCCCCAGAAGCATAACGGCCAAAATCGGGCCGATTGTTGCCACGGCCAGATAGCCGAAACTATCGCCCATAGTACTCTTACCGCTCAGAACAGACGCCAGGCCAACGCCTATAGCCAGGATGAAGGGAACTGTCAAGGCTCCCGTCGCCACCCCACCGGAATCAAAGGAAATAGGCAAAAACTGAGGGGGAACAAAAGCGGATAAAACAAATAGCAGAAGGTATCCGGTGATTAAAATATAGATTATGGGAATACCAAGCAGCACTCTGGCCACGGCTATGGCTAAAAAAACACCTACGCCAAGGGCAACAAAAGTAATTAAAATATTCTTTGATACCTCGCCACCCGAAGTCATATCTATCTGAGAAGCTAAAACCCTTACATTTGGCTCGGCCACCGCTATGGCAACACCAAGGAATAAAGCAAATAATATTAACAGCCAGATAGAACCGCGCTGCGGCAATTCCGAACCGATTATTTCCCCCAAAGGCAGCAATCCCACCTTTACTCCAAGGAGAAACAACCCCAAACCAACACTAACCATCAAAACACCGATAATAAACTGAGCAATCATTAAGCCCGGTTCTTTAAATAGGATCAATTGAAAAACAACTACCAGCACAGTAATGGGCAATATAGCCTGGAAAATTTCCTTAGCAATGTCTTTAATATCTTCCATCTACAACCTCCTTGTTCAAATAAACAACAAGCAAATCACACCAGTCAAGCAAACACTACACCATATCATTACTATTATAACATAATTTTATCGTAATTACCACGCAACACACCACTATTGCATAACAACTCGCATTTTACGCCGGATTCTTCAGACTACCAAAAAATTGATGAGTCATATTTCAGGGGTCAGTATTAATTACGCTTATGGTTAATTTTAACAACGGCTCCCAAGGGTTAAATAATCCGCATTGATCTTTCCAACTGGGCCAGGGTATTGCTCTCCAGCATGCGCACCCCCCCTTTGAATAAGCCCACGGTCCGCACTCCCTGCCATTGACTGCGGGGCAGCGTATTCAGCCACAGCACCCCTTTTACCCGCCGTCTGATATAACCCACCAGCGTTAGCGCGTTTTCCGGTTCCATGGTTTTGGTATCGCTGACGATAATCAGATAACTGTTGCGGGTCAACATTTGGTTGTAGTCCTCAACCAGGGTGCGCAGCGCTGCCGCCAGGTTGGTGGTCCTGCCCCACTGGGCGCTTTCCGCCATCACCGCCGCCATGGTGGCGGCAAAACCCTTACGCCGGCGCAACTTAGGAGTGATACACTCCAGGTCCTCGGAAAAGATGAATGTTTCGATATCCCGCACCACATCGGAAAGGCCGTACACAAACTGGATGACCAACCGGGCGTAAGACGCCATGGAGGCGGACACGTCGCACACCAGAATCAGTCGGGGTTTTTGCACCCGCCGGCCCCGGTAATGCAGACGCAAGGGAAGTCCGCCATACCGCACACTGCCCCGCACGGTGCGCCGGATGTCGATGGACTGCTTTTTACGGCTGCCCCGATAACGGCGGGAAAGGCCGGTGGCCAGCCGCCGGGCCATTTTGCGCAATAGCACCGTCACCGCGGGCATTTCCTGCTCCTTGATGGCCAGCATGTCCTTTTCCAGCAGCGATTCCTCCGGCTCTTCCGCCAAGTCCCGGGCCACCGAGCGGACTACCCGGTCAACCACCTGATCCCCGCTGAAATTCGTCTCCGGCGCCCGGCGGTGGGAATGGTTTTCCGCTACCCGCCGTTTCAGATGATAACGCCAGTACTCCAGCGACGCTTCAACCACCTGGGCAATCAGGCCTGACGGATCGTTAACCGGGTTGCCCCGGTATTTTTCCAGCAGGTTACGGATCCGGTCCTTTTCGCCCTCCGGCAGCCGGGAGTATGTTTCCAGTTGTTCCGAAGTAAGGTTCAGATGTTCGTTGGCCCCCCCGGCCCAGTCACCGCCGCTTTGGGCCACCCCCTCCCGGATTTCAGCCCGGGACTGCTCCATAACCATTTCACGTTCCCGGGCCGCTTCATCTTCCCGGCGGCGGAGCTGTTCCTGCACCTCATCGGGCGCGAAAAATCTCTCGAAGGCCAGATCGAAGACCCTGGCATCCCGTTGTTTTTTAACCATGGTGGCCCGCAAGGCCAGACGGAATTGTTCCCTGTCCAGCATATCCACCACGGCCAGCGCCCGGGCGGCGTCATTCAATTCAGACGTACCGGTGTTCAAACCCAAACTGCGCAACACAGCCACAAACCGGGCCAGGCGGTAAAAAAACTCAGCCGACGACGGCATATCCACATCCTCCAGTATCGCCGCCATCTGCCGGACGTTCAGGTCCATCAGCGCATCACCAACTCTTTTGTTTTTCTTATCATTATTATATCAAAGCAGGGAAAAGCCGTAATATGTTGAACATAATTGTCGTAGCTAATTCTATCAGTTCACGATATTTGGAAAGGAAGTGTTAAAATGTCCGAAACTGTAACCCCTAAAGGCGCGTTTATCCAGCGGGACAAAAAGACCTTTGCCATTGTACCCCGGACACCCATGGGATTGGTTACCCCCGATATATTGGAAAACATTGTCCATACCGCCCGCAAATATGAAATACCGATCATCAAGATTACCTCGGGCCACCGGCTGGCCCTGGTGGGCATGGCGCCTGAAACAGTGGACCGGGTATGGGAAGACCTGGGCCTGGACGTGGGCCCGGCGGTGGAGTTGTGTGTACATTACGTGCAGGCCTGCCCCGGCACTGCGGTATGTAAACTCGGTATCCAGGACTCCCTTGGACTGGGCGGTGAATTGGAGAAATTATTCGTGGGCGCTTTGGATTTGCCGGCCAAGGCCAAGATAGGCGTTTCGGGCTGCCCGAACAACTGCGCCGAAGGCCTGGTCAGAGATTTTGGCGTCTTCGGTAAAAAGTCGGGCTGGACGGTTTCCTTCGGCGGTAATTCCGGGCGGAAACCCAGGATAGGCGATGTGATAGCCGAGGAACTGAGCAGCGATGAAGTGGTGGCCCTGGCCAAAAAGTGTTTTGATTATTATGCCGCCAACGCCAACAAACGGGAACGCACCGCCAGGTTCATCGAACGGATCGGCATCGAGGAATTCAAAAAAGCAGTCCTTTAGGAATCCCGCGCAATCTGCAGTTTTTTACCCAGGGCGTCAAACCGACCCACCCAAACGCGGGCGTTTTGATCGCCCTGGCCGGCTTTATGCCGGTAATCCGGGTACACGCTTTGCATCAGGCGGTAGTAAATATTCTGCACTTTCCACAAATCTACGAAAAAAGGCAGCGACCGGACCAAGCCGGTCATGGCCAGCAGTTCTTCCAGCCTGGTTAAATCATCGGGATCGGCTTGCAAATCCACTGCCGCCCTGACCATGGCTTTTGACAGCACATAGCTTAGACCCTCCTTTTCCAGTTTAATACCCAGAGCTTCCGCTTCTTTTAAAAGGTTGTTTATTTTATCCTGGTTCAGCACGTCCCGGGCAAATGTATGGCGAATGGCGGTGTTCAGGTAGAAGTCGGCCGCGCAAATCATGGCCTGGGGCAGTGGGATGGTCAAATCCTTCAGGAACAGCATCAATGAAGCATGGCGTTCGTATATTTTCCTGTAATCCTCCTCCAGTTCCGCCAGGGTGGAGTCCAGGATCCGGTTCAGAATATCGCGCTGTTGATCCCGGAAAAGATGCTTCAGGGAAAAAATCATGCCCTCTTTAAAGAACTGGTTCAGCAGATTGATCACACCGGGAAAATCAGCCCGGTTAAAGGTTTCGCCGACCCGCCGTTCCATGGACTTATACTCATCTTTGTCCGCAGATTCCCTGACGCCGCCGCTGACATTGTGATACCCGAAATAAATCACCCCGTAGCTGATGATGGTGGACTCCAGGGTGATGTTCGACGACACCAGGGCCTGCCCCACCACCAGTTTTGAATTGCCCGCTTCAAACAGCCGGCTGGTTACACGATCCACCGTGTGGCAAAAGATGGTGCTGTCTTGGCCGTAGTTGTTGAATAATGAGCTGATGGCGTAATGGGCTCCCACCTTGGACAGGCCCACCATGGACGGGGTGACCTGCTCCCTGTAAATCCGGGCTCCGCTTTCGCACCCGGGTTTATTACTGCAGGCCTCTTCCAGTATGGCCAAAAAAGGCGTTTCCGGGTCGAAGTCAAACAGGTCCCGGGCCAACTGGATCACGCGTCCGGCGTACTGGAGCACCTGGACTGTTTCGATACCCGAAATGTCGTCGAAAAACCAGCCGCAACTGGTGTACATCAGCATGGCGTGGCGCTGCATCTCCAGCAGCTTGAGGGTGATGACAATCTCATTTTCGTTCAGCGGCCGGACGGCCTGGGCTTCCAAAAACCGGTCCAGACTTTCCGGGGAGCGGTCCAACACCACGTCGATATATTCGTTGCGCGCCTGCCAGGGGTCTTTTAAAAACCGTACGGCCAGTTTCTCGTATTCGGGCGCCAGGGTATCCCGCAGCCAGTCCAGCGATTTACGCAGCGGCGAGCGCCAGGCCTGGTTCCAGCCGGCATGCAGACCGGTGCCGCAGCCGCAGTCCCTCTGCCAACGGTCCACCCCGTGGGCGCAGCTCCAGGATGTGTTTTCCCGGATCTCCACCTCGTGGGTGGGCGGGTGCAGAGCCATGAACTCGCTGTAATTGGTTATACGCGCCAGTTTATGGGATTCGATATATTGCAAGGCGTAGGCCAGCGCCATTTGACCATGCCGGTGATGATGGCCGTATGTCTCGCCGTCGGTGGCAATGTTGACCAATTGCGGCCGGCCCGGGTGGTCATGAAAACCGCCCATCAGCCGGTGCGCAAAACGGTCGCCGTTGTCAAGCAGTTTTTCAAAAGCCACGGCCTGGGAGATGGGGCCGTTGTAAAAGAAAATATTGATGGACCGGCCGGAGTCCGGCAAATTAAGACGGTAGCACATGGTGGGGTCGATGCCTCCGGGGCCGATCTCATGCCAGTGGCCGCCTGTAAGCGGACGCACCCGCCGGGCCTGGTACTGGGTCAGGACGGTGAATTTAATCTCCAGTTCGGCCATGATATCCAGCGTCTCCAGGTCCACGGCGGTTTCCGGCAGCCACATGCCCGCCGGCTGGCGGCCGAACCTGGTTTCGAAGTCCCTGATGCCCCAGTATACCTGAGTGTATTTATCATGCCGATTGGCCAGGGGCATGATCATATGGTTGTAGGCTTGGGCGAAGGCAGAACCGTGCCCGGAAAAACGATTCATGCTTTCCCGATCCGATTCAATCACCGCCCGGTATACTTCCGGGTCGTTTGATTCCAGCCAGTCCAGCAGTGTGGGGCCGAAATTATAGCTTATTTTGCTGTAATTGTTGACAATATCCCTGATTAAGCCTTCCTCATTCAGGATGCGCGCGGCGGTGTTGGGCGCGTAGCACTCGGCGGTGATCCGCTCGTTCCAGTCATGGTAGGGATGGGCTGAATCCTGCAGTTCCACTGCTTCCAGCCACGGGTTTTCCCGCGGCGGCTGGTAAAAGTGGCCATGTATGCACAGATAACGCTCCAAAGAGTTGTATCCTCCTTTGCCCACCGGCAAATCGCTTTTCTATTTGCAGCTTACTGGAAAGGCCGTTTTTGTTTCCTGAGCCTGTCGATTTCTTTCAGCGTCTTCAGTATGCCCGGCAGCCGGTGCAAATCTTCGATGCTGCGGCGAGCCTTGCGCCGCCAGTTGGGCTTTTCCCGGCCGGTGCCGGGAATATTCTGGGGGGCCGTCTCCAGCCACAAATCCTCCAGGTTGACCAGCACTATACCCGCCCGGCTTGCAGCCAGGTACCTGTAGCAGGCTTTGAGCACTGCCTGGACGCTCCCCATCCTGGTTTTTAAAAAGCCCCGGCGGCGCAGGAACCCGGCCAGGGCCGTACGGTCGGCGGGTTCGCTGTCGCGCCAGAAGGATGCGAAAGGCGGCATATCGTGCGTATTCAGGCAGGCCAGGGACCCGGCGGGCACGGAGTGCAAACCCTTGCGGAACGGACTTTTGGACTCGAAAGGCAGCACATACATGCCCTTGAGCCCGTGCCGGGACATGGCGGCCCGGACGCTGCCGGGGACGGTACCCAAATCCTCGCCCACCAGTACGGTCCGGTGACGCCGGGATTCCAGCGCCAGTATGGCGTAAAACTCCTCGTGCGGGTAATGCACGTAAACGCCTTCGTTCGCCGGCCAGCCCGCGGGAATCCAAAACAGCCGGTGCAGGCCAGCCACATGGTCCAGGCGCAGTACGCCGGCGTGCCGCATGTGGTGGCGCAGGCATTCAATATAGTAACGGTAGCCCTGCTCCCGCAGTTTGTCGGGTCGCAGGGGCGGAAACTCCCAATTCTGGCCTCCGGCGTTGAGCCGGTCGGGCGGCGCTCCGCAGTCCATCCCGACGGCAAACAGCTCTTGCCCGCGCCACACATCGTACCCGCCCCCGTGGACGCCCAGGGGAAAATCAAGGTATAGTCCCGGGCCGTTAGCCCGGGACCGCGCCGCCAGTTCACCGAACTGCCGGTGCGCCACCCACTGCACGTAAAGGTGGTAACGCTCCGTATCCGGATCATAGTCTCCCCGCTGCAAATCCCCGTTTTGCATGCGTTTTGGCCAGCTTTTCCAGGTGCGGCCCTGCCGGCTTACCGCGGCCCGGAAGCGGGCGTATTCCCCCGCGGCGGGGTTTTGGGCCGCCCAGCGGTACAATTCGTCAAGCCTGACGGACTGCCCCGCGTAACAGCAACGCGCCAACAGTTCCAGGATCTTACGCTTAACAGCCATGCCCCGGCGGTAATCCACCAGGGACGCCCGGCGCAGGGTTTCAATTTCAGCCCGAAAAGTCCGGGAATTTAATAACTCCCTGGCCGGCGGGCAATTTTCCAACTCCGGAATCAGGGCCGCGTCCAGGTAAAACTCGTTCCAGAACAGCCGGCTGACGGGCGAGTAAGGGCTGGGCTCGAAGGGTTCTTCCAGGTAAGCGGCCAATAACGGCAGAGTACCGGTTATTTTCCCCCCCAGTGAACCGACCCAGTTGTTTAGCGCCTCCAGGTCGGTGACACTGCCGGCGGCCCAGCTTCCCCCGGAATGAAGAGCATAAAGGGGCGCAAATACACCCCATAACCGCCCACTGCCGATGGGAAAAGTATGCACCCGGGCCGGCGCCGATATTACCTTGGTTTCACAGCCGCCGTCGGCAAACCGGAGCACCAGCCGGTGATAGCCCGGCGGCAGGGAGCCGGGCAGGGTCAGCCGCCGGGCGGTATATTCCTCCCCGTCGATAGTTTCAGTTTTTATTACCGGCAGACGGGCCGGTTCGCAAATCCACTGCAGCGGCTCGTCATTTTCAGCTTCCAGGCGGCAAATTATTTGACCGGTACACCGTCCTGCTTCCAGACGCAATTCCAAGGCGGACCTTTCTCCCGCCCGGCAGACCGCCACCGGGTCGCAGCGGCGACGCCAGAGCTCCAGCCTGCGCCGGTGCAACGCATCAGGCAAATCCGCGCCGCTGGAAACCGGCGCGCCCAGAGCGCCCAAAACAGCCAGCAGCGCGTGCGACGACGCCTGCCGGAGGCGACCGGTGGAATCCCGGTACGCGGCTGCAATGCCGTACAGCCGGGCCAATTGTGCAAGGGTGCGCTTCGCCCCGTCGTTCATGCCGGCCAGCCCCCACCTGTAGTAATCATACTTATGCCACCCGGGATGGCGGCGTTCATTTTCACTGGTATTTTGCGCAATTTATTTATTTTTTACCACCGGACGCGCGTATTTCAACAGGCTCAACTCAACTATTGGATATCAGCCGGCAGTTGAGCCTGCTGGCAAATCCGGATTGGATGTTTTGAGTATCTATTAAGGTACTATAGCACAATAAAGTGCCTATTTGCTAAAAAGATATTAACTGATAGTATTATAGTTATTATTAACGCCTGGGAAAACCTGATGAACAAATGATTACAAACTTATAACCGGAGGTAAACCGTGACGGAAAAAACAATATCGGCCGGCCAAAAGCTTCCCTTATGGACCAGAGATTTTATACTGGTGTGCCTGGCCAACCTGACCATTTTTCTTGGTTTCCAAATGCTGATGCCCACCCTGCCCGTTTACGTGGAGCATCTGGGCGGAGACGCGGCCATGGCCGGGCTGGTAATCGGCGTGTTCACTGTCTCGGCGGTATTAATCAGACCATTTGCCGGCCTGGCGCTGGATGTTTACGGCCGGAAAGTAGTTTACCTGGCGGGCCTGGCGATTTTTCTGCTCTCATCCCTGGCCTATAACTGGGCGCCCACCGTGGCCGTACTGTTGGGCATCCGCTTCATTCACGGCTTTGGCTGGGGCGCGGCCAGTACCGCCGGCGGCACCATTGCCAGCGACATGATTCCCAAACAGAGACTGGGAGAAGGAATGGGGTATTACGGCCTGGCGGCCACCCTGTCCATGGCCGTCGCCCCGGCGGCGGGTCTTTATGTCATCGGCAACTTCGATTTTACCACCCTTTTTGTCATTTCCGCCGCCTTCGGACTAGCCACCTTTTTTTTGGGCTCGGTAATCCGTTATGAAAAAATCGCCGGGGCTGGTCAACGTGGAGCTTTATACGAGCGGTCCGCCTTGCGCCCGTCGCTGGTGATGTTTTTTATAACCACCACTTACGGGGCGGTGGTTTCCTTTATCGCCCTGTACGGAGCTCAAAAGGGTATCGCCAACATCGGCGTTTTTTTCACCGTATACGCCGTATTTCTGACCGTCATCCGCCCGTTGTCCGGGATGCTGATTGACCGCAGGGGTTTTAACGTAGTGATTATTCCTGGTATTATCTGCATCGCCGCCGCCATGCTGGTGCTGTCCCAGGCCCAGGCGTTGTGGATGTTCTTGCTGGCCGGCGCTATTTACGGGCTGGGCTTCGGCTCAGTGCAGCCCGGCATGCAGGCGCTGGTAGTGCGCGATGTACCACCCAACCGGCGCGGGGCGGCCAACGCCACCTTTTATTCATCCTTTGACCTGGGCATCGGTATCGGGGCCACGCTGTGGGGTTTTGTTTCCAAACTGACGGACTACTCCCAGATGTACCTGATTGCCGCTTTTCCAGCCCTGTTGGCCCTGGTAATCTATGTAATCCTCAGTAACAGAGAAAAGAACTCCGATACCAAAGCAAGCTAATACAAAATTTTTTTGGCATTGCAAAAGGCACCCTGGAGGAAAGGGTGTCTTTTGTATTAAAAATCTTCTTCATGGATTGCCATGTTATCCCCGTCATAACCCAACACCAGGGCTCGGCTGATCGGGTTTGGCAGACGAAAAAAAACATAACATAACAAATAGTAGTTTATAGCACTTGCGCGGCTAGATATAAATAAACACAAACTAATAATAATAAATACAACCTATTTACTTCCGGATAAAAGCAATGCTATAATGAATCAGTTGATTGTGCTTATTAATAGCAGTAAAACATAAGCAGAGCAACAAAATCAGAAATATACTCCGAGCTATACTGCCTACGGAATGTCTATGGCAATATAGCCTGAGCATCAGCTCACGGGCAGCAGGAGAAATTCTGCCGCCTCCCGTGTTTTGGAAAGGAGTCGCACGTTGGCCAAAAGGCTTTCGTCTGTAATTTTCCAGGCGCAAGCCTTTTTATATTGCAGCACGGTTTAAAAGCAAGCCGAACTTCTAAACATTACAGCCTGGAGGTAATGATCATTTTTTTTAAAACCCAAGAAAGCAAAATTATGTCCGTCCTGCTTCTCCTGTTATTGTTTGTGTTACTGATTTCCTTTACCTTGGGACGCTATGGAATATCCGTGCCCGACATCATTAACTTATTTTACTGTAAAATCACGGGAAACCAGTCAAATTACCCGCCGATGGTTGAATCTGTTTTATTTAAAGTAAGGATTCCCAGAGTCCTCACGGCCATATTGGTTGGCGGAGCGCTGGCTGTATCGGGGGCCGCCTACCAGGGCTTGTTTAAAAACCCCATGGTATCGCCGGATATTCTCGGCGCTTCGGCGGGCGCCGGTTTTGGCGCGGCGATAGGCATATTGTTTTCTTTCAGCGCCGTGGCGGTACAAGCCAATGCTTTCATTTTCGGGATCATCGCCGTACTGTTATCTTACTTTATCAGTGCCGCCGTAAGCAGGGGTAAAGATGCCATACTGATTTTAGTGCTTACGGGCATGGTTGTATCCGCGCTCTTTTCAGCTTTTATCGCACTGATCAAATATGTTGCCGATACGGACAGCAAACTACCCGAGATTACCTACTGGCTGATGGGCAGGCTATCCGCAGCCAATATAAACGATGTAAAAATGATTTTACCGCCTTTGCTGATTGGTATCATACCGTTGATCCTCTTGCGCTGGAAGTTAAATGTAATGGTGTTCGGTGAAGAAGAAGCCCGTTCAATGGGGATCGAAACAGCGAAAATGAGGCTGGTTGTGATTACCTCGGCCACCCTGTTGACGGCGGCGGCGGTGTCCGTGGCCGGAATAGTGGGCTGGGTCGGCCTGGTAATCCCGCATCTGGCCAGGATGATCGCCGGTCCGAACTATAAAATACTTATTCCCGCGTCTTTTTTACTTGGCAGCATATTTCTGCTCATCGTCGACAATGTAGCCCGCTGTCTGTTTACAATGGAAATACCGCTGGGAATACTGACCGCCATTATAGGCGCTCCGTTTTTCATCTATTTGCTGATGAAAAGAAAGAAGGGCTGGGTATGAAGCTGGAGTTAAAAAATGTTGCTTGCGGGTATGGGAAAAAACGGGTGCTGCACAATATCTCGCTGTCCCTGTGTTCCGGAGAGGTTCTTTGTCTGCTGGGTCCAAACGGAGTGGGAAAAACAACCTTATTTAAATCAATCCTCGGGTTTCTTACCTTACAGGGCGGACAAGTCCTGCTTAATGAAAAGGACATCCGGTTATGGAAGCAAAAAAATCTGGCCCGGGCCATCGGATATGTACCGCAGGCCCATGAACCCCCGTTCCCGTACCGGGTCCTGGATGTGGTAATGATGGGAAGAACCGCCCACATGGGCAGGTTCGCCATGCCTTCCAGGGAAGATGAAAACGCGGCCCGGGAAGCTTTGGAAAACATAGGCGCTGCCTTCCTAAAAGATGAGATCTATACGGAAATTAGCGGCGGAGAGAGGCAGATGGTCTTAATTGCGCGGGCCCTGGCCCAAAGCCCGGAAATACTTGTGATGGACGAGCCCACAGCCAATTTGGATTTCGGCAATCAAATGCGGGTGCTGGAGCAAATCAAGCGGCTGGCGGCGAGCGGATTCGGGATCATCATGACTTCCCATTTCCCCGATCACGCATTCCTCTGTTCCAATAAAGTCGCCCTGCTGAGCAAAGACAGCGCTTTGATGATCGGCACAGCCGACGAGGTGGTTTCAGAAAAGAATTTAAAGACCGCTTACGGGGTAACCGTGAAAATCACCAGCACGCTGGGGGAAAAAGGGGACCGGATCAAGACCTGCGTTCCGCTGCTTGGCGCGTAAAAGCCTCAAATTGCCTGTCACGGCAAAAGTAAATAAACACTCATAAAAAACAAAACAGGAGGAGTCAAAATGGTTAACATCAGAAAGAGTCTTGCGGTTTTATTATTGATTATGCTTATTTTAACCGGCGCGGGCTGCGGACAGACAAACAACGGAAACACAACGGTGCAAGAATCCGGCTCCACAGCAGAACCGGTTCAGGCCGGGGCGGCCAAGCAGGTGGTTGACGCAAACGGCAGAGCGGTAACCGTACCGGAAAAGATAAACCGGATCGCCATTACCTGTCAGGGGGGAACCGCCCAGGAGGTCACGATTCTCGGTTCCGGTGATAAGATCGTCGCCCAGGCGCCGATGAACGCTTTCCCGCAGTTGCTGAAAATGTTCCCGAAGTATAAGGATATTGTCAACCCGGGCACTTTCGACAACGTAAATATTGAAGAAATAATCAAAGCGGATCCGGACATCGTCCTGGTCGGCATTACATCGAAAAAAGGCAATCAATTGATTGAAGAAGCGGGTTTTCCGACCTTTACGATGCTTATCGGCTGGGCCGGTATCGACACCCTCAAGAACGAATTTTTACAGATGGGCACCCTCCTGGGAAACGAGGCCAAAGCGGAGCAACTGGTTAAATACTGGGACGAAAAGCTGGCCTACATCAATGAACTGGTCTCCAAGGTGCCGGAAAATGAAAAAAAGAGCGTCCTTTATGGATACGCCAATAAGGGCCTGGCGACGGTCCATGGAACGGGCGTCTGGGGAGACAGCCTGATTACCGCATCCGGAGGATTAAACGCCGCCGCGGAGATTTCGGAGAGCAAGGAAGTCAGCGTCGAACAGATCATGACCTGGAATCCGGATATCATTATTCTGCAAAAGAGCGAAAATGCTTTAATGGAAATTAGAAACGATCCCAGAATAAGTGATCTGGACGCGCTTAAGAACGACCGGGTGTACCAGGTCCCCATCGGCGCTTTCTGGTGGGACAGGCCCTCTCCCGAATCCCCTTTGGGTTTCATGTGGCTGGCAACCAAGCTTTATCCGGAGTATACGAAGGATATAGACTTAAAGAAAGAAACAAAAGAGTTTTTTAAAACTTTCTATAGCTACGACCTTAGCGACGAGGAGTATAATTCATTTTTTTAAATAAATTTTTATGGAGTAGTTGCTGATGAGTGAATTTAATACCAAACTGGAAAACGCCTACCTGCAAATACAAAAACGATACGCGGATATAAAAAAGGAGCTTGGCCACCTCAAAAAAATTGGTTTTAGGAATAAATGGAATTATATTGTTACCGAAGAAAATCAAGTGGGCCTGGCATTTAACTTTACCGCCGACCATGCGGTTTATGGTCCGGTCGATAACATGGAGCAGTTTATCCGGCTTCAGCCATACGTCGGTAAAAGCTTGCCTGAGTTTATCGAGTATCTTTTGTCCAGACGGGAAATCCAAATGAGGTCAATTTGTCTGGCCGCGTTAAATGCTCTTTCACAACCTTTAATTAACAATTACCTGGAGCAAGACAGAAGCGTTTCAGTTGCAAAATCAGTTACTAATAACGAAAGCTTTGATTTTATTGAACCTGAAGACGTGGTAACGATCGTGGGATATGGCGGAGTCGCCGCCAAAATATACGGGAAATGCAAGGAACTGCATATCAGCGATATGAGGCCCAGGCATTTGTTGAACACACTCACCATAGGAGAAGAAATTGAATACGGCCCCGAAAAGATCATCTTTCACTCCGCAACAGACAATGAAAGAATACTGGCCGGATCTGATGTAGTGATGATCACCGGATGCACTTTAGTTAACGGCACTTTTCAGGAGCTAATCAAGTTTTCCCAAAAAGCCAGGGTAATTGGCATGTATGGCCCCAGTGCCGGAATTATTCCAGACTTTTTAATTGACTGCGGCATCAACTATATTTCATCCGCAAGGGTATGCAGCGCACAACTGGCGTATCATTTGGCAAATGCTCCGGATTTGACGGAATCTTTCAAGTCGTGCATGGAACCTTATATCATTCGCAAATTTTAATTATAAAGTTGAAAATTAATAAATAAACAGAAAGGTGAGAAAGACATGTCTGCGTTGGATTACACGCCGGGAGCCATTTTGCGGGAAACACACGCGCATATTCATACCGCATTGGGTGATGAAATCAACCAAATCACTTTGGAGCGGCTGGTTATCGGGTTGTTTTTTACAGGGGTCAAGCTTAGCAATGGCGCAGGCGGAATTTGTTTTACGCCGATCAAAACAATTCCCGAAGCGGTATGCTGCCCCAGTTCCGCCAAAGCCATGCCGAGTTCCGGCCGGTTAAAAGGAACACCGGTGACAGAACTGCTGGAGGCGATGTATACAGGAAACTTTTTGCGTAAAGCCATCGGTATCGCTGTATTGAACGCTCTTTCTCAAACCTGCTGGCAAAAGAATCCGCCGCAGCATTATGAAATCCAAAATAATGTTGATGCCCTTGATGTGGTAGAGATCCCGGAGGACGCTGACGTGGTTGTCGTCGGCGCCCTGGTTCCATTTATCAAAAAGCTTAAAATGCGTGAAAAGCATTTTACGATTTTGGAGATGGATCCTTCCACCTTGAAGCAGGACGAAATGCCTTTTTATGTTCACGGAAGCCGGGCTGTGGAGTTTGTGCCCCGGGCCGATGTATTGGTGATTACCGGCACCACTTTAATCAATGACACCCTGGACGGCTTGCTAAGCATGGCCAAACCCGGCGCGCATATCGTTATCGTGGGGCCTACGGCCAGCGTATTGCCGGACGCCTTTTTTAAACGCGGAGCAAATATCATCGGCGGCATTTCAGTAACCAATCCCGATGCGTTGTTGGACCTTCTGGCCGAAGCCGGCTCAGGTTACCACTTCTTTGGCAAGTCCGCCGATCGAATAGTAATAAAAACTTTGACGTAAAGGAAACAGCATGGTTAAAGGGGATTATTTCAAACTAAAAATATGTATTCTTGTCGCGGCATTAATCCTGTTATTCTTTGCTTCTTTCCTGATTGGGCGGTACCCAATAGCATTAAAAACGACTGTGGATATTATTTTATCAAGTTTTACAAACATCGAACAATACTGGGACCAGACTCTGGCTACAGTAGTTTTGGAGGTGCGTCTCCCCAGAATAGTCCTGGCAATTTTAGTAGGCGGAGCTTTGTCGGTTTCCGGCGCGTCATATCAGACAATGTTTAAGAATCCCATGGTTTCTCCGGATATTTTGGGTGTTTCCGCCGGGGCCGGATTCGGCGCCGCCCTGGCAATGATTAATAATGCAAATTGGATCGAGATCCAAGGAATGGCGTTTTTTTTCGGGGTCATTGCCGTAACAGCCGCTTATTTAATTTCAAGCATTTTTGCCGGTCATTCAATTACAGTTTTGGTTTTGGCCGGTGTTGTAGTAGGAGCTTTTTTTCAAGCGCTATTATCCATTGTCAAAACTTTAGCGGATACGGATAACGAGTTGCCTTCCATTACCTTCTGGCTCATGGGGAGTTTAAACCGGGGAACAAACCAGGATGTATTGATATTTTTGCCGGTTCTCATCCTGTCCATGCTCGTCCTGTTCATTTTTCGCCATCAGATTGATGCCCTGGCGGCAGGAGAAGATGAGGCGCAGACAATGGGGGTAAATGTTACCCGGCTAAAGCTGACTGTAATTGCCTGTTCCACCTTGATGACGGTATCTTCAGTAAGCATTTGCGGGATTATCGGCTGGATCGGAATGGTTGTTCCCCATTTAGCCCGTATGATTACAGGGGCAAACTACAGCAAAATTATTGCGCTGTCTTTCCTGATCGGAGGTCTGTTTCTTCTGGGGATAGACAACTTGATCCGCGGCATGAATGCCATTGAACTCCCCCTTGGCGTATTAACGGCCCTGGTGGGAACTCCGGTATTTGTAGTACTGCTCAGCAGGATTAAAAAAGGTTGGAATAGCTAATGTTAGAGGTTCTGAACCTGAAATTCCATTATCATGCGGACAAGGTTATTTTAAGAGACATTTCCTTTTCCATCGGCCAGGGAGATATCTTTTGCCTGCTGGGACCCAATGGAACTGGGAAAACAACCCTGCTGCGCTGTCTACTGGCAATCAACAAACCTCAAAAAGGTACAATCCGCATTGACGGGATTGATATCACAAAAACAAAAGCCAGGAAAAGAGCGAAGCTCATGGCCTATGTGCCCCAGGCATCTTCCATGGCATTTCCATATGTCGCCAGGGAAATAGTGATGATGGGAAGAACGGCGCATTTGAGTTTTGGCGCGAGTCCCGGGAAAAAGGACCGGGATATTTGCGACTTTGCCATCGCCCAATTGGGAATTGAGTATCTGACTGATAAACAATTTAACCAAATAAGCGGCGGGGAACGGCAAATGGTTCTCCTGGCGAGAGCCATCGCTCAGCAGGCAAAAATATTGGTAATGGATGAACCGACAGCAAACCTTGACTTTAGTAATCAGGTCAGGATTCTACAAATGATCAATAAACTGGCTATGGACGGATATTCCATTCTCATGACTTCACACTTTCCCGACCATGCTTTTCTGGCTTGCAATCATGTTGCTTTAATGCGTGACGGCCTGATTATAAAACAAGGGAACCCTTATGAAATTGTGATCACGGAAAATTTAACAGATCTCTACCAGACACCGGTTTGCGTAACCGAAGCGGTTTTACCGGGCAACAACACAGCAAAAGTTTGTATTCCATTAATACAAAAGTGGAGGTAATGAAAATGAACAGAAAGAATTTGGCGGCAGTGATATTAGCGGCATTAATGTTAATGCTGGTATTGGGCGGCTGCGGGCAAAGCGAACCCAACACCCCCTCAACCACAAATATCCCGGCGGCTACTGAAAGAACGGTAGTGGATATGGCGGGAAGAACAGTAACACTGCCGGCGGAAATTAATAGTGTGGCCACCTTTGGCGCTATTGGAGTAATTAATACTTTTGTCGAACTGTTCGGGGAAGGGAATAAAATCATCAATCAAATGTCCGCCAGTTTTACCAAAACGGATAAGTGGAAATACCAATATGTATTCGCGCCCCAGATAGCAAACGGTCCGGTTTTCGAAAATGCCAACAGAGAGGTTCAAATTGAGGAAGTACTTGCCGCCAAGCCGGATTTGTGTATTGTCATGACCAAAGAAACAGCAACGCTACTTGAAGAAAAGGGATTAACGGTTACTTTCCTGAAATGGTCGGAGTTATCGGATGTAGAAAAATGCATCGGCCTTTTAGGGGAAGTCTTTGGAAAACCGGATGTTGCAGACGACTATTTAAAATACTTTGATGAAAAAGTCGCCTATGCTGAAAAACTGACCGCCGGTATTCCGGAGGCGGAAACGAAAAAAGTTCTTTACGGAAATATTACTTCCTATACCCAGCCGCACATTATTGCCGAATGGTGGATTGCTTCCGCTGGAGGAAAGAGTGTAACCGACAATGGCCGTGACGCTGAAAGTTATGAATATACCGTGGAAGATTTATTGGCCTGGAATCCGGACATTATGTTTACCACCGATAAAAACATGGCTGAAGAAATCAAAGGCGAAGCGAGACTAAAGGATGTTGCCGCCGTTAATAATGATGCAATTTATATGATTCCCACCGTTGCCCATACCTGGGGAAACCGCACGGTGGAACAACCGCTTACCATTATGTGGACCGTTAACAAACTCTATCCTGAAATTATGTCTTATGAAATGTTGTCCAAAGAGATCAAATATTTTTACAGTCATTTCTTTAAAACAGAATTGACTGATGAACAGGTGAAAGAAATCATCGGGTAAATAATCCGGGGAAAAAGATAGGAGGTAAGTCAGCCGATGGATTTTAACCAAAACCTTGCGGTTACCAGGGCGGAAGCATTGGAGTTATTGGCCGGGCACTGGCCTTTAAAGACTGAAACGGAATTGATACCGGTCCGGAAAGCATTGGGACGCGTCACCACGCAAAACGTGTATTCCCGAAATACACTGCCGGTATGCCGTTCCTCGCGGTCCGATGGTATTGCCGTACGTTCCGCGGATTTTATTAATGGATTGCCCGATACCTCCGGTTGGGTCAAGGGCCGGGAATTTATCCGGGCGGATACCGGCGATGATTTTCCCGATCATTTCGATACCGTCATCCCGGTGGAGAATATTTTTTATACCGACGACGGCCGGTTGTGTTTTGCGGATGGGTTTTCATTTCTCAAAGGGAGTTGTATCCGCAATGAAGGCAGCCTGGTTAAAAAAGGGGACCTGCTGGTAAAAGCGAACGTCCGCTTGACGCCGGTACATCTGGCCGCGCTGGCTTTGGGCGGTATTTATCAACTGGAAGTCATCAAAAGGCCGAAGGTTGTGTATATGCCCACCGGCAATGAGCTTGTTGCCGCCGGCATTAAACCGGAACGCGGCCAAAACGTCGAGTCCAACGGCTTGATGGTTTCGGCATTCCTGCAGCAATGGGAGGCGGAACCGGTTTGCTATCCCATCATCAAGGACAACCCCGCCGAACTGGAGCAAGCTTTGGATATGGCCCTGGTCGCGGGGGACATCATTTTAATCAACGGCGGTTCTTCCAAGGGAGAGGAAGACTTTAACGCCCGCTTACTGCAAAAACGGGCTTCGTTCTTCCGGCACGGCATCAAAATGATCCCCGGACGGCCGGTGGCTATTGCCATTATCGAAGGGAAACCCGTAATCAATGTGCCGGGACCGGTTATTGCCACTTTTCTGGCCATGGATTGGTGCGTAATCGGCCTGGTGCATCACTATTATGGCCTGGCCGTCCCCGAACGGCCCAAAATCAAGGTCAGGCTGGAAAAACCGCTGCAAAAGAATCCTGATATTGAAGTCTATACCTGGCTGGCTTTAATGAAACAAGACGATGGCTACACAGCTTCGTCCCTGGGGTATGACAAAAGCATTCCAAGTCTGCTGGTGGAAGCCGACGCCTTGTTTATTGCGCCCATCGGGACCACGGGGTATCAAGCCGGGGACGAAGTGGAGGCCGAATTGTTGCGCGGCCCGGAAAATATCAGCAATTCAAGGCCTTGTAAACAAGAAGGCATTGTCAAAATTTCCTGCGCCAGTTCCTCATCAGGTATTATTCGATGTTGTTAAAAGGCGCGAAAGCCGGTTAAACGCCTGGAGCGCCGCCAGGGTGGCCAGGGAAGCCACCGTAGCCGTTAAGACGTTGGCTCCCACAGCACCGGATTGTTAAAAAGCGTCCGGTCCAACGTGAAAAAGGTCCAACCACCATAAATTAGCCGGTGGTTGGACCTTATCGATGAACAGATTAGTGGTCGCATTCAACGTCCTGCTTTGGAAGAATGACCGAAAACTTACCTAATTGATAACGAGGCAGGAAAAATAAACCTGTACTCAAAAAACAAGTGGTAATATGGTAAAATATAAACAGAAATGCGTATCTATTCTCAAATAGATTAATATTTGTTATAGTTGCTTAAGAGGAAAGGGGGTAAATACATGCAAATTGAAACCTCCAATAAACAATATACCTACCAAGATTACCTAAAAATAAATAATGATAATCAGTATGAACTAATCGGGGGTGAATTGCTTTTGGTTCCGGCACCTAAAACTATTCATCAACGTATAAGCCGAAGATTGATAAAATATTTAGGAAATTTTATTGACGATAATAGTATGGGTGAATTATTATATGCCCCCACTGATGTGTTACTAAACGAAAATGAAAAACCTCAACCGGATATATTCTTTATTTCTAAAGAACGCATTGACATAATAAAAGAGCAGCACGTTGCTGGCGCACCCGATTTAGTTATTGAAATACTCTCTCCTTCTACTGCTAGTCGCGACCGGGTCGAAAAAAGCAAAATGTATCTTACTTACGGAGTAAAAGAATATTGGATAGTTGATCCTGATCTTGGAGTAATCGAGGTATTTACTTCCGGTGAGCAGAGTTGGTATCTTGCCGGCGCATACCACAAAGAACAAGTATTATTTTCGCCGCTTTTAGGGTTAGAGGTTAACTTAAAAAACGTTTTTGGCAGTTTATTGTAATACTTGGTTTCGCCGAGGACGACATGGGCATCGGTCAGCGTCCGAACGGGACAATCAAGGACTTCCGCGAGTGGATTGCAGAAGATTAATTTAAATTTTCCAATTATTGTACATCTGATGAAACAGCTTAACGGCCACCCCGGCGAATTCTTGTGCATTCAAGGCCAAGGGAACCTCAACCAGTTCCACTTCCTTTTTAAGGTGTTGCCTAAGCTCTTTTAAAAAAGCCGCATCAGCTTCAGGATCGTAGAGTTGCATCCCTGCTTCGCTTGTTGAAGACCAGCCTTGCTGCGGATAAAGAAATTTTGTAGGAACAACGGCTTCGTTCAGTTTTGCCGCCAGGACCCGCCCAATTTCCCGGCATTCGTCAATCGAAGTGCGCACTTCCACCCGGGCGGAATCGATGATCTTCATTCTCCGGCCACCAAATCTTTCCTGCAAATCCGGACGACCACCGTAGCTAATTCGATCCAGGCCCCCCGGGCACACGATTTGCGGTATTTTAGCCCGGCAGGCCGCAACAACCCTGTTTGGACCTCCGGCACAGTTGCCGTTAAACAATTCGTCTGAAACGCCGCCGGTGGCAAAATCGATAACGCCTTTAAACATACCATCCGCTATCATTTCATCCATTGCTCTGTCACCCACCCCCTGGGAATGGCAGGCGACCGGTTGGTAGTTCAATTGTTCCAGGAATTTTATAGCGTGTTCCACCGCCCTTTCCACAAATCCAAAACCCGTAACGGCTACAAAGGGTTTGGCGTCCGCCTGTATTTCCCAGCCTTCCGACATCTCCACCATGCCGCAAATAGCGCCTGCGGCATTCCCCAACTGTATTTTCAGCAACGGGTTTAAACCCACAACATCAAGGACCGTATGATGCATGGTAAAATCCCCGGTACCTACAAACTTATCTATATATCTCGGGTGTCCGGCCATGGAAGTAGCCATTAACTTGGGAAAACCAAAAGGTAAAATTTTCATAATACTAGTTGCTATCAATGATGATGTTGCTCCCCCGGCTCCCATCGCACCATGGATTTTACCTTCTTTAAACAGCCGGTGCGCAATTTTTCTGCCGCCCGCAATTTGATTTTCGGTAGCTTTTACCCGGTTGGCCTTATTATAGTTATATCTAACGTCTTCAATGGGCATCCCTCCGGCATCGGCCACTTCCGCACAGGTTATATCACCGGAATACGGTGGCGTCCTTTCCATGGAAAAATCCATAATGATTGGCTTTAAGCCCCTTTTTTCTATTTTTTCTCTGACCAATAAGAATTCACTACCGCGGGTGTCAAGATTCACCATTACCAATATGCCTTTTTGTTGCATTGGTTGTCACCCCTAAAGCCATTTGACCATTAAATCGGCTACCTGATCTATGGGACTCTTGGGGGGCGTAATTTTCGCCGCCCGGGTTTGAAGTAACATTACCGACTCCGGAAAGGCAAAATCCCGATCTATAGCCCATTCCACATCCTGCGGAACGCCGAAGTGTTCTTCCAAAATTTTACCCATTCTGCCGATTTCTCTTATTTCTTCGTCATTCAGGCAAAAAACTGATCTTTGGTCCACTGGAGTTACCGCCTCGGTTATTCCGGTTTCCTGAAAAGTCACATATTTTATTTTTTGACCAAGTGTTTTTTGGGTCACCTCCAGGTTACCTTTGTTTAAATAGTAAATATCCGGCATCGCTTCACCGCTGACCACGCTTTCGCCCAATCCCCAGTTTGCTTCAATAATCATTTTGGAAGTGTCCCCGGTATTAGGGTCAGCGGTGAACAGAACTCCGGCGGTTTTGGCATTAACCATTTTTAAAACAGCCACACCGATCGGATCACTCTCTAACGGCATAGCCCTTTGTTCCCTGTAAGCCAGAGAACGCGGGTTAAATGAACTGGCCCAGACCATCTTGATCCTTTGCAATAAATCCGCCTCCCCGAGCACATTGAGATAGGTCTCGTACTGACCGGGACGACTTAATGGGCCGGCGGAACGGGTTGATACAGCGGCATGAGCAACATTGCATTTTTGGCATAATGCCCTGTAATAACTAAGAATGCTCTTTTTCATGCCCTGGGGTATGTCTTGAGCTATAACGACAGCGCGCAGTTCCTCGCTAACCTTGTTATATAAATCTATATCGTTTATCCCCGCGCTAAATTTACTCAAAATTCTGCGAATTTCCTCAATCACTCCGGTATCGCTCAGAAAATCTTGATATGCTTCAACTGAAATAGCAAAACCATGGGGAGCCTGAAGTTTTAATTTCAATATCTCTCCTAAATTAGCACACTTTTTCCCCATCATAGCTGAATGCTCTTTTCCCAATTCACTAAGCCAAAACACATAATTTCCCAACTCGCAACCCTCCTGTAACGAATACCCGATCTCAAAATCAAATCACAAAAGGATCATTAAAAGTTTACTTAGGCGCCAGTTGTTCAAAGGCAAAATTTTTCAATTTACTAAACTGTCGGATAGAGCTTGCAGCCAGCATTTCGTCAACTTCTTTATTCGTCATCACATAACGAAGCAAAAATTCCTCATCGGAAACCAGGTGCCCAAGCCCCATCTCTTGCCTCAACTCCTTTATCGAAGGTTCCGGCAGCTCTTTTTCAAAAATATCTTTCGCCATGGGCTGATTGACTATCTTGTTGAGCACTTCCCGATCTATTGGAGCCGGCGGAGTTCCAAACCATTCAGAGGCGTACTGAATTATCTCTATGGGAATTACCTTATAGCGTTCGCCATAAATGACGTTCATGGTGGCCTGGGTGCCTACGAACTGGGAAAATGGTGTCACCATAATGGGGTAACCCAGTTCCCGGCGCACTCTGATAATCTCTTTCAATACTTCATCAAGACGGTCCAACATATTCATTTCCGTAAGCTGCCGGCGCAATGTGGTCATCATCCCCCCGGGAACCTGATTGACGTAATAATAAGCATTATGCTCAACCGGCTTACCCTCCGGGTATCCTGTACTTTGGCAAACCCGCTGGAAGTGAGCGGACATGTCTGCAAGGGACTTTAAATCAAGATTCCCCCAGTATTTCTCTTTTCCCCGCAGCCATGAGGGAACCGTTTTTAAGGTTTCCTCATCCAGACTAGCCCCATAACTTAAATAAGGCAGGTTCTCCAGGATGTTTTCCACAGCCGGTAACGAGGTGCCATGGGCCAAAGGAGATACCGCCGTATGGACTACGTCTACGCCAAGCCTGATCGCCTCAAGATAACATACCGGCGCCAGACCCGTACTGCAGTGGGAGTGGATCTCCAAAGCTTTTGACCCGATCGCTTCCCTGACTGCCGGAACCAGTGTTCGAACCCGTTCCGGGATTAAAAGCCCGCCCTGGTCCTTGATATAAAGGGTATCAATGTCTTTGCACCGGGCTAATTCCCGGGCTTTATCCGCATAGTACTTATCGGTATGAACAGGGCTGATGGTAAAAGAAAGGGCCGCCACATATTCTTGGATGCCCGCGTTTTTAGCCATACGGGCCACTTTTGTAATTAGATCTGCATCATGGTTGGCGTCCACAATCCATACCCGTCTTAATCCATTGGCCACGACCCGTTCCAACACCAGGGACATGATGGAATCCGGAACCCTTTTGAAGCCGATGAACCTTCGGCCCGTGGTGCCAAAACTTAAAGGGGTATTTTTAATCAGTTTGGCAGCCTGCCGCATCCGCTCCCAAGGATTTTCCTTGTGGTAGCGGACTGAGACACCCATATGGATACTGGCTACAAAATCAATCGCTTTAAACCCCACCCGATCCATATCGGCGGCGGCGGCGATAATCATCTCCGTATTCAACCCGGTAGCGCCCCAGAGGCTTTGATTGCCGTCCCGGACAGTTGTGTCTACAAATTTTACTTCAGCCATTTTGATCCTCCATCATTACTTACATGGCTTGCTTTTTACGTCTGAATATCTCGTCGAATGCATCCACCAGGGCTTGGGCGTACTCCGGATCTTCAAGATTATAGTCCACATCAACGGCCTCCACCTCGGGCTTCAAATGCTTCTTCAATTCATCCACGAAAATCCGGTCTTCAGCCGGGTCATAAAGAACTGTGCCCTCCCCGTCTATTGAGGACCAGCCTTTCGTCGGCATCAGGAACCTTACCGGTCCTGTGGCCTTGTTAAGCTTATCGGCGTAGAGCTTCGCACACCGCCGTAATTCCTCTTCGTTCAAACGGGTCATGGATCTCAGCGCATCCATCTTCCATGTCTTTGGCCTGGAGGCGTACTTTTCCCTATCGACCCGCGTGGGTCCACAGCCGGTGAGGTTCAGACAACAAGGAGCCAGGACCTGCGGGATCCCCCTCGCCCCCGCCGCGTCAAGCCTCTCCATCCCCGCGGCTCTGTTACCCTGCAAAACCTCCTCGATCAGACCGGCGGGGACAATATCAATCACACCGTCGAAAAAACCCTGGGCAATCAGTTGGTCCATTGCCTTGTCACTAATCCCCTGGGCATGAAAGGAACAAACGTGATATCCTTTTTGCTCAAGGAAATGTTCCACTTGCCGGGCGCATCGAACTGAAAACCCCAATTCGGTTATGGCGACGGAAGGATAGGAAAGTTGCAGCGAAGCATAAGGACGGCTTTCTTCTACCATGCCGGAGATCACACCGGCGGTCTGCTCTATGGCATGCTTCACCAGATCGTTCATCCCGGCTAATTCCATGATCACCTGCATCACGACTACATCCATGGCGTCAAACCATTTGGCGATATACACGGTTTGAGCGGCTGAAACTACAATTACCTTGGGAATACCAAAAGGCAGCATTTGCATTATTCGTGATCCCATCAGCGCCATCGTTGAACCGCCAAGCGCAACCACCCCATCCACATTACCTTGTGCGCAAAGGTTCAACACCATCTGCCGGGCTCCATCGGTCATGGCTTCGGTGATCACAAAACGATCCTTAAGATTTCTCAGTTCCTGGAGCTCCTGGCCCACAAACCGCATCACTTCTTGAGGTGTAATGTCGGCTTTAATGGTCGCATCGGCACCCATACTCAGATCAATGAGCATGGCCTGATGTCCCCTGCTCTTTATTTTTCCGGCCAGGTAATGCAATTGTTCACCCTTGGTATCCATCGTTCCAAGTACCAGTATCTTTTTCATCGCCCTCACTCCACTATGGAATTTTTTAGCCATTCCGGCTGACCTTCATACAACTTGATCAGCAGTTGGGTCTTCATTTCGGAACGGGGCATTACTCCGGGGGAAACCAGGAGTACTTTGGCGGGGACAATTAATTTGGCCCGGATTGCTTCTTCCAATTCACGTTTGAGATTGCCGGCGTTCTCCAGGTCAGCCGCTTCAACAACCACTTTTAAAGGCGGTTTGGCCAGCGGTCCGGGCTCATCCAGCAATATCCTGATTTCCCCGGTTGTCCGCGGTGTAAATCCGGAAACCACATCCCGCACCGCCGACGGGAAAACATTAACCCCCAGCACAATCAGCATGTCATCGGTGCGCCCGATGCAGCGGATGCGCATGCTGGTCCGCCCGCAGCTGCAGGGTTCCGTCCAGGCTATCACATGGTCCCTGGTCCGGAAACGGAGCAGCGCCGAACTTTCGCGGTCTATGGCGGTATAAATCAATTCGCCGGTTACGCCATTCTCCAGTTCTTTTCGTGCTCCGGTTTCCGGATCGATAATTTCCGGAATAATAAATTCCTGGCCACAAAAATGCATCCCTTGCTGAGCCTCACACTCGCCCCAGATTAACGGCGCCATATCGGCATTGCCCATGGCCTCGCACAGCATGGCCCCCCAATCCTGTTCAATCTTTTGCCGTACACTGGGAATACCGCCCCCCGGTTCAGCCCCGACGTGAATGCCGCGAATGCCGAATTGGGAGGCAGGCTCCCGGCCGGTCTTTTCCCGGATAAATTCCGCCAGATAATTGGCATAGGACGGAGTACAGGCCAGGTAATCCGCCTTTAAGTTTTCCATGGAAGCCATCACCCGCTCCGAGGCGCCGGTGCCGATGGGCACCAGGGTGGCGCCAATATTTTCAATAGCCGCGGAACTGGGCAATCCCCCCACAAAAAAACCGATACTAAGGGCAAAAATTACTGTATGATGGGGCCTGACACCGGTGGCGTAAAAAGCCCGTGATGCCATTTCGTTCCACACACCCCGGTCGTGATGGGTGAGGGCAACGAAACTCGGCCGGCCCGTGGTCCCGGATGACGAGTGAATGCGAATGGTTTTTTCCCGCGCTACCGTGAGATAATCCCCCAGGGGAGGATAATTTACCTGGCTTTCCCGCAATTCATCCTTGGTGGTAAAGGGAATCAGTCTCAAGTCGTCCACTGTTTTGATCTGGTCCGGTTTTAGACCGGCGGCGTCAAATTTTTTGCGGTAAAACATTGAGTTTTCGTACAAATAGCTTACCTGGCGACGTAATTTTTGCTCTTCAATCGACCGGAGTTCGGTACCGGGCATCGTTTCCACCTTGGGGTTAAAGCAATCAACTGCCATTTCAAACACCAACTTTCCATAAATTTTGTTTTATAATTAAATTTTCTGAATAATTAAATTATAACTTGCCGGCAATTAAATTAAATCAACCCCATAAGGTGAATCTCCCGGTGGTTTTTCATCTTAACAAGATAAATAAAAAATCAATCTACTGTTTCTGTGCTAAAAAACGATGCGTAAACAAAGCCAAGAGCAAATCAAAATGGTTTTCGGTTTTTCGCAAATCCACTTGAATAAAATCCTGAATCCGGCTTAACCGGTATTTTACGGTGGCCACATGGATATACAAAATCCGGGCTGTTTCTTTCAAGCTTCCACCTGTCTTTAGATATACTTCGAGCGTATAAGCCAGGTCGGAGTTCTTTTTGTCATCATACTCCAACAAGGGACCCAACTTATCCAGCACCAGTTTCCTAAGCAAACCCAAATCACTGATTTCAAAAAGCAGGCTATAAATGCCCAATTGGTCGTAAAATACCACACCGTTTTGTTGGGGGAGAAAACGGCCGATATCCAAAGCTTTGCGCGCTTGTTGATATGATCGATGGTAGTCTTGATAACACCGGCATTCACTGCCAACCCCAATTAGGATCCGCCCCTGCTGGGCATAAAAATCCAACCGTTCCTGAACCTTGGTCAATCCTTGCTGCAAACCGTCCCGACTCGAACCTGAAACAACCGGCAGCAGCACTTCCACACAGTTTTTCTTACCGACCGCCATGCTGCCCGGAAATGTTTTTTGCACCGTGGAAATCACTAAATGGTGAAAACCCTGGTACATGGAATAATTACGGCCCTCCTGATTTTTTTTCCGCGCTCCATCCCCTTCGTCCAGGTTAATCACAACCACCCGGCTGTTTTTTTCCAGGTCGTATTGAAAAAAATCAGCCCGCTGCATAATATTTTCTATATCCTCGTGTTTCCCGGAAAATAAATCATCAAAAAATTCGCCGCGAAAACGGCACTCCACTTCAAACTTGATCCGGCCTTTCATCATTTCCAGAGCCAAAGCCATGGTACCCTGGGCAAAAGCCAACATTTTTACGTCGCTGGGTTTGGCTTCAGCTTCAATTACCATGGATAGATAACCCATAAGATATCGCGCTTCGCCAATAGGCGAGGTAACTCTGACTACTTGCTTGCCACCATCCAGGTAGGGTGCGCTTTTGATCGCTTGACCCTTGTCCAATAGAAGCATTTTACCTTGCACCTGCAGCAAATCTTTAGTTGATACTATTTCCCCCGAATGGGAAGACATAAGGAGATTAAAATGGTTGTCTTCTATAAAAACGGGGGCCTCAAGCAAATCAGCCAATGTTCTGATCATTAAAGACATCCCGTCTTCATTTAAAACTTGCTGAATTAAATGATTGTGCACGGCAAAAATTTTTTCCAACCTGACTTGCTGAGATTGCAGTCGGGCATTTAAGGCGGCCAGTTCTTCAGCTTGTTTTCTTTCTCGTTCAATAATGATGGCGTTTTCAATAAAAACGGCTACATGCGAGGTCAAAAAAGATAGTATGTCAAGGTCTTCTTTAGTAAATTTACCGCTTTTTTTATTAGTAATGTGCAGTATTCCGATACGACGTTTTTCTATTTCCAGGGGAATCGTGATGCAGCTTACAGAGTTAAATAATCTGACAAATCTTTGCCTGAGACGTTCATCGTTGCGCGAGTCATTTGATATATAAGGTTCACCGGTTATATAGACGTTGGCCGTATTATAATCGTTGTTTAACGGAACGCGGTAAGTATCAATTACCTCATCATTGGTCATACGGAAAGCGGGTTTTTGCAAAACCAGTTCACCAGTATCCTGGTTGTAAAGCATTACACCGGCCATTTCAGAATCCAGCAGACGGGTTACCAGATCAATCACCTTGGTTATAATTTCAGGAAGTTGATGGTCATTTTTAACTAATTCATTTATGTTTGGAAGCATCCAGCTACCTCCAATTAAACTGAAAATTTAGATATTTATAGTTCATATATTATTTATAAAATCATCTTTAAATTCCTTTAGGTAATAATGTCAAAATTTTCACTATTTTGCGTCTTTTTAAAAAAAGGGGACAGCTACTTTTTCGTATTTTGAAAAAGTACCCTGTCCCCTTTTTTCCGTGTACTCCTTTAAACAATCACTTTTCTCGCCAGTGATGCAAAATACCGACATCATATAAGGTTAGGTTAAAATTTGAAACATTTTTAACTCACCGGCTCACTATTTGGTTCAGACGATTGGGGCAATGGCCAAAAATCAAAAAGATCCCCATATGCCGCCCATAATGGAAATAACACGGCCAGCATCATGGTATTTATTGCTAAAACGCTATCCGGATATACCATGGCATCACCGAAATGCCATAAACAAAACGCCCGAATACTATAATAACCTACGATAGCCACTATTACAGAAAAAGCTAAATTAACAAACCCTCCAGTTACCGGCCCCCAAGAACTTCCGGGCCACATTTGAAAAAGTGTAAAGGTTAAAAGAATCCCAAATACAAAGGAAACACCATAGGACATAAATGTTAATGGTTCAATTTTTAATAAATAAACGCCGATGCTAAAAGCTATACCACTCAATGCTAAACATACAACAGTGACAATTAAACCCCAAAGCGGTTGTTGAATTTTCAATTGATTAAATGGCCACATACCAAGTAAAGCAAAACTCCACAAAAAACTAACGGCCCAAAGTGCAAAAGTTATGCCATGTTCCCATAAAAATAATCCAAATGGCGCCGGTAAGGCAGCAAGGGGACCGCCTTCTTGATAAAAAGGAACAGCCTCAACAGGAGAAGGATTTAATCCGGCCGGATATGATAATACACTAAAGTCATATAATTGAATTAAAAGCAATGCAATTGCATAAGCCGCTATTATAAATAAGAAACCGCCCGCAGGTAAAGATAATTTGTTAAATGGCCAAAAATTAAAAGCAAATAAAAGAAAAAACATCGTTATAATTGACATAATGGTATGAATAGTAACGTAAGGATGAAGCATGCCCTGCCCTAAAAAACTAATCCATCCATAACATATCACTAACCCAATTAACATCGCCAAGGCTAAAAGCAGCATACCTTTAAACGGTTGAGGAAGGTCAAGAGAAAGGCACCTCCCCTTCCAGTATACGCCAAGTACAATAAACATGCCAATGCATGACATAATATAATAACCAACAATACCGGTGTATTTTCCTATATCAAAAATGGCGGTAATAATAAATGCAAGTATAACGGTAATAGCCAACGCAAATAGCCCGCGCCATGGTTGTTTTTCTGACCAACCCGCTTTTATAAAGTCACTCATTTTATAATCATTCCTCCTTTTGAACTAAAACAGACTCCCGGCATTTACCAAGTCAATCGGAAAGTATATAAACCACCCCCCGGTCACCATCCAATCTAACCTTCTGCCCTGTTTTAATCTTAGCCGTTGCCTCCACACAACCGGCAACACATGGAATACCTGACTCCCGGGCCATAATCACCGGATGGGAAAGAGTACCGCCGCCATCTGTGATCAAACCCTTAATAATCCCGAAGGCAATCACCCAGGCGGTCGATGTTCCGGGTGCCACAAGGATTTCTCCGGCTTTAATTTCCGATAATTTATTTGCGCTCATAATCACCCGGGCAATACCTTCTACATACCCCGGAGCCGCTGCCGCACCGTAAAGATCGGCTTTTAATTCTTCCCTGACGATGGGCACCTGTGTTGAAACAGATAGGGTTGGATCGCTTTTTAAAACATCCTGGGCCTGGCTTATATCGCCGAAAAAAGGCGGCGTTTCTTTGATCATATTTTCCTGCCAGGCTTTTTTTCTAGACTCCAGATAAGGACGGAGATTAATCCTTCCCATTGGAATAGCTGCTTTTCTTATGTCATTGGGGTGCAGAAAATGGATATCTTCCGGGTTGTCTATGCAACCGGCTTCGGCAAATCGACGTCCCAATTCCGTAACAATCCACCGACCGATAGCCCCTATATATAAATCACAATAATAGGTGTGATCTTCACTCCAATAGCCCGACTTTTGAGCCGCTTTCATTAAAACTTCAAAGGCCCCCCGCTGTCCTTCAGGTACCCTGGCCAGAACTTCCCGCGTCGCTTTTTCTCTCTCCTCCATAACCCGCCCGCGCCCCGCATCCACCGGAAACTCTTCGTAGTTCATAAGCATCTTAATTTCCTTGATCGCTTGAGATGGATCCTCAATCCACGCCGGGGTGTCATAGGCATGCATGCGCTCGCATCTCCAGCCATGCTCGTTAAGAAATAATTTATATTCCTTTAACCATTGGGAACCCGATTCACTATTTTCAAGAGTTTTAATAATCTCCTTGCTATCCTCGGCCCCAAATAGATCTTGCAAGTCCAATTCCACCGCACGTCTGCCAAGTTGCCATATTTCCCTGACCACCTTAAGCGCCTGGTTGTTAAAACCAGCCATCAATTTGTTATAGGTGGGATCAATCGATGATTCCACTCCAAAAAGGTCATACCACATTTTCTGGAATAACCCGCAAATATAGTAGGAAGCCATCAACATCAAAAAATGGGCCTCACCCTCTTTGCGGTTGATAATGTATGCGAAATCCAGGAAGAATGAAAGGAGCTCGGCATTGCTAAGTTTTTTAATATCTTGCCATTCCTTAAGTCCCCTTGATTCCCTGGCCTCGCGATAAGTTTGCAAAAGATCTTGTTTGATGGGATTCCATACTCCATCAAAATCTTCAATAAAGGGTTTAATTTTTTCTTTAAAAATAGGCTCCCGGGCTTTCCTTTCTGCTTCAGTTGTTCTAATCGTTGTAATGTACGGGTACCCATTTACAAATCTGGAATCCCAACCGTAAGTGGTTGGTAAATTAAGTACTTCCGCCGCATATCTGATACCATGATAATACCAATACCACCCAATACCCATATACAGGGGCTTCATCGGGGGCTTGCCATGCACAAAATCACATAACAACACACCATAGCTCTGCACATCATTTTCGTCATCAAATTCATAAAAGCTTAAATCATAAGCAGGATGCAACATATATTCTTCCTCCTATTTTTTTGATTGTCGTGTAGACCATAACCACCCGGCTAACCCGTTTTGGAGATGCAAATTTGTACTTTACTTGGCTAATTATCGTTCTTCCCCACTTTTTATTTATCAGACAAAACATAGGCCCATGATCACAAGGGGTATCACCTCCTTAGATTCTTAATTGCCAGCCCCCTTAAGAATATTCTGAATAATAAGACTATTATAACTAATAAAAATATAAAATAAATTAACCCCCGAAGCTGAAACTTCCGGGGGTTTTTCATCCTAACAAGATAAGAATTATATTTAGGTAAACAGCTCCTTGATAATTATTTCACCTTTTCAGAATTGTAAGAACGGCCTGGGGGCCTGCAATGGCACCCTGGGCAAATCCAACCTTTGCTCCCGCAACCTGCCTTGACCCTGCTTCTTCTCGTAACTGATAAAATATTTCGGCTATTTGCGCCAGACCCGTAGCGGCTGCCGGATGCCCCCGGCCGATAATCCCGCCGTCTGTATTGGCCGGCAATTTTCCGCCAATCTCAAAATAACCCTCTTTTAACAAACCCGGAGCTTCTCCCCGCTTACAAAAACCACATTTCTCAACATGCCAAAGAAACGCCGGCGAGAAGGGATCGTGGATCTGTATTACATCCATGTCATCCGGACCGTAACCTGCTGTCTCCCAGGTTTGTTTGGCGGCAAGCTCAATACAGTCCGGGTTTTTAATCTTAGCGGTTACACTCAGGCCGCCGCCGGCAGGAAATGTACCATATGTAGCGCTGGTCTGTACCACGGACGCTATTGTTACAGCCTTGTTTTGGGATTTGAGTTTATCCTTGCTGCATAAAATGACGGCTGCCGCTCCATCGGCATTGGCGCAGGTCATCAAGAGGTTTAGGGGCGAGGAAATGGCGCGGGATTGCAGAACCTCCTCGATGGTCACTTCCCGCTGAAACAGGGCGTTGGGGTTGTGTTTGGCATTTTTACGCTCCATTACTGAAACTTGAGCAAAATCCGCTACTGTAGCACCATAATCAGTTATATATCTTACAGCATGACAAGCAGCCTCCGCAGGCAAAACATCAAGACCCATCATCCTCATCCAGACCGGCATAGCCTGGTTGTCCAGCAAGCCGGAGGGGAGTTTCTCAGCACCAACCACCAAAACAATATCATGAACCCCGAGGGCCACCCGGGTGTAAGCCAGCCTCAGGGCTGCTTCCGAACTATGACCTGAGAAGACATTGGCTATGGGTATCCCGGTCAAACCGACCCTTTCCACACACTGGTGAGTGCCACCCAGCCCTCCGTAATACGTGCCCCCAAACGCCGCTTCTATCTCCTGCCATTCCATACCGGCATATTTTAAAGCTTCGGCAATCGCCTCACTACCGAATTCAGGATATAGCTTGCGGGGCCGCCCTTTCTTTCCATCATACCTGCCGAACTTGACCAGCCCGATACCGGCTATGGCTACTTCTCTCACTGGCCCGCCTCCATTTCTTCATTGACTGAACTATCTTTTCAACACATGGCATAAAGCATTTGGTCCACCGCCCGAGCAATGGCAAAAGGCAATCCGGGGTTCAAAAACCTGTCTTGGACCTGCTTCTCCACGCAATTGAAAAAACAGCTCGGCTATTTGGGCCAAGCCTGTGGCGCCGGTGGGGTGGCCCCGGCCCATTAAGCCGCCGTCTGTATTGGCCGGCATTTGCCCATCTAATGCAAAATAGCCCTCTTTAAGCAGTTTGGCGGCTTCTCCGGGCTTACAAAAACCGCAGTCCTCAACATCCCACAAAAATGCCGGCGCAAAGGCTTCATACACCTGAATTAGATCCATATCTCCGGGCCCATAGCCTGACATTTCCCAGACCTGCCGGCAGGCTATTTGTGTAGGGTTGGGATTTATTTTTTCACGAAAATGAAAACCCAAATTGTTGTAACCATAGGTTGCCGTAGCGTGGGCCGAGGCCGCTATCGTTACCGTTTTCGATTTTGATTTAAGTTTATCTTTACTGCAAACAATGGCCGCTATGGCCCCGTTGGCATTGGCGCAGGACATCAAAAAACGTATCGGCGAAGCAATCATGCGCGAGCTTAGAACTTCTTCCACCGTCAGCTCCGGCGCCTTGTACCAGAAGGCATGGGGATTCAAAACGGCGTTCTTGCGCTCCAGCACAGCTACACGGGCAAAATCTTCCTCTGTAACACCGGTCTCTTCCATATACCGCCTTGTTCCAAGCGCATATGCTCCAGGCAGGTTAAATCCCATCATCAACATCCAGACGGGAGCCAGTGTATCCGCTATCAAGCCCGGGGGTATTTTTTCCGTACCCAAAACCAGTGCGACATCATATAACCCGTTGGCTATATCCAGGTAGGCCTGCCTCAGCCCTTGCTGTGAAGAAGAGCAAGCTCCCTCCAGGGTAGTTATGGGTATGCCGGGCATACCGATGCGGGAAGTACACTGGTTGGGAACAGCCAACCCGCCAAACATGCTTGCTCCATAAGCTGCCTGTATGTCTTGCCAATCCATATCGGCATACTTTAAAGCTTTGGTTATCGCCTCCGCCCCCAACTCGTAGATCTCTTTATAGGGGCGTCCTTTTTGTCCATCATACCGGTCAAATTTAATTAAACCCATACCGGCTATGGCTACTTCTCTCACCCGTGCTACCCCCTTCCCCCTTTATTTTTGCAGCGGTACAAAGCAGTATCCCAAAATCTCGTTGCCTTCAGCATCTTCTTGCAGCACATCAATCTCCAGCTCTACTTCTTGCCCGACTTTTAATGAGCCAACCTCGGCGCCTGCTATGCGGGTCCATATTCTGACTCCTTCCGGCAGTTCTACATAGGCGAGATGGAAGGGAACCGGTCCTTTATACCACTGTGGAGGGGGTAACATGATCGTGGTATGGCTCCATATTTCCCCTTTGCGGCTCAGTTTAATGTCGTTCATGGTCTGGTTTTGACAGTTCACACAGACCGGATTGACAGGGAAAAATATTTCTCCGCAATGGGGGCAGGCACTGCCAATTAATTGCGGCTTCTCATCGGGTGATGAAGGGTTGCTCCATAAGCCGTCCCGGCAGGGTATTTGCTTTTTATTAATCGTTATCATCTTTTTTCTCCCTTTCTCTTGCTCATTGGCCTGCCTTTTCCTTATCCCACGTGTTTGCTGTTATGCCCGCCTGTTTTAATTTATACTTTTCCACCCGCTCAGTCGGTGTTTTAGGCAAACTGTCCATAAACTCCACAAATCTGGGTACGGCAAAGTAAGGCATCCTATCGTTGCAATAGGCGATTAATTCCTCCGGGGTTAGAGTCTCATCCTCTTTGAGTACCACACAGATCTTGACTTCATCTTCTCCAAGTTCCGAAGGAACCGCAACTGCCGCCGACTCCAGGACACGCGGGTGAGTATTGACCGCCCTCTCCACTTCAAAGGAAGAAATGTTCTCCCCCCTCCTCCTGAGCGCGTCTTTCTTTCGGTCCACAAAATAGAAATATCCATCCTCATCCTGCCTGGCTAAATCTCCGGTATGAAACCAAAGGTTGCGATAAGCTTCCAATGTTTTGTCGGGCATGTTGTAATATCCCAGCATCATCACGTAAGAATCGCGCGGGCGAAACACAATTTCGCCAATCTCTCCCACAGGTACTTCGTTGTCCCGGTCGTCAAATAATTTTAACTCGTAGATATCCATGGGTTTGCCGCAGGAGCCCGGTCTTCTGTCGTTCACTCTCACGTGGACGGGAATGCCTATCTCAGTCATCCCAAACCCTTCCAAACATTTAATCCCGAATCTTTTTTCCATCTCCTCCATCACAGCCGGAGGGCATCCCGCCCCCAGGGCAATGCGCACCGGGTTATCCAAGTCATCAGGTTTCGGAGGCTGTTTGGCCAGAATCGGCATCACCGCTCCGAGATAGTTAAACTGTGTAGCTCCGTAACGGCGTATATCGTCCCAGAAACGAGAGGCGCTGAAACACTTAGAGAGAACCATTTGAGCTTCCGCAACCAAAGCTGTTAAAGTGGTGAGGACCTGGGCATTAAAATGATAAAGCGGCATAAACGTATAGAAGATATCATCTTTCCCGCCCTCGCGGTATTCAAGCATTTTTTCGGCGCATACAATGAAAAGCTTGTGTGGTTCCAAGGCTCCCTTGGAAACGCCTGTTGTACCCGAAGTATAGATTATGCTTACCGGATCCCATGGATAGACCACAACGTCGACTGTTTCCTCAGAGCTGTTGAAGAACTCCTCGAAGCTCATGATTGGAATCTTCAACTCATTAACGTCTTTTGGGATGTCTCCCAGGACGATTACCCTTTCCACCTTTTTCAAATCATTCTCGATTCGTTTAATCCGGTCTAGAAATTCGCCGGCCATGACAACAATTTTTGAATCGGATTGGTCGACGATATGGCGTAAAAATTCACCCTTGTAGGCCGTGTTTACCGGAACTTCAACCGCGCCGCACTTGGCCAGCCCAAACCAGGTATACAAAAACTCCGGGCAATTGGGAAGCATGATGCTAACCTTATCTCCCTTGGTGATACCCAGGTTTATAAAAGCGTTGGCGCACCGGTTTGAATAACGCCTTATCTGGTCATAGCTGATCTTTTGAGCTTCAAAAAAGAGAAATATGCCATCCCCGTTTCTTTGGGCCCGCTCATCGATCAGCTCTCCAAGCACCCGTGGTGTGTGCACTTTTTCCATTGGTATACCTCCCCGTAATTTTTGTTAAAATTTGCTAAGCTTTCATTGATTAAGCCCGGCCTCCTTCCCTAAAATCTATTTTAGGGATAGGTTGTGTTAATCGGACCCGCGGCCAGCATATTGTCCACTTCTATATCAGTCATGGTATAGCGCAGAAGAAACTCTTCGTCCGAGACACCGGAACCCAGCCCCATTTCCCGGCGCAGTTCTGTTATTGAAGGCTGAGGGAACTCCTGCTCGAAAATTTCCTTCGCCATTGGTTGATTGGCTATCTTGTCAAAAACATTCGGATCAATTGGTACCGTCGGAGGTCCGAACCATTCACAAGCGTACTCAATTACCCCTGTGGGAATGACTTTATACCGTTCACCGGCGAGGACATTCATGGTGGCCTGGGTACCCACGAACTGGGAAAAGGGCGTGGCCATAACGGGATAGCCAAGCTCCTGGCGCACCCTGGCAACCTCCTCCAGCACATCCGGGAGAAGATCCTCCTTTTGCATCTCCGAAAGCTGTCGAATCAAGGTACTCACCATCCCCCCCGGGACCTGATGAAGATAATAGTAGGCCTCGTGCTCAGCCGGCTGCCCCTTCGGCCGTCCTTCAATTTCACAAACCCGCTGCAAATGGGCCGAGACGGCCCCAAGGGATTTGCGATCGAGATTCCCCCAGTACTTCTCCCTTCCCCAAAGCCAGGAAGGCAGCGTACTTAAGGAATTTTCATCTACATCGGCGCCATAACCGAGATAGGGCAAGTTGTCCAGGATGCTCTCCGCAGGCGGCAATGAGGTTCCGTTGGCCAGAGGCGACACCGCAGTTTGCACTACGTCGACGCCAAGCCTGATGGCCTCAAGATAACAGATCGTGGCTAAACCAGTATTGCAGTGAAAGTGGATCTCCAGAGTTTTTCCCGCCGCCTCCCTAAGCGCCGGGATCAAGGTCCTGACCCGCTCCGGGGTTAAAAGCCCACCCTGGTCCTCCAGGCACAGGGTGTCCACATCCGCACTCCGGGTTATCTCCATCGCTTTCCGAGCATAGTACTCATCGGTGTGAACGGGACTGATACTAAAACATAAAACCGCCACAACATCCTCAATGCCCACCGTTTTGGCCAGGCGGGCCGTTTTATGAAATAAATTTACTTCGTGAGCGGCATCCAAAATCCAAACCCGCCTTACTCCGTTGGCAGCGACCCGTTCCATAACCAGGGCCATGATGGAATCAGGCATGCGTTTGAAGCCGATGAACCGCCTGCCGGTAGTCCCGAAAATTAAAGGGGTTTTTGTGATCGCTTTGGCAATGAGTCTCATCTTTTCCCAGGGGTTTTCTTTGTGATAGCGGACAGAGATACCCATGTGAATACTGCTCGTCAGCTCTATGGCTTTGAACCCGGCATTATCCATGGCAGAGGCAACAGTAAGGATATTCCCTGTAGTAAAGCCGGTGGCACCCCAGAGACTTTGGTTGCCATCCCGAAAAGTTGTATCTACAAATTTTACCTCTCCCATTTTAATCCCTCCCATTTAAGCATCTCATCGAATGCACCACACTTTTGGGTTAAAGCAAATTAATACCATTCAGCTACACCAACGATCCTTAAAATTTTCTCGGTAACCTAATAAAGAATTTTCTGAATAATTTAATTATAGCTCAATGACGGTTAAATTAAATTAACCCCGAGAGGTTAATTTCTCAGGGCTTTTTCCTCTTGGCAAGATAAAAACTTGATCTTATCTTCCCCCTGAATATACCGGCGGAAAAGTGTCTTGACAATGGGTTCCACCTTAATTCGATGTTGTTGAAAGGCGCGAGAGTCGGTTTAACGCCTGGAGCACCGCCAGGGTGGCCAGGGAAGCCACCGTGGCCGTTAAAACGTTGGCGGCGTCCAGCGGTACCGTGTGCAGTACCCGGTTCAGCAGCGGCTGGTATACCGCCAGTAGCTGCAGCAGCAGTACCAGCACAATGGCTCCCCACAGCACCGGGTTGTTGAAAAGCGTCCGGTCCGGGCGTAATATACCGCCGCTCCGGATATTGAAAACATGCAGCAGTTGCACCCCGGCTAAAGTGACAAAAGCCACCGTCCGGGACGTGTCGACATCACCGGTGGTTTTTAACGCGTACAGGTAGGCAGCCAGCGTCCCCACAGATAGCACCACCCCCTGGATCAGAATCCGCAGTTGAAAACGGGTGGTTAATATCGCCTGGTTGGGATCCCTGGGCGGCCGTTTCATGATGTCACGATCCCCCGGTTCCCACCCCAGGGACAGAGCCGGGAAAACATCGGTCACCAGGTTCAGCCACAGAATCTGCAGGGCCACCAGGGGAAGCGGCACACCCAGGAGCAGGGCGATAAAAATGACCAGGATTTCGCTAAGGTTGCAGGAAAACAGGTACTGAATAAACTTGGTAATGTTGTCGAAAATAACCCGACCCTCTTTAACCGCCCGGATAATGGTGGCAAAGTTGTCGTCGGTAAGCACCATATCGGCAGCCTCCCGGGCCACCATGGTGCCCTCCCGGCCCATAGCGACGCCTATATTAGCCTTCTTTAACGCCGGCGCGTCGTTAACCCCGTCACCGGTCATGGCCACGATTTCACCCTGTTCCTGCAGAATGTCCACAATGTCCAGCTTATCCCGGGGGTTGACCCGGGCAAAAATGCTGGTGCGGGCAAGTTCGTCCTTTAACTGGTCCCTGGACATGGTTTGCAACTTAGTGCCGCTTACGGCATTTTCAGACCCTAGACCCAGGCGTTTACCGATGGCCAGGGCCGTTTCAGACTGGTCGCCGGTGATCATAATGCTGCGGATACCCGCTCCGCCGGCCTCGGCGATGGCCTGGCCGGCTTCACCCCTGGGCGGGTCGGCAATACCGGCCAGTCCCAGTAAAATCAGGTCCTGGTATGCTTCCTCCGTTTCAGATTCCACCGGGCGGCAGGCCACGGCCAGGACCCTGAAACCGCGCCGGGCCAGGCGGTCATTGGCGGCGATAACATTCAGCCGCCCCTGTTCATCCAGCGCTACGGGCCGGCCGTTTTGCTGCATGCGGGTACAAGCAGCAAGAATTATTTTCGGCGCCCCTTTGGCCAGGACAAGCTTTTCACCGTCCGGCATCAGGTAATAAACCGCCATCCGTTTTTCAGCGGAGCTAAAGGGTATCTCCCTTAATTCCTGGTAACCCTGGCGGCGCGACGTTTCCGGGTTAAAGTCTCCTTTTAAGGCGGCCGTTACCAGGGCGCCCTCGGTGGGATCGCCCACCACGTCCCAACGCCCGGAATCGTCCTGGTTGACGGCCGCGTTGCTGGCCAGGGCCCCGGCTTTCAGAAACAGCTCCAGATCGCCCTGTACCGCTTCCCGGCTGTGTCCGTTAAAAAACTCCCCCTCGGGTTTATATCCGGTACCGGTTACCTTGACGGAAAGCCCCCCAAGCCAGATTTCTTCCACGGTCATCTGGTTTTCCGTCAGCGTGCCCGTCTTGTCGGTGCAGATTACCGTGACCGAACCCAGGGTTTCCACCGCCGGCAGCCGGCGAATGATGGCATTTTGCCTGGCCATGCGCCTCATCCCGATGGCCAGGGTAATGGTGGATACCGCCGGCAGTCCCTCGGGGACGGCGGCTATGGCCAGGGCAATGGATGTTTCCAAAATTTCCAGCACCGGCCTGCCCATAGCTATGCCCACTGCCGCAATAACGGCGGCGATGCCCAGGCTGATAAAAACCAATGACCGGCCCAGCACCGCCAGCCGCTTCTCAAGGGGCGTATCTTCATCACCGGTTTGCTCCAGCAGCCGGGATACATTACCCATCTCGGTGCCGCTTCCGGTGGCGGTCACCACAAACCGCCCGTTGCCCCGCACCACCAGGGTGCCCATGTAGACCATATTCTTCCGGTCTCCCAGGGGCAATTCAGTTTGCCGCAGCGGTTCGGTCACTTTGTCAACGGGCTGGGACTCACCGGTCAGGGCGGCTTCTTCAACAGCCAGGTTGTCGGCGATAACCAGACGCCCGTCCGCCGTAACGCTGTCACCCTCCTCCAATACCAGGATGTCGCCGGGCACCACCTCGTCCGCGTTCAGTTCCACAGTTTTGCCGTCCCGGATTACCTTGGCGCTGGCTACGACCATGTTCCGCAGGGCTTCCATGGCCCGGCCGGCGCGGTACTCGGTAACAAATCCGAATAAAGCGTTTAACAGTAATACAGCCAGGATGGCAGCCGCCTCAGGGTAATCTCCCAGCACTAGGGAAATGGCGCCCGCCGCCAGCAGCAAAACCACAATGATGCTTTGAAACTGCTTGAGCAGTATTTTCCACGGCGAAACGCCGTCCTGGGCAGGCAGCCGGTTGGCGCCATATTTTTGCAGCCTGTCCGCGGCTTCCCGGCCGCTTAATCCGTTCTGCGCATCCGTGCGCAGTTCAGATAACACCTGCGCGGTTTCCATTATATGCGGGTTAATTATATTCATCCGACCACCTTCAGCAAATTTATGAAAAGATGTTCTTATTATAGCACAATGGTAAAACTTTAAATCTGTGCCGTGGATACAAAAAAAGCTGCTGATTTCTTTAGCCACCGGCAACCTCGCTTAATCTACGCCGGGGTAATGCTTTTTATTCATTTATAACGCAGCGCCAGGGAGATAATATGCAAAAATCGGGGTTGAAAAACGCTATAGCCCTTTTACGGCTGCTGAAGCATTCTAAAGGGTTAGTTTAATGTTTTATTTAAATTATTTAATTTGCTAATATTATAATCAGAGTAAGCATATCTGTTTATACAGGTCAAACGTAAAATACACGGGTTATGTAAAAGGGGGATTGGATAAGTTACTATGGATGACGGCACGTCATTCAGTATTATCACCGCGCTGCAAATAATGCTGGCCCTATTCCTGGTGCTATTGAACGGCATATTTGTGGCGGCGGAGTTTTCATTCGTTAAAGTGAGGCCTACGCGGCTGGCCCAGTTGGTTGAAGAAGGCAATCGAATGGCTAAAAACGCCCAATGCTGCGTCAAAAACATTGACGCTTACCTTTCGGTGTGCCAGTTGGGCATTACCATCTCCAGCCTTGGTCTGGGCTGGCTGGGCGAACCGGTGGTGGCCAGGTTGCTTGAACCGCTGCTGCACCTGGTGGGCATCACTTCCCCGGCGGCAATCCACTCTGTTTCCTTCATCATTGCCTTTACACTGGTTACATTTATGCACGTGGTGTTTGGCGAATTGGTGCCCAAGTCCCTGGCCATTCAGCGGGCCGAGACGGTCACCCTTTGGTTGGCCATGCCCATGCGGCTGTTTTACTTCCTTTTCTACCCGGCAGTTTTATTGTTTAACGGTACCGCCAACGGCATTCTCCGCTTGGCGGGCGTCAGGCCCGCCAGTGAGCATGAGGAAAGCCACAGCGAGGAAGAACTGCAGATGCTGGTATCGGAAAGCTACCGCAGCGGGAACCTGGACAAGGAAGAATGGCGCCTGCTGCAAAACGTGTTTGATTTCGAGGATAAGGTTGTACGGGACGTCATGGTGCCCCGTCCAGAGGTGGTGTTCCTTGACCTGAGCAAGAGCCTGAAGGAAAACATTGAAATCGCCCGGCTTTCCGGGCACACCCGTTTTCCCCTCTGCGAGGGTGACCGGGACAACGTGCTGGGTTTGATTCACATCAAGGATCTGTTCCGCTTAAGCGACGAAGCCGGATTGAACGAGTTGCGCCGCAGCATCATGCCTGTTCCCGAAGGAATGCCCCTGGATCAGCTGTTGCACCAGTTCCAGCAAAAACACCAGCACATGGCTCTGGTGGTGGACGAGTACGGCGGCACCGCCGGCATCATCACCATGGAAAACATACTCGAAGAACTGGTGGGCGAGATTCAGGACGAGTTCGACGAGGAACAGCCGCAAATCCTGCCCGAAAACGACAACACCTATCTGTTGGACGGCCGGTTCCTTTTGAAAGAAGCGGCTGAGGTATTCAACCTGCCTTTGGACAACGAAGAAGAAGAGTACGATACCCTGGGCGGTTATATGTTCGGTCAGCTGGGCAAACGTCCCCGGGTGGGCGATACGGTGGAAATACCCGGTTTCAGGCTGGAAGTGGCCGAAATGAACCGGCTGCGTATTCGCCGCATCCGGCTGCGCGTGCTGGACGAAGAGCTGGCGGAAACAATAAGTAAAGCAGGCTGAAAACAGCCTGCTTTTAATTTGCGTATCATTTTATTTGCGGCGCCGGATGATGTAAATAACCAGAACCACGAGACCGAAACCCAACGTCAAAAGGGAAAACCGTGTTCCGCTGAGAAATTCCATGGCCGTGCGGCCAAAAGCCATAATCACCGCGGCCTCCAGAAAAAATCGCGCCGCCCGGCCCAAAGTGGACCAAATAACCAGTTTGGCCAGGGACATGCCCAGAACCCCGGAGGTTATGGTGATCAGCTTGAACGGTATGGGGGTAAATGCAGCCAGCAGTACCGCCATCATACCGTGGTCGCGGATAAATTGTTCAGCCCGGTTAACCTTTTCGTCGGCAAAAAAACGGCACATCAGCGGTCTGCCGCATTTGTGCCCGAGACCGTAACCGACAACGGCCCCGACAACAGATGTGCCGGTAGTGATCAACGCCAGCCAGAGGGCGCTGGACGGATTCATGAGACCAAGGGGAATAAAAACTACCTCCGGCGGTATGGGGCTGATGAAGGAATCCAAAAAGGTCACCAGGATCAGCCCCCAGACGCCGTACTGTTCCGCCGCCGCAATCAGTATGTCCTTTATTTCATGCACGGGCTGCGGTTACACCCGCATGGCGCGCAGCTTTTCCACCCGGTCCCGGATGGGCGGGTGGGTGCTGAACAGCCGGGCCATGGACTGCCCGGACAACGGGTTGACAATAAACAGGTGCGAGGCGGCGGGGTTGGTCTGCATGGGAATGCGCTGCGCCGCCGACTCCAGTTTTAATAGCGCGTTGGCCAGCCCTTCGGGCGAACCGGCGATGCGGGCGCCGTCGGCGTCGGCCATGTATTCCCGGGACCTGGAGATGGCCATTTGGATGACCATGGCCGCCAGCGGCGCCAGAAAGGCCATAATCAGGCCGCCGATCATCCCGCCGCCTTCCTCGTCTTCACCACGGCCCATACCGAATATGGCGGCCCACTGGAATGCGTTGGCCATCATGGTGATGGCGCCGGCCAGGGTTGCCGCAATGGTGCCCACCAGCACGTCACGGTTTTTGATGTGGGACAGCTCATGGGCCAGCACCCCTTCCACCTCGGTGCGGGATAAAAGGCGCATAATCCCCTCGGTTACCGCCACCGCGGAATTGGCCGGGTTGCGGCCGGTGGCAAAGGCGTTGGGCTGGGGTGACGGGGTCACATAAAGCTTGGGCATGGGCATGCCGGCCCGCTTGGAAAGCCGGCCCACCATCTCGTAAAGCTCCGGCGCTTCGGACTGGGTAACCGGATACGATTTGGTCATCTTGATGGCAATTTTGTCGCTGTAAAAGTAGCTGAAAAAGTTCAGCGCCAGGGCAATAATAAAGAACAGCATCGCCCCGGATTCACCGAACAGGGCGCCGCCAAGCACCACCAGAAGCATTGTCAGACCGCCCATTAAAAGCCAGGCTTTCATTGTATTCATCCGCTCAACTCAACCTCCCTTTGAAAGTTTTTAAAGATAAAGATTGATTTCATTGATGTAAAGCAGCAACGACTGAAATACCGCCACGCTCTGCAGCATTACCTTGTCCCGCAGCCGGGCGGCTTGCGCCTCGTCCAGGCCTGCCGCGCCGCCGGGCTGCAGCTGGACCAGCTGCTTTTCAAGTTCTTTAAGCTGCCGGCGCAGCCATTCCACATTGATTTCGCTCCCCCCGGCGGCGGAAACCGCCCGGCGGGCGTCATCCAACAGGCTTAACCGCCCCTTTATTTCTTCCAGGGTGAACCGGCTGTTTTTCATACTTTCAATTATTTTCAGACATACCAGCGCTTCACCATCATAGTACCGGTAATTGCTTTCAGACCTTACCGGCCTTAACAGTCCCAGGGTGGTATAATAATCAATGGTCCTTTTACTCACCCCCGCCAACCTGGCGATTTCGCCTATTTTATACCTTTTCATCGCCCCATTTTACCGCACCACCTCAATAATATTATAACCTTACGGGTGGAAACTGTACAGTCTTACGTGATAGTATTTTTACCAAAAACACCGGACATCCCGGCCAGTTCCACCCGCCGGCGGATCGCCGGCCCATCGGTGGTATAAAGGCCGGTTTTCACCATGCGCTGAAAGTACACCGAACCGGAAAAGGTAAATTTGCGGGTCAGACCTACTCCCGCCCGGACCTGTTCGTTAACGAAGGCTATGTAATCGCCGACGGCCAGTGTCGCCGGTACGGTCGTTAAACTCCGCCCCAGTGCCAGCCGGGCCGCATTATGTCCGGCCAAAGCGCCGGTGACAATGGCCTCGGTATGACCCACCATGGGACCGGCCTTTTCTCCGGCGCAAAACAAATTGGCCGGACCCTCGACTTTTAAAGCATCGTCCCTGGGCGACAGGGCTAAAAACCTGATGGAATTGCCCACACCGCCCGCGTAGGGGTCTTCAAAACGGGCATTTTCAAACCCGGGCACCTGCCTGAGCATGTCCAGTGGGTAAGTTGGCGACATGAGTTTGGCGTGCCCGGTATCCAGCAAAATGATATTCTCCGCAAAATCCGCCGTGGCGTACTGCTGGCAAGCTTTTTTGGCCAAAATCACTTTGCCCTTGCGCAGTGCTTCGGGCACGGGGATCACCACCGCACCCTGCCGGTTTAATTGCTCCTGAATATTCTTACTTAGCGACTCTTTATGCAGTTTGCATGAACCGCTCATGGCCCCCGGGGAACCGTCGGCTTTGCAGCCCATATTTTCCCGGACCCCGGCCCGGCCGGCCAGGCTGATGCGGCCACCGAAGGTGACACAGCGCAAAATGCACATGGCGCAGCCGTTTCCGTACCTGGCGCAATTAGACATGGGGCCGGCGCTGCCGGTGGCGTCGACAAAAGCGTCACTGGCAATTTGCTCGCCTGAATCCAGCACCACCGCCTTAATCCGCCGCTCATCCATGACCACGTCCCCAACCCGGCTGCGCGTATAAACCTTTACTCCCTTTTGCTGCAGCATGTTTTTAATGCCGGGCTCTATTTTTGCCACATCATATAATGAAGCGTGATTATGGCCGGGAAAATCTATATTTCTATGCCGGACTGCAGCTTCCACAGCATTGAAAATGTCGCCCAGGCCCATACAGATGGCTTCTTCGGCGGCGGTGAAGCGACCGTTGTTGCGCATAATCCCCCCCACCAGTCCGGTTCCCAGAAGCATGTCCGTGCGTTCCAACAGGGTTACATCCGCTCCGGCCTGGACCGCAGCCACGGCAGCCCCGGCGCCGGCCCACCCACCGCCTGCTATTACAACCTTTGCCATCGGGCAACCCCCTTGCATCATGCCAGTTTTTGCCACACCGCTGCTTATTATTACTTATGTGTAACATCTGCAATGTGTGCAAATCTTATCAAGCAAGCAATTTGCGGCGCAGCGCGTACATGTCCATGTACAGGCCGGGACAGGCGGTGGCGGCACCGGTATGATGCACGATAATGTGATCCCGGTGCATCATATTTCCTCCCGCATTTCACCCACGGCCCGGGCCAGTTCGCCAATATTGGCTGAGAGTCCGTCCAGCCGGTTCTCGATCCGCACCAGCAGGTAAACCGCCACCGCGATGGGAAAACCCACATTGGCCGCTATGACCAATATTTCTTGCATAAGTTCCGACCTCCCTTTTAAACTCCGGCGGAGGGAGGAGGCTGCTTTAAAGCCTCCCCCTCTATCATTTGTTACTACGCCGGATCGTACAGGTCGTTGACGGTCCGGTCGATGATTTTCACGTCGCTTTTGCTGACCAGGTCGCCTCCGGATGTAAATATAACGTTGGCGGCGATAACCTGGTCCATTACAGCTTCAATTTCGGTGCCGGTGACGTCATCCCTGGGGTCGTCCAGGGTGAGCGTATAGTTGGTACCGGCCTCGTTTTTGAAAACCATACGCAGGGACTTGGTAATTTCGGCCATTGCCCGTTACCTCCTTTCATTGGATTTCAGTTTCTTTCCCATGCTGTTCCTTAAACGATATCTTCCAGCCTGGCGTTATCCACCCGCAGCACACCGGCCAGGGTATGCTCCTGCAACCCGGCCAGGGCCTGGGCCACATCATACAGATCCTGATCCGCAGCTTCAGGCTTAATGTTATTCAGGCTCTTGCTGCGGAACACGGGGTCGCCTTTGCCGTCAACCCCGGTTTGCAGTTGCATCCGCAACACGGAAGCTGTGGCGATGCTTTCTACGGCCATCCCTGTTTCCTCCTTTCGTGTCCCGGTACGCCGTCGGGCCGGACCGGACCGGTTGCGGTCCGCGCTGTTTCAGGCGCATCCGGAGTTTGTATTTCCGGTCAAGCACATTTTACTACCGAACATATGTTTGGTCAATACTTAATAACCCAAAATACGGTAATTACGTCGGGTTCTTGCCGCCACGTCGTTCCGGCCCTTTTGCAACGGGCTTTGCGCAGTACCGGCAGCCCGTCTCGCGGCAGACCGTTAAACCGGCGGGATATGACGCCGCATCAAGAAACATGCCGTCCAGGGACAATTCCAGCGCCCGGGCCAGGATAATCCAGGTCGACAGGGTTCCGATACTGCGCCCGTGCTCGATATCATTGATATATGACCGGGAGAGCCCGGCCACCAGGGCCAGTTTCTGTTGGCTCCATTTCCTGTGCCTGCGGGCTTTGGACAGCAGCTTGCCAAACTCTTGCATTGCTTCTACCTCCCTCGGGTGTGGTTTGCACATGATTTTAACAGCCCGCCGGGACAGGGTACGGTCTTTAATGGAACGTATGTTTTGTTAGCGAGTTAATTATATTTGGTAGTTAAAGCATGTTATAATAAATTTACCAACCGAAACAAAGGGAGGTTTAATACATGGAAGAAATGCTAAAGCAGATATTAGGCGAGGTTAAAGAATTAAAGCAAGACGTAGGCGAGGTTAAAGGCTTAAGGCAAGACATGGGCGAGCTTAAAGGTGACGTACAAGGGTTAAAGCAAGATATTGGTGTACTTCAGCAAGATATGCAGGGTGTAAAACAGGATGTGAGCGAGCTTAAGCAAGATGTGCAGGGCTTAAAGCAGGATGTAGGCGGACTTCAACAAGACATGCAGGGCGTAAAACAGGATGTGTGCGAGCTTAAGCAAGACGTGCAGGGCTTAAAGCAGGATGTAGGCGAACTGAAAACTAGCGCAGTTAAACTGGAAACCCGCATTGAAAATGAAGTTATTGAAAAAATCCGTGCTTTATTCGATGCCAGGGAAGTACAGCAGGATACTAACCAGCGGATAATCTCTACTCTTGATCGGATTGAAGCGAAGGTAGACGTGTTACAGCTTGAAACCGCGCATATCCGTAGGGTAAAGTAATCCAAGTTAATTAATTACGACAGGCCTGACCCCCTGGTTTGGTGGTGGGGTTCGGCGTGGGGCACCAGGGAGTGGGGCCGTTCCAGCCCGTGCTCTTCCATCAGGGATACGTCTCCCAGAATATCATAAGGATTGCCGTCGCTCTTAATCGTCCCTCCATAAAGCAGCACCACCCTGGTGCAGGCTTCCAGAATGAACTCCAGGTCATGGGAAGCAATAAGCAACGTTTCCCGGGCATTCTGCAAAAAGTTAATCAGCCGCCGCCGGTAACGGATATCCAGATTCGAAGTGGGCTCGTCATAAATGATCAATTTGGGGCGCATGGCCAGCACACCGGCAATGGCCACCAGCCTTTTCTCGCCGCCGGACAGGTGGTGGGGCGGTCGCTCCGCCAGATCGTTAATGCCGGTGACGGTGAAAGCCTCCCGGACCCGTTCCTCCACCTCTTCTCCGGACAAACCCAAATTACGCGGACCGAAAGCGACGTCGTCCCGCACCGAAGGGCAAAACAACTGGTCATTTTGGTTCTGAAACACCATACCCACCTCGGGATTGAAATCGCCGGGGACCACCGGCTTGCCGAACAGGCGCACCTCGCCGGCGGTGGGTTTCAGCACCCCGCAGCCGAGCATGAAAAGTGTAGTTTTCCCCGCTCCGTTGGGGCCGATCAGGCCCACCCGCTCTCCGGGCTTGATGCTGAAGGTTACCTCCCGCAGCACCGGACGCCGGTCCGAATAATTAAATGCCAGGCCCGCCGCCTCCAGCGCGGGCGGGGCGGCAACTTTTTGCTGCGGCACTGTTTGTTGCGGCATTGACTAATTCCCCCAAAAAAATGTTGTTTATCTTCGCACAGCCTGAAAGACCCCGCCTGAACCAAGTCTTCTTTATTAACGCCAGAGCAATTCCGCGGCCACAACGGCCGCGGCGGCGGATATTAAAAGCAGCATTCCCGCCACATCAACGGTCCGGGCCCGGAAATCTTCCTTATATGAAGCGGGCTGACCGTAACCCCTGAGGATCATGGCTTTATAAACCCGGTCCGATTGTTCAAAACTACGCACCAGGATGGTGCCGGCCAGCGCCGCCAGGCTGCCGACGCCCCCCAGTTTATTGTTGCGAAATCCCCGCAGCCGCATGGCGGTCTGCATGGTTTTCAGGTCGTCGCCTATTTCAAACAAATACCGGTAGGAAAACATAGTCATGTCGGCCAGGATGACGGGCAGGCCCAGCCCGCGCATGGCCTTGACGGCGGTGAGAAAGGGCATGGTACCGAACAGGATTACGCCCAGGGTCAGGATGGCAAAGAATTTCACCGCTATCCGCAGCAGGTCCAGGCACCCTTCTTCTTTCACCGCCAGGGGGCCGAGCTGCATCAGAACGGTTTGCCCCGAGGCAAAGGGCAGTATTACCGCCACCGCCACCAAAAACAAAGCGGGCAGCCGCAGCCGGGACAGCAAAAAAGACACGGGCAGCCCGGAATAAACGTACATAGCCCCGCTAACCGCCAGGATTACCGGCAGCAGCCTCAGGTCGCGGACGTAAGAAAAGGCGAAGATCAGCACCATCATCCCCGCCAGCTTACAGCGCGGCTCCCAGCGGTGCAGCGGTTTATCCAGGTAAGCGTACCGGTCCAGTTGCATCTGCACTTACTTGCCCTCCAGCAGCTCGGGTTTGACCTTCATCAAAAACAGCACCACCAGGGCGGTAAACACGCCCTCCAGCAGCATCAGGGGAATATGCGCCACGGTTAAAACGCCGATGGCGGTCCGTTCCGCCTCCATGTCGATGTTTGCAGGAATGGTGGTCACCAGCAAAACAAAAACGGCCACCGCGGCCACCGCGATACCGGAAGCGCCGGCCAGAAAACCGAATACCCCGGCGGCGGTACGGTTATCCGCGCCGAATATTTTCCGAACCTGGAATAACAGGTAAGCCAGCATTGCCGGCACGCCGATGATGGTGGCGTTGACCCCCAGGGTGGTGAGCCCGCCGTGCTGGAACATCACCGCCTGGAAAAAAAGGCCGATTAAAATGGCCGGGAAGGCGTAAAACCCTAGCACCGCCCCCAGCAGCCCGTTTAACAGCAGGTGCACGCTGGTGGGAGGGACCGGGATATGCACCCAGGAGGCCACCAGGAAAGCAGCGGTCAGCAGCGACGCCCGGGGGATCCCCTCCCGAGGGTTCTCACTGCGGTTTATTTTGCGCAGGGAATACCAGGCCGCCACCCCGGTGGTGACGTAACCGCCCGCACACACGGCGGTGGGCAGGATTCCGTCCGGTATATGCATTAGTTTTTCCTCCTGGAGAAGTACAATGCCGTTCCCACCAGACCCCAAACTACACAGACGCTCATAATCACAATTTGTAGAGTGGAAAACCCGGTACTGACGGACTGAACGGCGCTGCTTTCAATGGGGATGTGCACCATGGCGCCGTGGCCCGCCCTGCGCACCTGCACGTCCCAGGTGCCCTGCAGGGTGGGGTCGGGGGTGAAGGTGAACCGGCCGTTTTCATCGCACTTACCGGTAGCCCAGGGTTTGGCCGGGTCGCCCGGTGCGTAAATTGACACCTCGCCCTCGCTGAACGGCTCACCGGTGTCATACATGGCGGTAAGTTCTATGGCATTGGCGCTGCGGTAAGTGATTTCCACCCCGTGGGCGGATGCCAAAGCAGTCGGCCACACCACCAGAAGGCCAATTATAACAAAAACAGAATAACATCTTTTCATCCGGCATTCCCCCCGGAATTTTTAGAAGCCAGGATTCAGAACACACAAGAATACGCATCTTTTATTCTGACTCCTGACTCCTGACTCCTGACTCCTGACTCCTGACTCCTTGCTATTTTACCTCCGCCCGGCAGTGCCCTTCACCCACGTGACCCAGGGTGGTCAGCGTAGCCTCCAGTATGGCAAAGTCCTCCGCGGACATTTTTTCTTTCAGGGCGGCCATATCCACTTCAACGGTATCCCCGTCGGCCAACAGGGCGAATGGTTCAAATCCCACGGCGCCGGTGTTCAAACTGTCGTCGGCGGGGGTGCCGGCATCACCGAAGATGTGGTCAAAGTGGAAGGTCATCTCTATATCGGCGGTACCACCTTCGGTTACGACGCCCTTGCGTTCGTCGCCAACGTATTCGCCGCCGGTATACCCGTACTGAGTTTCATCCTTGATGGTGAAGTTTATTGTCCGGCTGTCTTTTTCCGCCTGGCCGACGATGACCAGCGAATAGCCGGCGGCGGGGCCGTCAGCGGCCCTGGCCATATCCCAGGAGATGGCGTTGTAATGGCCCGCCGCTACATCCGCGACCTCCGCCACCAGGATGGGCGGCGCGTTTTCGTCGCCTTCGGCCAGGTCCACGGTCTTGTTGGCCACATTTTCCACTTTGATTTGCGCGCTCACCGCGGTGTCATGCTCAGAATCAAAGGGCGGGTCGGACTGATAAGCGGTGACATTGGCCAGGTTAACATATACGTGTTCAAAGGTCAGATTCCACCCGTCCTTGGATTCAAACCCCTCACGGACAAAATCCTCGGCGTTGGCGGTAAATTGCAGCGTGCCGGTTGCCGCGGCTTGGTTCTCATCGCCGGCGGATTCCTGACCCGATGAGCCGCCGCAGCCTGCCAGGGCAACCATCGCAATGGTTAACAATACCACAATAAATATTAACTTTTTCATATCCTCTTCCTCCTGTTTCATAAAAATAACGGGCATAAAAAAAGACCGCAGGCGCCCCCCTATTCAATGGAGCCGGATCTTCATGATCTCTTCCGGTATTTTTTTATCATTCCGTCCGTGGTGATAGCGCTGCCGCCGTTACCGGCAGCATGTGGAGGGCTTCTTGCCATCCTTTACAATCATTGTATTTCGGCGGTCGGTTAATAAATCCTTTTTTTAAACAAAATTTTTTGTGACAGACACACCACGATTATACAATTTTCGCATTTTCATCTCTTCTTTTGAGCTTTTTGGCAGGGATATTTAATCCCGGCGGAGAATTTATTTTACATAAATGCAAATTTAGTCTAAAAACACCATCATGGTCCTTGGTGATACAGCAAAGGACCTGATTATTTTTTACGGATTAACCGCTGGAATAATGCAGCAAACACCGGGAGGGATAGATAATGAACGAAATAACCGAACCCGCATCAAGAAAGGAAAGACGCAAACAAACACGTCCCGGATCGGGAATATTTGGTGTCATCGCCATGCTCATTTTATGGGCGGGCTTGACTTTCGGGGGCTTCTGGTACGCCAGGGATTATGCGCAGCGTTCAATGCGGATAATTCAGGAAACCAACGCCATGAATGTAAAAATGCTGGAAGAGAATATTCAATCCCTGCACCAAGAACTGATTGCCGTCCGGGAAGCGCTGGCTCAAACCGATGAAACCATTTCCAATGCCGGTTCGGCCGGCGAGGCGGTTAACGAACGCATTACGCTGCTGGACGAACAGCTTAAAAAGTTGGAGCGAAGTCTTAACATCATGATGGAGAGCGGCAATGAAGATTATTAGTATCTTTATGATCACGCTGCTGGCTCCCTTGATCGGGATGCTGGCCGGGGCTTATTACGCTTTGGGCAACAGCGGTTCGCTTTCCGTACCCCTGGAAAAACTTGATCCCACCATGCAGGCGGTACAGGAAGAGACAGTGATCCTCCAGAGCAGCATCGGATTCATCCGGGAAACCGCCGAGCAGCAACAAAAATTGTACCGGGAGCAGGATCGCATCCTTGCCGAACTGGCGGAAAAAAGCGGCGCGCAGCAGAAACTGTCCGACGAAGCTTACGATAAGATTATCCTTGACCGGCTGGGTCAGCCCATTTACCAACATAATTCCCGGCGGGTGGATGTAAAAATATTCCCTTTACAGGGGATTGGCTACCGGGGCTATATCGCCAAAATAAAGCTGCACGACCCCACCGCCTTCAGGGTTGTGCTGGGCAAAGACAAACTTGGTGAAAGCGAGACCACCAGCGCTGCGGTAAAACGAACCGGCGCGCTGTTGGGGATCAACGGCGGCGGGTTTTACAATGTAACCCAGGCAGGGAAAACCTACGTCCTGCCCATGGGCAACACCATTGTAGACGGGAAAATAATCGGCGAGTTCCAGCCCTCCTACAAGGATTTATTCTTTGCCGGCGTGGACGGTGACGGGGAATTGCTGGGCGGTATTTTCTTTGACGAAAAAAGTCTGCTTAAACATAAACCCGTGGCCGGCGTCACTTTCGTTCCGACATTGATTAAAAACCGCAAACCCCTGCCCATACCCGAACAATGGCGGCACCAAAAACAGCCGCGCACGATCATTGGTGAATACGGCAATGACGATTTGATCCTCATCGTGGTGGACGGACGCCAAGCCGACTGGAGCAGCGGGGTGACCCTGGAGGACCTGCAAATCAAGCTGATTGAGTTCGGTGTTGTTGAGGCTTACAACCTGGACGGCGGCGGTTCAAGCTCCTTTGTATACCAGGATAAAATATTGAACCGGCCTTCCGACGGCCGGGAACGCTCCGTTCCCACCAATATAGTGGTAATGCCTTAATCTATTCGCTAAACTCCAGGTTGGCCACCGTCACGTTAACCGCGCCAATGCGCAGGTCTGTCATACTCTCAATGGCCGCGCTTATTTTTTGTTGCGCTTCCCGGGCTTTGGCCCTTAAATCCAGGCCATAGGAAACCACCAGGGACAAATCCAAAATCAGTTTATTGTCCTCCACGGACATTTTGTTGATATGGGAAAAATTTTTCCGGCCCAGGATTCCGACAGCTCCTTTCCCTTCAAAACCGGCAACGCCTTCCAGCTCCTGCAGGGCCATTCCCACCATTGTTTTCAATACATCCTCATTGTACTTGATACTGCCCATTTGGTTTTGTTCGGATGAAAAGCTTTTCATCTTTTCAAGACCTCCTTTAAACTTTAGTAAACATCTTATTCATACGTGATATAATTGTTGTCGGTGATTATATTGCAGCAAGCGGAAAAAAGCAAGGTTCAAAATTCTGTGCTAAACTCCGAAACCGCAGGTTTAGTCCTGGTATTAACCGCTACCATTTGTCTCAGCACCGAGGCCATAGCGGCTAAGATTGCCTACCGGGAAGGGGCCGGCGTAATCACAACCCTGGCCATGCGCTACGTCATTGCGGCGCTGGCCATCTGGTTATGGCTTATATTTTACCGGCAGCCCTGGAAACTGGAGCGGCGCCTGGTGCCCGCGGTAGCGGCGCTGGCCATGGGCGGTCACGCCCTGTCCGTACTGAGTCTTTTCTATGCCTTCAAGTATATACCGGCTGCCACAGCCATCCTGCTATTATATGTATACCCCTCCGTAGTAACCTTGTTGGCTTATTTCTTTTTAAAAGAACAGATTACCTGGCGCAAATTGCTGGCGCTGGGTCTGACCATGGCCGGCTGCGTAATTATACTGGGGCAGCCGGAAAACGGCGTGGATATGCGGGGTGTATTGCTTGCCCTCACCGCCGCGGTAATCAACGCGGTATACCTGGTGGGCAGCACGCGCCTCATTTCAAACATCCCGGTGGTACTTTATTCTGGTTATGTCACCGGGTTTACCGCCTTCCTGTTTGTGATTCTGGGGGTGGGCGGGGGCGGTTTAAATCTCGCCGTCAGCGTAAAAGCATGGGAGATGATTGTATTTTTAGCCATGGTATGCACTGTCGTTCCGGTGATCACTTTTTTCAGGGGGATCAAGCGGATCGGCGCCTCCCGGTCCGCCATCATCAGCACTTTTGAACCGGTTTCCACCGCCCTGCTGGGCATTTGGCTGCTGCAGGAAACCCTGGACGGAAGCCAGGTACTGGGTGGGGTTTTGATTGTCGTCGGGGTGCTGCTGCAGAAAAGGGGCTAGTTTTGTTTTGCATGTATACTGCATGTTTTCAAAACTTTTACTGGAATTGATGGCTGTAATTGTTTATAATGTATAAGGATTAATCACTTAGAAAGAGATAATCATGCAAAATGGGAGTAGGTGTGATCATTGCTTTGCAAAGATTGTCTTCATTTCAAGCAGTGGAAACAAATTGAAGCCGCAGTGTGTGAAAAAACGCGCAAACCAGTGGCAACCAACAGCAGACCCTGTGACGAGTTCGTCAGCAAACGGCAAATGACCGACGAATGGGGCGAAGACGCCAACGGTAAGGGTAGCTGTCACAGATAGACTAAAATCTAACGGTTATCGGTATCGTCGCTTGTCAGCCTGATCCCTCCGGTAAGTCCGATAATCATATTATAGATACCTGCCAACAAGGTAATCAATATCGATAGGACCAAACCCTGAAGACCAACCGCCAGGCCGATTTTCAGCATTGTGACAAGCCTGTTCAAGCCGGCGGCGTCACCCTTGGCCGCATACATGCCCAACAGCAAACCCACTGCGACGCCGCTGATTACCAGCGGCAGAACAGTACGGAAAAACACGCCCGGTAAGTTTATTTTATTTAATACCACTGTTTTTTTCATTCCATCATCACATCCTGATTTAATAATGCCTGCATTGTTGGTGATTTATGCCCCGTCCGTTAAAAACCGCACCATAAACGTAGTTCCGTCGGGTGTTGATTCAACATCGATGTCCGCACCGTGCCGCTGGGCTATGCTGTAGCATACTGCCAGTCCAAGACCGGTACCTGTGTCTTTGGTGGTGAAAAAAGGTGTACCCAGTTTGCGCATCACCTCCGGATCAATTCCCGGCCCTTCGTCCCGCACGGCCAAAACCACCCTGTCTTTCTCCAGATAGGTCCTGATAGTCACGTTGCCTTTTCCGGTCATGGCCTCCACCCCGTTGCGGACCAAATTGATCACCAGTTGGTGGATATCTTTTTCGTTCAGGGAAATATCAGGGATTTCTTTTAATTCAGCGACTATATGTTTGTCTGAAACAGCGGCGTCAGCCCGGATTAGCGGTAAAATGTCTTTAAGCACCCCGTTGATATTATGCTTGATGAAACCAACCGGCTTGACCCTGGCCAGCGACAGAAAATCGGTGATAATGGCGTTGGCCCTGTCCAGTTCATTGATACAGATCCTGAAATAATCCACAAACCGTTGACATTCCTCCTTGTTTTCCAGCAATTGCATAAATCCCCTGACAGAGGTGATGGGGTTTCTCACTTCGTGGCCGATGCCGGCGGCTATCTGGCCGATTAAGCTCATCCGGTCCAGCCGGGCCATATCCTCTTCCATGCGCTTCCGGTCGGTATAATCCAAAAAGGCGGCCAAAATACGTTGTTCGCCATCCAGTTCGATTAATTTTGACGACAACAAACCGACTCTTGTTTCGCCGTTTTTGCCGCGAAATTTTATTTCCCTGTTTTTAACCGTTCCTTTGGCAGCCACTTCATTAATGATGTCCATAGCGTCCGCCCTGTTATCCGTCAGCTTCAATTCTTCCACTGTTTTGCCGATAATTTCCCGGGCGGTATAACCGATGGCGGCTATAAAACCGGCGTTAACAGTCAACAGCCTGCCGTCCATCGACATGATGGCTATCGGCATGGGGCCGGCGTCAAAGATACTGGTAAAACTCTCGTTGGATACCCGAAGTTCTTTTTCCGTTTTTTTGCGTTCGGTTATATCCGTAATCACGCCGACCAAGCCGGCCACCGCGCCGTCACGGTTATAATATACGGCTTTGTGAACGATAGCGTTGCGCAAAGAGCCGTCGGCATGCCTGAAAGTGGTTTCGTAGGCCTGGGTACCGGGGTTTTCAAAAAGCTGCCGATCCATTTCAAAAGCTCTGTCGCCCGTCGCCCCCGGAAAGATATCGCGCTCGGTCCTGCCGGTGATTGCCTCCCTGGTCTGACCCAATTGCTCTTCAAAGGCCACGTTGCAGCCCATATACAATCCGGTGACATCTTTATAGTAAACAGGGCTGGGAATGGTGTCAATCAACTGCTGGCTGAACTGCAGCCGGTTGGCCATTTCTTGTTCAATACGGACGCACCCGGAAATATCCAGAGTACATTCACAAGCTCCAAGGAGGTCCTCCTGATCGAAAATATAATTACCGGTCAACAGCACATTCTTGACGCTATCATCTTTTGTTTTGATGGTGGTTTCGATAAGTCGGCAAACCTTATCCGTATCACCGCCGGCAAAAAAGTTTTTTGTGGACCCGGCATCGGGCTGAATCCGAAGCAGTTGCAGGTACGCCTCCCTGCTCAGGCCGATCAGTTCCTTGACTCCGTAACCGTCGACGGTTTTTGTGGCCTGGTTTCTGTAAACCACTTTTCCCTCGTGATCATAAACAACCGTGCCAACGGGATGTTGTTCAAGCACATGCTTGTAAAACAAGAGTTCGGCGTTTTGCCTGCGCAGACGTTCCAGTTCTTCACACAAAGGTTCCTTTTTTTGCTCTTCGGCGCTCATTTGATCACTTCCCCGGCAATAGACAGAATACAAATAAAAAGGCGCGTTATTTCGCTTCCCACGCCCCGATTATTATCCGGCAATTTACATCAGGAAATATATTATTTATACTGTCCGGTGAGCTTTTTTCGACAACTACCCGTTATTTTCCTTCGGGAAGTATGTCGAATTTTCCCTAATGGAAAAAAAATTGCCATTACAATGTAATTAGTGGAACATTTAGGGCGTCCTTTACGGGCGCCCTGCGATTTTTCAGGGGACACGGAATATTGCCCGGTGTCCCCTTTGCATTACATGAAACTATTTTTTCTCCACCGTCAGACCGTCCGCCCCGCCCCGCAGGGTGATGGTTGCTCCCGCTTCGATGTCGCCCTTGACGATCATTCGGCTGATGGCCGTCTCGGCCTCCTGCTGGATTAACCGTTTCAGCGGCCGGGCGCCGAAGGCGGGTTCGTAGCCCCGGTTGGCCAGGTAGTTCAGTGCAGAATCGTCCCATTCCACCCGGATGCCGGTGCCGGATGCCACCCGTTTGGCCAGCCGCTCCAGCAGCAGCACGGCGATTTCCCGCACCTGGGCCTGGTTCAAGGAGTGGAAAACCACAATTTCGTCCACCCGGTTTAAAAACTCGGGCCGGAAATGCTGGCGCAGGATGCCCAGGACGCCGGACTTGATGGACTCGAAGCTGCCGCCCCGCTCCTGCCGGGCCAGGATTTCGTGACTGCCCAGGTTGGAGGTCATGATCACCACGGTGTTCTGGAAGTTGACGGTGCGGCCATGGCTGTCGGTGAGCCGGCCGTCGTCCAGAAGCTGCAGCAGGATGTTGAACACGTCGGGGTGGGCCTTTTCGATTTCGTCCAGCAGGAGCACCGAGTACGGCTTGCGCCGCACCGCTTCGGTAAGCTGGCCGCCCTCGTCGTAACCCACGTAGCCGGGAGGCGCGCCCACCAGCCGGGACACGGCGTGTTTTTCCATGTATTCGGACATGTCCAGCCGGGTCATGTTCCGCTCGTCGTCAAACAGCGCCTGGGCCAAAGCCCGGGCCAGCTCGGTCTTACCCACTCCGGTGGGGCCCAGGAAGATAAAGCTGCCGATGGGCCGGTTGGGATCCTTGATCCCGGCCCTGGCGCGCAACACGGCGTCGGCCACCGCCTTAACCGCTTCGTCCTGACCCACCACCCGCTTGTGCAGTTCCTCGTCCATGTGGATGAGCTTTTCCCGTTCCCCTTCCATCAGCTTGCTCACCGGGATGCCGGTCCACCGGCTCACCACCCGGGCGATGTCTTCCTCGTCCACTTCTTCTTTCAACAGCATCCCGTGCTGCTGCTTGCCGGCCAGGATTTCTTCCTCGGCCTTCAGCCGGCGCTCCAGTTCGTTCAGTTTGCCGTATTTCAGCTCGGCCAGGCGGTTCAAGTCGTATTCCCGCTCGGCCCGCTCAATTTCCTGGCGGGTTTCCTCAATCTCCTTTTTCAACTGGCGCACCCGTGAAATGGCCTGTTTTTCCACCTGCCATTGGGTGGTCATGGCGTCGGATTCACCGCGCAGATCGGCCAGCTGCTGCTTGATCTTTTCCAGCCGGTCCCGGGAAGCCTGGTCTTTTTCCTTACTTAAAGCCGCTTCTTCAATTTCCAGCTGCATCGTGCGGCGGGTGATTTCGTCCAGTGCCGCGGGCATGCTGTCGATTTCAGTGCGCAGCCGGGCCGCCGATTCGTCCATCAGGTCGATGGCCTTGTCCGGCAGGAACCGGTCGGAGATATAACGGTCGGAAAGCACCGCCGCCGCCACTAGGGCGCTGTCCTGGATGCGCACCCCGTGGTGCACTTCATAGCGTTCCTTCAAGCCCCTGAGGATGGAGATGGTGTCCTCCACCGACGGCTGGTTTACCACCACCGGCTGAAAGCGCCGTTCCAGGGCGGCGTCCTTTTCCACGTGCTTGCGGTATTCGTCCAGGGTGGTGGCGCCGATGGTGCGCAGTTCCCCCCGGGCCAGCATGGGCTTTAAAAGGTTGCCGGCGTCAACGGACCCTTCCGCCGCCCCGGCCCCCACCACGGTATGCAGTTCGTCGATAAACAATATAATCTTGCCGTCGGACTGCTGCACTTCCTTCAGCACGGCCTTCAGGCGTTCCTCAAATTCGCCCCGGTACTTGGCGCCGGCCACCAGGGCGCCCATGTCCAGTTCGATTAATCTTTTGTTTTTCAGTCCTTCGGGTACGTCGCCGGCCACAATACGCCGGGCCAGGCCTTCCACGATGGCGGTTTTGCCCACCCCCGGCTCCCCGATGAGCACCGGGTTATTCTTGGTGCGCCGGGACAGGATTTCCATTACCCGGCGGATTTCGTTATCCCGGCCGATCACCGGGTCCAGTTTGGCGTCGGCGGCCTGCCTGGTAAGGTCACGGCCATAACGCTCCAGGGCTTCGTAAGTGTCCTCGGGATTTTCACCGGTCACCCGCTGGCTGCCCCGGACCGTACGCAGTGAATTCAGCAGGGCGTCCCTGGTCAGGCCGGCCCGGCGCAAAACCTCAATTGTTTCCGGTTCGCCGTCTTCCAGCAGAGCCAGCAGAATGTGCTCCACACTGACATAGTCGTCCTTCATGCCCTTGGCTTCTTTTTCGGCGCGGCCCAGTACCCGGGCCAGTCCGGTGCCCATGCGCAGCGAGCCTTCGTAGCCGGTGACCGACGGTATCCGGCGCAACAGTTCTTCCGCCGCCGCGGTCAGGTTAACCGGGTTCACCCCGGCATGGTCCAGAATGCGGGGCGCCATCCCCCCTTCCTGGGCCAGCAGCGCCGCCAGCATGTGTTTGCCGGTTACTTCCTGGTGATGTCTTTCTGCAGCTAACTGCTGGGCCGCGGAAAAAGCCTCCCGCGATTTTTGCGTATAACGGTTGATATCCATATGTTAAACCCGGCCCCTGGCCGGGTATCCACCTCCTTGTTCAGGGAATCACCTTGTCTGTCTGCCTTTCAGCCGGGCCAGTTCATCTTGAAGCTCTTCAATCCGCTCCAATAAATCCACGATAATCGCGGCCCCCGGCAGGTTGACGCCCAGGTTCCGCCGCAGGCGCATCACCCGTCGCAGACGG
>JAEXOR010000021.1 GCA_023439185.1 Bacillota bacterium | reverse complement strand
TCTGCCTTTCAGCCGGGCCAGTTCATCTTGAAGCTCTTCAATCCGCTCCAATAAATCCACGATAATCGCGGCCCCCGGCAGGTTGACGCCCAGGTTCCGCCGCAGGCGCATCACCCGTCGCAGACGGGCCGCCTGCCGGACCGGGACAAATCCACGGCGGTAATCGATAATGCCCAGCTCGCCCAGCCGTTGGGCCAGATCGGGGTGCACGCCCAGGTCGGCTGCGTCCACCCAGTCGTCCTCCTCGGCGGACGGAGTGTGACAGTAAAACCGCAGGTAAAATTTAGTCACCTGTTGACACCCCTTTCTTCAGATCGGCCAGCCGCCGGTACAGATTTTCCTCTTCCTCGGTCAGGGTGTCGGGGATGTCGATGACGATCCGGACGAACTCGTCGCCCCGGCCGTCCTTACGGGGCATCCCTTTCCCCCGCAGCCGCAGGCGCCGGCCCGCTTTGATCCCGGGCGGCACCTTCATTTTAACCGGCCCGTCCAGGGTGGTCACCGTCACCCGATCGCCCAGCACCGCCTGCTCGGGCCGCAGCACCACTTCTGTTTCCAGGTCGTCTCCCTGCACCTTGAACCGCGGATGGGGCAGCAAATGTACTTTCATGTACAGGTCGCCTTTGCTCCCGCCGGCATAACCTTCACCGCCCTGGCCTTTCAGCCGGATACGGCTGCCCTCGCGCACACCGGCGGGGATTTTCACCGTCAGCGTTTTCACACCGGCGGTGGAGCCGGTGCCCCCGCAGCGGCCGCAAAAGGCTTCCCCCTCAATGCCGGCGCCGCCGCAAGCCGGACAGGTTTCCCGGGTGGAAAACTGCAGGTGTTTTTCCCCACCCCGGTAGGCTTCCTCCAGGGTCAGCTCAATTTCAGCCTCCACGTCCTGGCCCTGCACCGGGCCGCCGGGGCGGGCGCCGCGGCCCGGCCTGCTGAAGCGGGCTCCGGCTCCGGCGCCGCCGCCGAAGAGCATTTCAAAGAAGTCGCTGAAGCCCCCGGCCCCGCCCATACCGCCGCCGCCCATGTTGGTATAAAACGTGTAGTCACCCATATCCGGCGGCGGCTGGAAATCCTGGCCGTCGCGCCAGTTCGCGCCCATGCGGTCGTACTTGGCCCGTTTCTCCTGGTCGCTTAAGACCTCGTAAGCCTCGTTAATCTGTTTGAATTTCTCTTCGGCCTGCTGCTTGTCGTCGCCGGAGTGCAGGTCCGGGTGCCATTTGCGGGCCAGTTTGCGGTAAGCGGTTTTAATTTCTTTTTCCGTGGCGCTGCGTTCAACGCCCAGTGTTTTATAATAGTCCTGAAAAGCTACTCCCATATTGTTCACCTACCCGGGGACATGTTCGTCAGGAGTCAGTAATCACTCCTGACTCTACCTTTCCTCAAATTCAGCGTCCACTACGTCGTCGTCTGGTTTGGCCCGGCCTGCGCTGCCCGCTCCAGGGTGGGGCGCTCCGCCGCAGGTGCCCCCGGCGCAGCCGCCGCCCGCCGCCTGTCCGTAAGCCGCCTGGGACAGTGAATAGGCCGCCTGCTCCAGGTCTCCCTTCAGGCCGCGGATTTTGTCCGCCGGCGCGTTTTCCTTCAGCGCGGCGCGCAGTTCGCTTAGCAGCTGCTCCAGGCGCGCTTTATCGTGTTCGGGAACCTGGTCGCCCAAATCTTTAAGCTGCCGCTCCACCTGGTAGACCAGGGTGTCGGCCTCGTTGCGGACCTCCACTTCCTCCCGGCGTTTTTTATCCTCGGCGGCATTGACCTCGGCTTCTTTTACCATGCGGTCAATTTCCCCCTGGTCCAGGCTGGTGGAACCGGTGATGGTAATGGTTTGCTCTTTACCGGTGCCCTTGTCCTTGGCGCTCACCTTCAGGATCCCGTTGGCGTCAATGTCAAAGGTTACTTCAATTTGCGGCACTCCCCTGGGTGCCGCCGGAATGCCTTCCAGCTTGAACTGGCCCAGGGACCTGTTGTCCCGCGCCATTTCCCGCTCGCCCTGCAGTACGTGGATGTCCACGGCGGGCTGGCTGTCATCGGCGGTGGTGAATACCTGGCTGCGGCGGACAGGAATGGTGGTGTTCCGCTCAATCACCTTGGCCGTTACGCCGCCCATGGTTTCCACTCCCAGAGACAGCGGGGTCACGTCCAACAGCAGTACGTCCTTCACTTCCCCGGCCAGCACGCCGCCCTGGATGGCCGCGCCCACCGCCACTACTTCGTCGGGGTTCACGCCCTGGTGCGGGTCTTTGCCGCCGGTGAGGGATTTGACCAGTTTCTGCACCGCCGGTATCCGGGTGGAACCGCCCACCAGGATTACTTCATCAATATCTTTTTCCGTCAGCTTGGCGTCGGCCAGCGCCGCCCGCACCGGACCGCGGCACCGCTCCACCAGGGAGTGGGTCAGGTCGTCAAACTTGGCCCGGGTCAGTTTCATCTCCAGATGCTTGGGTCCGCCGGCGTCCGCGGTGATAAAGGGCAGGCTGATTTGGGTTTCCATGGTGGCGGAAAGCTCTATCTTGGCTTTTTCCGCCCCCTCGGTAAGGCGCTGCAGCGCCTGCTTGTCGGTGCGCAGGTCAATCCCGTAGTCCTTTTTAAATTCCCCGGCCATCCAATCCACAACGGCCTTGTCAAAATCGTCGCCGCCCAGGTGGGTGTCGCCGTTGGTGGACTTCACCTCAAACACGCCGTCGCCCACTTCCAGCACCGACACGTCAAAGGTGCCGCCGCCCAGGTCAAATACCAGGACGGTCTGGTTGGCCTTTTTATCCATGCCGTAAGCCAGCGCCGCCGCGGTGGGCTCGTTGATAATGCGCAGTACGTTCAGGCCCGCGATTTTACCGGCGTTCTTGGTAGCCTGCCGCTGGGCGTCGTTGAAGTAAGCCGGTACGGTGATCACCGCGTCGGTCACTTTTTCACCCAGGTACTTGGACGCGTCGTCCGCCAGCTTGCGCAGCACCATGGCCGAGATTTCCTCGGGAGCGTAATCCTTGCCGCGTATATCAAAACGGACGGCGTCATCCGGCCCGGCGGTTACTTTATACGGCACCAGTTCACGTTCGCCGCTTACCTCGGAGTACCGGCGGCCGATGAATCGTTTGGACGAATAAATGGTGTTCTGGGGATTTAATACCGACTGCCGCCGGGCCACCTGGCCAACCAGCCGCTCGCCGTCGTCCTTGATGGCCACCACCGACGGAGTGGTGCGCGCTCCTTCCGCGTTCACTATCACTGTGGGCTTGCCGCCCTCCATAACAGCCACCACCGAGTTGGTGGTGCCCAGGTCGATACCTACTGTTTTAGCCATGGTTTCATGCCTCCTTATTTCATCTTTAAGGTTTATTATTTGCCAAAAATTCTAAATTAAAGGGTTAAAAAATACTTTACCTAAAACTTAATAAAATCTTAAATTTTAGAAAAAAAACCTGCCGGGAAGAGCAAATAATCTTACGATTCGATGTTGATATCAATTTCTCTGAACTTGCTCTCTTCTTCCTTGGGCAGGGTTATATCAAGCACACCGTCTTTGTATTGGGCCTTGATGGCATCGTATTTCACCGGAGCGTCCACGGCAAAGGACCGGCTGAAGGAACCGTAGCTGCGCTCGACCCTGATGTAGTTCTCGCCTTCATCCTTTTCCTCTTTGCGCCGTTCACCCCTGATGGTCAGTACATTATCCTTACAGCCCAGTTTGATGTCCTCGCGATTCATACCCGGAATTTCAGCTTTAATGACAATGGCGTCGGGAGTGTCCTTGATATCCACCGGGAACATCCACCCCTGGGCCAGAGCCCCTTTTTCGGGGTAACGCACCGGCAGGCCTTCGTCCAAAAACCTGCTGATAGAATTCTGAATACCCACCAATTCACGAAAAGGATCCCATCTCACCAGAGACATTAAACTCCACCTCCTGAAAATTTAACCTCACAATTTACCCGGCAGGCTTTATTGACTTTAACTTTGACTTTTCTTGACCTTATTATAAAAAAAAGATTTTTCAGTGTCAACAGATCTTTTTATACTTTGCCAAAAAATTTCTTTTTTAAAAAATCCGATAGTGGCATTTTAATAAATAGTTAAGGATTCCTTAAAGAGGATGTAAATCTTGTTTTATATGCTCCAGAAAAGCAATTAAATTACAAGAGGACGTTCGAAAAGTCTCGTGCTCCTTTTCGAACACTCACTACAAGGAGGTTTTTAAAATGTGCGAAAATACTTGCGCTCCGACACAATCTTTACCCAGACTGGGCTCTCCCGCGCCGTCCTTTGAGGCTGTAACCACCCATGGTACATTGCGGCTGGAGGATTTTAAAGGCGGCTGGCTGATTCTGTTCTCCCACCCGGCGGACTTCACCCCGGTATGCACCACCGAGTTCATAGCCTTCGCCCAAATCCATGAAGATTTGCGCAAACGCAACGTCGAGCTGCTGGGCCTGTCCATTGACAGCGTTTACTCGCATATCGCGTGGGCCCGCAATGTTGAAGAAAAAACGGGAGTCAAGATCACCTTCCCGATTATCGCGGACCTGAACAAAGAAGTGGCCACAGCCTACGGCATGGTGATGCCGGGAGAAAGCAAAACCGAAACGTCCCGCTGCGTATTTGTGATTGACCCCAACGGTATTGTGCGGGCCATGATTTACTACCCCCTGACCACCGGCCGCAACATGCAGGAAATACTGCGTTTAATTGACGCCCTGCAGACATCCGACAACAACGGCGTCGCCACCCCGGCCAACTGGAAGCCCGGTGACAAGGTGATTATACCGCCGCCCGTCACCCAGGACATGGCCGAAGAAAGAGTAAAAGAAGGTTTGGAATGCCGGGACTGGTATTTCTGCCTGAAAGAATTATAGGAGGTTTATCACATGGCCTGCATCAATCCTGACGGAACATTAAGCCGGCCCGGACGGGCCATCTTGGAAGCCATGCGCCAACCCGCTCCCCTGGACCGGGTGTCCGCCGGTTCGGGGGTACCCCTGTACCGGGTGCGCAGTGTAATCAGAGAACTGACAGACGCCGGACTGGCGGCGGTAAACGGCGAAATGTACACGGTTACCGAAAAGGGCATTGAAAAACTGGAACAACAGACTTGATTTCGGACTAACCCGACTTCTTCAGGCAGACATAAAAACGGAGGCTGGAACAATGATCAGGTGGAAATGCGAATAGTGCGGCTATACCGATTTCAGATCAGCCGGAGTTTTTCAGGAGTATACCAATAAGGGAGGTTGGAACAATGCAAAAGTGGAAATGCGACCAGTGCGGCTATACCTTCGACGCTTTCGCGGAAACACTGACGGATACCTGCCCCTCCTGCGGGCAAAAGTGTACCTTTTTGAACGTTACCTGCTATATCCCCGAGTGCGAGGCGCCCAGCGGACCGGGCCTCGACCCTCGCATCGGAGAGAAGGAGTAAAGCCGTTTTTGTTTCCTTTACAAAGACCGGCTGCCGGATAACCGAAAACGGCGCGGCGCCGGATTAAATAAACAACAGGCGGCGGTACCGGTTTAATGGTCCGCCGCCTGTCCGCTGCTAACCGAAAATAACGTTGATAAACTTCCTGATTACCTCCGCCCCGCCCACCACGGCGCCGACACTGCTGCCGATATTGGCAAAAACAACCACCAGCAGGATATGAATCACTTTGTTACGCCAGAAACCTTTCAGCGATAATATATCTTCGGAAATACTTTCAAAGTCGCCGACATTAGGTTTTCTGACCAGCGCCTCGGTTAATCCCGCAAACCAGCCGGCAGCCAGCAGCGGACTTAAAGAGCTGATGGGTGACACTATAAACGCCGTCAATATGGACAGCGGATGGCCGAAAACAATCAGCGTGCCCAGGGCGGCCATAGTACCGTTCCAGATAATCCAGCTGGCCAGTTGGTCAACGGCCGCCGCCCTGTCCACTGAAAAGGTGGAAACAATCAAGCCCAGTATCAGCACCGGAATACTCCAGGCAATGACCTTGAGTACTTTGGAAGGAGGCGTCACGACGGAAAGCTGTTTCAGATCGTGATCTTTAGCCAGTTCTTCTTTAATCCCGGGCACATGACCGGCTCCCAGTACCGCCAGCACCTTATTGCCCGGAGCAGACTTGATTTTCTGGGCCAGGTATTGGTCCCGCTCATCGATTAAAACTGATTTAAACCGGGGAGAATGCTCGGATAATTCATTTAAAGCGTTGGTAAGCATATCCCCGCTCTTCATTTTTTCCAGCTCTTCTTCGGTAATTTCTTCATGTATAACCATACTCATTAAAATCTGAAACAGCAGGTTTATTTTGCCCCAAAAGCTCATCCCCTGCCACAGCCGCAGCATGGTAACCTGAATATCCCGGTCGGCCAGACAAAGTTCAGCCCCGGTTTCTTTGGCCGATGCAATGCCCTGGATCATTTCCTGCCCCGGTTGAATACCGAACTGCTTGGCCAACCTTTTCTGGTAAGAGGATACGATCAAATTTACCAGCAGCAGTAATGATTTACCGTCTTTAATGATTTTTACAATATCCGTGTTCTTCCACCTGTCGGCATCGGTAAGAGCCTGGTACCGGGATTGACATAACTCCACACAAACCGTGTCGGGTTTTTCTTCCTCAATCAGTTCCTTAACCTCATCGACACTTTTTCTTGAAACATGAGCTGTCCCGACAAGAATTATTTGCTTGCCGTCCAACTCGATCCGGTGTACGTTTTCGCCGGCCAACATATCACTTCCCAAGCTTATTTTAAGTGAGTGTTCGAAAAGGAGCACGATAGACACCAATAATAATACCACATTTACCGTCAATATCCCAGCACACTGAATTTACAAAGTTAATATTTGGTTATTTTGCAAATGCTTCATAAAAACATTGATTATTTGAATAAATATTTTTAAAATCGTATTAAGAAAAAGGATTAATCCCGCCGATTGTAGAATGTTTAAAACTATCTGACAGTATTAACGCGGCGAAACTAAAAAAGAGCATTTATTTACACCCCCTCTATTTATTTTGTCGTTATAGCCGACAAAATAAACAATCAGGGAAAGAACGGAAGTGGCTTTAGCAATTTATTGAGAAAGAGGTGGGCAGTTGGTTAAATATTCTGAAATTTTTAAGCATTAAGAATTTAGTAAATTATCCTGCGGCTTACAGCATTGATTTTTCTTGATTTTTTGCGGTTTTAGCAACATTTATGTAATGACTAAATTAGGAGGAATTTAAATGAAAAAAAGAATACTTTTCATCTTCATCGCATTATGTCTGGGGTTTGTGCTGTTGGCAGCCGGCGGTTGCGGAGGTTCGGGTTCCGGTACGGATACCGGCGCCGAGGGGCAGGCTCCCGCGGATGAAAATGCGGCAGTATCAGTCAAATTAAGGTTCTCCAACTACTTCCCGGCTGAAAGCGGCCAG
>JAEXOR010000043.1 GCA_023439185.1 Bacillota bacterium | reverse complement strand
CTACTGGTTAGGTATTACCTGATAGGATTTCCCTACTGTATGATATTAGCTTACTAATGAAAACAGAGTCACCTCCATCTTCAAGAGGAAACATCACGCATTTGCGCGCTGTTTCACAGCTCGCACCTCCTGTATATTTTAGCATATAAAGTGAAAGAAGTTGACTGCTTCCGCAGTCAACTTCTTTCACACTTTAATTCTTTGGTCGGAGCGACACGACTTGAACGTGCGGCCTCTACCACCCCAAGGTAGCGCTCTAGCCAAACTGAGCTACGCCCCGATGATAACGCTTAAACAGTTGCAAGGAAAATTATATTATTTGCCGGGGCAAAAGTCAAGATATTCGGGCATGTATATTATGGGGTTTGCAAATCAAATCCGGAAACATTTTTTGTACAGGCACACGCCGGCCAATCCGGGCATAGGATATAGAATCGGTTGCTTATCAGGGTTTAAACCCATATCTTAAGAGGGGGAATGTGGATTGCCCGGATTCTTGACCCTGGCTGTCGCGTCTGTCATTCAGGGGTTGATGCTGCTTGTTTCGTATGTGACGCAGAATAGTTTTCCCAAGCCCCTGTCCGAAGAAGAGGAGCAGCGCTACCTGAAGGAACTGGCCCAAGGGGACGAAAAAGCCAGAGATGTGCTCATAGAACGCAATCTCAGGCTGGTCGCCCATATCATTAAAAAGTTCGAGGGCAGCGGAGATGATTTCGACGATTTAATCTCCATCGGCACCATTGGTTTAATCAAGGCAGTCAATACCTTTAACGGTAAAAAGTCTTCCCGGTTGGCCACTTACGCCTCCAAGTGCATAGAAAACGAGATACTCATGTATATGCGTTCCAAGAAAAAAATGCGTTCGGAAATGTCGCTGTATGAACCAATCGGCACTGATAAAGAGGGCAATGAAATTCATTTCATGGACGTATTGAGCACCGATGCGGAGACAGTGTCTGAACTGGTATCCAAGCATCTGGATTGCGAGCAGTTGTGGCGCAAATTGAAGCAACTCACGCCCCAGGAAAGAAATGTACTGGTGCTGCGTTACGGACTGCGCGGCAAAAAACGCCGCACACAAAAAGAAATTGCCAAAAACATGGGCATTTCCCGTTCCTACGTGAGCAGGATTGAAAAGAGAGCCATCGACCGCCTGTCGGAACAATTCCTGGCGGAGGCTTAGTATATATGATAACCCTGATATGCGCTATGCTGATCATTAAAATGTTGTTCACAGGGTTACGAAAAATTCCCGGTTAATCCCCGGTTTATGTAAAAGATTTAGCCCGGCCGTTTCAGGCCGGGCTAAATCTCTACTGGGGGTGTCAAACAGGCCTGTTAACCCAGGATGGCCTTGATATCCTCTTCCGGCGTGGTAATCAGTTGCAAGTTGTATTTCTCCTGAATTACCGCCAGCACGTTGGGGGTCAAAAACGCCGGGGCTGTGGGGCCGATGCGGATGTTCTGCACGCCCAGGTGCAGCAGGGTGAACAGGATGGACACCGCTTTTTGTTCGAACCACGACAGCACCAGGCTGAGCGGCAGGTCGTTTACGCCGCAGTTAAATACCTTGGCCAGAGCCACGGCCACCTGGATGGCCGAGTAGGCATTATTGCACTGGCCCATATCCAGCAGGCGCGGTATGCCGTCGATATCCCCCAGGTCCAGGTAGTTGAACCGGTACTTGCCGCAGCCCAGGGTAATAACCACGCTGTCCTGGGGCAGTTGCTTGACGAATTCGGTATAGTAACTGCGGGAGGAACGTGTGCCTTCACAACCGCCCACCAGGAAGAAATGCTTGATCTTGCCCGCTTTTACCGCCTCCACAATCTTATCGGCGATGGAAAGCACGAAGTTATGGTGAAAACCGGTGGTCAGCACGCCGCCCTCTTTTTCCGGCAGGGAAGGCAGGGATTTGGCCTTTTCAATCACCGCGGTAAAATCACGGTCGGCGATGTGTTTTACACCGGGCAGACGGGCGATACCACAGGTGAACATACGGTCCTGATAGGATTCTTTGGGTATCAGGACACAATTGGTGGTGCCCAGAATAGCGCCGGGAAACTCGTCAAACTCTTTCTTCTGGTTCTGCCACGCGGTGCCGTAATGCCCAACCAGGTTGGGGAATTCTTTCAGCACGGGATACGCGTGGGCCGGCAGCATTTCACCGTGGGTGTACACGTTTACTCCGGCGTCCCGGGCTTGCTTGAGCAGTTCATATAAATCCAGCAGGTCGTGACCGGTAATCAGGACGGCCGGGCCGGGCTTGAAGCCGGTGGACACCTGAACGGGCACCGGGGAACCGAACCGGGAGACGTTGGCTTTGTCAAGCAGTTCCATGGCCCGGTAATTCATTTCGCCACACTTGAGCACTTTTTCCACGTGGTTCCCCAGGTCGAAGTTAACGTTGGTCAGGGTGGAAAACAGCGCGTCATGCATGAAAGCGTCAACCTGTTCGTCCCGTTCCCCCAGTTCCCGGGCGTGGAACGAATAAGCTGCCACGCCTTTCAGACCGATAATCAGCGCGTCCTGCAGGCTGGCGATATCTTCATTCTTACCGCATACGCCAACTTTGGTGCAGCCGGTACCGCCGGCTGTCTGTTCACACTGGTAACAAAACATTATTCATGACCTCCTCTTTTTAATCGTTACAGTTGCTCTTTGGCTGTTTATAGCTTACCGGATAATCAAACACCCAACTATGATGTATCTCACACCCGGCATCCAAACTTCGTCACATTGATGAAGTGACTTTCCCATAACTTACATACCGGAAATGAGGCAGACTGTTGACAAACAGACCGGATGGTTGATAAACTATAGAAGTGTAATACAAAGCCAAATTTAAAAGTGCTCTTATCCGGAGTGGTGGAGGGACTGGCCCTGTGAAGCCCGGCAACCGCCCTGCCCAAGGAGGCGAGGTATGGTGCTAATTCCTGCAGGAGTAATTACTTCTGGCAGATAAGAGGTGACGTATTTAAAACCTCTTCTGTACCCGGAAGGGGTTTTATTATGTCGGAGCGGAGCACAAAACCAATGGAGGTGCGGTATGGCAACAGAAAGATCATTCCGGGAAATCAATGAGCGCATCAGGCAAGGTAAAGCGGTGGTAGTTACCGCCGAAGAACTTGTGACCATGGTCAGGGAAAAAGGCGTAAGCCAGGCCACATCCGAGGTCGACGTGGTGACCACCGGAACATTCGGACCCATGTGCTCTTCCGGCGCTTTTTTAAGCTTCGGGCATTCCAAGCCCAGGATTAAAATGCAGAAAGTATGGCTGAACGGAGTACCGGCTTACACCGGTATCGCGGCGGTGGACGCTTACATCGGCGCCACTGAGGTCCGTGAAGACGATCCGTTGAACAGCAATCACCCGGGCGAGTTCCGGTACGGCGGCGGGCATGTGATTCAGGATCTGGTGGCCCGCAAGACAGTCACTTTAAAAGCCACCGGCTACGGAACCAACTGCTATCCGCGGCGGGAAATTGAAACCAAGATTACGCTTGATGATATTAACGAAGCGATCCTGTTCAACCCCCGCAACGCTTATCAGAATTATAGCTGCGCGGTGAACCCGGGCCCCAAAACCATCTATACCTACATGGGGGTACTGAAAAGCAACCTGCAAAACGCCCATTATTCCACGTCGGGGCAACTTAGTCCGTTGCTTAAGGACCCGTATTTTAAGACCATCGGTATCGGAACCCGCATATTCCTGGGCGGCGGTGTAGGGTATGTGGCCTGGAACGGCACCCAGCACTTTCCATCCTTTTTAAAGGATGAAAGCGAAAAAGACTTAAGCCCGTCCGGCGCCACCCTGGCGGTAATCGGCGATTTGAAAAAGATGAGTCCCCGCTGGCTGGCCGGCGCCAGCATGCTGGGCTATGGCGCCAGTTTGTCAGTCGGCCTCGGCATTCCCATCCCCATCCTTAACGAGGAGGTCTGCCGGTTCGCCGCCGCCGGTGACGACGAACTGTACGCGCCGGTTATTGACTACAGCGGGGCGTTTCCCGAGCGTGAGCCCGGCAACCTCGGCCAAGTAAGTTACGCGGAATTAAAAAGCGGCGTTATTAAAATCAACGGCCGGGAAGTGGTCACGGCGCCAATGTCCAGTTACCCGCGGGCCAGAGAAGTCGCCGGTTTATTGAAAACCTGGATCCAAAAGGGTGAATTCCTGCTGGGTGAACCGGTGGAACTGCTGCCGAACGCCGGTGCCGGAATCAGCGCCAACGCGCTGCAAGGTTAATCGAAAGGAGTGTGGAGCAATGGCCCCTAAAAAGGTAGTACTGCGGTTTAGCGCAAATATATCGGATCAACCAATGATCTACAAGCTGGTAAAAGATTACGATCTGGTTATTAATATATTAAAGGCCAATGTAAACCCCCAAAAGGAAGGCACCATGGTGATGGACATCAGCGGGGAGAAGATGGAAGCGGGCATTGAATATTTAAAAAGCGTCGGGGTAGGCGTGCAGTCCCTGACCGAGGAGATCATCCAGAACGAGGATAAGTGTGTAAGTTGCGGTTCCTGCACCGCTATCTGCCCTTCGGGGGCACTCTATATTGAACGGCCGGACATGACGGTGCGTTTTGACAGCGACCGCTGCGTGGTTTGTCATCTGTGTCTGAAAGCGTGCCCCATGCAGGCCATGGAGGTTCGTTTTTGAGCGAGTATGTTGATCGTACCTACCGGCTGCTGCACCGGCAGGACGACCTGGTTTTTTTCCAGGTACTGATTAAGGAAACGGACCTGGATATCGGCGTCCCGCGCCACAGACTGAACAAAGAACTGATGGACAGCACCAGGCAAACGGTGCTTTCAGTCCGTGCACAGTTGGAACAGTATATTTTAAGTGACGAGAAGTTTTTAAAAACCCTGGCACCGCACCAAACCCAAACCGGCGCTCCGGCCATCGCCGTGAACATGGCGCTGGCCGGGCAGGTCGCCGGTACCGGCCCCATGGCCGCCGTGGCCGGGGCTGTGGCCCAGCATGTCGGCGAGTATCTGGCCCGGCGGACCCGGGAAGTAATCGTGGAAAACGGCGGTGATATCTTTATCCGCACTGAACGGGTACGTCGGATCGGTATCTTTGCCGGCTCTTCTCCCTTTACCAACCGTCTGGCCCTGGAAATCGAGCCGCACCACACCCCCCTGGGCATCTGCACCTCATCGGGCACGGTGGGACATTCCCTCAGTATGGGCTGCGCCGACGCCATAGTGGTACTGGCCCCCTCCGCAGCGCTGGCGGACGCGGTGGCCACCGCGGCGGGCAACCTGATCCAGGGTGAGCCGGATTTGCAACGGGCGGTTGATTTCGCCATGGGGATCAAGTCGGTAACCGGAGCGCTGGCGATAAAGAATGACAAGCTGGCCGCCGCCGGGAATATCAAGCTGGCGCCCATGTAGAGCTTAACTCAAAGTTATGTCCAATTAATTTTATGCTTTTACAATTTTTATAAAACAGGGGTTCGGTAAACCGGAACCCCTGTTTTTTTGCTGATCTATTTTTGCTGATCTATTGTTTTGAAGTCAGTTCCTAATACTGTATTTAACAATACAATGGCAGGAATTAGCTTGACAATTAAGCTCAAGCAAAGCATACTAAAATCATTACTATCAGACTATATCTGTTAGAGGAGAATGTCTTATGTTGGATTTTGAAAAATGCCCCTGTTCAGGAGGCAACCTTGATAAATTAATTCAACCGTTAATTCTTATCAATCTTGCCCATGCAGACCTTTACGGCTACAAAATTGTCCAGTTAATTGCGGACTCGCCAATGTTTAAAGGCCGTAAACCAGACGGAACCGGCGTTTACCGTTCTCTTAAAGCAATGGAGCAGAGGGGTTTGGTCGTATCTTCCTGGTCCCTGGCAGACGCCGGACCGGCCAAACGTATTTACCATATTACCGGCGATGGAATGGAGTGTCTTGCTCGTTGGATCACTACTCTGAAGGAATACCGTCAAACCATAGGAATGATTCTGGAAGAAGCACAGCAAGCATACGTAAAAACTCATATATGGCAAATTGATGAGATGTAAAATGGGCTACTTTTTAAAAAATAGTTGCTATATAACTAAGTAACCACAGGAGGCGGCAAGATGACACAAATTGAAAAACTGATTAAAAAAGCCTGTAATAATGCTTTAAGCGGTAAAATTTTAAGCCGGGACGATATTATCGCTTTGCTTGATCTAAATCCTGATTCCGCGGAAGTGGAAAAATTGGGGGCAGCGGCGAGGGAAGCTGCTGCCGAGCTTACCGGTAATCACGGGCGTGTCTGGTCGGCCATCGGGGTTGATTTTGCGCCCTGCCCGGTGAATTGTGATTTTTGTTCTTTCGGTGAAAAATGGGGGGTTACCAAAGATGCTTATGAGTTGACTACGGATGAAATTATTGATTTGGCGGCCAAACTTTTGCATGAAGGCGCAAAGTGGCTTACGCTGCGCACCACGGAATATTACAGCCTTCAAAAGTTGGCCGCCACAGCGAAAAAAATGCGGTCGGCAATTGCCGGAAACTACAAAATTGTAGCCAATACCGGGGAACTTGACAGGGAAACAGCGGATTTGCTTACGTCCGGCGGCATCCAGATTATATACCACAGTCTCCGGCTCCGAGAAGAAATCAACACCGGGATACCGGTCAAAAATCGCCTGGAGACCCTGGCGGCGGTTAAAAACTCACCCCTGGAGCTGGCCTTTTTGGTGGAACCGGTGGGAACCGAGCATACCAGCGCTGAGATTGCCGATGTTTTTCTAACAGCCATGCGATATAACGCCAGTCTTACCGGAGCTATGGCCAGAGTCCCGGTTCCCGGCACTCCCCTTGGCAATATTCCCGCCGTTTCAGAGCGGAGGCTGGCCCAAATTGCTGCCGTGACGAGGCTGGCCGCCGGGCGCAATGCACCGGATATCTGTATTCATCCCCCTTCACAACAGGCGCTGGAATGGGGGGCGAATGTGGTGGTGGTTGAAGTGGGGGCGATACCCAGAGATACCTGCAATACCAAGCAGGAATGGCAAAACTTTGATATCAACACTGCGATAACCTGGTTTAATCAAGCCGGGTATAAGCTGGATAGGGGTGTCTGATATGTTAAACAAAAAAACAATACATAAATTAGCAGGCTGGTTAACTATTTTGGTTTTATTAACAGCCGTTCTGACAATAAACGGCTGCGCAAGCCGATCCGATTCACAGCAAAAAATTGACGCGACCGCCCTTAAAGAAATACGTGTGGGTATTGTTCCGTTGCCTCATTATGCGCACATGTGGGTAGCCCAAAAGAAAGGTTTTATTGAAGAGGAATTGCAAAAGGTGGGCTTCAGGCTGAAGTGGCAGCCTTTCGGTCTGGGTCCGATGGTTAGCGAAGCTTTCGCAAGCAACCATGTGGATATGGGAGTAATGGGAGATTTCCCGGCTTTCATCGGCCGTTCCGCCGGTATAAATTACCGTATCGTCTCTATTGCTTCGGCTGCGCCCCAGGCCCTGGCTTTGGTAGTAGGTAAGGATTCCGGTATCGGCGCCATAACCGATCTGAAGGGCAAAAAGGTGGCCACCACCAAAGGAGCTTATGGACAGAAACTATTGACTTTGCTTCTGGAGAAGCACGGCATGACAACAAATGACATCCAGTTTATTCATATGACGATGGATGACCTGGCCATCGCTTTGCCGCGCGGAGACGTGGATGCGGGAGTGATGTGGGATCCCTTGATTACCCGTTTGGAAGAGGCTGGAGAAATTAAGATCATCGCCGACGGGACTGGTGTTTACGAAGCGTACGCCGTATTAATGGCCGGCGGGGACATGCTTGATAAAAATCCGGAGGCTGTGGACGCTGTGTTAACAGCTTTTCAACGGGGAGAGGAATACCTCGGGCAGAACCCTGACGAATGCATCGAACTATTGATGGAAGACATAAAGATACCCCAATCCCAATTGGTTAAAATCATCAACAAGTTTAACTATGACGGCGCCATTACTGATCAATTTGTGGCCGATATGAAAGACACCGAGGAATTTATGCACCGGAACGACTTGCTAAAAACCAGGGTGGATGTTGAGGCTTTCATCCGTAAGCAATAACGCTCGCTTAAATCAGATTACCCAAAGGACTATGAAACTGATGTTAAACAAAGCCGCTGCCAAAGGCAGGCTCCCATCTATTCGTATTCAATGGAAACAAATATTATTGCCCTGTGCTTTACTGCTGCTCTGGCAATGGATTACCGTCAACGGCCTGGTGAAACCTATTTTGCTTCCCTCCCCGGTTCAGGTACTGGACGCCTTCGTGGTTATGGTTAACAATGGTGAGCTTGCTGTCCATCTGGGAACCAGTATCATCCGGGTTCTGGCAGGATTCGCCCTGGCCGCCCTTTTAGGTGTGGGGCTGGGTATGACGCTGGGACTATTTCCGTTCATGTTTGAACTGCTGTACGGCCTGATTCAGTTAATCCGGCCCATCCCTCCCCTGGCCTGGCTGCCGCTGGCCATCCTTTGGTTCGGCATTGAGGAAGGGTCCAAAATTTTCATTATTATCCTGGGGTCCTTTTTCCCCATCTTTACCAACGTTTTGGACGGCATCAGGCAAACGGATCACAAGTTTGTGGAGCTGTCCAGGGTATTGGAAGTGCCGAGGGGCAAGTTTGTTACGCAAGTCGTCATCCCGGGAGCGCTGCCCTTTATTTTAACCGGACTCCGTATTGGACTCGGTTACGCCTGGATGTGCGTGTTGGCTGCGGAACTGTCCGCCGGTATGAAAGGCATCGGCTACATGTTGTCCGACGCCCGGGCACTGGCTCAAACCGACAGGGTTTTGGTCGGTATGCTGTCCATCGGGGTAATTGGCAAAATCATGGACAGTATATTGCGCACCCTGGAAAGTAAAATTATCAGGTGGAGGGAGTCTTTTACCGGAGTATGAGCGGCAAAAACCACGTGGTTATCACCAACCTGTCCAAGACTTATAGAAGCCGGGACCGGGACGTGCCGGCGCTGGAGGATATTTCCCTCAGTGTGGCCCAACACGAATTTTTAAGTATTGTCGGCGCCAGCGGCTGCGGTAAGAGTACCCTGCTGCGGATTATCAGCGGGCTTGATACCGATTATACGGGGATGGTTGCTTTAGCCGGAAAAAGAATCACCGGCGCCGGCCTGGAGCGGGGAATCGTTTTCCAGGAGCACAGGCTGCTGCCCTGGCTGACGGTGCAGGGAAACATGGAATTTGCCCTGCAAAAGGGAACAGCGGCGGAAAAGGCAAAACTAATCGCCGACCACCTTAAGATGGTAGGGCTTACCGGATTTAAGCAAGCCTATCCCAGCCAGTTGTCGGGCGGTATGAATCAACGGGTCGCCATAGCCAGAGCTTTAGTCAACCGGCCCGACCTTTTGCTGCTGGACGAGCCCTTCGGCGCGTTGGATGCCCTGACACGCCTGAAACTGCAGCAGGAATTTCTGGGCATCTGGGAAAAAGAAAAGACTACCATGATCATGGTCACTCACGACATTGAAGAAGCTATCTACCTGGGGGACAGGGTTATTGTAATGTCGGACCGCCCCGGAACGGTCAAAAAGGAGTTTATTGTGCATCTCCCGAGACCCAGAAACCGTTCTGACGCGCCTTTCCTGCAAATTAGAAGAGAAATTTACCGGGAGTTTAACGAAGATTTGATATAACAACATCATTATATTTGGTTTCCCTTTAATTCATATTTTCCTGCACCACGCGCTGCCGGGGGACTGCCGCCACCAGCCCGGCCACCCCGAGAGCGGCAGCGAAAATCATAACCCCGTGGTAACCCGCGAAATGGGCGATAATCCCGCCCAATAAAGGTCCCAAGGCGCTGCACAGGTTCAACGTAGCCTGAAAAATACCGGTTGCGGTGCCCCTGTCCTCGCCCGACCTGAGCACCAGCAGCAATGCGCCGACATAAAGACAGGACCAGGCCACGCCCAGCAACACCTGTACTACCATCAACGGTACCGGCTTGCTGACCAGGACGTAGGCCACAAATACAATGATCGACAATACCTGGCCAAAGGCAAATACTTTACCGGCGTCAAATCTGTCCACATAACGCATGACCAGGAATTGCACGGTGAAGTTTACCCCCCACAGCATACCCACCCAAAACCGGTCCAGCCCCAGAGATACAAGATACAAAGGCAGAATAATCCAAACCGCTGCGGCGCCGAGATGGCGCAGAAAAACAGCCAGGTAGATTGGAAACCCCACCTTGATTACATTGATCATAGACGCGGTTTCTTTCCTTTGCAAAACCGAGGCCGGGCCTGCGGCTGACGGAAAAAGAATCGAAAGTAAAAAGGCAAGCAGGCAGCATACTGCACCGGACATAAACAAAATATTTGAATCCTTCAGCAAGGCCGCGCCCAGCGCTCCGGCAATCCAGCCCAGCGATCCGTAAGAACTGAACCGCCCCATGTCGATCCCGGACTCGTAGGCGTAAGCCATTAAAGCCGCCATTGTAACTCCAAGGGAAAAACCGACCGCCGCCCTCACCATTGTCAGTAGTATTAAATTATGCGCCGGTATCTGCGCTGCAAAGGCAAGCACACACAGCAGCAACCCGGACCTGACAAATACCGTCCGTCCCCGCCGGTCCGACTGCCGGCCGAAATAAAGGGAGGATATAACATATGCTCCGCCATAGGCGGCGCCAATCAAACCGACCTGAAAATCCGAAGCGCCCAACTGGGCGCCCAAAAGGGGGATAAATATTACTGAACTCTGGATAGCAATATTGATTAAAAAGTTGACAAAGCTAACCAGTACAATCGGGTTAACCATACCCGCGCCTTCTTCCCAAAATGTTCAATGCTCTGAGTTCATAAGAAGAAATTTATCACTTCAACCGGGTAAAATCAAGGAAAACTTTTATCCCGGCCAAGGGGTGCAACCACGTCAAAGGACTGCAAGACCCTGGTTGACTTATCAATAACCTCAACATCATTTATATCACTGCCGGTGGAAGCGCCAAGCTCCTTAAACTTCCGGGCGCTGACCAGAACTCTGCCCTCCAGGGAACCCACCGCTTTGTTATACGCCTCAACCGATCTATCCAGACCTTTTTTTAGTTCGGTGAAGTGATGAGCCAAAGTACGAATCCGATCATACAACTGCCGGCCCAAATCACTGATGGCTTGAGCGTTTTCGGCAATTTGTTCCTGTTTCCATCCATAGGCGACGGCCCTGAGCAGGGCGATTAATGTGGTGGGCGTGGCCAGAATAACACGTTGTTCAACGCCCAACTCAATCAGCCCCGGGTCCTGTTCAAGGGCGGCGCTGAAAAAGGTTTCCCCGGGCAAAAACAGGACTACAAACTCGGGAGAAGAGTTGAACTGATCCCAGTAGGATTTATTACTGAGCTTTGTTAAATGTGTCCGCACATGTCGGGCATGATCCTTAAGTTTTAATATCCGCAGTTCCTCATCCTTACTTTCTATGGCTTCCAGGTAAGCAATAATCGGCGCCTTGGAATCGATCACAATGTTTTTATTACTGGGCAACTTAACGATCATGTCCGGACGCAGGCGGCCGGTTTCTGTTTCCGTGGACTCCTGCTGCGTGAAATCGCAGTATTCAACCATCCCGGCCAGTTCCACCACCCGTTTCAACTGAATTTCCCCCCAGCGGCCCCGGACCGAGGGCGCCCGCAGGGCCTGGACAAGATTGGCCGTCTCCGTTTGCAATTGGGCCTGGGTTTGGGACAGCGATTTAACCTGTTGGGTAAGGGTGGCGTAAGCTTCCACGCGGACATTTTCTATTTGGTGCAGCTGTTGATCGACTTTCTCCAGAGCCTCTTTAACCGGCTTGACCACTTCAGACACTGACTTTTGACGCGCTTCCAGGTCATTTCTGGCGTTTTCCTGATACTTTTCCAATGCGTTTTGCGCCAATTCCAGGAATGACCGGTTATTGCTTTTCAGGGCGTCCGCGGAAAGGGCCTTAAAAGCATCCGTCAAATTCTTTTGCGCCTCGTTAAAAAGAGCCAGTTTTTCCCCGGCGGTTTTGCGCTCTTCTTCGAGTAATGTTTTCAGCCCCGCCACTTCCGCTTTCAGTTCGGCAATACCGGCATTTGATTTTTTTATTTCTATTTCTTTTTCCGTAATAATTGATTCCAGACGGGGGATCTGGTTGTTCTTTTCCTCAGCGGCCGTTCTTCTTTTTGACTCCGATTCAAATTTATCCCTTAAGGTTTCAATCTCCAGCTCCTTCTTGTTTAAAAAGGCTTTAAGGTCGGCAATTTGTTGCTCCAGCACATTGTTTCTTGACCTGGCCGGTATTATGGCCACCACGCAACCGATAACCAAGCCGGCCAGCAACAACCAAACAGAATCCACTTTTACCCACTCCTGTCCAATAAAATATTTAATATATTAAATGTAAAATAAATCTTCAAAATCAGTAATCGGATTCCTGTGGTACAGGTTTAATTTTCAAGACATATATTTTCCCCTTTCAGGCAGATTATATAAGAAACAACATGAAAGAAGGTAAAACCGGATGAGAGCTACAGGGATTGTCAGAAGGATTGATGACCTGGGTCGTGTGGTAATCCCCAAGGAACTAAGACGCACCATGAGAATACGCAACGGTGAACCCCTGGAGATCTACCTGGACCGAAACGGAGAAGTAATCCTGAAAAAATATTCTCCCATTAATGATTTAGGTCAATTTGCGCAAGGTTACGCTGATTCTTTGCATGAAGTCCTGGGTCATGTAATTTGTGTCGCCGATACCGATGAAATAATTGCCGTTTCCGGATGGAGCAAAAAAGAGCTGCTCAGAAAAAATATCAGTGAAAAACTCGGTCAGACAATAAAGACAAAGCAAACCGCCCTGCTTGAGGAGGAGCACAACCTGACGGATGACGAAAGAGTCAGTTTCACAAGCAGCATCGTTTCCCCAATTATATCTGATCAGGATGTCATCGGTGCTATTATAATTACCTCGAAGGACAAAGCCAGGTTGGGTGAACTGGAACGCAAGCTGGCGGAAACCGCGGCGTCTTTTTTGTCCAAGCAAATGACGGAGTAGGTCCGGGCGACTTTACCCCCGATTTTGTTTTTTAAGCAGGCTGATTAACAACCTGCTTTTTTTTGGCACATATTACTTTAAATTAGCACAAAATAGAGGATTCCACTAAAATACTAAGAACTTATTAAATGACATTAAAGTGTATTGAGTTAATTATCGACCGCAGTAATGAAAAGATAATTGTCCGGGTCCGTAATTTCCCCGGTTCAGCAGTAGACAGAAGCGTTTTTGAATATGGATTCGCCACCAAGGGGGCGGATGGATCGGGAATACATAAAACTGGACAACATCATCCTGAGATGATAAAATTTAACAAGAAAAGCGCGCTCTTTCAGTTTCCTCAGCGCGCGCTTTTCAGTACTTTAATCCTTAGTTCTGGCCATAAATATGGCCAGTATGATTTAATAAAGTACAAAAAAGAATAACGTTAATCCGGGTGCCCCACACAAATGGGGATAATAGGGAATCAGGTGCAATTCCTGGACGGTCCGGCCACTGTAAATGACAAAACGGCTCCCATGCGCCACTGGTATTGCCGGGAAGGCGGGAGCATAACAGGTCACAAGTCAGGAGACCTGCCCGGATGAAACACAGCAACCTCCCATGGAGAGGGTTAGTGTTTTTTAACACACCGGTTATTTCTATTGGTGTCGTTAGCATATGTCAGACTAACCCCGTCCTTATGTAGACGGGGTTTAAGTTTTTACCGCGGATGCCCAAGGGCGGCTAAATCCAGTATTGACTCGGCTAACATTCAGTGGGGGTAGAATCCCCCACTGAATGAAGTATCGTTCAACAAGCGGGGTAAAAAATTTTGATCGTCGTTCTTTCAGGCACAGGCGACGGTAAGTGGATCACCGGTGAGTTAACCGGATTGGGATACCGGGTTCAACTTGTCGCAGCGCCTTCCGGTTACAACAGGGAATTAACCGTTGCAGACCGCGCCGCGCAATTGGCAGGAAGCCTGCCGGTCGACCCGGATGATTGGCTGCGGGGGATTGAAGCCCGGGCGCTGGTGGATTGCAGACACCCCTTTGCCAGAAATAACAGTGCGGAACTGGCGTGTAATTGCGAAAAACTTGGTATTTTATACCTGGCTGTAGGGCGCGAGGAGACCAAGGTTGAACCCGGCGGATTGGTGTTTCCGGTTTATTCAATGCAGGAAGCCGCAGCAAAAGCAGCCGGGTTGGGCAAGACTATTTTTTTAACCACCGGCAGCCATGGCCTGGAATATTTCACGACACTCCAGGAACAGCGGGGTATCCGCCTGGTGGTCAGGGTGCTTCCCGAACACCGGGTGATTAAGAAATGCCAGGATATGAACATCAAGCCCAAAGATATTGTGGCCATGCAGGGGCCATTTTCCAAACAGATTAACAAGGCCCTGTTTAAAATGTACCGGGCGTCGGTGGTGGTAACCAAGGATAGCGGACGGGCCGGAGGCACCGACACTAAGATTGAGGCTGCTTTATCACTTAAAATTCCGGTGGTGCTGGTTAAACGAATCAACACCGACGAGCAGGAACTTGGCCGGGAAGAAATAATAAACATGATCAAAACAACTTTGCCGCCGGGATAAACCGCGCACAAAGGAACGAGAGAGGGCCATAATGCTGCAGATTGATTATTATGCCTACAGCAATAAACTGTCCGGCGCGCACCCCGGCGAGAAATTTCTTTTTTTCGCCATTACCGTAACCATATGCCTGGCTTTAAGCACTCCGGCCACATCGCTGGCGGTAATGCTTTTGACCGGCTCGGCTGTAATACTGCTGGCCCGGGTGCCCTGGCAGGTGTATCTTAAACTGATGTTGATACCAGGCTCGTTCCTGGTGGTTGGAGTGCTGACAATAGCCTTTACCTTTACCAGGGGTGCAGGGGATTTTGTTTGGGCCGTCCAGTTGGGCTCTTTTACCGCCGGGGTGACGGCGGAGGGACTGGTATACGCAGGGCGGATGTTTCTGCGTTCGCTGGGAGCGGTTTCATGCCTTTACTTTTTGGCCCTAACCACACCGATTACCCAAATGGTTGGCATATTGCGCCGGCTGCGGATCCCGTCCCTGATGATTGAACTGATGGTACTAATCTACCGGTTTATCTTTATCTTGCTGGAAACTGCGGGCCATATTTACACCGCCCAATCGTCCCGCCTTGGTTACTGTAATATCAAAACCGGGTTCCAATCCTTCAGCCGGTTGTTGTTGTCATTATTTGTTAAATCATACCGGCAGTCACAAGATGTTTACGACGCATTATTGTCCCGCTGTTATAACGGGCGACTGAATTTTGTGGAAGCCGAATACCGTTGGTCGTGGGGAAATCTTGCTTTAATCGTTGCCGCCGAAAGCGTAATCACCGCTTGCTGGCTAATCACCGGGGGGGTATAGATGATGACACCGGTAATTGAAACAAAGGAATTAACGTACACTTACCCGGACGGTACCCGGGCACTGCGAGGCATTAATTTAAAACTGGCCGCGGGGCAAAAAATAGCGGTCCTGGGCGCAAACGGCGCCGGCAAATCCACACTTTTTTTGCATCTAAACGGTATTTTGCGACCGCAGGGCGGCAGTGTGCTGTTCCAGGGCCGTGAAATCAGCTACCGCCAACGTGATTTGCTGGAATTGCGCAAGAATGTGGGTATTGTATTTCAAGACCCCGACAGCCAGTTGTTTTCCGCCAGTGTGCTGCAGGATGTGGCCTTCGGTCCGGTTAATCTGGGGCTGCCGCGCAATTCAGCCGTTGCCGCGGCCAAAGAGGCCATGAGCCAAACCGGGGTCAGCAACCTGGAAAACAGGCCGACCCACTTTTTAAGCTTTGGCCAAAAAAAACGGGTCTCCATTGCCGGGGTGCTGGCCATGGAACCGGCCGTGATTATATTCGACGAACCCACCGCCGGTCTGGACCCGGATATGGCGCTAAAGATCATGGATTTGCTTGCTGAATTGAGCCGGCAGGGTAAAACAATTATCATGTCCACCCATGATGTGGACCTGGCCTATGGCTGGGCGGATTACACCTACCTGCTTCAAGACGGCGGGATCATCGGCGAAGGGGAACCGCAGAACGTGTTCCTGCGCCGGGATTGGCTGGAAGGCTGCCACTTAAAGAGCCCGATGGTGGTTGAGACGCATCTGGAGCTTACCGGCAGCGGCCTGCTGCCCGCCGGCCTACCCGTTCCCCGCAATAAACAGGAACTGTTTCAAAGCATCAAAAGTGCCGCACCCGAAGTCAAAGCATTGCCAAAAACCGTCCGGCACTGGTAAAATGGACACACACTTTAAACAGGCGGAATAAAACTGATGAAGAAAACCCGCATCGCCCTGGTGCAGATGGAATCAAAGCTGGGCGAGACAAAGGAAAACCTGGACAAAATAGAACGTTTTACCTGGCAGGCCGCCGGTCGGAAAGCCGCCCTCATTTGTTTTCCCGAACTATGCATCCCCGGTTACAACCGCGAACAGGCACAGTCGGCCGCCGAACCGGTACCCGGCCCGTCGGCTGAGCGAATCTTAAATCTGGCCCGGACATCCGGACTGTTAATTATGGCCGGTCTGGCTGAAGAGTCCGGACGGGAGAAACCTTACATCACCCAACTGGTGGCCTATCCCGACGGCAGGTTGCTCAAATACCGTAAAACACACCTGGGTAACAGTGAAAAACCCTATTTTATGCCGGGGGAAGAACTGCCGGTATTTCCGTTTGCCGATCAGGCTACCCTCGGTCTGTGTATTTGTTGGGACTTGCATTTTCCCGAGGTTTCCACTATCTTATCTTTAAAAGGAGCGGAAATCATTTTCTCCCCGCACGCCTCACCCGTCATAGCGGGCGACCGCAGGGAAATCTGGCTGAAGTATATGACCGCCCGGGCTTACGACAACGCGGTTTACCTGGCCGCTTGCAATCTGGTGGGCGACGACGGGAGGGGGCACAGGTTCTCAGGCGGCGCCCTGGTTATAGATCCACGCGGTAACGTGGTCGCTGAAGCGTTTAACGGTCGTGAAGAACTTATGGTGGCGGACCTGGACCATGAAACCGTCAATACTATCCGCAGCGAGGATTCTCCTTCCATGCGGTTCAGTTTCTTTTTAAGTGCCCGCCGGCCGGAACTATACGGGGATTTGTTTCAAAAACCGGGAGGTTGATGATGACTAAGGGCGAGTTTATCGGTCTGGTACACGACATATCCAACACGGCGGAAAGCATCAATTCCGGAGTTCATGAGGAACTCGACAAAGAAACTGTAAAAGATCTTGTTGATAAACTGGTTAATCTGGTTTCCTATTGCCAGGCCTGTCTGATGAACGACGCCCGTGACAAGTAGGGAAGCAAAAATTGACAGAGCAACATAACCCGCCTGGACGGGATGAACTGATCATACAAATTCAAAATGGAGATAAAGAATTAAGGGAGCAATTCCTGCGTGACTACCAGGGCTTTGTGGCAGCCACAGTAAGCGGTGCGATGGGCGGACGAAGCATCAATAAGGAACAAGATCCGGTGTTCAACACCGGATTGCTCGCGCTGAACGAAGCACTGGACAGTTACAAACCCGGGAAAGGTGTCTCCTTTATTAACTTTGCCCGGCAGGTGATCACCAGGCGGGTTATTGACGCTTTGCGCCGGACGGAACGTGAAACACGGTTAACTGTCGCAACAACTGTTGACCAGGACTCCCATCCGGCCATGTCCGTACCGGCCGCCACTGAAAAGATTGAAATCCAGGAGGAACTAAAGGCTTTTGCCACGCAGATTAAAAGATTCGGCTTTACCATGTCCGACCTGGTCAAACATACTCCCCGGCATAAAGATTCCAAAAAGCTGGCGATCAGAATCGGTCGCATCCTGGCTGAAGAACCGGAATTAATTGCCCAACTGCTGAACAATAAAACCATTCCCTTAAAAAAATTGCTGACGAAAATCAGTGTTAACCCCAAAACCGTTGAAAGGCATCGAATTTATATCATAGCAATAGCCTTAATCCTTGCCGGCAATTTGGATACGTTGAAAGACTACATATATGCAGTCGACGAAGGGGGCCATCGGGAATGAATATTAAAGGCACCGTTTTGGAAATTAACTCCGACACAGCTCTCGTAATGACCTCCGACTGTGATTTTTTAGAAATAAATCGCCGGGAAGGCTTGGCAGCCGGCCAGGAAATTGTATTTTCACGCCGCGACATAGTTAAAAAGAGCAAACCTTTCGACCGCCGGATCATTACTTACGCCCTGGTGGCGTGTTTGGCGCTGTTGTTCATTTGTATCCCTGTTTATACCTCATTTTTCACAGGAGCGGCGGGCGCGGCCGTGGCTTACGTATCAATTGACATGAACTCCAGCCTGGAACTGACCGTAAACGATAAGAGCCGGGTTTTGGTGGCGGAGGCTTTGGATCAGGACGGTGAAAAACTGTTGCAAACTGTTTCCGTGCAGGGTAAACCGGTCACTGAAGCAATCAAGGACCTGATTGGAGCCGCGGAGGAAATGAAGTATATCAGTAATGAAGATGAAGACCTGGTACTGGTTTGCCTGTCGCCGGCCGATATGGAGAAGCAAAATCCCAAAAGTGTTGTGAACATTGGCGACAAGCTGGCTGACTATGAAAAATCAAATACGAAAAAGGTTAAAGTGGTTGGCGCTACAAAGACTCAATATCAGGAAGCAAAACAAATGGGCATGTCGGCAGGACGTTATGCTTTATGGGAGGATATAACCAAAAGCGATCAAAGCAAACTTGAGCAATATAAAACCGATAAGCCGTCAAATTTCCTCGGTGAAGCCAGGAGCAACGACAACGTTAAAGACAACGGGATCACAATGAGCAACGGTAACGGGGCATGGAACTGGAACAGCAAAAATAACAAAAATGGATCCTGGAGCGGGAACGCTAACGATAAGGATAAGGATAACGAAAATAAAAATAACAACGGCGGCAAAAATAATAACAGCAGCAAAAGCAATAACGGAAACAGCAACATAAACTTGAACTGGAACGGTAACGTAAACTTAAATAGCAACATTTCCGGTTACAGCTCAGGTTTTAATTCCAATTCCGGTAACAACGGCGGAGTCTGGGATTGGAACGCCAGCGGTAAAGTTAAAGAAAATAAAAATAAGAACAGCCACCGCAAAGATAACGACGCCAACAACAGCAGCAATAAGAATTGGAATAGCAACAGCATCAGTAACGGAATTTGGAATAATAGCTGGAGCCAGAACAACAGCAACCGGAATGGGAACGGCGCGGCCGAAAATTTAGGTTCAACAAAGAGTTCCAGGCAAAATAACAGCAAAACTCCAAGCCTTAATTTCCAAAAACAGAACCCGGAAATTGAGAAAAAATTTAATAAAAACCGGTCTAATACAGACTTTATGAACAAAGATAAAAATACTAACAAAAATACGGATCACAACGAGGGCAATGCAAAACGCCGGTAGTAAACCGATTTAGATTTATTATAATTTATGTATTAAATGATTAGTTTGATCTTGATTTTTATGCCGAATATTCGTATAATACATTGTAAGAATTAAATCAGGGGCAATGGCGTCCCATTCAGGCTTGTATATACAGGCTTGTATGGGGCGTTTTTATTTTTTTATCTGGCAATGATCCCAATGATGGGATTAATTCATTCTTTATTAATATAACTGTTGCTGTCCGGAACGAAGATGATTCGGCTGCTTACAGGGCAATGGAGCCCGCCAAGCGTGTATGTGATACATACATGTATGGTGGGTTTTGCTTTTTTTAAGCTCAATATTTATGAGAGGAAGGGAACCATGGGAAAAGTTGTCGTCAAACCGGAGGTCTGTATCGGGTGTCACTTATGTGAAGTTTGGTGCGCGGTGGCCCACTCGAAATCTAAAAATATTATCAAGGCCTTTCTTTACGAAGAGGTTAAACCATTGCCCAGGGTAATGGTGGAGGAAAACCTGCCGGTTACTTTTGCCTGGCAATGCCGGCACTGCCAGGAACCGGACTGTGTTACCGCCTGCATCAGCGGGGCGCTGACCAAAAACCCTGTCACAGGGCAAGTGGAGCATAATAAAGCACAATGCGTGGGCTGTTACAGCTGCGTTTTAACCTGCCCCTACGGCAGTATTTTTATCAACGATGAAAAACGGGAAATTATCAAGTGCGACCTGTGCGCCGGTCTGGAAACAAAGTACTGTGTCAGCCATTGTCCCAACGAAGCTTTATTGTATATTGAAGATTAACCAGTCTATTGGTGGCTGCAAACGCTTAATCCTGTTACGGAGGAGATTTCTAATGAGTAAATTTGATTGCCTGATTATCGGAAACTCGGCCGGGGCGGTGGGCTGCATAGAAGGACTTAGAAGTATAAATAAAGAGCTTTCCATCGGCTTGATATCCGAGGAGGAGCACCACGTATACTCCCGGGCCCTGATCCCTTATTATTTGTCCGGCGCCATCAGCCGTGACAAAATGTATTACCGGCCGGACGATTTTTACCGGAACGCGGGAGTCAATTTTTTAAGCGGCGATAAGGCCGTCTTACTGGATCTGGAACGCCAGGAAGTTGAGCTGTCTGGTGGCGACAGGGTCGGCTATGACAAACTGCTCCTGGCCACCGGCGGCAAGCCCATCTACCCGCCCATGGAAGGTCTGGACAAGAAAAACGTGTTTAGTTTTCACAGCTTTGACGACCTGCTGGGCATCGAAAAATTGCTTGACCAGTCAAAGAACGCGGTAATCCTGGGCGGCGGGGTCATCGGCCTGATGGCCGCCGAGGTAATGAAAAAACGCGGCCTGGCCGTACGGGTGCTGGAGCTGGCCGACCGGGTACTGGCCCCTGTGGTTGACGAAGCCACCTCGGAAATCATTGCATCCACCCTGCGGGAAGCGGGTGTGGAGCTTTACACCAACAATACCATTGAGCAAATCCACGGCGGCGATTTGGTGGAAAGCATCACTCTTAAAGATGGTGCGGTGATCCCCTGTGATCTGCTGATTGTAGGTATCGGCGTACGCCCCAGGACCGAACTGGCCGAGGGAACAGCCATCAAGGTTGACCGGGGCATCCTGGTGGATCGGCAAATGCAAACTTCGGTGCCCGGCGTATACTCCTGCGGCGACTGCGCTTCCATCCACAATTTTATCACCGGTCAAACCCAACCCCTGCCGCTATGGCCCAACGCCTATCTGGGCGGCCGGATTGCGGCGTTCAACATGGCCGGCGTCAACCGCAGGCTGGTGGCGGGCGCCAGCATGAACGCCATGCACTTTTTAAACGTGAACCTGATTAACGCCGGCGTCAACGTTACAGCCCGGGACAGTGACCAATGGACCATCATCAGCAAGCTGGAACCCCCAAACAAGGTATACCGCAAATTTATCCTGGATGATAACGGGGCGCTCAAAGGCTTTGTCCTGGTGGGGCAAATCAAACGGGCCGGAATATTGCTCAACCTGATGCGCAAAAAAGTGGATGTGCGGGGTTTTCAGGAATTGCTGCTGGAAGAGGATTTCGGTTTCGGCAGCATGCCGGATGAATTGCGCTGGCAGATGTTAAAAGACGAAGTGATTTTAGGGGTGATGTAGATTATGAAGCAGCGGTATCACCAGAGCGAGCGGTTTACACCGGACAAGGAAATGCAGGCCTGCGGCCTGTTCGGCGTGATGGATACTTCCGGCAAGTGTTTCGGCGGCGAGATGGCCATTAACGCCATTAAAAACATGAAGGTAAGGGGCAACGGCCTGGGCGGCGGGTTCGGAGTGTACGGCCTGTACCCCGATTACAAGGAATACTACGCATTACACATCATGTACCAGGACAAAAACCAGGCCGCCAAACGGCTGGTAGAAGAATATCTGAAACAAAATTTCTATGTGGTTTATGACGAAGAAATCCCCACCGACCCCGGCGTCAACGTCTTTCAACCGCCCCTGGTGTGGAGATATTTCGTGTCCCCGACGCACCGCAAAGGCGCCGAAGACAATATGACAGACGACGAGTATGTGGTCAGCAAGGTAATGTTCGTCAACATTAATATTGAAGACGCCTATGTGTTCTCATCCGGCAAGAACGTAGGCGTGTTCAAGGGCGTGGGATTCCCCGAGGAAATAGCAGCCTACTTCATGCTGGACAAATTGTACCAGGGGTACATATGGACGGTGCACAGCCGTTTCCCGACCAACACCCCGGGCTGGTGGGGGGGAGCGCACCCCTTCGGCATCCTGGATTGGACCGTGGTGCATAACGGCGAAATTTCTTCTTACGGCGCCAACCGCAGATTCCTGGAAATGCACGATTATTACTGTACGCTGTACACCGACACCGAAGTGGTGGCGTACGCCGTCGACCTGTTAATGCGCAAACAGGGGCTGCCCATTGAAATTGTCAGCCGGATATTCGCCCCGCCCCTGTGGGACGCCATTAAATTGATGAGCGAAAAGGATAAAAAACTGTATACAGCCCTGCGCACGGTATACGCCCCGCTGCTGCTCAACGGACCCTTTACCGTCATTGTCGCTCATCATCATGAAATGATTGGGCTTACGGACCGGATCAGGCTCCGTCCCCTGACAGCCGGCGCCAAAGGCGACCTGGTGTTCCTGTCCTCAGAGGAAGGCTCCATCAGGGCGGTTTGCCCGGACCTGGACATGGTCTGGACACCGCCGGGCGGCGAACCGGTTGTGGTGCGGCTTAACTCCAAAGATCATTTATTAAGTACCAATAAATCCATTTGAGGGTGATAACCATGTATTCATACCAATTACCCGAGTTCATCATAGACAGGACGGAAGACAGGTGTATCCGCTGCCGGGTCTGCGAAAGACAGTGCGCTAACGAGGTGCACAGCTATGACGAAGAGCTGGATAAAATGTTCAGCGGAGAAAAGGACTGCGTGGGCTGCCAGCGCTGCGTTGTATTGTGCCCAACCCTGGCTTTGAACGTCAGCCCGCGGGCTTCTGATTACCGGCCCAATGCCAGTTGGACCCGGGACAAAATGCAAAACCTGAAAAAACAGGCCGAAACCGGCGGAGTTGTGCTTACCGGCAGCGGCAACGACAAGCCGTATCGAATTTACTGGGATCACCTGGTGCTTAACGCCTCCCAGGTAACCAATCCCTCCATCGACCCGCTGCGGGAACCGATGGAGCTAAAAACATACCTGGGCCGTAAGCCGGATGCCGTTAAGGTTACCCGTGGTGAGGACGGGTTTGAAGTGGAAACCGAGTCTTTCCCCAACGTGCCTTTAAAAATTCCCCTGGTGTTTTCGGCCATGTCATACGGGGCCATCAGCTATCCGGCCTACCTGTCCCTGGCCGCGGCAGCCAAAGAGACCGGCACCCTTTTCAACACCGGCGAGGGCGGGCTGCCCGAGCACATGCGCCGGGAGTACGGCGGCAGCGCCATCGTGCAGTGCGCCAGCGGCCGGTTTGGCGTGGACGCCGATTACCTGAACAACTCGCAAATTGTGGAGATTAAAATCGGCCAGGGCGCCAAGCCCGGCATCGGCGGCCACCTGCCCGGGGAAAAGGTGCTGGCCAACATTTCGGAAACCAGGATGATTCCCATTGGCACCGACGCGCTGTCACCGGCGCCCCAGCATGATATTTATTCCATCGAAGATTTGTCGATGCTGATTTATGCATTAAAAGAAGCCACCAACTACGAAAAGCCGGTATCGGTAAAAATCGCCGCGGTGCACAACGTGGCCGCCATTGCCTCGGGCATTGTCCGGGCCGGAGCGGATATCGTGGCCATTGACGGCATCCGGGGCGGCACCGGGGCGGCGCCGCTGGCCACCAGGGATAACGTAGGCATACCCATGGAACTGGCCCTGGCAGCGGTGGATAAGAGACTGCGTGAGGAAGGCATCAGGCATAAATGTTCCATTATGGCGGCCGGGGGCATCAGGTGTTCCGCCGACGCCATTAAAGCCATCGCCCTGGGCGCCGACGGCGTGTACATCGGTACCGCCGCCCTGATTGCCATGGGCTGTACCCTGTGCCAGAAATGCTATACCGGCAAATGCAACTGGGGCATCACCACCCAGAATCCTTTCCTGATTAAACGTTTAAACCCCGAACTCACCACCCAGAGGCTGGTTAACCTGATCAAAAGCTGGAGCCATGAAATCCAGGAAATGCTGGGCGGTATGGGCATCAACGCCATTGAAAGCCTGCGGGGCAACCGGGACCACCTGCGCGGGGTGGGGCTGGAGGAATGGGAACTGAACGTGCTGGGTGTAAAAGGAGCGGGGGAATAAACCATGCAAATAAAATTTGGCTATCGGGATAATTTTCTGTGCGAAATCCGGCCCACCGGGGAACTATGTTCGGAATACATGTGCGTTGACTGCGGCAAAGCCGTAATTGACGCCCAAAATCTCAAGCACAAGGAAGTTAACGACCTCTGCCGGGAGGCCATGTTAAACGGCGTTACCGATATCACCATCAATAACGTTTTCGGCCAGCGGTACATCGGCACCCGCCTGTATAATCCCGACAGGCGGCCGCCTGTTACAATTACTATCAACAGGTATCCGGGCAACGACCTGGGCGTCTTTCTGGACGGTCACCGGATCATCGTCAACGGCAACGCCCAGGACGGGGTGGGCAATACCATGAACGACGGTGAGATAGTAGTGCACGGGCGGGCCGGCGATGTTGTGGCCATGGCCATGCGCGGGGGTAAGATCTTCATTCGTGACAACGTAGGCTACCGGTGCGCCATCCACATGAAAGAGTTCCGGGATAAATTGCCGGCGCTGGTAATCGGCGGTACCGCCCAGGATTTTATGGGGGAATATATGGCCGGCGGAGTGGTGGTTATGCTGGGCCTGAATTTAAAGGAGGGCGAACCGCACCGGGCCAACTACATCGGCACCGGTATGCACGGCGGCGTCATTTACCTGCGGGGTCATGTGGAACCGCACCAGTTGGGTAAAGAAGTGGGGGTCCGTGAGCTGGACGAGAAGGATTGGCAGACAGTACAAACCCACGTTCACGAATACTGCCGCCATTTTGACAGAGACCCGGCCCCAATTTTAGCCGGCCGGTTTATCAAGCTGCTGCCCGTCTCCAGACGTCCGTACGGCAACATCTACGCCTACTAACAGTGCCAGGTGTTGCAAGATGATGCCTGGTGTTAAAAGTTAATAAGCTGCGTTTTTTGCAGCTTTTAACTTTTAACACCAGGCATCAAAGCCGGCCACTTTCATTCGATAAGGGGCCTTTTTATTTTTAACAAACGGAAACTTTGTACTCCCGCAGCCAGGTATCCAACTGAATCAAATAGGCGAAAAGCTGCGGTCCGGTCATCAGTTGGCCGTACCACGGTCTGTTAAAATCCGCACCTTTTAATTTAAGCAAACTCCCGACCCGCGCGACGTCTATGAACCGCCGCAAGGGTGATGCGGAATCGGCCAGGATTTGTTCCAACCGGCCGCATACCGCTTCGGTATAAGCGGGATTATGGGTTTTGGGGTAGGGGCTTTTACGCCTGTTCAAAATTTCAGCGGGCAGCACCCCGGCCATAGCCTGCCTGAAAATACCCTTCTCAATGCCGCCCGCGTTTTTCATGGCCCAGGGGATATTCCATACATATTCCATTATCCGGTGGTCACAAAAGGGCACCCGCACCTCCAACCCCAGCGCCATGCTCATCCGGTCTTTACGGTCTAGCAGCGTAGCCATGAACCAGTTGATGGTCAGGTACAGCAATTCCCGTATCCGGGCCTCACCGGGGGTGTCACCGGCCAGGCGGGGCACGTCTTCCAGGGTCTCCCGGTAACGCCGGTCCAGGTATTCCCGGGGCCGGATCAGGTTAACTATATCAGGGGCCAGTAAACTCATTCTTTCGTCAATCATATGCACCCAGGGAAAAGAAGCGTCGTTAAGCGCTTCCTTTTTGTGAAACCACGGGTAGCCGCCGAAAATCTCGTCGGCGCACTCGCCGGATAAAGCAACGGTGGCGTCCTGCTTAATGGCGCGGCAAAACAAATATAATGATGAATCCACGTCGGCCATGCCGGGGAGATCCCTGGCCCGGACCGCCATTTCCAGCGCATCCGCCAGTTCCGGCGTGTCAACATAAAAGAAATGGTGCACCGTGCCCAACTGTTCCGAAGCCCGCTTGCTCCACTGCGTATCCGAGTTGGGCTGGTACAGGCTCGGCTTAAAATAACGCTCATTATCCACATAGTCTATGGAATAAGTGTGCACAGGCCCCTGTCCGGCGTTGTTAAAAGCAAGGGCGGCATAAGCAGTGATAGCGCTGGAGTCTATGCCTCCGGAAAGCAGGGTGCATACCGGCACATCCGCCACCAGTTGCCTTTCCACGGCATCTTTAAAGAGATTCCGCACATTTTCCACCGTGGTTTCCAGATCATCTTCATGGGGCATGCTTTTCAGTTTCCAGTAACGGCGCATACGCATGCCGTTCCGGTCAAAACTGAGGCAGTATCCGGGCTTAACCTCGGCAATATCACGAAATACCCCATGACCCGGAGAGCGGCCCGGGCACATCACCAGTACCTCGGCCAATCCCCCGGCATCAACCTCGGGACGGATATCCGGGTGGGCCAGCAGCGCTTTTAGCTCGGAACCGAAAATCAAATGTTCTTGGCGTACCGTGTAAAACAGAGGTTTCACGCCCAGCCGGTCCCGGGCCATGAACAGTTTCTGCCCGGTTTCGTCCCAGACCGCAAAGGCAAAAATACCGTTTAACCGGTCAACGCAATCCTCTCCCCATTGAATATATGAAAGAAGCAGCACTTCGGTATCGGAATGCCCTCCGAAAGTGTAGCCCAATACTTTTAGTTCCCGGCGCAGATCCTCTGTATTATACAGCTCGCCGTTATAAACCAGCACATACTGCCTTTCTCCGCGCCGCCGGATCATCGGTTGAGCTCCGCCCTCCGGATCCACTACAATTAAACGGCGGTGAGCAAAAGCCGCGTGCCTTGAATACCAAAAGCCTTCCGCATCAGGCCCCCTGTTTGCCAGTGTTCTGCCCATGGCTTCCAAAACCGGGCTTTGCCGGGTGAGATCCCTGCCCCAGTCAACCCAGCCTGCAATTCCGCACATTAAATCTATCCCTCCCCGCTTATCAATAGCAATACCACCGCATTCCGGCAGCCATAATATAAGCTATGACCGGTGCCGGTGTTTGGTTCACCCGGGATGGATTTAATTGAAAATGCAGATTATTACAACATTTGTATTTTGTATACAATATACTTGATTGACTTCCATTTCTTTAGTATACTTACCTCAAAAAACAAAAGAAGGTGATTACATGCGGGAATTGAGAATAATTAAAGCCCCTTGTGAAACATGTCTGCATAAAAATGGGGTAAATTGCATCAGCGCGCTGGCACTGATGAAAACAGCACTCTCCATGGAAGCGGAACTGTATAATCACGGCGTACAAAAACTGGTCACCAATTTTATATTGCCTTGCGGCGATTATGTTAATGAAAATGAGTATATGAAAAGACAGCTTAAAAAAATAGTTTAATTATGAATTAGCATATTAAAAAGCCTTTAAACTGTCAGATCAAATTCATATGTGCCCTTCCAGAACCTCATCAATACGCAGAGGTTTTTTTATTTTTTAAGCTTCTCGTTATTGAGTTAAAATACATGCTGAGGTTTTAAGTTGTTTAGCCAAAAACGACTGTACTTAATTTTTTCTGCTAATGAAGAACAAGACCTTGAGTCTATACGCAATCAGATAATGGAGGTCTAATAAATTTCTAAATGCATATTGTGTACGCTATGTACATAATATAGAATAGGAGGTAAGAAGCATGCTCGGTAAAAAGGAGGGCGTAATAATGCAAAGGGTTATTAATGCCACGGACGTCAGGAAAGATTGGGGAAATTTCATTGATCATGTTGTGCGTTTTAAGCCCTCCTTGGTAAAACGGAACAGAGATTACCTTGCAGCAATATCCCTTGAGCATCTGGAAGCTGTTTTAACCCCATATAGGTTTACTCTTGAATATGAAGAAGAAGTTGACGGCAGTATCAGTGGTTCTTTGAAAGAACTGGATATCTTGGCCAATGCCGCAAGTTTGGAGGCCTTAAAAACAGAGATTGTCAAAGAGTTGATTTCATACGCCCAGGAATATATGGATGAGTTCGATTTATATTATGGGGCTCCCAACAGAAAACCTCATTTTCCCTATATTCTGAGGGTGATAATCCAAAAAAATGAGGATTCGGTGAGAGGTTTGCTTGATGCCTAGCTGATGGAAATTTAAAGCGTACCAAAGTTTCTAAGGGAACCGATGAAATTTCTCAGCGATTATGGCGGTATATATTAAAGAAACAATTGCAGGTGGATGAAACGTATTTCAATAAGACAATTTAAGAAATGAGATAATTGAAAGGAAATCAAAAGATGAACATCCAAAAGATACGGAAAAATAATGTGATAAGGGATCATTATGGAAACAAAAAAACACGCTGATTGTTTATACAATGAAGATTGGCATTGCTTTGGTGAGCATGCCGTTATGGAGCAATTGGTCAGCGGCAGAGAGGGTTTGGACCCCACAGAGGCGGCAAATCGTCTTAAAGTATACGGCCCCAATGCTCTGCCCCTTAAAGAACCGCCTACTATCTGGAACATTTTGTTTCACCAGGTCAAAAATCCTTTGAATTATATCCTTATCGCGGCGGCGATCGTCTCTTTGGCTATTGGTGAAGCAACAGACGCCATGTTTATCGTCATGATCATCGTACTGAATACTGCGCTGGGCGGATATCAGGAATACAATGCGGAGAAAAGTGCCGCCAGTCTCCAGAACCTGCTTAAAATAAAGGCCAGGGTTAGACGTGGGAATAAAGAATTTGAAATCCCGTCCGAAGAACTTGTCCCGGGAGATATTGTGCTGCTGGAAACCGGGAATAAAGTCCCTGCGGATCTTCGTCTTTTGGAGGCCAATAACCTCTCCTCCGATGAAAGTTTCTTAACGGGAGAATCTATTGCAACCGATAAGAATATTGGAAAATTGCCGTCCAATACGGGAGTGGGAGAACGGAAGAATATGGCGTTTGCCGGTTCAATCATTACCTCGGGCCGGGGCCTGGGCGTTGTGGTCGGTACCGGAACACAGACGGAAGTAGGAAAAATCGCCGAGAATGTTAATGAAGCTGAAAGCGCCAAACCTCCGCTGGTCATACGCATAGAGAAATTCACCAGGCAAGTCGGTATTTTGGTGCTGTTTATTAGTATTGGACTTGCCGTTATTCTGCGTTTACAGGGTTTAGACCTGGCCGCCATCTTTTTCTTTGTGGTAGCCCTTGCCGTTTCGCTCATACCCGAAGGCTTGCCTGTAGCCCTGACGGTGGCTCTCTCCATCGCGGTATCCAGGATGGCAAAACGCAATGTGATCGTCCGCAAACTTCTGGCGGTGGAAAGTCTCGGCAGTTGTACGGTGATTGCCAGCGATAAAACCGGAACACTGACCGTTAACCAGCAAACAGCGCGCCAGGTATTCCTGGCAGGTGGACAACGTTTTACGATATCTGGTGAGGGGTATAACGGTGAAGGCGAATTTACCGGTTTGGAAAAAACCGAAATTTCAGATCGCGAAAGGGTTCGGCTTGAAAAATTAGCCAAGCTGGTTATCCTGGCCAATGAAGGCTCGCTAACGCAGGAAAACGGTGCATGGACACACTATGGCGACGCGATGGATGTCGCTTTTCTGGCCATGAGCTATAAGCTCGGGCTTATTCCTGGTGAAGTAAAGTCTGCCAGCCGGCTGGTCGGCAGCATTCCTTATGAATCAGAACGCAAGTTTTCCGCCGCATTTTATGAGAAGAACGGTACTACGCAGATCGCAGCCAAAGGTGCTGTGGAGGTCATTTTGGATTTCTGCAGCGATATGCAAAGCCCCAACGGCGTTGTCGGGCTGGACCGGGAAGAGATTGAGAAACAGGCGGAAGAGATGGCCGCCCAGGGCTATAGGGTTCTGGCGGTTGCCGGAGCCGAATATCCCGGATTCGAGCATAAAGAAGTGTATGGGGATGAAGAACTGCCCCAAATGGTGTTTCACGGGCTGGTCGGGTTTATTGATCCTTTACGGCCTGAGGCGCTTGAAGCCGTCAATAAGTGTAAGGAAGCCGGGATAAAAGTGATTATGATTACCGGCGACCATCCTGGTACGGCCCTGGCCATATCCCGCGAACTGGGACTCGTGACCCAGGATGAGGCTGTGGTTACCGGCCAGCAATTAAGTAAGGCCGGTTCCCCGGACAGCCCGGCCTATATGAAGCTGGTCTGTTCAACCCACGTGTTTGCCAGGGTCTCGCCTGCTCAAAAACGGGAAATTGTAGGGGTTTTGATTAACCAGGGAGAATTCGTGGCGGTGACCGGAGACGGTGTAAACGACGCGCCTGCTCTGCGCAGGGCCAATATCGGCGTGGCGATGGGCTCGGGGACCGAGGTAGCCAAAGAAATCAGTTCCATGATCGTAACGGACGATAACTTCGCCTCCATCGTGGCGGGAGTTGAAGAGGGAAGGTTTGCTTACGATAATGTACGCAAGGTAACGTATATGCTTATATCGACCGGAGCAGCGGAAGTAACGCTGGTTTTGGCTTCGATCCTATTCGGATTGCCGCTGCCGCTGCTTGCGGTGCAGATACTCTGGTTAAACCTTGTCACCAACGGAATCCAGGATGTCGCCATGGCTTTTGAGGCAGGAGAACCGGGAGCGATGAAACGGAAACCCAGAAAGCCCAATGAGAAAATATTCAATACGCAGATGATTAGCCAGACGCTGGTGTCGGGGCTGACCATCGGGCTGATCTCTTTTGGTTTCTGGTATTTCCTGCTTGAAGTGCAGCTGCTGGATGAATTCCATGCCCGCAATATCAACCTTCTGCTGATGGTATTAATGCAGAATGTCCATTCTTTCAGTTGCCGCTCGGAGTTTGTATCGGCATTCAAAATACCCATCAGCCGTAACTACTTCCTGGCATTCGCCATCCTGGCGGCCCAAGGGCTTCACATCTTAAGCATGCACCTGCCTTTCATGCAGGAGATCCTTCGGCTGGCACCCATCACGCTTTCCGAGTGGCTGAAAGTATTCGTACTGGCGTTACCCGTCCTGCTGGTGATGGAGATCTATAAAAAGATCAACGGCAGGCTCCTGGAGAAGGCCAATGGGGTCTGACCCCTCGCGACAGAGGGTATTTGTGCAAAGAGGTTTTTGCTTTACTTTTTGATCTAGCTTTTAGAGAAACAATTGCAGGTGGATGAAACGCATTTCAATAATACAATAATACAATTTAAGAAATGAGATAATTGAAAGGAAATCAAAAGATGAACATCCAAAAGATACGGAAAAACAATACTGTTATTGCGCTTGTGCAAAGCGATGAGCCGTTGATTACCGATGTTCAGTCGGCCCTGGATTTAATGGCCACAGTACATTATGAAACAAACTGTAATTGCGTAGCCTTGAATAAAGCGGCCATCATAGAAGACTTTTTTAAATTAAGTACCGGCCTGGCCGGAGAAATACTGCAAAAGTTTTGTAACTACCAGATGAAAATTGCTATTATTGGCGATTTCTCTCAATACTCAAGTAAACCGTTAAAAGACTTTATCTATGAGAGCAATCGCGGCAGAAATGTATTTTTCGCTTCCACTGAAGACGAGGCTATAGATAAATTGTCCGGCACTCCCACCAACCAGAGGGGAATATCCTCTTTACGGGGTGGCAAAAACCCGGAGTTCAGATAAATAACCCGGGTTTTTTCAATATCATACCACATCGTAAGACCGATTATTTAATTTAGAAGTTGGTATCGTAGTTTTTGTTTTAAATCCATACGTTCCCACTTTTAAAGCACAGCAAATAGGGAATTTTAATAATTAAGAGAATTTTTTTGGAGGATACAAAAGTGCAAAGAGCTGAAACTAAAAAAACAAACCGGTTAATCAATGAAAAATCCCCTTACCTTCTCCAGCACGCCCATAACCCCGTGGACTGGTATCCCTGGGGCAAAGAGGCATTTGCCAAAGCCAAAGCGGAAGACAGGCCCATCTTCCTTTCCATCGGCTATTCCACCTGTCACTGGTGCCATGTCATGGAGCGGGAATCTTTTGAATCTCAAGAGGTTGCGGATTACCTTAACCGGCATTTTATTTCCATCAAGGTGGATCGCGAGGAACGCCCGGATATCGATCACGTTTACATGAACGCCTGCCAGATCCTTACCGGCCAGGGCGGTTGGCCGCTGACCATACTGATGACCCCGGATCAAAAACCATTTTTCGCGGGGACCTATTTCTCCCCAAAATCCATGTGGGGCCGGATAGGGCTACTTGACATCCTGGAGCAGGTGACCGCCAAATGGCAGGAGAACCGAGACGCCGTTGTCAGGGCCGGCGACATGATTACAGAACAGCTTCAACTATCCCCCCGGAGCGTTGAATCCGGAATGGAACCGGAAAAAATTGCGGATCAATGCTACCGCAGCCTGCACGACACATTTGACCGCAAGTATGGCGGCTTCGGCAAAGCGCCGAAGTTTCCCACTCCTCATAACATTATTTTTTTGCTGCGTTATTGGAAACACACCGGCAACGACGAAGCACTGGCCATGGCTGAAAAGACGCTGCAAGCCATGTACCGGGGCGGAATCTACGACCATGTAGGATTCGGTTTTGCCCGCTATTCCACGGATCAATACTGGCTGGTGCCGCATTTTGAAAAAATGCTATACGATAACGCGCTGCTGGCCATAGCTTTTCTGGAAGCTTACCAGGCCACAGGCAATGGTTTTTATGCCCGGGTGGCCAGGGAGATTTTCACCTATATCCTCCGGGATATGACTCACCCGGAGGGAGGGTTTTATTCCGCGGAGGACGCCGACTCCGAAGGGGTAGAAGGGAAATTCTATGTCTGGACCCCCGCCAAAGTAAAAAAAGTGCTCGGCGAGGACAAAGGTGGGATATTTAACCGGATTTACGATATTACATCCAAAGGTAATTTTGAAGGAGACAGTATTCCCAACCTGCTCCGGGGCCTGCCAGGCGAAAGGGCTGCGGAACTGGACCTCGAGCCGGAGAAACTGACAGCCACGCTGGAAGAGTGCAGGCAAATAATTTTTGAGCACAGGGAGAAAAGAGTGCACCCGCATAAAGACGACAAGATCCTAACTGCCTGGAACGGGCTGATGATTGCCGCCCTGGCCCGGGGTGCAGCCGTTCTGGGGGATGCAAGTTTACTGGCCGCCGCGCAGAGAGCGGAATCTTTTATCCGCAACAAACTGTTCAGGGAAGACGGGCGTCTTTTGGCCCGTTACCGGGAAGGCGAAGCGGCCTTCGAGGGTTATCTGGACGACTACGCATTTTTGATCTGGGGACTGCTCGAATTGCACCGGGCTGCTTCTAAACCCGAATACCTGAAGCAGGCTGTTGACTTGACCGGTCAAACCATTAATTTATTCCAGGACACGCAAAAAGGCGGCTTTTTCTTTTATGGCAGCGACGCCGAACAGCTTATTGCCCGTCCCAAAGAGTTTTACGACGGCGCCGTTCCGTCCGGTAATTCGGTAATGGCGTCAAACTTGCTTACTCTGGCCGCCGCCACCGGAGACACCGGAATAAGAGATACCGCCCGGCTTTTGATCAGTACTGCCGCTGACACGATAGCGGAACACCCCCAGGGTTACACGTATTTTGTCACCGCCCTGCTTCCGGAACAATGACCGGTAATTCAGTCACCGCCAACTCATAACCCTGCTTGTGCCGGCCTGACCGGACGTGTTAAAATGTTTACTGACTCCGGCGGTCAGGGGTGTTGTTATGCATGGAACGCGTTTAATTGTTGCCGATGCGGATAAAACCTTGCACCAACAATTGGTGGACATATTACAGAGGTCCGGTTATCTGGTGGTAGCCGAACCAAATGACGCCAGAAGCGCGTTGCAGGCGGCGCTGAAACGGGAACCGGACGTTGTGCTCTTAGACGACAACCTGCCGGGCGGCAGCCTGACCCTGGCCAGAGAAATTAATGACCATCGTCTGGCGCCGGTTTTGATAGTCACCTCATACTCCGACCGGGATATGCCCGAAATAGCCCGGACAGCAGGCGTATACGGAATGATTGTCAAACCCTTGCAGGAAGAGGGGGTACTGCCCGCCATTGAAACAGCCCTGAGTTTTTTTAGCCGGATCGCCGCCGTGGAAAGCGAAATAAAAAACCTGAAAAAGGATTTGGAGAACAGAAAGATTGTGGAACGCGCCAAGGGATTACTAATGGAAGCCCACGGAATGAGTGAAAAGGAAGCTTTCCGCTATCTGCAGCGCCGCAGCATGGATAAATGCGTACCGGTAACAAAAATAGCAAAAAACATTATTGTTGCCTTGCAAAAATAGTCAAAATAATGATATATTAAATTACAGATATGAAGTATACAGTATTATAAAAGAGTTAAGGTTGATTTTTTTTACTATCACTCTATACTAATAAAATAGGTGTGATATTTTCGGGGCAACGGCGTCCCTTCAGGCTTGCCAAAGCAGGCCTGTTGGGGCGTTTTATTTTTGCCCGGAAACATCCGCCCCGGGGAGGTTTATCGTGGTGGGAGCATTCACCAGGCAAGAGGTTATAGAGAAGGCGGAACAGAACAACGTTAAGTTTATCCGCCTGCAATTTACCAACATGTTCGGCGCTCTGAAAAATATTGCTATTACTGTCGACGAACTGCCCAGGGCGCTGGAGGGGCAGATCAGCTTCGACAGTTCCGTAATTGAAGGCTTCGTGGGCCGGCTTGAATCAGATATCTTGCTGAGCCCCGACCCTTCAAGTTTCGCGATTTTCCCGTGGCGCCCGCGTGAAGGCGCTGTGGCAAGGTTAACCTGCGACGTGTTGAATCCGGACGGCACGCCTTTCAGCGCCTGCTCCCGCTCCAACCTGAAAAAAAACCTGGCCATGGCGGAACAAATGGGTTTTCAATTGCAGGTAGGAGCGGAAATTGAATTTTTTCTGTTTCAAACCGAAGAAGCGGGCCAGCCTACGGTAACCACCCATGACCAGGCCGGATACTGCGACCTTACCCCCGTTGACATGGGGGAGAACGCCCGGCGGGACATGGTGCTGACCCTGCAGGAAATGGGTTTTGATGTTTCGTCGTCCCACCACGAGATTGCGCCGGGCCAACATGAGATTTTTTTAAAGGATGATGACGCCCTGGCCATGGCGGACAGTATTACCACCTTCAAGTTCGTAGTGCGCACCATTGCCCAAAGGCACGGCCTGCACGCCACCTTCATGCCCAAACCGGTGGCGGCGGTTAACGGTTCAGGTTTACATCTGCAGTTATCTTTGTGGCAAAATGATAAAAACGTTTTTTCCCAGCAATCCGCCAAAGACGGCCTGAGCAAAACAGCCAGGCATTTTATAGCCGGTCTGATTGAGCACGCCGGGGCCCTAACCGCTGTGGCCAACCCGCTGATTAACTCTTATAAACGGATTTCGGCCAACGATTTGGCCCCGGTGCTGGCAGGCTGGTCCCAGATTAACCGCAGCGCCATGATCCGTGTTCCCTCCAGGCGCGGCGCCGATACCAGGGTGGTGCTTAGAAGCCCGGACCCGGCCAGCAACCCTTACCTGGTGATGTCTTCAATACTGCAATCCGGGCTGGACGGCATCCGGCGCAAGCTGCCCCTGCCCGAACCGCTGTCCGAGGATATACCGGTCTGGGAGATTAAAAAGATTATCCGGGAAAAGGGCCTGCCCCGAAACCTGGAAAGCGCGCTTAAAGCGCTGTCCACCGACGAAGTGGTTATGCAGGCGCTGGGTAAACATATGCACGGACGATATCTGGACAGTAAGGAAATTGAGTGCGAGCGTTTTCAGAACCACGTGCACCAGTGGGAACTGGATGAGTACCTGCGTAACTATTAGTTTTTAAATATTCCAAGAAAGGAGGGCGCCAACGCAGCTCACCGTAAACAAAAAACAGGTGGTTGCGTGATTAGTAGGTTAAAATTTTTTGTATTTGGAGGATGGAAAAAAATGAGCTTTAGCAATGGAGTCAACGCCAGCGCGGCAACCCTAACCCGTTTACGCACCGGGGAAAGCAAATGCCCGTTTAGCGGGATGTGTGTCACCTGCCTTGACGGGTGTCCGGGTTTATGCGAGATAGGCAAATCTTCCGTCAGAGGCAAGGAAGTGCTTTACCCCCAGCCTTTCGGGAAAACCACTTCCGCTTCCCAAAAGGATTATCCCGTTGATTATTCGCATTTTAACATCATGGGTACCGCTGTCGGAGCCCATGGAATTGAAGCCGATCCCGATAAGGCTATTTTCCCTGCTGTCAGCCTGGAGAGTTTAGTTGGCGCCGGCGGAGAAATTAAGCTGGACCTGCCCATAGTTGTGGCCGGCATGGGTTCCACCGATGTGGCCGCCAACAACTGGAATCACCTGGCGGCCGGCGCCGCTATCTGCGGTGTTGGCATAGTCATCGGCGAAAACGTGTGCGCCATGGACCCCGATTCCGAAATAAAAAACGGCCGGATTATTCACTCACCCAACATGGCTAAAAGAATCAGCGACTTTACGAACTGGTATAACGGCAGCGGCTTTATCGCCGTCCAGGCCAATGTAGAGGACACCGCTCTGGGAGTACAGGAATACGCCATCGAAAAACTGGGTGTGGATGCGGTGGAGTTAAAATGGGGACAGGGCGCCAAAGATATCGGCGGTGAAGTAAAATTAAATTCCCTGGAAAGGGCCCTGCAGTTAAAGGGCCGCGGCTATATCGTACTGCCGGATCCGGAGAATCAGCGGGTACAGGAAGCTTATAAAACCGGGTCCTTCGAGGAATTTGAGCGTCATTCCCGCATTGGTTTTGTGGAGTACGAGACGTTTATGGCCCGGGTGGAAACACTGCGTAAAACCGGCGCCAAATACGTAATGCTCAAGACCGGCGCTTATAGACCCGCCGATTTGGCCCGGGCAGTCAAGTACGCTTCGGACGCCAGGCTGGACTTGTTAACCGTGGACGGAGCCGGCGGCGGTACGGGCATGAGCCCCTGGCGGATGATGAACGAATGGGGCGTACCCACTGTATATCTGCAGGCCATACTGGTTAAATGCCTCGACAGGCTTGCGGCCCGCGGCGCTTATGTGCCGCCTGTGGCCATAGCCGGCGGGTTTACCCTTGAAGACCACATGTATAAAGGTTTGGCCATGGGCGCTCCCTACACCAGGGCCATCGGCATGGCCCGTTCCGCCCTGACCGCCGCCATGGTGGGCAAAACTGTCGGCGAAGCCGTTAAAGCGGGTAAAGTACCGAACGAATATAAAAAGTACGGCGACAAAGTCGAGCAGGTCTTCATCGCTGTTGAAGAATTGAAAAACAGCCTGGGGCCGGATGCCTTCAATAAATTACCCGTGGGCGCCATCGGCGTGTACAGTTACTTCGGCCGTCTGGCCCAGGGATTAAGGCAATTCATGTGCGGAGCGCGCAAATTCAGCCTGGAACACATCGCCAGAACCGACCTGGTATCTCTTACCAGAGAAGCGGCTGAAATAACAGGCATCAGCTACGTGATGGATTGCGACGCGGCGGAAGTGGAAGAGATCCTCGGTTAGCATAAATTAAGTATTGCATTTCTTAAATTAGTTAGTCTATAATAAAAGAAGTTTAAAAGTATTGATACAATGGTGTATCAAAGAAACGGCAACGATGCCCTCAACAGGTATATTCCTGCACTGAGGGCATTTATATTCTTCGTTCCTGCACAGGAGGAAAACTCCATGGGTGAACATAGAATTGTTCTGGCGGACGCAGACACCGCCTGGAGCAAAAATATCAAAACCATGTTAAGCAAGTGCGGCTACTGGGTGGTCGGCGAGGCCGGCGACGGAGTAACCGCTCTGAAAATGATCCGCAGCAGACAACCTGATCTGCTGATTATCGACGCGTCTTTGCCCGGTATGGACGGGTTACAGATAGCCAGAATCGCACATGAAGACAAACTGGCCCCGGTGGTGGTCACAGCTTCATTAAGTCACCAGGGGGTTATGGAAAGGGCCAGGGAAGCAAGGGCATACGCCCTGCTCTTCAAACCGGTCAATGAATCCTCTTTATTGCCGGCAGTTGAACTGGCTCTGGTCAACTACCAGGAAGTGATTAACCTGGAAAGAAACATCAAGGATCTCAAGGAAACTCTGGAAACAAGGAAACTGGTGGAAAGAGCGAAGGGGATTCTAATGGAAACCATGGGTCTAACCGAGCCGGAATCATTCCGGCGCATGCAGCGGCAAAGCATGAACCAGCGGGTTTCCATGCGGGTGGTGGCCGAAGCGGTAATTATGTCTTACGACTTAAAAAAATAACTTGCAAAAAAGCACCCACTGGGCAACGGCGCCTTTTGGACGCGGGACTATACCCGCTTACCGGAGCGCCTTTTTGTTTAATCTCTAGTTCTGGAAAGGTGGGCAAATCGGCATATGGATGACGAGCAAAGAAACCAGGTTCTTGACCAGGCCCTGGAAGCAGGGGTTAAGTTCATCCGGCTGCAATTTACAGATATCAACGGATTGCTGAAAAACGTGGCCATTACTGTGGATCAACTGGAGAAGGCATTGGACGGCGAACTGATGTTCGACGGTTCGTCAATATCCGGTTTTAACAGTATTGAAAAATCCGACCTTTACCTGCGCCCGGATCCCGAGACATTCGCAGTTTTCCCGTGGCGTCCCGGGCAGGGAGCGGTGGCCCGGCTGATCTGCGATATTTATAATCCCGACGGCACCTCCTTCGAGGGGTGCCCGAGACAGGCCCTGAAAAAACTGATGGCGGAAACACTGGCCAGGGGTTACACAATGAACGTCGGACCGGAGCTGGAGTTTTTTCTGTTCCACCTCGACGAATCAGGCAGAAACACCCTTAAAACCCATGACCGGGCCGGATATTTTGACCTGACCCCGATAGATATGGGGGAGGACGCCCGCCGCAATATGGTGTTGACACTAGAAAAAATGGGTTTTGAAATTGAGGCGTCCCACCACGAAGTGGCCCCGGGGCAGCATGAAATCGATTTCAAGTATTCCAACGCCCTGGACATCGCCGATAAAATAGTCACCTTTAAATTTGTTGTGCGTACCATTGCCCAGCGTCATGGACTGCATGCCACATTCATGCCCAAGCCGGTATTCGGAATTAACGGCAGCGGCATGCATATGAACCAAAGCCTGTTTAAAAACGGGGAAAACGTTTTTTACGATCCCACCGACCCCATGCAGTTAAGCAGCGAAGCATACCACTATATCGGGGGGTTGCTCAAACATGCCCGGGCCATAGCCGCCGTCACCAACCCCACAATTAATTCATACAAAAGGCTGGTCCCCGGTTATGAGGCGCCGGTGTACCTGGCCTGGAGCGCAAGAAACCGCAGCCCGTTAATCCGCATACCGGCCAAACGCGGTATGAGTACCCGGGTGGAGTTGAGGAATCCGGACCCGTCCTGCAACCCTTATCTGGCCATAGCTGTTTGCCTGCAGGCCGGGCTGGACGGTATTGACAAGGCCATTACCCCGCCTGCGCCCTGCAACAGGAATATCTACGAGATGGATGACCATGAAAGGGACAGCCTGGGCATAGGCAATCTTCCCGGCAACCTGGCCGAAGCCCTGGACGAACTGGCCCGGGACGAGGTAATTCGGAACGCGCTGGGGCAGCATATTTACGAAAAGTTTTTGGCGGTCAAAAAAGCCGAATGGGAACACTACCGGGTCCGGGTCCATGAATGGGAGGTAAAGGAATATTTAAGCAAATATTAACGCCAATTTTTATAGATTTGTTTCCATCCTCAGCCCTATTTCCTGGTGAAAAGGGCTTTTTTTTTAGAACCCGCAAGATTTAGCCCGATATTTTATTGCATCAAACATATAAAGCGTTCCGGGGATGCGTTTTTCCTCTGGGATGCGAGGATTATTTATGATAAAATTGTTTTTATAAATAACACTGGTTGGATTAAATTTGCCGCAACCGGTTACATGAAACTCAGGGAGGCTGCAATCAAATGACTCATACCCTTGCCGTGCTGGTTTTAAACAAACCCGGGGTGCTGGCCCGCATCGCGGGACTTTTAAGCAGGCGCGTATTCAATATAGAAAGCATCGCCGCAGGATATACAGAAGAACCGGATATCACCCGCATCACCATTGTAGTTAACGGTGATGAGAGGGTCCTGGAACAAGTAATCCACCAACTGGGTAAACTTGTTGATGTGATCAAAATCACCAAAATAGAAGAACGCGATTCCATTGAGCGGGAATTGGCCCTGATCAAGGTCCAGGCAGACCCTGCCAAGCGCAGGGACATAGTGGATATTGTGGAAATATTTCGGGCCAACGTGGTGGACGTGGGCACCGAAACAATGGTTATTCAAATTATCGGGGATAATCAAAAAATTAACGCCTTTACCCATGTCCTGGAGCAACAGGGGATTGTGGAAATGGTCCGCACCGGCAAAATCGGCCTTTCCCGCCGGCCCCGCGGGGCAAAGGATGAAAAATAAAGAAGACTTCTTACGAAGATGAGGCTGGTATTGACATCACGCTATAACATTGTTGTATAATATGTTATCACCTTTTGTATCACTTTTTTATGCAGGGGGCGGTGCAGTTGGCCCAGGTTAGACGAGTGATGATCAGTATACCGGAATATTTGCTGTCTGAAATAGATTGCATAGCCGCTGCCGAAAATCTCAACCGCAGCGAATTTGTGCGGGCGGCCATGATTCTTTATATTAATGAAAGAAAACGCAGGCAATTAAGGGAACAGATGATTAAGGGTTATCTTGAGATGGCCAACATTAACCTGGAAATGGCCATAGAACACTACGGACTGGAAACTGAAGTGGAATTATCGCTCATCAGACCGGTGGCGGGGGTCAACGGATAATGCAAATACGCCGCGGCGAAATATATTATGCCGATTTAAGTCCGGTGGTGGGCTCTGAACAGGGGGGAACCAGGCCGGTCTTAATATTGCAAAACGATATCGGCAACCAGTACAGCCCCACGACCATAGTTGCCGCCATAACGTCCCAAATTGCCAAGGCCAAACTACCCACCCATGTGGAATTGCCCGCCGGCAAAGCCGGTCTGGGTAAAGATTCGGTGGTTTTAACCGAACAAATCCGGACCATTGACAAAAGCAGGCTGATGGAAAAGGTCTCCCTGCTGCAGGAAGAACTGATGACCAAAGTAAATCACGCCATTGAAATCAGTCTTGGTCTGATCGACATATAATACATAACGGCACATAAATACATACCCGTCATACCTACAGGCCGTCACCTTCACGTGGCGGTTTTTCAGTGTATATTCGATAATATAAGGAGGCGGTTGTCATGCTCCCGGTAATAGGGATCAGTTGTTGTTTCAAGCCTGACGAAAACCGTTATTACCTAAACCGAGATTACGTGCAAGCAGTGCGGACCGGGGGAGGCATTCCCGTCATATTGCCTCATGACGACGGCGTTGACGCCGGTACAATATTAAGCACAATGGATGGACTGCTTCTGTCGGGGGGTGAAGACGTTGACCCGGGGCTGTTCGGGGAAGAACCCTGGCCGGAAAACGGAACCATCGACCCGGAGCGGGACGTTTTTGAAATTTCATTAGCTAAGCAGGCAATGGCATGGAAAATGCCGTTGCTGGGAATATGCAGGGGCATCCAGGTGATGAACGTGGCGGCCGGCGGAACGATCTGCCAGGATATCGCCCGGGCAATTGAACGCCCGTATAAACATAATCAGCAAGCTCCCCGCTGGCATGTTACGCACAGTATCAAAATTAAAAAGAAATCGACATTGTTCAACATTATAGGTGAAGATACACTGCGTGTAAACTCATTTCACCATCAAATGATGGGCAATTTGGCGCCTGGTTTTATTATCTCAGCTCACTCGGAAGACGGCGTTGTGGAAGGGTTCGAAACAGCAGATAATGACATTTTCTGCCTCGGAGTCCAATTTCATCCGGAAAATTTATTCCGTCGACATCAGGTTTTTTGTAATCTTTTTAAGGCTTTTACTGCTGCTTCAAGTCGTTATCTGTCGAACAAAACAGCAATTATAAGACAGGAAAAAACGATGGATCAGCGAAATTAATAATCAGGAAAAATTTAGCCTTAACTTTATTGATACCATAAAATAATTAAAACTATTTGTTGCCTCTATGACCTTGTAAAAAATCTAATCTTCGGCTATTATGTAAATTATGTGTATATATGTTATTTATTGCTTGAATTCGGAGGTGCATAATCTTGCCCCAAGAAATATTGGATATACTGGTGGTGGATGACCAGCCCGGGGTACGCTACTTGCTTGATATAGTAATTAACGAATCCGGCCACAATGCTTACACTGCGCAAAACGGACTGGAAGCGGTGGATATGGTACGCTCCATCCGGCCCGACCTGATCTTCATGGATGTCCGGATGCCCATCATGGGCGGACTGGAAGCGCTGGCCAAAATTAAACCAATATCCCCTGAAACCGGAGTCATTATCATGACTGCTTACGGGTCCGACGAAACAATAGCAGAAGCAAAGAAATTGGGCGCCCTGGGTTGTATGGCCAAGCCATTCGATATTAACGATATCAAGGACTTTATTCAGGATTACGCTCGAAAGCATTTACGTCAGGAAATTTTCTACAAAGCCAACGCTATTTAAAACATAGTACCATTTATCAACACGGCGGCGGTTTAAACCAAGCGGCCGTTTTTTCATGTAAATCTCTATGTAGAAGACCTGTGAGAGGTTATAATAATCATAGCGCGGTGTCATTTAACCATTGGAGGTTTCGAGTTGTACTCTTTTGTCACCAGTTCCGCCGGTGAAACACTTAACCTGGGAGAGACGCTGGGTTCATTGCTGCAGCCGGGGGACATAATTACCCTGAACGGCGACCTGGGGGCGGGCAAAACATGCCTGGCCGGCGGTGTCGGACGCGGCCTGCGGGTTGAGGGCCGGGTTAAAAGCCCCAGTTTTACCCTTGTTAACGAATACCAGGGAACTATCCCGCTCTACCATATGGACGTATACCGACTGGATGACCCGTCCGAGATTAACGACCTGGGCTTTGATGAGTATTTTAACGGCGATGGCGCCGTCCTGGTGGAATGGGCGCAAAAGATCACAGATTTTTTACCTGAACAGAGACTGGATATCCTGATTGATAAAAAACAGGATGACGAGGACGCCCGGAATATCAAACTGGTTCCTCATGGCAGCCGATACGAACATCTGGCCCGGGAGTTGATTGCGCATGTACGTGCTGGGAATTGAAGCATCCACACCGGTGGCGGCGACTGCCGTAGCCACCGAGGGTAAAATTTTAGCCGAACGAATGGTTAATAACAAGCGCACCCACTCGGTCAACCTCTTGCCCATGGTGCGGGATGTTCTGACCGACGCCGGGATAGACAAAGATATGCTGGACGGCATTGCCGTAACCACCGGCCCCGGTTCATTCACCGGGCTGCGCATCGGAATGAGTACCGCGAAGTCCCTGGCCCAGGTGCTCAACCTGCCGGTGGCGGGGGTGCCGACATTGGAATCCCTGGCTTATCCTTTATCCGGCCAGGCGGGACTGATCTGTCCGGTGCTGAACGCCAGAAAGAACGAGGTATACGCTGCCCTTTACCGCAGCAACGGCAAAACGCTGCTCACTTTACATGAAGCCTTCGCGGCCGGAATACAAGAGCTTGCCTCCATCCTGGAAAATTACGACGAGCATATTACATTCCTGGGGGACGGATTGGGGGAATTCAGGAACGAACTGACGGAACTGCTTGGGGAGCAGGCCAGGTTCACCCCGAAATGTGCTGTTTTTCCCCGGGGCGCCTCAGTGGCCGAGTTGGGTCTGAAAATTATTCAGTCCGGTTCCGGTTCAGACCCTGCGGTAATTCTACCGCACTACGTCAGGGAATCAGAAGCGGAAATCAAATGGCGGGAAAGGTGCCTCCCCGATGGCTGACAGTGAGTTATTAAACCTTTTCACCTATGATCGGATGCGCGCGGAGCACCTGGACCAGGTGCTGGCTATTGAACAAGCATCATTCCCCACACCATGGTCCAAAAATGCTTTTTTATACGAGATTAAAGATAACGAATTTGCCCATTATCTCACGGCGCTGACTGCGGACGGCAATGTTGCCGGATACGCAGGCATGTGGATCATCCTGGACGAAGCCCACCTGACCAATGTAGCGGTACACGAACACTTCCGGCGCCGCGGTTTGGGTTTGGAACTGATGCGGAGAATGATCGTCTGGGCGGCGGCGCTGGGCGCCGGCCGGATGACCCTTGAAGTGCGACCTTCAAACAAACCGGCCCGAATTCTTTATGCAGCCCTTGGCTTTGAAGAAAGAGGTTTTAGAAAGAATTACTACCCCGATACGGGAGAAAACGCCATCATCATGTGGAAAGACAGTTTACCGTAAATAAAACTTAAAAGAGGTGATTTTGGTGAGTAAAAAAGTGATTTTGCGTCTATCCGGCATAGGCCTGATCGGAGTCGCGGCCCTGGCCGGTCTGCCCGGTTACTGGCCGATTGTAGCGGGTTTAGGGGGCTTGGTTTTGTTTTTAATGGCAGGGCCGGCCTGAGGGGACTGTTAAAACGGCCGGGGTCCGGCCATCTTGTTCATTCACAACGGCTTGCGGGAATTTTTTCACCTTGCATTATTAATAATTTATGTTAAAATATTATACGTGACATTTGTGGATTATCCGCGCCTGTAGCTCAGGGGATAGAGCGCCGGCCTCCGGAGCCGGGTGCACAGGTTCGATTCCTGTCAGGCGCACCAAATCATGTTTTTACGATGAATCCCGCAACCCTTGAAAATTCTAGGTTTGCGGGATTTTTCTTTTTTGGAGCGGAGTAAATTTATGACCCGAAATGACCCATTATTTCCGTAAGTGTCCGACCAAATGTCATGTCAAACATTTGTTTGATTGAATGATTTTACCAGAACAATGAGGTTGTGAAAGGGCGTCCAACAATACAACAATACCCACAAGGTTTAAATTTAGCTAGGTTATGATATAATTAATCAATAGAGGGATGATGTTATGGCAGAATATGACCTGATTATAAAGGCCCTGGCCGGGCGGTATGGCCAACAAATTGCAGCCTTCGTCCGGGGTATTGAAGTGTCGGTAGAGTCCATCCAGGATTCCGACAAAGAAGCGGTGGCCGTTAAGCGCAGTTCTGATGTACTATATAAAATCCATGAAGATGGGTATGAATACATAATGCTGGTAGAGTTTCAGGCCCGTCCAGACAAAAATATACCCGGGCGGCTACTGGAATACACGGCCATGCACCATCGCCGGTACCAAAAGCCCATTTACCCGGTGGTGATTAATCTTACCGGCAGCGATAGGCTGCAGGATGGACGTTACACCGTAGACTGTCTGGAATTAATGGTGGTGGATTTTAACTACCGGCAGTTAAACTTACAGGACATGTCAGGGCAGGACTTTTTGTACAAAGGACCTGTGGAGTTATTGCCCTTGGCTCCATTAATGAAGCAGGAAGATCCTCCGGAAACAGTCCTGGAGAAATGTGCCCGGCGGTTTGATGAAGAAATTGAGTCTGATGGTGATAGGGATACTCTGTATGCTGCGTTGGCTACTTTATCTTCGTTGAGGTTTTCAAAAGAATTAATCCTTAAAATACTGGGGGTGCTAAAGTTGGAGAACCTTCCACTGTTTGACGGTATCCGGGAAGAATGGGAAGCTAAAGGCGCGGCTAAGGGCCGTCTGGATGCACTCATTGATTTGCTTGAAGTAAAATTTGGTATGGTGCCGGAAGATTTACGCAGCCAACTTTCAAAAATTAAAGACTCAGGAACCATTAAAGAAACAATGCGTAAAGTAGTAAATGCTGGAACAATTGATGAATTTACCAAGATGCTGAAAAACTAATAACAACAGTATTCTAAATTCTAGCCTCCGGCGGTTCGCGAGTCATGCATGATAGGTTCGATTCCTGTCAGGCGCACCAAAAAAGTATCTCGAAAAATCCCTGCGGGCCTTGACAACACCAGGTTTGCAGGGATTTTTACATAATGGAGCGGAGCAAATTTTTATATTATTAACTTTTCCATAGAAAATGATATATTTCGCCAGGAAAACTATAAAATTAACGAGAAAGGACAGCTTATCAGTGCCGACAATAATGAGATAATAACTGAAGAAAACTTTGACCCTGCCAAAGTTTACAAAGTTAACGAGAATGGGCAGACATACGGTTCCGCTGCCTTTGCCGTTTCTGTTGAAACTGAGCCTGACTTAATTCTTGCTCAAGGTGTTGATGGCACATTAGGTTATGTCTATGCTACCGACTTACGCGGAAAAGAACCTAAAAATCCTGAAGAGGCTATTGCGATGCAGAAAGCAAACGCTGGTCAAGAACGCGTGATTTCTCTATACGCTTCCGATGGAAAAACGATAATAGGAAACTTTAAAATTTCTCCATAAAAGAGATCTAACAAGTTTGGGATAAAATTTAGTCTAAATCACTTTTATTAAGCCCTCTATTAACCCCGGGTCATCCTCCCGAGTGGAGTTCACCCTGGTGCTTACGGAGTGAACCGACATATCTCCATCGTATGACCTTAAGAGCCGCTTCAAATAAAACGGATCATCCAGGGACAGCCACGATTCATAGTCCCGCTCCCCGGTAAATATCACTGGCATCCGGTTATGTATATCAGCCAGATATCTGTTAGCCTCAGTGGTAATAATACTGCACGAATAAATCACAGCTCCGTCCGGCGCCGACCACTGTTCCCAGATACCGGCCAGGGCAAAAACTTTTTCACCGGGCAAGGTAATCAACATGGGCTGCTTTACCCGGCCTTCCTTCTTCCACTCATAAAAACCGGTGGCGGGGATCAGACAGCGCCGGCGCTGAAAAGCTGATTTAAATGCCGGCTTTTCTCCCACTGTTTCCGCCCGGGCGTTAATCATCCGGTAACCTATTTTGACATCCCCGGCCCAAGGGGGAATTAGACCCCAGCGCATCGGGGAGATCCCCCATCCTCCGGGTGTGTTTGTTATTACCGGAATATCCTGCCCCGGTGCGATATTATACCTGGGCTGTAAATCATAGTATTCCGCTCTCAACCGGAAAACGACCTTAATCATTTCGAAATCCACAGTTATAATAAAGCGACCGCACATGGTTGCATCACATCCTGTTTTTTGTCATTGTATCATATTAATGGCTTTTTTTTGTCCTATGAGGTATTTCAAATACGCTCTGTCCGGGTATAATATTGATAATTAAACAACTCCGCAGGGAGGTAATAAACGTGAAGGCACTCGTATTATATGCCCATCCCAACCCCAAAAGTTTCAATGCCGCCATATTGGAAGCAATTAAAGAGGAGCTTGATAAGGAAAAAGCCGTGATACGGGTAAAAGATCTGTACGCCATGAATTGGAACCCGGTTTTAAGCGCCGCTGACTTTCAGCAGATACTGTCAGGTCAAATACCCGAAGATATTGCAAAAGAGCAAGCCGATGTGGCCTGGGCGGACCTGTTGATAGTGGTGTGCCCAATCTGGTGGCATACCTTGCCGGCCATTCTTAAAGGCTACATTGATCGGGTGATGTGTCAGGGATTTGCTTACCAATACACCGAAACAGGGCCGGTGGGCCTTTTAGAAGGCAAACGGGCGGCTATAATCACCACCTCGGGCGCTGATGAAAACACCGCCAAACAATCCGGCATGATGGAATCCATAAAAGGTTCAATAGTGAACGGTATTTTCGGATTCTGCGGCTTTGAGGACGCCAGATATATAAACTTTTACGCCGTGCCTCAAGTTACAGATGCCGAGCGCAAGCGTATGCTGGATGAAGTACGGGACTTTATACGGAACCTGCAATAATATATAAAGTAACCCTACCCCGATTTGATGGACACGGGAAATGGCTGGTACAATAAAACCAGCGGAGGTGTCCATCATGAAACAATATGACAAACAATTAGAGCAATCAATGCCCTGCCGGTCGTAGCATGATGGGTTCGATTCCTGTCAGGCGCACCAGTAAAATAAATGGCTATCAATGGAATTCTGATGGCCATTTATTTTTTTGTTCCTTCAGTTTACAGTGGGGGTTGAACTCACGTCGCTTCCAACACAAAGTGCCTGGAAATACAAAATAAGAACGATGAATCTTTGCTATGAAAATGTTATTTTCCTCTTGTAATTGAAATTCACAATTTGTATAATTATCCTAACATACGTTAGGATAATTATTTATTTTTCTAACAATCGTTAGGAAGGGGCGACAGATGAAACTTTCCGGTACGAAAGAAAAAATCTTTGATGCGGCAATTGATTTAATTTCTGAACGGGGTTATAACGGAGTTTCCGTGCGGGATATTGCAAAGATGGCCGGCATAAGAGAAAGTTCTATTTATAGCCATTTTATTAATAAAGAGGATATTCTCAATCATATTCTGGATTACCACTATGCCGGCATGCTGAGCAAACGGGTAGATATTCATAGCTTAGAGAACGAAATCAACTATATGCAGCCACGCGACGTGTTCAAATTGATCTTTCTCAACTACGGTAAACAGAACGACCCAAGGATCGATAAAACGGCGAGAATCATTTTCATGGAACAGTATGTCAATGCCAAAGCAAAGGAGTTCGTTCAGAAACATATGCTTGAGGAACCGGTGCAATACTACCATTCCTTACTCCGGATGATGCTTTCGAAGGGGCGCATCCAGGATAATATCAGCCTGGAAATCGCCGCGCAGGAACTTAACTATGGATTTCTTGGTATCGCCCTGGATTTTGCCCTTGTCAGGCAGGATGGCAGAGATGCTGCCGACATCCTGAAGAAACTTTCAAATCATGTTGATTTTATATTTGACCGGATCGAGCAACAGAACTCATAAGCCAGATGTCCAGATCCGTTTAAATATATCAAAACATAAGATTTCAAAGGGGGTTAAACATGAAAAAAAAGGTAATTCTGATTCTGATTTTACTTATCTTTTCGCTATTACTCTACGGCTGCAATAATTCCGACTCCTCGCAAGGCGGCAATGTTCCAGGCGTATCGCAAAGCAGTAATGAAGCGGAGGAGTCCGTTACAGAAGCTGATGGCCGCACCTATACACTTGATATGTATATGCGGATCGGCTTGGGCAACACATACGAAGAGGTCGCCGCAATCACCGGTTCAGCCGGAGACGCTTCCATAAACGGCGACGTGATCAAACAGTATTTATGGCAAAATGAAGATGGCAGCAATATCAGCGTAATCTTTTCATCCGGGAAGGCCACGGGAAAAACACAGGCCTATTTAGGACCGTTTTTAGAGGAGAAAGAAAAAGTTACACTGAAAATGTTTCGTCAGTTGACGGAAGGCAGCAGTCTTTCCAAGGTGGAAAAAATTCTTGGCCCGGGAACGGAAACGATGCGGCAGACTATGGACGGGGGGGAAGAACAAGTTATTTATACATGGAGAAACCGTGACGGGAGCGCGATCACCATCGTATTTGAAGATGGAAAAGCTACCGATATAAACGATCTCATGCTGGATTAAACAATACTGAAGGGAGGGGTTATACAGGTGCGTAGATGCTTTGTTGCCTTGTCATTAACCATAGCGCTTCTCTTTTCAGCGGGGTGCGGTCAAAGCGGGCCCCCGGCAGCAGGTACGCAAAAAGACGTCGATACCGCTTCAAGCTTTTCAACAGCCAGAATAGCGTTTGATATCGACAACCCTGAAAATGTTTTATATTTCCAGCATGTGGAGAATCTTTGGGAACAGACCAAACCGCTTCTGCTGAACGATTTGGATGAAAATTATTCCGATGAAGAATATAAAAAACTCGGTGCGGATATCAACATGGCGTGGGTCAACCTACAGATTCACAGCTCATTTGATCATGCCGAAGAAGCCGATGAGATCCCGGATGTTAAGTTCACCAATTTTACCGGGGATGTTCTTATGTTAATCGATGCGCTTTATGGAACCAGGGGTTCCGATTCCTTGGAAGGACGGGAAGAACGCAGAGAAAATCTCAGAAACGGGCGCTTGGAATACAAGATTAAAGAATTTGATGAGACACTGGCTAGAGTGAAGAAAACCCTTTAATTCAGTATGAAATATACCGATGAAGGATATTTAAACAAAAAATTTTAAAGGAGTGTTTTAAAATCATGAAAAAAAGAGTCGTTGTCCTGGTGTTATGTGCTGTTTTTTTATTGGGGTCTAGTTTGGGAGCCGTAGGGGCTGCCACCTCCCAGGAGATCAAGGCCATACTCAATTATGAAATAAAGATGAAGATTAACGGCGCCGAATTTCAACCTGTGGGAAGCGACGGAAAGCCCATGTATCCCATTACCTATAATGGCAGCACCTATTTGCCGGTGCGGGCTATATCCCAGGCGCTATCCATAGCTGCGGATTATGATGGAGCCAATAAGATCGTATATCTGGGCGAGAAAGGGCAGATTCCCCTGGATCTGGGCGGGAAGGGACAGATTCCCCTGACCAGCGCGGACTACTCCCATTTTGGCCCCAGCCAGCTCACGGTAGATAAGGGGATGTTGCTAATCAACAACAAGCAGTATCAGTCAGGGATTATCTTTACCGGGAAAAGTGGCATCGATTTCTTCACCGGCACGGTGAAGCCGGAAGGCAGATACCAGAAATTCGGCGGTGTGGCCTGTTTAGAGGACAGCGACAATTCCCCCAGCGAGGTAACGATAAAGATCCGGGATAAAGACTCCTTTGGCATGGTTTTAAAAGAGCTGACGGTCAAGAACGGCGAATCCGTTAGCTTTGAGATAGAAATTCCAGGACTGGCCAAGCTATACATCCAGAATGAATACAAAGACCGAGTGCCTCAGGAGACCTGCCCCGAAAAGATGGGCATCTATGATCCTTACTTCAAATAGAGCAAATCAAAATGAATTCAAGGGGCCGTATAATAAAGCGGCTCCTTGTCTCATTATGTTTGTCGCCTTGGGTAACAGCGACCAATTCCCCGGGTTTAAATACCATTGGTTGATGTTTCTGGTAAACCGATCACCTAGGTCCGGAGGTTTTATTTTGTAAAATAGCCCGGAAACCATAAATAAAACGCCCGCACATTGCCACCACCGCCTTTTTTTGTTATTGTAACATTAAAAGAACAATAATATATATAAAGAGATGATTGCCAAAATGAGCTTAATACATCTATTAATCGGGTTGGCGGCGGGGTTTTTCGGAGGACTTGTCGGTCTCGGCGGTGGCGTGATCATGATCCCCCTCATGGTGGGAATTTTAAAAATGAACCAACACAGCGCCCACGGCACGAGCCTGGTGGCGCTGGTTTTCACCGGACTGGCCGGAGCTGCCACTTACGCTTTAAATGGCTCGGTGGATTTAACAGCCTCTTTGCTTTTGGCATCAACCGCCGTGTTTACCGCCCGGGCCGGAGCTCGATTTGCCAATGCCCTTCCTGAATGGAAACTTAAACGGTCTTTCGGTGTATTTTTAATCCTGGTTACCTTGCTCTTGCTTTTAAAACCATATCTGAATCATCTTTCCGAGCCTGTCACAGGGTGGACAAATATACTGATCATGTTAACGACCGGGGTTTTTACCGGCTTTCTTTCCGGCATGATGGGGGTAGGAGGGGGCACAATAATGGTCCCTTCCATGGTACTGCTCGCGGGATTTACCCAGTACACCGCACAGGGCAGTTCCCTGCTGGCCATGGTTCCCGCCGGAGGAGTCGGTGCTTTTACCCACTGGCGTTTGGGCAATGTCAATGCCGGTATCTTGCCGGGTTTAATCCCGGGTATTCTTATTGGCACCTACATAGGCGGCTCCTTTGCCCACATCCTGCCTGAAGGCGCTTTACGTCTTATTTTCAGCGCTGTACTGATCTGGACGGGGATACGCTATTTAAGGACCGCCAAACCCCAAGCCCAAGAGAAACAAGACAGCGGCTCACCTGAGGAATAAAGATTAAGACGCCTCGCCACAGCCATGGACGCACCGTTACGGAACTGTGCTTAGCCCTTGATTGATTTTATATAAGCTTTTAATACAGAGGTTATAAAATCCACACGCCTTGGTCCCAAATCAAAAATCGAGTGAGCCAGCTGGATAAATTCAGCTGGCGTCTCTTTATTATTTAGAAATAATTTGTAAGCTTCAGTATCCAAAGCCGTGGCTACTTTTTCTACCAAATTAACGGAAGGGTTTTTTTGTCCCCTTTCCAAATATCCCAAATATGCGGGTGTAAAACCGGCCAGTAACGCAAGATCTTTTCGAGATAACCCACGGGATTCTCTGATTAAACGAATATTTTGGCCTAATATTGTTTTTAACATTAACTAAACCCTCATCAAATTAAAAATATATATACCCACGGTTAATATTTATTGATAAAAACATCCACATAGTTGTATAATATTATAGTATTTTTATATAATCTGTTTCTAAAGGCAAACTATATCGAAAGAGTAGGGCGCAAAGCTATGGGTCTGAAGCACTATTTTAGTGCATGATTGCCAGGCTGCGGGGGAAACAGCAATTTTCTATTTCCTTTCATGCCCCTTTTTCGTTATTAGTGTTGCCTTTAACTTTTTGGGATTGCATTTAATAGTCGTCGGCATTATATCAAGTGGCTTTTAGCGATTGACTTATATACACATTATCTAATGTTTGTAGTATATCCATACAAATTGCCCGACATGACGGCTTAAACAACGAAATAATTAATCAATGTTCAAGTTACCGCTTAGTAAATTAAGAAAAATTAAAATTTTAACTGCCCCGCTCTTGAAACGAGGGAATACGATATGGCTAATATCCTTGAAAACCACGGGAGTAGAAAAGCGGATATAAAAATACTTTTTTCAGATTTTGAACTCCCACCAATGCAGGACGTTTTACTTATTGGCAGACGCGCCGCGATAGGACCGGAAGCTGTGCGCAGAATGGTTGATGCCCTGGCTCCCGGTCATTACGAGGTAATTGAAATGGAGGGCGGTCACATTGAGGCGATAGCCGTAAAGGTCGAGCTGTTCAACTGTATTAAGCGTGAAAAACTGATTGAGATGATATTGCAAGAAGTGAATATGTTTACTTGCGAGAACTCACTTTTAAAGGCCAAGCTCAGCGTTACCATTTCGATTACCAGGGAAGTAGATATTTAGATGTTTGAAGTACGGGATATAATGACAAGCCCTGTTCACACTATTTGTGTGGATAATAGTGTTTTCCAGGCGGCTGAATCCATGAAAAAGCTCGGGTATGGGGGACTGCCTGTAATAGAAAAGGGAAAACTGGTAGGGATTATAACTTCAAGTGACATATGCTATAGTCACCCGAACCGGCTTGTTGCCGATTCAATGACCAAAAGAGTCATTTATTGCTCACCAGACGATACCATCTGGAAAGCGGCGGCCAAGCTAGATGATCATAACATTAAAAGGCTTCCTGTGGTTAATAGGGGTCATCTGATCGGATTGCTAACCCAGGGAACCGTTGCAAGGTATATGAATAATCAATATGACCCGCTAACAAACTTACATAATTCAATTTATATTTATCAAGTGGCCGATAGGCTGATAACAGAAGGCCATGAGATTTCGGTGGTATTATTTGATATTAATGATTTCGGGGAAATTAACAAAGAATTTGGCCACGTATACGGAGACAAGTGTATAAAAAGTATCGCCGAGATTTTATCTAAACTCGTGAATAACGATTGCGACTTTCTATGCAGGTATGGCGGGGATGAATTTGTAATAGTATCATTAAGAAATATAAGTGAAATAAGTAAGTTGGTGCAGGAAGCTATTAAAGCGGTTAAAAAAGAAAGTATTAAATCAGGCAGGCCGCTGGCCATATCAGCCGGAGTTTGCGGCGGTCAAAGAAAACATACAAGAAATAACCCCAATAAAATGATTGAGAATCTCATCAATAAGGCCAGTCTTGCAGCAACAAATGCGAAACGGCTTGGTAAGGAATATTGGCTTTGTGTTGATAATTACCCAGGTACTCAAATCTAATTGCTGGAGGAAATGAGACTGGCGGTAACTAATTGAATGCACGGTTATCTAATACTTCGTAAAACCCCTGCATCCAGGTATTTACTGGTCACAGGGGTTTTACATAATGGGTCGGAGGTGGGTATGGTTATTTAAGCAATCCCGGTAAAAATAAAGACAGCGAAGGGAACATCACCACAATGACCGTAGCCACGGCGATGGCGATCATAAATGGTACGGCGCCCCTGAAAATTTGCCCCAGTGGCACATCGGGAGCAATTGCTTTAACGACATAACAGTTAACGCCCACGGGCGGTGTAAGCACACCCAAATTAGATATAACCACAATAACAACCCCAAACCAGATTAAATCCAGCCCCAGGTTCTTAACCACCGGAAACAGGATCGGGATCAAGATCGTTAAAAGAGCCATCACATCAATAAAAAACCCGCCGATGAAAAAAATAAGCACAATTACCGATACAATAGCCACCGGCGGCAGCGGCAACCCCTCAACCCAGCCGGCCAACACAAAGGGAATCGTAGTGATGGCCATGAAATGGCTGAATACCGTGGCCCCGGCGATTACCGACAGGATCATTATCGAAGTGCGCAGGCCGTCCTTGGTAAGAAAAATAAACTCATGCCAGGTTACCGAGCGTCTCAGCAGTCCAACCAGGAGACAAAGAGCGGCTCCGATACCGCCGGCTTGTACAGCGCTGAACCAGCCCAGGAACAAACCGCCAATCACCAGACCGAAGATGCCCAGGGCCTCAAAAGCGCTGGCAAATGCTTTCATTTTATCCTTTAAAGGTATCTTCTCACCGGGCGGCCCCAACTCCGGCTTGAACCGGCACAGCAGATAAATTGTCAGCATGAATAATGCTGCCAGAATAAACCCCGGCAAAAGACCGGCAACAAAGAGTTCTCCGATTGATTGTTCGGTCAAAAAGCCATAAACAATAAAAACCGTGCTGGGCGGGATTAAAATACCCAGCGTGCCGCCGGAAGCAACGGTGCCTGTGGCCAGTGAATCGTCGTAATTATACTTCTTCATTTCCGGCAACGCTATCCGGCCCATGGTAGCCGCAGTGGCCGCCGTCGAGCCGCAGATGGCCGCAAAACCGGCACAGCCGATGATCGTGGCCATGGCCAGCCCGCCCCGCCGATCACCCACCAGCACATAAGCCGCCTGGTAAAGCCTCTGGCCGATTCCGGCGGCAAAAGCAAAGGACCCCATCAGCACGAACATGGTAATGGCGCTTAAGGAATACGAAGAAAACTGCGTATAGAAATCACGGGCCATTACTCCAAGCCCGGACTGCCACGAATTGATATAACTAAACCCGACCAATCCGACAATCGCCATAGCAAAAGCAATGGGGATCCTTAAAAAAAACAATACAAAAAGAAAGACAATCCCAATAATGCCTATCTCAACCGGACTCACGTTCAGCACTCCCTTTCCGTGTCCTTACTGGCAATAGTTGATCAATAAAGTATAATGCGGCTATAACAGAAGCAAAAGCGATAAAATAGGCGAAAGGATACAGGGGGATATGCGCCGTTGAGCTTAATTCACCGGATTGTTGGAGTGCCGTTCCATAAATAAAACTCTGCCAGCTAAGAATAATGAAAAAAATCAGGCATACAACAGCCACAAATTTTTTAACCAGCTTCCTTGCTGCCTTTGGCAGATAAATAACCAGAAAATCAATGGCGATATGCCGGTCGGAGTAAAAACCAATTGCCACGGCGCCGGCAATAGCGATAATCTGGAAATAGCCGACCAGTTCGGTTGCGCCCCGCAGAGGTTTATTAAACACCGTGGAGCCGATTACGTCGATCATGGTAAATAGAAGCATTAACATTAACCCTACAAGACCTACCCACTCCAGACCCTCGGCAATCCGTTTGAATCGCATCTATTGATACCTCCTTATGCCAATCAATGTTGTCACAAACTGATTTCACTCATTTTTTTATTCCCACCATCGGCACCCCCTTCGGCAGTAAATTAAAACTATTAGCGCAATTTTAACAATATAACCGACTGAGAAATACGCTTTAACCTCAATTTTTACTTTATTTTTAGGTGCTATGCCGTAAAAACTCTATTAATGTAAAAAAAAGTATTCGATAATATAAAAGGAGGTATGAACCCGATGCTGAACATAAAAGGTGTCGGGCAAGGTGTTAACGCTCCAGTTCAAATCCCAGGACAGGTGATAAATCATTATGGACGGAAAACAACGGAAGAACTCCGGCGCGGCTATCCCCGGAGAGCATGAAGATGACTTCCGCGTCGGACCGGCTTCTTATTCACTGGCTTTGCTGTTAATGCTGTCGGTTACAATTATCGCGGGACTGTTAACCCCTTATTTGGGACTGGCCAACGTGGTAATGATCCTGCTGCTGCCAATACTGTTCACCGCCGCCCGGTGGGGAACGGGGCCGGCGGTTACTTCCGCAGCCGTGGGCGTATTGATATTTGATTATTTCTATGTTCACCCCGCTTTCGCATTTGGCATTCCCGATCTAAAATACTTAGTCAGTTTGATTATTTTTCTGCTGGTGGCTTTTATTACCGGCACTCTGTCAACCCGTTTGCAGCAGCAGGTAATCAAAGCCCGGCATGGCGAGGCCAGGATGTCCGCGTTGTACTCGTTAAGCAGGGACATTGCCGCTGTTTCAGAGCTGAATAAAGTGGTTGAAAGCATTGTCAACAAAGTGGCCGAAGTCATTGGGGGCAAGGTGGTACTCCTTTTGCCCGATAAAGACGGTAAATTGGTAATAATCGGTTGTTCGGTGCCGGACGGGGATAGCTTTATAAACGACAAAGAAAGGGTAGTGTTTGAGCAGGTCTTCAAGCAAGAGGAAAAGGCCGGCAGGAAAATCCGTCCGCCGGATAATTCGGACACCCTTTATTTGCCGTTAATAACTGATGGTCAGGCAAGAGGGGTACTCGGGGTCCGTGCCGGCAACCCGGCATTTTATTCTCAGCCCGAGCAATTAATGCTGCTGGAAGCGTTTTCTAGTCTTGCGGCAATGGCGGTAACCCGGGCTAAGTTGGCGGAGCAGGCCAAAACAGCGGAAATGCTGGCTGAATCGGAACGCTTGCGCAGCGCCTTATTCAGTTCACTTTCCCATGATTTCCGCACTCCGCTGTCATCGATAGTAGGTGCCGTAACAGAGCTCCTGGAAAGCGACGCCGTCTATACCACTCAAGTCCGTAAAGAACTGTTGACCAGTATCCAGATGGGCGCTTTGCGTATGAACCGTTTTGTAAGCAATCTTTTGGATATGGCCAAACTGGAAAGCGGCTTTTTGCAGTTAAATAAAGAATGGTGCGATATTCAGGATATCATAGGGGTCGCCCTTGGCAGAATGGATTATTCCCTGACCAACCGCCCTGTGAAAATTGACATTGAACAGGATCTGCCGCTGATCAAGGCCGACGTCATATTAATAGAACAAGTGCTGGTGAATTTAATAGACAACGCTGTAAAATATTCGACTCCCGATACGGAAATAACTATTTCCGTCCGCTCCGGGGGTAAGGATATTTTCATATCGATGGCCAACAAGGGACAGCATATCCCTTCCGAAGACACAGAGAATATTTTTAACAAGTTCTATAGACTCAAGTCATTACGCCGTATTAGCGGCACCGGCCTGGGGCTTGCCATCTGTAAGGGGTTTATTGAGGCTCACAAGGGTAAAATATGGGCCCGAAACGATCCCGCGGGCGGTGTCGTAGTCACATTTACACTTCCGGTCGGTGGCGTAATACCGCATAAGTAATTGTGGCGGCAAAGGAGGGTTAGTATGAACAACCAGGGGGCGCGTATTTTGGTTGTGGACGACGAGGCGCAGATTATCAAATTGCTGGGAGTTACCCTGACCAACCACGGCTTTAAAGTAAACGAAGCCGCCACCGGCCAGGAAGCATTATTACAAGTAAGCTCCTATAAACCGGATGTCATCATTCTCGACCTTGGGCTGCCTGATATGGACGGTTTGGAAGTAATTCAAAACCTGCGCCAATGGACAAAAACACCAATTATTATCCTTTCGGCCCGGGAACAGGAACAGGATAAAATTATCGCCCTTGACGCCGGTGCTGACGATTACCTGACCAAACCGTTCGGCATGGGAGAATTACTGGCCCGGATAAGAGCGGCTCTACGGCACATAGCAGGAGTGCAAAATGAACCGGTATTGAATTTTAATGATCTAATAATCGATCTGGCCCACCGGAGGGTTAAAATCAACGAGAAAGAAATAAAACTGTCCCCCACGGAATATGAATTGATTAAACATCTCGCCATCGGCGCCGGAAAGGTGATTACGCATAAACACCTTCTCCGCAGTGTCTGGGGGCCGTCTTATGAAGATGATGTTCATTACCTTAGAGTTTATATGGGACAACTTAGACGTAAAATTGAAGCCGACCCGTCACGTCCGAAGCATATCATCACCGAGCCGGGAATTGGGTACCGCCTCCTTTAAAGAAAGGGGCTGCTTTAATTGAATAAAAATAAATTGATCACCTTTGATTTCGAGGGCACGCTGGTTGATTTTCAATGGAATTTAACCCGGGCTGTAAATGAAACTCTAACTGTGTTATCTGAAAAAGGAACCCCCAGGGAATTTTTTGAAAACATGAATTACGCAGCCGTTTATAATCTGGCCCGGGAAAAGGGCGCTGGTTGGGGTTTCATTGATGATATTTACGAAAAATATGATCTTGACGCGGCTTCAAGATGGAAGCCGGCGGCGGGACTACTTGATACTCTAAACCAATTAAATGGGTATCGGTTGGCGCTGGTAAGTAATATCGGCAAAAACGGTTTGGATCAAGTATTGACATTATTCGGCCTGCAAAATATCTTCGGGCTGATTGTAACCAGAAATGACGTCAGGTTCTTAAAGCCGGCCCCGGAAGGCTTGCTTAATGCCATAAAATGGGCCATGGTTGAAAAAGAAGATACCATTCATATCGGGGACAGTCTCACAGATATAGAGGCCGCCAGAAATGCGGGGATAAAGGTAGGCATAGTACTGGGGGGTGAGAATCAAAAGGAAACGCTGCTCCGGCAACAGCCGGATATTGTAATTGAACAATTGACTGAACTGCCCGGGGCATTAAAAACCATGGGTTTTAACCCAAAACCGCCTAATCATTTCTAATCTTACGGTAAAGCATGGTGCGGTGAATTCCTAACCGCCTGGATGCTTCTCCCACTCGCCCATTGCATTCAGACAACACATGATTGATATACTCTTTCTCCACTGCCTTCATAAAAGTTTTTAAGTTCCCATTATAGCTTCTATAAATACTTGACAAAACATTTTGCTTTTTTGACTGAGCTTTAACGTTCAACGGGTAATTGTCTTCAAAATCTAATACATTTCCCTCTGATGTAATAACCAATCTTTCAATAATATTGCGAAGTTCCCTTATGTTACCGGGCCATTCATAATCAAGTAATACATTAATTGTATTTTTAGTGAACTCTTTTTTTAGGTTATACTTGCTGTTCAATTCATCAAGAAAACTTTGAGCCAGTACAACAAGATCCTCAGGTCTTTCCCTGAGCGGCGGTATATTTACCGGTATTACATTAAGGCGGTAATATAAGTCGTTTCTAAACAATTTTTGATCTACCATTGATTTCAAGTCTCTGTTCGTCGCGGTGATCAACCGAACGTTAGTCCTCTGAATATTTGTACTGCCCAACCTTTGTACTTCACCGGTTTCCAATACTCTTAACAACTTAGACTGCATTGATAACGGCAAATCTGCAATCTCGTCCAAAAATAATGTTCCTTTGTCTGCCATTTCAAAAAAGCCCGGTTTTCCCTGCAAGCTCGCACCAGTAAATGCTCCCCGCACATAACCGAAAATTTCCGACTCCATTAATTCATTTGGGATTGCTGCGCAATTTACCGGAATAAACGGTTCTTTGGAGCGAAGGCTATTTTTATAAATATACCTTGCGATCACCTCTTTACCGGTACCGGACTCGCCATTAATAATTACGGTACTGTCAGTTTTGGCTATGATGTTGGCGGTCTTGATAATTTGACGCATTTGGTAGCTTTCGGCCACTAAAACATTTGGATGCACATCATAACTCAAGTATTCCATTACGGTTTTATTTTGCTCATGTTTTGCTTTTTCTTTATTAAACGTATTGACATACTGATCCAAAAGTGCTTTATCGCGAGTATTTGTGATGGCCATAATAATGTTACCTTTTTCATCAAATAAAGGAGTACTAACTGATATCAGATCACGACCAATCCAGGTTTTTACCCTTCCTGTTACCACAGAACCCGTTTCCATGACCTTCATAGAAGGAGACCAGTCGTATATTTCCCTTTCAAGTAATTTTTTTACATTATTTTTCGTTAATTCTTCCGGCTTAATGCCCATCATTTTCGAAGTTGACAGATTAGCAAAAAGCACATTGCCTGACAAATCGACAGCTAAAATCGAATCACATGAATTAGTTATTATGCGTTCCAAATCGAACCGGCCCTGCACGTTATTTACTCCATTACTTGAGAGTTGTAAGCCATCTACCATATTGATCACCTCATCACTCAAAATACTGAAACGGAAGCCAATGTTGCATTTTCGATACAAAAAAATAGCTTTGTATTACTTTTGCTACCTGGCCGGTATGAAGTTTTCTACATCGACAATACAGATTTGACTATATTCCCGTTATTAATAGCTATTTTTAAATGGTATAAATATTGCTAATAGGTTTTTAAATTAAGGAATTTTCTGAATTAACGCTTTATTCTAAATAGCACGGCAATATATTTTCTATTAGAGCAAATTAGCTCAAATGAAAGGGGTTGATTATTAAAAATATTAACGCAACTTCTACAAAATTTAAAAAAGGAGGTACAAGTTCAGCATGAACAGAAAATTATCAGTTTTTTGGATCTTGGCGTTTACTGTAATCATGATTATAACAATCACAGGCTGCGGCGGTCAAGGAGGGCAAACACAGTCCGGTAATGATGGCGGTTCCGCAGGAGCTGAAACTATTGTCATTGGTGTACCGACCGCCATGGGTTCCATCGAAGGGGCCGACTCGTTAAGAGCGGTGGAACTGGCTGTGGGAGAAATCAACGCTGCCGGTGGAGTGTCAGTCGGGGGTGAAAAGCGTCTTCTGGAAATAGTGTCCATCGACACCAGGGAACATGAACCCGGGTTGCCTGTACATGATGCCCTGGCAGCCCTGGAAAAATTGATTACCGAAAAGAAGCCTGACGCCATACTGGTCGGTTCATTTCGTTCCGAGGTTTTACTGGCATCGATGGATATAATCGCCAAATATAAAATCCCATACATCACTACAATTGCCATGGCCCCGGATTTTCAGACCAAAGTTGCCGAAAATGAAAGCTACAAGTACATGTTTAGAATGGGCTTAAATACTATTTACCTGGTTGATTATCTGGGCAAAACCATGGAGTATATCGGCAAGCAATTTAATTTTAACAAGGCCTATATTGTCACCCAGGACGTACTCTGGGCCAAGGGAACAGGCAGCGGCCTCCAAAAATGGCTTGAAACCAACGGTTGGGAGGTTGTAGGATTTGATTCTTATCCCACCGGCGCTTCAGACTTTTCCACCACCTTGAGTAACGCCAAAAATAAAAATGCCCAGGTAATTGTGCCCATATTCGATATGCCCCAATCGGGTATTCTTATGAAGCAGGCAAAAGGAATGCAAGTACCTGCTCTGTTGGCGGGCTTCATCAGTCCGGCGGCAACGGGTAACGGTTGGAAAACTTTCGACGGAGATGTTGAGGGGCTAATCAACTTAATTTATGAAATCGGCCCGCTTCCCGTGCAAGCTGTGCCCAAATCAGTACAATTTTATGATCATTACGCCGAGAAATTTGGTGATGAACAGGCCCAAAAACTAAGCGGCCACGGCCCGGGACCGGCTTATGACGCCGTTTACGTCATAGCCGACGCCATTGAACGTGCCGGAACAATGGATGCGGATGCCGTTGTTACGGCCCTGGAAAGCACCAATATGGACGGAGTAATAGGTAAGATAACATTTACCGACGACCACCAGGTTGTGTATGGAGTTGATCCGAAAGAAACAGCCATTGGCGCCGCTTTCCAATGGAAGGCGCCTGGCGTACGGGTGCCCGTGTTCCCCGAAGTAGCCAAGGAGGCGGATATTGAGCTGCCCGAATATATGAAATAACAACTGCTACAAATGCGGGAACGGCCTCTCGGGACCGTTTCCGCAACACTATTCTAAAAGAGGAGTCAATTTAATGCTGGAAACTATTATCATATTCGGCCTGGTAAACAGCGTTACGCTGATACTGACTGCCATAGGCTTTAGCCTGACCTTCGGTTTGAGCGGGGTGGCCAATTTCGCCCACGGAGGGATATATATTTTATCGGGATTCCTGGCCTGGATACTGCTAAACAACCTGGGCCTGCCCTTTGGGCCGGCCGCGGTGCTGACTATAATCCTGGTGGGAATTCTGGGCGGAGTGATTTACCGGGTTGTGATCATGCCGGTGCGGGGGATTGTACTATCGGAAGTGGTGGCCACCTTCGCGGTAGGTATAGGGATACTTGAATTTTTCCGGTGGCGCGGTTTTGTCACCTACGACTTCAATATTCCGGCAATTGTCAAAGGAAGTATTAACATTGCCGGAGTCTATGTGGATTACCAGCGGTTGCTGATTATCGGTATTGGATTAGTCTTAGCTATAGTACTGTGGTTTTTTACGCATCACACCAGGATAGGGCTGGCCCTCAGGGGGATGGCCCAGGATGAATACACCGCTTTATCCGTCGGGATCGAATCCGACTGGGCGGCCACCCTGAGCATGGCGCTGGGAGCCGCTCTGGCAGCCGTAGCCGCGCTGGTAATTTTACCATTGGGCATTATTTCTATTAATTTGGGATATGACGTGTTGCTTTTGGCCCTGGCGGTAACAATCGTGGGCGGTCTGGAAAGCACCAACGGCCTTATATTAGGTTGTTTTATTCTTGGCTTCGCCCGGGTTATTACAGGCACTTACCTCGGCCCGGAATGGATGGAGGTTATCTACCTGGCAGCCATAGTTTTAGTATTGGTGATCAAACCTTCGGGATTATGCGGTAAGTCTAAGGAGTTGGAGGAAAGGGTCTAATGATGAAAACAGGCTATAGAAAAGAAAGAATCGACCGTGGCATTAAAGCAAGAACCGATGACATATTTGCCATTGGTTCATTCCGGGAAATATCGTATGTAGCAATGCCTCGTTTTCTGGTTATTGTTTTCCTGATTACATTTCCGTTACTGGGCAATTTGACGGGAATATACTGGCAGAACGTGATGATGATCACCTGCACCATTGCCTTGCTGGCTATAAGCTGGGAGATGCTGGCCTCGGTCGGACTTGTTTCATTGGGGCAAGCCATGTTTTTTGGAACCGGGGCTTACATCACCGGTTATTTAAGCCACAGCTTCGGCTGGTCTCCCTTTTTGTGCATTCCCTTTGCGACAGTAGGGGGGGCTTTATTATGCACATTGTTATTATTTCCCGTCCTGCGCCTGAGGGGTATTTATTTCGGGCTGATTACCTTTGCCATTCCCCTGTTGATGATGAGGATTATTGAAGCCACCAAAATTCTGGGCGGTACGGAAGGATTAAGCGGACTTGCCCCGCTACCCGGGTTGAGAGTCGAGCTCTATATCATTATCACCGCCACTTTAATTTGCGTGTTCGGGTTCAGAAAAATGCTTGACACGGATTACGGGCTGGTACTCAAAGCCATTAAGGACAATGATCGGGCGGTAATGGCCGGGGGAATCAACATCCAATGGTATAAGACCCAGGCCGTATTTATCGCCGCTTTGCCGGCTACATTTGCGGGTGCTTTTCTCACCCATCATTACCAGATCGTGGGCATGCCCGCCTTTGCCCTGGAATATTCAATATTACCCTTAACTGCCGTTATTATCGGGGGGGCCGGGTCTTTTGCGGGAGCCATGCTGGGGGCGTTTATCCTGATCCCGGTTTCAGAAGTGCTCCGCGCCTTCGGAACTTTACGGATCGTGGTATATTGTCTGGTACTGCTGGTCTTCGCCATTGGCTTACCCGAAGGAATATTTAATTACATTCGGCGCAAGTACCATCAGATTGAAAGGCTGGTGCCCATGGAGGAGATGAAAAAATGAAACGGGAACCGATCTTGGACATATCTGATTTGAGTAAAAACTTTGGCGGCGTAAAAGCCGTGGATAACGTGAGCTTTACCCTGCAAAAAGGGGAAGCCCTGGGCGTAATCGGACCCAATGGCTCGGGCAAAAGCACATTAATCAATTTAATAACCGGGTTTATAAAGCCCAACTCCGGACGGGTCATCTACCAGGGCCACAACATAACCGGTTGGCCCCCCCACAAAATAGTGACCATGGGCATCGCCCGCAGTTTTCAAATGGCCAAACCCTTTTATGATATTCCGGTTTATAAAAATCTGATCATCCCCCTGTTCTCCACCCGGGCCAGGAAACTAAAAGGCGGCGGATACGGGGATAGGAACGAGACGGCCATTCACCTGCTGGAAGACGTCGGGTTTGAAAGGGACTCCCAGGTGCCTTACAAAGCCGCCGGAGCGCTTCCCCACGGCTACCTGAAACGTCTGGAACTGGCCCGCTGCCTGTCCCTGGAGCCCGAGGTAATTATACTTGACGAGCTCTTTTCCGGCATGAGCATGTCGGAAATAGCCAGTATCCTGCCCCTCCTGGAGCGGATCAGGGAGGAAGGCGCAACATTAATCATGGTTGAACACAGGCTCAGAGAGTTGTTCAGGGTAGTCGATAAATCCATTGTCCTTAACTTCGGCAGAAAAATTGCCGAGGGTACGCCCGCTGAAATAGTGGAAAATGAAGAGGTAAAAAAAGCGTACCTTGGAAGCGAGGTTGTAGTCGGTGCTTAAAATTAACAACTTAACAGTCTTTTTCGAGAATGCCATTGCGGTCAATGATTTGAGCATATCGGTTAATGAGGGAGAAGTTGTGGGCGTATTCGGCTCCAACAGCGCCGGAAAAACCACTTTGATGAATACCATCGCGGGACTGACTCTCCATTTAAAACACCGGGAACAAAGAAAGGGCGGCGCCAGGATTACCATCACGGGAACAATAAACTTTTTGGGTGAGGAAATGAGCGGCACCAAGCCCAGTTACCGGGTTAAAAAAGGTATTGTCCTGTGCCGGGAAAGACACCCGGTACTCAAGGATTGTACCGTGGAAGAAAATCTGAAACTGGGCGGTTATTTACGCCGGGACAATATCACAAAAACCATCGATTTTGTTTACGACCTGTTCCCGAATTTAAAGCGGTTAAGCAAGAAAAAAGCCGGCATGCTCAGCGGCGGCGAACAGGAGATGCTGATTATCGGCATGGGTTTGGTGGCGCGCCCCAAGCTCATGCTCATGGATGAACCCCTGCTGGGTTTAAGCCCCTTGATGCAGGAAGAAGTGGTCCGGGCGGTCGGGGAGATTCGTAAAACAGGGGTTACAATCCTGCTTACCGAACAATACGCCAGACCGATAATGCCCATCATCGATCGGGGTTACGTAATTGAAAACGGCACCCAGATAGTTAACGGTACCGGTGAAGAATTAATGAACAACCCGGAAGTAAAATCTGCTTACTTTGGTATGTAATAAGCTCATGAAAGGAGGAACAAGTCTTGGCCGAACAAACAAGTTCCATTTATGCGGTATTCAGCAAAACAGCAAAGGAAAACAGTGATAAACCAGCTTTAATATATTTAGGAAAAGTCTTTACCTACGGTCAACTGGAAAAACTGATCGACCAGCTGGCCGCCGCGCTTTATAACCAGGGGGTGGGCAAACAGGACAAAACAATTATATATCTGCCCCACGTTCCCCAGTGGATCATGATCTGGCTGGCTTTGCAAAAGATCGGCGCGGTGGCGGTGCCGGTAACACATTTCTACGGACCCCAGGATTTAAAATATATTGCCAATGATTCCGATGCTGAAACCATTTTTTGCATGGACACAAACTTTGGATATGTCAGCAAAATTCTATCTGAAACCCGTCTTAAAAGAATCATTGTCAATACGATGGTGGATTTTATATCACCCTGGAAAAAAATAATTGGCAAAGTTTATGATAAAATCCCCGAGGGTAAATACAGTCTTGGAGATAACACGTTTACTTTGAGAGGTTTATTAAAAAGCAACCCGACTGCCCCGCCTGCTATTGATTTTAAGGAAGACGACATTGCTGAAATGCTTTATACAGGAGGAACCACCGGCTTTCCAAAGGGCGTACCCATATCCGGCGTCCTCTTTTTAGAAAGCCTCAATGAACAGAGGAAAGCCAGTGAAAAGTTAATCCCCAGGGGAACTGATGTGGTGTTGCAGGGAGCCCCGCTTTTTCATATCCTCGGCCAAACAGTGGGACTGGGGGCTCTTATGGCGGGAGACACACTGGTACTGCTGCCCAAAATTAACCTTGACGCGGTTTTTGATCATATCCAGAGGTATAAAGTGTCGTCTTTTTTTGGTACACCAACATTATACCGTATGATCCTGGAACACGATCGTTTGAACCATTACAATCTCAGTTCTATTAAATACAACTTCTGCGCCGGGGATACCTTACCCCGGGAAGTGGCCAACCGGTGGTTGAAAAAGTTCGGTACCCCCTTATACCAGGGTTACGGAGCTACCGAAACCTGCGGCGCCATTGCCTTAACGCCCGCCGGTGAACCTTTTCCCGAAGGGACCGCCGGGAAAATTATCGGCACCCAAACAGTTAAACTTATGCATCCCGATACCCTGGAGCCGGTATCTCCGTTAGAACCGGGAGAGTTGTACGTTACATCCAAACATATGGTTGAAGGGTATTGGAAAAAACCCGAAGAAACAGCTAACCACTTTGTACAAATAGGTGAGAGTTTATGGTACAAAGTTGGTGATATAGTCAGGATAGACGAAGAAGGCTGGCTCTATTTTATGGATCGCTCGGTGGATATTATTAAGCATAAAGGTTACCGGGTGGCCGCTTCAAAAGTGGAATCGGTGCTGCAAGAACATCCCGCCGTTGTTGCCGCCTGCGCCGTAGGCATACCGGACGACGCGGTCGGTGAAAGGATCAAGGCTTTTGTTGTAATGAAGGATGACGTAAAAGGCATCAGCGCCCAGGAACTGATAAAATGGTGCCGTGACAGGCTGGCTAATTACGAAGTACCGCAATACATTGAATTCCGGGATATGCTGCCTAAATCCAGGGTGGGCAAAATGTTGAGGCGTGAAATGCGTGCCGATGAACGGCGCAAAATCGAAGCTGTTTAAGCTAAGTCCTATTTACTTATCGGGGCGACGGGTTTACTATAATAGGCAAAGAAAACTACCTCTGGGCAAGGTAGTTTTTTTTATCACATTAAGTTTTTGGTAATGATAGCATTAAAAGATAAGGAGGAACTAAAATGAGCAATAAAACCAAAGATAATTTGATGGAATCCTTCGCGGGCGAGTCCCAGGCCAACCGCAAGTACCTGGCCTTTGCCAGGAAAGCGGAAAAAGAAGGCAAGCCCAAAATTGCCCGACTGTTTATGGCTATAGCGGAAGCTGAAACCATCCACGCTTTAAAACACCTGGAAGCGGCGGGTAAAGTGTTATCAACCGAAGAAAATATTGAGACCGCCCTGGAAGGGGAAACTTATGAGTTCAGCCAGATGTACCCCGGTTTTATAGCCGAGGCCAAAGAGGAAGGCAACACATCCGCGGCGCGGAGTTTCGAACTGGCCAACGAAGCAGAAAAGGCACACGCCGAGCTTTATAAAAGAGCAATGCGGGATCTGGCAGCCGGAGACGACATGCAGGCTGAATCTTTTCACCTGTGCCCGGTTTGCGGTTATGTCGCCGTTAACGAGGCTCCGGAGCGCTGCCCCATATGCGGCGCCCGCGGAAGTTCATTCCAACAGTATTAGTTTTCGCTGATTGCCGTAATAGGAGCATGGTTTGATATGCAAGCATCGGTAATACCGGGAGGAAGAAAAGGTCTATTAACCCTGGTGTTAATTGAAATTGTGGTCGCATCCGCACTGGCCTTCCTGATCTGGGGGCCGGTAAACATGTTACCGGATATATTAACCGGGGATGGCCCTTTAATTCTGGAAAACATTCCGGAAAGCAAGCCTGAAATTATTTCGGAAAACGTATTGGTTGAAGACACCAATACCACCATTACCATCAATATGGTGGGGGATATTATGCTGGCCTCCGGAATTGGTGAAGTGATTAAACAACAAGGACCCGGCCAACCCTGGTTAGGCCTGCGTGATGTTCTGTCCGCCGCCGATATCACCCTGGGTAATCTGGAGTGCGCCGTCGGATCCGATATTCACCAACCCGTGCCCGACAAACAATATAACTTCCTGGCGGCGCCCGAGGCGCTGGAGGGGGTTAAGGACGCCGGTTTTGATGTTTTGACACTGGCCAACAACCATATCCTCGACTATGGGCCCGCAGCGCTGCTTGAAACCATCAGCCATCTCAAAGATTACGGGATCGAATATACCGGCGCGGGAGAAAACCGGGCCGGCGCGCAAAAACCGGTCATTATCAATAAGAACGGCGTTACCGTTGGCGTGCTGGCTTTTTCCCGCGTTATTCCCAGTGTATCGTGGGTAGCGGGGGAGAATAAACCCGGGCTGAACAGTGGTTATAACAATGAATCGGTTTATGAAGCGGTAAATTTACTCAGTAAACAAACAGATATCACCATCGTGTCCATGCACTGGGGCCGTGAGTTGGCCGACGCGCCGGAAGCGGAACAAATTAAATTGGCCCGGGAGTTGGTTGATCAGGGCGCCGATATCGTATTCGGCCACCACCCGCACGTACTGCAGGGGCTGGAACGATATAAGAAGGGTCTCATCGCCTACAGTGCCGGCAATTTTGTTTTTACCCTGTCCAGGGACGCCAGGGGCAGGCAAAGCATGATCCTGCAGGTTGAGGCGGACAGTGGCGGTATCACAGCAGCCAGGGTTTTACCGGCCGGGATTGAATACGGCAAAACCGTGCCGGCAGACGAACAGAGCAGCCGGACCATCATGCGCAGGCTGCAGGACCTGTCCGGGAACCTGGGCACTAACATTGACGACCGGGGTGAAATAGATTTCAGCATTTAAGGCAGCCTGAAACTGACGGTACTGCCTTTTTCCGCCGGGTATACCTCCAACCGGGCATCAATACGTTCTTTTAGCTCAGGAACGTGGGAGATAATCCCCACCAGGCGCCCGCCCTTTTGCAGGTCGATAAGCGCGCGCAGGGCGAAATCCAGCGCCTCCGGGTCCAGGGTGCCGAAACCCTCGTCAACAAATATTGTGTCAATGTATATGCCTCCGGCGTACGACTGCACCACGTCGGCCAGCCCAAGGGCCAGGGACAATGACGCCAGGAAGGTTTCACCTCCGGACAATGTGGCCACACCACGGGCCACGCCGGTATATGTATCGAATACTTCCAATTCCAGGCCGCCGGCGGCGTTGCTGCGGCTCCGGTCCATGGTCCGCTGCAGGTGATAACGACCGCGGCTCATCAGCTTCAGCCGCCCGGTGGCGGCCACCGTCACGTCGTCCAGCAGCGCCCCCAGCACAAAACGCTGAAACGTCAACCCGTACCTGTTTTTTCCCGTTGCCACCTCCGCCAGGCGTCCCAGAGAGGCATATCGTTTTTCCGTCTCAGCCAGCGAGCCGGCCAGTTTACACAGTTCCAGCAGCCAAACTTCTTCCTGCTCAACCTGTTTCAGCAGCCCTTCATGCTCCCGCAGGACCCGGTCCCGAGCTTCCTCGGCGGCAGCCAGGGCTGCCGACAACTCCTCCAGGTCCGGAACAGCCAGTCCCTCCGCGGCCCGGGAGGCCCTGTCCAGGCGGTCCCGGGCCGCGCTCAACCCTTCATCATATTGTTTGATGCCGGTTTCCAGCACTTTTATCGCCTCGGGCTGTCTCCTGGCGTCCCGGTAATCCTGCAGGCCGTTAAAGCCGGCCTCATTTAAGACAGCTCTGAAAGATTCCTTTTCCTGCTCAAACAATTTTTCCGCATCTTGCTTTCCTGCCAGCGCCGCCTGAGTGTCAGTCCGGGCCGATACCGCGTTCCGGGTTGCCTTTTCAGCTTCTTTAATCGCTGTTTCCAGCGTTTTTTCCAACTGCTGCTTTTTCTGCCGGGCAATTTGCCGGGCTTTTTGCAGCGCGCCCGGGTCTCTCAGTTCCCGGGGCACATTTGCTTCCCGCTCGGTAAAAATTGCCCTGGCGGACCCCAGGTTCTCCCGGGCTTGCTGCAAATCGTCAGCAGCCTTTTTAAGTTGTTCCCCGGCTATTTTTTCTTCGGATTTAAGTTTCTCCAACTCCCGGTCCAGACCGGCCAGATTTTCCGCCGCCCGGCGGGCTTCTTCCCATAACGCGCGGGTCTTTTGCGCTTCCAAATATAAAGCCTCACTGTCAACCCCGGCTTTGTCGCCTAATTCCTCCTCCAGCCCGGTAATTTTCCCGCTCCACCGCAGCCTTTGGTTCTCCGCCAGACTATACTGTTCAAGAGTCTGATCCCGGCTTGCTTCCAGGTCATCTAAAGACTTTTGTCTCTCTTTAATCTGCTCCTCCGAAGGCAGCTCAGCGCCGCCGCGGGCTGGATCAGGGTGTTCCAGCGAACCGCAAACCGGGCAGGGTTCAGTCGCCGCAAGTCTGCCGGCCAATATAGCCGCCTGGCCTTTGTGCCAGGCATCCTGCAGCCGTGTTAGTTCTCCTTTGGCCTGCCGGTACCGCTGCTCCGCTGTGTCATAGGCGGTCCGGCAACGCTCGCGTTCTTCCTCCGCCCGGGTCAATTCCAACCGCAGCGTTTCAAGGGTCCGCCTTTTTTCGCTGACCCGTTCGGCCTCTTTGCAAGACACCTCCAGCATTTCCAACCGGTTGGCCGTTTCCGCCGCCGCTTCCCGGTCCTTTCTCTTTTCATCAATTTTTTGACTAACCTGGTCAAGATACTCGCGCAGTTCGTTATGGCGGTCTCCAAGAACCGAAAGTTCTTTCTCAGCCTCGCCGACCGTCCGGCGGGCCGTCTCCATGGCGACTACCCTGTGTTCAAGCTCATCCAACCCGGCCAGTTCCAGCCGCACGGCCTCCCGGTCCGGATCTCTTTTTTTCTCGGCTTCCAAAATCCGTTCCCGGTTTTCCTGCAGGACAAAGGCCTGCTCCTGCTCCCCGGCTTTCCGCAGATAATTATCTTTAGCCCGCTGCAGATCATTGTGCCGGGAGGCCAGGGCGTTTTCAGCCGGCACGATGTTTAAAGCCAGCCTGGCGCGGGACAGTTCCAGCCTTTTTTTCCCGATGCCGGCGGTCTCGGTCTCTAGGTCCCCCAACGCTTGAGCCGCGTTTTGCTGTTCAACAATCAACTCCCGGACCCGGAGCCCCTCGGCGTAGCGTTCCCGGGCTTCCTTTAACCCGCCGGTGGCGGCGGTAATCCTCTCCGCCAGTTCATCCAAAAGCTCCTTATGCCGCTCATTCCGCTGTTCCAGGGCCTTCAGACCGGCCGCGTCCGATTCCCGCAGCAGCCATTCCTTACGCCCCGCCAGCTCCTCAATCCGGTTTTTTAAAGTTTTAGCCGCGTCCTTCAAAAACAGTTCAATACGCTGGTATAGCCCGGTATGAAAAAGTGTTTCCAGAATCTGCTGCCGCTCGGCGGAATTGGTTGTTAACAGCCGGCGGAATTCACCCTGGGGCAGCATCACCACCTGGCGAAACTGTTCGCTTTTAAACCCCAGTAAACTCTCCACCGCCTCGTTCACCCTGATTGTCCCGGTAGCCAGCACCGTTCCTTCTTCGTTTGCATCCACTGTCCCGGTGCGTTTCCAAAGGGTGGCGCTGCCCGGCATGACGGTGGTTCCCGTACCTCTTTTTTTGGGCCTTTCCTGCTCCGGGCTGCGCCTGATCCGGTAAACTTGCGCGCCAATGGAAAAGTCAAACTCCACCTCGGTGGCCACTGCCGGCTCCGCGTGATCGCTGCGCATCTGCCTGCCGTCCCGCTGGGCACCACTGGTATCACTGTAAAGAGCATAACATATGGCGTCAAGAATGGCTGTTTTACCCGCCCCGGTGGGTCCGTGGATCAGAAAGAAATTTCGCCGGCCCAATTGGGTGAAGTCCAGCACCTGGGTACCGGCGTAAGGACCGAAGGCGGTCATGGATAATTTCACCGGCCTCATAACTGGGCCTCCCGTTCCTGCCGGTACAGGTTCTCCATGGCGGTGGCGAATGTCTGCTTTAAATCGTCCCCCAGGGGCTCGCCGGTAACCTGTTCAAAAAAAGAGGCGAACAGGTCGGCTTCGCTCACCCGGCGGTGATCACCCCCGGGGCCGCGCAGTTCACCGGCGGCGGCCAGGCAGGGGCGCTCAATGTGCAGCACGTTGGGATACACGGATCGCAATTTGCCTATGGCGTCAAGTATCGCCCCGGTATCGTTCAGCGTAACCATCAGGTAATCGTTCCGGTTTGGATTGTCACCGGCCATATCCAGCAGTTCGTGCAGATAACCGGTCAGGCAGCGCACATCCCTCCGGGGCGTAAGCGCCGTTTCCTCCACTTGAATGCCGCCGGCGGCGTCCATTTCCACCAGGGTTACCGACTTGCGGCCGGCGGATTCGGCAAAGGAGTATTTCAGAAGAGAGCCTGCATACCGGATATTATCGTCCCCGGCACGCTGCGGGCTATGCAGGTGGCCCAGGGCGGTATAATGAAATTTCTCAAAACACGAGCCGTCCACGGCGCCGGTTCCACCCACGGACAACGGCCGTTCCGAATCGCTCTGCTCACCGCCGGCCACAAAGGCATGGGCCAGCGCCACCGTCCTCACACCGGGCGGCACCTGTGCCAGCAGGCGGCCGGTCAGCAGCCGCGCCGCGCTGTCGTGATTAAGGGTATCCATAACGGACAGCGCCTCCCGCACCACCGGAGGCTCGGCATAGGGGACCGGGCAAAAATATACCGGGCCGTGGGCATCGTTTAGTATAACCGGCGCCTGGCCGCGGTCAACCCGGCTAATCACGTGCAGACCTTGGCGGGCCAGCAGGCGAGTGCCGAAACTTAACCGCTCGGAGCTGTCGTGATTGCCGGCGATCATGATTACCGGCGCCCGGCAGTCCAGCAAAATACGGGTTAAAGTCTCGTCCAGCAGTTTGACGGCTTCAACCGGGGGCACTGCCCGGTCATACACGTCCCCGGCAATCACAACAACGTCCGCTTTAACGTCCCGGACCAGGGAGATAAACTGCTCCAGGACATGAGCCTGGTCCTCAATCAGTTGAACACCGTGAAAAATTCTGCCCAGGTGCCAGTCGGAAGTATGTAAAAACCGCATGGCCGCCAGCCATCCTTCCATACAAATCGGTTATTTCAAATCCATATTGGCGGGCGCTGGTTAATTATCCTTTAAAGAAGATAAACAAAAACGCAAACTTTGCTGAAACAACCGCTGAAACATGTGGTACACTGTTGTAATATGGCACAGTTTAATTCATAAGAGGTTCGGGCATATTGCCGGTACGCAAAAACAGAGAGGTTGGATACAGGTGGAAGAGCATAAAGGAATAGCCAGACCGGTTGTGGCCATAGCCGGCGCCACGGGATTTGTGGGCCGGGCCTTGATGCATGAATTGCAATCCTGGTATAAGATTGTCGCTCTAACCCGGCTGCCGGTTAAGGAAAACCACAACCATTCATGGACCGATGATACGGGAGTCGAATGGCGTCAATGCGACCTTTTTTCATTGATGGACGCGGAAAAAGCTCTGGAAGGCGTTAATTATGCCTTTTACCTGGTACATTCCATGATGCCGTCCGCCCGGTTGACCCAGGGCAAATTTCAGGACATGGACCTGATTCTGGCGGACAATTTTGCCCGGGCCGCCGCCAGGGCGGGAATCAAACAAATTATTTACCTCGGCGGGCTGGTGCCCGACACTCCAAACCTCTCTTTACACCTGCGCAGCCGTTTGGAGGTTGAGGAAACTCTCGGCTCCCACGGTGTGCCGGTCACCGCTTTGCGTGCCGGTCTGATCATTGGCGCCGATGGATCTACATCCCGTATTCTGGTTCGCCTGGCGGAGAAATACAGGTTTATGATTTTTCCGCGCTGGATGATGTCCCTTACTCACCCCATCGCCCTGCCGGATATCATCAATATCTTGCACTACTGTATGGGGAATCCCAAAACATTTAACGAAAGCTTTGACGTTGGCGGTCCCGATGTCATGACCTATAAAGATTTAATTCTCAATGTCGCCCGGGTGATGAACCGCAAGTGTTATATAACGAACATCCCGTATTTTCCATCCTGGCTGGCCGGCGTACTGCTGAGCGCTCTGGCCGGTTCCCCCCTGGCTCTGGTCAAGCCGCTGATAGAAAGCCTCAAGCACCCGATGGTGGCAAAAAATCGTCGTTTGCAGAAGGAAATGAAGCTGCCCGGCATGCATTTTGCCGACGCGGTCAAGCTGGCGATATCGGGAAAAGAACCCCGGAATAAAATAAAACCGCCTGTAACGGCGGAAAGGAGCATCAATAAGGTAGTCAGCGTACGTTCGGTACAGCGGCTGCCCCTGCCACCGGGCAAGGACGCCGACTGGGTGGCGCTGTATTACTCCCGCTGGATCCCCAAGCTTTTTCCGGCGGCCATAGTAAGAGTTAAACTGGACCAATTCGGCTGTTATTTCTACTTCCGTTTTTCGCGCCGTTCTCTTTTAGATCTGACATTCTCCCATGCCCGCAGTTCCAAGGATCGACCTCTGTATTATATCACCGGCGGATTGCTGGCCAGGCTGAACCAACTGCCGCACCGCGGGCGCTTGGAATTTCGTGAAGTTCTAAATAACCGGTATGTACTGGTCGCCATTCACGACTACGTACCTACCATACCCTGGTATATTTATAACGTATCTCAGGCGCTGTTGCACATCTGGGTCATGGGTAGATACAGGAAATACTTGGAAAAGTTAGCCGATAATACTAATATCAATTAATTTAATAGTCTCACACTATCAGACAACTAAGCCCTTTAACTTAAGCTTTAGGTTAAAGGGCTTAGTTTTTCATATTATTAGCAATTATGTTTTATTTTAGTAACGCTGATAATAACACACACATATATTGGTAAAAAAATTTAACGGAGATGGTGACATTGCGCAAAAAGGCTGATCAAAACTTAGATCAAAATCAAACCAAGTTCATTGGTCCCCCAATACACACGGGTTATTCCCCAGGCGCTACTTACCCGGAAATGGAACTGGCCCGGGCTTACGTCCCCATTCAAAGATTGAATCAGTTGTATACCCCGGTCCAAGCCCTGGAAACAGGCACTCTTTTCCCAGAATTATACCGTCCCTATCCTTATTAAATCGGAGGTGATTTTTATGGATACCCGGAACCAAGTATTGATGCTCAGGCAAATACAGCAATTGTCATTCGTGGCGGTGGAACTGCAATTATACCTTGACACCCATCCGGAAGATCAACAGGCGCTAGCCTTATTCAATTCCAACCATACCGAATTGATTCAGGCGGTGCGTAAATACGAGCAGGCATACGGTCCAATGCTTAGCTTCGGTTATTCTCAAAATATGCAAAAATACTGGAGCTGGGTGGATAGTCCGTGGCCCTGGGAGATCAAGTATTAAGATCAGACAGTGATAAAATTATAATGAAAGGATTTTGAATATGTGGGTTTACGAAAAAAAATTACAAATTCCCGTGCGGGTTTCGGCACCCGATCCCCGAATGGCCAAATTGGTAATCACCCAATACGGCGGACCCGAAGGCGAACTTTCCGCTTCCATGCGCTACCTGAATATGCGCTACACAATGCCGACGGGCAGAGCAAAGGGTGTTTTAACCGATATAGGCACCGAGGAACTGGCCCATATGGAAATAGTGGCAACATTGGTCTATAAGCTTACTGAAGGTGTATCCATCGAAGCTATCAAAGCCGCCGGTTGGGGCAGCCACTATGCCGATCACGGTCTTTCCCTGTACCTGGAAAACGCCGGTGGCGTGCCCTGGAAGGTTTGCTTTTCAGCCACAGACGACCCCGTCGCCGACTTGTATGAGAACATGGCGGCGGAACAAAAAGCCCGGGCGGTTTATGAAAACCTGATTCACCTGACGGACGATCCCCAGGTTAAGGACGTGCTGCGCTGGCTGAGGGAAAGGGAAGTGGTGCATTTTCAAAGATTCGGCGAAACATTAATGTATATCGAAGATTTTTTGCAGCAGAAAAAAGTCTTTTAAATATTTAGTATTTACCCGTATATTAAACTGTAAAACCACATGCAGCCCGGCTCCCTTATAAATGAGCCCAGGGCTGTATTTTTATGGAGTAAAGAGATTAGAGTAAAAAGATAGTTGATTATTATTTTTAAGAATTTCTTGGAGGAATATTAAGGGAAATAACGAATGTAAGGTATTGATAATTTTGATTATTCAAAAATATCTGAAGCATGCTGCCGGACATGTTATCAAAATGGAGTGAAATCTATGGAACGAAATCCACTCAATAGCCAGGGATACAAATTAGAGTCACAAATTCGGGAAGCCTTTGGAAGAGTAACTTACACACAAACCTGTCATGAGAAATTAAAAAAGAAGTTACTTAAAATAAACGATGATCTAAAAACCTGGCAAATAGTGTTTCTAGCAATGCTTACCGGTAGTTTTGCAGCGGCATTTATATCAATTGAAAAACTTTCTGCAATAATCGCGGCATTATCATCCTTTGGATTACTAATTCTTAATACATATGCAAAGAACTCTGGTTTAGTTGAGAAAGCTCAAAAACACCAACAAGCGTCTGATTTGTTACGGAGAATAAGAAAAGAATATGTTTCTTTACTTACTGATTTTGAAACGCTGGCGCCGGAACAAATCATGGAGAAAAGAGATGAACTACAAGAAAGAACTGCAAAGATATATTTAAATTTACCAGGAATAAATTATACCCAGGCAAAAAAAGTCTTAAAAACAGAAGAAGTAAAGTCTTTCTCGGAAGAAGAGATTGATATAATGTTACCCGACGCAATAAGACGTTGTACCAGAACCAAAGATTCAGTGTGACTCTTTACAGCAGGCGCGCATAATCACCCTGCTTGTGTTTTTAGCTAATTTTGGTTACAATGTTATGGTACTTCAGCCGAAGCGAGGGACGTAATTTGAAGCGAGTGGTCAGCGTCAGCCTGGGGTCTTCCAAACGGAATCACCAGGTGCGGGTCAAGCTGCTGGGTGAGGAATTTGAAATCAGCCGTGTGGGAGTTGACGGAGACTTTGGCAAGGCGATAGCCAAACTCAAAGAATTGGACGGCCAGGTGGACGCCATAGGTCTGGGCGGCCTCGACGTATACGTTTATTCGGCCGGTAAAAGATATGCCTTCAAAGACGGACTGCGCTTACAGAATGCCGTTAAAAACACCCCGGTGCTTGACGGCAGCGGGCTAAAAAACACACTGGAACGGGAAACCGTCCATTATCTGCTGAGAGAAACCAATTATATCAAAGAAAATACCAAGGTGCTGATGGTCAGCGGAGTGGACCGGTTCGGTATGGCCGAGGCCTTTGTTAAAGCCGGTTGTGACGTTACCTTCGGCGATCTTATTTTCACCATCGGCATTCCTTACCCGATTAAAAGCCTGGCCAAGCTGGAGAGCCTGGCCAGGTTACTGCTTCCCATAATGACCAAGCTGCCCATTAATATGCTTTACCCAACGGGAAAGAAACAAGATTCCCGGGACGATAAAAAGGCGCAAAAATATGCCGCTTATTACGAAGAGGCTGAAATTGTAGCCGGCGATTTTCATTTTATCAAGCGTTATTTGCCTGACAGGTTAAACGGCCAGACCGTTATCACCAACACAACCACGGCAAAGGATATTCAAATACTTGGTGAGAAAGGCATTGCCAGGGTAGTAACCACCACCCCGGAATACGAGGGGCGTTCCTTCGGCACAAACGTGATGGAAGGCGTACTGGTGGCATTGCTGAAGAAACACCCGGCCGAAATTACCGCACAGGATTATACGGATATGCTCAGGCAACTGGACATAGAGCCACGGATCATTGAAATAGAAAGTTAACGCCGGGGATTACAACCCCAGCAAACGATATACCTCATAATCCACGCTATTATCCTCCGGCAGTCCCTTGCCCTTTCTAAATTCCGCAACGGACTGCACCACATCGTAACCCATGATTCCGTCAACAGGCCCGTTATAATAACCGAGCCTGCGCAGCCTGATCTGCACCTCCATTACATCTCCTCCAATGGCGCCCACTTTCAACACCCGGTATTGCCGCTGCTGGTAGTTAAAGAAGTTGCCCAGCATAACTACCCTGGTGCCGGGTTTAATCCATGGGTAAATCTCTTCCACGTCGCGGTTATTCATTCTCACACACCCATGGCTGGCATAACTGCCTATGGAACCGGGCCTGTTGGTTCCGTGGATGCCGTATGACCCCCAGGCCACATTCAATCCCATCCAGCGGGTGCCGAAGTCGGTCCCGTCGTGCAGTGACCGGCGCAGCACTTTAAAATTTCCAACCGGTGACGGCGTTTGGTATTTACCTACCGCCACCGGATACTGTTTGAAAGGTTCACCGTCCGACAGCACGGTTAGCTTACGCCGCTCAGTGTCCACCACTATGCTCACTACACCCTGCGGACCGGGAATGCCGCTATTGTCGGTTACCAGGCAATATTCCTGATCCAAAACCTGCCACGTGGCCTGGCCGACAATTCCATCCGGTTCGAGACCCGTTTCTTTTTGGAATTTTTTAACAGCCTTCACGGTCGGGGGATCATAAGCGCCATTCACCGGACCATGATAGTAACCGACCTTCTTTAGCATCTTTTGCAACTGTTCAACACTGCGTCCACGAACCGCGGTTTCGGAGGGCGCCAATACCCGGTACTCTTCCTCTGCTATCCGGCAAAACGGGCAGCCGGTGTTCGCCCCGGCCTTCAAAGGAAAGAAAAAAAAGACGCAAAAAGCGGCTGCAACTGCCCTGATGAAATTTTTTTTTATGTCCATTTACCTACCCCCGAAAAAATATATAAATTTATTTTTTTCCGCGTCCGCGATATATATGCCGCCTTTTTTTAGTCATAATCCGCCTTGACCGGCCATACACATAAAAAAAGGAAAACTCTGCCAAGGAGGAGACTGAAATGAACGCGGCGGTTAAATTTTTTATTTATTTGGGACTGATTGGTTTAATTCTTTACACCGGCGGCTGTTTTGACAGGCCGGCGAAAAAAACAAACAGTGCGGTGCCGGAAACAATCACCCTTGAAAGAACTGAAGCGACCCTTGCAACAACGGAGACCCTGCCCACGGTTACTGATTTTGTGGACAAGACCACGGTGGTTATGTATTTTGTCAATGAAGAGGGCGAACTGGTGGCCGAACAGAGAGAAATTCCCAGTGTTATCGGTATAGCCCGGGAAACCATCCGCGAACTGCTTCTTGGCCCGAAAAACGAAATGCTTAGTCCCACCATTCCCACGGGCACTGAATTGCTGGATATCGACGTCAGCGACGGCCTGTGCACCGTTGATTTCAGCAAGGAGTTGATTGCCGGACACAGCGGAGGCTCCGGGTCCGAATATTTGACTGTCTACTCAATAGTCAACACGCTCACTCAGTTTGGTACTATTGAAGAAGTACAGATCAGGGTGGAAGGCAAAATAGTGGACACAATAGCCGGACATGTGGCTGTGGACGCTCCTCTAACGCGGGATGACGAAATAATCAGCACCATGAGCCCGCTGGATTCTGACTCCTGAATACTAAGAAGCCCGGCAATGCCGGGCTTCTTAGTGCCACTGATTTTGGTGAAATTCAAATTGCGCCTGATGAGCGGGGATATAAGCCGGAATTTTACCCTCGTCCACATCAACGGGGATGATCCGTTCTTCACGTATGGAACTCAATATATCCAGTACGGTTTTCACATCCCCGTATTCAATCTCCGGGGTAACCGCAATAGCTTCATTTCCGTTCAAGGAATGATACAGATTTAAAAGCTCATTATAAAACCCCCGCTGCGGACGGTAGGAAATTTGTTCGCCGTTCCCGTCGTTGTAAGACACGTTAATGGTTCCGCAATCCCGTTCCTCAAGGAAAATCATGCCGTGGGTGCCGAAGATACGCAGCCCCACCAGGGGATGCTGCGCTTCCCTGCCGGCGCAATAAAAGGCAAACTGACCGGTAACTCCGCTTTTGAAACGTATGTTTACATTGACCACGGCATAAGGTGAAAAATCATCATCCTGAGGCACCCCAAAGGCCTGCAGTTTATCAATGGGGCCAAAAACATGCCGCAGCGCGGCTATATCATGCACCGCGACATCCAGTATGGCGCCGCCGCTGAATACCGGATGCCGGCGCCACTCGGTGCTGGAAAACTTATCTTTATGCATATCCCCGGGGAAAAACGCTACTCTGTTTTGTATAAAATAAACAGGTTCGCCTATTTTCTTGTGACGCACCAGGTCATATATTTTGTTAATCTCCTCGTTGTAACGGTAATTTTCAGCTATCATCACCGGAATCCCGTACCGGCGGGGCAGCTCGGCAAATTCCCCGGCCTGTTCGTAAGTGGAAGCCATTGGTTTTTCACAAAGGATAGCTTTCCCCGGCCGATGGGCAACGGCTTTGGCAACATCCTCACTGACCCGGTAATTATGCTCAATGGGCACCATGATGTCGAACAGGTTAATATCTTCCCGCCAAAGCATAGGTCTGTAATCGGTGTAAATATTCTCACCGCCCAGTCCCAACTCCGCCGCCCACCTTCTGGTCTTTTCCATGTCCGGATCGCATACGGCCACGATCTCGTACTTGTCCGCCAATTCCTGATAAGCAGGATAATGCAGTCTCTCAAAAGCCATCCCGGTTCCAATAATCCCCACTTTAAGCCTTTCACTTTCCATGGCGCATCCCTCCCAGAATGTTGAATAACAGTATTATGCGGCCAACGACATTAATCTATCCACAAAGTTTCCCATCCAGGGAACTTTTTGTTGTCGAACCACGTCAACATAATTGTGCTTTAAATATATTATCTGAGATATTTTTGCATCAACCCGGCAGGCTTTTTCATACAAACTGTCGAATAATGAACAAGCATGAATTATTCTGGGAAAAGAGGGAAATATGGCCATGACGTTAAAACTTAATTTAAAACAGAAGCTAAAGGTCGGTCTTTTGGCATCCCTTATATATATAGCCGGTTGTGTCGGTTTTGCCGCCACCGGGTACTCCGCCACAGATATAGTAGTAAAAGACAGTGTGGTCAACCTGCGCAGCGCCCCCGGCACTGCCAGCAGTATCGTGACCACGGTCCAAAAAGGCCAGCGTTTTCAGGTTTTGGAAACCCAAGGCGACTGGTACAAAATCAGTCTCGGCAATCAGACAGGTTGGATCGCCGGATGGTTGGTGGAAACCGCGGATAGTACCGACGCGCAGCCTCAGCAGCAAAACAGCGTAAAAGTAAAACAGGCCACCATTACCGGCTCCGCGGTTAACGTGCGGTCAGGCCCGGGTACCTCTTACAGTTCGGTCACTACAGTCAACAATGGCGCCAAGTTTAACATCGCCGAGGTCAGCGGACAATGGATTAAAATTAATTTACCCAACGGTGAGCAAGGCTGGGTGGCCGGATGGCTGGTGGCGGTAAACGAAGTAACCGCGCCGCAATCCGTACCCGTGACCAGTCCGCCGGCAGCCAATAATCCGACGCCTCCGGGTGAAACAACAGCGCAGCAACCACCGGCAACGGCGCAAAAAATCAAGCAGGCCACCATCACCAGCTCCGGTGTTAATATCAGGTCAGGCCCGGGAACCTCTTACAGCATGGTCACCACAGCCGCCAAAGACGCCAAGTTCAATATCGCCGAGGTCAGCGGACAATGGATTAAAATTAATTTGCCCAACGGTGAGCAAGGCTGGGTGGCCGGATGGCTGGTGGCGGTAAATGAAATAGCCCCGCCACAGCTCGCACCAGTCACCAGCCCGCCGGCAGCCGAAACCCCGGCCACACCGCCAGAAAACAGCGACAGTACGGTGGCGGTGGTAAACGGCAACGAAGTTAATATCAGAATCGGACCGGGAACGGGACACAACGTTATCACCAAGGTCAGCCGCGGCCAGCGGGTGGGTGTGCTGGAGCGCAACGGCGATTGGGCTAAAGTAGAATTAGATGGTGGTGTTATCGGTTGGGTATCCGGCCTGTTTTTAAACATTGAAAAGGCGGAAGCTTCCCCGTCGCCGGGAGACCCGCCGGTGGTAACCCCGGATACCGATCTAACGACAGAAACCGGCGAGCCTGCCGAGCCGGTGGTGCTGGAGCAAATTGAAATCGATGAACAGGACGGTCATACCTATATCGAACTGACAGCCCAGGGACCGCTCAGTTATGACATGTTTATGCTTACCGGGCCGGAGAGGCTGGTACTGGACCTGAAAAACGTAAACCCGACTGATCTGCCTGAGAAAATCGATATAGACTCGGAGGCGGTATCACAGTTAAGGACCGGTTGGATGACCAATGAACCTCCGGTAATGCGCCTGGTGTTCGATCTCAAAGGAACCGTGGCCAACCTGGACAAGCTGTCCGAGGACCGGACCAAGCTTAGCCTGGACATATTCATACCTAAACCCGGCAGTTACCTGAGCGGACGCATTATAGCCATAGACGCCGGGCATGGCGGAAGCGACCCCGGAGCTATAGGTCCAACCGGGTTAATGGAAAAGGACGTCACCCTTGATATAGCGTTACGGCTGCAAAAAATATTAACCGAATATGGCGCCAAAGTGGTTATGACCCGGTCCGACGACAGTTTTGTGGACCTCTATGAACGTACGGCCATCGCCGGGCGTAACGGGGCCGAAGTATTTTTAAGCATCCATATCAACGCCAACCCCAGCCGTGAGAAAAACGGCACCAGCACATACTATCGCCGGGACACTGGCGATCTGGCGCCGGGAGTTAGCCAGGCCGACAACAGCAGATTGGCCTCGCTGGTGCAATCGGAGTTGTTACGCACCCTTGGCCGACGCAGCCTGGGGGTACTGCAGTCCAATTTCGTGGTGCTGCGCACGTCTCCGGTCCCGGCAGCACTGGCTGAAGTGGCTTTCGTATCGAATTACGAAGAAGAACAAATGCTGCGCCAGGAAGCAGTGCGCCAAAAAACGGCGGAAGCTCTGGTCAATTCGTTAAACAGTTATTTTGCACCGGTAAAGTAGAAAAAGTAAGTATTACAAACCGGCCCTCGAGCCGGTTTCTTTATGTATTACAATAAGTAATGTGGTACAATAAATCAAAATGTGCGCCGCCGTCCCCGAGGAAAGCATTCGGTAAAAGTGTTGAAGCCTTCTTACGGGGGATAGAATATAAGTGAGTGTTTTTGATTAGTAAAAGCGGGAGGTAGCGATGGACAGATTGAACGGTAGAGAAAACAACCGGATGCGTCCGGTAACAATTACTCGCGGCATTAACAAACACGCGGAAGGTTCGGTCCTGATCGAGGTAGGGGACACCAAAGTAATCTGTACCGCCTCGGTGGAAGAACGCCTGCCCGTCTGGTGTAAAAATGAATCCAAAGGCTGGATCACGGCGGAATACAACATGCTGCCCCGAAGCACCGGTCACCGCACGGCCAGGGACCGTTCCAGGCCCAACAGCCGCAGTCTGGAAATACAACGGCTTATCGGACGTTCCCTGCGTTCTGTAACCAACTTGCGGGAACTGGGCGAGCACACCATCACCATTGATTGCGATGTAATCCAGGCTGACGGCGGCACCCGTACCGCCTCGATCACGGGCGCCTTCGTGGCCATGGCGGAAGCAATGCAATGGATGGTGAATCACGGCAAAATTAAAAGGATCCCCATTTCGGACTTCATCGCCGCCACCAGTGTGGGACGACTCGGGGGACAAATAATTTTGGACCTGTGTTACGAAGAGGACTCGGCAGCCGACGTGGATATGAACATTGTGATGACCGGCAACGGAAGGTTTGTAGAAATACAAGGCAGCGGAGAAGAGTCGACTTTCAGCCGGGAGGATGCGGACAAAATGCTTGATTTAGCCCGGGATGGCATCGCCTGGCTTGTGCAGTACCAAAAACAAATCCTGGGACCGATAGCCGAAACCATTGGGGGGCGGTAGCAATGAAGCTGGTTTTGGCTACCCGCAATAAAGGCAAAGTGAAAGAACTACAGGAGTTGCTGTCCGGCGCGGGAGTGAAAGTTGTTTCACTGGCAGATTTTCCGGATGTACCTGAAGTGGTGGAAGATGGCGATACCTTCCAGGCCAACGCTGTCAAAAAGGCACGCGAAGTAGCCGAAGCAGTGGGAGAACTGACTCTATCCGATGACTCCGGCCTGGAAGTGGACTGCCTGAACGGAGCACCGGGCGTAATATCCGCCCGGTTTGCCGGCGCGCAGCATGACGACGAAGCCAATAACCGCAAACTGTTGGAGTTGATGTTCGGAGTACCGTGGGAAAAACGTACCGGCCGGTTTCGGTGCGTGGTGGCCATAGCAGTTCCCGGCGGTAAAACAGAAACGGTTGAAGGGACCTGTGAAGGGATTATTACCAGCGAACCCAGGGGTACCCAGGGCTTTGGTTACGATCCGCTTTTTTTCGTCCCCAAATATAAAAGAACGTTTGCCGAATTGAACGCCACAGAAAAAAACCTGCTCAGTCACCGCGGTAAAGCATTACAAAAAGCTATAACCGTGTTAAAAAGAACGATTGCCCGCTAATTCACCTTTCTTGTATAATGGATACAATCTGAACCGAATACAATCTGAACCGAATAATATGGAGTGATACCATTTGCGGGTTGGCGTTTTAAGCGACACTCACGGAGTTTTAGAGCAAGCTGCCCGGGCTGTGCGGCAAATGGGACATATAGACGCGTTAATTCACGCCGGTGACTTCTATGTTGACGCTTTATTTTTAAAATCCGAACTCAAGGCGCCGGTTTACGCAGTGGCAGGCAACTGTGATTATCCGTCCGGCGGACCGGAAGAATTAACTATTACTTTGAAAGGCCACAAGATACTCATCACCCACGGTCACTTATACCGGGTCAAGAACGGGTTGCAAAGGTTATTTTACCGGGCCCTGGAAATGGGGGTCAAAGCGGTGATCTTCGGTCATACTCACGTTCCGTTAAACCTACTGGAAAACGACACCTTGTTTTTCAATCCCGGCAGCACAATCAGATCCCAACCGGGCCATACCGCCGGGTACGGGGTACTCAACATAGACGAACATGGTATCAGGGGAACACTTTTTAATTTGTAAGGAATTGATATAATAGCAGCATAAAATAACTGTTAAAACTGAAATTGCTTTTTGACTCGGAACATATTTTTTTGTATAATAATTATTGGCGCTTGATTTAATTCCATATTCATTATCGGGCGGGTGTAGCTCAATGGTAGAGCCCTGGCCTTCCAAGCCAGTCGCGTGGGTTCGATTCCCATCACCCGCTCCAATTTTATCTCCCGGTAGCTCAGCTGGATAGAGCAACGGACTTCTAATCCGTGGGTCGGGGGTTCGAATCCCTCCCGGGAGGCCAAAGAAAGTCAGTATTCGCAAGGGATTGCGGGTATTGGCTTTTTGTATTTCAGCAGAAACAGCAGCGTAATGGGGATAATTTGGGGATAGTCTCCCGCAAACAGGACTAAATCAATCCCAATTTTACACAACGATACCCAAAAAAAGAAGGCGGCCCGGAGGCCGTCTATTTGTTTTGTACTTTAGCTTTTCCATTGCCCTTCATGCGCTGAAAAACCTGCTCAAGCCTGTCCGCCGCATCCCGATCGGCTGATTTAAGGTAGTGCCCGTAAATATCCATTGTTGTGCCAATTTTGGCATGTCTCAATCTGCCTGACACTGTTTTATCTGGTGCGCCCGTATTAATTAACAGAGTGGCGCTTGTGTGCCGGAGGCCGTGAAAGTTCAGGTGTGGCAACCCATGGCGTTTCAAAAACTTCGGGAACCAACTACCAATGGTGTACGGATACATTGGGCGTCCATCCCAGGTGACAAATAACCGTTCTGAGCCTTGCCACAAATCCCCTGCTTTTAACCGTTCCTGTGCTTGGTGCGCCCTGAATTGTTTCAGCAAGGCCATTGCCGAAGGGGACACCGCCAAGATGTCCTCGGACAGCTCGGTTTTAGGTTTCTTGGTGAATATACCTTTCCCGGGCAGGTACTGGCTGGTCCGCCGGATTCTGATGGTGTCATTCTCAAAATCTATATCCGGCCACTCAAAGCCCATTAATTCACCCTCACGCACGCCGGTATCCAGTGTAAGCATAACAGCAACCTGGTATTTTAATGGTTCTGTCTCCAGGGCCGCCAGCATGTCTGTAACCTGATCTTCATCGTAAACCCTGGCCTGATATTTCGGCACCTTCGGCGGCTTAACCCTGGCAGCCGGGTTGGAGGGGATAACCTGCCACTCGACGGCATCCTGCAGGATGGATGATATTACCCGGTGGTGGTGCCGGATGTTATTGGGCGCCAATCCTCCGGGTTTGCCGTCTTTGCGGACTCCGTCCTCCTGCAGGTTTATGTAGAATTCTAACAGGTGATTGGGCCTTACGTCCTTAATCCGCAGGTGGCCCATGGCCTGCAAGATCCGCGTCAGCTTTTCCTTGTAACTCTCAATGGTTTTAGGCTCCAGGTTCGTTTCCGCATAATCCCTCAACCAACGTTCCGTGAATTCCTTGAAGGTGAGCTTGCCGGGTTCAATAAACAGGCCTTTTTCAATTTCCCTTACAAATTCAGCCGATAGTTTTATCGCTTCACTTCGGGCCTGGCAGCGGTTTATCTTCTGGCAGCCCTTGCAGCTTTTTAGTTCGCAGGAAACCTTCACGGTGACAGTTTTTGTTTTCTTCACCTGCTTATCGCCCTTCATCCCGCAACTGGCAACAAGCCGCCAGGTATTAACGCCGCGTTTTTCAATTGAGCCTTTACCGGCCATTAGTTAAACCTCCTTTGATAAAGCTTCTTGCTTTTTCTTTTTTCGACGTATAGCCCCTTTACTATGCCAATTGACTCTTTTACGACAACGCTCTGGGTCGGCATATTTACATCCCGGTCTGATTGGTAGCCCACATCCGCAGGCACAAAGAGCGGTTCCCTTCTCTTGTTTAAAAAGAAAGTCCACCAACGCCCAAAAAAGTTTCGGTAAAACAATATCAGGCTCAAACCCTAACTGCCATACAATCTCCGTTTTAAATTTTACCTTAACACGAAGCAAATTCCAGTTTATTTGACCGTCTTTGTCAATGGGAGCACGTAAACAATAATCGCGTATCCAGGCCGGCACGTCATACGGCAATTTTGGGATAAGAGTATTGTCCCTAGGTACTAATAATATTTCTTGCAACGGTTTCGCGTGTAGCTTGTATTTTTCGGGTAGGTATCCCCATAGTTCTGACATTTGTTTAACGCTATTTACCAATTCGCGGTCTGGCAACATACGCCCTTTGAGGCCATTCTGTATGGTTCGCAGTGTTCCGGCAGCAACTAACACTGTTTCAAGCGGAATAGCATGAACGTCCTTGTGGTAAATTTTGCAATATTTCGGAATATATGCACTCACCAAATGACCGAACTTAGAGTAAAAATCCATAGCAGAATTCTTATCGTTCAACTTTTCTATAAATTGGATGGCATCTTTGATGTCCTTTTCCGTAAGCCGTTTTTTCTTACCTGGTCCCCATTGTAACCATATCGTTTCATGACCTGATTTAACGGCTTCCGGTGTTGGAATGGGCGCAGATATGCTTTTTATATCAGTGGCTCTATGCACAAACCAGCCCAAAAACAAGATCTCCTTTCTTATCTTGCTAGACGTTGCTAGACGTTAATTTGAAAAATAATAACACAAGAGATACACTAATGTCAACACAGAGCAAGGGAGGGTTGAGACATGGATAAACTGGCCTACTCGGTCAATGAGGTTTCGCGAATCAGCAGTTTGTCTCCGCAGAAAGTGCGGCGGATGATAGTAGCGGGCGAATTAGGGCACGTCAGGGCGGGGAAACGAATCCTGGTTCCCGCGCAAGTACTCGAAGAATTTTTCACGAAAGGACTGGAGCAAAAATGCGCGCAACGGTGAAAGCGAAGGAAGCGGCGCAATACTTGGGCTTGAGTTACTGGAAACTGCTGGAGATGATCAAGGCCGGTAAGGGCCCGGCTTGCATCCATGCTGGAAACCGACTGCTATTTCGGACAACAAGCCTGGATGCATGGATGGAGGCACAGGAGAAAGCCAGTGTGGCGGTAGAACCAGAGCGGGGTAAAATCCGCAGACTGAAGTAGAGGTGGGGCTAATGGTGTTGAATAAAATCCTTATTTCAAGCGGTTCGTGTCCCGCCGCAGTGCGTTTTGCCGCACGGCAACCAGACTGCCGGATTTTCCGGACGGGACAGACTACTGCGATGTGAAAAGATTCGTCAACGTCCACCGCTTACCGCCTGAGATGGGCAACCGCCTGGCGGATTTATACGATGAATTCCAGAGGCGGGGGTGCAAAAATGACTAAACAGGATATAAAAAATGTTAAAACCTGGTTGCATTCCATACCGAAGACAGAACAGGCTATAAGCAGCTTGGAAATAGCTACCAAGGATCTGAAAGTCAAACTGGAAAACCCGTTACCTGATAAAAAAGAACAATATTTCAGGGATAGCTTAGCTTTTTTGAAGGACAACTTAAAGGCGCACCGGCGAAAGGTTGAGCAATACCGCGATACGCTGGAATTTTTGAAACAGGAACCTCAGTGGGGATATATAGCGGAGGAGATCATTCGCAAGAAATATTATGACAGGGTGCGGCCGGACAGGGTGGTATACGTTAAGGGTTTGCATATCTCAGAAGCGTGGTTTTATAAACTGCACCGACGGGGGTTAAAGCTTTTCTTCGACGTGCTGCCGGATGTGTTTGAAGTGCGTCAAAATGAAAACCCGGCTGGCGGGCCGGGTAAAAATTGAGGTGTTTCTTGTTGAATGTTACAGATATTTTACCACGACTTCAGGGTGTAAGACAAGCAGGAAAAGGCTATATCGCCCGCTGTCCGGCGCATGAGGATGAAAAGGCGAGCCTGTCCATTGGGCAGGGCGATGATGGACGCATACTACTGCACTGCCATGCCGGTTGCTCCATTGAGGAAATCGCGGGCGCCCTGGGCATTGAGGTGAAGAATCTGTTTCCCGAAGATAGCGCGAAAAAGGAAATCGTCGCCACATATGACTACAAGGACGCCGCCGGAAACCTGGTGTATCAGGTGGTCCGGTTGTACCCAAAGGACTTCCGGCAGCGGAGGTCCGACGGCCTGGGCGGGTGGATCTGGAACATGAAAGGTGTTGACCCGCTCCCCTACCGACTGCCAGAACTACTGGCCGCCCTGGAACGCGGCGAAACTGTTTTCGTGGTCGAGGGTGAGAAAGACGTTGACAGGCTGGCCGCCCTGGGCCTAGTTGCCAGCACCAGCCACGGCGGGGCTGGTAAGTGGCGGGAAGCGCATTCTCGGCACTTCCCTCAAGGTGCGGACGTGGCAATCATCCCTGATAACGACGACCCCGGACGGGATCATGCTGCGAAGGTTGCTGACCAACTAATTAATAGGGGTTGCAAGGTTCGGGTGGTGGAACTTCCCGTGCCGGCCAAGGGAGATGTTAGCGACTGGCTGAACGCAGGCGGCACAAAAGAAGAACTGCTGCGTCTGGTGGCCGAATCACCGGGTTATGGTGAGCAGGAATGGCCTAACCCGGAGGAAATACAAAGCGAACTAAGGCCGGTTGAGGTACTTCCGCCAGAGATTATACCGGAACCGTTCCGCCCCTGGCTGACTGACATAGCGCATCGGATGCAATGTCCCTTAGACTTTGTGTCTATAGGGGCTATGGTGGTTGCCGGTGCGATAATTGGAGCTGGTTGTGCCATCAGGCCGAAACAAAGAGATAATTGGACGGTTATACCGAACCTGTGGGGCGGCATAGTGGCACGGCCGTCGATGTTAAAAACTCCAGCCTTGGCGGAGATATTAAAGCCCCTTGCCGCTTTGGAACTGGAAGCCAAAGCCGAGTATGAGGATTCAATGGGGATGCATGAGGCAGAGAAAATGGCGCACGCTGCGGAGCGAGACGCAATTAAAGCGGAGATGGGCAAGTCCGCCAAGGGGAAGCCCGGTCGGAATATGGATGTCCTTAAAGCTGAAATTGCATCCATGAAGGAACCCGAACCTCCTACGCGCCGGCGGTTCAAAACTAACGACACCACAATTGAAAAACTAGGGGAATTACTTAATGAAAATCCCCGGGGCCTATTGGTTTTTCGGGATGAACTGGTCGGCCTGTTGTGTAGTTGGGATCGGGAGGACAGACAACAGGACAGAGCATTCTATCTGGAGGCATGGAACGGTTACGGGAGTTTTACCGCAGACCGGGTGGCCAGGGGCACGATCGATACGCAAAATGTATGCCTGAGCCTGCTTGGTGGAATACAGCCAGGCAAACTGACCAGTTACTTAATTCAATCAACCGGGGATTTGGCCAATGACGGGATGATCCAGCGTTTTCAGTTACTTGTCTACCCTGACGAACCGCAAGGGTGGGAGCTTATCGACGAATGGCCGGATACCGAAGCAAAGAATCGGGCCTTTGGGATTATTAGAACTCTGGCTGATATGGATTTTGTTACTGCTGGCGCCACAGAACATGAAAAAAGGCCGTTCTTCCGCTTTACGGAGCAGGGACAAGCCGTATTTAATGAGTGGTTGACCGAACTGGAGATAAAGATTAGGCAAGAGGATAACCCTATAGTCGTTGAGCACATGGCGAAATATCGTTCCCTGATGCCGAGCATCGCACTTATTCTACATCTAATTAACGTAGCCGGCGGTGAAAGCTCTGGCCCGGTGTCTCAGGAAGCGGCGGAGATGGCGGCGGCATGGTGTGAATACCTGGAAAGTCATGCGCGGCGGATATATAGGTTGTTGGGCGAAAAGGGCGTAAGGGCTGCTGCGGAGCTGGCTGAAAAGATTAGGGCCGGTAAAGTTGAGGATGAATTCACTATCAGGGATATTTATAACCGAAAACACTGGCACCTGCTGGATACAAAAGAACTGGTGCAGGAAGCAGTCCAAGAACTTGTAGAAGCCGGATGGTTAAGAGAGGAAAAGATTGATTCAACAGGTGGCCGCCCGAAACAGGTTTATTGCATTAACCAAAAAATTTTCTCTCAAACGCATAAGGTGTGAAGTGTCATTAGTGTCAAAAGTCAATGCATAGGCGGTTATGACACTTTTGACACTTCCCTACCTGGCACTTTTAGAGAATTTTTTTAGGAGGGATAGAAAGTAATGGGCAATTGGTTAACCAAGATTAAAGAAAAAAATCCTGAAACACATAACCTGCAAACTGTCAAAAGTGTCAAAAGCCAGCAATGGAATGCTCACCTTGCATCAGACCTGTTCCGGTTTGCCGTGGAGCGGGTCAAAGCGAAATACCCGCCGGATGCCTGGCCATGGGCCACAGAGCACAGGTCGGAGCTACGGCAAGCGGTTAAAGCTGCGGAGCAACGGTTCAATGCGGCATACCAGGGGCAAGATATAACCAGCTGCCGAAAAGTGGCAGCGGAATATGAACGGGCGTTTGGTGTGCTGATTGATGCTTATAATAAGCATTCGGAGGGTGAAAATAATGCGCTATGTTGAAATTAAGTTGCCCGGTTGCTTGCTGGTATTCACGCCCAGTGAACTTCAATCCCTGCTGGCCAAAGATAAGCGGCTATGGGCCGAGGCGCTCAGGCGCGGCAAGGGATTCAAGAGGGCGCAGGCTGCCCAAGAGCGGGCAGAGAAAACACCGGCTAAAGGAGTTGGTTATAGTGGGCATGGCCGCAAGTCTGGCTTATGAAGTAGATAAACTTATGGACAAGCACCGCCCTGGACCGGGTGCGCCCTACGATATGGATTACCATGCCGGCAGGTCTGTTATGCTGACAAAACTTCTGCAGGCTTTAGAATTGGACTACGCCTGCGGGAATTACTCCCGGGAGCATTATATGATGCTTCGCTCAAAACTGGAAAAGCTTACTGCAGAAGCTAAAGCATACTGTAAGTTAGGTAGCAAAGAGAGCAAAAAAGAACCTGTCAATGTTAAATGTTTGACAGTAACAGTTTAAAAAGATCCGCTTTCTTGAATAATTGCTGGAGGTGTGATATGCAGGCGGAAAAACTGTTGCGCTCATTCCCTTGGCGGTATGAAGCTTTGGAAAGCGCCCGGGCGGAACTGGAATGCCCGCTTCATGCCCTGGATTATAAGAGCTCCCGCGTGAGTGGCGGCGGACATTCGGACAGCACGGCCTATACGGCTATTGACATTGCGAAACTGGAGCAGCTCGAAACAAAATTGAAACGCGCCCGACAGTGGATAGATGCAATTAATGACCATCAGAAAAGAAGGCTGCTAATCAGTGTTTGGCGTGGCGCAAGGGTTAACCTGCCTTGGCATTATGTGGCCAAAGATGCCAGCCTGCACCCGATAAAAGCGCTGCTGATGTGGCGGGACATGCTTTCTCAGTTGGAAACGCACATGGGAGGTATCGACGGTGAGCGATACCCGAGCGCAAGTTGAAAGTCTATGTTGGACATGCTTAAAGGCGACATGGTGGTGTTTGTGCGAATGGCCGCTGCAAAGGTCGCCGGGCATGGAAACTATTGAGTCAGTTGATGAAAGCGGCGCCCTAGTGGAGATTGTAGTTGGTTGCCCGCATTACTGGCCTGATAACCAGGAATAGGACTAAATTAAGGCAGGTGGTGATAGGTGAAAGGACACGGTGAAAAATTAACCCGGAAACAGGAGGTTGCCATTGCCGCGCTTTTGCTGGAACCGACAATTTCCGAAGCGGCTAAAAGCGCCGGTATTGGTGAGACAACCCTTTGGCGGTGGTTGCAGATGGAGAGCTTCCAGGTGGCCTATGCCAATGCCAAGAAAGAAGCCGTGAGTCAAGCGATTGCCAGGCTGCAGCGGATCACAACCAAGGCTGTGGACGCACTGGAAGACGTCATGGCGGACATTGAGGCACCGGCCGGCAGCAGGGTGACTGCGGCCCGGGTGGTGCTGGAAATGTCACTGAAAGCGGTTGAACTTGAAGACCTGGCGACCCGGGTGGAGCAGTTGGAAAAGACTGCGCAAAGGGGGTGAGCCGATGGCGCTAAAGAACCGGATTGAGCGGTTGGAGAAAGCGTTAGGGGTCGGGAAGGATAATGCTTTAATCATCATAGCGCCACGGGATTGGGGAAATGACAGCATACTGGAGGTTATCGTGGACGGTGAAAGGCGGTTTGAGGGAACCCATGAAGAATGCCGCCGGTGGGTAGATGAAAATATCGGTACCGTCAAAACCATAATCGTCGGCGAGGGGGAACTTGAAGATTAACGGGGAGGTGATATAGTGGCGAATCTTAGAAACAGGATTGAGCGGCTTGAAAAAAGCATTTCACCAATCAGTCAGGAAGCCGCACAGCATTATAGATACACCTGGGGCGACTGGACCAACGAGGAATTGGAACTGGCATGTAAGTGCTTACGAGTTGGTGAAACGCTCCCGCCGGAGCTTAAAGAAAAGATACGGGACACTGCGCCGTCAGGCCGGCTGGTGGACCTTTCTGAAGGAGAAAAAGCCGAGATATTGCAGCAACTCAGGGCGCTTGATGATTATGAATCAGGTGATGAAGATGATTAGGCGCAGGATTGAGAAACTTGAACAACTGCATAGGAACCTGCACCGCGGCAGCAGTTATTATGTTGCCTTCGCATGGGATAAGCACATGAGGATTACCCGGGGCGACGAAGTGGCTTTTGAAGGTCCAGTTGCACAGGGCAAAGCCTTTATACAGGGGATTTCCGAAGATGCAACGGTTATTCGTTTTAACATACCCCGTCCACCAATATTGCGTGGATCGGTAATCTCAAATTGAGCTTGCTCCCTGGAGCCCCCGCATTTTTAAATAATGGAGGTGTTTAGATGGACATGCAAATGCAATGAAATGGTAACAAGGGAGCCGTTGAACTAGAAAGTAACTTGGGATGCAATCCGGGCAAGAAAAGAAGCGGAAAAAAAAGGTATTTGAGAAGAGGAGGCATTGTTTTTATGAGTACCCAGGACATCGTTCAACTCCCATATCAGCGCATTGGGCACTTCGAAGGCGAGGACCTAAAAGCCGCTATTGAGCGCAACTTCAACGAAGTGGCCAGGATGCTCTATATTCTCCAGATGTACGAGAAAAAAGTCGGCAAGCCGATAAATGAGACTGTTGATTCTGTTACGGATGAACTTGGGAACCTGTTGACCAGCAAGCTCAGCGAGAAATTAGTCGGGTTAACGCAGGAATTCAACTGCTTGATGAATCGGTGGTAGAGTCTAAATTGGCAGCCGGCGCGGTAACAGCGCTCAAGATTAACGTGGAGGAATTAGCGGCTATTTCGGCTTACTTGGGAACTGTTGTAGCCGGGAAAATATATTCTTCTCTCTTTCGGTCTGCTGCGCAGGGTGCAAGTAATTATGTGGAAATTAATACCGGCGATTCCCCGTTAAAAGTGGTTGAGGGTAACAAGACGGCATTGGAGTTGTGGACAAGCAACAGACACGGTCTGTCAGGCTCCGGCGGGTCAATCCTGTTTCGTGACACGGGTGTTGATGATGATCGGGGGTATATTACGCCTATTAATGGCAGTATAGGCGGCTATGACGGGTTGGCAATTGTAGCCGAGGATGGGGACGTAAACGAGAAAGACTTAGTTTTGTACGGTGACATTGTTAGGATTGCCGCTCAAACCGGTGTAATAATTCAGCCGGTGGTAGGTACTTATTCCCCTATTTACCTGAGCGGCACCATTAACTTAGTCGGTAATTCACGGATTAACAGCAACCTTTTGCCCTTAAATAACGGTGACGGCTCTGTCGGCAATAGTTCCTACCGCTGGGAACAAGTCAGAGCCGTTAACATCCAGTCCGGGGACCTGTGCTTCGCCGAAGAAATCTGCCCTATATGCGGCGAGAAATTCAAGGATGGGGACGTTATAGTCCTCCTGTGCAAAACCGTTCATGAGGACTTCGGGACCATGACCATACCCATGCACGACAAATGCAAAGACATCCCGGCCACGCTGACCATGGAGGTGCCGGAAACGGAAACTCGGTACAGGTTTAACCCTGAAATCGGGGATGTTGAGCCTTACCATGTGTCAAAGTTTGTTGAGCAGGAAGAAGAAATCCCCCGGGTTAGAGATGGCTTTGAACTGGACGAATTAACCGGCCAATTCACAAAGAAAGCCCTTGTTGTGAAGGTTGCCAAGGAGGGGTATGTAGGGAAGCGCGCCGAGACCGGCGCCGTGAAGTTTTATGACGAGTTAACCGATCAAGAAGTCCCGTTAAGAAGCATCCTGGAGCCGGTAGAGGTATTCCCGGAGCGACTGGCCGCGAAGGATGAAACCATAGAAACGGTGACGATTAAGCGACGGCGGTCAGTAATAAGAAGCATTAGCATAAAAGTGGGATCAGAATAACAACTTAAAAGCAGGTGATAACAATGGTAGGTTCGTTAAAAGAAGTTGCTGGAGGAAGAAAGAAATAAAACATACACACCCAAAAAAAACAGGAGGTGCTTTAAATGGCAACATATAGCGAGGGCGGCATTAATTACGAAAACAAGAACGGCAAAATCTACAAAAACGGGGTTTTGGTTCCTGAATCTAATTACAAGTACATTCCCTCCGCCATCGGCGGTTCCAGGGTTGACACAAACACTAAGTCAAGCAGCAATCCCACCAGTATGTCTGATGCCGAACGGGATGCACGAATTAGGGAAATGAGCCTATCGCTCGCAGGAGGCAGTGCTAATACACAAAACTCTATCCCAAAACGGTCTACTACTCAAAAACAGACCACTACTGGCGGCTTTGGCATGGACGAGCTAAACGCCATGCTTGGACAGTATACATCACAATATCAGGATCAGATATCACAGATACAGAACATGCTTAACCAGAATCAGTATGCTCGCCCTAGCGATTCCGAACTGCAGAGCCAGGCCAGCACATTTGCCAACCTGCAGATTGACCCAATGCTGCAGGCACTCCGGGACTCCTTGCAGCAGGCAGAACAAACGGCAAATACCCGAAAAGGTGAGGTTGAAGCGGCTTATACCGGATACCAGGATGCAGCCAATAAGATGCTCGACGAAAGGGCAAAACAGGCGCTGGAAAGTGCTATAGCCCGTGGCGGCGGGCGCTCTGGGGCGGTTGAATGGTTAACCGCGCAGCAGCAGGAGCCCATCTTGCAGCAAACGGCGCAGGCCGAAGCGGAAAAGGCGTCCACCTTATCCAGCATTGCCGAAGCCTTGGCTCTGGCCAAGCAGCAAGGCAGCCAGAAAGAGCAGGACTTGGCCGCCCGGCGCGGTGAGTTGGAGTCCAACCAGTTAGCCAACCTGCAGAGCATGGCCGATGCAGCGGAGTCCGGCAATTGGCAACAGATGATCAATAACATGCAAACAGTGGCCGGATTAACCGGCAACCTGCAGAATATGGGGTTGGACGTGTTTTCGACCCTGGCCCCGTACCTTACTATGACCGAGTTTGAGCGGCAACAGCAACCCATTGACTGGACGCAGGCCACCGGTCAAACGCCCAATCTTGGCTCAACAACCACGTCGCCTGTGCCGCTTAGAAGCTATGCCAGTCAGCAGGGCGCGAGCATTGGCTACGACCCGGCGACAAAATCAGTTACCATTAACGGCAAAAAGTATTCGCAAAATCAACTGCAGGGGCTTGGCGGGTATCTGCAGGACGGCGCCTGGTACATTCCCCAAAGCGCCCTGGCGGGAATTTTATAAGGAGGGGTAGATATGGCTACACAAGACCAGGACATTCCGATCTATGTCGTTCAGGACAAGCAGACGGGTAAGCAATACCCGAAACACCTTGGCATGGCCATGCTGGACGCCGTGAAAACCTACCAGCGGGATAACCCCGTTCAGGTGCCTTACGCGCCCGGTACGCCCTCAATGCAGATGCGGCAACTGGACGAAAACAGGCGTCAGTATGATCAACAGTTCAGCGAGGATACGCGCCGGTATAACCAGGAATGGCCGCTGCAAGAGGCGTTGACCAGGGCTCAGATTGCCAATACCCAGAGGCTTGCCGCCGGTGGTGGAAGCGGCTTGCCAAAACTAACCGAACCGGAAAGATTTTCAGCCACCCTTGCAGGGGCTATCGATAATGTGACCGATCTTATGGAAAAAGGTGCTCGCATGCCTGGTGATCCAAACCTGGGCATGACTCCAATTCGTAAATTCGACGCAAAAGCAGCTTTTGACGAAACACTTAAGCGGTTAAGACAGAGCAATACCGGCCTTAGCCACACACAGCTTAATGCGCTGGAAAAACAGTTGGCGCAGCAGTTCGGTATTGAATTGGATGCAGGCGCCTCCGGAACGAATCCAAAAGCTTCGCCGCAAGCGATAATAAACGCATGGGGGGAATAGTCCATGAGCTACGTCTTTGACTTGAAAACCGGCAGGTATCGGCGCACAGACGAGTACCAGCAGGAACGACAGGCTCAAAAAAAACAAGAGGCTCACCGAGCTATTGAGGCGGCAAAGGACCGCAATGCAAGAGAGCGGCAGGTAACCGAAGCACAGCAAGGTATGCAAAGGCAGGCGCCTGCCCAAACCGTACAACCACAAGCTGGACCCTCCAGCCAGTTGTCGCAGGCCATAAGCAACCCAGCCCGGCCAATGGTAGCGGCGCAACCCTGGAAACCTACCACGGTGGCAGACTTCCGTATGTTGGAGGCAGGCGACCGACCGCCGGGGGCGCCCCTGGTATCCGGCGGGACTATCAGCTCCCGGGAAGCAACAGCGGCAGAGAAGCGGCGTGATGCCGGCACTGCTTTTATGAAGGGCTTTGAAACAGCGCCCTTGACAAAGGCTGCGGCTAATCTGTTTACCCCGGATAATACCGTTCTCGGTCCCAAAGTATCCTTGGCCGAATTGGAACGCGCTGAATTTGAGCCCCGGGGCGCACAGTGGGCTCCTTATGTGGCCGGGGCGGCACTAGGCGAGGCTCCCACGGTTGCCGCCGCGTATCTTACCGGGGGAGCAGCGGGGACCGCCGCTTTGGGCAGGTTTGCGCCGCAGGCTCCCTGGCTTGCTAAAATGATGGCTCGTGGTCTGGGCGCCGGTGCTGTGCATGGTGGTATGCGGGCAGCAGCAGAGGGTCAGTCGCTGCCGGAAGCCGGTAAGACCATTGCCACCGAAGCGGCGTTGTTTGGTGTGGGGGATCCAGCAGTGGTTAAAGCGGGGCAATTAGTAAAGACGGCGGTTCAAAGGGGGATACAGGGGCTGAAAGAGCCCCTGCAGCTCCCACAAACGGAGGCGCTGAATTTAACTAAAGCCCCAGCAGCGGCGCTAAAACAAGAACCTGTGACAATAGCGCCACAGGCCAAAGCGGTTACGCCAAGGACACCGCCGCCTGCTGCCAAGGAGGTTGATGTTCAACCCGGCGATACCGTTTACGGCAAAGCGGGGAATCAGAGGTTCACCGTTGTTGATTCTTCTGACCCTGCCATGCTAACGGTGAAGAATGAAACTGGCAACCAATTAAGGATCGGGCGAAAAGCTGTTAATATGACGGCTGGAGAGGAAGCATCCAAAGTACAACAACCGCAGGATGTAACCCCGGAGGCAGTGCCCCGGCTGGCCAGGCAGTCTGATATTTCCCCCGGAGACACTGTTTACAGGCTTGATGGTAAGAAGCTTGCCGTGCTGGACGTTACCGACAACGGACTGCTCACCGTGCAGAATGAAGCAGGCAGGCAGTATAAAATTGGGAGGAAGGCCATAAAGACAGAACCCCCGGGAGGGGCCACGGATACCGGGCAGTCTGCTCTATCAAAAGTTGAGGCTGAGCTTGGCCATGTGGTTGACGAGCAAATAGGAGACGTAAGGCCGGCAGTGGGCATGTCGGTGAAGATTACCGGTCGGGGCAAGGATACCAAACAAGCGGGCAAATTCGCTTCCGTTGACCCGGATGTGGAAGCCCGCTGGCAGGCGTCCAGGGGCGTTCCTAAAGAACCGGTTATTGACCGGGCCAGGCAAAGTATGAGCAGACTTTTTAATCTGGCCACCCGGGAATTTGAGCATCTGCCGCGCACCGGTGAGTTCTCACGCCTGCGCTTTGACCTGAGCAGGTTAAAGAAGCAGCGGGACGTGACCGGGGACCGGGCGCTGCGCATTATCCAGGGCTTGACCATCAAGCAAGACCAGGCCAAGCATGACCTGTTCACCCGTAAGGTAATCCTGGACGACTTAAAGCAAGAGGCCGCCGCCGGTCGGAAACTGCCCTTTGGGTATACCCCAGAGACGCTCGAAAAAGACCTGCAGCGGGTTAACGCGGAATTGGGTAAGCATACGGACGTGCTCCAGGCTGTGGAGGCCCGTAAAAAGGTGTGGGACGCAATCAAAGCGGATTATATCAAGACTATGCAGGACATCGGTTTTGACGCCGGCAGCAGGCTCACCAAAGAGGATTATTACCGGCACCAGGTGCTGGAGTTTGCCAACTTAAAGCGGATGGTATCGGGAACCGGTAAGAAGCTGAGCACACCCACCAAAAGCGGCTTTCTGAGGCACCGTGAGGGCAGCGAACTGGATATCAACACAGATTACTTGCAGACCGAAAGCCAAGTTATGGCCGACATGCTTTACAGCACCGAAGTGGCCAGGACTATACGGAGCGTGGATCGAAATTACAACATAGCAAACCGCCTTAAACAGCAATACGGCAAGGATTGGGAACAGCATATCCCCGAAGGGTACACCACCTGGCAGCCCCGGGAAGGCAACATATTTTACTTTACCGACAGTGTTCCGGCGGCAGTGGCCGAGAAGCTCTACTCCGGCGCCATAGAGGAACTGGGTGTAAAGGCCGGGGATCTTAGAAAGGCACTAGCCATGGGCCAGCGGTTCAGGGAGTTTGTGGTCAAGGAAGAGGTGGCGGCCACGCTGAACAACTTGACTACCATGCCTACAGATAACCCCATTTCCCAGGCGTCCAAGACATTGCAGCGGAACTGGAAAGTATGGACCCTGATTTCTCCCCGCCGTTGGTTCCGGTATAATTTCCGGAATATCTCCGGTGATGCGGACGCGGCCTTTGCCGGCAACCCATCCACATTTAAGAAAACTCCCCGGGCGATAGGGGAACTGTACCAGGTGTTTACCGGGGATAAAAGCATGACCCCGGACATGAAGGATTGGTTCGAGCGCGGCGGCATGCAGACGCTTCTACAGGCACAGGAGTTGGGGGACGTCAATAAACTGAAGATGTTCGTGCAGTTGCAGGAGAAAAAAGGCAGCCTGGTGGAGATGCCCATTAAAGCATGGCAGGGGTATTGGAAGGCGGCCCGGCTTTCCACAGACTTTAGAGAAGCTATTCTGCGCTATTCCGCTTATCTGGACTACTCTGATCAGATGCGGAAGAACAATGGCCGGCCGAAAAACTTTGGCGCCAGTATACCCGAGGAAGTTATGGCCCTGGACGACATCAAGGACCGGGCGTTCAAGCTGTCCAATGAACTATTGGGCGCTTATGACCAGGTGGGAGTATTGGGGCAGGCGCTACGCGAGCACCTAATTCCATTCTGGAGCTGGAATGAGGTAAACTTCAGGCGGTATAAGCAGCTGATGATTAACGCCGCCCGGGATGGTGAGCTTGCCCATACTGTGGGCCGTAAGCTACTTGGCGGGGCTGTTAGAACTCCAATGATTGCTTATCGTGTGGGTGCGCTGGCTATGAAAGCATCGGCCTTGTGGGTTATGCTGGACGTGTGGAATAACACCCGCTTCCCGGAACTGGAGAAGGGTTTATCCGCTGAAGAGCGCAACCGGCCGCATATTATCTTCGGGCAGGACGAGGACGGCAATACTCTGTACTTCAGCCGGCTGGGCGCTCTGCAGGACTTTGTTGACTGGTTCGGTGTGGACGCCGGTACTGTTAGACAGGTGCAGGACGTCTTAAACGGGAAGAAGTCAGTCAAGGAAGTGGCTGTGGAATTGGCTAAAAGACCGGTTAATAAGCTGGCGCAGGGTATAACGCCGTTTATCAAGGCGCCGGCGGAGATCGCCACCGGCAAGAAGGTATTCCCGGATATCTTCAGCCCGGGGCAGATCAGGGACCGGGGCTTGCATACCGCTCAAAGCCTGGGTCTGGAGAACGAATACCGCGCCGTGATGAAACTGCCTTCCAGGCCTTACGGGGAAACACTGCAGGACCTGGTAACTTACTCTAATGATCCGGAACTGACGGCATATTACAATGCCATTGATGAAAAATACCGGTTCATGAAAAAGCTCGGCAGGAAGACCAGCGGGACGATAATCAATGACAAGAGCAATGCCCTCTACAACTTCAAGCAGGCGCTGTACTATAAGGACAAGGAAGCCGCCAAGCGGTATCTGCAGGAGTATGCAGACCTGGGCGGCACCGACAAAGGCCTGCGGCAGTCGCTGGAGAGTAAACACCCGCTGGATGGGCTTAACATGGAAGAACAGGTGGCTTTTGTCAAGACGCTGGACCGGGAGCAAATACTTGATTTAAAGCGGGCCATTGAGCATTACGAGAAAGTTTACGGAGTCCATGTGGAGAAACTGAAAAAGGCGAAATAAGAAGGGGCTATTGCGGCCCCTTCTTTGTTTCCGTATTGCTTTATGCTGGACCTCCCGGGGGTTCAGGCTTACCGTGTCTAAAAATCAGCTTATAAATTATACCCATGATTATTATGACGTTAAGTGCAATTAAGCCCCGCCATATCCATGTGCCCATGTTTGTGTAAGATATCATTTTGCTTCTGTGTTCCCTGTATTTTTTTTGTTCATTGGCTTTTTGTGAAAGCTCTTTTAGGTTTACATTACCGGCATTTAAGGGCAACATTATCTGAGTATAGCTTGTATCCTTATTATTCCATGCGTTGACCTTGACCCATTCTTGTTGAAACCAGCGATCGTATAAATATTGCGTTGTGGTATAACTGCCATCACTTGTTACCTTTTCGACCCTTCCTTCTTCCCACCGGAAAAACCCAGCTAAACAGAGAATTACCAAAACCGCTACGGCAATATAAAGTTTCTTTGCCATTTAACCACCCCATGCCCTTTTAGAGTGTTTTATCCATTGTAACCCAGCGCAAGGACATTCTGATGTCAAAATAAGTCGAATGATTGCAAAATAAAAACCCCTTCATGTAACCATCGGTAATGCTCCGTAGAGCGACAAAAACGCCCCAAAATTGGAACGAAAATATAAACATGGGCGGGGTTATTTATTCAAGCAAAGAGCAATACTCCTACAGAGAAGCATGTACCATTTTATGTTTTCTTATGCTTTAATAGATACTATTTTGCATAGTTCTTTTTATTTATTCATTATTGGCATTGACATGTTGATAAAAAAGGAATAACATAGAAAAAATACACAGGAGGTGGTTAAATCTGGGAGATGATGTCTTAAATCCGGTGGAGGCGGCGGAACTGTTGAAAGTGAGCAGGGGAACACTACTCACATATGCAAATGAAGGTAAAATACCGGCTCAAAAAATAGGCCGGCAATGGCGCTTTAGCCGCCAGGCGCTTTTGGAGTGGATTAAAAGTGGACAAGCAAAAAAAGAGCAATAAAAGACAGGAAGCCCTCACCCCGCCAAGAGTATAGGACTTCCACAGCAGTAAGCCCTCCGAAAAGGGTCAGCTTTGCTATTCAGTATAGCATTAGCGCCCTCCTTCGGCAAGGGACATTGAGAAGGAGGTAATTTATATTGTCCGAACAAAAGACATTCGACGAAAGTTTTCGATTATTTGTCAGTGAACGCTGCGAAAACGCTTTAAAGCAAGCGCGAAGTAATCCAGAGTATTCGAAGCATTTTGATGAAATGAATAGGTTATCTGACCGCATTACAGAAGCGCTTGGACAAGAACATAAAGGTTTGTTTTTCGATTACGATTCGGAAGAGGTTTCCAGCTTAACGATAGCTCTTGATTACGCCTATAGACAAGGCTTTCGGGATGGCATTTTACTCAAGGAAAAACTTGGTCAAGATGTGTGTTGATTGTCCAGCGCACCTTCAAAAATATGAAATTACCGAGGAGGTATTTTAAATGCTCACAGCATTGCAGAAAAGCGTAAAAGAACTGTGTTTCGACCGTAATGAGCATATTTACGAGATAGTGGAAGCGGACCCGGAGTATAACGAGTGCCGGGCTAAAATTAACGAATTGACCGACAAAAAAACAGCGATAAAGATTCAGGAAGAGGTTAACGCAATAGTCAGCATAGCAACCATGCATGCATACCGGTTTGGCCTGAAAGATGCCGCCCTGCTGCAGCGGGAACTTGGTTTAGGTAATTAGTGCTTGGACAACAAGGGGGTTGGGCTATGAAGTGGGTCTTTAGGCATTTACCTGATTGTCAACTAGATTGTTTGCGCGCAGGAAAAGAGGGTAAAGTATTATATATAAATTCCCGCATGTGTGCGCAGCAGGACATGCGCACATGCGGGAATGAACACTGCTGTTTAGGAGCAATCAAATCCTGTAAATTGAATAATTGTCAAAATAATTATGTATTTGATAAGGAGACTTTGGAGGGGGCAGTATGATACACATTTATAGGCACTTGCCAGAGAATGTTAAAAGCTTTATTTATCTCAAATCAATCAAGGCGATAAACTCTAAAGAATGTCCAAAGCAAAAGAATAGACCTTGCAGTAATAAGCAGTGTTGCCTGGGTAAAGAAAACAACTGCACCCGGAATAACTGCCAAAATAAATTAGTCGGCTAAGGGGAGGTATATTAGGTGAGCGTGGGCAGACAGAACCATTTGATTGCCGGGTATCTATCAGCGGTGAGATATTGAATATTACTATTACTCATGTTGATAATTCATTCAATGTGTTTCAGCGCAATATGGTAAAGCCGATGTCGGATAAATGCAAATGCGGGTATGGACATTTTGGCGATAAAGTCGAATGGGTATATTACGAGGATCTTGATTTTAAAATGTTGAATTCTAAAGAGTGCCCAAAACAGAAAGACAGGCGGTGCGGGGCTGAAAAGTGCTGCTTGGGGGAAAAGTAGGATTGCCGGCAGAACGATTGTCCGAATGTAAGATAACTGGAGGATGAAACCATGACCACTAAGGAAAAACCCTTCTTAACTGATGAATTAGATAATGCAGCCAAATATTATTACCCGATGAAATGGCATAACGAATTGTGGGTGGTAGCTAATGGCCTGCTGTTAGATGATCATTACACCAAAGGCGATGCTGCCAAGGCTTTATTAAAGATGATGGACGAAATGCGCCAAGAAGCAACACCGTAAAGCATCGGAGCGGGGCACAAACCCCGCTCTTTTTGTTTGTTTGCCCTGGGACAGGTCTATCGGTTCACCCCCACCGCCCCCACCGCCGCCGACGAGGCAGATTAGAGAAAGTCAGACGCCAGATACACCATATACAAGAAAAAAATAATCAAAGTTTCGGATCCAGGGTGGTAGCCATATGGTGCCGCCTTCCATCCGTCACAAGGAACATCCAACGTTATTCAAATGATATTAATGATTTGGGAAGGGTCGAACTGGCAGTTCTACCTTCCGGTAGTGGGCAAAAACAAAATGTTTACTTTTTAGTTGGCCTCCAGGGAAACTGGAGGCCTATCTTGTGCAGCTTGAAGCCCGCCTGGTTAAAGGAGATACATGAGGAAATAAACTCTGGCCCGCCGTCCCGCTCAATTCGCAAAGTTGGTTGATAAGTTCAGGATGAACCTATCAGTGTCGTGTTCGTTGCAGACATAAGTTCATCCTGAACTGTACTTTCGGTCTCATGTAGGGCCAAAAGTCCAAAGTTTACTACAATTTTGAGCCAGTGCCGTGTTCACCAGAGACACGAGTTAGCTCCGATTTAAAATCCGACCTTTCCAAGTTTGAATTTACGGTTCTTAGAACCCCCCCTAATTCCTTAAAGCTGAGGTAGCAAAACTTGTGAGGGACATTCGTGTCCCCCCACAAGGGTCTCATTTCAAATGAGAGCCTTCCCGAATTCTTCAAGAATAGAAGTTTCCCGATTTAAAATCGGGAAAGCCACTGTCCCCATAAGTGGGGTGAGTGAAAAATTTACTACCCTGAATTTTCAGGAGAGTAAATACAAAGATTCTACCGGCAAAAAGAACCGTGAATACTTAATGACTAAAGACGGTTTCATCTTCCTGTCTCAGGGATGTCCGGGAACTGGACTGCAGTCCGGAGTTTAACGCCCTCAATTTTGAGGCGGTTAAATATAAGGACGCCAAAGGCGAAAAGAGGCCGGAGTATCTTATGACCAAGATGTTTTTAAGTCTGTTACCCGGTGTAACAGACTTGACGTGTCATCTAAGTATTTGCGCGTCTGGTTGAGTTATGCACCCCTGGGGATGGCCTTTAGAAATACAGCCGCAATGGGTTAGCGTTGATTAACGGTGCATTTCCGTTTATATATTATCTCCGGCCTATTTGGCCGAAGTCCCGTTTTTAAGCGAAATTGTGAATAACATGTGCATAAACCTGTGGATAACTTCCCAAAAATGTTCAAATAAACCCATTAGGTTTATTTCCCTATAGAATATATATTCAGAATATCAATTATCTCTTACTGACGTTACGTGACAATTCAGATCATGTAAAGTAATATAAGGTAGGACATGCCCATCTTAACAATGTAATATCGCCCTTGCATATGGTAATAAATATATTCAAAAAGCAAGGGGTGATTTGAGGTGGGTGCTATTTATGTTTTTAAAAGCAAGGAGGGGAAAGCAGTGGGCAAAGTTAATATCCATGATGTTGCCAATTATTTTCGCTCCTGTGTAGATGAAAGTGCTGGTGCTTCAATTACTCATCTGAAATTACAAAAACTGTGCTACTATGCACAGGCATGGCATCTTGTATTTAATGGAAAGCCGTTATTTGAAGAAGAGTTTCAAGCATGGGTGCACGGCCCTGCATGCCCTGAGTTATGGCATGAGTATAAAGAATTTTACTGGCAAAGCATCCCACGCTCTGATTGTGACCCCAGCATCTTTGATGAAGAACAAATAGAGACACTTCAAGCTGTATGGGACGCTTACGGCCAATATGACGGAAAATATCTGGAGGAACTGACCCACCAAGAGCCGCCTTGGATAAATGCAAGAAGAGGTTATGATCCAGGTGATAAATGCACCAATGCTATTGCTCATAAATCAATGATAGAATACTATAGCACACTTATTGGGAGCAATGAATAGAAAAAAAGAATTAATAGGCAAGGCTGCTTGTAAAAAAGAGCAGAAGGCCAATAAAATTCCGTCAATCGCAACGGAGTTAAAACAGGCATCAACAGACAGTCAATATCCTGTTTTTTCTTTTAAGAATGTATGCAGTAACCATTGTCAGTTATCTGACTGGCAAGGTAGGGAACTGCTTAAACTAATTACAACCTTTAAGACAATGGAAAGCTTGCCTTGGGGGGAAGTAAGAAATCACAAAGGATTAAATCTCAAGCCCATTGAACAGTGTGCTTTCCGCTTACCGGACAGTGTCCCAGAAGATGTTGTAATACAGGAAGTAAAAGTGGACAAAAAAAGAAGGTTGTTTGGGTATCGTGCTGGGAGAGTGTTTTATTTAATATGGTTTGACCGTAACCATGACGTGGTACCCATGGGTAAGAGCAAAGGGAAGAAGGCCTGAATGAGCCATCTGCAACTATAAACGAAGGTCAATAAATGTCGCTCCGTAAATGTGGCATTTATTTTTCCAACAAGCGACTTTTGACACTTCCTTACCTATGCGTTGGGGGATTTTTTTTCATGTTGCAGGAGATGCATTTGCATTGCACTTGGATTGCTTTTGCAGAAGCAGAAAACCATTTTCCCGGAACGGTGAAAATAGGCTGCGGAAAATCCAGCATTGACTTTTGACACTAATGACACTTCGTACCCTGTACGTTTATGGTGTTTTTTTTGCGTATCGCCAGGTGTGGGAAGGGATTACGCTTGGGGATAATTTGGGGATAGTCTTTTCATTTTATCCCCAAACAACAACCTAAAATAACCAAAGACAAAATTAAAAAGGCCAGCAATACCGAGCCTTTCACAATTACGCAAAACGATAACCAAACACCTGTTTCACACTTCTAATCCGTGGGTCGGGGGTTCGAATCCCTCCCGGGAGGCCAAAGAAAGTCAGTATTCGCAAGGGATTGCGGGTATTGGCTTTTTGATGTTTATTGCTTTATCTAAATTATTATCCCTGTGAAGTAATGTGACCGGGGTTTTTATTTTTTTGCCGGTAGCCTATATGTATATGTTGACTTACTGTCAGATGACAGTTTAAAATTCAAGTAGGAGGTTTGTCCAATATGACTATATTACAGCTTGCTGAACATGCTAAGCAAAAAAATATTGATTTAGGCAAGAATCCCGTAAGAACGATAAGATATTATATTAGTATTGGCATTTTAGACAAGCCTGAATTGATTCAAATGGGGAAAAGAAAGGTTGCCGTTTTTAACCACAACCATTTCATAAAACTACAAATAATTTATTTTTTAAAGAAACAAGGCCGCAAACTTAAAGAAATTAAAGGAATTTTAAACGCAAATATGTATTGGTCTGATTTTGCATTAAAATTAATCAAAGAAGAAATGCAGGATATTTACCATCCAGAGTTGTATGTTAAAGGAAAACCTATAACAAGGGAAGAGATAGCCTATTTTTTAGTTAAGTTATTGAAAAGCAAAGAAATAGGCAAAGATGCCAAGGGTAAATTTGAGATTTTAAAAAAATCTTTTGTAGACGAGAATGATGAATTACTCCCAGAGCTGCCCTTGTTTGATGGGGGATTGTCTTTTGGACCCGAAAACGATAATACGTAAAGCAGCTGAAGAAGAAACATATTATTTTGACTTACCCCATGCGCTTGAAGAAGCCGACAAGGATGGTATTTCCGTATATGATGTTGAAGAAGTAATGAAAAAGGGGAAGATAAACCAAAGAAAACCGGCACAAAACAGGTATAGATTGAAATGGAAGGACATACAAATCGTTGTGGAGATAGTTGATTTTGACGTGGATGTAATAACGGTGATGAGAGATAGGAGGGGTGAAAATGGCTAAAACCTGTAGATGTGGAGGTCAAACCTCTGTCAAAAATATTAATATTGATAGAAATATTAATGGGAATCACATTACTTTTAATAATGTGCCTGTTTTGGTGTGTAACAAATGCAATGAAAAGTATTTATCAGCTAAAGTGCTTAAACGAATGGATTTTTTATTAAACAAGCACCCAGGAAAAAACGAATTAAACTATGAGGTTGACCAAAAAGAACATACTACATTTTTGATTATAAAAGAATTGGAGAGAAACAACTTTATTCAGCCTAATCAAGAAATGGACATGCCTGCATCTGTATTAGATGTTTATATTGCAATGGGCAGATTAGCAACACTTAGGGAGGAGCAAATTTATTTGAACTAATAGCCCCATGAATAAAGGATTACGCTGCTATCCTCCTGTTGTGAATTTGTTGTGAGTAAAGTCAAATTCACAACAAAAACGTCTTATAATAACCAAACACCCGTTTTGGACTTCTAAACCATGGGCCGGGGTTCGAATCCCTCCCGGGAGGCCAAAGAAAAAACAAGTCCCTACAAGAGTAAACGCCCCCACAAGGGGGCGTTTGTTTCCTGGTTAAACCCTATTTCCCGCAACCTGGGAAAAACCCAATACCGAACACCAGCAAAATCAGGATCAGAAACAGAATGAAGCTCCCGTCAAAATAAGGCGCACAACCTGCACCGCCACCTGTACCATAACCCATACACATACCCTCCTTAGTTAAGATTTTGCGTTGACTGCCGTTGTATACTATGCATATGCGGAGGAACATGTTACCAAATAACTTTCAGATAGAAATTAACTGTTTTTAAGCATAAAGGAATTTTCTAAAATATGTTAAAATAGCTAAAGGTCACAAATTAAGGAAGCTAAATGTTTTTCTAACCTGTTTGGATATTCCGCTGAGAAAAAACACCTAAACCGCCGAAGTTGAACACCTAGACCGCCGAGATTGAACACTATTTCCGCACAGGCTGTACATTGATAGTCAAAGGAGCACAAGGTATACTCAAGCTAC
>JAEXOR010000038.1 GCA_023439185.1 Bacillota bacterium | reverse complement strand
GATTTTTCCTCCCGCAGGATTTCCAGTACTACTTTGGCTTTAAATTCCGATGGATATTTTTTTCGGATTGGCATTTAGAGCTTAAGACCTCCTGTTTTTGTGTCCGAAATCCTGGGTCCATTATAATGCAACGGACAAATATACGAAAGAGGATTTGGAAAAAGCGCTTGCACCAATAGCTTCACTGATTAGCAAAAAGTGAAAAAGCGCAGAAAAAATTAGCGCAGGGTACTTGGCAGCATACAATGCTCGGGGATAATCTCAAAGCACTATATATAGCTTCACCATTACTAACAAATGCATTAAGTTCGTATTTAGAGCCATAAGAAACACGAAAGCGCCAGCCGGGGCATTGTGTTCCCGACTGGCGCTTTTTTGTTGTTAAGGAAAGTATACTTTGAAGGGTACCGATCACTTCCTCCAACAGCCCGATTTTTAATCCGCGCTCGCCAGCTTGTAATCTTTCTTGAATTGCGTAGTGGGCTTAATGGTGTACTTTGTTTTCTTCATTTTTTCAGGTCTGCAAACAGTTTATCCAGATCGGTATAACCTTTCACGGACGGATCTTTCGCAATCCTTTCCGCTTCCAACATGGCGGCAATAGGAAAGCTTAACACTGCCAAAGTAATAAGATCTGATGTGCCGAAAAATTTAGTGTTCTCAATAAATTACACTTCCCACCCCAAAGAAAATAAATAGGTTTTTATGGGTAGTACACAAAAGAAGATTTTAATAAAGGACTTCAAGGCATAACTTCACTTATTGACAAGTGCGAAAAATCACAAGGTGCTCTTCAGAGGTTGTTGTTCAAGAATAGGGCTAAAGCGCTCGTATATCTTCTTCGTCGATAACAAAGGTGTTGGAAGAACAGATAAACAACGATTCGGCGGTCAAACTTCGAGTAATTCTGACTTGATGCCAAAAATCTTTTTTCCACCATTATTACAAAGAAAAGAACATTTTTTGATACAATGAAAGTCACCCGTGATAGGTGGCTTTCATTGTATCTATGTTTGGAAAATCCCGTAATTACAGGGCTTTGTGGGATTGCTGTTTTTTACCATGAGACCTTGCGGCATGGCGTGGTCAGCCTAAAATGGCGATAATTTTCAACTCCCAATCTGCAAGGTTAAAATTCTGCACCCCCCTCTTGCGTTTAGGAGTTTTTCGGAGGCTATGGTTTCCGCCGAATGCAATACTTATTGAAAACTCCCTAATAACGGATTTGATTTGCGTATGTATATTTAGATACTATGATGGCTGTGCATTAGTAATTAGGCAGTCTTCGGGATATTAAGTGAAATAATGTGGATTAAGGGGTATATATTATATATATGGATAATATCTCTAAAGAGCAAATTCGACAATTTCGCCTTCATACGCACCATTTGGACACATGGTATCAGAAGGCCGATGTGGAGGGCATTGCTGGCGCTTGTGGTTTTCAAAACTCGCCGCCCGGTGCATGGGAAAGCGCATTACATAACCGTATCCCTGATTTCGAACTTGACGATATGAAACAGATGCTTGAAATCGAAAAAACACTGTTGCAGGCATGGAGTTTTCGCGGTGCGCCCGTGGTCTTTCCCACTTTGGAAAGTGATGCGTTTTTGTCGGCACTTGTTTCCAAACAAGACGAACCTTGGATATATACCCGGGGAATACAACTGGCACTTGATTTTTTACAAATGTCCTTTGGAGAATTACTGCTGTTACTCAAACAGGTCATGCCGAAACTGGACGGCGAAGTGTTAAAAAGTAAAACCACGTTAGACCAAACTTTGGCCGAATGGATGTTGCCGCTTCTTCCAAATGATAAAAGGGATTTGTGGAACAAGCCCTCTATGTACGGCAACCCGGAGAAACAGACCGTCGGCGGCGCAGTAGTTTCTTTTTTACTTCGGCCTTGTGCTTTTATGGGCTTGGTTGTTTTTGGAAAGAGGGAGGGTATTAGCCCAACATTTACTGCATATAAACATTGGATAGGTCGCTCACTTGAAGTAAAGGGTATCCCCGAGCAAAAACTGATGCGAAAATATCTACACTGTTTCGGCCCTGCATCTATAGGTGGGTTCGCGGATTGGCTTGGATGTTCCTCTGCACAGGCCGAACGAATATGGCAAACCGTTATAGATGAAATCGAGCCTGTCAACCTGTCCGGGAAAGAACGCTATATACTATCAGATGACAAAAGACTGCTTTTATCCCCGCCGCAATCGGAGAGAAAAGTACACCTGCTCGCAGGGCATGACCCTTATTTAGGTTTGCAAGACCGTGATGTTATCTTGGACAACAAGGCAAGGCAAAAGCAAATTTGGCAGACCGTTTCAAATCCCGGTGCCGTGTTATGGCAGGGTGAAATAGTCGGTATGTGGAAAGCCAAGAAAAAAGGTAAAGGATTAGAAATAGAAATTGCCTTGTGGGATGATGCAAAAATCTCAAAAAGGAATATTCAGGATTTAGGCGATGAATATGCTTTGTTTCAACAGCTCAATCTAAACAAAGTCATATTTTTGGCATAATAACTTGTATTCTTTCTGACATACGGCAATTCATAGAGCCAGTTGTTTTTTACGAAAGTTAAAGGCAACTCTGTTTGCATTTTACTATGATTTTCACATTGATGAGGACAGCGATAAGCGAAAGGCCACCTGGTACTGCTCCAAGGATGTACTGAGTGGCCTTTTGATTTGAGAAGAATGCGGTTCGGTATATTTGCGCATTACCGCCTTTCCGGCGAAGTCGTTTGGCGCTGCTTTAACAAGGTGAAACATGGCAGGTGCATTTGTCACCATGCTCCTTCTATTCCAGAGGATGATTTAAAACGTGCGCTGTGCGAGATTCTGGATATTAATGAATTTGAACCGCTGGCTACTCAACGTCTGAGCTTCATGTGAACACCGCTGAACCTGCTTCCGCTCCGTCAGAATCTAAAAATCATGTCCGAAAACAGCCAGACTTTTGCGGAAAACATGATATAGTGAAGGAAGTATGAGCAAGGAGGCGAAAAAATGCTGGAAAACGACAGTGGCCTGTATGCGGCGTTTAAGGCGAAAGACGCACGTTTTGATGGACGCTTCTTTGTAGGCATATCGTCCACGGGCATATACTGTCGCCCGGTGTGTCGGGCAAGGAAGCCCAAGCCCGAAAACTGTACTTTTTATCATACGGCAGCGGGCGCAGAGCAAGCGGGATACCGCCCTTGCCTGTTGTGCAGGCCGGAGCTTGCTCCCGGCAGCTCGATCACCTACGCCAGCGCCAATCTGGTTTATCGAGCAGCGAGGATGTTGGAAGAAAACTGCGGCAGCGGACTAAGTCTGGACGAGCTTGCCGGACGGCTCGGTTGTACTGACCGGCACCTACGGCGCGTGTTTACAGCGGAATATCATGTGTCGCCGGTTCAGTATCTCCAAACATGCAGACTGCTCCTTGCTAAAAACCTGCTTACGGACACAAATTTGTCTGTGCTCGAAGTTGCAATGGCCGCTGGTTTTGGCAGTGTGCGGCGCTTCAACGATCTTTTCAAAAAGCAATATAACCTTTCGCCTACGGTTTTACGAAAACGAGTTTCGGAAGAAAAAAGGCATTATGGCGACGTGACTTTAGCTTTAGGATACCGCCCGCCTTATCCTTGGGAAGAAGTGCTAAACTTCCTTGCCGGGCGCACAATTTCCGGGATTGATATGGTTAAGAACGGCGAATACATGCGCACCGTGCATTTAGTAACCACAGAGGAAAAGCATGTGTATGGTTGGGTGCGGATAGGCCACAAACCTAAAAAGAACGCCCTAACCGTCACAGTCAGCGAAACTTTGTTGCCCGTATTGCCGCAAGTTTTGGCGCGGGTGCGACATCTATTTGACTTGTATTGCGACCCGGATGCGGTATATGAAACGCTCCGGGTAATGAACAACATACGCCCCGGCCTTTGTGTGTTGGGTACTCGCTTGCCGGGATGTTTCAACGCCTTTGAAATGGCGGTACGGGCGGTGCTTGGACAGCAAATCACCGTGAAAGCCGCAAGTACATTGGCTGCAAGGATTGTTGATACCTATGGTACGCCGATCCAAACCGGGATTGAGGGCTTGACTCATGTTTTTCCCTCGCCCGAAGATATCCTTGCTTTGAACGGGCCGATTGAAAATCATCTTGGCCCGTTAGGTGTGATTGCGGCGCGGGCAAAAACGATTTATGAACTGGCACGGGCAATCGTGCAGGGAGAACTTGATTTCGATCTTTGCGCCCAGCCGGAAGAAGAAATGAAAAAGCTGATGGCAATTCGCGGCATTGGAAGCTGGACGGCACAGTACATCGCTATGCGGGCGATGGAATGGCCGGACGCTTTCCTTGAAACAGACGCGGGCGTGAAAAAAGCATTGCAGCCTTACACATCAAAAGAATTATTGCAAATGGCGGAAGCGTGGCGTCCGTGGCGCAGTTATGCCACCGTCAACCTTTGGAACACGCTATAAGGAGGTAGCAAAATGTATTATAGGGTAACATATCCGTCGCCCATAGGAACAATTACGCTTGCATGTGACGGAGATAATCTTGTCGGCTTGTGGATAAAGGGACAAAAATATCACGGTGATACCATCCCCGAAGAAATGGTAGAGAAAAACGACGTGCCGGTGTTCGACGCCGCGAAAAAATGGCTGGACAGATATTTTGCCGGTGAGAGGCCCGCCATTTCCGAATTGCCATTAGCTCCTATTGGCGGAGAGTTTCGCCAGGGAGTATGGGGTATCTTATGTGAAATTCCATATGGCGAGGTGATCACCTATGGTGATATTGCGAAAAAGATGGCCGTGAAGATGGGAAAGGATAATATGTCAAGTCAGGCGGTTGGCGGGGCCGTCGGACACAACCCTATCTCCATCATTATTCCCTGCCACCGGGTTGTAGGTTCAAACGGCAGCTTGACAGGGTATGCCGGGGGCGTTCATACAAAAGTAAAATTGCTTGAACTGGAGGGCGTCGATATGTCAAACCTGTTTGTGCCCAAGAGAGGAACCGCTCTTTAGTATCAAATGACTGGCTTTAGCCATCATCGTGATGCCTGTTATGGCTCTCTTTGAAATATAACCGGACGGTTGACCTGACTCATCAAAAGCCAGGGAAGGGCGGCAAGCGCCGCCCCTTCCGAATCTATACATATGCTGGGACTACTGTACCTCATTCAGGGAAATGCCCAGAGCGTCGGCAACGCCTTTACCATAGGCGGGATCGGCCTTCAGGCAGTTGCCGGTGTGTCTAATTTTAATTTCCCTGGGTGCGTCTCCCAGAGCCCGGGCGGTGTTTTCAAATAACGCCTGCTGCTGTTCGGGATTCATTAACCTGAACAATTTGCCTGGCTGGGTGTAGTAGTCGTCATCGTCTTCCCTGAAATTCCAGCGGTCCGCGGCGCCGCTTAAAGCCAGCGGCGGTTCCTTGTATTCCGGCTGCTCCTGCCACTGGCCGTAGCTGTTCGGCTCATAGCCAATGGTGGCGCCGGCGTTGTTATCCACCCGCATCAGACCATCCCTGTGGTAGCTGTTGACCGGGCAGCGGGGCGCGTTCACCGGTATCAGGTGGTGATTAACGCCCAGCCTGTAGCGCTGCGCGTCTCCATAGGAGAAAAGCCTTCCCTGGAGCATTTTGTCAGGTGACAGGCCAATGCCGGGGACCACGTTGGCGGGATTAAAGGCCGCCTGCTCAACTTCGGCAAAATAATTCTCCGGATTGCGGTTCAATTCAAAATAGCCCACTTCGAGCAGGGGAAAGTCCTTCTTATACCATACCTTAGTCAGGTCGAAGGGATTGTAGGGCATATTAGCCGCCTGCTCCTCCGTCATGACCTGGATATACATTTTCCAACGCGGGAAGTCGCCGCGGTCGATGCTTTCCAGCAGGTCCCGCTGGTGGCTTTCACGATCCTTGCCGACAATGGCCTCGGCCTCGGCGTCGGTCAGATTTTTGATGCCCTGCTGGGTCACCAGGTGGAATTTAACCCACACCCGTTCATTAGCGGCGTTGATCATGCTGAAGGTATGGCTGCCAAAGCCGTGCATATGCCTGTAGGATAAGGGAATGCCTCTGTCGCTCATAGTGATGGTGACCTGATGGAGTGCCTCGGGAAGTGAGGACCAGAAGTCCCAATTGTTTTTGGCACTGCGCATGTTAGTGTGTGGGTCCCGCTTTACAGCGTGGTTCAAGTCCGGAAACTTGAGGGGATCCCGCAGGAAGAACACCGGCGTGTTGTTGCCCACCAAATCCCAGTTGCCTTCTTCGGTGTAGAACTTCATGGCAAAACCACGTATATCCCGTTCCGCGTCCGCGGCGCCGCGTTCTCCCGCTACTGTGGAGAAACGCACAAACATGTCGGTTTGCTTGCCGATTTCAGAAAAAATCTTGGCCCTGGTATATTTGGTTATATCATGGGTTACGGTAAAGGTGCCATAGGCGCCCGAGCCCTTTGCGTGCATCCTGCGCTCGGGAATTACCTCCCTGTCGAAATGAGCAAGCTTTTCCAGGAACCATAAGTCCTGCAGCAGCATCGGTCCCCGCGGCCCCGCGGTCATGGCGTTCTGGTTATCCACCACAGGCGCTCCAGCAACAGCGGTCAGTTTTTTCTTATTTTCCATTCCAAAACCTCCTTTGTCTGATTTGGTTTTTATTTAAAGACATTTCGGACAAACGCCTTTAAAATAAACATTTTTCTCCTTGATCTGAAAATTAGCCAGTTGGTCCGTTGAAAAATCATCAATGTTGATGGAAAAATTATAAACCGTACCGCATGATTCACACTTGAAATGGCCGTGATCTTCCGTAAGGATATCATACCTCGTTTCATGCTCCTCAATGGCAATGGCCTTTACCAATCCTGCCTTGACAAATGTATTCAGGGTATTGTAAACAGTGGACTTGGACAGGGTGGGGATTTCTTGATGCAGATCATTAAAGATCTTGTCCACCGTGGGATGGCATTGATTGGAGATAAGATATTCCAACACCTTGATCCTCTGGTGCGAGGGCTTGATATTTCTCTTTAGCAATTCCTTGGCTAGTTCCTCAAAGGATCGTTGCATGGATTTGTCCTCTTCCGTTGTGAATGTAGTAATAAAACATAAAAATAATAATTCTTACTTTGTAATGATTATTAATTTATTTTAATTGCAAAGCTAAAATCTGTCAATGATTATGTTAATTAATTCAGTTGATTATTTTTTCATCACCAACTGGACTTGCCATGATTCGGAGCCTACCACGCCGTCAATACCGATTTCTTTAAAATACTGAAGTCAAGATAACCACTATAACCGCTGTTATCAACACCCAAAATGCGGGTTTTTTGTAATTAAGCAACGTTCTTACCTCAGTTAACGAATTATACCACCTTCTCAGTTTAACTAACATTTGGAAACCCTTTAGTCAGCAGTTAGGGGGAAAGTAACCCGCCAGTTTCCTTCGGTTCTCAATCCGCTTGTATAGAATGAACCGTATAGGGTGTAGCTTTCAAGTTTGCTTTGGGGGATGTCAAATATAAATTCCTGGTAATCAACCCGGCCGTCGCTGTTTATACCCTCCGCAAAGGAGGCGCTGTAATCGTACAGTCGGTGCTCACCGTTCCCGTCCATAAGATAAAAATATCCGTGATTATCATACGCCAGCTTATCGGTGGCAGCGAGTTGTATATGCAGCTTTTCGTCTACATATCCGATTGCCGTTATATCGAGCCCCTCAGCAGGGCTGCAGATTGACTTTTGTGGGACGAGCACGGCATTTTTAGATTCATTACTTGAGGATAATCTACTCCCGCTCCAGCCGATAAGATCGACTATCTGTGTTTCTGCCGCTTCAGTTACGCTAGAGAGGGATATATCCACCGGAATATCTTCCAGTATGATCTTGTGACTGAGAAATTCCCGTACGGAAAACGTGAGCTTGCTCCCTGTGATGTCGTGGTTTCCCCACTCAGTGATCAGGAGCAAAAATGTGGCTGTCTTAGTTTCGGCGTTGTATCCGACGCGCTGACAGGTGGCGCTGGAGTCAAATGAGCGATGAATGGAGTAACTGTCAAACAGGTCTGTGGTTTCATCTATACGGTTGCCGGCGAGATCCTGCATCGTTATGTATATCTCCGCCGTGTTGTTATGGATATACGCAGAGACGACCTCCATGCGGATGTCGTTGTCCTCGCAGGACTCCCGGACAGGAACAAAATACTGTGCGACTGTCGGCGATACCAGGTACATCAGATTATAGACTGCAGGGACGCCGGCCGCTAAAGCCGGTGTTGCCAGCACAAGGCACAGTATAATTGCTGTCGTTACGGCAACCGGTCTGCGGAATATTTGCTTTGTATTGGTGTGAGTCTTCCTGCTCGAACTGTTTATCAGATTAAGAGTATCGGCAATCAGCCCGGGGCTGGGTGTAATTTGGTTGTTCATACTCTGATATGTTTTTTCAAGCATCATAAATCTCCTCTCATTATTTCTGATAACCTGACTCGCGCCCGGGTAAGCTGCGTACGGATAGTGGATTCCCTGACACCAAGGATGCCGCCGATCTCGGCAACAGAATATCCCTCGTAATAGAACAGGTGGATTACCGAGCGATATTTTGGCGCAAGTTTCCGCATGGCTTCGTCAAGCCCGTTTTCTTCTGGAAGCTCAAAGACGTGGTTGTCCTTCAGCGGCACCGTTCTACGGAACCAGGCGGATGACCAGTGTTTTTTGGCACAGTTAATCGTAACGCGGATAAGCCATGCCTTTTCGTGTTCTTCGCTTTCGAAGGATGGTTTGCTTTGAACATATCGCAGGAACACCTTCTGAAAGACATCGTCTGCGTCGCTTCTGGAACGTACCTGGGCAAATGCCAGCCGATAAACCATATCCGCATGTTTCTTCACAACTGACTCTGCGGTCGCCGTGCATTGCGACTCCAAATCCACCCGGCAAACCTCCCTTCATTTGTAATACCCCACAGGCATTAAAAAAGCTACAACGGATTTTATTATACCGCATAGAAAATAATCAAACTGTTAGGTGTTAACATTACTTTTATTTATAACCGCTTGACATTAACGTAACGTAATAGTTTATTGTATTTGCAGGAGGTGGGAAATGGAGTACACCATCAACAAACTGGCCAAATTAGCGGGGGTCAGCACCCGGACGCTGCGTTACTATGATCAATTCGGATTGCTTACCCCTGTCAGGGTCAGTTCCAATGGCTATCGTATCTACGGGCAAAATGAGATAGACCGGCTGCAGCAAATCCTTTTTTACCGGGAACTGGGTGTGCCGCTGGAAAAAATCAGGAGTATCCTGGCTGCTTCAAATTTTGATAGGCAGGCGGCGCTGGAAGGCCATTTAACGGACTTACGGGCAAAACGGCGGCAAATTGACGCGCTGATTGCCAACGTGGAGAAAACTTTAAAAACGGCTAAGGGGGAAATGACTATGACGGACGATGAAAAATTCGAGGGCTTCATTCAAAAGCTGGTCGAGGACAATGAGCAGCAATATGGTGAGGAAGTCCGCAGGAAGTACGGAGACGATACGGTTGATCGTTCTAACGCCAAAGTACGCGGTATGAGCAAAGAACAGTATGCCGAGGTGGAAAAACTCAGGCAGGAGGTCGAAGAAACCCTCAAAGCAGCTTTTGAACTGGGCGACCCCGCCGGTCCGTTGGCCCAAAAAGCCTGTGCGTTGCACAAAAAGTGGCTCTGCTTCTTTTGGGATCATTACAGCAAAGAAGCGCATATCGGCGTAACGCAGATGTATGTGGAAGATCCCAGGTTTACCGCTTATTACGACCAAATCGCGCCCGGTTGCGCGCCGTTCCTGCGGGACGCGGTGCTGATCTACTGTGAATAATTGAAAGCGCACAAAATAAAACGCTCTGAAGCATGCACATGAGAATCTGCTTCAGGGCGTTTTTCGTCTCTAAATAATGGAGCTAAAATGCAGTCTATGATAGAATTAACAAAATGTGTTGATGCAGCGGAGTTGCAGTAACTGTTTGACGAAAGAAGGTTGTTGTTATGTCCTTTGAAATAATCCGTAACGATATCACAAAAATGGAGGTTGACGCGGTGGTCAACGCCGCCAATACCGCGCTCAAGATGGGCGGCGGGGTGTGCGGCGCTATTTTCCGCGCGGCGGGCGCCGCGGAACTGCAGGCCGCCTGCGATAAAATCGGCAAATGTCCCACCGGGCAGGCGGTCATCACAGACGGCTTCAATTTGCCCGCGAAGTATGTTATCCATACCGCCGGGCCTGTTTACCATGACGGCCGCCGCGGCGAAGCCGAACTGTTGCGCTCATGTTACACAAATTCGCTGATGCTGGCGCAGCAAAACGGCTGCCGGTCAATAGCCTTTCCGTTGATATCAGGCGGCATTTACGGCTATCCGAAGGACGAGGCTCTTGCGGTTGCAATATCCGCTATCAGCGATTTCTTAGTGAATAACGGCATGGCTGTATATCTCGTAGTGTTCGACAACGAGACGCTTACACTCTCCAGAAAATTGATGGTGTCTGATAACGCAGTTTGCGGGAAAAAATAGTAACACGAGGGTTTATAATTAAAAAATACAGGTTGGAGGGTAATCACATGGTTGGTGTTGAAATTGATATGGTTGTGAGCGACAGCCTCAAGGCACTGGCTTTGTACGAGAGCGTATTTGAAACGGAGCGCGTTGAGGTCACAAACTACGAAAAAGGCTTGAATGAGGCGGTTTTCACCATGTACGGCACAAGGTTTCATCTTTTGGACGAAAATCCGGAGTATCAGCTTATTGCGCCAAAGCCGGGCGACCCGAAGCCGATGTGGATAAATATCCTCGTGCCGGATATTGCCGCCACATATAAAAAGGCGATGGAGGCAGATTGTACAGAGATTCAGCCGATTACTGAGCTTCCTGATTTCGGCGTAATCAACGCGCTTTTTACCGATCCCTTCGGCTACATATGGATGCTGCATCAAATTGTACGGGAGGTTAGCTTTGAGGACCGCAGCCGGATTCTTGAGGAGAAGATGAAGAATAACAAAGAATAAGGAGTTCAACCATGATCACGCCCTATATTACTTTTAACGGAAACTGCAAAGACGCTTTGGAGTTTTACAAGCGTGTGTTTCAAAGCGAGGTTAAAATGTTGCTTCCTTATGGGGATTATATTCCCGATGGCATTAGCGAACCGCCGGAAAATCTCAGCGAGTGGGTTGTGCATGCTGAAATGCAAATTTGCGGTACGAATTTTTGGTTTGCTGACGAGGTACAGCCCCCGACACAAGGGAATATGGTCAAGCTAACCGCTGTCGTACCCGCCGCAAAAGAAGCGCAGAGTTATTTTGATCTGCTCAAGGAAGGCGGCATAATCACGCTGCCTCCAACGAAAACATTTTACAGCGCATTTCATGCCGGGGTTACAGATAAATATGGGGTCGGCTGGAATGTTGTTGCCGAAGAAGCTCCCGGTCAATAATAGCAAGCCACATTAAAATCAAATCGACGGTAGCCCGCCTATTGACGAATTTGCTTCATCAGTAGGCGATTTTCTTTTAGTCGGGAATGTCATCAACAAAGTTCGTTCCAAAAAGGTTGACACCTGTAACCTGTTGGGATACAATGGGTTACAATAGTAACCTGTATTGAGGTGAGCATAATGGCGGAAAAAAATGAAATAAGCTTATCCAACAGTGAATGGGTGATCATGGAGTACCTCTGGGATCAGGCTCCCCTGACGGTGACCCAAATTGCAAAGGCAATGGAAGATAAAACCGGTTGGGCTAAAAGCACCACCAAAACCCTGATCAGCCGCATGGAGACGAAGGGATATCTTTTTTTTGAGGATGGCGGCAAAGCCAGGCGGTATTATCCTGCTGTTGAGCGGTCCGAAGTTGTGCTGGCGGAAACTGAAAGTTTTCTCAGCCGGCTTTTTAACGGTAGTCTGGGTATGATGGTGAACACACTGGTAGACCAAAATAATCTTTCTCAGGGAGAAATTAAAGAGCTGCGGGCTATTCTGGATAAGACGGAAAGGGTGAAATAAAATGCTGGAAACTATCATCACTTCTTCAGTTTTGATTACGGTGCTCATCCTTTTGCGTCATTTTTTTAAAGGGAAAATCAGTTTGCGGCTGCAATATGCTTTATGGCTGTTGGTAGCCGTCAGGCTTCTGATACCGTTTTCCATATTAGACAGTTCCTTAAGTGTACTGAATATAGTTGAATTAAGCAGTCAGACGGAAAGAACTGAAAGTCCCGCGGTATTGCCTCATTACGAAGCCGCTGAGATAACTGATGCCAGGATTGCTGCGGGAGATTCAGAAACTATACCCTATTCCGGGCAAAACACTCAGCCTGTCTCTGTCGGCAAGCAAAATGAAAAGATCTCGTTGCATGATATCCTCTACAACGTATGGTTATTTGGCGTTGTTGCCATGGGGGTTTGGCTTGTACTGCAAAATATATGGTTTTATGCCAGGCTGCGGAAAACACGGCAGGCTGCCGAAATTGAAAACAGTCGGCTTCCGGTGTATTTGACGAGCTTTGTAAAATCCCCCTGTTTGTTTGGACTATTACGCCCGGCCATATATATTCATCCGGACAGCTTGACGGAAGACAAGGCTCTGAAATACATTCTGGCCCATGAAGAGACCCATTACCGGCACGGAGACCATCTCTGGTCTTACCTGCGTTGCCTATGCCTGGCGGTGCACTGGTTCAATCCCCTGGTATGGTGGGCGGCGGTGCTTTCCAGAAGGGACTGCGAGATAGCCTGTGATTACAGCACCTTGAAGCGCATCGGAGATGAACACCGCATGGCCTACGGAAATATGCTGATCGATATGATCACGCAGCGCGCGAAACCATCCGATCTGCTCTGTGGCGCCACAACAATGACGTCAGGTAAAGCGGGAATCAAAGAAAGAATTACAATGATTGCCCGTAAGCCGAGAATGCTGTTGCATACACTGCTCGCGGTGACTGTTATAATAGCCGCCGCCATGGGTTGTACCTTTACCGGAGCCGGCGGGAACAATGATCAAGACGTGACCCTGTACGAACGGGCCGGCGTGACCATCGCCATACCGAATGAGTATGCGGAGCAATTGCTTATTGACCCGGTAGAATACGATGACGATACTATGCTCATCCGTGTCTATCAAAAATCAACATTTGAAAAACACGACGGTATGGGCTTTCTGTTCGGCATTGTCAGGTACACCGAGGCGCAGTACGAGCAGTTTTTATGCTCCGACGGCAGCGGGCTGAACTTTATCGCCAGAGACGAAACGTACTATTACGGTTTCGCCCGGGCCACCGACATGCAGGTCCTCCCGGAGGATTATGAGGCATTTAACGCGCTTTTATCAGCCGTCGGCGATTTCGTTAAAAGCGATATAGTCGGGCGCAACAGCTTGACCGCTTACAGCGACGAGGAATTTTTCAACCGAACCTATACCTACGACAGCGAACACATTTTCTTCAGTTACTACCCATACGCATATAACGGCAGCAAGGAAGAGGTCTGGACCCTGGTCCTCTCCCAGCCCGTGACACAGGGTGAAAAAGGTATCTGGTGCGTGGAGCGCTGGCGGGACGAAATCGGCATTGTTTATCCTTATTTTCCTGATGAGGACGGGACGCCTTCAAGTGAATACTATGCCGCTCTGCAGGCAGATTGCGACGCCGGCAAGGATGTGTCAAGGCTTGATCCGGCGAAAGTAGCCCTTGTCTTTGTCAAGCAAGTATTTGAGCACAGCATGGCCACGCTGGACAGCTTTGCGCGTACAGAAGTCTACGGCCTGCCTTCAGAACTGTTTGCAGCGTCCACCGGTGATATACATGACTATATGCCTAAACTACTGGTCGGGGAAAATGTTAGTGCCTATGACCTGCTGCCCTGTCTGGAAAAATTTACCCAAAGCACCTGGTCCGAACTGGAAAAAGTCTACGGCGGCAGGTGGTGGGACCCCTTATGGGGCGCCCTGCGCGACGCCGCACTGAGCGACATGCCGGCGGACAGCGATGATCAAATCTTGCGCGATTATTATATTGCAAAAGCTTTTCTCACCGCCGACGGTGCTTATACCGAGATGATTAGCGATATTGTGTTGCGGCAGTGGAAGGATAACAGCACACTTTACAGCGCCGGCCTGGACGCGCGTTTTTCCGCAGATGAGGCGGCTAACATGCGCCGGCACCTGACCTACCTGGCGAGCCACAGGGGCGGGACGTTTCATATCTCAGTCCCCGGGGACGATCCCGAACTCACCCTGTCTCTAAACGCGTATCCGGTCGATTTCCCCTTCGGCACAGGTTTAAGGGAGAAAAGCCGCGAGACTTTCAGGGCTGAAAGCTTCGGGATGGCCACCGTGGTGGAGAGCGATGGCCTGCAGGTAAAATATCTGCATAATACCGACGGAGTGTATTCCGTATATAGCATCCGGGCCGCCAGGGAAGGCTATAAGAGCACCGGCGTCGCCATCGGCGATCCCGAGGAGAAACTTTGGGATTTCTGGTTGCCGACGGATCTGAAGAAAGTTAATAACGGCATCCTGTCCTACGATGAAGCCTGGTTTGGCGACGATTACGACTCTGCCTATGCCTTTACACCGGAGGGCACAAAAAGTATTCTCTACCTGATTAAGGATGGTATGGTTTCCGGTATAGAGGTAGTAAATGGTTTGGACGGAGCTTTGTATTAAACAGTTGGCTCCAGGGAAAAACCGGCGTGGGTCATGCGCCAGCCCAGTCTGGAATAAAAATTGTGGGCGTCCCGGCGGCTGAGATTGCTGGTTAAAACTATTTTGTAGCAGCCATGCTCCCGGGCTATCCGTCCGGCCTCGGTCATGAGGCGCGCGCCGACGCCCCGCCCCCGGAAGTTACCGTTCACCACCACATTTTCCACCGCCGCCCAGGGACTGCCCCGGTGCCCGAGATTGGGGATGATGATCACTGTCAGCGTGCCGATAATCCGTTGGTCCTTCACCCCCACCAGGATACGCTGGCGGGGGTCGGCGTTTACCTGCTCCCAGAGCTTTTCCTGCTCTGCTTCGCTACCGGCTGTAGTGTGACCGTAAGCTCCATCCAGGTCACGATAGAGGAACATAATATCCGGCAAATCATTTATGCTGGCCGGCCGGACAACCAGATCTGGGGAAGCAGGGGGACGGTTTTCTTGGGGGCGGTTTGCCAGGGGAGCAAGGGGAC
>JAEXOR010000022.1 GCA_023439185.1 Bacillota bacterium | reverse complement strand
TGCCTGCCTTTTCCCCGGGCACCAATGAAACCCGGCCCCCTGCTTCCCTTTCCCATAGACCAAGGCTCTGGCGTTGGCCAGGGCTTCACCGTAAAAAGTGCTGTAGCGGGGACGCATTTCCAGGGTGATTACCCCGTTGAAATCATCCAGCCGCGCCAGGGCGTCCCCGGCGGGAATTTCCCCCCAGCCGATGGGCATGTGCATGTCCCCACGCCCAACGGCGGCCATTTCAGCCTGTTTTTTTTCGTAAGAGGCGCAGATTTTACCGAAATTATCGTGTAAATGAATATGCCTGACGTAAGGGGCAACGGCTTCCACCCCGGCCAGCAGATCGAAGTGATAGTGGCGGGCGGCCAGGTAGGCATGCCCCAGGTCGAGGGTAATTCCCACCCGGGGATGGTTGATCTCCCGGATTACGTTACCCAGTTGGTCAAGGAACTCCCCGTAGCAATAATGGCTGGCATCAAGGAAGGGGCGGGCGTTTTCCACGGCGATGGTCACTCCGTATTGCGCCGCCAGATCCCCCATCTCCCCCAGCAGCGACCGCTCCATGTCCAGCATGGCCTTTTGAGTTTCCAAAGCCGGCATTTCCGCCCCGGGCAGAAGGAACTTTTCCTCCGGCAGGAAGCGGCCCGCATGGTAGACCATGACGCCGGCCCCCAGTGCCGCCGTAAACTCAATGGTGGATACAAACATGCGCTTTTCCACAGCGAGGGCTTCCATGTTCATCAGGTTCATGGGATTGGGGCCGTGCACTACATAGCGAAAGGGGTAACCCGCCAGCAGGGCCAGCAATCCCTTCATTCTCTCTTTGTTCAGCCGTCCGTTGAACATGGCGCCGGCGCCGTGGGGGGCAATTTCCACGTGGGTAAAGCCCAGCCCGGCGTAGTAATTAAGTTCCTCCCTTAAAGCGTCAGGACTGCCGTCCACTCTGGCGGCGTCAGCATTGATGGCAAAACCGGCAATTTTCACTCTGTAATCCCTCCGTTATCGGTGTCCTGTAATCAACCCCGTAAACCTGCAACCCGCTGACCACCGTCCTGGTGATCACGGGAACGTCGCCCCGCATGTTGACCACCACGGCGTCTCCCCACCGGCCTTCCTCCAGGCTGCCCAGCCGGTCCAGCCCCACTGCCCGGGCTGGTTCCAGGGTCGCCAAACGCGCCGCCTCGGGCAGGCTCAGCATACCGCTGGCCAGCATGAAAACAGACTGTAGCATGGCCGGAGGATAATAGTCGGAACAAATCACCCTGGCCGATTCGGCCGCGATGGCTTCAACTGCCCGCATCCCTTTGCCCGAGGAACCGCCCCGCACTATATTGGGCGCGCCCACGCAGACATAGTTGCCGCCATAGTGAGCAGCCCGGGCTGTTTCCAGGTTGATGGGGAATTCATTGATGGTGGCCCCCAGACCCTTATAATAAGCAACCCGTCCGGGACTGTCGTCATCGTGGGAAGCAATGGGAATTCCCGCCTCCCGGGCGACCGCCCCCAGTTTTTCGACGCATTCCTGAGACTTGGCCCGGCCATCTTCCTTCATGGCGATATTATCCTCTATGGCGCTGCCGGGCAGATGGTAGGTCTTTTCCATGTAGTAGCGGTAATCCTCCAGGGTGGGGTATTGTCCCTGCCCGGGGGTATGGTCCATAAAGGATAACAGGTTAACCATCCTGTCCGCTAGCAGGGACATAATGATATCCAGGCATTGGTAGTTGGTGATCTCAAAGCGGAGGTGGATGCGGTTGCGGATCAGCGAGCGGTTTCCGGCTATCGCCGCTATTTGGCGAATGGCGGTTGCCGCGCCGTCGTCGTTGCGCACCCCGTATTCCGCCCCGGCAAGGGAAAATGAATGAAACATGGTGGTGATGCCATGCCCGGCCAGCTTTTTTTCCAGTTCACTGAACGCCAGCGCCGTGGTAAAATAAGCTCCCGGCCGCGGTTCCAATTCCTTTTCGATGGCGTCGCTGTGCAGATCAACCAGCCCCGGCAGGATATATCCACCGTCGGCGTCGATCACGGTATCCGCAGCCCGGGCAGTGAAGCCCGCGCCTTTACCCACCTGTTGGATGACGCCGTCTGCCATGTAAATCGCCGCGTTGTCAAGTACGCGATCCGGCAGTACCGCCCGGCCGTTGGTAATCAGTAAAGTTCTTTTGTTCATCCCACACCCTGCCTTACTTCGGCATTATCGCACCGGCCCGCCTGCATGGCAAATACCCTGTCCACCAGGCGACGCATGACGTCCAGGTCGTGAAAAATACCGATAATACTGGTGCCGCTCTTTTTGGCTTCCGTCAATACCCGCACCACGGTTTGTTTTGTTTCATGGTCCAGGGAAGCGGTGGGTTCGTCCAGCAGCAGCAGCCGCGGCCCGGTAATCAGCGCCCGGGCCAGGTTCACCCGCTGCTGCTCGCCGCCGCTGAAGGTCGACGGGTAGGCGTCCCACAGAGTGCGGTCAATGTTCATCATTTCCAGGTACTCTCCGGCCCTCGCTTTGGCTTGTTCCATATCCCAACCTTTTTTGCCCAGTTCCTCGGCCAGCACGTCCAGCGCCGGCACCCGGGGCATTACTTTTAAAAACTGGCTGGCGTAGCCGATCTCCAGCCGGCGCAGCCGGATTATTTCCCGCTCCGGCGCGCCGGCCAGGTCTGTTTCCCGCCCGTCCCGGTGGCGGTAGATAATACTGCCCGCAGTGGGCAGGTAAGTGCGGTAGATGCATTTGATGATCGAGGATTTGCCCGCGCCGCTGGGTCCGGTCAGGCCCAGGAACTCCCCCTGCTGCAGTACGAAGCTGACGTTCTCGCAGGCGGTAATAACCTTATCGCCCAGGACATGCAGGGTAAACTGCTTGAATAGTTTTCTGACCGCCAGGATTTCATTTTGATTAAGCATGCCAACCCCCTTAAAGCATGGAATGGACCAGCAGCTGGGTATAGTGGTGCTGAGGGTCTTCCAGGATCTGATCCGTAAGTCCCGTTTCCAGGATGCGGCCGTTTTTCATTACGGCGGTGCGGTCCGCCAGCATTCTGATAACCCCCAGGTCGTGGGACACCACTAGCATGGCGATGTCTAACTCCCGCTGAATTTCCTTGATTAAATCCAGTACCCGGGCCTGTACCGAAACGTCCAGTCCGGTGGTCACCTCGTCCAGAAAAAGTACCGGTGGATTATTGGCCAGGGCTTTGGCAATCTGCACCCGCTGCTGCATCCCGCCGCTGAAATTGGCCGGAAAATCATCCATCCGGCTGAGGGGCACTTCGGTGCGCCCCAGCAGTTCCGCCGCCCGCTTTCTGATGGAGGAAACATTATATACGTCGGCGGTCAACAATTTTTCCGCCACATTGCCGCCGGCGGTAAAATGGGGCTTGATGCCCAGCAGCGGGTTCTGGTACACCATGCCCATCATGTGGTTGCGGATGGCCCGTTTATTCTGGGCGGACAGGGTGAAAATATTTGTCCGTCCGCCGTCAAAGGCGCTGAAATAGCATTCCCCGCCGGAAACCTTTTCGTCAAAATACAGGCAGCGCACCAGGGTGCTTTTGCCGGATCCGCTTTCCCCCACAATGCCCAGTATCTCGCCCTGCTCCAGCGTTAAACTGACGCCGCCGCAGGCCACCAGGGTATTGCAGCGGGGGCAGGCGCTGACGCCGTATTCCGGACCGGTGAGGTCCAGGCAATGGGGACAGCCGTCTCCGTACAGCTTGGTTAGGTTGTTAACCTCCAGCACGGTGTTTTCTCCCGCCGTCATCAGTCGGTTCCTTCCTTCCGGGCCTGCCGGAGCTTGTCGCAGTAACTGCTGTCGGAGCAGGCGTATGTTTTGCGGCCGTTTTCACCGCCGGTGATTTCGTTGAGATAGGTATGCGATGCGCCACAGCGCACGCAACGGTGGCCGTCAAAATCCTCCACCCGGAATTTAAAATCGTCAAATTCCAGCGGCTGTACCCTGGTGTGGGGCGGGACGGCGTAAATCCTTTTTTCCCGGCCGGCGCCGAAAAGATATAACGTATCCGCGTTGTCCAGCTTGGGCACGTCCCAGCGCGGTATGGGCGACGGGTCGATGAGATAGCGGCCGTTGACCAGGGACGGATAACGGGCGCCGATGGTAATCTCCCCCCATTTGACGATGTTCTCATACAGGAAGACCCACATCCGGCTGTAGTCCATTTCGCCGTGCATTTCCCTGGTTTTTACCTCGCTGGGCTCCACGTAACGCAGCGGCTCAGGGATGGGCACCTGGAGGACCAGGATCTGATCCCCGCGCATTTTTTCCTCGGGTATCCGGTGCCGCGTCTGCACGATGGTGGCCGCTTTGGTATCGAAGGTGGTGGCGACCCCGGTTGTTTTCACCAGCAGGTTGCGGATATTCACCGCGTTTACGCCGCCGTCGCAGCCCTGGTCGATTACCTTAAGCACGTCGTCCGGCCCGATAATGGACATGGTGATTTGAATGCCGCCGGTGCCCCAGCCCCGGGCAATGGGCAGTTCCGGTGAAGCGAAGGGCACCTGGTAGCCGGGAATGGCCACCGCCTTTAAAACTTTACGCCGGATTTCCCTTTTGGTGTTTTCATCCAAAAAAGCGAAATTGTAGCCGCGGGTCTGATCACCGCTTGTCTTCTGCTGCCGGAGCATCTTCATCCTCCTTAAGCCGCCGGGTCTTGCGCAGGCGGTCCAGCGTGGATTGGAAGGTCACGTAATGGGGCAGTTTCCAGTGGGCCACAAAGCCCGAGGACTCGATGCCGTCGATATGGTATAAAACAAACTCCTCGTCCTCCGCCGGCGCTTTATGGGGGGACCGGCTGAGCAGGGTGCGGTCCAGGATGCCCATGGAAATGGCCTTCAGTTCGTTATGTCCGAAGCACAGGCCGTAACCCAGGGTAAGTCGCGGCTTGCCGCCCTTATCCCCCTCATCGTACCGGGCGATGATCTCAGCTTCGGTGACCAGAATCCTGCCCACATACACCGGTTCGCCGGAATCCGGGCGGTTGATGCGTAGCGGCACTGTACCCACCCGCAATTCCCCCAGGTAGGGATGGATGTCGCCGTACCCCCGGATGGAACTGTAAGCCAGGGCCATCATAGCCCCGGTCTCCCCCCGGGCCAGGGACTGCAGCTTGGCGGAGCGCCGGCACGGGAAGGAAATGCTCTCCCTGGTGATGTCGCACAGACCGCCGCCGGCGTCTGCCGGTTCCACCAACAGCCCCTCCCGGCGCAGCAATTCCACCACCTTGGGGAAGGTATCGGGAAGCTGCTGTGCGGACATCTGTACATCCAGACCCATAAGAAAATCACGTACGCTGTCCTGGTCCTCATGCAGCAGGGAGAAATTCACCAGTCGCTGGGTATAGTCTCTGGTCGGCCCCAGGATCTGGCCCCCGGGAATATCCTGAAAAGCGCCGGAAATGCGCCTGATTATTTTCATTTCCCCGGTATCGGACGGCAGCGAGACATAGCGCCGGGGCTGGGTGGCCCGGTAGGCGCGCACGATAAAGGAAGCTTCGATATTGTCCCCCTCGGCTTGCTTTAAAGCCAGGGCGGCAATGGTGGGAGCGTACAGGGCGCCTTCCCCCATCACTTTATCCACCGCCAGCCGCTGCTGTTCTTTAATCTGGCCCACCTCCAGCGGGGCGGAATCTCCCTTGAGCCGGAAGTAAGCGACCAACTCTTCCGCCTTTAAAATGGCCTCCGAACCTCCGGACACCGCCACGTAGCCCATCAGCAGTCCACCTTCCCTTCAATATCCACGGCGCAGGAACGGGGCAAAGCAGCTAGGGTGCCGTTTTGGTCCGTTAAAATAAGGTCCACGCCCAGGGGAAACTCCCGGTTCAGTTCCCGCACGCGGTGCATATTGGCCGGGCACAGACCTTTTATGGCCAGTGTCCTGACGCCGTCCACCCCGGGACCGCGCAGGGTCAGCCGCAATCCGCCCCCTTCTTCGGCAATGGCGTCCACCATGATAATCAGTGTCGCCCCCCGTTCGGGAAAAAGCAGGTCGCCCCGGCACAGGCCCGCCAGGGCCGGAAAATCAACCCAGCCGTCCAGGATGATAAACTGTGCCCGGGATAATTCCTCTACCCGGGATCCGCTGTTCAAACAAATATATTGTCTTGGCAAATCGCTGTCCGGCAGCAGGGCAAAGGTGGTTTCACCGTCCAATAACGTGAAAGCCGCTCCGGCGGCATAGGAAGTTATGCCCGCCGGAGGGTAAAGCTCCGGCCGCGGAAGCACCATAATTTTGCCCGGCCTGGCCATGGCGTCAAGCATTAGCCGGTAAATGCGCTGGGTGTCAAACACCCTGTTGAAGCCGGACTCAAAGGCTGCATTCATCAGTTATCCCTCCATGATGTCGAAACGGACTTTTGTTCCGGCCACAAAACTTTCTTCTCGCCGCTGGATTCGGAGCAGGCGTTCTTTTTCCGCGGCGATGGCGCCTAAAATTTCTTGTTCCTCGGGCACCCGGGCGGCCAGAGCCGCATTAATCACCGCAAAACACAGCACCCGGGCGGGCTCATCCTCAAGGGCCAGGCCGTAACCTTTGATCCCGTTGACAGTCACCGCAGCCTCACTGATCAGCACCTCGCCCAGACAAAAGGGGGTGCCGCCCACGCTGTCCAGGGCTTGCATCATCACCAGGCAGGTATCCGGATTTTGCACCACCTTAACCTCGTGCCGCCCGGCAATGCCCCGGGCTAATTCCTGCCACAGCGCAAAATCCCCCTGGGTTAGTACGTCCTGCAATTCCATTGGCTGTTCCACCTCCCGGTGATCATCATTTCTTTTGGAACCTGGCTTTCATAGTTGTGGAACACATCTCCAGGCAAACGGCAAAACCCAGGATCAAGTAAGTGATTAACCCCACTTCCCGCAGATCGAAATAATATTCCCCGGCCATGAACAAATCAAAGCCGATTCCGGCCGCTCCGGCGGCGGCGCCCATGGCTACGGCATTGGCAAAGTTAATTTCAAAACGCAGGAAAGTCCAGGATAATAAATAGGTAACGGAAGACGGTATCACCGCCTGGAAAACAATTTGCCACCAGTTGGCGCCGCTGGCTTTTAAAGCTTCGATAACGTCCGCGTCCAGGTCTTCAAAGGACTCGGAATAGGCTTTGGTCAGATAGCTGATTGAATGGAAGGTCATGCCGATGACTGCCGCCGCGCTGCCCAGTCCGGCGGCCACGGCAAAAATCAATACCCACAGGATTGTGGGCACCGCCCTGATAAAAGCCACAAAACCTTTGATTAAATTGGTAACCAGCTTCGGCGCCAGATTTTGGGCGGCCAAAAGACCTAAAAACAGGGCGATGACGGCGCCAAACAGGGTGGTTAAAAATGCCAGGCCCAAAGTGATCACCACTCCGTAAAGCGCTTCCCACAGGCTCAAACGGTGTGAATACGGCTGCAGAAACATTAATTTAAAATTACTGATTGTATCCGCCACCGCCGTGTAAATATCAACACTACGGTAATCAAGGGTGGCCAGGGCATATACGGTCAACACCGTTAAAGCCAGCAGAACCGCCCGTATCCCAAGAACCGCCTTGTTCAGGGGTTTGACGGCGATTATTTTGTTCCGGGTCATGCTCTCGTTGCTGCTTAGTTGTCCCCAGGTTTTGATTGACTCTTCAACTTGCATCACAGGATCACCCTTCTGATCATATTGGATATGGATTCGATGACAATAACCGTGATTACGATTAGAATCACCACCAGGCTTGCGGCATGATAATCAAACCTGTGGTAGTATAATTGAAAGGAAAACCCGATCCCCGTACCGGTGAGAATGCCCACCAGGGTGGCGTCGCGGATGTTGGTCTCAATCATGTATAACAACCAACTGATCATCTGGGGCATGCCCGAAGGCAATACCGCCTGAAAGATGATGTGGAAATAACCGGCCCCGGTGGCCTGCAGGGCTTCCACGGGGCTGCTGCCCACTTCGTCAATGGTTTCGATGAATGCCCTGGTGAGAAACCCCAGGGAGCCGAAAAACAGGGCCAGGTAACCGGTCAGCGGGCTTTGGCTGAAGGCCAGCATTAAAACCATGGCCCAGGCCACCAGGGGGATATTGCGAAAAAGTGAAGCTATGCCCCGGCTGGCGATACTAAAAACACTGTTGATACTGGTGGTTCGGGAGCCGGCCAGGGCTAAAAACAGGGCAAAAACTGCGGCCACGGTGGTGGCGGCGATGGACATCAGCACTGTTTCCCGTAGTTTCACCAGAATAGCAGGCAGTTTCTCCAACGAGTCGGCATCGGGATAAAAATTGGTGACCCCCCAGTAAAAGGCTTTAAAAATACTGGTAAAACCCTTCAGCACGTCATACTGGGTAATTACTATCGAGCCTGCGGTCAACACGACCAATATACCAAAGAAGAGCAGGCTCCCGTTCCTTCGTTTGATAAAAATGTCAGCTGGCATTTCTTTCTCCCGGTTCGATAATCAGTTCGCCGGACTCCGAACCGTATATGTCCGCAATCTTTCCTGCCGTCAGTTCACCCGGCGAACCGTCAAAAACAATGCTCCCTTGATTAACGCCGATGATTCTGTCCGCATACTTCAGGGCCACATCTACCTGGTGCAGGTTGACGATCATGGTGATGCCCATTTGTGCGGCCACGTTCTTCAGATGGTCCATGATGATCCGCGAAGCGTTGGGGTCCAGCGAAGCAATGGGCTCGTCGCATAAAATCATTTTGGGATTTTGCACCAGCGCCCGGGCAATTCCCACCCGCTGTTTTTGGCCGCCGCTGAGCTGATCACAGCGCTGATAAACCTGGTCGTGCAAGCCCAAAAACTGGATTATCCCGTAGGCTTGCATCTTCTCTTCCCGGCTGTACCGGCCCAGCACTCCCGCCATGGTTGACTTGTAGCCCAGTCTGCCGTGGAGCACATTCTCAATTACAGTCAGCCGGTCCACCAGGTTGTAATGCTGAAAGATCATGCCGATTTGAGTCCTTAGCTTTCTCAGGTCTTTTTTCTTGACCTTTGAGGCCAGGACTCCGTCGAAGTAGATTTCCCCACCGGTTACTTCAATCATCCGGTTAATACAGCGGAGCAGGGTGGACTTGCCGGCCCCGGAAGGGCCGATGATGGAAACAAGTTCGCCCTTCCGGACTGCGAAACTGACGCCGGCCAGGGCTGGAGTCGTTCCGTTATAGTATTTGGTGACATTTTTTAGTTCCAACAGCGGCATGTTCAACATCCTCTCACTGCGGACGTTTCTTACTTGCTCAGCTCTCTAATGGGATTGAACCAGTTATCTTCAACGGTCAGGAAACGCTGGGGCTGATTGAAGAACCCTTTGCCGCCTTCGGCGATGAAGATTTTGGGGTTGTTGGTTACTTCGTCCGAGGTGAGGGCTTGGGTTATTGCTTGGATGGTTTCCGGACTGAGCATTTCGGTATTGACGATGATGGGGGCGTTCAGAACCGGGGTGGCCTGGATGACCACGTATTGCAATCCGGCCAGTTTGTCAAATGGAGGGTCGGCGTCCTGCCTGACGGTGTAGACAGCTCCCGGAGTGTTCTCCGTTCCTGAAGTAAGCTCAACGTAACTGGCGACGTCAACATCGTCAACGGCGGCGACTTCAGCTTTATCCGTAATTACGTTAACCAGAGACAACTGGTGAGAACCGCCGAAAATCACCTGGCTGAAAAACTTGTCGCTGCCGCCTTCAAGCAGTTCTTCCTGTTTCAGTTCTTTCCACTGGTCCTGTTTGGAAAAGTGTGCCACGATGCCTGATGAAGGTACCTTAAAACCGGAGGTTGAGCTGGTGGAAACAAAGGACATAGTTTTGCCCGCTATGTTGTCAATGGAGAAACCGGCGTCGGATTTGTACTGCTCTTCGTTCCCTTTCTTAACCACCAGCCGGCTGTAGTACAGGGCGTCGTCCAGGGTGCCGGAATCGCCGCTGTTGACCACCAGGGGCAGGACCTTATCGTTTTTGTCATGCGCCTCAATGTATTGCTGGGCGCCCACCCAGGCCAACTGGGCGGTGCCGCTGGCCATGGCCTCAATAGTTATGGCGTAGTCGGTGGTTAATTTGTGATCGACTTTTTTCCCGGTGACTTCTGCAATGACTTTGCCGATTTCGTCCCGGGCTTCTTTAAGATCTTCGCCCACTGTATTGGGCAGCCAGGCAATGGTGATGGTATCGGGTTCCCGGACTGATGAAGAATCGGATGATGATGAACACCCGGCTAAAAGTAACGACATCAAAGCTGCGGTCAGCACAAACAAGAAGATTTTTTTCACGCAAAATACTCCTTTCGTTTTTAAATATTTTTCTAATCATTTAATTCGCAGATAAAGAAATGAGCTTTCTTTTCTTCACCCCGCCCCCTTTTACCATTCAATACCGACTCTGGCCCGATCGCCGCGATAACAGGTGTCGTTATATAAAATCAGGACGCCATCCTGGGATTTTAGCAGGCTCCGGCTTTTCAGCACCGGCATGTTGGCAGGTATTTTCAGCGCCAGGGCCTCCTCCCGGCTGGGAAAGGAGGCTTGGAAGCTGTATTTCACCCTGCGCGGCATGATGCCGTAGTGCTTTTCCAGAGTATTGAACAGCGAGGAGAAATTTTTGAGCCGCTCCAAAAAACCCGGCAGGTGAACGGCGGGAAGAAAATTGCCGGCCAGTAAAAAGGGACTGCCGTCCACCAGCCGGAGGATGTCCAACGCATAGACATCTTCACCCGGCGACAAACCCAGCGCCCGGGCCGTTTCTTCATCCGCAGCGGTTTTGGCGGCCCGCAGTATTTTGCTGCCGGGTGTTTTCCCCGCCTGGAGAATGTTATCCGTAAAGCGGTTGCGGGGAGATATTTTATAATCCAGGCAGTCCAGGGGCGGTTTGGCCACGAAGGTGCCCCGTCCCTTAACCTTGTACAAAATACCGGCGTGGGACAATTCGGCAACGGCCTGACGCACGGTGTGACGGTTTACCTTGTACGCGTTGCTCAACTCATATTCACAGGGAATTTGCTGGCCTTCCTTATAAACGCCGTTGTCCACCTGCTGCCGGATGATGGCCATTAACTGGCGGTAATAAGGAACGCCGCTCTCTTTATCAATCATGCTCCTCACCCCGGGACCGATGTTTTTTGCGCTCCCGTCCGGATGTCTATACAACCGTTCTATAGTATACGTGCCGCTCAAAAATGAGCGGCACGGCATGGTATCTATCCAGATAGAGTTTTTTATCACTGTTATTATCGCAGAGCAATATTAAACTGTAATTAAAGAGCATTAAAAACTGTGTTAAATTACGGAGAACTTTTGGTGGCAGAAACAAGGGGTAAGCAAAGGGAGGTTGTTATGCTTTCCCGGCAAGAAAACATAACAACCTCCCCTTGCTTTACAGGTCGGGCTGGAAAGATTTACATCACATATGCTGCGGATGTTCTATTAAAGATGGATCAATTCTTTGGGGGGCTGTCCTGGTATTGCTTAAGCGCCGCGGAGTAAGTCCCGGCAAAGCGGTAAGGGACATTAACATCCATAGAGTAAGGATACCGTAAAAGACAAGCAGAACACAAATTTCATCCCCAAAACGTGCTGCGCGATGCTTATTACATGGGTTCATTGCTACACCTCCTTGTGCATTTTAAAGAACTATCTTTCGAAACCATATAATAAGCAAATTTCATACCGGCAGAGTGGTGTGAATATAAAAAATATTTAAAACCTTAATATAATTAGGATTCCGGTTCACTCATAACCTCAATAGTGTCCGCGGAGGATGTCCTTTGGTAGAACATGTTTATAAATCGGACATTATATTTTGTGATCGCAGTATGCGGTATGGGTCTATACATACTGTATCTCCTCATCATATACGGTCAGGGTTTCCAGACCGGTTTGAGTTACCACATAGGTATTCTCGATTCCCACGGCGCCGTCCGGGAAAGTAAATTTGGGTTCCAGAGCGATGACCATGCCGGGCTCCAGCGGGGTTTCAAACCCGTGTCCGATGACCGGTAATTCATCCAGTTCGATGCCGACGCCGTGACCGACGAATGCCAGAGGGGTCGGATAGCCGGTAAAATGTCCGGCAAACGGGCTGGCGCCGGCTATCTCCAAAGCCAGGTCATGGAGCTTGCCGCAGGGTACCCCGGGCCTGGCCAGCTTCTCCATCTGCTTCAGGATTTCGGCTGCCGTGCCGTAGGCCCGGGTCAGATGATCCGGCAGCTTCCCGATGCAATAAGTTCTGGTTTGATCCAAAATGTATCCGTCAAGAATAAAGCCGTAATCCACAAAAACGGGCTCGTTGCGGCCAATCAGCTTATCGCCGGCGCCCTGGGCGAAGGCGGGGCCGACTCCTTTTCCGCCCACCGCCCCCCAGAAATAGCTGGGATCGGTGTTGTCCCCGGATATTACCATGGTTTGAAACAGATCCTGATTAAATCCGCGTATTCTAATAAAACCGGGGTAGCCTTTCTCCCTGGAACAGGCGTCTATGATGGCTGTCAGTTTCAGTTCGGACATGCCCTCCCGCAGGTTATCCTTGATGAATGAGAATACTTCTGCGTTAATTTTGGCCGCGTCCCTGAATATTTCCAGTTCATAATCCGATTTGATCGTGCGCACGGTACGGATCAGGGGGCTGGCGTCCACTATCTTAGCCGGTGTAAAAAGCTTCTGATAGCGCAGGTACAGGTTCGCGGGCAACACATCCAATTCAAAGCCCAGGGTTTTAAAATTTCCGTAGCCATAGTTCCCAAGAACCGCAATCATATCTTTCAGGCTGTCCAGGTAAGTAATATCTTCCAGGGCTGATTCTTCCCGGGCCCGCTCGTAGCTTTTTTTAACCAGTAATACCGGTTTACCCTCGGCCGGTATAAAGAGGTGGGACTGCTGTACTGTGCCGGTAAAGTAAAAGAGGTCCGCGTTTTGAATAATTATTGCCCCGTCGATATCCTTTTTTTGCAATAGTTTTTGCAGCTTGTCCACCCGATTGTTTAGTTCTGATTTCGGAGTATAACGCAATGTATTGTCACCTTCCTTTTTATTATCATACTTCAAACTGCCGGTGGATCCTATACGGAGCTATAAAAAAAACCGCCCGGGATTCGCCTGGACGGGTTTTAGATTAATAATTAATTAACCGGTAATTAAATCGTTATACTACATGACCTTTGCATTTTCAAACATGGCCCGGGCACATTGCTTGCACACCAGTTTGCCCCGGTAATGTTGGGCGTCGGCTGCATTGCCGCAGAACACGCAGGCAGGTTCGTATTTTTTAAGAATGATCATCTCATTGTCAACGTAAATCTCCAGCGGGTCTTTTTCGTCGATCCCCATTGTACGGCGCAGTTCAATGGGGATGACTACGCGGCCTAGCTCATCCACTTTCCTTACGATACCTGTTGACTTCAAAATCTTTCCTCCCATCAGTTAGACAAAATCCGACAACTTGTACATGCCTAAATGATACCAACGATGACAGTATAAGTCAACATTATATTGTAATATTTTTGTTAAACTTGTAAAAATATCTGTTTCTTGGGACGGTAATATAAGTGTTGGTTAGAACATGATATAATAATGCCCGCGGCAGGAATTGGATTTCCATTTCCCGACACGGGCATCTTTAACTTTCTGCCGGCTGGTACAAAACTTAAGTTAATGTTTTTAATAACCTCAGGCTAAGCTGACATTGAAACCTGTCTTCCTCACTGGCCAGGTTCAGGCCGGTAAGTTCTTTGATCCTTTTTAGACGGTATTTTAAGGAGTTGATATGGATAAAAGCTTCCGCCGCGGTTTCTTTGAGGCTGCAGTTTTTTTGCAGGTAGATTTCCAGGGTCTTTAATAGGTTGGTTGAATGCTTTTCGTCGTAATCCAACAAACGCCCCAGCTTTGACAGGGCGAATTCTTTGATCTTATCTTGTTTGCCCGATTCCCAAAGAATGGTGTAAATTCCAAGCTCATCGTATCCAACAAGCTCGTTTTTCTTACCCAGGCTTTTTAAAATGTCGGACGCTTCCCAGGCTTCTTCAAACGATTGTTTGTACTCGGTTAATGCAAAGCATTCACGACCCCAGGTTATGTTGACGGAACACTGCGCAATATTCCCGGCGACCCAATCCTGGATTAGTTTGGCGCATTCGATATGAATAGTGGCGTCGTCAGTGCAGATAATGATCACTACTCTGTTCCTCCTGGCGGCCACCAGGCTGTCCGGGGCTATTTTTTCCGCCAGGGAGCCAATGCCGGACTTGACAATTTTCACGATAAAGTCAGGGGAAAAGCTGTTTCTTTTATTGCCACCTTCGTTGATCAGGTCAACCACCATGACCCGGTGCGGTTTTGCAAGGTCGCAGCCCAGCCTTAAAGCCTTATGCGCCAGGTAATTATCTTTTTCTTCATTTATTGAAAAGATGTCGTCCAGCAGGTCTCCTTTGAGACGCAGTTCTGTTTCTATGGCCGAGTCCTGTTTTAGATTATCAATGGCGCAGACCGTGCAAGCGTGCTCGATGGCCACCATTTCCAACTCGGTTAATTCCGTTGTTTCAAGAACGGCGATAAAACCCCATGATTTTGAGCCGGCGATGATGGGGGAAACGGCAAAAACAGGAGCAACGCCTGACTCAACCGGCTGTTCAATTTTTATCACCTGTTGATTGTTCCTGTATTTTTGTTCGTCCGTCAAATATTTTTTTAAAAAAATTAATTGCTGCGCTTCAATTTCATTGTCTTTGCATCCGGCAATCAAGTCCAGATTCTTATTCAGTATGATTACCGGGCATTTGACAATTTCATTTAAAGTGGCGGCAATAACATCAATTCCGTGTTCTTCAAGCACCAACTGAGTCAACCGCCTGTGGATGTCGATGGATCTCTCCTCTGCCAGCATGGTCTGCAAGCTTTTGTAATTAAAGTTGCCCTTGTAATAACGGAGGTGCTTGTCGGCCAGTTCCCCCCAGTTTTTTACCGCCCGCATTTCCCAGCCGCAATACGGGTCCCCCTGGCCCATGCATTTCGATTCGATGCAGATAATATCCAGGCCGGTAAAACCACTGACGAAGCCGCTGGCGTAACCGGCGGAGATCCAGCAGACGGGATGCTTGCTCTTGCCGTATCTGTCTATATAATACTCCGCTTCGGGTGAGTTCTCCCACCGGCCTTTTAAGCGGTAATCCCCGGTTTCCAGGCAAAATATCTGTTCTTCTTCAAAAGAAACTTTCCCTATGCCCCGCCACTTTTGCATGATTGCTCCGAGACCGATGAACCTTATTTCTTTACCGTAAGTACTGGCTACCATCATGGCATCGTGATAACCGCACCTGTATCCAAGGCGGGTTAATACGCCGCGGGCCAGATCCCCACCCAACGAGCGGATTAATTCATCTTTCATAAAATCCAGGGCGATAACGTGAAACAAAACCATCCGGTTATCTTTTAAGGTTATGGTGCCCTCTTCGGGTTTAAATTCCAATAATTCTCTAAAATCAAAATCGCGCATCCCGCTGTTTACCCCCGGGTTAAACTGATTTAACTTTGATTCAAGACAAATTTACACGATATTTTCGTCTGCCTTAACTAATAGGAATTGGGTGGAAAAGTTTATAGAATGGCTTTAAATAAGCAGACTATTTTAAAAATTAGCAACATGGCAAGGAGCAGCAGCACATGGACATTTTATCACAGGAACCGGTGTTTATAAAGGGTTGTAGAATATATGCTTTCTGGAGGGTTGGATATGTCTACTATTGTTAGTCTGGTACCAAGGGAGCGCTTTGTTAAAACGGGTGTGGATATTCCCGACGGATGGAAGCTCATTTTTTTGGAGCAATTTAGTGAAGAGGATATTATTAAAGCCTGCCGGGGAGCCGATTTTTTGCTGGCTTTATCCGGTTTTTCACCAGCTCCAATTACCGCCCGCGTTATTAAAGCGATCCCCTCTGTTAAGATGATCCAAATGGACGGAGTGGGATATGATACGGTGGATGTGAACACCGCAGCTGAATATTTCCTGCCGGTGGCAAATAATGCCGGACAGAATGCCGGCGCGGTGGCCGAACTTATATTGGGTATGATAGTCGCGTTACAGCGCTGTGTATTGGTGTCTGACCGGGAAATTAAGGCCGGCAATTATAATCAGTTAAGAAGACAGCTTATTGAAACAGGATTGAGGGATATATACGGTACTAAACTGGGTCTTATAGGTTTGGGGGCGATCGGCCGTAAGGTTGCCGAAGTGGTGGGAATGCTGGGCGCCAAATTATATTATTACGATGTTTACCGGGCGGCTGAAAATACGGAGACGGAATTGGGAATAAAATACAGGTCGTTGGATGAGCTTCTTACCGAGAGCGAAATCATCAGCATGCATGTTCCTCTGACAGAACAAACCAGGGGCATGATTGGCCGTCGCGAGTTTGGTCTGATGCGTTCAGGCGCCATTTTTATTAATACCGCGCGGGGCGAAATTGTAGACCAAACGGCCTTGGCAGAGTTTCTGGAGAACGGACACCTTGGCGGTGCGGCCATTGACACGCTGTCTCCGGAACCGCCGCTTCCCGACCATTCTTTGCTGAATCTTTCCCCCACAGCCCGGGAAAAACTGCTGCTTACCCCCCACCTGGCCGGTGTTACCGTTGGAGCTTTCAGACGCATGTTGTTCAACGCTCTTGACAATATGGCCTGTGTGGCTAAGGGAAAAGCACCCAAATATGTGGTTAACGGAGTACATGAGACATGGCAATATCGAATGCAAAAGTCAACAGGTGAATATGCCGGGTCAAACTGAACAGTTTGACCGCAGAGATTGAACAGTATTTTCGTTTGAAACTGTACACCCTTTCCGGCAAAATTGAACACCGGATATGGCCCTTCTGCTAAATTGAATTTATGC
>JAEXOR010000010.1 GCA_023439185.1 Bacillota bacterium | reverse complement strand
CGGTATGACCGTATCGAGGACCAGGTCGGTATATTTTTTCCAAAACCCATCGGTTATCTGTACATTCTTCAGTTCCGGGCTTTCAACTCTGTCTTTTGCTTCATTGCTCGGCATTTTCAGATCCTCCATACGAATAAAATTTAACTGCTGGCCGTGGTATTTTTCATTTATTATATGTTTTACTATTACTATAATCTCATTCCGCACTCCTTTACGCAAGTCTCGCTTTAGCCTGCTTACTGCAAGAAGTGTAAAAATAAAAGCAAATTGTGAAGGGAAAAAAGTGTCGAGTCAGGGTAGAATATACTCAGAGTAATGATCAGGCTAATTAAGGAGGAAGAAAAATGGAAAAGAAACCTGCTTATCTGGACGAAAGCCTTAGCTTTGAAGAACGTGCGAAAGATCTTGTATCCCGCATGACTCTTGAGGAAAAAGTCACGCAAATGGTCCACGGTTCTGCGGCCATCCCGAGACTCAACATTCCAGCGTACAACTGGTGGAACGAAGCGCTGCACGGCGTTGCGAGGGCAGGCGTGGCAACGGTATTTCCACAGGCCATCGGACTAGCCGCAACATTCGATGAGGATCTGTTATTCAAAATCGCCGATGTTATATCAACCGAGGGCAGAGCAAAATATCATGAGAACATCCGTAAGGACGATCATGACATATACAAGGGTCTGACCTTCTGGTCGCCAAATATCAATATATTCAGAGATCCCAGGTGGGGCCGCGGCCACGAGACCTACGGCGAGGATCCGTACCTTACGGGAAGGCACGGTGTGGCTTTTGTAAAAGGCATCCAGGGAAACGACAAAAAATATCTCAAAGCCGCAGCCTGTGCAAAGCATTAGGCAGTACACAGCGGGCCTGAGAGCGAGAGGCACCATTTCAATGCGGTCGCTTCAAAAAAAGATATGCGCGAGACATACCTGCCAGCATTCGGCGAGCTTGTCAGAGAGGCTAACGTGGAATCGGTCATGGGCGCATACAACAGGACGAACGGGGAACCCTGCTGCGGGAGTAAAACACTGCTTCAGGACATCCTCCGGGACGAATGGGGCTTCAAAGGCCATGTGACGTCGGATTGCTGGGCGATCAAGGACTTCCATGAAGGCCATATGGTAACAAAGACTGCACCCGAGTCCGTCGCTCTCGCCTTGAAGAACGGCTGCGACGTCAACTGCGGCAATATGTATGCAAACCTGCTCATCGCGCACAAGGAAGGACTCGTCAGCGAGGAAGACATCGACCGCTCACTGACCAGGCTGGTAATGACGCGTATGAAGCTTGGCATGTTCGACAAGCCGGAGCACGTTCCGTTCAGCGACACGCCGTATGAATTGAACAGCTGCAAGGAACACAGCGATTTCTCCGTCGAAGTGGCCAGAAAATCACTGGTACTTCTGAAAAACGATAATAACCTGCTGCCGCTTGATAAAGCAAAGCTCAAATCCATTGCTGTTATAGGCCCCAACGCGGATAGCCGTGATGCTCTGCAGGGTAACTATTTCGGCACCTCCGACAGATATGTGACGGTGTTGGACGGGATCCGCGCTGCAGTCGGCAATGATACGAGGATATATTTTTCAGAGGGCTGCCATCTTTACAATGACAAGAATGCAGGTCTGGCAGTGGCCCGCAACCGCTTCGGGGAGGCGCTTGCCGCTGCGGAAAGATCCGACGTGGTCGTCATGTGCCTGGGCCTTGACGCTACGATTGAAGGAGAAGAAGGCGATACCTCAAACGAGTATGCAAGCGGAGACAAGATGAGTCTGAACCTGCCTGGCCTGCAGCAGGAACTGCTGGAAAAGATACATGCCACAGGCAAGCCGATAGTGCTCGTACTGCTCTCGGGCAGCGCCCTGGCTGTTACCTGGGCAGATAAACACATTCCGGCAATAGTACAGGCATGGTATCCGGGCGGTCGCGGCGGCGAGGCGGTCGCATCGCTGCTCTTCGGCGATTACAGCCCGTCGGGCAGGCTGCCGGTCACGTTCTATGCTACCACCGAGGAGCTGCCTGACTTCCACGATTATTCCATGGAAAACAGAACCTACAGGTATATGAAGACCGAGGCTCTTTATCCTTTTGGATATGGCCTGAGCTATACCAGATTTGAATACAGTGCCATAAAAGTCGACAGCAGCGTCAAAGCCGGCGAATCGGTATCCTGCAGCGTCAGAGTCAAAAACGCAGGAAAGCGCACATCCGAGGAAACCGTGCAGCTTTATCTCAAGGATATGGAAGCAAGTGTCACAGTGCCGAAGTGGCAGCTCTGCGGCGTCAGTAAAGTGCAGCTCAATCCCGGTGAGGAGAGGGAAGTATCCTTTACTATGACAGCACGCCAGCTCGCTCTGATAGACAATGACGGCAATGCAGTCCTGGAACCGGGGAAATTCGAGATCTATATCGGCGGCAGCCAACCCGATGCAAGAAGTATAACACTGACGGGTACGCCGGTACAGAAGGCGTCCTTCGAAGTCACGGGCAACAGGCTCGAGATGGATTGGTAACAAGGTAAAGAGTAACGGGGCGCGTCCTGCATTCAGTTGCGGGACGCGCCCTTTTTTGATATCATTGAAGGCAGGATGTTATGTTATTTGTCCGAGGTGTTGATATGAGACTTGATGGCCTTCACGAAAAGGAGATATTCACGGAACAATATCCGTTCCGTCTGATCAAAAATAACATCGAGGAATTTCAATATCCCCTTCATTGGCACAATGCCGCCGAGCTTTTCTGCAACATGTCCGGCTACTGCCGTATCAACGTTTCGGGGACTGAATACATGCTTTCCGACGGCGATCTGCTGCTTGTTCCTTCGGGCGATATTCACGAAATAACAGCCAGCAGTAAAGATGGAGAGCGGTATATCGTACAATTCGACATAACATCGCTCGATTGTTTCGGTGGTATCAACAATATCAGGCCTTATATGAAAAACACCGTGAAGATCGGTAAAGCCTCCGAACCTGAACTTCAGGAATCGATAGTGCGCTGTGTACTCGAATTGATCCATGAGTATGAGAATAAGGATTGCGGGTATGCCCTTTCAATTAATGCAAGGGTTTTCGATATCATCGTCCTTGTTTCGCGATACCTTGCCTCGAAGGAAAACATATCCGTGCTTAATGAAGGAAACCGGAAAATAGCCGGGTTCAAGCAGATTGAACGCGCATTTGAATACATTGAAAAGAACTATCCTTCGGAAATATCCCTGAAGGACATCTCAGCCTATGTTGGCTTCAGCGAGTATTATTTTTCAAGACTTTTCAAGGACGTGACAGGACAGAATTTCCTAAATTATCTTAACAGCTACAGGGCGAGGCAGGCGGAAAAGCTGTTGAAAATCAGCGAAAAGCAGATCCTCGACATAGCTCTGGAATCCGGCTTCAACAGCCTTGCTACCTTCAACCGCACATTCAGGAAAATAAGGGGCTGTTCCCCCTCCTTTTACCGCAAAGCCTGCATGTAATCAGACTAAACAGGTATCCTATGCCGTCAAGACATATTCCCTGCCCGCTTCCGTACTGAACGAAAACATATCTCCGTTTTGCCCGACGTCGATCCTTTTTCCTTCACAGCTTATATATACTTTTCGATTTGAAAAAATCGCGCAATCTCTTCCGGAATCCGAATATATAACTGCTCTTGTCAAACTGCCTTTCTGCCATTCCACATCGACTGTAAAACCGCCCTTTGCCCTCAGGCCTCCTGCGTATCCGTCCGGCCAGTCTTCCGGAAGGGCCGGGAGAAACTCCATTCCCCCCTCATGGCATTGCAGAAGCATTTCACCAATGCCTGCCGTACCTCCGAAATTTCCGTCTATCTGGAAAGGCGGGTGAGAATCCAGCATGTTGGTTTGTGTGGATTTTTTCAATAACTCCAGCAAATTTTCATATGCCTTTTCTCCATCCTTGAGTCTGGCCCACATATTGATGATCCAGGCCCTGCTCCAGCCCGTATGTCCGCCGCCGTGCGACAGTCTCCTTTCCAGGGTCTTCCTTGCTGCCATTGCCAGCTCGGGGGTTCTCCTAACCGAAAACAGGCTGCCGGGATGCAATCCGAACAGGTGTGAAATGTGTCTGTGCCCTATTTCGGCTTCTTCGTAGTCCTCGGCCCATTCCTGTATCTGCCCGAATCTTCCTATTTGAGGCTTCGGAAGCCTATCGGCAGCAGCTTTCAACTGGTGTACAAATTCGGAATCGAGGCTGAGTATCCTTGCCGCAGCAATACAGTCGCTAAAAAGAGAATAGATAATCTGGCTGTCCATGGAGGGGCCGATACAAAGGCATCCCTTTTCTCCGTTTTCAAGTATGTATGTGTTTTCGGGGGATACGGAAGGACATGTCACAAGTCTGCCCTTATCATCCTCGACAAGGTAATCCAGAAGAAATTCCGCCGCCTCCTTCATGACAGGGTAGGCACGCTTCAGGAATTCCCGATCCAAGCCATACTCATAATGCTCCCAGGGATGGAGGCAAAGCCAGGCCGCTCCCATGGGCCAGTAAGTCGCAGGTATCCATATGTCCTGAGGCGCAGTGTCCCCCCATATGTCAGTATTGTGATGGGCTGCAAAGCCACGGCAGCCGTACATCACCCGGGCTGTTCTCCTTCCGGGCTCCAGCATCCTGTCGATATGATCAAAAAGCGGCTCATGGCATTCGGGAAGATTGCAGGACTCTGCCGGCCAATAATTCATCTCGGTATTGATATTGATCGTAAATTTACTGTCCCATGGAGGAAGCATGTCCTGGTTCCATATCCCCTGGAGGTTTGCGGGCAGGCTGCCAGGCCGGCTGGACGAAATCATAAGATAGCGTCCGTACTGAAAATACAGTTCCGCCAGCCCCGGATCCTTTTCCCCGCTTTTAAGCCTTTCCAGACGTTCCGCCGTATCCATGAACTCCAGTCCGTTCGGGCGATCCCTGCCGCCCAGGCACAGCGAAACACGTTTATAAAGGGCGGCATAATCTTCAACATGATCTGCCAGCAGTCCGTTGTATCCTTTTTCCTCCGCTTTGTCCAAATACTCTTTGCAGCGGACTTCATAGTCTTTATGATAAAAACTTGTTGCAGCTGATAGAATCAGTGTAACGGCATCAGCGCGCTCTACGGCTATATTCTCACCGATAGTACGTACGCTGCCGCCATCTGTGATAGCTCTGGCCATGGTGCAGAATCTGACGGCCTTCTCAGAGCCGCAGGCTGCATACATACTTATGGTATTATTACCATAAGCTTTTACGGCGTCCAGATACCTTCCCCTTCTGAGAGCTGCCGTGAAACTTATGGAACCGGGCTTGTCGGCGCTCATATGTATGACCATTACCTGGTCTGCGGCGCTTGAAAAATAGCGTCGTGTATAATTAATG
>JAEXOR010000004.1 GCA_023439185.1 Bacillota bacterium | reverse complement strand
CGCCGCGACGATACAGGCCAGCGCCACGGACAGGCCCACAAACAGCGGGTGCACATCCAGGGGGGAAAAGATCGCCCACAGGATGGTGGCCAGGGGACCGCAAATGACGGACCAGTAAACCCCTCCTCGTCTTTTCGGAAGCCACTGAAAAAGAGGGTGAACCAAAAAGCAAAGGAAGCCAAGGCCTGCGGGCTTAATTTTTTTGTCAAGTTTTTGCGAATATATGTTGTGTAATTATGTGTAACATGATAAAATAGTAAAGAGGGGCTATGCATATGTATCTACGAAAAACCTACTCGAAACAAACAGGCAGGACGTATTTGTCCATAGTGCAGGGATACCGGAGCAAGGAAGGAAAATCAAAACAAAAAACGATTCAAAAGGTTGGTTACCTTGATGAATTAAAAAAGGAATATGACGACCCCATTGCTCACTTCACAGCAGTCGCGGCGGCAATGGATAAGGAGCGCCAGGCCGCAAAGAGCGTGACCATTACCATTGACATGACCGACCAAATTGACCGCAATAACGCAAACCGCAAAAACTACGGGTATATCATTTTCAGCAAGATATATCACGAGCTGGAAATAGATATATTCCTAAAAAATGCACGCAGGCACGAAAACTTCATTTTCAACACAGACGCAATTATGCGCCTGCTTGTATACACAAGACTTTTATACCCCAACTCAAAAAGGGCGTCGGTACTAAACAAAAAATATTTCTTTGACAATTTCAAGTTCTCGCTTGACGATGTCTATGACGCGCTTACGCACTTCGACAGGGTGTCTGGCGCATTGCAGCAGCATCTTCACGAAATGGTTACAGCGCACTATGGGCGGGATACTGACATTGTCTACTATGATGTCACAAACTATTACTTCGAAATAGACAGGCAGGACGATCTGCGAAGGAAAGGGCCATCGAAGGAACATAGGAAAGACCCTATTGTCCAGATGGGGCTGCTGCTTGACAGGCTCGGTCTGCCTATATCATATAAACTGTTCCCCGGAAACACGCACGATTCGCAAACGCTTATGCCGGTTCTGACAGAAGTGAAGAAAAAATTCGGCGTACGGCGGATAATAACAGTCGCGGACAAAGGGCTTAACAGCGGGGACAATATAGCTTACAGCACTGTACTTGGGGATGGGTATATTTACAGCAAAAGCGTCAGGGGCGCAAGCGAAGATTTCAAGCAGTGGGTGCTTGACGAAACGGGGTACCGGCAACTCACGGACAATTACAAGTTAAAGTCCAAGCTTGTCCCCGATGCAGAAATCAATGTAACGGTAAAGCAAGTCGGGAAGAAAAAAATCAAAAGGAAAGAAACCGTAGAACAGAAATGGATTGTATTCTACAGTGAAAAATATGCCGCCAGGGCAAAGCATAAACGGGAAGAAGCGATTGCCAAGGCAGTCAGGATGATAAAAAACCCTGCAAAATACCGGCGTACATTTGACTACGGCGCCGCCGGATATATTAAAAACCTTAAAATCGACAAAGAGACCGGGGAAATAATGAACACAGAAGACGACCTTGTGCTTGACATCAGGAAGATTGAGGATGAGGAAAAATATGACGGATATTATGCCATTGTGACCAGCGAGCTTGACGATGCAGATGAACATATCATTGAAATGTACAGGGGGCTATGGCGCATAGAAGAATCGTTCAAAGTCACTAAGAGCGTCTTGGGCACAAGGCCGGTATACCTTCGTACCAATGAACATATCAATGCGCATTTCCTCATTTGTTTTATCGCCCTTTTGGTTGCAAGAATCGTTGAAATGAGACTCGGCGGCAAATATACCATATCCAAAATAACAGATACCCTACAGAATGTAGCATGTAGTCACCTGGAGCAAAATTTATGGTTGTTTGATTTTGCCGACGAGGTCACGGATGAGTGCAATGCTGTTTTCGGTACGGATTTTGGCAGAAAAGCCATGACACTTCAAGAAATTAAAAAAAATTTCGGGAAAACCAAAAAACACTAAATTTACACTACAACTCCTCGCATAATAACAAGTCCGCAAGCCCTTGTAATTACAAGGCTTGCGGACTATTTGATTATTTTTGGCTTCCGAAAATAAGATTAATATGTTATCATATAATCTTTCAACCAAGTTATAGATGTGCATTGAATTTTTTTATTTTTTTCGCCCTATCATAAAAAATTTCAATATTAATCATAGAGGATATTTATGTTTATTAATTTAAATTGTAACCAATAGATTAATATATTAACCAGCATAGGAGGGGCAATATGCGGCCGGTTTTAATGAACGTGTTTGAAGGGATGCGGGACCAGAACATACTGATACTGGAGCATGCCAAAAAAGAGGGCGTCAAGGTGGTCGGCATGTACTGCGCGTATTCCCCGAAGGAGTTGATTATCGCCGCCGGGGCGCTTCCGGTGGGCCTGTGCGGAACCAGGCAGGAACCCATACCGGCGGCGGAAAAAATACTGCCCCGCAACCTGTGTCCTTTAATCAAATCAAGTTTTGGTTTTGCCGCTACGGACACCTGTCCGTATTTCCGTTTTTCAGACTTTATCATTGCTGAAACCACCTGTGACGGCAAGAAAAAGATGTACGAACTGCTGGCTCAATACAAACCGGTACACGTTATGCATCTGCCCCAGGGCGCTGAGCACCCGGAGGCCTTAAACTGGTGGCTGAAAGAGGTCCGCCTGCTCAAGGAGCGGCTGGAAGAAAGCCTGGGTGTGAGTATCGGCAGCGAAGATCTGAGGGCGGCTATAAAACTGGCCAACCGGGAACGGCAGGCGCTGAGGCGCCTTTATAAATTAAACGGGCACGATCCCGCCCCGCTGACGGGGCTGAATATGCTGACGGCTGTCTACCTAAAAAGCTTTAATGTCGACTACGAAGAGGGAATAGGTCTGGTTCATCAACTGGCTGACGAAGTGGAAGAGCTTATCCGGCAGGGGTTGTCGCCTTTCCAGCCGGGTGCGCCGCGCATTCTGCTGACGGGGTGCCCGGTGGGCATCGGGTCGGAAAAGGTAGTGCGGATTATTGAGGAATGCGGGGGAAGCGTTGTTTGTTTTGAAAACTGCAGCGGTGTTAAGAGCCTGGAATTCCTGGTGGACGAGGATGAACAAAAAGACCCCCTGGAAGCCATCGCCGAACGGTATCTTAAAATTCCCTGTTCCTGCCTTTCCCCAAATACCGGCCGGTTGGAACTGATTGCCGGTTTAGTTGAGGAATACCGGGTTAACGGGGTGGTAGACCTCACCTGGCAGGCCTGTCACACCTACAACGTGGAGGGCGAGTTGGTCCGCCGCGCGGTGAAGGAGCGTTTCGGGCTCCCATATTTGCAGTTGGAAACGGACTATTCCAACTCCGACCTGCAGCAGCTTAAGACCCGGGTATCGGCGTTTCTTGAAATGCTGGGCGGAGGTTAAAAGACATGTATAACGCCGGAATAGACGTTGGTTCGATTACCACCAAAGTGGTTTTAATGCAGGGTTCGGATTGGCAGGGCCTGATTAGACCCACGGGCTGCAGTCCCAGGGAGGCCGGGAGTGAGGCGCTTCGGGAAGCGTTGGAAAAAGCCGGACTGCGGAGAGAGGATATCGGCTGTGTCGTTGGGACCGGTTACGGACGTATTTCCCTGTCCTTTATCGACAAAGCGGTAACGGAAATCACCTGCCACGCCCGGGGAGCTCATTTCCTCCGGGAAGGGACCGACATGGTCATTGACATCGGCGGACAGGACAGCAAGGTTATCCGCACCGATGCCCGGGGCGGCGTTACCGACTTTGCCATGAACGATAAGTGCGCGGCGGGCACAGGCCGTTTTTTGCAGATTATGGCCGCCGCCCTGGCCTCGGATGTCAGTGAGCTGACTTGCCTGTCCTGGGGAGCGGAGCCGGTGCAGATCAGCAGCATGTGCACCGTGTTCGCCGAGTCGGAGGTCGTCAGCCTGCTGGCGGAGGGAGTTGACCGGGGAAGAATTGTGGCCGGGATCCATCAATCCATTGCCAGGCGGGTGGCCGTGATGGCTGAACGGCTGGGCAAAGGCGAGGTAATCGCTTTCACAGGCGGCGTGGCCAGAAACGGCGGGGTGCGGGAGTTTTTGGCCCGGGAACTGGATAGGGAGATTACTTCCTTGCCCGAGGCCCAGCTTGCCGGCGCGCTGGGGGCCGCCCTGCTGGCCCGGGAGCACCTGGTGAAAAAATAATCACCAACCGGCGGCAGGAGTGCCGCGGTTGGCGTTGAATGGAAGTTTTTGAAAGTATGTTTATTAAATAGCGGGGGATGGTTGGCATGGGCGGAACAGAGAAGAGGCCGGCTATTTGCGGCGTCTGCCCCGGGGGGTGCGCCGTCGAGGTAACCCTGGAGGACGGCAGGCTGGTCGAGGTGCGGACTTTAAAAGGGGCGCCTTACGGCAACCTGTGTGTCCGGGGTAAGCACGGGCCGGAAATCGTTTACTCCAAGGACAGGTTGAAAACCCCCCTGATCCGGACCGGTGAGCGGGGGGAGGGCAAATTCCGGGCCGCCGGCTGGGATGAGGCCCTGGATCTAACGGTACGCAAAATGCAGGAGATCAAAGAGCAATACGGTCCGCAGGCCATGGTCAGCCACTCGGGCCGCGGCGCCTTCGAGCAGTCCATGATGGAATTTTGCAACAGTAAAACCGATTCCGTGGCTTCCAACCTTTTATTGCCCTTTGGTTCCCCCAATATCGCCAGTTGCAGTTCCCTGTGCTATGCTTCCTACGGTATTTTTGCGCCCATGGCCAGCTTCGGCCTCCGGGGCCACAGGCTGGAACCCGACCTGGAAAACAGCAAGCTGCTGGTGATTTGGGGCTCCAATCCCATCACCGATTCCCCGCCCTTTTTATTTAACCGGATTGTAAACGCCCAAAGGAACGGTTTAAAAATTATCGCCATCGACCATATGCAAAGCGACATTGCCCGCCGGGCCGACCGGTGGGTGGCGGTGCGTTCAGGCACCGACGGGGCGCTGGCCCTGGGACTGATTAATGTAATCATCCGGGAAAAGCTCTATGATCAGGATTTTGTGCGTAACTGGACCATAGGTTTTGAGGAACTGAGCAATTACGCGCGGGAATTCACTCCAGAGGCGGTGGAGCGGATTACCCGGGTCCCCGCGGATACGGTGACGGAGCTGGCCCGGGAGATCGCCGCGACAAAAAACGCCTGCCTGCACACCTACACCGGGCTGGAGTACTCCAACAGCGGGGTGCAGAGCATCAGGGCGGCGCATATTTTATTCGCCATCACCGGCCACCTCGACGTGCCCGGCGGGCTGTACGTCAGCATGCCCACGGGCGGCACGGCGGGGCGGACCAGGTTTCCCCAACCGGCCGGGGTTTTGCCTGTGGGCGCCCGTGAATATCCCCTGTTTTATGAATTGACCCGGTGCGCCCAGTACATGGAGCTGCCTAGGGCCGTTTTAGAGGGCGACCCGTACCCGGTTAGAGGTTTGCTGATTAACGGCTCGTCCACTTTAACTTCCTACCCGCAGCCGGCAATCTGGGAGGAAGTGTACCGCAGCCTGAACTTTATGCTGGTGATCGACATCATCATGACCAGGGACGCCATGTTTGCCGACGTGGTGCTCCCCTCGGCCACTTATTACGAAATAAACTCTTACCAGCGTTACCCGGGCTACGTGCGTTTGCGCAGGAGAGTAATTGAACCTGTGGGCGAGTCGCGCAACTGTACCATGATCATGGCGGAACTGGCTAAAAGGCTGGGTTACGGCGACCTGTACCCCCAGAGCGAGGAAGAATTATTGGATTGGGCCTTCGCCCAGGACCCGGCACTGCTGCAACGGTTAAAGGACAGCCCCGACGGGGTCGAGCTGACAACGCCGGAACGCAAATACAGAAAATACGCGGCCGGGGTGCTGAGGAAAGACGGACGGTCCGGTTTCCCCACTCCCTCGGGCAAACTGGAGATTACCTCGCAATTACTGGCCAAACACGGCTACGCTCAACTGCCGGTATATATTGAACCGCTGGAGGGGCCGCTAAGCGACCCGGAGACGGCGGAAAAATATCCCCTGGTGATGAACACCGGAGCCAGGATTCAGTCCACCTTCCGGTCCCAGTTTTTAAACGTGCCCGGCCTGGTTGAACTGCAGGACAAACCCCGGGTATTGATTAACCCGGCGGACGCCCGCAGCCGCGGCGTTAAGGACGGGGACAGAGTAATGGTCATTACCAAAAGGGGTGAGGCGCCCTTTTACGCCGCTGTAACGGAACAGGTCCCGCCCGGCGGGGTGGAGGTGAATATGGGGGGCGGCAACCCGGCCCAGGTAGAGGCCTGGCGGGAAGCCAACGTCAATGAGCTGACGGACTTCGCCAACCGGGACGGAATATCGGGGTTCCCGGTGTTCAAGGCGCTGCTCTGCCGGGTGGACCCGGCTGATTAACTTAACGGCAGCTAAGGTTTAATTATGCGGGCGCTCATATCCACCGGTTTGCCGAAATACACGGCGGTGGATACAATAGCGTCCACTCCGGTCATGGCAAAGTCTTCCACGTTACCGGCGTTGATCCCGCCGGCGGCCAATGCCGTTACCGCCGGATTGATTTCTTTAATCATCCTGACAAAATCTTTTAACATCTCAGGCGGTACCTTGTCGAACTGGATTCCGTCCACACCCGCCCGGCACAGCTTTACGGCATCTTCAATGGTTTCAGCCTCGGCAATGATTTTTTTCTCACAGGCCCTGACTTTAATCTCGTCCATCATCGCGCACAGCCCGTCGACACCGCCCAGGAAATTGGTATGCTGCTTGAAGATTAAAATCGTTTCCGACAGTCCCAGCCGGTGCGGGAAGCCGCCGCCGGCCAGCACCGCTTTGATGGATAGCTCCTTTGTGCCGGGAAATAGCTTCCTGGTGGCCACAATGGATACTTTGGGGTTGATGTTTTTAGCGGCGTTCACCATTCTTCTGGTCCTGGTGGCTATGCCCGAACAGTACTCGAGAATGTTGAGTGAAACTTTCCAGGCCAGGTGCAGGTTCTCCGTGTCGCCTTCCCCTTCGATAAATGTCTCGCCGGGGCTTAATAACGTGCCGGAGGGGGTAAACCGGGCCACCTGGATGTTAAATTTGTTGAGTATTCTTAATACTTCCTCGACGCCGCTGACAACGGCGTTTTCCCGGCAAAAGAATTGGATTCTCCCCTGTTGCTTGCCGATGCCCAGGACCAGGGTGGTCAGATCTATATAAGGCACATCTTCCTTAATCCATCTCTCAATACTGTCTTCGGGAATAAATAACATGGCCATCTCCTTTCATTGGTTAAGAGATTACGTGCAAATGCCCGGGCTGGACCGACAGGGTTACCTGGTCTCCGCAGGCCAGCTTCAGTTCCAGCCAGTCGGCCAGCGACATGCTGGCCTGCCAGTTCCCGTTTCCATTGCAATACACGTCAACATAGGTCCGGTTGAAGGATACGCGTTCAATCACCGCCGTCCAGCAGTTGGCGGCGTCTGTCGACTCGCCGGCCTGGAGACGCAGGTTGCCGGCGCGAATCAGCAGAGTCAGCGGGTTGCCGGCGCCGGCGTCCGAATCCGCCACGTCAACCGGACCCAGCAGTAAAGAATGGTCCCGGTGCTTAAACCAGCTCTGGCCGTTTTGGTTAATAACGGAGCCGGATATAATATTCTCGCCCCGGAGAAATTCGGCCACGGATTCGGTGGCCGGCCGGAAGAAAACATCCAGGGGTTCGCCTGCCTGGGTGATCCGGCCGTTCTGCAATATGATTACCCGCGTACCAAGCTGCAGGGCCTCGGAAAAATCATGGGTCACATGAATCATCCCCAGCTCTTCGGAAATGTGTATCCCCCGCAGCAGGTCCTGCATACTGTGCCTGGTCTGGGGGTCCAGGGCGGACAATGGCTCATCCAGCAGCAGCAGGGGTGGCCGGGTTAAAATAGCCCTGGCCAGTGAAACCCTCTGCTTTTCTCCGCCGCTCAGATACCGGGGCTGCCGCTCCAAAAGATGAGTAATCCCCATGGACTCCACCAGTTGCTTCATCCGGCGGTCCAGGTCCGGGCCGCCGGAAACACCTCTGGCCCGGGCGCCGAACAGGATATTCTCTTTGACGGACAGGAAAGGGTAAAGCAGGCTGTCCTGGTAGGCAAACCCCAAAAACCGCTGCTCCGGCGGCAGGTGAGTGATTTCCCGCCCGCTTAAGAATACCGATCCGCCGGTTAACGGGCGCAGCCCGGCCAGGGATTCCAGCAGCATTGTTTTGCCGCACCCGGTGGGCCCGATAATCATGACGTAGTCGGCGGGGGACATGGAGAAGGTGATATCCTGTAAAGAAAACTTGCCGACGGTCACCCGCAGGTTATTAACTTCAAGCAATGCGCCGTTCATATGCGTACCTCTGAACCGGTCAGGCTCTTAAAAGCAATCAGCAGGATAATGGCCACCAGCAGCATGATGATGGCGGTGGCGATGGCAAACTGGATGTCTCCCATGGACATGTTTAAGAAAATAGCCACGGATAAAGTCTCCGTTTTTAGCCTGGTGATGCCGGCCAGCATAGCTGTGGCCCCGAATTCACCCAGGGTCCTGGCCCAGGTCATGGTCAAACCGCCGATAATACCGTTCTTCGCCAGCGGAATGGTCACCCGGAAGAACACCTGCCGGGGCGGATAACCCAAAGTACGGGCCACCTTCTCCAGCCGGGGGTCGATGGAGTCAAAGGCATATTTAAAGGTTTTGATGGCAAAGGGGGTGGCGACAAACCATTGGGCCACTACCACTCCGGTGGTGGTAAAAACTATTTCTATGCCCAGCCGCGACAGGGTATCACCCAGAATGGGGCCGAACAGGATCAACAGGGCCACTCCGCTCACCAGGGGCGGTAGCACGATGGGCACATCCAGCAGCGTGTCGATAACCACCCGGCCGGGAAATTTGTACCGGGATAGGATAAATCCGCAGGGCAAAGCCACCAGGGCGGCAATCAGCGTCGCCAGCAGGGTGGTCCACAGGGTGAACCCCACGGCGAAACGAAATTCGGGATGTTGAAAAACTGTGATAAAGGTGGCCCATTTCCCGTAAAGAAACAGGCCACCAAGCAGCATCAGCATAAAGACCGTTACAGCGATAAAAATCAGCCAGAAAGTACTCTGGAATAGATCAACGCGGGGGGTTTTCATTTTATAACCTTTACATGCTACATCTTAGTTTTAAAACCGTGTTGATCAAAAATAACCGGGCCCTGTTCGGCCATGAACTCCAAAAAATCTTTGGTCTGTTCCTTTTGAGTGGAGTAGATCAGTGAAGCGCAGGGGATTTCATCCACCATATTTACCGCCGGGTCAATTTCAATCAGCTCCAGTTTGTCCAGGTTCTTTGAGATGTTGCTGTACTCGGCAATACCGGCGTTCCCCTGGCCCATGATCAGCGTGGCCGGTATTTTGGGAGCGGTCTCAACGTAAGTGAGCACGTTCTTCTCTACTTCCTGGGCGATGCCCAGTTTATCAAACATTTTAAAGGCGGTTTTGCCCAGGGCGGTGGCTTCTTTTTCAGGCATAATAATTTTCACGTCCGGCTTGGTCAGATCCTGCACACTGCTGATTTGCGCCGGGTTCCCCTTGGGCACGGCGATAACCGGGACATGGTAGGCCACAGGGCCCACCACTTCTTCAATGTGCCCGCCCGCTTTGGCCTGTTCGACGAAAGGCATCCCGCCGGGCATGTAGATATCACCTTTCTTTGTGGTATCCAGTTGACTAAGCAACGCGCCTGAATTATTAAAATTCATTTCCACATGTACGCCGGTTTCCTGTTCATACATCTGGGCCAGTTCTGTTACCGGCTCCTTCAGTCCGGCGCCGACATAAGCGAATAACGGTTCTTTAGCCTCCGGCGGCTCCTGGGCGTCTTCTTTGACGTCTCCGTTATTTGCCGCGTTGCCGCCGCACCCGGCGGCAAACAGCATCATTACAGACAGCAAAAGCGCCAGTTTAATTTTTTTCACACAACTCTTGACAAAACTTTCCATTCTAACCCGTCTCCTCCCTTAATCCAACCTCGAACATCGAACATCTAATTTGCCATGGGTTTCCCTTTTTCCATGGTTAAAATTACGTCACCCAGAAAACCGGCATCTTCTTCGTCGTGGGAAACCAGCACGAAGGGAATCTGCCACTGCCGGTGCAGTTTTTTTATTTCTTCCCGGAGCATGATTTTATTTTCCTTGTCCAGCGCGCTGAAGGGTTCGTCCAGCAGTAGTAGTTCCGGCTCCACCACCAGCGCCCGGGCCAGAGCGACCCGCTGTTTTTCCCCGCCGGACAACTGGGCGGGATAACGGTCCACCAGGTGTCCCACGCCGAATGAGTTCAACATTTCAACGGGGTCCGTGATATGGCCGCCGGCGCCGTTTTTTCTGTGCCGCTTGTTCTTCAGTCCGTACATCACGTTTTTGTACACCGTCATGTGCGGAAACAGGGCGTAATCCTGGAACAGGTAGCCCACGTTTCTGGCCCGGGTGGGGATGTTGACCCTTTCATCCGACGAGTACAGCATCCGCCGGTTCAGCCTGATTTGGCCGGAAGAAGGAGTACGCAAACCGGCCAAACAGTGCAGCACCGTCGTTTTCCCCGCTCCGGACTTGCCCCACAGGACGAGGATCTGGTTGTCGATAGCCAGTTCCATCTCCAGGGTGAAGTGCCACAGCTTTTTATTGAATCGCATCTCCAGCATATGCTCACCACAAATGTCAATAATTGCGCCGTTTGGCCCACCAGTTGACCCAGAATATTACCGCGAAACTGAAAAGGGTGATAATGGCCACTAAGGTTTGGGCCGTGGCGTTGTCCCCGGATTCCACCGCGAAATAGATGGCCAGGGGAACGGTTTGGGTTTGTCCCGGAATGTTGCCCGCCACCATCAGGGTGGCGCCGAATTCGCCCAGGGCCCTGGCAAAGGATAAAACCAACCCGGCGATGATCCCCGGCCAGGCCAGGGGAAGGGTGACGGTGAAGAATATGCGCCATTCACCGGCCCCCAGGGTCCGGGCCGCTTTTTCGTAGTTTTCGTCCACGCTTTTGAAAGCCGCCTTGGCGCTCTGGTACATCAGCGGGAACGCCACCACCGTGGAAGCCAGTACCGCCGCCCACCAGGTAAAGATTAGCGACAGGCCTAGATCGGATAAATAGCGGCCAAAAAAACCGTTTTTACCGATTAATATCAATAGTCCGTAGCCGATGACCGAGGGCGGCAGCACCAGGGGCAGGGTCAGCGCCGCCTCCACAAAGTCTTTCCCGTAAAACTCCCGGCGGGCCAGTAGTCTGGACAGCGGCAGACCCAGGCAGGTAACTAAAAACACCGCTATAACGGCGACCCGCAGGGAAAGAAAAACGGGAAACCAATCGGCAAGCTGAAAAGACATAATCTAAAATTATTTACTCAGGGACTTGAAGCCGTATTTATCAAAGATTTGCGCCGCTTCAGCCCCGGACAGGAATTCGGTAAAGGCATTCGCTTCTTCGGGGTGCGCGCTGTCTTTAATCAATGCCATGGGGTAAACGATCGGAGCGTGTGAATCGGCGGGGGCCGCAGCCACGACCTTAATGCCCTGGCCCATCAGGGCGTCGGAGCTGTAAACCAGCCCGGCGTCCACGTTGCCGGTTTCCACGTAAGTCAACACCTGGCGCACATCCTTGGCCAGGACCAGCTTGGACTGGACTTGTTCCCACAGTCCCAGGCTTTCCAGGGCTTCTTTGGCGTATTTGCCGGCGGGCACGGTTTCCGGCGTACCGATACTCATTTTTTCCACACCGCTGCCGGCCAAATCGTCAAAACCGGCCAGACTGCCATCTTTTTGCGTAATCAGCACCAGATCGTTGCTTAACAGGTCCCGGCGGGACTCCGCAACAATCAGGTCTTTTTCGGCCAGGGCATCCATCTGGGATTTACCCGCGGAGATAAATATATCCGCCGGGGCGCCTTCCTCAATTTGTTTCTGCAGGGTGCCGGAGGAACCAAAATTATAGGTTATCGTTACCTCGGGATGCTCGGTGGCATAAATCTTCTTTAATTCTTCAGCCGCGTCCGTAAGGCTGGCTGCCGCCGAAATGGTCAGCCCCACCGGTTCTGCTCCAGTCTGGGATTGTTGCTCCGTGTTGCTGCCGCAGCCTGTCGAAACAGCAACGATAAACATGATCAGGCCTAATAAAATCCATATTTTTTTTCTCATTGTGCCTATTCCTCCTAATCTGTCATTAATGCTTACAAAAGCGCTTTTTCAAATGTTGATTCCATTTCCGTGTCATCTGATTTCTTTGCGTCTTTATTTTTTTTACATAAAGAAATCAGTTTGGCCGGGACAAAATGAATCGTAAATGATAAGATAACCAGGAAAGCCATCATTTTAAAAACGTTAGTCAATGATGTAATATCACTTTCCATTTACTTTCACCTGCTTAAGAAAAAATTTTGTTGCATTATTCAAACAGATGTCGTACATTATATGTGCTTATCTCCCCCCTTTAACCGGGTTTTTTAATTTTGTTTATGCATTTTCCCGTTAAATAAGTACATGTAACTTAATATAAATTAATGATTTTTCCGAAAAAAAATATAAGCAATGAATAACATCACTTAACGTTACAAAACGTTATTATGAAGAAATAATAAATTAATATATAATACTTGTCAAGATATTTAGGAGGGAATCAAAAAATGAAAGAAGATATTTCCTTAACTCCTGAAGAAGTGGCTGAATTATTAAAAATTGCAAAAAACACGGTCTATGAATTAATCAAGCGCGGCGAACTCCCGGCATACCGGGTGGGCCGTAAAATCAGGGTCGATTTGCACGATGTGGAAGCCTATAAGCAGCATGGTAAAAATATTGAACTGGGGCCGGACGCGGATATGACTGCCTACCGCGCCCAGCCTGCGCAGCCGCAGCATTATAGGCCGGAAATATTACTTTCCGATCACCAGCGGCTGGTGATCTGCGGCCAGGACGAAATGCTGGATATCCTGACCCGGCACCTGGAGCGGCACCCCAATGGAGTGCACGCTTTCCGCCATCACGTGGGCAGCTTCAGCGGCCTTTTAGCCGCATACCAGGGCAAGTCTCATATGGCCGCCATTCACCTGTGGGACGGAGACACCGGAACATACAATACTCCTTTCGTACGCCGTCTATTGCCCGGTATTCCTACGATAATCGTGCACCTGGCCTGCCGGATGCAGGGTTTTTACCTGTCCAGGGGCAACCCCAAGAGCGTTAAAGAATGGAAAGACCTGACCCGGCCGGGCGTTCGTTTCATTAACCGGGAAAAGGGCAGTGGCACCCGGGTTTTGCTGGATGAGCAATTACGCCGGCTGGGGCTGGACAGACGGCTGATTACGGGATATGAAAAAGAGGAATCGTCCCACCTGGGCGTGGCCAGCGCTGTGGCCAGGGGAGATGCCGACGTCGGATTGGGCAAGGAAAAAGCGGCCATGCAGGTAAAGGGGCTGGAATTTCTCCCCCTGCACAAAGAACGCTATGAAATGGTAATTAAAAAAGACGACCTGGACAAGCCCCATATCCGTGCCGTCATTGAGATTCTTCAATCCGGTGAGTTTAAGAATGAAGTCCGGGGCCTGGGGGATTACGATTTAACCGAAACCGGCAGGATCGTGGCCGAAGTGTGACGGTAACTAAGAAAATTAATTTTTGATTATAATAATCCACAGCCCGGCTCTGTGATTTTAGCCAGGGCCATACCCAGGTAGCCGCCGCACCCGACATCAAGGCACTGGCCGGCGGTAATGCCGGTTTTCCGCACAATTTGCTCCGCAATTACGGGATATATCGGAGCAAATATCTCCCGGGCAATTTGATCAAACTGCGTGACATTGACTTTCATTACACCACCTGTTTTCCCATCGTTCCTGTTATTTCAAATAAACCGATTGTTTTTTCGTGCGGTAGAAATAAGGGATAACGCTCATCCTGGGTTAAGATAAGCCGGGAAAAAATGTCGGTCATCTCTTCCTGGCTTATCAGCGGACTGTAGCTTTTCAGAAAATCCAGGGCGTCCGCTAAGGATTGAAGCGGCTGCCCGAATTCCAAAGAGAGCTCCGTCAGATCATAGGGGATTTTATGGGACTCCAGATCCGATCTGACATCCGTGACGGTCCTTTTGGCAAATTTCCTGTACTTTTTAAGGTAAAAGTGCTCGCTGTTAGTTCCGTTTACAACGGCAAACAGCTTTTTGCAGCGGGGCAGGAATTCTATAAGCTGGCGGCTGCCGAAAAAACTGAGGTAAATAACGTCCCAGCTGGTACGGATGTCCCTGTAATCCATGAGGCAGGGGGCAATATTGGTGATTTCCTGTTCTTTTATACTCTCCCGCAGGGCGGCTATGGCTTCCGCGTTGATATCGACACAGGTGATGCGCTCAATACTTGGGGACAGCTCCAGATCCACGAGTCCCAGCCCGCAGCCGATGTCACAGAACGTGCTGTAGCCCTGGATTTTTGGGGCAATCAAGGCCGCGATCTTTTTATAAAACCCGGTATATTCATTTGCCGCCCGGTAACGGCGGATGGTATCGCTGTTCCAGTTAAATTCCATATTTTTAACCTTCTTTTTTAAAGGAAACTTTCTGTGCCGAGGTGTATATTTTAACTCTTTCGGCCCCGGCGGTAATTCTAAAGGCCAGCGCGTTATCCTTGATGATAATCCCGCACAGCTCATCTACGCCGTAATCAAACAGCACCGGGGCCAGCGTAGTGGCCGGCCCGACAATGGTGACCTGTTGTGCGTCGCGAGATAATTCCAGCATTCTGGGCAGGGTTTTGTCGATCAAACAGGCGCAGGTAATAAATACATAGTCGCATTCCGGCAGCAGATATTCACTGGCTGGAAGAGGATAATCTCCTTCCAGCGGGTACCCGCTGATGATGCATAAATCGCATACCGGTTCGAACAGGTTTTCCAGGTAGGGAAAATGACCGATCACCCCCACTTTTTTCCCTTTAATTTTATTCTGGGACATAATGAAGGGGTCGTTCATCCGGTCCTCCACCCTCCGGGCGTCGGAAAAATTCACCCCGTTTTGCCTGGCCACTTCAGGGCTGTTATAAAAAGCATTCATGGCGGCGAGTCCGACCGAGGCTTCGGCCAGGTGCCAGGACTTGACGCAGCCGGCGACTTCTTTAAGGGGCGCGCCGAGCAGATTTTTAGAATACATGGGCAGCCTGGTTTCGTAAGCACGCAGCCCCGCAATCCCCGCGCCTGCGCCGCTCCGGACATAAGAGCCGCTGCTTCCGCATACCAGCTCATCGACCGTTAAATTATCCGGAATGCCTTTGATTAAAGCGTCGTATATCTCCCACATCCTTACCGCCTCCTTTAGTCTGTGATCCATTCCATTGTCAAAAGCTCCCCCGCCCGCAGGCGATTGCGGAGCTTAAGCAGGGTGCTGTCAAGCTTTTCAATGGCTGCCAGGCTTTGTTTCTCGGCTGCGGAGATCTCAATTACCCTGGCAATTCCCCCGTTCTGAACCACAAGGCGTTTGTCGGCGCTGAGCGCCAGAAAAGGGTCGTGAGTGGAGATAAAGATAATTTTTTCACTGCGGGCTAGAATCTTAACCGCCTGGCGCCTGTCGATCCCGGCGTTTTCAATTTCATCGATCAGGATGATGGGCGAATTGCTCATATAGGCTGTGTCGGCAATCATCAACGCTCTGGATTGCCCGCCGCTGAGCTGGGTGACCTTGGTTTCCCCGGAAAATTTCTCGCCCGCCAGTCTATTGGCGCCAAGGATACAGTTGTTCACCACTTCCCGGGCGTTCGGGGTTAATCTGCTTTTGGCGTGCATTTCCAGAAATTCACGGACCGTCAGGTCCATGACGAAATTCATATTTTGCGAAAGCTGGGCCACCAGTTTGCCGTCCATCTCGAAGCGTTGCGGGTCGTCCAGCTCGGCTCCGTTGACCAGGACCTGTCTGCCGGTAGGCGTATCCCGCTGGGCCAGACACTCAATGTCGTTTAAGAGCCTGCTCTTGCCGGACCCCGTAGGCCCCACAATACTGATAATTTCGCCCAGGTTGACAGTGAATTCGATGTTTTCCGGTGCCCCGGATTTATTGAAACCGCCCAGAACGGTAAGGGATGAGACTTGGCTAAGAGTATCTTCCCTGCGGGTAAACGTTTCCAGAAAGTCGAGCAGATTATCGACCACCTGGCTTTTGTTCAGTCCAAATTCCCCGAGAATATCCTCATTAATGCTGTCTAAAGCCTGGGAAAAGGGCAGATCCTGGGAGATGGCGCTCAAACGGTAATTGGCCAAAAAGTCTGTGACGATCGGGAATTCCAGGATTATTTCTCTGATGTTTTTGTTGTTAACGAGGGCCTCTAAATTTTGTCTTTTCATATGACGTTAAACTCCATTTTCTTGAGCATCCCTAATTGGTATGATTCTCCGATTTTCGTTTCCCCTGTGCAATAGGAGCAAACCGCCGCCGGCGTGGTAAAGCGCAGTTTTAAATTCTTGAGCGTAGTAATATCCCTGGCCTGCAGCAGGTGTTTAGCCAGCAGAAAAGTCCCCTGGCCCGTAATCCCGTTGATGAACACGATCTTGGCTGTTAGGTTCACCTGCTTGATATTAAAGGCGAAAACTTCCCGTTCGGCCTGGGAAACAATATCCCCTTTGGTCACGGCTACGATGTCCGCGAATTTGAGCATCGGCCCTATTTTGCGCGGGGTGTTGATTCCGGAAAGGTTATCGATGACGCAGATCGAGGGTATGCCGTTAATATAAGGCGAGCAGCGGTTGCAAAGGCCGGCGCTTTCGGTGATTAGCATCTCCAAACCTGACTTTAAGCCCCACTGGACCGCGTCCTCAATATTGCTGACGAAATAATGGTCGGGGCAGAACTTCCCGGAATATCCGGTATGCCCCGATATGCCCGCTTCCAGATAACGCAGACTGTCAAAAGAAGTAAGGCAATCAAACTTAACCACGCCGACCTTGTCTCCCGGTAGATTCAGGCATTCAATAAATTTCAGGATTACAGAGGTTTTACCCGAAGAGGGCGGTCCGGCAACTGTGATGAGTTTCATAAACATATCTCCTGACGGTTTAAAGTACGTTATATATATTTAACTAAACATTTATTTTATATTTAAATTATGTTTATTTTATTCCCGTTAATTTTCTCCTTGTTTTGGATCCTTTTTTTTGCTTTTATTAGCTTGTTTGTTTGGCAAACCATTGCACCTGAGGAATAAAAATTAAACACCCTGGCAAAAATATGTAAAAAAGGAGGGATTTTTTTGGACATGATATTAAGCACCAGAAACCGGCTTAAAGCCAATGTCAAAGAAATAAAAAGCGATAATATCATCGCCGAGGTAATTCTGGACGTAGGCGGCCAGGAGATGTGCTCCACCATCACCACCAATTCGGTTAACAGGCTCGGCCTGAAGGCGGGCGATGAAGTGATCGCCCTGGTCAAAGCAAGCTCCGTAATGATCGGCAAATAACCCTAAGCCATCCACGGCCGGTTGAAGTGGATGGCTTTTCTCATTGTGCAGGAAGGTTTATATTAGAGACTTTTCAAATTCTTACCGACAGCTTCCGGCCGTAATCGATTATTTGCCGCATTCCGGCGCACTGGCTGATTCCGGTGAGGATGGCGTCCCGGTTTGACGACGGCCATATGGTTCCGGACAGTACGGTAACTCCGGTGCCGGCGAAGGCGTCAGGGTACAAGGGCGTGCTGGCGCCCACCATAATTACATCCCGGGCGTTGGTACAGTATTTTAAAACATTCTCCAGGGTCCCGTTAATCAAAGACGTGCTGCTGATAAACACCACCCGGCACTCCGGCAATAGTTCCGGTTGATATGTTTCCGGATATACCGGGCCGTCGGCGAGATCACCCCGTTCAAACACTACCAGACGCTGGACTTTGTCTTGCAGGTTGGCAATCACGGGGCCAATGCGGCCGACTACTCCCACGATGTCGTCGGGTAGAATTTCCACGGCGCCGGCCGCGTCGGCCGGGTAATTTTCTTCCGGTTCCGGATTATCGAATTCAGCAACGGCATTTAATACCGCCAGCCCCGCGGCCACAGCGATAACATTATCGCCGTGTAAAGCCCAGCCGGCAACTTCCCAGGCCGGCATTCCCGATAATCTTCCGGCGTAGGGAAGGGCCAGGCAAAAATGATCTATTTCTTTCTTTAAAACATAAGTAACACCGATTGAGCCGTCATCCAGTTCAACAGCCATCAAATTCAATCCGACCCTGAACTTGTTAATTTTTTTCCCCACCAGTCTTGGTAAGGCTAAATCATAGACACGCTTCAATATCATTTCGCAGCCTCCTTAACCGTTCTCCAATGAAATATCAAAAATTTCATTATCTTCCGCGTACCAAAAATCATCGGGCCAGAGCCGGCAGCGGGACGTAACGCATAATGTCCTGCCGTCCTTGAACCAGGTGCTCCGGCGCAAAGTTTCGGCAGGTTGGAATTTGAAACGGGGCGGATTGGCCAGCCTGGCCCTGGTCAGCCCCTGCAGGGTATCGGCCAGACAGGCGGAACCGTTCACGGTGACCATCAGGTCCGGCGCGCTGATGTGGCCGAAGGTTTCTTCCGCCAGCATGGTCATGCGCACCGCCAGGTGGAGATCGGAACATTCCTCCTGATGATAGGCCATCGCCTGTTTAAACAATATCTCCTGCAGAATTTCCCGCCGGGCCGGATGCATATGGGGCGTACGGGCTGAAAAAACGATATCGTTTTCAAAATACGGCTTAATATCAATGACGGGAGTGCCGTCAACGGCATCAAGCCCGGTTACATACAGCGTGCTTCCTTCAACTTTTTCCAGCCGGACCAGGCTGAGTCCCACCGGATTGGGGCGTCCGGGGCTGCGCAGACCAAAAACCCCGAATTCAGGCAGGTTTGGATTAATGCGCCGGGGTATGGTTTTCAGCACGTCCCGTCTCGCCTGATCAAACCAGGTCAGGACCCAGTAATGCGAATGTTCTTCCAGACGCAGCAAGGCATCCTTATAACCGGGGAAAACGCGCACCACAGAGGGGTGTCCGGTCAGCGGCATCTCCACCGGGTCTAAAATGGAAACCCGGACAATACCGATTGGTTTAATGTCTATACCTGGTTGCATTCTGTCTACTCTCCTCTTGATGGACCTGTCCTGAGCCATTTGCAATTTCATCGTCATCGTCATTTTAATCAAACCTCAATTGAATGTTAAATTTTATCCAACTGAAAGTTTCCAGGTTGTCAGGGGTTTCCCGAAGGATTTGTTGATTTTATCCGGCACATATTCAGCGCCGTAAAAACGTTGATAAAACTCCGCCGTTTCCGCCAGCAAATTAAATTGAAAGACTTCCGGATGCAGGGTATTGGCGATGTGCATCAAACCCAAAACCCAGCGGGGGCTGCCGAAGTCGGATACCGGCACCGGATGGGTATGGATACTGTAATTACGCACCGCCTCGACGTCGATGCCTGCTTCAATGCAGTCGGCGTAAAAATCATCCGGCCGGTTGCTGAAGAAGGAAGAAATAAAGATATGCTCCGGGTTTAATTGATTTAGTATTTCCGGCGTGATACCGAAGCCCGGTCTGCCTTTGCCTTCCACCTGCTTATTAACACTGGTTCCGCCCGCGAACTCCACCAAACTGTTTTCCATCCGCTCGGCGTTTAAACAAAACAATGGTTTCCCCATCACGTAATAAACCCGCGGCCGGTATTTTTTCCCCCTAAGGCCATCCTGGATGAGCGATAACTTTCCTTTAATATAACTGTTCAGCTTCCGGGCTTCTTCACTGTGTCCGGTCAGTTCCCCAAAAAGCCGGATGATGGTCATATACGCTTCGGGGCTCTGAATGCCCTTATGCAATTGCTGCAGGCTGAAGTCGGTCAGCACATGATTTAAGACTTTCACAAAATCCTTTTCGGTATTTACCCCAATAGCAATCAAGATTGCTTCCATCATCTCCAGTGCCCTGGTAAATGGATAGCCTCCCTCAAACATCTCTTCCCTGTATGCCGTACCGGACACCGTCCCTTTAATGGCCGGCCGGGTCCCGCAAACGGGGCAGGCATGTTCTTCCCGGATCGCAGTCCGGACGCCCAGGAGTTTCGCGCCCATGGGTCCGTAAAACTCACGGCTGTACAGGGTCTCGCCGCAACCCGGGCACAGGGTGTCCAGGTACCGCGTCCCCGGACTGTTGAATAAATATACGTATCTCAGCAATTTACGCAACTGAACGCAAAGCAGCTCAGAGCGTCTGACGGGCGGCTCCAAGGACATGTCCGTGTTTTCCAGCGGTATGAACCGCATCAAATGCAGGGGGATATCCGGATGAATAGCCGCCAGGCGGCCGGCAAGCTGCAAAAGCTCCTGCTCGTTGCCTGCTTTGTGCACGCAGGACGCTTCCACATGAACGCCGTTCTCCACCAGCACCCGAACGTTACGCAGGACCGGCTCCACGCTTCTTGCTCCACATTCCGCGTACGATTGGTCGGAAAGGCCTTTAAACCCTACGTTGATAAAATCCAGCACCGGCATTAATTGCGCCAGGGAAGACCCGGTAAAATAACCGTTGGTGGAACATCCCACCAGCAAACCGCTCTCTTTGGCTTTTGTCGCCACCCTGATAAAAGTGGGCAGGGAAGCCAGGGGATCGTTCATCAAAAAAGCCACACCCCGGCAATTTTGTTTTATCGCCTCCGCTACAATGGCTTCAGGTGGCAAACGCATTACGGCCGTGCAACCGGGATGGATACCCTTGACAATTAAATTGGAAACACAGCCCGGGCAATCCAGATTGCAGCCCAGGGTGGTAATCTGCAAAAATTTGTTTGCCGGGTGAAAGTGCAGCACCGGCATGGTTTCCGCCGAGATGGGACAGACCATGAGATAGTGATCCGGAAAGCGTTCTAACATCGTGCCGCTGGTATTGCAGTACATATTGCAAGCTCCATATGAATTTTCCCGCACCTGGCAGCCTCGCTCGCAAACTGTACAAATCACAATAAATTCTCCCTCCAGGTTATATATCGTGTTTCATTATATGATTAATTTAAATAAAAACGAAAAACTTAATATTAAGTAACAAAACATTACATAACGTTATATAGAATTAATATAAGTCATATTAATTAAGTTGTCAACTAACTTGATTAAATATAAGTCCAGTCCGGTAAAAAAAGAACACCCCAATACTGAACCACGTTCAGTATTGGGGTGTTCTTTTTATCTTTTGTTAAAGAACCGGCACAATTTTCTTGCTTCCTTACGCAATCGATGTGCCGTCTTGCTCGCCGGCGCCTGATTTTTTCGCGTCGCCGGTGGTGAAGGTGATAATTTTGTCTGTTCCCAACAGTTTTTTACCGGTACTCTGAAGACTGCCGGAGATGGTCAGGATGTAAACGGTATTGCTCTGTAAGCTATGTTTGGGGTGGATAATGATCTCGTTTTTTTTATCGGAATTGTCATTTGGTTCGGCCATTATTATGTCTATCTCAACGGGCTGCCTTTTGCTGCTTTCCAGGGCAAAGCACTGCCGGTTGCGCTCCCGCACCTCATTCGCAATGACGTTGTTGGAAAAAGTCAGCTTGATGTCGGTATCAACCGGGATATCTTCGGCGCCGGATTCGATACTGCCGCTGTCCAGCGTCAAAGAAAGATAAGAACCGCACAGTTTCTTGTTCCAGGGAGCGACGTCTATGATTTCGGATGTTGAAAACGTAATGGTGTGGTTTTCCTTCAGATATTTGTAATTATTGGCTTGCAAGAGTCTGGATATGGTCAGCTTATATTCCATGCCGTCGGTAAGCCGACTTTGGGGTCTGATAATAAAAGTTCTTTCCGCTTTTTTGCCAAAAATCGCTTTATTTCCGGGTATGATGTCAATTGGCACTTCCTCCATCCCGCGGTCAAACAGACGGAAGCCCTTCATATTTCTGTTTGTGCCGTCCGGGATTCTGTGCTCCATGACGGCGGAAACATTAGCGGAGAAAACCAGCTCAATTTCAAAGCAATCCTGATTTGGATGGTTAAGATTAATGGCCTGCAGGCTTAATGGATTATCCCCCACCGTATGACCACTTGACAGTGAGGCGATAAATAAATCAAGCGCATTCACCTGTTCGGCCGGAAGTTTTCGTATATTGTTGATGATCCGGTTGATTTTTGGCGATTCTGGTTCGCTCAGCAACTCTTCGCCAAGCAGCTCGCCTAAACTTATTCCCAGCCCTTGCGACAGTTTTCTCAAAGTCTCAAGGGTCGGCTGCTTTTCTCCGGATTCAATGCGCCAGATAAACGATTGACTTAGACCGGATTGTTTGGACAGTTTGGATGTTGAAAGCATCCGGTTTTCTCTAATTTGTTTTAAACGGTTACCGAAGTTCATGGAATGCAGTTCACCTTCCCAATAAGATTATGTCACGTTAGCAAACAATAAACAATATTGTTTTATTCTAATCAGTTCATAACTAAATAAAAGAATATATAACATAACAAAATGAGTAAATAAATTATTTTATATCACGTAAAGTTATGTTATACTGAAAATACCTAAAGGCATATGATATCTATGCCCATATAGTTTACCGGGGCGGCGGCTCAAATGCAACAACATAACCCAATCAGTTATCCAATCAGTTTCTAAACCGCCGGCAGTACCGGTTACCAGACCCAATGTAATGCGGTGGAGGTGATCAGACCTTACAAAGGCAAGGCCATTTACTGAAGAATCAAACGAGAAGGGAGTATACAAATGCTTGACTGCCGAAGAAAACCGCGGAATTCATTTTTTTTGTTGCTCATATTTTTTTGCCTGGCGCTGTTTCTTGCTTTTATCGCAGCCAGGGATGGTTATGCGGCCGGACTGACCTTTAGCGGTATCAAGCTAAACAACGCAATTGCCCTGGTTAACTCGCCGGACCCGGCAAGCAATCCGGATATCCCGTTGAACGGAAACTTCGTGATGACTTTCAGCAATACTGTACAGGGATATTACGATGGTACCTGGAGGCCTACGCCATACGAAGTCGATAACAGGGATAAAGTAAAATTGGAGCGCATAGTCGACGGCGCCCGCGACGAAGTGGGCGTCAGGGTTGAGGATGGTACCCCTCTAACGGTTGTCTACAGCGTATACGGCGATTTAATTCCCGGCAGCCAGTATGTTCTGACACTGCAGGGGGATATCACCGCCAACAACAATATGAATACGCTGGGGGCCGATATTGAAATCGGCTTTACCACAGTGGGGCCGCAAAAGCCGGCCGCTCCGTCTTTCACCTCCGCGACATTGCTGGAGGATGTGTTGACGTTAAGCGGGCTGCCCAGCAATGCGACCAATCTGGAATACCGCATTTCCGTCGACGGGACGGAAGACGGTTATGGCGCGTGGTCGGATCTGGAAGTGGCGGACCAGACCGCAACATTAACAACCGCCGGTCTCGAGGCGGGCACAAGCAGGGTAGAGGTGCGGGTCAGGGAAAACCCCGGTACGAGCACTCCGGCCGGGGACAGCGCGGTGCAGACTGTTGTTCAGGGTACGCCGCCCGCACCGGGGGCGCCCGCGGTTGAGGGGGCGGTGCTCAACGGGGCGCAAATCACGCTGCGGGGCCTGCCGAACAACGCTTCCAACCTGGAGTACGGCATTGCCGAGAATGGGAGCGATTACTCGGCCTGGAACGATCTGGCGGTTGCCGGAACCACTGCCGTCATCGACGCCGGCGGTTATGACATTGACACTGGGATCAGCAAACTAAGGTTCCGCGTTAAGGCCGACGCAGGCACCGGAGCGCCGGCGGGCGATATTACCGAGGTACCGGTGGTGCTGGCGTTAAATGTTGAAATATCCATGCAGCAGGGCAAAAGCTACGTATTTGAAAATGGACTGCGGCTCTACGCCGATACGCTGGTGGGCGACGCCGGCGATAATACGGTCACGGTGAGCGACGCGAAAAACAAGACCAAGCCGTGGGAAGTTGCCATACGTCCGGCGTCACCCGCGGAATTGGGACCGGTTTACGGCGTTTTGCTTAAAGGACCCGACGATCCGGGTAAAAAGGTGATCCTGACTGTTCCAATTCCCTATGACGTTGTTCCTGAACAGTATCTTGACAAATGCTCGGTCTACGATGGCAGAATCCAGACTTTTCCGAACGGCGTCGATGAAAACGGGAACATAGAACCCTGGACCTTCCTGAATGATGTGGACCGTTCGGAAATGAACGACGGTATATTCAAGCTTACCTGCGGTGACGACGACTTTGCAGCAGACGGCAAATTTCACATGTATAGCGTTATGTACGACTATTTCCCCCCGGATACGACGTTTGTGGGCACGATAAAATACGCTCCCGATCGCGATCCAAGTGATCCTAATGTAAAATGGGGAATGCGAATTATCGAGGACTCTAAAGATCAGGGTTCCGGAATCGGCTGCTGGCAAATATACAGGGCGGAAGTGAATGCGGATTCTATTTCTGATTATGTATTGATTAAAACAATTGGCGAAATAGCTTCCTATAAGCGCATGTCCTGGCGGAACGGGGATTTTACCTATTACGATTATGATGTTGCGCCGGGCAAAATTTACTCCTATAAGATTAAAAGCTACGATCCTTACGGCAATACACGGGGAGACGCGGGCGGCGACCCTTTTAGCGACACAAAAATGGCTATAGCTATGGAACCTGCAGATATCGTCCAGAAGGCCAAGGCAGATATTGAGAGCGGGGCTTTGGAATTTGAATTTGCTGAAGGGGATTCGCGAAATCACGTTACGCAGGCTTTTAGCAAGTGGATGTTTAGTAAAGATGAAAAATATTGGAATGTTGTAGGTTTGGGTAATTTAGATATATCCTGGACCTGCGATTCGGATTTACTTTATTTTTATGACGCTAGAAACGTTTGGGTTTATATGCCCTTAGACGCTGACGAGGCGGTAGTGAATTTAACGGGAACCATTAAATCCGGCACGGGCGGTGAAACACCCGATGAAATACCCGTGGTAATGGCTACGGAAACGGTAACCGTACCCATTACCATCAAGTGGACCGAGGAATATACTTTATGCAACGGTACCGGGAGTAAAATGGAGGAGCAACTGTTGGCTGCCATTGCGCGCCCGGACGTTAAGACAATCATTTTTAATTTTGGCTTTCCAATGACCGGGCCGGCATATGTTATTGATTTCCAGGGCAAGACCGTCAAGGCAGGTCCTGGTTACGATGAAATGGAATTCAAACACCCGGATTCAGAAGGCGGCGTTATGTTCACTAATATGGCTGACGGTGACGTGATTAAAAACGCAAAAATAGATGCCAATGGGAAAAAACTGCAAAGGGTAATGTATGTTTATGGGGCTGCAGAAATAGAGAATGTGGAATTCACCGGCACGGGCAGGACCAAGTATGCAATTATGCAGAACAGCCAAAGCTCGGCGGCAGTCCGTAACTGTACTTTTGCTCCGACCGAAAGGGCCGGTATTTTCCTGTATCATTTCGATCACCCAACGGTGGGCAGTCAAACAATTGAAAACTGTACCTTTGACGGGCAGGGTCAGCCCGGTTACGCCATCCTCGACCAGTGGGGCGCGGCGACAATCAGCAACAATGTGATTAAAAACTACAGAGGCGAGCTGACCACCGGCTGGAACAGCGGCAATGATACGCCGACCACAGGAATCTCGACTTATTATACGGGATTGCACGACGGCTTTACGTCCGCGGGGATTTTCATCAGGGATAACGGCAAGACGGACCTGCATGGCAATACCATCACCGGTTGCGATAGCGGCATCAGGGTCTGGACGGGTGAGGGTTATGTCTATTATAAGTACGTGTATGACACCACACTCCCAACAGGCGGTTATGACGCGCTTATCGGCCCTGCAACGGTCTACGCCAAAGTGAACGGGGTCGAGATCACGGATCAGGCTACGGCTGAAGAGGCGGCGGCAGCTCTAAAGCTGGACAATGCTTTGTCGGGAAACGACTGGGATATCGATATCTGCACGGCGGCCGATCCGGATAATCCTGTGCCGCTGGTGCGTGAAAACTACGGTCCGTTCAGCATCTACAGGCAGACTCCGGCTCCGTATGCCAAAGGCGTTGCCATTGACAGCGCCATTGAATTCTATTTTACTCAAGAAATGCAGGCCGGCACCATCAACAGCAGTACCGTTTCGCTGACCAAGGCCGGTCAGGCTGTTGCGGCTAATGTAAGCTACGACGCCGCGGAGAATAAAGTAACCTTGCTGCCGCAGGCCAATCTGGGCTCCGGCGCCACGTACACCGTCACAGTATCAACCACGGTTGCCGATAAGGACGGCAACGTTTTACCGGAAGCTTACAGTTGGAGCTTCAGCACCAAGCAGTTTGTCGTTTTCTATTCACCCCCGGCCGGCGCGGTTTCCTATGAGATCGATACCGACGCCGGGTTGGCGCTGGGCTTTACAAGCCCCATCGATCCCGCGTCAATCAGCGGCGGTGCTGACGTGGTCCTCGAACAGATCGGTACGCTGGGCAACCCTGCCGCAGGCGGCGCAAAAGTAGCGTGCGGCTATCAGCTTAACAGCGACGCCACCGAGCTGGTGATTAAACCCGACCGGGAACTGGCCAACGGCGGACGCTATAAAATAACCGTACCCAGCAAGCTGACCGACAAGCAGGGGCATGCGCTGGGCGCGGATGCCGGCGTGGAGTTCTATACCAAACCGGCTGTAATTCCGGATCAGTTCAGCGTGGTCCTGGACGAGGCTGGCTCTCCCGCGGTGGAGAAGCTGCAGCCGGGCAAGAGATATGTATTTAGTATTCAGCCGGTCAACATGAGTGATTTTTACCATCAGGCCGCCAGGACTTACATTGTCGTCAGGGGGGGGAAAGGTGCGCGCCTGGAGCATGGCGGGGATATCCTGGGCAAAGGGTATTTTAACACCGGCGGCCAGCCAAATAAGCCTTTTGGTAAAGAGTATGTCGTATTTATAGTGCCCGAGGATATCACGGGAAATGTCTATGTTGACGTGATGCTGCGTGAAACCACCACGGCCAGGGATAATCCGCGGGTGCTGGCAAAAACCAGGCACTTTGAACTGCCGGTGAACCGTGGGGGGGTGTAGCGGTATGAAAAAAATGTTTTACGCAATTTCTGCCGTTATCATTCTGCTGGCCGTTCTGGCCCAACCGGCATTTGCCGAGCAGTCCATTACGGTTGTGACCAACGGAGGGAGACAGACTTACAGTTCCGGGTATGTCATGGCCGTCGCCGGGCAGGTTGCGAATGACGGGGAAGCCATGCGCGATACCGATGTTTTCATTGAGATTTACCGGGCCGGTTCGCCAAACAGTATTCAGTATTACGCCGGCACAAAGACCAATAAAAGCGGGTACTATATGACTGTCTTTACCGTGCCGTCCGGCTTTTCCAGTGGGAATTACACCATTGCCGCGCATACCGCCCAGGTTTCGGCGGAAAGCGACTTTTCCATGCCCTCCGACGCCCCGAGGGAAGTGGCTTTTCTGGGCGCGAGTCCCAAAGGGGGCACGGATACGCCGGTGGATGTGATCCCCGTAAGTACAAATGCCCTGACCCTGGCCTTTCAGGGCAACGTCAATTTCTTCGTCAATAACAGGGATCTGCCGGGCGTTGTTATCGGCGCCAACGAAAATAACGAAGACTGCATCTCTCTCTACAAGGGAGAGCGTCAAACGCCGGTCTCTTTTAACGTGGAGTTGATCGATGATCTCAATGCGGGCGGCGCCGCATTGAGTTATTACGACCCGAGCGGGGCGCAATTGCAGACCCAGAGGCAATGCTGCCTGGTCCTCAAGCTGCAGGAGCAGCTTGAACCCGATACGCTCTACACGGTCAAAATCGACGGCGATCTGTGCGCCAATAACGGCAGCAAACTGGGCGAGGATATAACGGTTTATTTCAAAACGGACAGTTTAGAGGAACAGGTGAGCCCGCCTGGAACTCCCGGTGGGCAGAACAGCGCGTCAAGCGTGGTGCCTTCGCTTCCGGCGGCCACCCCGGCCGCGGATTTGGGCGAGATCGTCCGGGACGGGAATAGCACAACCCTGCAGGTCGATACCGGGAAGGCTTCGGTAATCCTAAGGGATGCTGATAGGAGCGCCCTGGTGGTAGATATCTCGGAAATTGCGGCGGCAGGCGAGCAAAAAACGGTGCAGTTTCCTGCGGCAGTAATCGATCTGGCCATCGCCGGGCAAAAGCCCATAGCGATCCAGGACGGCGGGCTGATTATGTATATTCCGCCCGAAGCATTGACGAAGGGCGAGGAAATGACATTCAGCATGGCGATTGTTTCCGGCGACACAATGCAGAGTGCGCCGGGGGATACCGAAAAGAAAGCGGTCTATAGTTTCAGCGCGACTTTCGGTACTGCCCGGCTGTCTGATTTCCAGCGGGAGGTTATCCTGATCCTGCCTGTTCCCGCGGGTGTGAGCGATCCGGACAAACTGGGGGTATATTACCTAAACGAAGCAAACGGACAATGGGAATACATGGGCGGAAGGATCCAGGACGGCAAGCTGGTGGTCGGCACCGGGCACTTCTCGACCTTCATGGTGGCTGAATCCCGGAAAACCTTCGCGGATATCGCCTCCCACTGGGCCAGGAGGGATATAGAAATAATGGCGGCCAGGCAGATTATCGGCGGAGTGGGCAATGACAGGTTTGCGCCGGAAACCAGGGTGAGCCGGGTGCAATTTGCCGCGCTGCTATGCCGGATCCTGAAGCTGGCGGACAAAGCGCCGGTTGATTCGTTCAGTGATGTGCCTGCGGACGCGTGGTATGCCGGTGACGTTTTGAAGGCGTACAAGGCCGGATTGGTTGTGGGCGCCGGCGGCAAGTTCCGTCCCGGGGATCAAATTACGCGCCAGGAAATGGCCGCGATGATCCAGCGCGTCTACAACTATGCCGGCGGCCAGGCGCCGGTGCTGAAGGAAATCACATTCAGCGATCGAGAAAATATCAGTCCCTGGGCCTATGAGGCGGTGCAAGCCGTGTACAGCCTGGGAATCATCAACGGGCGCAGCGACGGCAGCTTTGGCGCGGCCGATTATGCCTCGCGCGCCGAGAGCGCGGTGATGCTGAAAAATGCGATGGATAAGCTGGGGTTGTAATTTGTCCATCGGTTGCTCATGCCATGGCCGGTGCGGGATTGCCGGCCGGCGTTAACACCGGCGCCGGATCATGATATAATCAAGTCAAGTGTTTTTTGATTTGCATTTTCCCCGTAAGCAGTGCCAGTGCTTACGGGGATATCCTTATTTTTAGTTTCGCCCGGTTTTAGGGGACGGCGACCTGGGCATAAGGAGAAAACCCGCCTTCATAGCTGTTGCCATTGATGATTTCAATGGGAGCAAGCCGGTAATAGTAAGTGCCGGAACCGGGAACGGCATCATCGGTATAGGTCGTCCCGGTAACGGGGTTGGTGTTGATCTTCGCAAATCCCCAGTATTTATCGGTGCTGCGGTAAATGTTATATGCGTCGGCGGCAACACCGCATAATTTGCCGCCAACAGTAAGGTCGCTGGTGGCGGTCCAGGACAGATCGACATCGCCCTGGTCTTCTGTCGCCGAAGGAGTGTTGGTGGAGATCATTTTTGTCGGCCCGGTTCCCTCAAACGTATTAAATTCATAGAATGTGCCGGTTAAATTAAATAATGTTGTCCCATCTTCAAGTTCAATTTCAGGAATTTCGAGCTTATATTGAGTATTGGCTGCAAGGTCTTTTTGATAACTTGCCCCGGCAATGCTGAGCGGGATATAGAAGAAATTGCCCTGGGTGGTCCTTACGGGCTCATAAACGTCTTCCGGTTCTGACGGGCTGCTTGGATCAGCGTAGCTGCACTCTTCATATTGCATATTGCCATCGTTCCATTTGTACAATTTTATGCCGCTTAGTACAGTGTCGGGTGATTCAGCCGGGATGCTGAGGGAGAAATAGAGGTTCCCCTCCCTGGCAACATTATCACGAATATCATCGCTATTGATATCTTCGGTAAATTCAAGGTAACAACGCATTAATTCATCTTCATCAAGTGCGGTGGCAGAATAGTCTCCGTTCGCATCCGGGCGGACAAAGGTAAGGCTGGCATCCTGACGATGCAAAACTTCTCCCAGCGTCAGGTTGTTGTTGGCCCTTACAGTATTGCTCACAACAATGGTATAGGCTTCGTCAACTTCAAAGGAATCCTCCGGGGTAGTGAGAGTATAGGCGGTCCCGGGTGCAAGGCCGGAAACGGTCACGTTGTAAGGGGTACCGTATGAGGTCATGCTTGTGACGGTTATCTCGGCGCCGCCTGGTTCTGTCCCCTCGTAAATCTTGATCATGTCGGTATCTATGTTGAATGTGCCCTTGTCAAAAAAGATGATCACCTGTTGGTCGTTGAGCACTTCGCAGCCCCGGAGCATATAAGTGGCATTTCCCTGGGTATTGAGGGTTGCGAAGGCGGGCTGCGCGAATAACATCACCGTAAACGCAATCATGATCACGCACGATGCGATTTTCCAACTGGTACCCGGCTTTTTATTAATCATCATTATTCGCCTCCTGTATAGTATTTTTATTTAACCTTTGGATGGGTACCCCGCACCGGACATGGCATGAAAAACCGATGGGTGAAAACGTATATTTGGTTTTCAAGGATCGTGAAGCGCAAAGAAGTGTCGTTATGTTATTTTATGTTACGTTATAACTGGTTGTTGAGAATATTATAAGCTTAATTTTAAGCAATTGCAATACCAAAATGTATAAAATTAAGCATAAAAGGAAAAAACAAGATTGGGATCCATACTGTTTTGTGGTGTTATAGATGCAGGCGTGGGAGTGGTGGAATGAATACTATCGGGCAAAGGATTAAATTCCTGAGGGAAAGCTTAAACCTCTCTCAACAGGAAGTAGCCGACAAGACGGGGATTTCCAGGGGGAATATCAGCAACTACGAAAAAGACAGGGTTTCCCCTGCCGCAGACACGATTATAGCTCTTTGCGCATATTTTGATATTTCGAGCGATTGGCTGCTTACCGGCCGGGAAAGAGGAACAAACGGGAACAACGTTGAGAATATTGTTGATGCGCTGGAAAGCAAAGGCTCGTATATAAAAGTCAGCGGGGAGGAAGGGCAGATAATCCGCATGTACAGGAATTTTCCAGCCGAAGATAAAGAGTTTGTCATAAACATGATTCGTTTCAAGCATGGTCAAATAAAAAACGGATTGCAAAAACAAAACGCGTAATAGATATTACGGCCTGGCGCGACCGCAAACACCAAAACTGAGGGCTGGCTTTTGCTCATCGCTTCAACAAATATGCCGTCTTCTATAAGGATCACCAAAAGGATCACCACGTTGCCGGCGCCAGGACTTCGGCAATGTCCAGAACCTGGATGCGCTCCCGCCCCTCCCGATCGGCAATTGTCTTTTCCAGCAGCATTTTGCAGTATGGGCAGGCGGTGCACAGTACGGAGGCGCCGGTGGCGATTGCCTGCCGTGCCCGGTCTGCGGCAATCAGGTTCTCTTCCCCGGCCCTGGTCCAGAACCGGCCGCCGCCCGCCCCGCAGCAAAACGACCGGTTTTCCGCGCGCTGCATTTCCATCAGCCGCACGCCCGGCGATGCCCTCAGCATTTCCCGCGGCTCGCGGTAAATGCCGTTATATCGCCCGAGATAACAGGGATCGTGGTAGGTTACCACGTTATCGCTAAAAGCCGGCTTTAGCCGGCCTTCTTTAAACAGGCCGGCCAGCAGGACGGAATGATGGATCACTTCCCAGCCGCCGCCAAACCGGGGATACTCGTTTTTCAGGGTATTATAGCAGTGGGGGCAGCCGGTAATAATTTTACGCACGCCCAAGGCCTGCCATGTGCCGACGTTTTTTTGGACCGCCTGCTGAAAGAGTGTCTCGTTTCCCATTCTGCGGGCTGTTTCTCCGCAGCACCATTCATCCGCGCCAAGAACCGCAAAGGATACGCCGGCTTTGGTCATGATATTGATCAGGGCCGCCGCCGCGCGCCCGGCTCCGGCGTCAAAAGAGGCGGCACAGCCGGTGAAAAAAACATACTCCGCGCCGCTGCTATCCGTTATCGCCCCTGCGCCGGAGTATGCCGGCCGGCCGGTACCGCCGTTGCGGTCCACTCCCCACGGGTTGCCGTACGTCTCCACGTTGGCGAAAAACCGCCGCATCGCAGCGGGGAAATCTTTTTGGGCCAGGACCAGGTGGCGCCGCATTTCGATAATCTTGGACGTATGCTCCACGGAAACCGGGCAGGTCTCTTCGCAGCCGCCGCACATGGCGCAGCTCCAGATGAAATCCTTTTTGAAAATACCGCCGGTGATTTTTTTCTTTAATATTTCCTGCGCCCGACCCGAAGCCCCTTGCCCGGCGTTCCGCCTTGCCCCCCGTTTGAGCAGAAGCGGCGCCCTTTCTTCAATGTGTTTGCGGAGACGGCCCTGCAATGGCTTGGGTTTAACCGGTTCGCCGCTCCGGAAGGCGGGGCACTGGTCGTTGCAGCGGCCGCATTTGGTGCAGGCGTAAGCTTCAAAAAGCTGCTTCCAGGTAAAGTCCTCCATCTTATTGACTCCCGCCGGCCGGCCGGACGCACCCTCGGGATCAATATCTTTAATCGTCCCTCCGGGCGCCGGGGAATGCCAGTAGATATTGAAAGGGGCAAAAATAAAGTGCAGGTGTTTGGAGTTGGGGATAATCCAAAGCAGCGAAAAAACGGCTAGGAAGTGTGTCCACCAGAAAATGGCCCCCGCCGTGCCGATTATCTCAGCCGCCCGGCCGGCGAATAAGCCGGATAGGGCGCCGGCCAGGGGAGCGGGCCAAAGGAGGCCGCCCTCCGGCTGCTGTGCCAGATAGGTCCCGTGATACAACGCTTCGGTTGAAACGACGGTGCAAATGAGCAGGAGGAGCCCCATGGCTTCCCAATCGTTTTTCAGCCAATCCGGCTTGTTGATTGTCCGCCGCAGGAGACAGCCAATCACGCCTGCGATCACCAATGCTATAAAAAGGTCTTTGAGCAGGAGGTAAGGAGCGTTGTTTTCCACGCCGGGGATACCTGTGTGGGCAAGCCTCTGACAGATCATGTTGGGAATGCCCGGCAACAGGATTACAAATCCGTACATGATGAAGGTGTGATATAAACCGAAGAGAGGATGGCGGCGGATTTTTTTCTGGCCCGGCACATTGGCGAAAAAATACTTCCAACGCTGGAGCGATCGGCCGGACACGTCCGCCGGCCGGCCCAGCCGGATATAGCAAATGCACCGATAGAGCCTGGATAAAAAATAAATGCACGATCCCGATAGAAGAATAAAGAACAAAATGCTTTCCATCATATCATAACCTTATCGGCGTCTGTCACGCCCGGCAGTGTTTCATGCATGTAAAGGAGTGTTCGGTCCAGCGCCGGAACCGGCAATTGTAGCATGATCTTTCCTCTTCAGCCGGCTGTTCGTCTTCGCTGTCCGGCAGGAAGTGTGGGCAGCCCGCCGCTATTTCGGCGGCCCGGCGCCAATCATGCCGGCCTCCTTTAAACTGAGCCTGGTTTCTTTCATTTTTACTCCAGAAATCGTTGTTCCAGAAGTCCATTGCCATCACCTCAATAATGCTCCAGATGAGCATTGGTACAGGTTTCCCACACCGCCCCGTTCTTCCGGCGGTAAACCGGCAGCACACGTTTGCCGTCCAGCAGCACCGCTTTTAATTTGTTTCCCAGCCGCACCTGTTCATCCAGGCGCAAAATATAGCCGTCCACGCTTTGCACCCTTTCCACCGGACTGCTGCCTATAATTTCAGCCACCTTGACGGTGGCGCCGGGGGTTTTGATTTTTAGCCTGCCCTGGAAGCGCCCGTCATTGTTGGTTATCCTCAGGCCCACTCCCGCCAGTGCCCCGATGACCCCGATACCCGCGCCGCCGTGCTCGGACAGGTGCACCCCCAGTTTGCCGGCCAGTTGATAGGCTTCCTGTTTGGTGATGATTGTTTTCTTGGCTGCATAACCATAGGCGATTAAACTTTCCGCATTTTGAATTTGCTCCGGCGCCGCCACGCAAAGGCCGGGGTCGGAACCGGGGGCGCTGTTTTGCTCCAGAAATTGGCCGGCTGTTTCGATTAAAGGTTCCAGACAGGCGGTCTCAATATCGGCCATAAAGCACATGGAGCTATTATGGGAGGTATAGGCTATGTCCGGATGCAGCAGCAGTTGATGACGGGTAAGCCCACGGCAGCTTCCCCAGCGCTGTTTTTCAATAATGCCGATAATCTGATTGGCTGTCTCTCCGGTGGCTCCCTGCTCGATATTGTCCGTGTCGTCAATTCCCACATATATTTTCATTGTTCACGCCCCGTCTGTTTAATGACTTTGCACAGCTTTACAAAGATGCCGGATCACGGTCAGGTTTGCCAGGAACCGGCCAGACGCGGCTTCAACCTTTTGATCAGCACCGCCGCCAGGGCGCCGCCGGCGGCGCCGAAAATTATGTGCAGCAAAGTGGCGTAACCAAATCCCATGGCCAGGAAAACCATGGGGATATCTAAAATGATGCCCAGGACGATACTGGCCAGCAGTTTGGACCAACTGATTAAAGCCCCGATAATGGCTGCCACCCATACGGACTCCAGCTTGTGTAAAAATAGAATGGCCAGTATATCCAGCAGCACCCCCGGTACAATGCACTTGAAAGCCAGCAGCGGTCCTTCCTTGCCCAGGCCGAAGACAACGGCCAAAATTCCCGATACGATGCCCATGATGGTTCCGGCGCCGAATTTGGGAATCAAGCCCTTCCCCAGTATCAATAAGCCCATCCAATACACGCTGGTATGGCCGGGTATGCCGATGGGCATTTGGGACACGAATCTGCTGACGCTGATTAAAGTACCGAACATGGTCAGCCTGATTACATCGGCCAGACCGATGTTGAAGATAAAACTGTCCGCCGGGGTGTTCAAATCAGCGGCCGGGTTTTCCTTGCCGGTATTTTTCATTTTTAATTACTTTCCTTTTTTGTATTAATCGGCGACCTGGATTTTGGCCACCACTTTTAGCAGGATACGGTTGCCGCCTGTCCTATCGGCCATGGTCAATGTACCGTTGCCGTTTGCGGACAGGAGCATATCGCCAACCTCCCGGGGATTTAGCTTAAAATATTCACTATCGACCGCTCCGCTCACCAGGATGTATTGATAATCAACAACTCCGGCCGAGCCAAGCACGAAGCCGAGAGATACTTCATTATCGCCGCCGGAATTGTCCCGGCCGTGACCCAGTTCCCGTTCCTGTTCATGCAGTTGCCTGATCACGCCGGCATCCAGATAAGCGATGGTCTTATTGTGCTGCACCACCGGTACAAGTTTGCCGCTCCGGCTTCCCTGGGCTTTAATGGCCTGTTCGAAAAGAAAGGCTCCTCCGGCCGCAAGGAATAGGCATAGGATGCCAATTGCTATCCGCTTGTCGATAGTCATGTTGCTTTCCTCGCTATCCCCGGTTGCTTTTCCTCCTGAGTACCTCTATAACCACCCAGCCAACCAGGATAAGACCGGCAGCCGCAGCCGCGTAATATTGCGCCTGCCGGTCCGGTTGCAGTGTCGCGGGTTTAACGGCGTCCTCCCGGTCCGGCGCCGCGGGTCCGTCCGGCGACGCGGCATGAAGCCGGTTTGCGGCGGCTTCGGTGCTGGATTCAGCCGACCCGGCCCCAGTTGGGGCAATATTGTCGGCCGGGGTATTGTCAGGCGGGGAATCAGTTTCAACCGGCCCGGCCCCGGCGCCGGTTTTGACGTCGGCTGTAGTAGCATTTGCTTCGGGCGCCCCGTTTGCGCTGTCTGCGGCGGCGGGAGCGTCCGTAGACGCCGGGGCTGGTCCGGTACCGGTCGCTTTTTCCCCGGCCGTTTTAAAGTTGATCGTGACTCCCTGGTTATTGGTGCTCATGGCCAATGTGGATTCCCCATTCTTGGCCAGCAGCTCCGGGGCGACGTACAGCTTGTAGCCGGTCCCCGGCAAAAGGGGTTCCGCCGGTTCCACCCAGATATATTGTCTTTTGGAAAAATCAACGGTATCGTCGATTTTACTGATTTTAAGCGCCGATTCCCGGCCGGTTTCATCATACAGGTGGAAACAGCGCTTGTTTCTTTCCCAGTAGATCAAATGCACCACATTTTTGTCGAAATGCATAGTGATCTTCGGTTGCAGCGGTATGCTCTCCGCGCCGATGATACTGGTTCCGTCCCCGAGGGCGGCCGATACAAGCGCCAGGGGTTTAACCCCCGGCGCATTGCCGGAACCGTCGCCACCCTCACCACAGACGGCTGCCGGCAGAACGCCAAGCAGGATTATAAACGCCAGCAGGCCGGTCAGCCCCCAACGCCGCCGGGTGTGCAAGCTCGACATATAATTTTTCCTTTCTCCGCGGTTGGCGTCTTTACCAGCCATGGATACAGGCCAGGGGTAAAACACAGACCGCGGCTGTTATAGCCAGCGCCGCCAGATCCCGGCGGCCGAAATGCAGGTTTTTGGTCCGGCTGTGATGGGGTCCGCCCGTGTAGCATCTGCATTCCATGGCGGTAGCCAAATCAGTGGCCCTCTGCAGTGAGCCGACCACCAGGGGAATGAGCACAGCCAGGGAAGCTTTCAGGCGCACCATTTTTTTCGGTGAGGCAAATGGCGCTCCACGGGATTTTTGGGCTTTGATAATGGTTTCCGCCTCCTCCAGCAGGGTGGGGATGAATCTTAAAGCAATGGTGGTCAGCATGGCAAACTGGTTTACCGGAATCCTGATCCGGTTCAAGGGGGCAAAAAGATATTCCAGTCCGCCCGCCAGCTTCATCGGTGCGGTAGTCATAGTCAGGATGCTGGAAGTAAGGTACAAAATAAGCAGGCGTAAAAATGTAGCCGCGCCCCGGCAAACGCCTTCTCCGGTCACTGTCGCCGGACCCAGGCTAAACAACGGTTCCCCTGGAGTGTAGACGCACTGCGCGGCGAAACTCAGGAAAAAGATGATCCATAACCATTTCAGGCTGAATAAAATGGATTTCAGATTTATTTGGGACAGGTGGAGCACCCCGAAAATTAATATTGTATTGGACACCAGCACCGCCCAGTTATGCTCAGCCAATATAACGACAATAATCGCCAATCCGCCCAGCAGTTTGGTGCGCGGGTCCAACTGATGAATTAACGAAATGCCGGGGGTGTAGCTTCCCAAGCGCATCTTTTTCATCGTTTGTTTCCCCCCAGGAGCCTGTCAATTTCGTTAACGGCTTCTTCCAGGGTCAGTATTCCGGTGTTTACCCGCAGCCCCCGGTTTTTTAAATTGAGCAGCAATTTGAGGTAATCCGGAAGCAGCAGGCCGTAATCCTTTAAACCGTCACCGGCCAAGACACCTCTGGTCGGTCCCCATGCCTTCAGGCGGCCATTATCCAGCAGGGCGATGCGATCCGACAGAATTAAAAGGTCATTGATGTGATGAGAAACCATAATCACTGTAGCGTCCTGTTCCTGCCGGTATTTTTTAATGGCCGTCACAATATGGGCGCTGCCTGCGGGATCCAAACCGGCCGTCGGTTCGTCCAAAACCAGAATATCCGGTTTCATGGCCAAAATACTGGCCACCGCTATACGACGCCTTAGCCCTCCGCTCAAACAAAGGGGGTCGGTGTCAAGAATCTGTTCCGGCGCAAATCCCGCGTTTGTCAGGGCTTCTTTGACGCGAGTTTCAATTTCCGGTTGGCTCAGGCCTATGTTGCGGAGACCGTAAGCCAGTTCGTCAGATACTGTGGCTTCAAATATTTGCTGTTCGGGAAACTGAAACACCAGCCCCACTGATTTCCACAATTGGGACCCGTAAAGCCGGGTATCATGTCCCAGCACGGAAACGCTGCCGGAGGAAGGAAGCAACAGCCCGTTGAAGTGCTGAATCAAAGTTGACTTTCCGGAGCCGTTGGCGCCGACGATGCCTATGAATTCGCCTTTCTCAATGGACAGGGAGATATTGCTCAGCGCTTTTTTCTCATTGGGCGTTTCGGCATGGTAGGCATAGCTTAAGTCGTCAACTTCAATAACCGGCATATACTGTTCTCCATTTGCTCCAGGGTGGTAATTTGCTGTTCCAGCCGGTAACCGCGTCTTTCAAGCATTTGAGCCATCCTGGTTATATCCGGCGGTTTCAGGGCGGCGGCATGGTGATCCAGATTGAATATTTCCCAGGGCGGCGCGTCAGCGGCTATACCGCCCTGGTGCAGCATAATGATGCGATCGGCTCCGGCTAAATCCTCCATGTTGTGTGATATCAGGATGATGGTAATACCCTGTTTGCTGTTTAATTCCCGCAGGTGTTCAATGATTGCCCGCCTGCCGGTTTGATCCAGCATGGAAGTCGGTTCATCCAGCACCAGGTAATCAGGTTGCATGGCCAGGGCCGCCGCAATGGCCACGCGCTGCTTTTGCCCTCCGGACAACTGGTGCGGAGACTTTTGCCGCAATTCGTCCAGACCCGTTATTTGCAAAACCTCCGCCACCCGTTTGCCGACCTCCCGGGGGGGCAGGTTAAGATTTTCCGGCCCAAAGGCGATTTCTTCCTCGAGTACCGGACTAACCAACTGGTTATCCGGATTCTGAAAAACCATGCCCACCAGCCGGCGAATTTCCATGATCATTCGCCGCTGGCGGGTATCCAGGCCATTAACCGTAACCCGTCCCGCGGAAGGGAGCAGCAGCCCGTTCAGCAAACGGGCCAGCGTAGTCTTACCGGAACCGTTCTGCCCGGCTATGCCCACGAACTCCCCGGGCTTGATGAATAAATTCACCGCCTTTAAGGCACAGGTTCTAGTGTTCGGACTGCCGGAATATTCTTTGGTGACATCGGTCAGTTGAATCCCGTGAATTCCGGGGCCATGTGCTTCAGACAATAATTTTCACCCCGTGCCGGCACATAAATCAGTTGCCGCCGGCCGGCGAGTGTTTCAGCAGCGTCTCCATCTGCTGATCGGAAAGGTCTAAATGATAGAACAAGGAATAGAATTCTTTTATTGCGGTTTTCATGTCCAGGTCAAAGGTTTCCGGGTAGAGCAGGTTGGCCAGCCACTGCACCCCGATGATGCGGTTTGCCGAAGGCGGCCGGTCAAACCAGCAAAACGGTGAGTCGGGAATGAGATAGACGCGGTTGTTTTTAACCGCTTCAATCTGCTGCCATTTTGAATCCGTCAGGATTGCGTTGACGGCGCCGCCCTGTTCCGCGGACCGGGAGAGAATCACGTCGGGATTCCAGGCCAGCACCTGTTCCAGGGATACATCGGTCATCCCCATCCCGCCTTTCATGATCACATCGGCGACGTTGATACCGCCGACAAGGTCCAGCACCTCGGTATGCTGCGACCCTTTGGGATCGGTTTGCAGCCCCTTCGGTCCTTCGGCATAGTATACCGTCACCCGTTCTTCGACCGGAATTTGCGCGGCTTTTTCGGCTATTTCATTTACAGCCCGGTGGCAGTAGGCGGCCAGCTCTTCGGCCCGGGCTTTTTCGCCCAGCAGATCCCCCAGCATTGCATACGCTTTGTCCAGGTTTTTAATTCCGGTGTCGATTAAGACTACGGGAATGCCCACCTGCTCCTGTATTTCCTCGGCCTGGGAGACCGACGTTTCATTAATGACGCCCATGGAAAGAATTACATCCGGGTGAATTTTCAAAAGTTCTTCCACATTGCACGTGCTTTTGGCGTACCAGCCCCCTAAGTTGGGCAAAGTCCGGTACTGGGGCAGCAAAAATTCCGCGTCCGCCGGCAGAAACTCAAAATTCCATCCGATCAGTTTATCGGGAGCCAGGGTGTATACCATGATTGAGCCTATGGGGCTGACGGAGAAGGTTTTATTAACCTCAGCGGGAACGGTCACGGTCCTTCCGGCGTCGTCGACGAAGTTCCGGTCTGCCTGGACGGCGGTTTCCGGGGCGGCATTTTCCGCCTCTTTAGGCTCCTGTGCCGTTCCGCAGCCCGAGACAAGGACGATGAAAAAGAGTAAAATCAGCCACAAACACGCATGTTTTTTTACACTTTGCAACCTAAACAATTTAATCCCTCCCAATTTTTTAAATTATTCAGTCGGTTAAAGGTACAATGACCTTTGACTCGCCGCCGTTCAGGCCGGTGGTAATTATTTTAGCGTCAACCCCGAACAGCTCTTTTAAGCTCTCTTCGGTGACCGTTTCCTCGGGCCTGCCGGGGCCGAAGGTTTTGCCTTTGTTCAGCAGCAGCACCTTGGTGGCGTTTAAGAGAGCGTGCCCCGGGAAATGAGAAGACATTATAACCGCCAGGCCCAACCCGGCCAACTGCCGGACTTGCTTTAAAACCATCATTTGATTGCCGAAATCCAGGTTGGAAGTCGGTTCGTCCATGATCAGAACCTGCGGCTGCTGGGCCAGCGCCCGGGCGATCAGCACCAGTTGTCTTTCTCCACCGCTAATCTGCGTATAAATTTTGTCCCGTAAATGGGAGATGTTCAAAGTATCAATGGCTTCTTCCGCTATCTGCATATCTTTGTCGGACGGCGAGGCAAAGGGGCCCAGGTGGGCGGTCCGGCCCATCAGGACGACGTCCAGGACTTGATAGGGAAAAGGAGGATTATGGGCCTGGGGAATATAGCCCATGACTTTGGCTATCTGGGTGCGCGACAGGTTCCGGATATTCTCGCCGCCGACGAGGATATCCCCCGACTGCAGCTTCAATAAGCCCAGAATGGTCTTAAAAAGCGTCGTCTTTCCCGAACCGTTCGGCCCCAGCAGGTATAATACCTCGCCGGCGTCAACGGGCAGGGAAACCTGGTGGACCACAGGTTTATTTCCATAACCGCAGGTAACATCTTTAAGTTCCAGTCTCATGACCAACCCCTCCGGCTATGTTGCAGCAGATACAGGAAAAAAGGAGCGCCAATCAGGGAAGTCAGCACGCCCAGGGGGATTTCCACCGTAGCCATCAGGCGCGCCAGGTCGTCCACCAATAATAGATAAGAACTCCCAATCAGTATGGCCGTCGGCAGTAAAACCTTATAATTGGGCCCCACAATCATCCGGGCCAGATGCGGAACCAAAAGTCCCACCCAGCCAATCACACCGCATACGGACACGGCGGCGGCAGTCATCAGGGTGGAGCATATAATCACGAGCAGTTTTATTCTGCCGGTGTCGATACCCAGGGCCCGGGCTTCTTCTTCGCCCAGGGACAGCACATTCAGGCGCCAGCGCAGCAGGTACAGGGGCACCGCTCCGGCCAGCATGGGAATCAGGATTGAATAAACGTCCCGGTGATCAATGGAGGCCAGGCTGCCCAGCAGCCAGTAAGTAATGGCGGGCAGCTTGTCGTAAGGGTCGGCCATGTATTTGATCAGGGAAGTGCCCGCGGTAAACAGCGTCCCAATCAGGATGCCGCACAGGACCAGGGAAAGCATGGGGTCGTGGCGTATTCTGCTGCTGATGGAATAGGCCAGCAGCACGGCCGCCAGCCCGAAGACAAAGGATGCTACCTGGATGCCGACGATACTGAAGGAATAATAAATGGCCAGGGCGGCGCCGAACCCGGCGCCGGCGGAGGCGCCCAGGATGTCCGGCGATACCAGGGGATTTTTAAACATCCCTTGATAAGCGGCTCCCGCAATGGACAGGGCGGCCCCCACCAGCATGGCGGCGATGATCCGGGGCAGCCGGACCTGAAAGACAACGGTGTCAAGGGTTTCGGGCCAGGTACGTTCCAGCCCGAAGATTTTGGCCGCCAGAACGGTAAGCAGTTGGTCGGGAGCAATCGGGTAACGTCCCAGGGCAAAGGAGATTACGAACAGCAGGACCGGCAAGGCAAGCAGTATTGCCCCCCTCCATTGGCGCGCTCCGGTTCCGGACCGGGAGAGCGGCTGAAATACACCGGCTTTTTTTACCGCTTCAGTTTTCACCCTTCTTCGCCTCCTCTTTGCTTACCTGAACCATTGGAGGATTTTACAAATTAGCGGCAACGCAGGCTTTGCGTCCCAAGCTTTCCACCTGAATTAAACGGATATCGGATCTGTAAATCCGGCGTAAATTTTGCTCAGAGATTATTTCTGAGCTTGGACCGGCACACATGTGCCCATCCCGGTCCAACAGGCCGATTTTACCTCCCAGCAAGATGGCGTGATCGGGGGTGTGTGTGGTCATAATGACCGCATAGCCCTTAGCTGTCAACGCGTTAATCATTTTCAAAGTCCGTAGTTGATTGCCATAGTCCAAATGACTTGTGGGCTCATCCAGGAGAATCAATTCCGGCTCTTGCACAACCACTCTGGCAATCAAGGCTTGTTGGCGTTCACCGCCGCTCAGTTCGGTATAAGACCGGTCGGCCAGATGCCTGATTCCTAGCATTTCTATAGCCTCATCCGCCTTTTGATAGTCTGCTTTTCCAGGCATGGCCAATCTGCCGATATGGGGCGCTCTTCCCATGACCACAAAATCCCGTACGGCATAGCCGTAGGCAGGTATATGCAATTGCGGAACGTACCCTATTTTGAGAGCTATTTGACGAATATCCATGTTGCGCAAAGGAATTCCGTCCAGAAGAACTTCTCCTTCCGTTGGTGTGTACAGATTGGCCAGGCAACTGAGTAGAGTAGATTTTCCTGCACCGTTAGGGCCCAGAATCGAAAATATTTCCCCTTGATCTACGTTAAAAGAAATATCCGAAAAGACTCGGCGCTGTTTAGTATAATGATAGGCTATCTTAGCGACTTCCAGTCTCATGATATTTTCATCCTTTGCTTCCTTAAAAGCCAGGCAAAAAACGGTGCACCCACCAGTCCGGTCAGAATACTTAAAGGTATTTCCCCGGTGGTGATGCTACGCGCCAGCATGTCGATAAATCCCATAAAAATAGGTCCCAGCAGGATTACAACCGGCGTCAGACGGGTATTATCCGGCCCCGCCAGCATACGTCCCAAATGGGGAATCACCAGTCCCACCCAGCCGATGGAACCGCTGATACAAACTGCGCAGGCGGTTAGTATGGTGGAACACAGTATAGCCAGTCCGCGCATGTGTTTCACATTCATGCCCAGGGTCTTGGCTTCCGTTTCTCCCAGAGAAAGAATATTTATCTGCCAGCGTATTGCATAGAGTATAACCATAGCAACCAGCATCGCGGGCAGTACCATCAGCAGGCTCCTGTTCTCCACAGTGGCCAGACTGCCCATTTGCCAGAAGGTAATGGTGGCCAGTTCAGTTTCCGGGTCGGCGATATATTTTAAGATACCCAGCAAAGAGCCCAAAAAACCGGCTACGATGATACCGGCTAAGACCAGCATCATATTACTGCTGTTGCGAAAAGCCCGGGGAATACTGGTGGTAAGAAATACAGCCAGTAATCCTCCGCCTAAGGCACTTACCTGTACGCCGAAGGCAGGGAGATGCATCAGGATGGCGGCAGCAGCGCCTAAAGCGGCCCCGGTGGATACCCCCAGCAAGTCGGGGGAGACCAGCGGGTTCTTAAACATGGCCTGAAAAGTTGCTCCGGAAAGCGCTAAACCCATGCCCACCACTAAACCGGCCCCGATCCGCGGGAGACGGACATCAACCACTACCGTCTCCATTGTTTCAGTCCAGGTTGGCTCCAGCGGAATAACCTGGGCCAGGAGGATTTTGAATACCGTAAGAGGCGTTATGCCATAGCGTCCCTGGGTCAAAGAGAAGATAACAAGCAGGATTAAAACTATAACTAAGCCGGTCACTAGTGAGATTCTTCTCATCTTACCCATACCGCAACCGCTTATTGTGGCAGAACAGGATTGCCGCTGAGAATCTCTTTAACCTGCTCCTCTGTCAAATCGACTTTATAAAACTCGGAGTAGAAACTTTGAACTTCTTTCTCTAAATCTACATCCTTAAATACTTCCGGATAGATTGACGTCGCCGCCCACAATACGGTCAGAGGCTGCTCTGCAGTACGATAGGCCCAGGTGTGGGCTCCGATAGGTGAAAGATAGACCCGGTTGTTTTTTACGGCCCGAATATTTTTAAAACGCTCATCGGAAAAAGCTAAATCATATTCTTTGGCATTAGGAACGAACAGCACTTCCGGGTCCCATTTTAACAACTGCTCCATAGTAAAGTTATAGCCTTCGACTGTTCTGCCGTCGTCCGTCAGGCTGATTCCGCCGGCTGCATTAATCCACCAGTCTACAATCAGCAGTGACTGGCTTAATTGTGATAACTCACTGAATAGCACCGGAGTTTTTTCCGGGACTGCGGCTACTTTTTCCGCAATGAGCTTAATCGTATTATCAAAATGTGCGCAATACTTAGCAGCCTGTTCCTGTTTGTTAAGAACATCGCCCATCAAGGTAATAACCTGTTTGACATCTTCAGGTTCCCGCCAGGACAGAAAAACAACATTTAAGCCCTTTTCCTCCAACATGGTGAGGTAAGTGTCCTCCATTACAAATATTACATCCGGCGCTGCCATGAAGAGTTCTTCCAGGTTAGGCATATATTGGTCGCCCTGCATCATCGGCTTGTCTTTCAGTTCCGGGGCAAAGATCAGTTGATATTTCCAGCGGGGGTTATTACGGGCAAAGGGGGGCAAGCCGTTGACGATTTTATCCTGTTCGCCCAGGGTGAAAACAAAGCTGTTTACTACCGGAACGGAACCTAGAGTGGCAATTCTTTTGATTTCTGTAGGGATAGTAACCTGACGTCCCGCCATATCGGTAATCGTACGGACAGCGGGAGCCGTAGGCTCCGCCGGAGCAGGCGTGCTGTTGGAGCCACAGCCTGTAAAGGCGCCCAGGGCTAAGCAAAGAATTAATACTATTCCAAACAATTTTTTTGATAGTATTTTAGACACTATGTATTCTTCCTTTCTATACGATGAGTCTTTCCGGTCTGGTAAAAGAGATTTCCCGGCCCAAGCTTTCCGCGTAATGCTGCACAATAGGCATACGATTGATTTCAAAAAGATTTTCCGCCAGGGCAGTGACCTTTTCCATAGGACCTGGGCCAGGCGCGGCTTTTCTCGGTGATATGACCGCAGCGATTAGCTTGTTTCCGCCACCGGCTAAATACCACAGCGGAATATCATCGGGGGTGTGGCCTGCTCCAAACCCAATATCCACCCAGGGCAAAATTAATCTGGCTATTGCCACGGTGCGTGCCATTTCCATGGGTGAACAGCGGGGGCGTTTAGCATAATCTATGTCCGGGAAAGGATAGAAGCGGGAAACATTTAAAATGCTCATGTTTTTAAACTGACGCAGATAAAAAAGATGGTCAATCCGATCTTTGTTGGTCTCCCCAAGACCAAGCAGAATCATCGTGCGGAGCAGCAGACCTTCCCTGTTGGATATTTCCAGCAGACTTTTGCGACCGGATAAGGTATCGCCGGGTTTAGCCTGAGCAAAAACTTCCGGATTATAGACTTCCAAGGAGCTGGTCACAGTACGTATCCCCATGGCTTTCATCTCTTTTACCGTATTCTCAGCAAAGGAGGGTCCCAGGTTTACGAAAATATCTAAATCTGCCGTGTCTTGAATAACCTTGATTAAATCAAGTATTTCTTCATCATATCCCTCCAGGTTGGTGCCCCCGCTGAGAATAAAATACTTGATACCTCTGTCGGCAACCGCCTGGGCGGTTATTTTTAAATACTCTTTGGAAAATTCGGTTCTGGCAAAAAAAGTGCAGTAGGCGCAGCGCGGCATTATTTTACAGTCAATTACAGCACTGGGACCGGCGGACCACCAAAATTTCTGTTCCAAATGTTGATCTCGCACATAGGAAGCAGTTTCAAACAGCTTTAAGGCCTTGCGCGGGTCCTGTGCTTCGGTGAGTATTTGCAGAGCTGCATTTTCGTCAATCACCCCCTGCGCAGCCTTATCCAGTAGTTTTTCATAAGTCATTTTCAAACCACCTTATAAAATCATTTTAATTTGCTTACCTGGACCATTTGCCCGCCCCGCTGGAACAGCTGCAGACAGCCTCCTTCCTGTACCACCTGCCGGACAGCTGCCGGGTCGGCCACCACCGTACCCGCCAGTACGCCAATACCGTGTTTAAACATAATGGAGGTCATGGGGGTGCTGGGCCCGACCAGGACAACCACGGCCTGCCGGCAGAGCTCAAGTAGCCGGGGCAGGGTTTTATTCACCAGGGTGGTGGCGGTGAGAAAAACGAAATCCTGTTGGGGCAAAATATATTCACAGGCCGGATCCGGCAGGTCGCCCGACTGGGGCCGGCGCTCCAGGATGCTCATCCGGCAGATGCCGGATAGTTTCTCCAGGTTGGGGAAATGGCCGATAATCGCTACTTTTTTACCCCGCAGTTGTTCTTGGAAGTTATTAAAAGCGTTGCCCTTTTCCTGTTCGCCTATCGGGCGCCTGGATAGTTTTTCCACCTGTTCCGCCGTGTTAAAATACGAGTTTAAGGCCGCCAGGCCCACTGCCGCCTCTAAAAAATTCCACGATTTAACGAATTCCGCCAGCCGGTACAGTGGCATACCCCTTATTTCACCGGCCAGGTCCAAGCTGCGCGGGCCTTCCAGACTGGTCATCGCCAGTCCCGTCGTTTTGGAACGAACCAGGGTCCAGCTTAACCCGATCACGCAGTCCTCCACTTTAAGCTCGGGTGGAATCGCGGCAAGCAGTTCGTCATAAATTTTCCACATTAAGATCCCCTCATTTTTAATCAAATGGCCCATTAAAGCCAATAAAAAATAACATAAATTAATTATAAATATAATTACTGTTGGCCCTACATAACTAAACATAATATTACATTAAACAAAGTAAATGATAGAACAGTTCATTTCAGTTGTCAAGTTGATTGAAAAAGACTTTGGGGTAAAAAACGTTAACTCTAGTTTGTTTTATTCTAGTCCAGATCCGTTTTATTCTTTCTTGAGTATTTTTTATTTGCGACATGATCAACGAAAGGCTTTGCGTATACCGTCATGTGTTGACGTGTTTTTCCGGGCAGTATTTTGAAAACATAAAACAGCGCCAGGTAAAGGGCTACCAGGATTAATCCCACATACAGGCCCGAGCCCTGCCCCGGGATAAAGGGCATGGACAGGATGGCGAGCACCAGCCCGGCCAGGGCCAGCATCGAAGTATAGGGAAAACCGGGCAACTGGCATTTGCCCCGGGGAGGACAGCCGTTTATTTTTCGATAGCGGTAATGGGTGGCCAATATAATAACGTAGGCGAATAAGAGGGAAAAACCACCGGAACTGACCAGGAAAATATAAATCTGCCCCGGCAAAATATAGCCCAGGCTCACTGCAAGCAGCATGGCCGCGCCGGAAAAAAGTATGCCGCGCCGGGGTATGTCGCCGCGGTCCGCCAGAATTGAGGGCGCGTGTCCCGCATCCGCCAGTGACCGCACCATCCGGCCCAGGCCGAAGGTGGCCGCCAGCATGGTGGAAAGGATGGCGCTGACCAGGATAACGTTAATCGAGCCCGCGGCCCAGTTCAAACCGCCGGCGTTTAGAGCCGTCACCATGGGGCTTACTTCTCCGGAAAGAGATCCCGTCGGCGTCAGGGGAAGCAGGAGGGCGATTACGGCGCAGTACAAGCCCACCAGGGCAATAACAGTATACGTGATCGCTCTGGGTACGGTTTTATGGGGAAACCGGGTTTCCGAAGCGGCCAGTCCGATTATTTCGAACCCGGCGTAGCTGAAAAGGACAATCAGCATGCTTCCCGCGATACCCGTCAAACCGCCGGGGAATAACGGTTCCAGGGCCAGCGCCCCCGCCCCCACCGGAGCCCTTTGGGGAAACAGTCCCAGAATCAGTGCCACAGCCAGGCCGATAAAAGCGACTAAAGCCCCCAGCTTGACGGCCGCCAGGCCGCCTTCCAGGTTGCTTAACAGCTTTGCTCCCAGCAGGTTCAGCAGGGTGACCCCAACCACAATCAATATTGCTAAAACCGGCAATGGTATTTCAGGTATCCAGGCGCGCAGGAAGATTGAAGCCGCCGTCGCCTCGCTGGACATGGCCAGGATCAGGCCCGTCCAGTAGACCCAGCCCACCAGAAATCCAGTCCGGGGGCCGAATTGTTGTTCCGAATAGGTTCGGAAGGAGCCGGGCTGGGGATCGGCCACTGTCATTTCGGACAGGGCCGTTAAAATTATGTACACCAAAAAACCGCTTAGAATAAAAGACAACAGGATGGCCGGGCCGGCGGCTCTAATGGCGATGGATGAACCCAGAAAAAATGAGCCGCCGACAACAGTGCCAAGGGCCAGCATGGTCAGCTGCCACGCGGATAAACCGTCATTACGTTGCATGGGTCAAACTCCCCGGGTTACGAATTATATCTTATTATTGCTGGTTTCAGTCAAAAGTATGAACCGGGTAAGCGGAGGGCGCCACCGCCTGGCTTTTACAGTAGCAAATATGCCTGTATTTACATATTATGGATGAAATTATCAAAACCAGTAAAAGGTGGAGTACCTATGAGCATAGCTGAATTATTTCCTTCTTGCGCAATTGGCCCGGCCAACGCCCGGCAGCGCGCCCGGGATGCCTATGGGGTTCGTGAAGCCGCGGCTCGTTTCCAGATGGAACTGCCCCTTCCGGAACATCCCTGCAACGGCGATGAGAATTTGTTCAGCAATAAAATCGGCAATTACTCCAAGGGGTTGCCGCATAACGAACTGGGCGAGGTTAACTTAAATGCCTATCTGGATTTGCTGAGGGCGTTGTCAACCGGTGCGCCGGGTGATTTTGAGTTCCTTATTCTGGGCGGCGACGCCAGGCTGGCCAATCCCCAGGCCGCATACGCATATGAGCTGGCCGGCCCCGACTCCCATCATTTGGGTATGGTTCCGGCACCGGCCTTCAGCAGCGCCTGGACGGCCGGTGAAATGGCCGAACTTTACTGGCAGGCCCTGACCCGTGACGTGCCCTTCGCAAATTACGACACAGACCCGCTTACCATTGCCGCCATCGCGGATTTATCCGGCTTTACGGATTTTAGGGGACCCAAAGTAAATGGCATGGTCACCACGGGCACCCTGTTTCGCGGCGATTCCCCCGGGGACCTGGCGGGGCCTTATATTTCCCAGTTTCTGTGGCGGGATATTCCCTTCGGCGCCAATACCATAGTCCAGCGGAACCGCACCACCATCGCCGGCGACGACCATATGACCGCGTATCAGGACTGGCTTAACGTACAAAACGGCTTACCTCCGGCCACGGCCAATAAATTCGATCCCAAGCACCGCTATATCCGCAATGGCCGCGATCTCAGCGAATACGTGCATTGGGATTTCCCCTACCAGGGAGTTCTCGGCGCCTGCCTGATTCTGCAGAGCTTTGGGCCGAGGGCGCTGGATTCCGCCAACCCCTACCTGCGTTCCTTAACCCAGACGGGCTTCAGCACCTTCGGCGGCCCGCATATCCTTGATTTGGCCGCCCGGGCGGCCCGGGCGGCGCTGGAAGCCGCCTGGTTTCAGAAGTGGCTGGTCCATCGCCGGCTCCGGCCCGAAGAGTTCGGGGGAAGGGTCCAGAACCGGTTAACCGGCGCCGCCGACTACCCCATCAACCAGGAACTGCTTGATTCCCGGGCGGTTAGCGAAACCTTCGAGCGTTTCAACTCTTACCTGCTGCCCCAGGCCTATGCGGAAGGTTGTCCCACCCATCCGGCTTATCCCGCGGGGCACGCCTCCTTTGCCGGCGCCGGGGTCACCATGCTGAAGGCGTTCTTCAATGAATCCTTTGTGGTGCCCAATCCCGTTGTGGCCGATACTGACGGTTTCTCGCTGCTTCCTTACTCCGGTCCGCCTCTGACTGTGGGCGGAGAGTTGAATAAATTGGCCGCCAATATCGCCCTCGGCCGCGATACCGCCGGGATCCACTGGCGTTCCGACGGAAGTGAAGGCCTGAAGCTTGGTGAGGCGGTGGCCATCGGGATCCTGCAGGATTACAACAGGACCTATAACGAAGATTTCCGCGGTTTCACCCTCACCAAATTTGATGGGACCACCGTTATTATTTAACTGTCCCCGGGTTCAAGCCTGAACCAGTTATGCCCGCAGCCGGTAGGTTGCGGGTCTTTTTTCACAATTTACCACAATCTCTTGATAATTCCCCCACATTTTTTTTGTATGTTTACTCATGGTGAAGTTGTTTCCAAAGCGTGTACCTTATCAATAAGCGAGGTAGCAAAATGAACAGAACAGTAATGGTATTGATTATGATTTTTGTTTTATTGTTGACCGCCGGCTGCGGCAGCGGCGCCGAAACAGCCGGGGGGAACAGCACGGCGACTATGACGGAAGCTGAAAAGGTGGCGGTGCCCGAAGAAGCGCCGGACCTGATGGGCCGGATTAAGGACATCGTAGGCAACGAGGTAACGGTATCCGTAGCGGAAATGCCTGCCGGCGGCGGGGAAATGCCGGCGGGCGGCGGGCAGCGGGGGGCAGGTGGCGAATCGTCCGTCCGGGATGGCGAAGCGCCCGCACAGAGCGGCGAAGCGCCCTCGGTAAACGGCGCAGCGCCTGCGGAAAACCAGGCTCCGGGTTCCGCCGCAGGCGCGTCTCAAAGGATGGGTTTGAATTTCACCGGGGAAACGGAAACCTTCTTAATCCCCGTGGGGGTACCAATAGCTGCAGTCCAGCGGGGCGGCGGGGAAGCCGCCGGCATGGAACTTTCAGAGCTTAAAAAGGACCAGATAATTCGGGTCTGGAAAAAGGACGACGCCATCGTGTTTGTCCAGGTTATGTCCATGCCCGGCGGCACCCGGCAGAGTTCCACCGGCAGCGGGCAGGGACAAGGACAGGGGCCGGGGGGTATGGGTCCGCCGGCAGGCGGCGGTATGGGCGGTCCGGTTTTCTTTGGTGGAGGCGGCGGGTAGCCATGAGCGATAATGGTCAGTGTATTGTTGACGCCCGAAACATAGACAAGGTATACAAAAACGGTACTGAAGAGCTTAAAGTGCTGGACGACGTGACTTTACAGGTTTGGCGGGGAGATTTTACCGCCATCCTGGGGCCCTCGGGCTCGGGTAAATCTACCCTGATGAACATCTTGGGCTGTTTGGATTTACCCACTTCCGGCTCATACTTATTGGACGGCCTGGATGTCCTGAAGGCCGGGGATAACCAGTTGGCCGAAATCAGGAACCAAAAGATCGGCTTTATTTTTCAGAAGTTTAACCTGCTGCCCCGGCTGACCGCCGTGCAAAATGTGCTGCTGCCCCTGCTTTACCGGGGGGTGGAGGAGAGTGAAGCCCGGGAAATCGCCCGGGAGAAGCTGGCTTTATTGGGCCTGGAGGACCGGCTGGCCCACCGGCCCAATGAACTTTCCGGAGGGCAGCAGCAAAGGGTGGCCATCGCCAGAGCCATTGCCGGCAATCCTGACCTGGTTTTGGCAGACGAGCCCACCGGCAACCTGGACAGCAAATCCAGCCGTGACGCAATCAAAATTTTTAAGGAACTGAACAGGCACGGACACACCATTGTGGTGATTACCCACGATGCCGAGGTGGCGGAACAGGCGGCCGGCGTATTTTATATCCGTGACGGCAGGATCAATAAAGAAGACAGGCTGGACGAAGATAAAACTGGGGGTTAAACGGTTGTTGAAATTATTGTTGAAGCTTAAATCCCAAAAATGGCCGGTAGTGGTCGTGGTATTGATTGTCGCGGTATCCTCCGGGTTGGCCTGGAGCTTGTTCGGTAAAAGCACCGGCGCGGGCGCGGAGCCGCAATACCAGCAGACGCGGGTGCAGAGAGGCGATATTGTGGTGGGTTTTGAGTCCGACGGTACCATTGAGCTGGCCAAGCTGGTGCTGATGTTCAACGTCAGGGGAACGATATCTGAAGTAGCGGTTGCCGAAGGCGACACAGTGCAAAAGGGAGATGTGATTGCCAAACTGGACGACCGTGATTACCAGGATCAGTACCAGTTGGCCGTGGCCAGGTTAAACGATGCCCGGGAACAGCATTCCACCAGCCTGCTGGACAGTGAACTGCAGATCATGAATGCCGAAGTGCAGCTGCAGCAGCAGCGGGACGAACTGGCGGAAATGGAGGCCATCCCCGAGGCTTATCCCGCCGCTGAAATAGAGATTAAGAAAAAAGAGCTGGCAAACAAGGAAACGGAGTACCGGAATATGCAGAAAAAGTATGAGCTGCTCCAGGGCAAGGAATTGCAGCAGGAAGAACTGGCGGTGAAAATGGCGCATGAGGATCTGGAAGACACCATTCTGTACGCCCCGGTCTCCGGGGTGGTGCTGGGTTTATCCGGCAAGGTGGGTGAAAGCGTGGTGGACGAGCAGGAGTTTGCCACCATCCACGAAAACAACAGTATTCACGCCGTGACCAGTGTTATTGAGTATGACGTGGCCCAAATCAAAGTGGGCCAAAAAGTATATGTTACCGTGGAAGCCATACCGGACAAGGAATTCGCCGGTGAGGTCACCAAGGTTAATGCGCTGCCCGCCGCCGATTCTTCCGGACTGGTCAACTATACGGTGGAAGTGGGCATCAATGAGCCGGACCCGGATTTCAAGGACGGGATGACCTGCACGGTTTCCTTTGTTACCAGGGAGGTCAGGAACTGTTTGATCGTGCCCTACGGCGCGGTAAAAATGGTTGACGGGCAGCAGTATGTAACCGTCCTGGACGCCGACGGGCAAATGACGGAAAAATCCATCGAAGCGGGTTTCACCGATGGAACGGACGTTGAGGTGCTGTCCGGCCTGAACGGCAACGAAACCGTTGTTTACCGGCAGCAAAGCAGGTGATTAATTGAAGCTGAAACAACTGTTCAAGCTGGTTCTGGTGAACATTTACCAGAATAAGATGCGCACCTTTTTAACCACCCTGGGGGTAATCGTGGGCACGGCCACCATATTTCTGGTGGTGGCCATCGGCGCCGGAGGCGAGGCGCAGGTTAACGAACAATACTCCCGGCTGAACGTGGGCACCATCATGGTTATGCCGGCCCAGCGGGGCCGGGTGGTTGATCCCCTAACCGTTAAAGATGCCGAGATGTTTGCCCAAAGCGAATATGTCGCCAACGCCTTTCCGGTTTTACAGGGCAGCGGGGACGTCAATTATTATAATTATTCCGCTCGGGGCGGTTTTTCCGCCATCCAGCCCGGGTTTCAGGCCGGCAATAACCTGACTGTTCAGTATGGCCGCAGCCTGGAGGAGGATGATGAGAGCAGCCGCAACAAGGTTGCCGTACTGGGGGCCGAGCTGGCCAATACGCTGACCGACGGCGATCCCGCCGCCATTGTCGGCGGGGATATCACTATCAACCGCCGGCAGTTCGAGGTGGTGGGCGTCTATAACCCGGTGGGCGACGGCGGTACGGGCATGGGACAGGACGACTCGGCCTTTATTCCTTACACAGTGGGCCAAAAGTACCTGCTGGGCGCCAGGGCCAATCCGGTGATCATGGTGCAGGCCGCCGGCGTGGACACGGTCCAATCCGCCATGGCCTACGTTACGGACGTGCTGAACGAAACGCACCGGGCCGGGGGAGCGGAACAATTTCGCCTGATCGACGCGGGCAGCAGGCTGGTGGCGGCCCAGGAGTCGGCCCGCACCATGTCGCTGCTGCTGCTGGCGGTGGCGGCGGTAGTTCTGGTGGTCAGCGGCATCGGAATTATGAACGTGATGTTTGTAACGGTAAAAGAAAGGACCAGGGAAATAGGTACTTTAAAGGCCATCGGAGCCAAGAAACGGGAAATACTGGGCCAGTTCCTGCTGGAGGCGGTGGTGATCAGCCTGGCCGGCGGGGTGCTGGGGGTGTTGATTGGATTTTTCACCGTTCCCCTGCTGAAATACTTTGAACTGCCTGCCCTGCCGTCAATGGCCGGCGTTATGCTGGGCCTGATGTTTTCGATGCTGACCGGCGTGTTTTTTGGTTTTTACCCGGCCTGGAAGGCCGCCGAGTTAAACCCCATTGAAGCTTTGAGATACGAGTAGTAAAGGTGGGACACGGATGAAAAACAAAACTATTGTGTTGATGCTCCTGCTGCTTTTGCTCGGCGTGCCGGGCATCACCGGCGCCTGGGCTGACGAGAACAAGGATGAAACTGTGGATGAAAATACGGTTACCCTGGAACAGGCCGTGGATCTGGCTGCCAAAAACAGCCGGGACATGACCAAATACAAAATTAGCGCGGACAAGACCAAATACCAGATGTACCAGGCCCGGGATTCATATAGTGACGCCAGTTATGACGCACTTGACCTCTGGTATGATTACAATAATCTAAACAGCAAATATGACAACCTGCGAAAAAAGTATGATGAAACTGCGGATGATGATGAACGTGCTGCAATACGTGCCGAAATGGATGCAATTGAAAAAGAGATGGACCAGGCATATGAAGAATTAAACCGGCGGTCCGAGCAGGAAGATTCCGCTTTAGACCAGAAAGAATCCGCCGAGGACAACTATGACGACGCGGTGAAAGCGATAGAGGACTATGAAAAACAGTTGTCCCATATTGTAGCCCAGCAGTACATCAACATTCTGAACCAGGAAGGGAATCTGCAGGCCAAGCAAAAGGAATATGAATTAAAGCAAGCACTGCTGGCAGTAGAAAATAAAAAACTGCAGTTGGGCCGGACCAGCCGGACGGCGGTGGACAATCTGGCCCTGGAGGCAAGACAACTGGCCGGGGAAATTGACGAATTGGACCGGACAATTAAGGCCCAAAAGGGAGGTCTTAACGACATGCTGGGCCGGGAATACGAGCGGGATCTGTTCCTGGTCCATTTTGAGGTGCCGGAATCGGTTGAACTGCCCGAATTTGACGCGTTAAAATCCGGAGCGGTCAGGGGAAATAACGCGCTGGCGGGTATCCAGCGGAATATTAGTCAAAAAAGAGATGACCGGAAATCGGTAAACGAATCTGATTACCAGTATGATGTGCTGCAGATGGAAATTAAGGAGCTGGAACTGCAACTGGAAGCGGAAAAAGTATCCTTAAATGAAAAATTGAACAGCCTGATGGCGGATTTGCAGGCCAGGCAGGAAAGTTACCATGTTTCGTTAGTCAACTATGAAAAGGCGCTCCAGGATTATGAGCGGAATAAGAAAAGGTACGAGTTGGGGCTGGTGTCCGGGCTGAACCTGCAGCAAAGCGAACTGGACTGCCAAAGGGCAAAGGATAAAAGCGTGGCCGCCGGGTACGATTTATATTTGGCCGGGCAATCCCTGGAACTGGCGGAAAAAGGAATTTTATAGCGGCCGCGCTGATTTTAAAAATGTTTTATTCTTTTTTATAAAGTTTTTATAAACCGTTTAGGTGGTGTTTAAACAGATATTTTATAATGACCTCACTAAAAAACAAGGAGGTCATACCCATGGGTAAAATAAAGCTGCTGTATGACATTATCATGACCATGAAGGACAAGGAATCGCTGCAGGGAAACCTCAAAGTTGAAGGCAGCAAGGATCAGGTCAGGGTTTTTAACCTGGACAACAGCTTTGAAAAAAACATGGCGGAAGGGCGGGTCAAGGCCAAGATTACTCTGGAAACGGATTGCGCGGGGAAAAAGATCAGGCATGAAAGCAGCACCGAGTTTGTCGGCGCGGATTTTTCCAGTTGCAAAGGACGTGGCTTGAAGCATCATCATTTTCTCCATCATGGCCACCAGGACGACTTGAAGAGTTGCGGAATAAAGGGTAAGCTTGGCAAGCTGGCGTTCTTGGTGGGCATGCTGCACAGCATGAAGGTGGAGGAGCAAGGAGATCAGAGTACGCTGATGTCGCTTGATTTTGCCGCTCTGCCCGGGGATGTGAAAAACTTGTTTCAGGAAAAAATGCAGATGCATATAGCGCATCATCCCCACTGCTCCCACGGAGCTTTTAAAGAATTCACGGACATGGAAATCGGGAATACCCGGCTGGCGATATACGTAAATAAGGACAAGGAAGTGGAAAGAGTACTGTTTAACCTGGAAGGAAAGGCAAAGGACGAATCCGGCGCGCCGCACTCTATGAATTTGCAGGCAGAATTAAGCCTTTCCTGGTGAACCGGACGATGAGAAGACATACACGTTCCCCTTATCACCGGCGCGACGGTACTGAATTTATGGTGATTAACACCCGGCTGTGCCAAGCCTGCTGGACGTGTGTGTCCGTCTGTCCAGGGAAAGTGTTGGGAAGGGTTGATTTTTTCTTTCACAAACATGTCCGCATTGTGCACCGGGAAAATTGCACCGGTTGCGGAGCCTGCGCAAAGGTGTGCCCGGAAGGGGCGGTCATGGTTTTTAAACGCGGAGTCCGTTAGATAAAGACCGGCATAAACGCCGGTCTTTATCATAGCTTGGGAAAGCATACCACTGCACGTGAAGCCTGGTGGAGCTCAATCTTTCGATGTATAATAATCAAAAGTTGCAATGTTAAACGAGCCGGCAGGTGATGGGCATGGGTTTTTGGCGCCGCTGCGAGGAGAAAAGTAGTAATCGCTTTTTCGAAAAAATGAAGCGGCACCGGATGGAGCACCGGGAGTTTCAGCGGATGCACAAATCCGTATACTATTTTCGCCCCTTTACGTTATTGTTTAACCTGTTGATCCTTTTTTTGCTGTTCAAGCTGGCGGGGCTCAAGACCATTGTCATTATCATCGCGGTATTGATCGTGGTTAAAGAAGTCGCGCAGGTATTATTCCTTCTGCGCCTGGAAAAAAGAGTTTTTCAGCCTATTATCGCGCTGAAAAACAGCGTGGAGGAAATTGCCCGGGGCAATTATGACGTAAAGGTCCAATACAATGCCCGAAACGAGATCGGCCTTTTGGTGGCTTCTTTTAACGAAATGGCGCAAAAGCTGGGCGAAAGCGAAAGAATAAAAGCTGAATACGAAGAGAACAGAAAAGACTTAATCGCCAATATCTCACACGATCTGAAGACCCCCATTACCTCCATCCAGGGATATATTGAAGCCATTTTGGATGATGGAGGCATACCCCGGGAAAATAAAAACAAGTACCTGCGGATCATCCATAACAATGTCCTTTATGTCAATAAACTGATCGACGATCTGTTTCTGTTTTCCAAGCTTGATCTGCAAAAGCTGGATTTTCAGTTTGAAAAAGTACAGATTCGGGCTTTTATGAGTGATTTAACCGAAGAACTGGGGCTTGAACTGGAAGAAAGACGGGTGCGGTTTTTCTATACCGATCAAATGGAACAGGACTTGCCGGTTCGCCTGGACGGGAAAAGAATATACCAGGCCCTGAGAAATATCATCGGCAACGCCTTGAAGTACGGGCCGGAGGAGGGCCTGGTTATCCGGGTCGAGCTGGTGAGGCAGGAAGATTTTGCCTGCGTCAGGATCAGCGACAACGGGCCGGGGATTCCCCCGGATAAGCTGCCCTATATTTTCGACCGGTTTTACCGCATCGATAACGAGCGCACCAAGGATCTGATGAGCACCGGGCTCGGGCTGGCTATCGCCAGGGAACTGGTCGAAGCTCACGGGGGAAGCATTACGGTTTTCAGCCGGCAGGGCGAGGGCACGTGCTTTACAATGACCTTGCCTCTGGCCCAATGAGCCGCAGAGGGGTTTGAGCATGAAACGCATTTTGATTATTGAAGACGATCTGCATATTGCCGAGTTGGAGCGAGACTATTTGCACTTTAACGGGTTTGCGGCTGAAATCGTCCAGGATGGGACCCAGGGGCTGAAAAAAGCCCTGGCGGGCAATTATGACCTGATCATTGTGGACCTGATGCTGCCCGGCAGGGACGGCTACGCCGTCATCAAGGAAATAAGGGCCAGGTTGGATGTTCCGGTAATGGTGGTTTCGGCCAGGGGTGAGGACGTCAGTAAAATCCGGGGCCTGGAGTACGGAGCCGACGACTATTTGACCAAGCCGTTCAGCCCCGGAGAACTGGTGGCCAGGATCAAGTCCCATATCCGGAGGTATGAACGGCTTAAGGGCCACCTGGTTCCCGCCGAAGTAATCAGTCACCGGGGCCTGGAGATCAATACCGCGTCCCGCAGGGTATTTGTAAACGGCAGGGCCGTGCAGATGACGGCCAGGGAATACGAGCTGCTGGTATTTTTAGCTTCCAACCCCGGCATTGTTTTTACCAAGGGACACCTGCTTACCAGCATCTGGGGGGACGATTACTTCGGGGATACGGCAACGGTGGCCGTACATATCCAAAAAATCAGGAAAAAGATTGAAAAAGACCCGTCCAATCCGGAGTTTATTGAGACGCTCTGGGGGACGGGATACCGGTTTAACGAATAACTGCTTTACAGCGGCAGCATTACGGTTGACGATACGCCGTCTCTTTCATTTTGCAGGCTGATCCGGCCCCGGTACATCGTGACTATCCGGTGCGCTATGGTCAGGCCCAGCCCAAATTTGCCCCCCCGGCCTTTTTTAAAGGGCTGGCTCAGGTCTTGAAAAAACTGCGGGTCGATTTGGGAACCGTCGTTCCAGAAATAAAGGGCGCATTCATTTGAGGTACTGTTTACTTCCAGCCTGATCTCCAGTTGCGCGGTGGCGTGGCGCAGGTGGTTGTCCAGCAGGTTTTCAATCATTACCCGCAGGGTGTCCCTGTCCCCTTCAACAGTCGCCGGCTGTAGCTCCAGGTGCAATTGGATCTCCGGACGCTGCAGGTTCATGCGCTGGGCAATGCCGGCGGTCAATTCATTGAGGCTGATTGTTTGCCGGACCGTTTTATGCGTGGCCAGGTAATCCAAACGGTTCAGATAGAGCAGCTGCTGCACCAGCTTTTCCAGCCGTTCCCCTTCTTCGTCGATGACCTTGACACTGCCGGTTAAATCCCCCCGGGGGAAAATGCCGTCGTTGATGGCCTGGGCATAGCTGCGGATAACCATGACCGGCGTTTTCAGCTCGTGAGATATGTTTTGCAGCATGGTCTGCTGCGCTTCGTCCTGCTGGATCAGTTGGCGCCGCATGGTCTCGATGGAGTCGGCCAGCTGGCCAATTTCGTCCTCCTGTTTGATGTCCAGCGGGTCATGCCAGTCCCGGTTGGCGATGCGTTTTACCTGGTGTTGAATCTGCACCAGGGGCCGGGTCAGGTAACGGGCGATGAACAGGGAGACAAACCAGCTCATCAGCAGGGCGATGCTGGCGTAAATGGCAACATTAAACAGCAGGTTGCTGACAAACCGGTCTTCTTCGGCTTTGCCCAAAAACATAACCAGATACCGGGGATGGCCGGAAACCATCTCCTTGTGGATTACGTACCGGATGTGGTTTTCTCCGTCGGTGCTTTCATGCCGTTGCCTGGGTAATTGCTGAGAGGCGGCGTTGCTTCTGATTTGCTGAAACAGGCTGTCGGAAAACGCTTTACCGGCCTGCTGGGGTACGGTTGTACCATCTTCCAGGATGGTGAACCCCCGGATATTAAAATCGCGGATGCTTAAATAGCTGGGCGGGGGACCGTTCTCCGGCATCGGCCGGCCCATCAGGGCGTCGGTGAAGTAATTGCGGATTAAGTGCGGCATGAAAAGCAAAACAATTAAATACAAAGCCAGGGCTACCGCTGAAATAGCCAGCCATATTTTAACGGTCAGGGATAATTTTTTCATTGGCCCGTCATCCGGTAGCCAAAGCCGTAAATTGTTTCAATGCGCAGTTCCGGCAGTTTTTTCCGCAACCGGCGCACCAGATCGTCAACAGACCGGTCCGTACCCACATAATCCTCTCCCCACACGTGGTTGATGATTTGTTCCCTGGATAATGCTTGTCCCCTGTGCCGGGCAAAAAAAGAGGCCAGGTCGAATTCCTTGGAAGTGATTTCAATTTGTTCTTTTCCGCTCAGTACGACGCGTTTTTCTTCATCCAGCATATACGGATCCAGGCTGAACGTGGACTTTGCTTCCGCCGGTCTGTAAACCCGCTCCAGGATGCGGTGGGTGCGGATAACCAGTTCCCGCGGCAAAAATGGTTTGGCCAGGTAGTCGTCGCTGCCCATTTCCAGACCGATGATGCGGTCCAGGTCGGCGTCCCGGGCGGAGATGAAGATCACGGGCACCGCCGGGGTCGCCTCTTTAATGCTGCGCAATAACTGGTAACCGTCTATATCCGGCAGCATAATGTCCAGTATCCAGAGGTGGGGACGGCTGGCGATGGCCTGCAGCGCTCCGGCGCCGTCGTAAAAGGACTGCACTGACCAGCCTTCCTTTTCCAGGTAGGAAGCCACTATCCGGTTCAGGTTTTTTTCATCTTCCACCAGAACAATTTTGTACAAACCCGGCATCTCCTTGCCTGCGCTCAAGACGGCAGCGGCAATGATATATATACATTATAAAGATAAAATCGTGTATCAATCCAATATAAAAAGAAAATGCGGAAAAATTATCAGGGAATTGTGGGAAATTATAAAAAGGCAGGCGCGTACGTCCTGTGCGCGCCTGCCGGTTGCGTTTCCGCCAATCTATGTTAAGAAAGCCTGGCAGACAATTGCTGGTTCCTTTCCTTAAGCTGCTCCAAAAGCTGCCCGAGCATTTCCTTAATTTTAAGCTCATCATTAGCTTGTACCGCTTCATTCAATTCAGATAGGGGGCCGCGTACTAAAACTCTGTCGACACCGAACTCTTTAAGTTGCTCCCGGGCTTCTTCGGAGCTGATGTCACCGTTATGCACCGCTTCGCGGAGGGCATTTATTTTTTCCCTGGTCTCGTCGGATAATTCAAGCTTCTGTCTGTCGGCAAAGTTTTTGTCGATGCCGAATTCCTGTAACTGTTCCCGGATTTTTTCGGGGCTGATGTCGCCGTTTTGTACGGCTTCGTGGATGGCGTTCATTTTTTCTTTGGCTTCGTCGGACAACTTAAGCTTCGGCCCGTCGGGAAAGTTTTTATTGAGGCCGAGTCCCTTAAGTTGTTCACGGGCTTCCTCCTGGCTGATGTCACCATTTTGCACGGTTTCATGAATGGCTTTGATCTTTTCCTTAATCTCGTCTGAGATGCCGGCTTGCTGCATGTGCCCGTCTTTAAGCTGATTAAGCAACTGTTCCTGTTCCGCAAGGGCATCTTCCCACTCCTGCAAGCTATCTGGCTCGTACTTGCCGGCCAAATCAAGAAGCTGATCTTTATTTAGCAGGCTTTGCTCGCCGCCAAAGCGGTGCTGGGTAATTCCCTTGGGGATAATCGTATTTTCGCCGCCGGTGACTGCGCTGGCGGCAAAAGCGCCGGTGGGCGCCAGCAATGATAATCCCAATGCGACTGTTAAAAACTTATTCTTCCAGATTTTCACGTTTAAACACTCCTCCTTGAAGTATATTGTTAGGGCCGGTCCCACAGTTACAATATACAGGGCAAATGCGGTATAAATATAAAAAGATTATGGGAAAAAATTAAAATTTAATCAGGTGATGCATTTCTCTTGGTATGTGAAATGGTCCAACATTATTATATAATAGCACGAACAAGATTTTAGAGCGGCGAGAGGTGTTTTACATGATCCCCAGTGTGATCAGGGCAATGGTGGGTTACTTTCAGGATGATGTCAGGAGGATCAACCACGCTCTGAAGGTTTATGGATTCGCTCATGCTCTGGTCGGTTTGGAGGGGCTCTCCGCCAGGGAGAGGCTGGCTGTTGATCTGGCGGCGGTGTTGCATGACATCGGCATTAAGGAAGCGGAGCGCAAGTACAATTCGTCGGCGGGTAAATACCAGGAGATAGAAGGACCGCCCATCGCTAAAGGGATAATGGATGAATGCCGGGTTGAAACTGAGATCGCCGACCGGGTATGTTACTTGATTGGCAATCACCACAGCTATCATAAAATCGATGGCCCGGATTTCCAGGTTCTTGTGGAAGCCGATTTTTTGGTTAATATCTATGAAGACGAGATGAGCACAAACGCCATTGCAAGCATCAGGAACAAGTATTTCAAAACCGCCGGCGGCATTAAGCTGATTGAAACAATGTATCCGGTTGATTTAGAAAAGATTTGGTAGAACAATTCTGCTTGACTAGATAATTTTTCAGATGGTACAATATTTGAGTTTTGCAGTGATCTCGAACATGCCCCTGTGTCCGCGCTCTCTTACATTTTCCTTGACCACATGATAGCGTTTGCGCTATCATGTGGTTAAGGAAATAAATCTGGAATTTGGAGCCATATTAAAGGATGTATACAGTTGAGTTTTACGAAAGGGAAAATGGTAAATCTGATTTATGGGACTTTCTTGATGAGTTGCGAATAAAATCCACAACTAATAAAAATGCCCGCATACAATATAAACAGATTAGCCTTTATATTCAACTGTTGCAGGACAAGGGTACACATCTTCCGGATAATATCACCAAACATATTGAAGATGATATCTGGGAACTTCGTCCGGGTAATAATCGAGTGTTTTATTTTTATCATAAAGATGGTACATTCGTTCTCCTACATCATTTTCGTAAAAAATCACAAAAGACACCGCGGCGTGAAATAGACCGAGCAAAGGGTGAGCGTGACGATTACCTGTTTAGAAAGGGGGCTGAAAAGCATGAGAACTTGGAATGATTACAAAGATCATGTAAAAGCAATTGACCCCGAAGGTAAAAAAGATATCGAAGAAATCGAAAGCCTTGCTGCCATTGTTGGAGCCATGATTGAACAACGAAATGCTCTCGGAATCAGCCAGCGTGAACTTGCGTCCATTTGTGGTATCCCTCAATCCTCTGTAGCAAGGATTGAATCCTTCAAAACCACGCCAAATCTGGATACGCTGCTTAAAATTATGCAGCCTCTTGGATTGAAACTGACGGTTTCAGCGTCAACCGAATAAATTAAATACTCAACTTTCGCACCATAAGAATATACTCAAACCTTTAACAAATAAGCGTCGGCCAACAATTCTGCTTGACCGGATAATTGTTCAGATGGTACAATAAGCAGCAAGTGAATCGGATATAAGGTGATGAAAGGGAAAAGTAGGCGGCACACAGCTTTTCAGGGAGGAAGCGTCGCGACTGAAAGCGCTTCCAAAGCATGAACCGTTGAAGTTCTCCCTCGAACTGCCGGGCTGAAACAAGCTGGAAAGTAGGTCCGGACGGAAACTTCCACCGTTAAAAGGAAGGGGGTATTAGGAGCATTTCCCATACCCTGCCTGAGAGTGGGCCTTTTGGCCAACAAGGGTGGTACCGCGAGAATAACTTTTCGTCCCTAGAGGATGAAAAGTTTTTTGTTTTCCGGGACCCTTGCCCACAGGCAGATCCGGTGGTGTTCCAGTACCCTGGGAGAAGTGGGTTCTTTATGAAACCAAACGGGGTGGTACCGCGGAAGGCCACAGCTTTCGTCCCCACGGAAGCTGTGGCTTTTTATTGTGTCAACCCGGGGGTGATGGACATAAGTTTCGCTTAAGTGCCTGCGTAAGATATTAACATGCAAAGTAAATCGTGGGGAGGATTATTAAATGCGTAAACCGGTAAAGAGAATCAATTTGGTATTATTATTGGCATTGTTGCTGGCTGCGGGCGTGCTGTTGAGCGGGTGCGGTTCCGGGGGACAGGACAGCGCCGGGAGCACGGAACAGGGGGCGGAACCTTATCGATTAGGCGCGGTGCTTGAAGTCAGCGGCAATTCCTCCTCCCTGGGGGTGCCCGAACGGGACACCCTCCTGATGCTGGTGGAAAAACTGAACCAAAACGGCGGCATTGACGGCCACCCGGTGGAATTGACCATCCTGGACAATAAAAGCGATGAGACTGAAACAGTGCTGGCGCTGAAGAAGTTAATTGAGAAGGACGTACTGGCTGTCCTGGGGTGTGCTTCCAGCGGCCCGTCCATGGCCATGATCGATACGGTCCAAAAGGAACAGGTGCCCATGGTTTCCATGGCGGCGGCCAGCACCATCGTTGAGCCCGCGGGAGAACGGCAGTGGGTGTTTAAAACCGCCCAGAGCGACATTGTCACCATTGAAAATATCATCACCCTGCTTAAGGCTCAGAGTATTACCAAAGTAGCATTTCTGTATATGAACAACGCCTATGGGGACGGGGGCAGAATCGCTTTTTCCGCGGCGGCGAAGGAAAACGGTATTGAAATCGTGACGGAAGAGAAATTTGAAGCCAGTGACAAAGACATGACGCCGCAGCTCACCAAGGTTAAGGCCGGCGGGGCGCAGGCCGCCATTGTGTGGGCCATTCCTCCCTCCGCGTCGATTATCACCAAGAATTTCCGGGATCTTAACCTGTCCGTGCCGCTGATCCACAGCCACGGCGTGGGTAACCAGAACTTTATCGATCTGGCCCAGGGCACGGCGGACGGGGTTATTTTGCCTATCGGCAAACTGGCCGTGGTTTCCCAAATCCCCGACGATGATCCGCAGAAAGATGTGCTGGAAACATATATCGCGGATTACCAGGCCAAATACAACGCGCTGCCCAATTCCTTCGGCGGGTACGCTTGGGACGCTTTCAACCTGGTGGTCAGCGCCATTGAAACAGCCGGTCCGGACCGGGCCGCCATTCGCGACGCCCTGGAGAATAGCACTGCCGGATTCGTAGGCGTTTCCGGCGTATTTAACATTTCGCCCGGGGACCACAACGGCCTGGGTGTAGATTCCATGGTGCTGGTCAAGATCGAGGACGGTCAGTGGAAACTTATGGAGTAAAGAGGTGTTTATGACATGTCGGATCAGCTCATTCAGCTTCTTATTACGGGCCTTACCCTGGGCAGCATTTACGCTTTAATTGCCCTGGCCCTAGTTACCACCTTTAATATTACCGGGATTTTGAATCTTGCCCAGGGGGAGTTCACAGCCATCGGGGCGCTGCTGGCGATCAGCCTGTACGCGGCCGGCATCCCAATGCTTGCCGCCTTTGTGCTGGCAATTATCCTGGTGGCCGTAATGGGAGGGTGTTTGGAGCGGGCCGCGATCCATCCGGCCCGGCGGGCATCGGCGCTGACCCTGATCATTATCACCATTGGCCTGTCCATATCCCTGCGCGGTCTGGCATTGTTAATTTGGGGCACGGACACGTATTCACTGCCCGCGTTTTCCCAAGGCGGATCAATATTGGTCGGGGGGGCGGTCCTGAATCCGCAGAGCCTGTGGATCCTGGGTCTGGCCCTCGTAACCCTGGTTGTGCTGTACGCCTTTTTGGGGCTGACTTACACCGGCAAAGCCGTGAAGGCCTCCGTGATTAACCGCACCGCGGCCCGGCTGGTGGGCATCAATCCCAATACCGTATCCTTTTGGGCCTTCGTGGGCAGCGGAGCGCTGGGCGCGGCAGCGGGGATCTTTATCGCCCCGGTGACCATGTCGACCTATGATATGGGATTCATGCTGGGGATTAAAGGTTTTGTGGCCGCGGTGATCGGCGGGCTGAACAATGTTGGCGGCGCTGTGCTGGGCGGACTGCTGTTGGGCGTTTTGGAGTCCTACAGCGCCGGCCTGATTTCCTCCGGGCTGAAGGACGGTTTGGCCATCATCATTCTTTTGCTGGTGCTGATGGTTAAACCCCAGGGTATTTTCGGGCTGCTAGGTGAACGTAAGATCTAATTCAGGCGGTAAAATACGTTGTCTTTAAACAGAGGTGTTTTTAATGCGGAGTAAATCACTGATCTGGCCGGCGGCGATCCTGCTTTTTCTCGCCCTGCCCTTTGTGCTTGATAATAATTACCTGTTCAGCATCTTAATCGTCATCGGCCTGTACGCTATCATCGTGCAGGGCCTGGGTATTTTAATGGGTTACGCCGGCCAGGTGTCCTTCGGCCACGCCGGTTTTTTCGGCCTGGGGAGCTACACGGCGGCCATTTTAACCACCCGCTATGATTGTCCCCCGGTTCTGGCGCTGCTGGCCGCAATTGTTGTGCCCGGGATCATTGCCGCTATCATCGGGCGGCCGACGCTCAAGCTGCGTGAACTGTACCTGGCCCTGGGTACCATGGGTTTCGGTATTTTGATCCATACCCTGTTCAACGAGGCCAGGGAACTTACCGGGGGCCCGTCGGGGATTGGGGGAATCCCTTACCTTTCCGTCGGGGATTTTAGTTTTGACAGTGATGTCAAGTTTTTTTACCTGGTCTGGGCCATGGTCCTGCTGCTGTTGGTGGGGATTAACAATTTAATCCGCTCCCGGGTGGGCCGGGCGCTCCGCGCCATCAGGGAAAGTGAGCACGCCGCTGAAACCGCCGGGATCGACACCAGTTTGCTGAAACTAAAGGCCTTTATATTCAGCGCTCTGCTTGCGGGGCTGGCCGGCGGTCTGTACGCCTTTTACGTTACCTTTGTCAGTCCCTCGCCCTTCGGTTTCCATAACGCGGTGCAATTCGTGCTGATGGCGGTGGTGGGCGGGCTGGGCACCTTTCTGGGCCCCCTGCTGGGAGCGGCGCTGGTGGTGCTGCTGGGTGAACTGCTGCGCTGGGCCATTCCGCTGGCCATACCAGGTGCCGGCGGCGAGTATGAGATTATCTTTTTCGGACTGATCTTGGTGCTGTTGATGATCTTCCGTCCCGAAGGCCTGGGGTCGCTGGGCAAGGGTTTGAAATCACCGGCAGGTAAGCCGGGATAAGGATAGGGGACACACCTGCTGAAGTCCGGGTAGTTTTCTGGGGACAGGAATGTCCCCAACGTATGATAGGGGACACACCTGCTGAAGTCCGGGTAGTTTTTTAGGGACAGGAATGTCCCCAACGAAGGGGGTTTTCCGGTATGCTTCTGGAAGTGCAGGGGCTTACAAAACATTTCGGCGGGGTTGCCGCGGTGAGAGACGTCGGGTTTGCAGTGCCCGAAGGCACCATATTTGCCTTAATCGGCCCCAACGGCGCCGGCAAAACAACGGTGTTTAACATGATTACCGGTATGCTGCAGCCCGACAGCGGCTCTATCAGCTTTCTGGGTAAACCCCTGAACGGGCTAAAACCCTACCAGGTGGCGGCGGCGGGGATCACCAGGACCTTTCAAAACCTGCAGCTGTTCGGTGACATGACGGTGCTGGAAAATGTAATGACCGGCGCCTATTTAAAGGGCGGCGCCGGTTTTGTCAGGTCGATGTTTCGCCTGCCCGGCATTAACAGGGAAGACAAACTGATCCGCGAGCAGGCGCTGGCGCTGCTGGCTGAGGTCGGTTTGGACGGCGCCGCCGACCTGCCTGCCGCGGCGTTGCCCTTCGGTCAGCAAAGGCTGCTGGAAATAGCCAGGGCCCTGGCCTCCGGGCCGCGGCTGGTGCTGCTGGACGAACCCGCCGCGGGTTTAAACAGCGCCGAAACTAAAGACCTGGCGGTTTTTCTCAAAAAACTGAAGAAAGCGGAAACCCCAGCGAATGGTTTGACCATGGTGCTGGTGGAACACGACATGGAAACGGTCATGGAAGTGGCCGACCGGATTTTAGTTTTAAACTTCGGCCAGGAAATATCAACAGGCACGCCGGCGGAGATTCAGGCCGATCCGGAAGTAATCAGGGCTTACCTGGGGGAGGAAGACCAAATTGCTTAAAATAAAAGGGCTGGATGTTTATCACGGCTATGTGCAGGCGGTCCGGGGATTGTCGCTGCATGTGCGTGAAGGTGAATTGCTGGCCATTCTCGGCGCCAACGGGGCCGGCAAGAGCAGCCTGCTTGGCACGCTAGCGGGTTTGAACAAACCGACTAAAGGGGATATACTGTTAAAAGAAAAATTAATTACCGGATGCACGCCGGAGAAGATGGTACGCCAGGGCATCAGTTTGGTGCCGGAGCGAAGGGAAATCTTCAGCTCACTGAGCGTGCTGGATAACCTGGTGCTGGGCGCCTATCACCGTTACCGCAGTGATAAAGCGACCATTGCCGGTGATGTCCGGGAAGTGCTGGAGCTTTTCCCGGCGCTTAAAGGCCGGGAAAATGAAATGGCGGGAACGTTAAGCGGCGGCCTGCAGCAGATGCTGGCCATCGGCAGGGCGCTGATGGCCCGTCCAAAACTGCTGCTCCTGGATGAACCGTCAGTGGGCCTGGCTCCGCTGGTGGTGCGCGAGATTATGTCTATTCTGGTGCAGTTGAAAAGCACCGGCGTAACCATTATCCTGGTGGAGCAAAACACCAGGGCGGCTTTGAAAGTAGCGGACAGGGCGCTGGTTATGGAAAGGGGCTCCATTACCGTCAGCGGCAGTTCGGATGAGCTGATGACCGACGCCAAGGTGCAGCAGGCCTATCTGGGGCGCGCCCGGGTGCAGGCGGCGATACCGGTGTAAAGTTAGGGGGGATAGCGTGGAAAAACATTTGGGTCATATCTACCAGCAGTCCACAAAATATTCCCGCGACAACCTGGCCGGCCGGAGATTGGATTGGGAAAACCGGCCGGAAAGCTATAAAGAATTTGCGGGCGAGTACACGGTACTGCCCGGCCCGCCTCCCGACGGGGGCAAATCCCTATGGCAATCCCTTGGGGAGCGGAAGTCGATCCGGAATTTTTCCGGGGCCGGGCTCACCTCCGAGGAACTGGGGCGGCTGGCTTGGGCGGCGGCGGGCGCCAACCGGGTGGCGGCCCGGGGTGATTTCTATTTTCGAACCGCGCCGTCCGCCGGGGGTCTCTATCCCATTGAGACCTATGTGCAAATCAACCGGGCGGAGGGCTTTAAGCCCGGGATTTACCACTACAGCGTCCCCAAACACGGGCTGTGTTTGTTGCGGGAAGGCGATTTCGGGCCTTCCATGTCCGAAGCGGCGCTGGGGCAGCGCATCGTGGAGCACGCAGCCGCCGTTTTCCTCTGGACGGCGGTGACCGGCCGGACCTTCTGGAAGTACGGCCAGCGGGGCATCCGTTACATCTACACCGATATCGGCCACATGGGGCAAAATGTGTACCTGGCGGCAGCGGCGCTGGACCTGGGGTGTTGTGTGGTGGGGGCCTTTTACGACGACGAGGTAAACACACTTTTGGGTGTCGACGGGGAAGACGAAACCATCGTGTATATGGCTTCGGTGGGCAGGACAAAGAAGCAGGACCGGGAATAAAACAGGGTTAACCTGACCTTTTTGGGTAAGGCAACCCTGTTTTTGCATTGTCCGGTGTTGATTAACCTATGTCCCTGAAATGTCCCTGAATGAAACCCGGAAGGGGTTGAAATCCGTGTCCCGGTCGAAGGTATCTATGGATTCCGTTTTCTTTACATAGCCCACCGCCGCGTAAGTCAGGGGGGTGGCCAGGATCTCAAAGGCCGTCTTAAATACGTAGTTGGAAATGATCATGTACAATAACAGGTTTCCCGGTATCACCCCGGTAAAGGCGATGAGCACGAAAATTACCGTGTCCACGCCCTGCCCCGCCAGGGTGGACCCAATGGTCCTGCTCCACAAATGGCGTCCCCCGGTGGCTATTTTCATCTTGGCCAGGATAAAAGCGTTGACGAATTCACCGCACCAGTAGGCGGCCAGGCTGGCGGCCACTATCCTGGGAGTTTGGCCCAAAATGGCCATGTACGAGCTCTGGCCGGTCCAGTCGTCGGCGGAGGGCAGCATGCCAACCAGCCAGTAGATAAACGACATGATGACACAGGCCGCAAATCCGGTCCAAACAACAATCCTGCTGCGCTTATAGCCGTAGACCTCGGTCAGGATATCGCCGAAGATATAGGCAATGGGGAAAAGGATGGTGGCCCCGTCGAAATAAAAGGGGCCGATGTGGGTTATCTTTACCGCCACCGTGTTCGAAACCAGCAATACCGTCACAAAAAGCGCCATAATGATGGGGAATAAACGCAAAACGCTCTCCTCCTTGTTTTGTTAATCCGGGTGTCTGCGACCGGCAAATCTATGGGGGTTAGGCCTGTCGTAACTATACTAACTCACTTATTCATATCATTAGATTTTGTAGTTGGCATAGTTGCCACAGGCCTGACCCCAGTATACAGAATTAAGCCGGCCAGGGGAAGACTAAAGCATGGACGCACAATCTTTTTAATCGATTTTATAATAAGAATGGCCTTTTACCCTATACTAACTCTTTTATTCATGTATTTGAATTTTAAAGTTAGTATAGTTACAACAGGCCTGACCCCCTTTTAAAAAAGGGGTGACAATTATCTGAATAGAAAGTATATTAGATACAGTTGTTATTGAGGAGTTGACATATTTGTCGAAATTACATACGCAGAATAAACAACGCCTGTGGACAAGGAATTTCGTGCTGTTGATACTGGCAAATTTCTCGGTGTATGTCTGTTTTTATATGCTGATACCCACTTTGCCCGTCTATATTAAAGAAATCACCGGCCAGGACGCCTTAACCGGTCTGGCGATGGGAGTATTCCTCCTGGCGGCGGTATTGTTCCGCCCCTTTGCCGGACGACAAATCGATAACGGTAAAAAACGCAAAAGCTTTTTCCTGTCCGGTTCGGCTGTCCTTTTTGTAAGTTCCCTGGCCTTTAACCTGGCGCCCGCCCTGCTGGTCCTTTTACCGGCCCGTTTCGTGCAGGGCCTGGGCTGGGCCTATTGCAACACGGCGGCCGGCACCCTGGCCGGCGATATTATTCCCAAACCGCGTTTGGCTGAAGGAATGGGTTATTACGGTTTGTCTCTCAGCGTGGCCATGGGGGTCGGCCCGGCCCTGGGCCTTTTTGTGATGCAGCGTTATAGTTCCCAACACATGTTTTATGTCTGCGCCGTATTTGTATTAGCAGCCCTTTTGCTGGCGCTGTTAATCAAGCACCAAAGCACTGCCGGCATAATAGCCCCAGCCTCAACTTCCTTTAAGACACTGATAGAAAAAAGAGCCCTGCAGCCTTCCATGGTGATGTTTTTTGTTGTTTTCGGCTATGCGGCCGTTACCTCATTTCTGGCTTTATATGGCCAGTACCGCCAGGTAACCGGCGTGGGTCTTTTTTTCATTGTTTATGCCGTAAGCATCGCTGTATCCCGCCCTGTTTTGGGCCGTATCGCCGATCGGCGCGGCTATGCTGTGGTCATTATCCCCGGTCTGATATTATGTATTTTAACCCTGTTTATTATCTACGCGGCGCATAGCCTCGCGGCGTTCATCCTGGCCGGATTTATATATGGCATCGGTTTTGGCGCGGTCCAGCCCACCACCCAGGCGCTTTCCATTGCCCACGTGCCGCCGGAGCGGCGTGGGGCCGCCACTGCTACCTACTTTTTGTTTCTGGATCTGGGCCTGGGGCTGGGCTCGGTTTTATGGGGGTTTGTCGCCCAGTTATTGGGCTACGAGTTAATGTACCTGATTGTAATAATTCCCTCTGTGCTGGCGCTTCTAGTGTACCTGTTTTTTGAGCGGCAAGCCGTCAAGCAGCGGAACCTGAATCCGGCTGTAGATTTACCAGGGGGTCAGACTTAAACAAACAATAATAACCGTAAAATTAATATATACGATTAGGCTCATTTCTTATTTGGTAAGCCCGTTTTCTACTGTCAGGCCGGGTATCCTTCCAAATTCTTTTCATCCCCCTCCAAAATTATTAAATCCTACCTTATAACCGTCTCCATTAAACTCAAAAAAATTAAAAAATATTATATAATTATGAAATAAATTAGCTTTTAGCTGTGTCTATAGTATTAGAGAAATCATTTTCTAAAAAAACCGCTATTTGAATTACTTCGAATCAGCGTCGATCTGTTTTAAATAATAATGTGCTGCCATATTGAGGGAGAGATGGGAAGTTGCAATCTTTGAGACAAAGATGGACCAAGATGTCGCTGAAGAAGAAGCTGTTGGCTGGGGTTCTGATCCTCGGCCTTGTTGTGTTGGCGGTCTGGGCCAATGGAGTAAGAAACAATAATCTCGCGGGAATGCCGGTAACAACAGCCCTGGCGGAGATGAAGCCCCTGCAGGATAACGTATTTGCCACCGGCCGGGTGCGGCTGGTGGAAAAACAGGAATTTTACAGCTACGGGGAAACCACGGTAAAAGAGATCAATGTCAATCCGGGTGACGTGGTACACCAAGGCCAGGTGCTGGGAGTATTGGACGCCGGAGATCTGGAGGACAGGCTCAGCAACGCCAGGTCCAACTACGCGGTACAGCAATCCAACCTGGAAAGCGCGCTCAATCCCCGGCCCGAGGAAATAGCTCAGCTCCGGGCCGATTTTAATAAGGCCGGGGCTGACTATCAGAATGCTCAAAAGAAATACCAGCGGACTAAACAGCTTTATGAGCAGGCTGCTGTCAGCGCCCAGGAACTGGAGACGGCGGAACTGGAGCTGATTGCCGGAGAAACAGCGTACAAAAATGCCGAAGCCCGGCTGAAGATCAAGGAATCGGGCCCCACCGGCCCGGAGCTGGCCTCCCTAAAGGCGCAGGTGGAACAGGCCCGCATCCAGACGGAACTGGCCCAGCGGCAGTTGGACAGAACCACCCTGACGGCGGAAATGGACGGCGTCGTCATCGCCGTGGAAGTGGCCGCGGGGGATCACATCAATCCCGGCACCAGGCTTGTGACCATCGGTAATACGGACAAAGTGGAAGTAACCGCCGGAGTAAGCGAGGCCGACAGCGGCAGGCTTAAGACCGGACAGCCGGTAAAAGTTGCCGCCGCGGCGCTGCCGGACCGCGAATATACCGGGGTGCTGCACAGCGTTTCTCCCGGCGCCCTGGTGGAAACCGGAAACCAGGGCAGCCAGATCGAGGTACCGGTGATTGTCCGGATTACCGGCGACAGCACGGGTCTCCGGCCGGGCTATACAGTGGATCTGGCCATTACCACGGTGGACCTGGAAAAGGCCCTGGTGGTGCCCTATGAAGCCGTGGTTGAAAAGGACGGGCAGCGCAAGGTTTACGTGGTGGAAAACGGCGTCGCCAAAGAGAAAACAGTGGAGACCGGCCTGGACATCGAACTGTACACCGAAATAAAATCCGGGCTCCGGAAAGGCGATATGGTGGTGGTGAGTCCGGGTGATTCACTAACGGACGGCGCTAAAGTATCGGTATCAGACAAGCCGTCTCCGGACGGAGGGACGCTATGATGCTCAAGGTGTCCGGGCTGACTAAAATATACATTACCGGGGCGCACCCGGTGGCGGCGTTGCAAGACGTGCACCTCGAGGTTGAGGCCGGCGAGTTTGTCTCCATCATGGGTCCGTCCGGTTCCGGCAAATCAACTCTGATGAATCTTCTGGGCTGCCTGGACACCCCCACATCCGGCTCATACAAACTGGACGGCATGGAAATAAGCACCCTGGATGACGCCGGCATGGCCGGGGTGCGCAACCGGAAAATAGGCTTTATCTTTCAGAACTTTAACCTGCTGCCCCGAATGACCGCCCTGCGCAACGTGGAGCTGCCCATGCTGTATGCCGGAATTGAGGCCCGGGAAAGGGTGCGGCGGGCTGCTGCAGCCCTGGAGCGGGTAGGCCTGGCCGAGCGAATCCACCACCGTCCCAACCAACTGTCCGGCGGCCAGGTGCAAAGGGTGGCCATAGCCCGGGCCCTGGTCAACCAACCGGCGGTACTGCTGGCCGACGAACCCACGGGCAACCTGGACACCCGTTCCGGGGAAGAGATTATGGCCATTTTTCAGGATTTAAACCGGAGCGGCGCCACCATCGTACTGGTTACCCACGAGCGGGACATTGCCCTGCACACCTCCAGGATCATCCACTTCCGGGATGGCCGGCTGGTGGATGACGAAAGGGTGGCCAATCCTCTGGACGCCATTGAGCAGCTGAATAGTTTGGGCACGGGAGGCGGGGACGATTCCGCCATAGTCCCGTCCCCTGAGGCGATCCCCCACGCGCCGGCGGTATCCGGTTCCGGCGCCGGAAAGGGGGAAACCCGGTGAACCTGTGGGAGAGTGTCCGAGTGGCCCTGGAGGGTATCAGGGCCAACAAGCTGCGCTCTTTTTTGACCACCCTGGGCATTATCATCGGTATTGCCGCGGTGATTGCGGTGGTGGCCATCGGCCAGGGAGGACGGGCCATGCTGATGGCGGAAATGGAAAAGATCGGCACCAATATCTTTGCCATTTACGTGGACTGGCGCAGCGGAGAGCAGCCTACGGGCAGAATGTTTGAGTTAAGCGACGTGCAGGTGCTTAAAGACAAAGTGCCGGGAATAAGCCATCTTTCCGCCAACAGCACCACTATGGCCGATGTCAGGGGCGCCAGGGACAAAAAATACTCCCAGATCTGGGGGGTATCCCCGGACTATGAGCATATCAGGAAGCTGAATATCAAAACCGGTCGTTTTTTCAGCCCCGAGGATAATTCCCTGGGCCGGCGGGTGGCAGTGCTGGACGAGGCGCTGGCCGATCAGATATTCGGCCGAACCGCGCCCGTGGGGAATAAGGTGAGCATCAACAGTACGCCGTTTTTGGTGGTGGGCGTGGTGGCCAGGGGCGACTCCATATTTGGCTTTTCAGAAGAGGCCAGGGTGTTCGTCCCCGTCCGGTCCTGGCATAATATATTCGGAGCATATGTTAATAACCTGGAAGGTAGCGCCGTATCCATGGAAAAGGTGCAGGAAACCATGGATCAGGCCGTAAAGGTGCTGGAACGGCGGCATCGCGGTTCCGCTCAGTACGTCAGTTACAGTATGGAGCAGGAGATGCAGTCGGCCAACCAGATCACTGGCATCATGACCCTGATTATTGGCTCCATCGCCGGCATATCGCTTCTGGTGGGCGGCATCGGGGTAATGAACATCATGCTGGTTTCGGTTACCGAGCGCACCAGGGAAATCGGTATCCGCATGGCCCTGGGGGCCAGGCGCCGGGACATATTGACCCAGTTCCTCATTGAATCGGTGGTACTGTGCGTGATTGGCGGCGTCATCGGCATGCTGCTGGGCGTGGGGGGAGCCTTTTTAATCGCCAAACTGGCCAACTGGCCGCCCCTGGTGTCCTGGGGGACGATGCTAATCGCGTTCACCTTCTCCGCCGCCATTGGTATCATTTTCGGCCTGCTGCCCGCCAACAAGGCGGCCAAAATGGACCCCATCGAAGCGCTGCGCAGGGATTAAATGAGCGTTTCTCAATATTATTCTGTTAACGCTGCGCAGAAATTATCGTACTCGCGCTTTAATAGATCCAGGCTGCCTGAATAATAAAGCAACGGTTTATTAATAACTCCGGCAAATTCTTCGGCCAAATAGTTTTCATTTTCACAGGCCGGGTAAAGATTTATTTTAATTACCCTTTTAATGGGGTTGAACCATTCTTCCAGCCGGCGAGCGGATTTTTGTTTTAGGACAGCATTGTCATCGCGGCCCAAAAAATATTCCTTCCAGTGCAGGAGAAGGTGAGGGGTTAAAAAATAGCTTCCGGCGGCTATTTTTTTGTATTCCCGATCGCCGCCAATTAATATGGATGCGCAATTTGTTTCCATGAGCCTGTATGCTCCCGGATGATTGCTGCCGGCACATGAAAAACATTTGCCGGCAGCAATAAACGCCCTTTTTTCTTTATTAAACGAACCAAGCATGTTATTAATTTTGCTTCCTATGGTCATGGGATTGTGGTGACACTGGGGGCCGAGCACATGCATGGTAAAGGGGAGCTTTTTTTCTCCGGCCACCATGGCCATTTCCCTGGCTATGGACTCGCATGCGATAATGGAAACTTTGTCCGAAGCTTTGTCCCTGTGCAAATAGGAGGCCGGCATTACCATCACCCCTTACTGTCCAGTTTTTCTTGCAGCTGCAGATCATCTATGGTGGAACTGATGGTGCGGAAAACAATTTCAATGGAAAAGCTTAGGCCACCCATGGCACAAAACCGGGCCAGCCTGGTAATGGCCTCTTTGAGGTGGCATAGCTGGGGCACTTCTTCCTTTAATTTTCCGGAATAGCCCAATGTTTTGCTTTTAACGGCATATATGCCGGCCAGTTCCTTGCCGCAGGCGTCCAGTTCAAAAACCCAAAGGGGAAATGATTTTCTGGGATTATCTCTGATTATTTTAGCCGTATCTTGTAGTTTGTCAATAATCGTGCTGTAATCCATGTTCATTTCCCCTTTTAGGTCATCATTATTTACTGAACATATTACAATAACTCATCTATTCGTAAGCTCTATGCCTGGGCTTGGGGCACCTGCGCCTTTTGGACCGTTTTTTTAACCTGTAATATCACGGACAGGAATAAAAACGATATCGTTAAACAGATGCACGCAGGTATCATTTTCAATGTGCCGAGTACCGGCGCCATGGTGATGATGGCAGTTGCGGCAAGGGCGCCGATGATGCCGAATATCATACCTGCTTGTGATGAGGCGAAACTGATTTGTCCGCGGTATTCCCATAAGGTTACGGCGGTCACAATTATTATTGATACCGTCATGCCTACGAACATGGGATGGGCGTCAAATAGAAAGGCGGGGAATTTAACCAGATACCAAATGATGCCCGTTGCAGAGCCCGCAATGGCTGAGGTAATGGCGGCTCTTTTGGAGATGAGTTCCCAGAACAATCCAATTAGAATTAACGGGAACAGTCCGGTATTTCTTAATACAAAACCTACAATGGTCCAGAATTCCACGCCGCTGGGAACCAGTATGGCAAATCCGATGGTGAAAAGTGCCAGAAGAACGATGGATATTCTGGAGGCCTTAATTAGTTGCTGTGATGATGCGTTGGGCACAAAGTAGCGGTAAATGTCGTTGGCAGCCACCGTGCCGCCCGAGAGAATGCAGGAGGAAGCCCAGCCCAGGGTGGTAAAATAAAGGCCTATCACCACAATGGTGGACAGAGCCACCGACGGCATGCTGGAGGCCAGCATGGGCATGGCTTGAACCGAATTGATGTCGGGAAACATAACCTTGGCCGCCATACCCACCAGGGGAGCCAGTATGATAATGGGCAGGAAGCCGAGGGCCACATAGGCAACGCCTTTTTTACCCTCTTTGATAGTCTTGCAGGACATCACAATCTGCAAGGCGGCCTGGGCGACAAAGGCGTTGGTTATAAAGGTAAAGAACCACATAATGGTGGTGTTTAAGTAGCCATAGCTGGGCATGATGCTAAAGTACCTGGGTTCCAAGCCCATGATATTGTTCCAGCCGGCCATATTGATGCCCACGATTGCGGCTACAAGCAGGGCCAGCAGTTGTCCTACGGTGAGTATTTTACCGTTGTAGGATAGGGCGTGCATCCCGCCCAGGGTGGTATACACCAAAAAGGATGCCACTGTGAATATAATAGAGGCCCAAATCGACCAACCTAAAATGGCGGTGAAAAATGCCGACGCGCCGACCACTGAACTGACCGTGAAGATGGTGAAGTTAAGGGCGATAATGATCCCCGAAAGCAGCCTTAGAAAAGGCGATTCAAATCTGTCGGATAAGAAATCCGCCAGGGTAATCATGGCCAGTTTTCTGAAGGCTCCCCCGGTAATGAGCAGGATCAGCACAAACATAGTCATTCTTGCTACGCCGAACCATGCTCCGGCGATGCCGTTGGCATGAGACAATTCCACTATGCTGGCGATGGTGTTGCCGCCCCAGAAGGCAAAAAGCGAGAAAAAAATACTCCAGGCGGTAAAGGAACGTCCACCCACGGCCATGTCTTCGTGTGCTTTGACACGTTTTTGGGCCAGTACCCCTATATATGCCAGTACGATAATGCTAATCACAAGAAATGTGATTTGTATCGTTTGATTTGACATTGTCCATTCATCTCCCATTATTAAGGTGCTACAACACTACGAACATGGGATGGTTTTCTGAATCCGGGGCCACACCCAGGTACCGTGAGCCGTACACATTGACGGCGTCCACCGTGGCGCAAGCCGGGAATACCCAGCTGGCGCCTTCGATGGGACCAAAGAATAGGAAATTGCAGCTGTTGGCCACCAGGTAGGCATTCACCGTAGCGTCAACAGCCCTGAACTGTTCAATGCTCGTTTGGGACCGGTCCCTGAGCCAGGTACTGGTGTAAGTGGCGTTGGACGGGGCCGTGCCCACGGGAACGTTCAGTATTTCTTTGATTATTTTGGCTGAATGGCTCACCAAACCGATGCTGGACATGTCCAGGGTAGGTATGTCCACCATTATTTTGTCAATACCGCACTTTTGGGCCACGGATAGCATGCCTTCTTTTTTGGCGTTGCCCTGCAGTGCTTTTAGCGGCCCGTCAGGCTTTTTGGACTTGGGGTTATAGGCCTGTACCACCGCCGCTTCAACAGGCAGCTCGGCCAGGACGTCTATTTCCTCTTCGGTGCTGAAGGCGTTAATAGAGTTGTAAACCACATTTTTCAACAGTCCGGCTCCGGCCAGCTCCTGCAGTGCCGCTATTCTGGTTTCCGGCAGGGTTGAATTGATCAGCACCGGCGCGGCGGTAATTTTTCTAATGAACTTGATATATTTAATTAACGCCCGGGGGGTTGTGCCCACCACGTCCAGCATAAATCCAACACCTAGTTGACCGGATAGTCTGTCGCAGTTCCGGATCAGTTCGGCTGCTTTTAATTCGTCAAATTCTCCGGTTTGTTCGTCTTTGACAATTTTATGGCGCATGTAAAATATACTGCCTATGAGTACCGAAGGGATTTGATTGTTGCTTCCACCAACTTTTACATTTCCTATTTGAAATTCACTTTTAAAGTAATTGTGCTCTTGCGGCAAGGGCAATTCACTTCCCTCCCAGTTAACTTGTTGAGGATTTATTCGACGTATCGGTATTTTTGAAATGAATAAATATTATCGCCACAGTAAACAGTCCCATGGCGGCCAGGAATATAAGGTTGCCAAGCAATCCGGTAAGCCGCAGCGCACTGGTGTGGGCGGTCACCAGGTAGATGCATACCAATGCCAGGACCCCGCATACCGCGCCAAAGGTTGTATTTTTGTTAAAGCTTAAAGTTAATTTGCTGCCCTGTTCAATAAGCGAGGCAATGACCAGAGTCATTATGCCAAGGCTCATGCCGATCCACATGGGGTGGATGCCCATGTAAAAAGATTTCGGGTCGAAGCCGCCCAGATAATACCACGCAAATCCTCCTGAGGCTCCAAGGAGCATGGTTAATATGGTGGCCCTTCTGGAGGCGACAGGCCAAGCCAGCGCCGCGATGGTAGGGGCGAACACAGCCGAGTTGCGCAGGTTGAAGGCGAATATGTTCCACCACGCCGCCTGTTCCGCGCGCATAAAACCGTAAACAATCAGCACGCCGGTAAGCAGGGCGGTGGCATAACCACCGTAACGAACCAGCTGTGCATTGGTGGCTTGGGGATTAATCGACTGAATAAAGTCCTTACCCAAACTGGTGCCCCCGGAGAATTGGCAGGGACCCGCATAAGCAAGGGCTGCGGCCCAAACACCCAGAAAGACCAGCGCTGCCAACGGGGCCGGGGTGGATTGTAATATGTATTGCGCAAAGGCAATCAATCCCCCCTTTACATCGGGCACAGCCAGGGCGGTGGCCATACCGAGGAGAGCCGGGATAATTGTTAAAGGAACAACGCCTAAAATTGCGATACCGGTGCCCTTGATGCCGGTTTTGGCATCCTTGCAGGCCATGATCATTTGAATTACAGCCTGGGCAATAACGGCATTGGTTAAAAAATTGAATATCCAAACCAGTATCGTTCCGGTACCTACCGTAAAGGGGGCGCTGTAGCTGACCGGTAAAGCAGCCAGTTTGTCAAATCCGGTGTTCGTGAGCATAACCACCAGGGCTATTCCCAACCCCAGGTACATGGTCCCCAGGTTGAGCAGCTGGGTGATCCCTACGGCAAACATGCCGCCCAAAAGGACATAGGCCAGTATGATCAGGCTGGTCACGGTAACGCTGAGCCATATGGGCCAATTCAGGGCTACTGTAAGGACCGATGAAGCTCCCACCACGGTGGCAATGGAAAACATGGGAAACGTAAGACCAATGATTAAAGAAGAGATGGCCCGGACGGTATTGCCGTATCTGTCGCCCAGTACTCCCGAAAAGGTTACCATATTAATGGATTTATATTTAGGCACCAGTACGAACCCAATCATGGCCAGCATAATCATGGTGGCCACGCCGTACCAGGCCGCCGAGATACCGACGGCATACGACGTTTCCAGTACGGATATGAAGGTTGCCGCGCCCCAGAAAGCACTGACGCTGCCTACAATGTACAGGACGCCAAAGGAGCTGCCCCCTGAAAAATAGCTTTCGCCACTGGTGATTTTCCTCCGGCTAACCTGTCCGAGATATATCAGTAAAGCGGTGTAGCCAACCATCAAGGCCAGCACCCAATAGCCGATCATACTTAAGACCCCCTTTTTTGGTTATTTGCGATATCATTTTGCGGTATTATTGACAAACTAGCTCACCGGGCATTTGCCGTATTTTTTCATGGCTTCCATATAGGCTTTGACCAATTCGGGTTTGGAGGTGTCGTTTAACATATTGGGTCCCATTTGGAAGTGGCCTTCAAAACCTTTAGCGTATTTATCGATGTATTCTTTAACTTGATTTTCCAGTTGTTCCGGAGTCAGGTTGGCAAAGGAAGCCGGGTCAATACCAAACCAGAGCACAGCCCCGTATTTTTTGCACAAATTCTGCACGGCAGTGATATCAAGCTTGAGGGACCACGGGGTGGAGATGTGGATAATATTGTTGCCCGCCACCAGTGACTTCTCTAAAAATTCTTCCAGATTATCCAGGGTTTCAAAACCCGATTGGGAGTGCCACCGTGCTCCGGCGGGTGTGATATGTCCGAGGGCTTGTTGGATTTTCTTATAGGCGGGTATAAATATATCTTCGTACTGTTGGGGACTTACCATGGAGGGGGAGCCGGCCGCGTCAGCCATGTGTACCCCTACTGCACCGAGATCCAGCTGGGCTTTGGCAAAGGCAATAATTTGGTCGGCGCAAAAATCCAGCAGCCTGGCTACAAATTCCGGCCGTTTTTTAACGTCTACTATGAATTTGCTGCCTCCTCTGAGAATGGAAGCCAGCGATACAGGCCCGGTGCAATGACCCAGGATGGGATAAATATCACCGATTTTTTCCCTTAACAACGCCATAGTGTTTAAAACCACGGGCAGGCGTCCGTCGTTGTACGGGTCAATGGGTCTGAGGCCAGCCAGGTCTTCAGGTTTTTTTAGCACTGCACCCACAGGTACCGATACCGCATCTTCATGCATGGAAATGGGACAGCCCCAAACCTCTGGGATTACCGAGTATACATCCACATTAGTCCAAACAGTATCGTAACTGAATTCAACCAACCCGGCCAGCACGGATTCGCATTCTTTTAAATGGTCGGTTTCTATTTCCCTGACGGTGTAATTTACCAGGTATCTGGGATATTCCCTGTAAAATGCCCAGGCCAGCAGGCGATCAGGAGCGGTATTGGAAACGTGAACGGCGTTGAACCGCTCCAATGGAGTCAGGTATTCTCCGGAATTCTTTACTTGAGCATGTAATTGTTCGGCCAGGGCGTCTATTTTTTCAGTTGAGCGCATTTATTTTCCCTCCTCGGATATTTTTATTGGTTTTAGAGTAATTCTTGGCTTACTTTGACCGCTTCATTGCCGTCTGCAGCCCAGGCGTCAGTGCCGGTTGCTTTAGGCGTGGACTCGTTGGTTGCAGCACCGCCAACCAATAGCTTGATTCTGTCCCTTAGACCTTCCTGCCTTAACAGCTGTTCGGTTTGGGTGAAATATTTGACCGTTTGCAGCATGGGAGAGCCCATGCCAATGATATCGGCGTCGACTTCTTTTGCTTTGTCAACAAACTGCCGGGGGCTGACATTGATACCCAGATCGTATACTTTAAAACCGGCGCCGCTCAGCATGGCTGCCACTATATTTTTACCTATTTCCTGGCTGCATTCCTGGACAACTCCGATTACTATGGTGCCTTTGGATTTTTCTTTCTCCACCTCCATAAGCGGCTTGATTAGTTCCAGCGCCTCTGACATTGCCTCGGCTGAAGCGGCCAGGTCGGGGACAAAGTATTGTTTGCGATCGTATTTGTCGGATACGATTTTCATGCCTTCCACCAAGCCCAGATCAATGATTTGGTAAGGAGAGACTCCCTGTTTCAGGGCTTCCTCAACCAACTCAACGGCATCTTCGCTTTCGCCGTCCACAACGGATTGGATAATGTTTTTAAAATCGTAGTTGCTCATGAGTATTATTTCCTCCCTTATGATTTGATTTCAAATGTCTTGCTCCGGACCTTCGTGCACCTGCCAGCGCATTTTGTAAAAGCATCCCTCCTTGTTTTTAGGTGATTATTAACAATTATTTATAAACGCTGCGGCTTTATAAATAATTGTTTTAAAGATTAAATATCTATACCACATGGGTCGGAATATCATGGGATAACACATGGTATTTTAAGTAAAGCCTCATGTTTTGGAGTTTTTTGTTGCAATATTATCTTAATGTTTATACCATTCGGTTGAGGGTATTTAACTTACCTCCGTTAGTAAGATAAAGCATTGCTGGTGTTGCAAAGTATTGCCGGGCAATAAAATGGGCTGGCATAATTAGCAAGTTAGTGTATTCTTTCACTAATACATGCATAGTAAAGGTGCGTGCGCGAGAATAAGTATAAGTAATTGTTTAAATGTATATACCAGTTGTGTAAAAAAAATTAACCGTATAATAGTTCTTGATTTACCGGTTAACCTTAAAATAGTACCTGCATCTATCTCCTCTTACAAAAGCTTGGCTGTAAACAACAGGGTGGTTTTTGTCATCATATAAAATTCTGTCCAGAACCAAGGCCGGTGATCCTATTTCAATGCCCAGCAGCTTGGAGTGGTTTTCCTCGGCCAGGGTCGGTTCAATATAAGCTTCTATTCTGGCCAGATGGGTGCGATAAGACTCGGCCAGGACTTCGACCAGAAGGCATGAAGTGTAGTCATATGCCTCAAGACCTGAAAATTTTTCATCCGGTAAATATGACTCTTCAATGATCCATGGCTCGTCGTTGGCAAAACGAATTCTGGATATTTTAATCAACCTGGCTTTGGCCGGCAGGCCCAGTCGGTTGGTCACCCTTTTTTTACCAATGATGACATCCGAAAACAAGACCATGGATGTGACTTTCAAGCCCTGGCGCAGCATACCCTTGCCAAAACTGTAATCGCCTATGAGGTCGTGGTCCAGGGCCGGGTGCTTAATTACCGTTCCCTTACCCTGTTTTCGGGTTACATAACCTTTGCTGACCAAAATATTGATGGCCTGCCTGACGGTGCCCCTGCTGACATTGAATTCTTCGCAAATCTCCCGCTCCGACGGTAAAGTATCTCCGGGTTTGAGAGCCCCTTGTTTAATCAACTCGTAAAACTGCTCAGTCAGTTGATAATATAGGGGCAATTTGCTGCTTTCATCCAATTTAATGTTTAAATTCATAAGCGCCACATCCTGTAAAGCATGTTATTTGGAGCCAGCTATATTAAAAATATGTATAGACATTTAAAAGTTTAGATTTTTCTTTTTGTAAAGTATATATTAATCTTCTAAATAAATCAATACTTAAGTTGTCATGAACCGGAACCACTTTTGAGGAGAACTGCCCTTATTCGTGTCCGGCACATATGTAAACAACAAACCGGAATCATTGATTCGGAAACAAGTCTTTAATCATTGGCTCCACCAGAACCTCCTGGTATACCGCCCGGCCCGTCTGCAGCATGGCTTCAATCAGTATGCCGTCCCAAGGCACGTGCTGGCCGGCCAGTCTTTTCAACTGCTCCGGGGCCAGTTTGACGCCTTTGGGCGCCTGCAGGTAAGCGGCGGTGTCAAAAAACCAGGGCTTGAAGGATGCGCCGTACCTTTCAGCCAGCCGCCGGCCGATTTCCAAGCCCCGGAGATCAAAATCGCCCCCGTAGCATATGGTACACCCGACCTCCGCAAGTTGATCCAGGAGTTTCAGGGCTGCCACACTGGGCTGGCCGCTGGTGCAGACCAGGGTCGGAATGCCGGCGCAGTCCCCGGCAAAATCCAGGATGGCACTGAAAACAGCGGGGTTTTCCAGCGTGTAAACCGCAGTCGGCAGCCATCCGGTGGGCTGTTCCAAAAAACGCAGCGGCAGCAGTAACGGGCTGGCGGCGGAGACGGTGAACACGGGCTCCCGAGGGTCCCCCGGCCGCACCCGCAGCCCGGCCACGATCACGTTGGAGGACAGGTCATCCTCTTCCAGGCCGGTCCGGCTGAAAAGTTCCTTTCTTCTCTCCGCCCCGTATTCGGTTTCGGTAAGTCCGTACATGTGGTGCAGGCCGAAGAATAAAAGGCGGCCCAGTGTTTTATCACCGTCCAGGGCGTGGGGGTCGCCGGTCAGGCCGGCGGCAAATACGGGCAGCCGCTGCCGCCGGCCTGGATGCTGCACCAGCCGGTCCATGGCCTCGACACAGGCCGGCAGCAGCTCCGCGGCACCGCGCTCATTTTGCCGGTAGAGGGCCAAAACCGTCCGGTAGCCCGCGCCTCCGCCGGCGGCCAGTTCATCCAGCCAGGCGCGGGTCACCGGGGTGCGGGCCTGTTCCCGCAGCGCGGCAAAAAAAGCGGACCATTTCCGGCTTTCCCGGAGAGCCGCTTCTTTATTAAGCACAATTCCGGTTCCGAAATACAAGGGCAGGAATTCCGGCAGGGTGAGCTCAAAGCGGCTTTGCCGCAATATTTCGTCCACTTCCCGCAGCGCAACGGTGACTTCGGCCCGGTCCCGGCAGTCCCGGCCCAGAAAGCCGGTCAGCACGTCGCGCTCTTCCGGAGAAAGATCGTTAAGCTTTACCGCGCCCCCCACCCGGCCCAGCGACCGGTACTTTTTGCCGACGGCCTCAAACAATTTTTTAAAAACGGCGTGGCTGAAATAGTCCCGCATTTCTCCCTCCCGCAAAGGGGGTCAGACTTAAACAAGTTGATACTAACTGTAGAATTAGCATATACAAATAAAGGAGTTAGGAAATTAGTTGAGGCCTGACCCCTTCTTCGTCTACCAGCATCCGCCGGGCGCCGTTCCAGTGGTAACGGATTAAGGTAACGTAGTCGACGTCCAGGGGCCGGTAGACCTCATAAATGGAAAGTTCGGGCACGGTGTCGTAACAGCCCCACAGCAGCTGGCTGGTCATCATGTAATCAAAGCCCAGGTGGGTCAATAGTTCAAACATGTCCCGCATGTTTTCTTCGTCCACCCCGGCAAAGGCTTCGTCCAGGCAGATAATCCGGGGGGCTTCGGGCCGGGAGTCGTTGTACCGGGAGTTGGCCGCCGCGAAAAGCGGAATATACATGGACAGCGCCTTTTCGCCGCCGCTGAGCACGTTAAACCGGGCGTCGGTCATTTCCCGGCGGGGCTGCCCGCCCTTTTCGTAATACAGGGTGAACCGGAACCACTGGCGGTAATCCAGCAGGCGGAAAATCCACTGGCGCAGGGTGTCCTGCTGGTCGGCCTCCAGCTTGGCCCGGGAGATGCGGGAGCGGAAATGTCCGATCATCTGCTCGATATGTTCGTCCCGCAGCTGCCGGGGGTCGGTTTTCAGCAGCCGCACCAGCTGCGCGGTATCCAGCTCCCTTTCGTTGGCCGCCGCCCGGGGTTCCCACTTCAAATGCAGGCGCAGGCCGCTGGAAGTTTCCCGCTGCTGCATCAGGCCGTTCATCTGCTGCACCCACTTTTCGGCCCGGTAGATTCTGTCCCGGATGGCCTTGCCCACGCTGTGCAGGATGATCTGTTCGTACAGTTCCCGGTCCTTTTGGCTTAACAGGTGTTTTTGCTCCTCTTCCAGCTCGGTTAATTCCTGCACCAGCAGGTGCGGCGGCACCGGGTTTTGCCTGTCCCGGGTGAACAGCACCAGCAGGCGGCGCGTTTCTTCCTCCGTGACCGTTTCCGGGGCGTAATCGTGCAGCGCCTGGCGGGTGTTGTGAAATACGTCGTGCAATTGGTCGGACAACTCGGCATAGGTTTTGCCGGCGTAGCGCTCCCGGTAGCGCTGGTCCGCCCGGGCGCCGGCGCGGAAAACAGCCGCGCTGTCCGCCGGGTCGAAGACGGTTTCGTCCCATTCCGCCACCAGGCGCCGGTTCCATTCCGTCAGCCAGCGGACGGTTTGCTGCGCCAGGTCGGATTGGGCCTGCTCCAGCTGCCGTTCAGCCCCGTCGGCATCCTTTTGCGCCACGGCCAGGTCGATTTTAATTTGGGTGATTTGCCGGTCAAGCTCTTGAATCAGCTTGTCCAGCTCTTTTTGCCGCTGCTCCAGTTCGTGCAGCCGCCGGTCAATATCCGTGATGCCCAATTCATCCAGCAGCTGCTGGAAAACTTCTATCTTATACTGCACGGACCGCAGGCGCTCGTGGAGTCCGGCCAGTTCCGTTTCTTCCTGCGCCGCGTTTTCCCCGGCCTCCGCCAAGTCTTTTTCCGCCCTGCCCAGGGCGGCCAGGGCGCTTCTGTATTCCGTCCAGGATGATTTCAACTCCCCCAGGCGGTCCCGGTAAACGTTCATTTGCTCCCCGGCTTGTTCCAGGGCGCTTTCGGTGCGGGGGATGTTCCAGCCCGCCATATGTTCATGCAATCGGGCGGCGGCCTCTTGCAGCTGTTTGACGACCTCCCGCAGCAGGTTGTTTTTATTCTGTTCTTCCTCCAGGGCGGCTTCCAGGCGCAGCCGGGCCATTTCCAGGCCGTGCAGGGCCTTCTGCAGCGGTTCGCCGTCGGGAAAGGCTTTAAGATCTTCCTCCAGTTGTCCGGCGATTGTTTTCAGCCTGTCCATTTGCTCGCGGCAGGCGGCCATGGCCTGTTCCTCTTCCGCAATCAGCCCTTCCAGCCTGGCCATTTCCGCCAGCCTGGTGCGCTGCCTGGTCTCCTTGCCGATAAACTCGGCCCGCTCTTTAATGGCGGCTTTGCCGCACAGGGGACCCAGGCGGAAATAGCCCTGTCCGGTGATCATGGCTTCGTCGGTTTGGTCGTCCGCATCCGGCAGGTCGGCGTCCCCGGCCAGGCAGACGGTGCGCAGGATGTCGTCGATTATTTCCACCGTCAGCCCGCTGTTTTCCGGCGGGGTGGGCGCCAGGTAATCCGCCAGGGTGGCCCGCAAAAACTGGGGAGCGGGTTTGAGCCAGATTTCCTCCTCGCCGGGCCCCAGCATCCCGATCCCTTCCGGCGCCACCCAGGCGTCCAGCAGCCCCGCTTGCTGCAGGGTGGATTCCAGGGCGGCCTTTTTTTCCTCGGTCAATTCCGGTTTAAATTCGCACAGGGCGTACAGGGGAGCGCCGGTTCCGGGGCGTTTGCCCCTGGCCTGCTCCCGGGCGGCGCTGCGGGGCGGCTCCGGTTCCCGGAGTTCTTTCCACTGTTGCCACTCTCCGGCCAGCCGCTTCTTTTCCTCCCCGTGCCGCTGCCATTTATTCTGCCACGCCAGCCGCTCCTCGGTTATTGCTTCCCTGGCGGCGTCGCAGGCCCGGACAACGGGCCGGCGGACATTTTCATAAGGCTGGTCGGGGAATACCGCCAGGGCCTGCATTACCCGGTGCAGGTCCCCGTCCGCCAGGGCCAGGCGGGATAGCTGTCGGCGCCAGTGAAAGATTTTGTCTTCCTGCTCCCGGCGGGCCTGTTCAAATTGCTCTTCTTCCAGGCGCGTCCGGTCTTCAGCCGCCGTTCTTTTTTCCCTGGCCTGGCTGGCCTCTTTTTCAGCCTGTGTCCGGCGGGCTTTCAAGTTGCTTTCTTCCCGGGCCAGCTTGACGGCCCGGCCGATTTTTCCCTGGTGCTCCCGCACGTCCCGCTCCCAGGCCGGCCACAGGGAACCGTCCCCGGGAACGTCCTCCTCCCAGCGCCGGTGGTAGGCGTCGTGGTAGCCAAAGTCGACGTCCCGGGCCAGCCCTTCCAGGCTGCGCAACACATCGTTTTGCCGGGCGGCCAGGGCTTCCCTCTGTCCGGTCAAATCTTCCTGCTCCCGGCGGGCCCGGTCTTGCTTGCCCCGCCACATTTGCAGGCGGCTGGCGCAGTTGTCCCGGTTCCGGTTTAGCTCTTCCTGTTCCGCCCGCAGGCGGTTGAGTTCGGTCCTTTTTTCCACCGCTTCGCTGGTAATCAAGGTTTGATATTCGGTTCGGACCCGCTCCAGCTCGGCGCCGGATTCTTCCCGGGCGCCGGTTTCGGCCGTCAGCGCCCCGGCCAGTGCGCCGGTTTTGTCCCGGCGCTCGCCGGCTTCGCGCTGCCGGTCGTCCCGCTGTTTTTTTTGCTGCAGCAGGGACCGGGACTCATTGTAAAGCAGGTACTCGTTATATTTATTGTAGGCCCGGTGCAGCCTTTGCGCCTCCAGCAGGTGCACCGCCAGCTCGTTGAGCCGGTCATTGATTTGATCCATGTCCTCCAGCACTTCGGACAGCGGGCGCAGTTCTTCTTCCTGCAGCGCGGGCAGCGCCCCGGTGAGGATCTCATAGATGGTGGAAGGCTTGAAATCCTTGGACAGCTTGGGGCTGCGCAGCTGGATTAACAGGTCCAGTAGTTCCTGGTAGGAGGTAATCTTTTCGTAGCCGAACAGTAATTTATTGACCAGCCGCTTGTATTCACCCTGTTCGGCGACCACCTGCCCCCCGCTGCCGACAGCTTCCTCCAACTGGGCGCGGCTGAGGGGAATCTTCGCCTCCCGGCCGGAGCTGTAGTCCTTCTCGTACAGCCAAATGTCCCGGCCCACCCGGCGGTTGTCGGTAATGACAAAACCCCAGAAGCCCAGGTTGGGGCTGTTTCTCCGGGCCCGCAGGCCGATGCCCACCGTCAGGTAACGGTTCTGCTCCGGGTGGTAAAATTCCAGGTACAGGTAACCGGTGCGGTCGGTATGACCGCTGTCGGACTCCAGCAGCAGGTAATAATCGACCCGCCGGTCCTTGGAGCCGAAGGGATCCAGCCGCCAGGGCCGCTTGTCCCCGTCCAGCACCAGGGGCAGAAAACTCTGCATGGTTACCGATTTGCCCGAACCGTTGGCCCCGCGCAAAATCAACCGGCCCCCGGCCAGGTGAAACTCGGCCTCGTCATAATACCAGAAGTTAATAATCCCCGCCCGGTTCATCCGCCAGCGTTCGCTCATCATTCATCCCCGCCATAAACATCGTAGTCTCCGTTCCAGCGCCCCAGGGCGGCGTAAATCCATACCTGCCCGTCGTCTTCCCGGCCGGCCAGTCCCCATTCTTCCAAGTGGGCCAGCACTTCCGCCGCCAGCTCGCTGCTCCTCGCCTGCCGGTGCTGCAGGCTCCACAACAGTTTATGTTTTTCCTTCAATCTCAGCAACAGTCCTTCCAATTCCGCCGTGGTCAGTCCGACGCGCCCGTCCTCCTCAATATGGATGCCGCCTTCGCCGCGGGCGTGCATGCGCCGCAATTCTCCGGCCAGCAGCAGGACAATATCCGAAACCCCGCGACCGGTGGGGAAAAGGTACATTTCACCGGAAGCCTCGGGATAATAGAATAAAAGGCCCTCCCGGTAACGCTGCCCTTCCAGGCCGGCAAAATTCGCCAGGTTTTCCAGGATGGTATGCCGCTGGGTGCGCACGTAATAACGTTCCTCTTCGCTCCATTGCCGGTCATACACCACCGGTTCCTGCAGCAAACGCCGGTACACGTGGTGACGGCGCTTCTTCAGCTGGCCCTCGGGGGTATCGGGATAAGCGCCGTCCTCAAAGGCGGCCAGGGAGCCGTAGGTGGTCAGATCCCGGGGGAAACGGCGCAGTACATAACGGGTTAGGTGGGAAGACTCGTAAAGCACGTTATGTTCGTGTCCTGTCCTGGCCCAGTCGGATTCGTCGCCGTCCACCGCCGTCAGCGCGCCCAGCGCCTTAAGCTGTTTCAGCGCCCGGGCCATGGACAGCCGGTGCGCATACAGGGTCCAGTCCAGAAAAACATCCTGGCCGGCCAGGTATTCCCGGATTTCTTCCACCATATCGGTAAGCAGGAACTGATCCATTTCGTTTTTACCTTCCAAATACCACAGGCAATAGGTAAACAGGGCGTAATCCCGCGGTTCGGAGAAGTTTTCAAAGCCCATCCAGGTCTGGGCCCGCCCCGGCGATTTTTCCAGTTTGGCGAATTGCCGGTTGAGCAACAGGGCGAAGCCGCAGTATTCCCCGAACCAGTCCCGCAATTCCTGGTACTGGGCCCTGATTGACCCGAAAAGTTCGGGATCGTCCTGTTTGGTGATCCAGTTGCGGTTCAGCAGGGCCTGGATGCACCTTTTGCGGCTTTCCTTGACGCTCTCAGTTGCTTTGCTCATACCGCTCTCCCGTTCCGGCGCTGAATTGCAATAAATAATTGGGCATGTCCAGTTCCCCGTCGTCGCATTCCAGCCTGGCCCTTTCCCGTCCGGCGGGCATGGCCAGGCTGATTCCGATTCCTTCGGGGGTTAATATCCGCCGGGATTTATTAGCCATGCACCGGCCAATCCAGTACAGCAGGTAATAGCGTTCCCGGGCGGACACCCGGTCCAGGTCGGCAATTTGAACCGACTGCCGGGCCAGGTATTCCTGCAGCAGCGTCGCTTCCTCCCGCCGGGCCAGTAAAAAATCCTCCCTGGCCTGCTGCTGCCGCTCACGCCGGTCCTTGATGGAGCCGGTGCCGGTATCCCGGAGCCGTTTTCTGCTGCGGGAGCGCAGTTCCCTGATGTTGGGGCCGGCCTGCCACATGGATATGTCGGGATTATCGGTGTCCTTATCGTCCACCCCCTGGAAATGGCGGCAGCGGTACAGGCCGAATACGTGGGCCGCCAGCCGGTGGGAGGCGTCAATATCCTCCAGGGTGAAAAACCATTTGCCCAGGTAGTCCAGCTCCCGCCGGCGGCTGACGCCCAGGCGGTGCTTCTCCTGGATACGCAGGGCGCTGCGCACGATCCGGGCGATGGTATCCTTGGTGGTCTGCTCCAGGAAATACACGTCGCTGGGTTCGTTTTCATAACCGGCAAACCAGCGCACCATGCTCTGCCACTCCTGCCGCAGCCGGTCCAGCTGCTCTTCCGGGGTTACCGGTTCGTCCAGTTGGGGTCGGGCGGCCAGGTCCCGCTGCACATTGGCCAGGAAGGTATCGACCACGCCCCGGTCCATGGCAACCAGCACCGCTTCTGTTTTGTAAGCATGGCGCTGCAGCCCCTGGATAAAGTCCTGCAGATACCGGGTTACGGAATCCTTATAAGCTAAAAACGCTTCGGTCAGCATCAGTTCTTCCACCTTGGTGCTCTGCAGGCTGGCGATGTAGTCGGAAGCGTTCTCGGTGAGCTTGATAAAATCACCGTAAATCCTTTCCCACCGCGAAGCCGCCTCACCCGGCGGAAACTGGCCGGCGGATTTTTCCAGTCCGTCCAGGTTGTTTGCGATATCCTCAAACAGGGACGGCTCCAGGGAGCCGCCGTAGCCGCGAATTTTCTCCAGCCCCGCCACCAGGCGTTCAATTTCCACCGCGTAGGGCGTCATCTGGTAGCGGAATTTTTTGCGCAGGTATTCCTCCACCGTGGCCGAACGGCCTCCGTCGTGGCGGGGCACCAGGCTGTTCCACTCCACCAGTTGGTTTAAGTCCTTCTGGCATTGATCCAGGGTATAATCTTCCTCCAGCAAGTCCAGGGCCGTCACCCCGTCGAAAACCTCCCGGGGTTTCAACCAGTAGCGCAGCCGCTGGTGCTGTTCATAAAAATAGCGCATGATGCAGCGATAGCGGCCGACATTCTGCGCGTTCAAATAACTTGTTTCGACAATGGGCTTAAGCAGGGTGGAGCTCATTTTTGAATCAATTCCCCGGTCAGGTATTTTGTATAATTATAACATATAAGCGTAGGAGTTTCTAATTTTGTTGCGATATACTATGTTATCTATTTAAGGAAAAGCCTAGGCAGCACTGGAATTGGAAAACGAGTTAGCTGAAGTGCGGGCGAAAATGGTCGTGTTGCTGAGGGATTGGTGTGGAAGTGAAGCGGAAAAGAAAAGTGCATGAGACATCGTCCCTGACGGGTGAGATCCTTTTTTATCAGAGTCAACTTGTAAAGATTACTTACAAGTTCAAAATGAGGGCGGTAGACACGATTATTACATTAACTATTTTGTTGGCGTCAACAAAATGGTTTTGAATGGAGGACAAGGACTATGAGTGGGAAAGAAATTGAGGAGAAGCATCATCGTACCTTTGAGTCGATCCGACAGGAAAACGACGAAGGCTTTGAGTTCTGGTATGCTAAAGATCTACAGCCGATTCTTGACTATAGTAGCTGGGATAAATTTAAGCAGGTAATTAACAAAGCCATGGCTTGTAAGAAATCCAGCCAGGCGGCAGAAAACCATTTTTCCCGGACGGTGAAAATGGTTCCTATCGGTTCCGGCGCCCATCGGAGAATTGAGGACTATCAACTCTCCCGCTACGCTTGCTATCTTATTGTGCAGAACGGCGACCCGGCCAAGCCGGTTATTGCCAACGGCCAGACCTACTTTGCAATTCAGACCCGCAGACAGGAATTTTGCAGACAATGAAGCATTTCAGCGTCTAAAAGAAGATGAAAAGCGTCTTTTTCCCCGTAACGAGTTGAAAGAGCATAATAACAACTGGTTGAGGACGCCAACGGATAGGCGTGGAGACTAACCTTGACTTTGCCGTCTTTCAAATCCACGGCTACAAGGGGCTGAAAAAGAGCCAGAAGAGCGGTTGCTGGAACTGTCTTAACGATTCACTATTTTCGATGGTGGTATTAAAAAGCTCTCCTGCTATCAGCAGTATTTTGTCATCAAGTCCACCTTGGGTCCGGGAAACTCTCCAGCAACGATGACGCCATGGCATATTTCGGTGTGATTAAGCCTTTTTTTGACCAACATCATTTAGGGGAAGAGGAATGCGATGAGCTTTCCGCCGAAACCGCTCTGGTTTTTCAGGAAATCTTGAACCGTTAAGCATAAATAAAGACGGAAGAAGAATCGCAATCCTATAAATCTTTAAACTGACCAACAAAATAAGCTTAATTATCATAGATACCTCCGGATTTCATCTTAAATTTCCGATTATTGGATTAAACTCAGACTCAACTTAAGTGATTAGGGTCTATATACCTTACCAATTATTAATAACAAATTCGATTGTCGAAATTTTACGAAATCTGACAACAAAACATAGAAAAATAAAAAGGAACTACCTTTTAGTATTTAGAATTAGTAAATGGTGATAGTTTGAAAACACACTCTTAGGAAGAAACGGTCTGTTGACACCGGGAACTTAAATGCCTAGTCTAGGGGGAGTGCTGGTGTACAAGGAAGAATTTGTAGAAGCAGTTGAACGCACAAGAAGGCTTGGACTCACGTTACCGAAGTATGGTTTTTCTGATGAGAGGTTCCTAACTCCCGAAAAACTGCAACAGTTACCCTATGCGGTGAGGGACGCGGTGGGGGAAATTTCCCTTGAGGAGGTTGTTGCGAAATGTCTCTCTCTCCACTATATGTTATTGGATCCGCTTGCCGACTTCTTTAGTACCTCCGTTGTCTACACAATAGGGTACGTATCCACTCCGCATTGCAATCTTTACAAGATGACGGAAGATAATCTTCGAAATCTCCTTAAGTTTGGGCTTCAGAGCTTCCAATTAGACATCCATGCTTGGGTAACGCTTCCAAGTATGGAGATTCTCGACTTTTCCCTTGCTACAAGTATGGCTGTTATCAACGACTGGAACGATGGACATGGAGCAGTAGTTGCGGGACATGCTGATGAGTTTCTGTATGGCATAGAGTACCACCCAATGGTTTTAGGTGATAACATCCTGCGGAAGATCGGAGCACTTGTTGAGTTTAAGGTCTGGGGCATTTGACAAGCTAACGCCAGACAGGCAGACGGCTTAACTTAGGAACCAAAGTCTGAGCCCTCAATGTTGACCCTGTTGGAACTAACATTGCTATTTAATGTTTAGTTAATAATAATTATACTCCTTGAAATACCACAAGCTATCGTATTTTGATATTGCTTAATTTGTTTCAAACAAAAACTGTCGTATGGGTGAACTTCCGAGTTTTGCGATACATCGAGATGTTTCTATTTTTAGCGGTGAACTACATGCCTTGTAAGTTTGGGAGTACAGGGAACGGTTTCTTGTGCTATTTTTGTTTGACGCAGTAATACATTGAGCACTTAACCCAGATGACCCTAAATTATTTTTTCGAACCTTTCCTAAAAGCGGTAGAGTGCAAACAAAGGTCCTTGATTGAATGTATCAAGTGGGTATGCAATTTTAAACGCGTGATAATGCTGCCATACAGGTTGAACGGTTTCTTTTCCCCCAATAAAAACCCAGTAAAAGATCTGTCAGGAGAGTGTGTAGGGATCCCGTATCTCGCTAAATACATCCATTATTTGTTTTGAATAATTCATTTTTGACTCCATAGAGCACTCTTATTGCCGTTTCTACAAAGAAATCACTGGTATTTTCTTTGAGTTTACTAATTATTTCCGGGATAATAACCTCAGAATTAGCGATTAAACATTGCCCTAACAGATGATCATTAATGCTGTCTATTCCTTGCTCCATCATTTCAATCAGCATTTTCGGGGAGCCTGCTTAATTTGTTCGGCCTCATTGTCTCCTCTCTGCCCGATGGATTTACGGGCATATTGGTGGGCTAATTCTTCTATTCCCGGCATCAGAAAAGTAGAATAAATCAATTTTGCCGCTGAGAGCTCTTTATATGGGTTTTTCTCGAAAAACGTTTCACTTAAATCAGGTGGGCCAAAATCGCGATTAAGAAGTTCAATAAATTTAGGTTTTAGTCCTGATAATGGAATGACGTTATCAGCACAACAATATTTTTTCCCGCTTCCGCATGGGCAGGGCTGATTTCTTCCGATTTTCATTTTTTGTATCACCTGTCAAGTTGAACTTGATAATACGGTCAATATGCCGACTAAGTAATTTTACCATATTCTAAAGCTAGTGAAGAAGGGGTTCATACTCATAACGAGAAGAATCTCTTTATTGTTTTGAGTAAGCTGGTTAAAATATGAAATGTGGTTACAATTCTTAATTATGATCTGGAGAAACAGATGACCAACCCAATATATGAAACTTACCAACTAAAAAAAGCAAATGTAACAAATGAACTGTCCGGAGTCATGAAGCAAAACAACCTGCTGGTTATCCTGCGGCCGCTGGTTTTTTTGGCTGCGGCAGGTTTTTCAATAGCTTACTCATTCCTTTCAGCAAAACCTGTTTATCTTTTTGTCAGTGGCGTTTTAATGGTCGTCTTTTTATTAATGATCATTAAACATAATCGGATTAAAGCAAATATCAGATACCTGGAACTGTTAGCGCATATCAATGATACCGCCATGCAGCGGCTGGACGGCAAATGGCTGGAGTTTCCCAACACCGGGGAGCGGTTTATTAACCCTGAACACCGGTATACCTCTGATTTAAACATCTTCGGACGGGGAACACTGTTTCAGTATCTTAATGCCGCCACCTCTTTTGTCGGTGAAGAGAGATTGGCTCATTTGCTGAGTTCCCAAACCGGTTTGGACGAAATTGAACAACGGCAACAGGCCATCAGGGAACTCGGTCCGCGACTGGACTGGCGTCAGCATTTTCAAGCCACCGGGATGCTGGAAAGTACGAGAACACCCGGCAATTTGGCAAAACTGTTGGCCTGGGCGGAAGAAAAGCCGGTATTTACAAGCAAGTATATATCTTTACTGCTGTTTTGTCCGGTCGTTACCCTGGTTCTGGCTGTTTTGGGATTCCTTCATTTGACACCCCTGATCCCGAATGGTCTCTGGGTTTTACCTCTAGGGTTTCAGATCATGATCGTGGTTTGGATATCAAAAACCGCCCAGCGAATGTTTGGTAAGACGGAGAATACGGCTGATGAGATACGGCGCTGGTCGGCTCTGTTGGGCTGTATTGAGCCGGAGCATTATGATTCTCCGTTGCTGCAGAGACTGAAAAGTAAGCTGTCTCATGGCGGTGTTGCCCCGTCCCGGCGAATAAAAGAACTCTTTGGCATAGTCGACCGGATTAGTTTTCGGTATTCCAATATCTATCTCGTAATTAACATCGGTCTTTTGTGGGATTTGCGAACGCTGATCAAGCTGGAAGAATGGCGCAGCGGCTCAGGCCCGTCACTCAGGTTCTGGATTGAGGTAATTGCCGAATTTGAGGCATTATCCAGCCTGGCTGGCCTGGCCCACGACTATCCCCATTGGACAATGCCGAAGATAACGGAGTCCGCGCCGGCCTTCAAGGCTGTGGCGCTGGGGCACCCGCTGATTAAAGAGAAAACGCGCGTGAGTAATGACGTGGAACTGCCCGGACCGGGTACAATTCTGCTCATTACCGGCTCCAATATGTCCGGCAAAAGCACGCTGCTCAGAACAGTGGGGATTAATTTAGTTCTTGCCTATGCCGGAGCCCCGGTATGCGCCCGGGAGTTAAGCTGTTCCCTTATGAATGTCTATACAAGTATCCACATCAATGATAATTTGGAGAAAAACATTTCCACCTTTTATGCCGAACTGCAAAGAATCAAGCTGATCGTGGACGCCGCCAGGTCCGGGAAGCCAATCATCTTCTTAATTGATGAAATTTTTAAGGGTACCAATTCCAAGGACAGAATCATTGGCGCCCAGGCGGTTATTAAAAGCTTAAACAGATTGGCGGCCATAGGGCTGGTATCCACGCATGACCTGGAGCTAAGCCGCCTGGAAAAGGAAATTCCCCAGGTAAAGAATTATCATTTTACAGATCAAATATCCGGCCGGGAGATTTCCTTCGATTACCGTCTGAAGCCCGGGGTTTCAAAGTCCACCAATGCTATTGCTTTAATGAAGATTATCGGTATTCAAACAGAGTGAGCTGGAGGGAGAGGTGAGGTTATGGAACCCGGGGTCCTCGAACTGTTTCATCCGTTAATTCGCCAGTGGTTTACCGAAAAAGTGGGTCCGCCCACCGGTATTCAGACTCTGGCCTGGCCCCGCATCGCCCGGGGCGAGCATGTGCTGATCACCGCGCCCACCGGCAGCGGCAAGACCCTGACCGCCTTTCTCTGGGCGCTGCAAAAGCTGATTGCCGGCCAGTGGCCGGGCGGCCGGGTGCGGGTTTTGTACGTTTCACCCCTGAAGGCCCTGAATAACGACGTGCAGCGCAACTTGCTGAAGCCCCTCCGGGAATTGCAGGCCTGTTTTGCCGCCGCCGGCGAGCCCTTTCCCGCCCTCCGGGTGCTCACCCGCAGCGGCGATACCCCGCCCAACGAACGCCGGCAGATGCTGCGCCAGCCCCCGGAGATCCTGATTACCACCCCCGAAAGCCTCAATTTGCTGCTCAGTTCCAAAAACAACCGCCTGATTTTAAGCGGGGTGGAAACGGTTATCCTGGACGAAATCCACGCCGTGCTGGACAGCAAGCGGGGCACCCACCTGATCACGGCAGTGGACCGGCTGGTGCCCCTGGCGGGCGAGTTCCAAAGAATTGCCTTATCCGCCACGGTTCGCCCCCCGGAACCGGTGGCCGCCTTTGTGGGCGGCCTGAAAGCGCTGCCCAATGGCGAGGATTACCGTTACGAAAAGCGGCCGGTGGCCATATTGCAGTCGGCCGATAAAAAGCAGTACCACCTGACCGTCGACGCCATTGAACCGAACCATGACGGGCCGGAGGGGGAGCGGGACGCCCTCTGGCAGGCGTTGGCCGCCGAACTTACCAAAGAGATACGCGCCAATACCGCCACCCTGGTGTTTGCCAACAACCGCCGCACGGTGGAGAAGCTGACCCGATATATTAACGAGGCCGCGGGCGAGCCCCTGGTTTATTCCCACCACGGTTCACTGGCCCGGGAACTGCGCCTGGCGGTGGAGCAAAAGCTCAAAAACGGCGCACTGAAAGGGATTGTGGCCACCAATTCCCTGGAATTGGGCATTGATATCGGCGCGCTGGACGCGGTGCTTTTGGTGCAAACCCCGCCCTCGCTGACCTCCGCCATTCAGCGGATTGGCCGGGCCGGCCACGGAGTGGGGCAGGTGAGCCGGGGGATTTTGTATCCCGTGCATGGCAGCGATTTCGTCGAAGCCGCAGTGGCTGCGCGCAGTCTGCCGGCGGGTGATATCGAGCCCGCCGCCCCCCTGGAAGCGCCCCTGGACGTGCTGGCGCAGGTGCTTATATCTATGACCGCCGTGGAAACCTGGGCCGTGGACGAGCTTTACGCTTTTCTTAAGACCAGCTATCCCTATCGCAACCTGCCCCGGAAAAGCTACGACCTGCTGCTGGAAATGCTTGCGGGACGCTACGCGGATACCCGCCTGCGGGAACTGAGGCCCCGCGTTGTTCTGGATAAGCTGGACGGCACGATCAAGGCCCGCGGCGGGGCGGCCCGCCTGGTCTATCAGGGAGGCGGCACCATCCCCGACCGCGGTTATTATGACCTCCGCCTGATGGACACCAAGGCCAAGATCGGCGAGTTGGACGAGGAATTCGTCTGGGAGCGGAATGTGGGCGAAACCTTCATGCTGGGCTCCCGGATCTGGCGCATCATGCGCGTTACGCATAATGACGTGGAAGTGGTCCCCGGCGACCGGACCATCAATATCATCCCCTTCTGGCGGTCGGAAGAACAAAACCGGGATTTTTACTATGCTGAAAAAATAGGCCTCTTTCTGGAGGAAGCGGAGGAGCAAAACCTGGCCCCGGAGTGGTTCGCGCGGCAGCCGGCCTTTAAAAACAACTGGTCGGCGGGCGCGGTGCGGAGGCTGAGCGACTTTCTCAAAGGGCAGAAAGAGGCGACGGGTCAACCCCTGCCCCACCGGCACCACATTTTAATCGAACATTTCACTGATCCCCTGAATACGGCGGACAGCAAGCAGGTGATTGTGCATACCCTTTGGGGCGGCCGGGTCAACCGCCCCTGGGCCATGGCCATGGCCGCCGCCTGGGAGCGCAAATTCGACTATCCACTGGAGACTTATGTCGGCAACAACTGTGTCATGCTAATGTTGCCCCACAGTTTCGCGCCGCCGGATCTTTTCTCCCTGGTTTCGCCCCAAAACCTGGCGTCTCTTTTGCGCGGCAAGTTGGAAAGCTCAGGCTTCTTCGGCGCCAAATTCCGGGAGAACGCGGGGCGCGCCCTGCTGCTGCCCAAGACTGATTTCAAAAAGCGCATGCCCCTGTGGCTCAACCGCCTGAGGGCTAAAAAATTGATGGCGGCGGTTACCCCGTACGCCGATTTTCCCATCATGCTGGAGACCTGGCGCACCTGCCTGAAGGACGAATTCGACCTGGAAACGGTCAGGAAGTTGCTGGACGAAATCAGCGACGGCCGGATCAGGATTAGCGAAGCGGTTACCCACCAGCCGTCTCCCTTCGCCTCCGATGTGATTTGGCGCCGGACCAACAGGTACATGTATGAGGACGATACCCCTCTTTCCGAGCAGCAGTCGGGCTTGAGCAAGGAGCTGCTGCAAGAGCTGGTGTATACGCCTCATTTACGGCCCGCCATCCCCCCGGCCCTGGTCCGGGAATTGGACGGCAAGCTCAAACGGACCGCTCCGGGTTACGCGCCCGTTGATGAAGAAGAACTGCTGCTCTGGATCAAGGAACGTCTTTTCATTCCCGCCGGCGAGGCGGAAGATCTCTTTGCCACCATGGAGAGGGAGCGCCGGCACGCCGGGGATAATCCGGACCTGGAACAGATTAAGCGCCATCTGGTTGGGAAAACGGCCTGGCTGCACCTGCCGGGGGCGGAGCAGCCGGGCTTGTGCGCCCTGGAGATGCTGCCCCGGATTGCTGCCGTTTGGGGTATCGAATTTTCCCGGTTTGACCTGCGTCCCCTGACTCCCCGGTCCGGGGATAAGCTGGCGGCGGGCCGGGGAAAGGCCGCCCCCCGTGGGGGA
>JAEXOR010000002.1 GCA_023439185.1 Bacillota bacterium | reverse complement strand
TATTATAGCAGTGCTGATAATTGTGATGCACCGTACGAATATAAAGCGTCTTCTCAGCGGGACGGAATCGAAGTTTTCTTTTAAAAGAAGAAAGGAAGCTCAGGCGTAAAGCGAAATTATAACATACAAGATCAAAACCGGAGGAATGAGGCTATATGAATATTTCCGTGATAGGTGCCGGAAGTATGGGCACAGCGGTTTCAATACTACTTGCAGGCAACGGCCATAACGTCATGATGTGGTCCAAATTCAAGGATGAGGTCGACATGATCAATACTTTAAGGGAGCAGAAGGACAAGCTTCCCGGTGCAATGGTGCCTGCAAACGTAAAGTGCACTGCCGACCTTGAGGAAGCGGCAGCTTTTTCGGATATACTGGTCATGGTCATCCCTTCCCAGACAATAAGAGAAAATGCTAAAGAGCTTGCGTCCATAATAAAGCAGCCCAAGCTGATCAGCTGTTTTTCGAAAGGCCTCGAAAAAGGCACCGGATACAGGATGTCCGAGGTCATTCAGCAGGAACTGCCCAATGTTACAATGATAGCCATGTCGGGGCCATGTCACGCCGAGGAGCTTTCCAGAGGCATACCGACAGCCTACGTGGCAGCCTCCGAAAACAGGCAGGCAGCCGAGAGGATACAGGACATATTCATGTCGACCCGTTTCAGGGTCTACACTAACCCTGATATTACCGGCGTTGAACTCGGCGGTTCGGTCAAGAATGTAATTGCGCTCTGCGCGGGTATTTCCGACGGCCTCGGATACGGGGACAATACCAAAGCGGCTTTGATGACGAGAGGGATAACTGAGATCTCCAGGCTCGGGCGCGCTATGGGAGCCAAGATGCAGACATTTTCTGGCCTGGCGGGGATAGGCGATCTGATCGTCACATGCACCAGCATGCACAGCCGCAACAGACGCGCAGGCATATTGATCGGGCAGGGTAGAACGGTACAGCAGGCGCTGGATGAGGTAAAAATGGTCGTCGAAGGTTATTTTACCACCGAACCTGTTTACAAGCTTTCAAGGAAACTGGGCGTAAGCATGCCCATTACCGAAGAAGCGTATGAAATACTGTTCAACGGGAAAAGCCCCGAGCAAGCAGTAAACGACCTGATGGGCAGGAATAAGACTCACGAACTTGAACTCGAGGTACTCGAAGAACTCTGGTAAGTTTAAAGAACATGGCGAGTATTGCTAACCGGTGCGGAGTTGATTCTCCCGCCGGTTTTTTAAATCTCAGATTAACATAATCCTTTAAAGTAACATAATATGGTGTGTAATCGAATTATCTGGAGGTGTAACCATGGGCAGTTACCATTTCAGAGATACAGCGCCACAGCAGGAAAGCCAGGACCATATATCATACGTTGAGTCAGACCGGCCGGCTGAGGCTTATACGCCATACGATCCTATACAGCAGCCGTCTCCGGGCTATATGCCACAAGGCCAGCCGCAGCAGGCTTCACAAGGCTATTCTCCATACAGCCAGCCGCAGCAAGCTCTCCCTTCATACGCTTCAGCAGGCCAGGCACAGCCGACCGTACTGTCCGGACATTTCAACTCTGCATATGCGATAATAACTCCGGGGCCGGAATATCCGAACATACGGGGACTGGTGACTTTTGCCGATATACCGGGCGGCGTCATGGTCTGCGCGGATGTTGCCGGGTTGCCGCAGTACTCACCAGCGTCCGGAGGCAAATCTCCCATAGGGCCTTTCGGCTTCCATATCCACGAGAAAGGGAACTGTGAAATCGGAAACCCTGCGAATCCTTTTGAGTCCGCAGGAGGACACTGGAATCCGACTAATCAACCTCACGGCAACCATGCGGGCGATTTCCCGGTCCTGGTGGCGGATAAAGGGAGGGCAAGGATGAGCTTTATACTGAGCCGTTTCACAGTGGACGAAATACTGGGCAGGTCCGTAATGATACACGAGAATCCAGATGATTACCGTACGCAGCCTGCCGGCAATTCCGGTAAAAAGATTGCGTGCGGCAGCATCAAACCGTGGAATGCGTTCCAGCAGATGTCGTGAAGGCAAGGGGCAAAAACCTTGCCTTCGTCAATTCTGCCTGACACGCTTACCACTGTCGGCCTTATGCCGGACGTCATTATTTCTGTTGAGCTTTGACTCCTCAGTTGACTGGCGGCACTCATCCTTTTTCAGTTTATAATAATCATAGTTGCCGGGATAGCTTGAAAGCTTCCTGTCTTCGACAGCAACGACCCTGCTGCATACCTTGTTTATAAAGTACCTGTCATGGGATATGAACAGCAGTGTGCCATGAAAATCTTCCAGCGCCTCCTCCAAAGCCTCGATCGATTCAATGTCCAGATGATTGGTGGGTTCATCCAGTATCAATACGTTGGTTTCATCATACAGCAGCATACTAAGCTTAAGCCTTACGCGTTCTCCTCCGGACAGCTGTTTCACCTTCCTGAAAGGGGCTCTCCCCAAAAACATAAATCCGGCGAGGTATTCCCGTGCTTTTCCTTCCAGAATATATCTGTCTTCCCGGAAACAATCGATGACCGTAACCTCTTCATCCTTAAATGTTATGTTCTGAGGGAGGTATGC
>JAEXOR010000051.1 GCA_023439185.1 Bacillota bacterium | reverse complement strand
CTGGCCGCTTTCAGCCGGGAAGTAGTTGGAGAACCTTAATTTGACTGATACTGCCGCATTTTCATCCGCGGGAGCCTGCCCCTCGGCGCCGGTATCCGTACCGGAACCCGAACCTCCGCAACCGCCGACTATCAAAAGCGCGAAACCTAATACCAATGTTAGCAAAAATAATTGTACTTTAATTTTCATGTAAATTCCCCCTGCTGGATAATCTTTGTCCATCACTATTCTATTATTGTCTGCGCCGCGTGTTCATTGCATAGAATTTTCAACGAATTTTAAACGGTTTAAAGCTTCGGAAAATTTAATATACTCTGGTGCGTATAAATAGCTAAATAGCTATATGAAATTTTTCACATCCTTTCCTTGAGCTATAAAAAACTACTGTCTTGGTATTTAGCAACATTTATACCTATACATTAGATATTTAAATATTAAGCGTAAGGAATAATTATAGAAAAGCAAATATACCTCATCTCTTTAAGCCGGCGGGTTTGATTTTAATTGTCTAAAAAATAAGAACATGGGAAAAAGAATCTGTTAGTATTAGATAAAACATGTCCAGTAATAATACATTGTGTGTTATTTGTACAAAAATATCTTAAGGGAAGAGATTATTCCAGGCGTTACAGGCCAATCCCTTTATCGCTTCCTTTTTATATGGCAGTGAATACCTGCCGGGGATTGCTTTTTGGACAGTGGTACATAATTCTTCTCCAAGAACCCGGGCCAGCCTTTTGTCTGCTTTTTGACCGTTTAAAGTGCTTTCTGCCCGCGAATCGCGGAAGGCTTTGCCCCCGATAGCCCCTAGCCCCAGCCGCGCGTCGGATATGATGTGCGAGTCCGGGTCATACTTTAGGACCAGCGCCATATTTAGCTTGGCTATTGTTACCGTAGTTCTGGAACCGACTTTGACAAAGGTGCTCCGATAAGCAGGGCCGGGAACCTGACATGCTATTTCGGTGATCACCTGGTTGTATCTGATACCGGTCTGCCCCGGCCCGGTGATTATTTCGTCCACGGTTTTTCCCTCCGTCCGTCCCGTGCAGTCCATGATTTTGATCACGGCGCCCAGGGCTATTAAGGCGGGGATAGCGTCTCCCGCCGGGGAGGCGTTGCCGATATTCCCGCCGATTGTGGCGGTATTGCGAATCTGGTTCGACCCAATACCCGCTGCCGCTTCCGCCAGACAAGGGATGTATTTCCTTATCGTGTCATCTTCACTGAGCCGGGTAAAGGTGGTCATGGCTCCAATATGAATGTGCCCCTGCTCCAGTTTAATAAAATTAAGTTCCCGAACTCCCGACAAATCAATTATCAGGTCGGGTTTACTCCTGTTTTCATGTATCGCAATCACCAGGTCCGTGCCTCCGGCCAGAACCTTGCTTTTAGGAGTTGCCTTGCTCAACGCGGTCTGCAGCTCCGGTAGGCTTCCCGGCGCTAAAAATTCTATGTCGGTCATATTGCCAATCCCTTCTTTTAAGCTTGTGAATCTTGCGCCGCTGCCTTTACCGCCTTTACAATCTGGGCATACCCCGCGCAGCGGCACAGATTTCCGGCCAGCGTCAGGCGGATTTCCCCTTCCGTGGGACGGGGATTTTTCATCAACAGGGCTTTGGCCGACATCAACATGCCGGGCGTGCAGTAGCCGCACTCCACCGCCGCGTGTTCCAAAAATTTCTGTTGGAGGATATCCAACTCTCCGTCTGTGGCCAGACCCTCAACGGTAATCACTTCCCGGTCTCTCACCTGGGGGGCCAGAACCAGGCAGGAATTAATGGCCTGTCCATCCAAAATTACCGTACAGGCTCCGCACTCCCCTTCGCCGCAGCCTTCTTTGGTTCCGGTAAGTTCCAGTTGGTCCCTCAGTAAATCCACCAGCCGCATAGTCGGGCATACATCCAGGCTGCGGAGTTGGCCGTTTAGTTTAAATTCAATCTGCATTATTCTCACCTTATGTTTAAAAATTTGATCCGTTTAAAGCAAGCAGTATTTTTTCCGGGGTCAGCGGCAGATCAGATAAAGCCGTGCCCAAAGCATGGTTAACCGCATTGACTACCGCGGCGGCACTGGGAACAGCCGCGATTTCTCCCACGCTCTTGGCCCCGAACGGTCCGTCGTCTCCTTCATGCTCGATGAGCAGCACCTGTACGTCGGGCATATCGGGAGCGTTGACCAAATTGTATTTTTTAAAGCTGTTGTTTACAGGGGTTCCCTGTTTGTTTACCTGCACTTCTTCACATAAAGCATAACCGATGCCCATCTGAACTGCTCCCTGAAATTGACCTTCCACCATCCCCCTGTTGATCACCCGTCCCACGTCACAAACCGCCAGAAATTCCGTTGCCCTGGTCAAACCCGTCAGGGTATCGACTTCCACACCGGCAAATTGTACTGAATACGATCCCGGATTGGATACGGCATGGTGGGTATTGGTAATCAGTAATTCCGGGAGGTTCTTCAGGATGGTTGCAGCGGCGATTTCCCTGTAGGAGAGGTTCCCCTGTTCCTCTTCTTTAATATATACACGACCGTCTTTCGCCTCCAGGGATTCCCTGGGTTTTTGCAGTATGGAAGCGGCGTTATTCAAAATTCTGTTCTTTAACATTTCCGCTGTTTTCAGGGCGCAGGCGCCGGCAATGTATGTCGTCCTGCTGGAATAGCAGCCGGGGTCATAGGGTGTGTTTTCAGTATCGGTTTGGGCCACGGTAATCAGCTCCGGGTCGACTCCCAGCACTTCCGCCGCGATAATCCTCATTGAGGTCGCGGTACCGCAGCCTACGTCATGCAAGGTGGCGGTGAGGATTAAACTGCCGTCTTCATTCATTGTAAGGATCATGCTGGAGAAATCGGGCGCGCCGCCGTACATGCCGTTTTTGTGAGCACCGCAGGCAACGCCGACACCCCGGCGATACCTGCCCCGGTCCAAACCCCGGTGATACTTTGATTGCCAGTTAAAAGCTTCGGCTCCTTTTTCCAGACACTCGATAACCCTGGCATCCCCCAAAGAGATGTTGGTCGCCGGGTCCATATCGTGCGGGTGAACCAGGTTTTTTAATCTGAATGCCACGGGATCCATTTTTAAAGCTTTGGCCGCTTGATCCATATGAATTTCCGTTGCGGTAATTATCTCGGGGCTTCCCCATCCCCTGGCGCCTCCGGTAACGATCTTGTTGGTATAAACAACCCGGCCTGTATGCTGATAATACGGAATTCTGTATAATTTGTTGACCACTTTGGACATGGCGTGGGAATAATCGACGGAATTGCCGGCATAAGCTCCGGCGTCAAGGGTGCTGTCAACTGTAAAGTTACGCAGTTCGCCGCTCTTTGTCGCCATTGTCCTGATTTTGGTTTTTGTCGCTGTTCGGGCATTGGTGGCGATGATGCACCCTTGCCTGGTTAATTGTAATTTGACCGGCCGTCCTGTTTCCATGGCCATGAATGCCGTTACCGGTTCGATGATGAATTCCTGTTTGCCTCCGAATGAGCCTCCCATGGGAATTTTAATTACTCTGATCTTACTGTGGCTGAGCCCAAAGAAATCCGCGAGCAGCTTCCTGACTCCAAATACGCTCTGGGTGGGAGTCCAGACGGTGAGTTTCCCCGCCCTGTCGTATTCAGCCAGACAAAGATGTGGTTCAATAGCGGCATGATGGCTTAACGGGGTCCGGGTCTCGGTTTCAGTGATAACGCAATCTTCCTTTGGAGATGCCTCACCCAGATTAAAGTTATAGGTATGGATTAAGTTACCGGCGGGGTGTATCTTTACCTCTTTGCTGCTTAAGGATGCTTCCGTCGTTAATAAGGGTGGGAGTTCCTCATACTCCACAACAATCCGGGTCACTGCTTCTCCGGCAATTGCCGGGCTGACGGCCAAAACAGCCGCGACCCTGTCGCCGGTAAATTTAACCTCTTTCGCAAACAGCGTTTCATCTTCGGGACCATTTTCTGCGCCGTGCACATGGATATAACGGTTGAATTTTTGTTTCGGCGCATTGAGGTATGAAAAGACCTTGATTACTCCGGGCAGTTCTTCAGCTCCAGCAGTATTGATGCTCCGGATAACGCCGTGGGCAACGGGGCTTAACAGCATGGTTGCATATAACATGCCGGGGAGTTTCAGATCGCTGCCATAAACCAGATCGCCGGTAACTTTGCGCAAAGCATCATCACCGGGAAAAGTGCCGCCGAGATATTTAAAACTGGTGGTCAAACTTATCTCATCCTTTCTTCGGGCCGCCCCTACAAATTAAGATAAGATGGACTATAAAAAGACTGTTATTTCGATCAAAAGCTATATTTATTATATCCGGAAAGCGGGCTTGCCTGGAAATTATTTTTAGGGCTATACTATTTTGAGAGGATATTCGGATTTAAGAAGTGACATGTTCTAATCATTTTAGGGGGATATGGGTAATGTTGGAATATCTCGACGACCTGCAGGAACGTTTTTTTACCTGGTGTGACAATACTGTGCGGGACAGCATCGGCCGTGAAGAAACCGCGCTTAAACACTGGCGGCCGCGTAAAAATCCTGACGGCAGCTATGATCTGGTTTTTAAGTTGATTGGGCAAAACGGAGCGGTATCCAGGCTTGCCGTGCCCGTACCGAATGAATTTCATGAACTCCTTGAACGTGAATTTTTTATCAACCATCCTCCGGATGAAGATGAAGACTAGAAAACGATGAAAAACCCGCACAAGAAAGCGCGGGTTTTTCATTTATTATTAAAGTCCGGTAATTAATGCTAAATAATATTCATTTGCTTCGCCGCGTGGCGCAGTTGATCACGGAAATCAGGATGAGCAATGCTGATTAACGCCAGAGCCCGTTCCCGCACGGATTTACCGCGCAGTTTAACAAGACCGTACTCGGTTACCACATGGTCGACATAGTTTCTGCCGGTAGTCACGCTGGCTCCGGGTGACAGGGTGGGTACGATTTTTGATATGGCGCCCTTCTTTGCCGTAGAATAGAGGACAATGAATCCTTTACCCTCAGGGCACATGGTGACGCCCCTGGCAAAGTCCGACTGGCCTCCGCTTCCCCCATAAACCACGTGTCCGATGGTTTCAGAACAGCACTGTCCAAATAAATCCACTTCAATAGTGGCGTTTATACTGATCATTTTGTTTTGCTGCGCGATGATGTTGACGTTATTGGTATAATCCACCGGGTGTAATTCAATGGTTGGATTATTGTCCATATAATCAAAGAGTTTCCTGGTCCCCTCGACGATGGTACAAACGACCTTGCCTTTATGCATTGATTTTTTGCTTCCGTTTACAGCCCCGCTGTTAGCCAGATCTATGATATAGTCACTGACCAGTTCGGTGTGTAAACCGAGATCCTTTTTAACTTCCATAAACTTACATACCGCGGCGGGAACACCGCCTATACCTATTTGAATGGTGGAACCGTCTTCAATCAGGTCAACTATATATGAAGCGATCTTTTCATCCATCTCGGTTATCTTGGGCAGCGGCAGCTCCACAATCGGTATATCGTGCTCAACGATCTGATACACCTGGGAGATATGAATATTGTTGTAACCACGGGTTCTGGGCATATTGGGATTAACTTCCACAATAACCTTTTCGGCCTTTTCTATGGCGGCCAGAGAATAGTCACACCCCAGGCCGAAAGTAAAATAACCGTAATCGTCCATTGGAGAAACAGTAATCATAAACACATCCACGCGTTCGCTTTGCCTGATCAGCCGGGGGATGTCTCCGAAGTTGGACGGCAAATAGGTTGCGTAACCATCCCGGATCAGATGTCTTACCTTGTCTGTAACAAACAAACATTCGAGGGAAATATTCGAACAGCAGGATGGATCCATGTATGCGTGACTGCGCCTGGACAGGAATTGCCGGAGAACCACGCCTTCCAATTCATGTCTTCGGTCAGCCAGAGCGTCGAAAAGGATGTTGGGTTCATTGGAGGCCGGCGGAGCCCAAATTATATCGCCCGACTTAATTGTTTTGACCGCTTCTGCAGGTGAGACCAGTTTCTGACGATACATTTCATGAAAACTTAACATGCTATACCTCCTTGTGTTTCAAAAATGTCGTTATACCAGCTTTTTTTTATACCTTGCGATGTCTTGGCCCCCTTCGGCGATATTTTGCAATTGATTGCCAATGTTGAGACAATTCAATCGGTTTTCATTTAATTAAAAATATTATATATTTAAGATGTCAACTAATTTTTTAAAGAAATGTTAGACTAATTCTTGCAACTTTTGTACCTGGAGGAATTTTAAGATAACATTAGGGATCAAACCAAGCTTAATAGCTATACAGACCTTAATTAATTCAAAACAGGCGGACTGTAAAAATGTCCGGTAAGCACACATGTTTGGTTTGTGAACAAAAAGATTACTTTATTGTAGCTTATTTATTAATTATACACAATCATGTCATTTTACAGTTAAGGCATAAAAAACCTGATTCGCCCAAAACCTACGCCTTCATTTTCGAAGTGATATGATCAATTAAACGTACAGTGTATGGTTTTCCTTACACACGGCGAAGCTGTGGTCCCCTGGCAAACAGTTGCTTAAATTAAACTAATTATGTACAAAAATATATACACTGCCCTGCCGGAGGGTGGCGGCATTAATAATAGGTTAGCCTTTATTGGCCGGTTATCAGTAGCCAAATTATTTGGCATAATAATTGCAAAATATTAATAAATACTTGATTGCAAAAGAGATGATTCTTATAAATTTATCCTTTTGAAAGGAGGCTGTTAATTTAAGGAGGTATTTTGTACGTAACTGATAGGATAATTGAAAGTCCAATAAGTTAAAGGAGGTTGTATCCAATGGCTACTGCTGACAATACTTTTTATACGGCATGTGCCCTTTGCTATCAAAGCTGCGGTTTGGAAGTGACGGTTGAAGACGGCAAGGTGGTGCAGGTTCGCGGACAAAAAACCCACCCGCTTAATAAAGGAGAAATTTGCCCCAAAGGCGAGGCGTTAATGGATCAAATATATCATCCCGAACGCCTCAAATATCCGTTGAAGAAAGTAAATGGGAATTGGGAAAGAATTAGCTGGGAACAGGCTCTTACAGAGATTGCTGATAAATTGCTTGAAATTAAGGAAAAATACGGTCCTGCCGCAAACTCTTTCTTCTGCGGTTCCCTGGGTGTTGAGAGCCTGGAGATGGTTTCCCTGACGCACAGGTTCAGGGCCGCCCTTGGGTCACCGCAGTTTTTCTCCGTTGAAAGCATCTGCTACCGGATGAGGATTCGCAGCAGGCAGATCACCTTCGGGAAATACCCGGTGGAAGAAATGGACTCTCCACTTTACATTTTATGGGGGCATAATCCGGCTGCCTCGAATTATCCCCTGTCTCTCGACATCGAGGAAAATCTGAAAAAAGGGACCAGCAGGCTGATTGTTATTGATCCCAGAAAGATACCCATTGCCGATAAAGCTGAAATGTATCTGTCAATCCGGCCGGGTACCGACGGCGCCTTGGCCCTCGCCCTGATTCACGTGATGATTAATGAAAAACTTTACGACGCCGAGTTTGTGGAGAAATGGACGTTTGGTTTTGACCAGCTTGTGCCCCATGTGCAGCAATATACTCCCGAATGGGCCGAAAAGATTACCGGTGTGAAGGCCGATGATATCAGGACACTGGCCCGCGTTTTCGCGTCCGTAAAAGGTGCCGGTATTTACCAGGGCACCTGCACCCAGGACCAGTGCGCCAACGGCAGCCAGACGGACCGAGCTATTGCCATCCTCCAGGTTATTTCCGGCAACATCAATGTTCCCGGCGGCTGGACTATCAGCCCCAGGCTGAAGTTGGCCAATATCAACCTGCCCTGCGATGAAAAACCGCTGGGAGCGGACGAGTATCCCCTCTTTTATGAATTATGGGGCAGAAAGAGTCCGTATGCCGTCCAAAACATGGTTCCCGAGAGTGTCCCCGATAAACTGAGGTCCTGCATTGTTGTCGGCGGCAATCCGCTGATTACAATGCCTGACTCCAATGCCCTTAAAGAAGCTTACCGACGGCTTGATCTGCTTGTGGTATACGATATGTTTATGACTGAGACCGCCCAGGAGGCTCATTATGTTCTGCCCTCCGCCAGCCAGTTGGAGTACGCGTCCCTGGCCTATAACTACAACGTGTGCCACTGCCTGCCTTACATTATGCTGAGGGAAAAGGCCATTGAGCCTTATTATGAGAGTAAATCCATCCTGTCCTTCTACAAAGAGCTTGCTGAAAAGTGCGGCGTTGGGGATAAATTCCAGTGGGAATCTGATGAAGCTCTGGTGGCCCATGAGATCGAGCCCAGCGGAGTTGATTATGAAACCCTCTGCAAAAGCAGGGGCGGCGTCTATTATGGAGATAAGTCCTACAAGGTTGATGAATGGACTTTCTTCACGCCATCCGGTAAAATTGAAATATACAGCCAGGCCTTCAAGGATGTGGGGTTTGACCCGTTGCCGACTTATCTGGAACCCACCCAGAGTCCCCAGAGCCCGCTGTACAGTGAAATTGGCAAAACGTACCCGCTGGTGCTGTCCACCGGAACAAGAACCTTGCATTTCAACGGCAGCCAGTTGCACAATATTAAAGCCATGCAGGAGAAGGAACCTTACCCGCTGGCCGACATTGGACCGCAGACTGCCGCGCAGTATGGTGTGGAGCATATGGATGATGTAATCATTGAAACCGACCGGGGCTGGGTGAAGATGAAAGCCAATGTCACGGACAGAACCATGGAGGGCGTGGTGCTGGTGCCGCACGGCTGGCCGGGAGACGCCAACTGCAACCGGCTGACGGATTGCCAGAACCGGGAGCCGATTATGGGCTATCCCCAGTATAAAGGCGCTCTGTGTAGTATCAGGAAAGCTGTTTAACCGCGTCCTGACGTAACAACGTACATGATGGAATGGTGAAACAATGCAATTAATTATTTCCGCCGCAGTGCAAAAGATAATGGATGAGCGGGTCATCCTGCCGGAAGATATCCTGAAGGTAATTGATTATGCTGAAAGAACGAACAATAAACTTCTTAACCGCTCAAACGGTCATATTCTGGCCTGTCACCGGCCGGTAAGCGTTACTTACTGGGTGGAGTACTCCCCGCAGGGAGATGGTTTCGCCGTCCATAATGCTTATACGCACCGGATGGTGGTGGAAGGCAATAACTAAGGATGTGAAAAATGTGGCCGGCCAAGATACGAAGACAGAAAATGTTTTCGCTTGTGTTAAATGCGGCATGCTATTAGAGCCGGGCAAAGTTTCGGTTTCCTATCTGGGCAGCAGCTTTCAGGTTGAACTTTTGAGATGCGCCAAGTGCGGTATTGTTTTAATCACTGAAGATTTGGCGCTGGGCAAAATGCTGGAAGTTGAACAACTCCTGGAAGACAAATAGTATAAGGAGCGCATTTTTCGGATGAACGATGAATTGTTTCGCATGCTGGGACTGTACCGGCAGGGCTTTAATTGCAGTCAAATCATAATCATGCTGGGTTTGGAAAACCTGGGCCAAAGCAACCCGGGCCTGGTCAGAGCTATGACCGGCCTGGGCGGCGGCCTGGGCTTTTCCGGGAAAACCTGCGGCGCGCTAACCGGCGGGGTGTGCCTGCTGGGTCTGTACGCCGGCAGGGGGACGCCGGAAGAAACTGAGCATGATCGGTTTCTTTTGATGGTTGAAGAGCTGGTGCAGTGGTTTGAGGCTGAAACCGGCAAAACCTACGGCGGCATTAATTGCGCGGATATTATTGGCGATGAACTGGCCAATAAAAGCGCGGGTAAACAATGCAGCAATATTGTTACCGGCACTTATACCAAAGTCAAAGAAATACTGTTGGCAAACGGAATCGAACTTGCCGGTGAACAATAATGAATGAAAAGTCTTATATTCTGTTTGAAACGGAAAGTCTCTGTCCCGAATGCCTCAAAAAGATACCGGCCCAAAGAGTGGCGTGGGGAGAGCATGTGTTTATTGAAAAAACCTGTCCGGACCATGGCACAATTAAGACGAAGGTCTGGCAGGGGGAACCGACTTTTCAGTCCTGGAGCAGGCCCAAAATACCGGGTACAATTAAAGTACCCTTTACGCAGGTCGACAGGGGCTGTCCCTACGACTGCGGTCTTTGCCCCGATCACCGCCAGCATACCTGCACGGCGGTGATTGAGGTTACAGGCCGCTGCAATTTAAGCTGTGCCTTTTGTTTTGCCGATGCCGGGGGCGGCGGTACGGCCGATCCCGAAAAAGACGTCATTAGAAGCTGGTATCGGAAGCTCCTGGATGCCGGCGGCCCGTATAATATCCAGCTTTCCGGCGGGGAGCCCACCCTGCGCGACGACTTGCCGGAAATAGTGGCCATGGGCCGTTCCATGGGCTTCGGATTTATCCAGTTGAATACCAATGGGCTGAGGTTAAGCCGGGAACCCGGTTTTTTTGAATCTTTACAACAGGCCGGTTTGGCTTCGGTTTTTTTGCAATTCGATGGAACGGAGCCGGAAATACACCGTCAAATGAGGGGCGGTGATTTTCTTAAAGAGAAGCTGGAAGTGATCAGGCTTTGCGGTGCACTGGGGGTTGGCGTGGTCCTGGTGCCCACGGTGGTACCGGGTGTTAACGATCATAATCTTGGCGCTATCATAGACCTGGCGCTTGGGCACCTGCCGGCGGTACGCGGTGTCCACTTTCAGCCGGTAAGCTATTTCGGCCGTTTTCCCCAGCCTCCGTCGGACCGGATGCGCATTACCCTGCCGGAAATTATGACCGGAATAGAGAAACAAACCCATGGCCGAATTAAGGCGGAGCAGTTTCGGCCGCCGGGTTGTGAAAACGCTTTATGCTCTTTCCACGGTAATTTTATTCTTATGCCGGGCGGGGAACTGAAGGCTACCTCTATACACGGCCAGACAGGGGAAAAAAGCTGTTGCGGCGTACCGGAACGGGCCGAGGAAGGGGCCAGGCGAGCAAGGGACTTTGTCTTTAACCGCTGGTCGTCTCCCCTGACAACCCTTAAGGAACAAGGCTGCGGTTGTAATGAAAGCCGCATTGAACCTCTGATCAAGCTGGACAGCCTGGATCTGTTCCTGAAAAGGGCCAGAACTCATACCCTGTGCATCTCCGGTATGGCCTTTCAGGATGTGTGGAATATCGACCTGGAACGGCTGAAGGATTGCTGTATTCATACCGTGGCTCCCGACGGAAGAATTATACCGTTTTGCGCTTATAACCTTACGGATAACCGGGGGAAAGCAATATACAGGATGTGATCGGTTATTTGTTTAAGAAAACACCGTTGGAACAGTGGAACCTTAATAAAATATCGGACTCAACCGGCAAAGCAGGGCCACTTAACCGTGCCCTGATCGAGGAGTACCAATTGGCGAAGCTGAGGGAAACAATAGCCCTGGCTTTTGAAAAAAGCCCTTTTTACCGGCATGTGCTTGGCCCATTTCCCCTGGATAAAATTAAGGCTTTGGAAGATCTGCGGCAACTTCCTTTTACCACGGCAGAGGATATAAAACATAACCCGCTGCGCTTGCTCTGCTGTTCACAGGACGAAATCAACCGGGTCGTTACCCTTGAGAGTTCAGGTACCACGGGTTTACCCAAAAGGATCTTTTTTACCTCCGCCGACCAGGAGTTAACCAAGGATTTCTTTCATCACGGTATGACTGTTATGGCTCAACCGGGTGACAAAGTGCTGATTCTGCTGCCCGGCGAGCGGGCGGGCAGCGTTGGTGATTTGTTTGCGGAAAGCGTGCGGCGGATGGAACTGATACCCGTACCCCACGGGATTGTAAAAGATCCCGGATATACCCTGGAAGTAATGGAAAGAGAGAATATTGACACATTGCTGGGAATACCGGTTCAGGTGCTGGCGCTGGCCTGTTATGAACCGCCCGGTGAAAATATGTATCGGACGAATATAAAAAATGTGATCCTCAATACCGACCACCTTCCCCGGGCCATCGTCAACCGGATTACCGAAAAGTGGCATTGCCGGGTTTTTAACCACTATGCCATGACCGAAATGGGACTGGGCGGCGGTTTGGAGTGTGAAGCCCTGGCGGGATACCACATGAGAGAGGCCGACCTTTTCTTTGAAATAGTTCATCCCGTTACCGGCGAGGTATTACCCGAAGGAGAAGAAGGTGAAGTGGTTTTCACCACCCTCACCAGGCAGGGCATGCCTTTAATCCGTTACCGGACCGGAGACGTGGCCCGGTTTATTCCCGAACCGTGTCCCTGCGGCACCGTACTGAAGAGAATGTCGCCGGTAAAGGACCGTCTTAAAGGCAGGGTCGCTTTACCGGAGGGCGGTTTTATAAGCATGTCCTTGCTGGACGAGGCCTTGTTTGCCGTAGGCGGAGTGTTGAACTTTCAGGCGTTAATTGATTCCGGCAGCTACCCTTATTGTTTGGGCATTAAAGTCCAGGTGACGGACTGGGCCGGAGAGGAAATACCCGCATTAATCTCCGCTGCGCTGCTCTCCATTCCCGTGCTGGCCAAAAATGTAAGACAAGGTTCTTTGACCCTTGACCCTGTAGTAGTGGACAAGTCCGGGGAACTCTGGAAACCGGCCAAGCGAATTATTCAAAGCCGGTCAAAGTGATAATATTTTAGAATATTTTGCAGGAAAATAAACGCCCGGGACGAACATATATAAAAAAATTAAATCTCTCAGCCGGGCAAACGGGCAAAGATTTATTACTAAGTAGAGAAATGATTTTGCATGGCGGAGAGGAGCATGGAAACCAGTGTGTTTTCCATGGTAAAGAGGAGTGATGAGATGCAACCGGTAAAACTGTCCATTGACGGGATTGAGATTGAGGTCCCAGGGGGGACTACCATCCTGGAAGCTGCTGCCACGGCCGGCATAGACATACCCAGGCTCTGCCAGGATTCGGACCTTAGCAACCTTGGGGCTTGCCGTTTATGCGTGGTGGAGATTGAAGGGATGAGGAACCTCCCTCCGTCCTGTGTGACCGCTGTCAGACAGGGCATGGTGGTGCATTCCGCCTCGCCGGCGGTAGTGGAAGCCAGGCGTACAATATTGGAGCTTTTAGTTGCCAATCACCCCCTTGACTGTCTGACCTGTGAAAAGATGGGCAACTGTTTGCTGGCTAAGTATTGTTATGAATATAACGTTAAGTCCAGCCCTTATACCGGAGAAAAGCATGATTATCCGGTGGACGACAGCAACCCGTTCATTTATCGTGACCCGAACAAATGCATCATGTGCGGTAAGTGTGTGCGGGCCTGCGCTGAAATCACCGGCAAAAACAACCTGGATTTTATCTACCGTGGTTTCAACATCAAGGTGGCTCCCTTTGGCGATAGTGCCTTTTTAGATTCGGAGTGCGTTTTTTGCGGCAACTGTGTTTCCGTCTGCCCCACCGGCGCTTTAACGGAAAAACAGATGCGCGGCAAGGCGCGCCAGTGGGATATCAAGAAAGTGAGAACAACCTGTCCCTTCTGTGGCACCGGGTGTAATTTCGACCTGTGCGTCAAAGACGGTGAACTGATCGGGGTGACCTCCAATCCGGACAGCCCCGTAAACGGCAGGGCACTTTGCGTTAAGGGACGGTTTGGCTGGGATTATGTAACCAGTGAAAAACGCCTTACCACGCCGTTGATTAAAAAAGACGGCCAATTTGTTCCCGCCGGCTGGGACGAAGCCCTGGACGTTATAGCTGCGCGGCTGAGTGAAATTAAAGCCCAATCCGGTTCCGGTTCCTTTGCCGCCTTGAGTTCGGCCAGATGTACCAATGAAGAAAACTATTTACTGCAAAAATTTGTCAGGGTGGTGATGGGCACAAACAATGTCGACCACTGTGCCCGTACCTGACACGCGCCCACAGTGGCCGGTTTGGCCACTTCATTCGGCAGCGGCGCGATGACCAACTCGATTAATGAAACCAATGAAGCCGAACTGTTCCTGCTGATTGGTTCCAATACCACCGAAGCGCACCCGGTTATCGGCTATAAAATCAGGCAGGCCTCCCGGCGGGGCGCCAAGCTGATCGTTGTCGACCCCCGGCGCATTGAACTGGCCGAAGAGGCCGACCATTGGCTGAAAATTAATCCGGGCACCGATATCCCCCTGCTGAACGGATTAATGCACATTATTATCAAGGAAGATCTTTACGACCGCAAATATGTTGAGGAGCGCACGGAGAATTTTACAGCCCTGGTAGACACCGTGGAAAAATATACTCCCGAGTATGTGTCCGGGCTTACCGGCATAGCTGTTGAAGATCTGTACACAGTGGCCCGGTTATATGCCGCCACCGACAAGGCCATGATCTTTTATACCCTGGGCATTACGGAGCATGTGTGCGGCACCAGCAATGTCATGAGTATCGCCAACCTGGCGATGCTGACCGGTCACCTGGGCCGGCCCGGTACCGGGGTTAACCCCATCCGCGGTCAGAACAACGTCCAGGGAGCATGCGACATGGGCGCTCTGCCCAACGTATTACCGGGTTACCAGAAGGTCAACGATGCCGCCGCTAATGACAAGTTTTCCAAAGCGTGGGGTGTAACACTGCCGGACGAAGTGGGGTTAATGATTCCCGATATGTTTGACGGCGCCAATGCCGGCACAATCAAAGCCATGTACATCCTTGGCGAAAATCCGGTGCTGACAGATCCCAACAGCAATCACATTCGTTCCGGCTTGGAAAAACTGGACTTCCTGGTGGTGCAGGAATTGTTTATGACCGAGACCGCCGAATATGCCGATGTGGTGCTGCCCGCCGCCAGTTTTGCTGAAACCGACGGCACCTTCACCAATACGGAACGCCGCGTACAGCGGGTCCGCAAGGCTATAGAACCTCTGCCGGGACTGGCCAACTGGCAGGCCATCCTGGCGTTGTGCGCCAAAATGGGGCATCCCATGCCGCTCCAGAGCCCGGAAGATATCTTTAATGAAATGGCCTCCCTTACTCCCTCTTATGCGGGGATAACCTATGACAGACTTGAGGCGAAAGGACTGCAGTGGCCTTGCCCGACCTGCGAGCACCCGGGCACGCCGTTCCTGCACGGACAGTGTTTTGTGCGCGGCAAGGGGCTGTTCCAGGCCATTGAACATGTGCCGCCCGCAGAGATGCCGGATAATGATTACCCGCTCCTGCTGTCCACCGGCCGTATTCTGTACCATTACAATGTTACCACCCCGTTTTCCACGGGCATACAGAGCCTGTGGTTCGAAGAAAACGCCGAGGTCAATCCGGATGACGCCGCCCGTCTCGGCCTGAAAACCGGCGACCGGGCCCGGGTGACGTCCCGCAGGGGAAATGTCGCCACGCGGGTGCTGGTTACGGACAAGGTTCCGCCGGGTTTAATCTGGATGTCGTTCCACTACACTGAAACACCGACCAACGTGCTAACCAGCCCGGCATTGGACCCCATCACCAAAACAGGTGAGTATAAGGTCTGCGCCGTGCGGGTGGAAAAAATAGAAGCCGCTTCTTAAAACCGATATAACTTTCCGATAAAAAAGCCTGCTGTGAATAATAAACAGCAGGCTTTAAAACTATCCCAGGCGTTTTTTGTCAAAGGGGCGGGGTAAATACCCCGTCCCTTTGTGTAATCCTAATCTAATGCCGCACTGAGCTTATACTCGGACTCCGGTAAGCCATCAGGATAATCTAAACCTAATGCAACGCGACCAGCCGCTACTGCGGCAAAAATGCTGTCCCCTTGGGATGCTTTGCTTAATTTTAGATGTTTAATCATATAATCAGACATATAACCTTTTTTGACATTGTATTGGTAAAGGGGAACCATAAAATATGGGTGTTGATCTTCACCATTTATTTTTTCTGTCCGGTCACCAATAATAAAAACAAACTTGTCCCTTGCTAATATCTGCATTATCTTACCTCCATTCATTTTTAGGCGTATCGTATGTCTTGAGGTTATTTCTTATCCTCTTTATCGAATTTTTTCCAGAGACTTTCAAAACCAACCGGATTATTCCAGACTTGATCACCCATTTTGGTTCCGGTTAAAATGCTATGATTAACGTAAAAAATATCTTCAAGCAAAAGCCCAAAAAACTTGGCTATTTTAAGCGCCACCTGCGGACCGGGGTTTACTTGTCCATTAATTATTCTCGTGGCATATGATTCATCTACTCCAACAGCTCTCCCAAGGCCGGCCGGGGTAATACCTCTTTTATCCATCAGCGCTCGAAATGCTTCCGGTTCTTTTAATTCGAGAAACATATTAATTCCACCCTTCCTATTCGGCTTCAGGGTCCTTTTTATATTGGACAATGTTGGCTGTTTGTAAAAAATCGGTTTCTGGAGCCATATCTTGCAGCATTTCCAATAATACACCGGCATGGTGTTTGTCTTCATCGATCATTTCTCTCAAATTTTGGATAGCGTATTCGTCATCAATAGAAGCCGCAATCTGTAAATAAAGATTAACTATTTTATATTTCGCGGATATTAAGAAACCCAGGGTTTTAATAATTTCATCCTTGGTAAGTTTAGTGTTTTCGTCAGACATAAATATATCACCCCCCTTGTTTTATAATGCCCCGATATATCCCCCGGTAATATCGAAGTGGCCTGCCGTTGATTGAGCGACAGGCCGTCCGGTAAAAAATGTATTCACTTACCAATCTTTTGTTAACCTGAAAACCGGAAATTCAGCTTTAAAAACCGGTAAGTCAGATGACCAGGCATCGTCGAAGTTAACAAGTGTTTTTAAATAATGTATACTAACCAGGTTATCGGCATATAAGTCACGACGCGGTATGATATCCCAGTCTTCCGTAACATAACATTTTTTCTCCTTGTCGAAGAGCGCTCTTTCATAGTCGTCGTTTATGTCGACAAGAAATGCTTTTTTAGTTTCATTGCCCACCTTTAAAAAGCACTTTTCCGTATTTATTTGCAAAATATTCAACTCCTTTCAAGTTTGCACACAGATTAACAGCTCGCAGCTTAGCCCAGCGGTTCAGCGTCCCCGGGGAAAGCCATCACCCGGGCTAACACGTAAGCGGCTTGCAATGCCTCGGTGGGGCAGAGCGGGAAGCATTCCTTGCAGTTCCAACACTCTTTGGCGGCGACTTCCGGTACAAAGCTAATTTCGCGTTCAGTGCCGCGGTTAACGAATCCAATGGCATTTTTCTTTTTAACTTCGGCACAATAGCGTACGCACAGTCCGCAGTGAATGCAGAAAGAAGGCTCTTTGGGGAAGCGGTTCTTATCCGCGCCGTACTCTTCAGCCACATCCTGCAGATCAAAGGCGTCAGGCGCATGCGAGAGCAGCAGCTCCAGGATCATTTTGCGAATTCGGTCTACCTTTTCGGACCTGGTCCGCACCACCAACCCGTTTTCCGCCGGGTACACGCAGGAGACTACCAGCCTGGGCCGGTCAGCCGGACCAATTTCCACCATGCAAAGCCGGCAGGCGCCGTAAGGCTCCAACTTTTCATGGTGACACAGGGTCGGGATATTAATACCCGCCTGCCGCGCCGCTTCAAGAACAGTCATGCCGTCTTTGGCGAGCACTTCTTGTCCGTCGATCTGTAACTTAATGTCACTCATCTTATTTGTCCCCCCTGACTATAGTTCTAGCTTCTTCAGGGATAGGATCCGGTACAGGCACACCGGAAGTCTTCGTAGCCGCCCGGTACTTGGGCGGGCATACCTCGAAGCAAGTACCGCACTTGGTACACTTGGTCTGATCGATGATATGGATTAGCTTTTTCCCGCCATTAATCGCCTGCGACGGGCATTTCCGGGCGCAAGTACCACAAGCCTGGCATTTAGCCGGGTCAATCCAGAAGTTAATCAGCGCTTTGCAGGATAGTGACGGGCATCTCTTTTCCTTGATGTGCGCTTCATACTCATCTTTAAAATATTGCAGTGTGCTCAATAGCGGATTGGGCGCACTCTTGCCCAGCGCGCACAGGGCGGCTTCCTGAGCAGTCTCAGCCAGCTCTTCCAGCAGTTCAATGTCGCCTTCCCGGCCCTTGCCCTCAGTGATGTTGGTCAAAATGCGCAGCATCTGCCGGATACCTTCACGGCAGGGCACACATTTGCCGCAGGACTCTTCAGTAAGGAAGGACAGGAAGTACCTGGCGATATCAACCATACAGGTATCTTCATCCATGACGATCATCCCGCCGGAACCCATCATTGAACCGACCTTGGTCAGTTCATCATAACCAACCTGTAAATCCAACAGGTTCTCGGGAATACACCCGCCTGAGGGACCACCGGTCTGGATGGCTTTGAATTCCTTGCCGCCTGGTACACCGCCGCCTATTTTGAAAACGATGTCTCTTAAGGAAGTGCCCATCGGTACTTCCACCAGGCCGGTATTGGTGATCTTGCCGACCAGTGAGAATATCTTCGTACCCTTACTGGTTTCAGTGCCCATCGAAGTGAACCAGTCGGCGCCGTTATTAATAATCAGCGGCACGTTGGCCCAGGTTTCCACGTTGTTCAAAACAGTTGGTTTTTCCCATAGGCCCTTGATGTTGGAGCGTACATACTTCGGTCTTGGTTCACCTGCCCGGCCTTCCAAAGCAGTCATTAGAGCAGTGGATTCACCACATACGAAAGCGCCGGCGCCCATGTGCACTTTAACTACAAAATTAAAACCTGAACCCATAATGTTTTCCCCAAGCAACCCGTACTCTTCAGCCTGCTTGATGGCGAGTCTGATATTCTCAACTGCCAGGGGGTATTCCTGGCGCACATAAATGTAGCCTTCCTGGGCGCCGATGGCATACGCCCCAATGGCTAATCCCTCCAGGATACAGTGCGGGTTTCCTTCCAGCAGCGCTCTGTCCATATAGGCGCCCGGGTCACCTTCGTCGGCGTTGACCACCACATATTTGATCGGATCAGGCGCGGCACCGGAGCCTTCCCATTTTCTCCCGGTGGGGAAACCGGCGCCGCCGCGGCCTCTAAGGTTTGACTTTTTGACTTCCTCGATTACTTCCTTGGGGGTCATCTTGAAAAGCACTTTTGCAAAAGCGGAGTAACCGCTTATGGCCAGGTAATCCTCAATCATCTTGGGATCGATTTTAATATTGCTGCATAGATTGACGCGTTCTTGATCCCGGTAGAAGGAGATCTCAGATTCTTTAACTGCTTTTTCACCTGTAACGGGATCTGTAAATAGCAGTCGTTCGATAACCTTCTTCTCTTTAATAGTCTCAGAGACAATCTCGGGCACATCTTCAGGTTTTACATGAACATAGCAGATCTCCTCGGGATAAATAACCATAATGGGACCCTGTTGACAAAAACCGGGACACCCGGTTCCCTTGGTGTCTACTTCCGTATTTAAGCCTTGTTTTTCCAGTTCTTCCTTAAGGGCGGCTACAACTCTTGATGCGCCGGCGGCAACGCAACCAGCGCCGACGCACACTGAAATACAAGGCTTGTTCGGATCTTTAGGAGATAATAACGCTTTCCTGAACTGCTCCAGCGCTTCAGGTGATTTTATCCGTTCCATTATCTTCCCTCGCTATCTTTTGCCTCACTCATATTTTTTTAAGGTTTCCGCTGTAGTTGCAGGCGTCACCTCAGTATGAACAGTACCGTCAATATCCACCACCGGTCCTGCGGAGCAGCAACCGAGACAGTTAACGATCTCCAGGCTAAATTTCATATCCAGATCCGTTTCGCCGGGTTTAATTCCAATCTGGCTTTCAAGCTCGTCGAGAACACGCTGCGCACCGCGGACATGGCATGCGGTACCCATACAAACGTGTACGCCGTGACGACCTTGCGGAACTAAACTGAAAGCTTTATAAAAGGTAGCTATCTGCTGTACCCGGGTTAAGGGCACGTCCAATTTTTCAGCTACCCGATCCATTGCCTCCTTGGGCAGCCAGCGGTTCTCGCTTTGAATATCAAGCAAGATCTGAATTAACGAACTGGCTTCGCCGTTATGGTTATCAACTATTTGATCAACGCTCTTCATATCCATAGCCTGTGCAATCTCCTTTTCCTTTTAATCCGCCGCCGGCGCTCGCTCTATGCGAGCGCGTAACGCTTCAGCTCTTCATCGAACCTGATGAATTTTTGCCTTGCCGAAGCATTCAAGTGCTTGGATACCTCAGAGGGAGTCAAACCTGTAGCGGCGGCTATTTCCGCAGTGGTCAGCGGTTTTTCCCGCAACAGGGAGACGATCTGGGCGATGGCCAGTTTTTCCCCAATGGTTTCCTCGAATATCTTATTAAACATCTCACCGGTAAAAAATGCATGATACGCTTCTTCAGATTTTACAGGCATTCTCAATCTTTCCCTCTCCACCAGTCTGATGAAGGGGATAATTTTAGTAACCGCCTCAAGCTTGGCCTTTAAGGTCGCCGCGTCGATGCCTTCGCTTGCGCCGAGCGGCCCTATAGTCTTGAGCTGCGTGCAGTATTCGTTCATAATTTCGGCAAACCGGATACCTTCCCCCGCGGACGTGCATTCCATTCTTAGCCTGTCGGGGTTTAAACCGATGCGCTCCATGATCTTTTTCAAGATATACACATTACCCAGGGCACTGTAATTACCATTGGTAATGTAATGGCAATCGCCAAAATGACAGCCTCCGATATAAACTCCGTCCGCGCCGTTTGAGAAAGCTTTGATCACATGCGAGAAGTCAACTCTACCGGAACACATCACCCGGATCAGCTTCATATAGGTAGCATATTGTTGTCTGGAAACTCCAGCCAAGTCAGCAGCGCCGTATGCTCACCAATTGCACACGAAACCCAGGATCTTTGGTGTGAATTTGGTATCTGTACCCATGCTTAGCCCACCTCCTTGTTTTACGATCAGTTACGAAACTTCTATAGTTCAGCAAAAGCTGCCTCGATTTGGTTCAGCAAAGCTTCATCTTTGTAATGCTTGAGTTGAATTGCCTCTGTCGGGCACTTGGTGTTGCACAGGCCGTCGCCTTTGCACAGCACCGGGTTAACCTTAGCCCTTCTGCCCACCGGAGAGGTATAGAACTCGATAGCGCCGTACTCACAAACGGTGATACAGGCCCCACAGGAAACACACTTGCTCTCGTCCACTTCACAGACGGAGCCGGAGGCGATTACCGTATCATGTGAAAGCATGGTTAAAGCTCTGCCGGCCGCGCCATATGCCTGGCCGACCGTTTCCGGTATGAACTTGGGATAGTGGGCCATGCCGGCCAGGAAAATGCCCTCAGCGCCGAAGTCAACCGGTCTTAATTTGACGTGGGCTTCCTGGAAGAATTCATCCGCACCCAGGGCAACCTTGAAGAATCCGACCAACTCTTGCCTGTCGGCTGCCGGTACAACAGCGGCAGCTAAAGCAACTGCATTGGCATCTAATTCAAGCTTTCTACCCAGGACAAAATCTGTAACGGTAACTTTCAATACGGGTTCGCCATCTTCGGACTCGCCGGCTTCAACTACCGGCTTATCATGCTCTTCATAACGGATAAACCGGACTCCTTTATCTGCTGCCAGCCGGTAAAAGTCTTCTTTATACCCGTAGGTTCTGATATCCCTGAAGAGAATGTAGACGTCCATGTCGGGATTAATTTCTTTTAGTTTTAAGGCATTTTTAATGGACTCAGTGCAGCATACCCGGCTGCAGTAATTTCTTTCTTCGTTTCTGCAGCCAACGCACTGGATCATCACGATGCTGTTGGCGTTAACGATTTTTTCGTCGCCACCGGCGATCTTCTCTTCCAGTTCAAGATGGGTCATGACCCGGTCATCCTCGCCGTAGAGATATTCGGTGGGTTTGTAAATATCAGCCCCGGTAGCCATGACGATAGCGCCGTGTTTAATTTCACCCAGGCCACGGTCAGATTTTACTCTGGTGGTGAAGTTGCCGACAAAACCGCTCGCTTCCACGATCTCAGCATTGGTATAGACGTGCACTAATTGATTACGATAAACCTGTTGGATTAGATCATCTACATAGGCCTGAACATCCGTTCCTTCCAGGGTGTAATGAATTCTGCGCGCCAGTCCGCCAAGCTGGGGCTGTTTTTCCAGCAGATGCACATGATGTCCCTGGTTGGCTATGGAGAGTGCACTGGTCATACCGGCTATACCGCCGCCGACCACCAGCGCGGTCTTATCAACGGGCAGGTCAAATTCCTGCAGGGGCTCCAGGTTTGCTACCCTGGCCACCGACATGCGGATGATTTCCTTGGCCTTTTTAGTGGCTGCCTCTTGCTCTTTGGAGTGCACCCAGGAACAGTGCTCTCTAATATTAGCAAATTCGAAGTAGTATTGGTTAATGCCGGCCTCACGTAAAGTATCCCGGAACAGCGGTTCGTGGGTCCGGGGGGTACAGGCGGCGACAACCACACGATTCAGGCCTTTTTCCCGGATGTCCTTGGCTAACATGGCTGCAGATTCAGTTGAGCAAATAAACAGGTTCTCATCTGCGTGCACCACGTTTGGTAAGGTCTTGGCATACTCTACTGCGCCGGGTACATTTACAACGCGGCCGATGTTAGCGCCGCAGTGGCATACATAAACACCAATTTTAGGTTCCTCTTGGGTGACATCCCTTTCCGCAGGGTACACCCTTTCGGTGGACAGGTCGCCCCGACGGTAGTTAAGGAGTTCACCACACTGGGAGCCGGCTCCACTGGCGGTCACAACCGACTCAGGGATATCCACCGGTCCTTGGAAGGCGCCACTGATAAAGATGCCCGGGCGTGTTGACTCCATTGGATTAAACGGGTTAATTTTACAGAAACCGTGCTCATTGAGCTCAATACCGCAACTGGCGGCCAGCTTATTGGCGTCGGCAGGCGGGTTTAAGCCAATGGATAGTACCACCATATCGAATTCTTCTTCTTTTACGCCTTCATCAAAGGTAGAGTACCTTACGATGACGTTCTTGGTGACCGGGTCTTCTCGATCAATGTTTACATAACTTCTGATAAAGCGAACGCCGGGCAGTTTCTCGGCTCTCCGGTAGAAGCGCTCAAAATCCTTGCCGTAGGAGCGAATATCGTTATGGAATATCGTGCACTCGGCATTAGCGTCGTGGTCTTTGGTCAAAATAACATGTTTCTGGGCGTAGGTGCAGCATACCGCTGAGCAATAGCTGTTCCCGCCGGGAAGCGTCTGTCTGGAGCCAACGCATTGAATCCAGGCCACTTTATGGGGATGCTTAAAGTCGGAACCGCGCAGTATCTCACCTTCGTATGGCCCGGTGGCACACAGCAGGCGCTCATAGTCCAGACTGGTGACTACGTTTTGGAATTCACCGTAGTGATATTCCTGGCGCAGCTTGGGATCGTATGGATCAAAGCCCGGCGCCAAAATAACCGCACCTACTTTTACTTCTACCCGCTCCGGCTTCTGCCCGAAGTCGATGGCATCGTTTGCACAGACGCCCTGGCAGATTGTGCAGGCTTTGTCTTTCAGATAGAAACAGCTATCATCAATATAAGGCTTAAGGGGTGTAGCCTGAGCAAAGTAGATATGGATCGCTTTATTCTTTGATATTTCCTGGTTGAATTGGTCAGGATACACCACCGGGCAGTATTCCACACAGGTAGTGCAGCCGGTGCACTTGTTCTCGTCGATGTACCTGGGCTTTTTAACCAGGGTGACTGTGAAGTCGCCTGCTTCGCCTTCTACTTTCTCAAGCTCGGTATAGGTCATAATTTCAATATTCGGATGCCTGGCGCACTCCGTAAACTTGGGCGATTCAATACACATGGAACAGTCGTTAGTCGGGAAGGTCTTATCCAGCTGGGCCATGTGACCGCCGATAGTCGGCGCTTTATCTACCAGATAAACCTTAAAACCTGCTGTGCCAAGATCCAGCGCGCCTTGAATACCGCTGATACCGCCGCCAACGATCATTACATCGCCAAAATTAGTGTTGCCACGGTTACTGCAAAGTTGTAGGATCGATTGTTTTAACAGTTCCTCATCCACTTTATAACCACCTCACTTTTCCCGCACTCTTGGGTTGATCGTACTATAACAGTTCCGCTAGAACCTCGGTAATATCCTTAATTTCAATGGCGTTATCATAGTTCATATTTACTCTGGCATCTTCAAAGTTAGTGACGCAATATGGGCAGGCCGTAACCAATTCCACGGCTCCGGTCTCAACCGCTTGTTCCAGCCTGAGATTAACGAAGCGATCAGCCATGACAGTATCCACCCAAATTCTGCCGCCACCCATGCCGCAGCAAAGACTGCTGACCCGGTTTTCACCAAATTCAACCAGTTCCAGTCCCGGTATCGCCTTTAATACGTCGCGCGGCTCGTCATAGATGTGATTGTGCCGGCCTAGGTAGCAGGGGTCATGATAGATTATTTTCTTTGCGTATTCTTTATTGAACTGCAGTCTGCCCTCTTTAATCAGTTGGCCGATGAATTCGGAGATGTGCACTATTTCAAAGTGTACGTTGAATTCCGGATACTCGTTCTTAAAGGTATGGTAACAATGCGGGGAAGAAACCACGATTTTCTTGACCCCGTGTTCAATCCAGCTCTTGATGTTGGTCTTGGCCAGCTCTTTAAACATTTCTTCGTTGCCGGTCTTGCGGATACTTTCCCCGCAGCAGTTCTCTTCTTCGCCCAGGATACCGTAATCCACGCCTGCCGCATTAAGAATTTTCGCCGTAGCTATGGCGACCTTCTTTAACCGCGGATCATAACATAAGTAGCAGCCGGGGAAGTATAGGGCTTCCATGCCTTCTTCAAAGGTTTTTACAGCTAGGCCCTTGGTCCAGTCTGCACGGTTGGCACGCGGTTCGCCAAAGGGGTTGCCTTCCGCGCCCAAACCTGAGGTTATAGCACGCACAGTCTTAACATGTTCAGGGAAAACGCCGTATCCTGTAGCCATCCGGCGCACGGCCACCATATCCTGAATCTGTTTGACTTCCCGGGGACATACTTCCTGGCATCTGCCGCAAGTGGTGCAACGCCAGATCTCTTCGGTTTCGATCTCAGTCAAACCAAAGACAGCCTCGCGGATAAGTTTACGCATACTGAAGTTTCTAACTTTATTCCAGGGGCAGACGGTGTCGCATTTGCCGCACTGGTAGCAATATTTGACCGGATCTCCGCCTAGCTCTTGTATCTCTTGGAATACTTCTTTGATGGGGGTTTCAGTCTCCACGACTTCTTAATCCCTCCCTTCACTTTAGCTTTTAATTTTTCTGGGCCATGCGCGCAACGGATTCGATGAGCTTGTCCATGCCATGCGCGTCTGCGAATGCCCTGAGACCGAGTTCCATGTCGCTAACCGGTACATCTTCTTCCTCGTAAACTTCTTTCTCTTCGTAAATCAGCACGTTATTTATGCAGGCTTCAACACACTTCGGTTTTGTCGGCGGGTCACTTTCACACATATCGCATCTTAACGGCAGACCGGAATCCGGCTCTTTGAATCTGTCTCTGGTCGGGCAGGCGGCCCGGCACATATCACACTCGCCATATTCTTTGCCGTCGATAATATAGCTTTCTCTGCCTACACAGGCGGATTTGGTATACTCGCCGGCGAATACCGGGAACCAGATATCCTTCGTCCGGTAAGTAATTACTTTAATGCGCGAACGGGCCGGGTTGACGATGCTGTATTTCGGGTTGGCGTGGAAGCCGGCGCAGACTACTTCACACATCCGGCAGCCGTTGCACTTATCCGCGTCAACTTTGATAGACTTAATCGTCTTTTTAACCTTCGCCATCTGTTAAAATCCCCCTCTTCATCAATTCTTCGGCCACATAGTCTAAATCATACTCATGCAGGGTTTCTTTCTTGGGAACAGCATTTTTGTTCCACCCTTTGTACTCATAGTATGTGTCCAAGAGTTCTTCTTCGAGTTCGGGGTATCTTCTTCTCCAGTGGTCCGCCGGCGGTTTCTCGTCTGCTCTGGTCAAGCCCCGCAAGTTGTTATACGCGCGGTGCAGGTGACGGTTTCTCTTGATTATTTTATAAAGACCGTCTTTATCCAGATTCAGCCCGGTGGCTGCCGAAAGAAACTTATGGTAGTTGTGAATATGATAGCCGGGCTTATAGCAGAAGGAGCCCATGCCGGCGCACAGGCCGATGGTATCGTCCACAGCATGCAGGTAATCCATCCAGTCTACGATTTCAGCACACATATGAGGGGTCGGGTAAAACGGGTTTGAGCCTTCGCCCCGGGGATTCCAGCCCATGAAATATTCAACGAACCTTTGATCAGGTAACTGGATCCAGTCATGTACCCAGTGGTCTTTCGCTTCCTGGCCGTTTTTAGCCGTCTGGGGCCAGTTGCCTTCAACCTGTGTAATACTGGCTTTCTCGTTGCTGGCAAACATCAGGAAATACAGGGGATCCAGCATGCCCAGCTTGACGATCATCTGCTCGTGTTTCTTAATGGTGTTATGATCGTAAGCGATTGCCCGCTCATCGTTGAAATCTTTAGCGATCCTGCGGGCAGCCCAGTACATACCGTCGGCCAGGTAATCGCCGATACCGTCACGATGGGCTGTTTTGTCCAGCATCCACATCATTCTTTCCTGGGGATCTTCCGGCATGTCTTTAGCGTCTTCCCCGGTATAAATGCCGTCTCTAATCAGCTCCATACCCATAGCCATTGTCTGAGGGGTGGAGAAGGAGTCAAAGCCGTAGTTAAAAGTTTTGTTCAACACTCTCCAGGTGAAGTCCATGTCATTTGTTTCGGATGCAAATAGATAGATCAGCTTGGAGAAGCATTTCATCATGTACCTGGGTACATCCTCGAAGGAAATTAAAGCGCCGCACTGCTGGGTACAGTTAAAACAGGCGATGAACCGTTTTACCGCGCTCCAGTGGCTCTTGCTCCAGCTCTCATAGATTTCTTCGGTCCAGTAGTCTTTTTTACGGACCCGGGCGTTACCATGGGAAAAACCGGTCATATGCCAGGATTCGTCAACGTGCTTCATCGCCTGCGGCGAACCTACGCCGGCGTGGATAACCATTTCTATTCCGGTAAGGGGATGGGCGTTGCGGTGGACAACGAATTTCTTCAGGTCTTCGATATGCTCCATCAGTTTGGCGCCGTCGGCGATATAAACGTCCTTGGTGCCGCGCACGGCGATGGCTTTAACTTTCTTGTCGCCCATGACGGCGCCGCTGCCTAAACGGCTGGCACTTGATCTGGATTGCTCGATGGAGGCCATGAAGCTGCGGTTTTCGCCCGCCAGACCAATGGCGGCCACCTGGGCGTCAGGGTCACCGAGTTCGTCGCGAATGAGGTCTTGCACTTCTATAGCGCCTTTGCCTGCCAGGTGCTCGGCGTCCCGGATTTCTACATGGTCGTTGTGGATCCAGATGTATACGAGTTTGGGTGATTTGTTCCTTAAAATTATTTTATCATAGCCGGCAAATTTCATTTCAGGGGCAAAAAAGCCGCCCATGTTGGGAAAAGCCAGCAGGTTAGTCTGTGGAGAAATGGTTGTGAAAGTGGTCCTGTTGGTGCTCCAACATTGCGTGCCCCCTAATACGCCGCTGCTGATTACCAGCAGGTTCTCAGGATCAAAGGCTTTTACTTCGGGTGGAACTCTATCCCAGAATATCTTAACATCGGAACCAAGACCACCCAGGTGAGTCTCCATTAATTTCGGATCGGTTTCCACCCGCTCTATATTTCCTGTAGCTAAATCAATTTCCAGGTTGTACCCTGTTTCTGCATATCTCATTTTTTACACCTCCATATATGTTTTTTGCAAATCTGTTTGTTTGCCCGGTTGCTGAATAACGATTCCTCCTTTATGCAAACTTTTGTTTTGATAAGCTTATTGATTAATTATTTTTGTTTTTGGCATCACTCTTTAATTGCTCCAGGTATCTCAGTCTTGGAATGATTTCCTTGTGTATTTCACAGGCCAGAGATTTTCCGGCCCTGGAACCGGTCAGCAACAATTTATCATGGGGACATCCGCCCTGGCAGGTGGTCCGGACTTCGCACGCCCTGCACTCATCCGGGATGTCCGGCCTGGTGAGATCATAATGAAAAGTGTCGCACTGCAGGATGCTCATCGGATCCGGATCAAATATCGTTCCGGTTTTGAATGAGTGTTCCCTGATGCAGGGTCCCACCGTTCCGTCGGGGAATACCGTGGCGATCCTTTTGCCGCATGGATACGGGGAAAGCTCGCTGTCCCAAAAAGGAACTAAAGTATCCAATAAGAAGGTAACGTGCACATCGTATCCTTTGATGATATAACTCTCCGATAAATCACATAATTCATGATATTTCTTTAATAGTCTTTCCTTGTATTCGGTATCCAGCCCTCTGTAAATGTCTTTTTGGAATCTTAAACGGTATCCGTTTTCCAGGCCGAACCTTGTTATATCAAGCACTCGCTCTAAGTTGTAATCATCCATGGTGGCTACTATTGTTTGGCCGATGGCATTTGATCTGTCCTGGATGATCTTCATCCTTCTGGCCAGTTCTTCAATGCTGTTATCTGTGATATTTGAATAGATCCATTGGATATCTTCAAGATCGTCCCAGTTAACCGAGTCCACCAGGTCTCCGTTGGTATAAAGATAACCCTGCATCCCGTCGGTGTTTTTATATACCGAATCCATAACTTTTTTAATTCTGTCCGTTCTTAACAGGGGTTCCCCGCCCAGGAAACCCACAGAATTCACTTTAACGTTGTTTACTTTCCAGACTTCCGGAATCCATTCCAATAACCGGGAAAATGTATTTTCATCCATTTCCATTGTATTGTCGTCGCCGACCTGGTTATAGGCATAACAGTACTTACACCTTCTTGTGCACTTGTATGACAGAAAAAGGATGAACCAGAAAAAAGGAAACTTCTTAAACGGGCCGTCTCCCTGTAATCTCCCGTCTTCTTTATCGTACAATTTTTTAAGTTGCTCAGTATGTGCCGTTTGTTTTCTCATTTAATATCCTCCCAGTTCACTTTTATAAAAAGCGGAACAATCACTAACTCCCTGATTTTCTCCACGTTATACGATTTAACTAGCAATTTCTATGCCATTAACCGCAGACGTGCATAACGATAATCGGCCTTATAATTATCCAATGATATTGCCCGGAGCGTGGACACATTAACGATTAATTTTCAGGGAACTGTCCGAACAGTGTATGAAAATCATACACTGTTCAATTAATAGATCACAGTGTACACACAGTAATTAAAATAACGCTGACAAAAACATACATATAACTGCCGTGAAAAACAAAGCGCCTCACTTCTGAGGCTTAAAAAACTATTTAGATGATACTTATTTATTTACATACCCATCTTGGTTCCGGTCAACATACCATGATTGACGTAAAAAATATCATCAAAGGATATTTTCCACATTTCACAAATTTTCACCGCCACCGGCGGGACGGGAGTTCTTTATTTGGACGGTATATGATTTCGTCAATTTTTATATTTTAACACCACCTTTTTTTATGATAAATTATCTTCTCTTTAATGAGATTAGCATATCTTAATAGTGCGTACAAGCATTTTTACCCGGTTATACTCTGAAATATTATGGAACGGCCCTGTTTAAAGCACATTATAGTAGGCTCCACGGGCGCAGGGCCGGCATAATACAGCGCCGTTTTCTATGATCTGCTTACCGTCGTGGACCTTTTGTACGCATTTTTAACAAATTAAAGTTTTTTACGCGCCGCCCGG
>JAEXOR010000059.1 GCA_023439185.1 Bacillota bacterium | reverse complement strand
TTAATTTTTAACACCGCGCACCAAAGCCCGCCACTTTGCAAAAATAGAAATTTTGCTTCTAACTTTTAACAAATTAACTTTTAACACCTGGCACCAGAGGGGGTGCGACATTGCCAAGAATAGAAATTTATGATACCACGCTGCGTGACGGGGCCCAGGGCGAGGGCATCTCTTTTTCCGCCAAGGATAAGGTGAAAATCGCCCTGAAGCTGGACGAGGCGGGCTTTCATTATATCGAGGGCGGTTGGCCCGGCTCCAACCCCAAGGACATGGCTTTCTTTGAGTTGATTAAGAACCACCGGCTGAAGAACGCCCGGATCACCGCCTTTGGCAGCACCAGGAGGCCCGGGGTCTCCGCCGAAGAGGATGAAAACCTGCGGCAGATTATCAAGGCCGGGACGCCTGTGGCCACATTATTCGGCAAAACCTGGGATTTTCATGTGAAACAGGCGCTGCAAACCACCCCGGAAGAAAACCTGCTGATGATCAAAGAGTCCGTCGCTTACCTTAAGCAGCAGGACCTGGAAGTGATTTACGACGCCGAACATTTTTTTGACGGCTGCAGGGCCAACCGGGAATACGCCATGGCCACCCTGCGGGCGGCCAGTGACGGCGGCGCACACCGGATTGTTCTCTGCGACACCAACGGCGGCCGGCTGCCCAATGAGGTGTTTGAGATGGTTGCCGCCGTGGCCGGCGAAATAGAGGTGCCTTTGGGTATTCACTGCCATAACGACGGTGAACTGGCGGTGGCCAATTCCATTATGGCGGTGCAGGCCGGGGCAATCCAGGTGCAGGGGACCATCAACGGGTACGGCGAACGTTGCGGCAACGCCAACCTGTGCTCGATCATCCCCAATCTGGCCCTGAAATGCGGACTGGGAAGCATTCCCGATCAAAACCTGAAGGACCTTACGGAGCTTTCCCGTTTTGTCAGCGAAACGGCAAACATGCATCCGCTGAGCAACCAGCCTTACGTGGGGGGCAGCGCCTTTGCCCACAAGGGCGGCGTGCACGTTAGCGCGCTGCTGAAAAACCCCCGCACTTACGAGCACATTGAGCCGGAACAGGTGGGCAACCGGCGGCGGGTGCTGGTATCGGAGCTGAGCGGGGTCAGCAACCTGCTGTATAAATCAAAGGAACTGGACCTTGGACTGGGCCTGGAAAAGGAAGAAAACCGCAAGCTGCTGGAAGAGCTTAAAGAGCTGGAAAACCGGGGCTACCAGTTTGAAGGGGCGGAAGGGTCCTTTGAACTGCGTCTGCGCAAGGCTTTCCACGGTTACCGGGAACCCTTTTCCCTGGAGAACCTGAAAATAATCATTGAAATGCGGGACAGCACCGTTTATTCCGAGGCCATCATCAAAATGAACGTGGGCGACCGGTTAGTTCATACCGCCGCCGAGGGTAACGGTCCGGTCAACGCTCTGGACAATGCCTTGCGCAAGGCCCTGGAGGAGTCTTATCCGCAGATTGCCGGTATGCAGCTGGCCGACTACAAGGTGCGGGTGCTGGAAGGCGCGGACGGCACCGGCGCGCTGGTGCGGGTGCTGGTGGAAACCGGCGACGGCCACTGTTCCTGGGGCACCGTGGGCGTCAGCGCCAATATAATCGAAGCCAGTTGGCAGGCGCTGGTGGACAGCATCGCTTACGGCTTGCTGCGGCTGGAAACCAAAGACGAAGAGGGTCCGGAAAAAATCACCGGCGTTTTTCGGGGCAAATGCTAAAAAAGGAGCACAGGCTCCTTTTTTTATTTAGTCAATTAATTTAATGGGGGTGGCGAGAATGGAATATTCGCGAATTGAAACGGACGTGCTGGTTATTGGCGGTGGACTGGCCGGTTTGTGCGCCGCCCTGCGGGCCCGGGAACTTGGCGCCGGGGTGATTGTCGCGGCCAAGGGCAAGGCCGGCCGCAGCGGCAACTCCATCATGGCCCGCAACAGCGTGGCGGCGGTGCTGGAGCAGGACGCCGCGGCGATTAACGCCCATATCGGGGACACCATGGACGGCGGGGCGTATCACAACGATCGGGAACTGGCGGCAATATTGGCCCGGGACGCGCGGGAGGCCATCCTCTGGTTGGCGAAGCGAGGTGTGCCCTTTCAACGGGACGGCGCCTCAATGGAAGTCCAGGGCTCGCCGGGGCATTCCCGGGAGCGTATTCTGAAGGTTGACTGGAGCGCGCTGGGGCAGTCGCGCACCATCGGGATGGCCATGACGTTGCCGCTGTTGGAGCAGGCGGCTCTTTCAGGCGTGCGGATGATGGACAACCTTTTAATCACCGGCCTGGCAGTGGACCGGGGGCGGGTAATCGGGGTTTACGGCTTCCACCGCGCCCGGCCGTGGATCACGATTATCGGGTGCCGGGCGGTGGTGCTGGCCAGCGGCGGAGCGGGACGGTTGTACCCGGTAAGTACCAACACCGGGGATGTGACCGGTGACGGTTACGCCCTGGCGCACCTAGCCGGGGCTAAACTCAGGGATCTGGAGTTTATTCAGTTTCATCCGCTGATGACCCTGGATGCGCCCCGGCTTGTTTTATCCACCACGCCCTTTACGGAAGGAGCGGTGCTGCGCAACCGTGACGGCGAGGATTTCATGCCCCGCTACTCGCCCCAGGGATGCCTGGCCACCCGGGATGTCATGGCCCTGGCGATTCTGGCCGAGATTGAAGCCGGACGGGGCACCGGACGGGGTGGGGTGTTCATGGACTTCGGCGGCGTACCATCCGCTGTGATCAAGCAGAGGTACCCGGATTTTTTGAACTACCTGAAGGAAAACATGCGGATGGAGGTTGCTCCGGCAGCCCATTTCACCATGGGCGGGGTTGCTATCGACGGCGAGTGCCGCAGCACGGTACCCGGCCTGTTTGCCTGCGGCGAGGCGGCGGGGGGCGTGCATGGGGCCAACCGCCTGGCGGGCAATGCCCTTACCGAAGCGGCGGTGTTTGGGCTGCGGGCCGGGGCAAGCGCCGCCGGGGAGCTTAAGACGGCGGTGGTATCAGGCCCAGGCGGCCTGGATGAGGCGCTGGTCAACGGGATTCTCAAAGAAGCCCTGGCCGGGTTCTGTCCTTCTGACGGCGGCGGGAACGACGGCGGGACGGCGAAGATCGAAGGCATCGTCCGGGAGCTGCGTGCACTGATGGGCCGGCACGTAGGCATGGTGCGCAGCCGGGCCGGGCTGCGGCAGGCCCGGGAGCAATTGACGGAGTTAAACCAACGGCTGGACGCCGTAACCATCGGTGATTACCGTGACCTGTCGTTATATCATCAAGCCAGGCTGATGCTGATTACCGCCGGGCTAATCACCGAAGCTGCCCTGGCCCGCAAGGAAAGCCTGGGCGCTCACTATATTGTTGATTAAGGGGTAAATTGGGAAGCAAGGGGACGGTTCTCTTGCTTCCTTTATTCACCCTTCATGTTTTGAATATCAAATTAGGTGAAATACCTAAAATCCTGGCTATCTGCCGTTGTGTCAAACCTTCAATCTTTTTTATCTTTGATAATATTTCATCCCTTTGCTGTTTCGGAAAACTCTTTATTTGAGCCATTTCAGCTTCGGATATAATTTTGCTAATCTCCAATCTAGCCTGATCATCAGTTAACCTTTTAGTTTTTTCATATTCTAGGCAAGGATCTTCATTTTCTACTTCATTGAACTTCTTAAAATCAGTTATGGCATTTTTCTTTTCTCCAGAAATCATACTCAGTATTAGTTCACTATCCAACAATCCTGGTGGATAAATGTCGTTTCCATAATACCCCGCGCAACTGCTCCATTTCCAATCTGAAAGACTTTTTACAAGTCCGGCTTTTGCCGGGTTTTGATGTATGTATCTAATAACCGTCAAAAGATAGGCATCGCTGTCTACTCCTTCGCTTTTAAATCTGTCCTGGAACAAATGACCTACAGTATTGTATTTCCAATTGTAATACCATGCGTAGCTCACACCTATACGCTTCATTGTAACCGATATATCTTCATTGCCTTCTCCAAGCAGTAGGTGGACATGGTTTCCCATCAGGCACCATCCATATATTTTAGTCTCAGTTTGTTTTTTATATTTTTTCATAATATCAAGGAATTTCATGCAGTCTTCATCATCATGGAAGATTTCTTGCCTGTTGGCTCCCCTCATCATTATATGGTAGATTCCGCTTTCAGTTTTTTCGCGAGCTTGTCTTGGCGTATATATCACTCCCGTGATTGTATTTTTTGTTTTATTCTACCATAACAATAATAGAAGGGGAAGCAAGAGAACCGTCCCCCTGCTTCCCTCTTGATCCTAAACCATGAAAGAAATATGATATGGCTAGAACCGGGTGAACCGGTATATTTTGCGAATAACACGTGAGGTGATTTTTATTTTTACACTGAACCGTTGTGAAAAAATGCTTAAGCTGTGGGGAGAGTTGCAGGCTGTTGAGGAAGACCGTTTGGGCGGTTGCACCGGAACGACGCCGGATGAATTGGAAATTTACTTGGAAAGCATTATTGAAGAAGTAGAATATTCGGGGTCATAATGTTTGGCCGTCTCTGGTTAGTTCATAGTATTGTACCATAATCTAAAGCTCCAGCAGCAGAAAGCAGGGGTTAAATCTTAATATTCTACATATAAATCACGGGGCGAAAAGGGAGCGCCATGTCTTTTTAAGGCATTTTGCGGGATACTAAATTTCGGAGGTGCGTTACATGAGCATTATAGATGCCATTTACGGCAGGCGTTCGGTTCGTAAATACACAAATGAAGACGTTCCCAAAGAATTAGTTATAAAACTGATCGAGGCGGCCATCCAGGCGCCAAGCTCTTCAAATCTGCAGCCATGGTCCTTTGCCGTCATTCAGAACTCAGATTTATTAAAAATTCATTCCGACCAGGCCAAAAAGCTTGTCCTTGAAAAATTCGGCAACAGCGATGATCCCCGGGGGTATAAAAAACTGCTTCAATCACCTGATTTTAATATCTTTTACAACGCCGGGACCCTGATTATCATTTATGCCAAAGGGCAAGGTTTAACCAGTATGGGCGACTGCTGCCTGGCCGGTCAGAACCTGATGCTGGCCGCTTTCAGTCATGGTATGGGAACCTGCTGGATTGGTTTTGCAACATACCTGATCAATTCTGCTGAGTTTAAACAACAAATGGGGATACCCCAGGACTACAGGGGAGTCGCTCCGATTATTGTCGGTTACCCTGATGTTAAACTGGCCAAGATCCCAAGGAACCCGATGGAAATATTAGCCTGGAAAGATTAGCAGGATGATTAGGAAGCAAGAGAACCGTCCCCTTGCTTCCCCCCTTGCTTCCTTACCGGCTCAGGGTTCCCTTATGACGCCGCAAGCTAGCCTCATGCCTGAATTTCCTGCCGGCTGAGTCCTGTAATCATCAGGGTTCTGATGAATTATTACTGACAATCCAATAACCTCATGCGGTTTAAAACGATCGGTAAAAAAACATGATTCACTATAACCATGATTGGAGAACAGCACGGGAAAGTCTCCGGCGTGATTTCCATGCGGTTGGTTGGTCGGATTCCAGTGGCCGCCGGCCGCACTGAAAGGTTCCCGGGAGTTTCCAGCCATGCAATTGCCGAACTCGTGGATGTGAAAGCCGTGCGGGCCGATGGGAGATTCGCCGTTGGTCGCCGGCCGGTACGGAGGAAGCCCCTTAATCTCGGCGCAAACCCAGGTTCCGCCCGGCGCGTTGTAAAACCGCACTTCGCCTTCAATTTGCGGCCTGAGCGGCCCGCCTTTAACATAGGCAATGGCTAAAGGCTTCCCCTTTGTTGCATTCATATATAGCGCCCCCTGGAATTTTATTCCTGATTTTTTTATTTTACGCAGCCAGTTGTTAAGTTGTTACTACACAGGCTCCTTTTTTTAAATACTGACATTTTTAATATTTTGCTATTGATTTACTCAATACACTAAAGCATAATAATACATATTGCTCAGAATATGTCATTTTATCTGGATACCTTTTTAAACGCTTTAATCCTTCCAAACTTGTTAGACATGTAATTTATCAGTAATCTCCCGCCATACTTCAAATTTAAAGCATAAATGAAAAATTTAACTTCAATGCTAATTATTTTTAATTGTCTAATTTGGAGGAAACATGTATAATCAGGAGCAGTTGTTAAAAGTTTTAAACTATGCCAAGGATTGCAATGCCACCAACTTGCATATTACGGCGGGATCCGTTCCGGCCGTGCGGGTGGAAGGGGTATTAAAGTTTACCCCTTTTGAAAGCATCGGACCCAGGGATACGGAAAATATTTTAACGGCGCTGCTCAATGAGGAACAAATGAGCACCCTTAAAGTCAATCGCTGTCTTAGCTTGCCGGTGGCGTTCAAAAATATCGGCAGGCTGCGGGCAAACATTTTCATGCAAAGGGGTTCCTTTTCCATCAGCTTCAAGCTTTTGGACCGGCTGCTGAAAACGCCGGAAGAACTGAATATTCCCCAGGTGGTCATGGACCTCCATAAGCTAAAAAGCGGGCTGATTTTGATTTGCGGCGACAGCGACAGCATACCTGCGACAAGGGCCGCCATTATCAAAAAAATAAGCGAAACCAGGGCTTGCCACATTATCACCGTTGAAGATCCCATCGAATATTTGTTTAAACACGATCAAGCCATTGTAAACCAAAAGGAAATCGGCATTGACGCCAACAGCTACCAGGAAGGGGTTTATTCCGCCATTACCCAGGACCCTGATGTAATCATGGTTGGTTTTTCCGGGGATCCTGAAACCTTTTCCGCTGCTCTTGCCGCGGCGGAAAACGGTCATCTGGTTGTCACTTCCCTGCAAACCAGCGGCGCCGTTAAAACCATCCGGTATATCATCAATATGTTTACCCCTGAAAAAAGGGACCATATCCAAATGCAGCTGCACAACGTCTTGCAGGCCATCGTTTCCCAACAGATTATTCCCGCCATCAACGGAACGTCCGGCGTTACCGCAATGGAGGTTTTGCTGGCCACCAGCGCCACAAAAAACCTGATCATTGAAAATAAAATTCATCAGCTTCCGGAAGTAATCAAGGCAAGCAAAGCCCTCGGCATGATTACCATGGAAGATGTCATCCATGGCCTCTACGCCCGAGGGGTGATCTCCAAGGAAAACGCTTTGTACTATTCATCGCAGTGCCGAGGGTAAGGAGACGGCCGTGTTCAAGTTAAACCCTTACAGCAATATCACCGGCTTAATTGAAACATACCGGATTATATCCATATTTTTAACCTTATCCATTTATATAATTAATGGGATATTGGCCGGTTACGCCGTTTTGGCCATGCTGCTGTTGGCCTGCTGCATCATATCTTCCGCTTTTCTGTTAATGTATCTTTACCGGATCAGCCTGGAAATGAAATGGCGGCTGAACCTTTTACTCATTGTGGAAATCACCGGGATAGCGGTGCTGATGGTATTGACCGGCGGGTTGAAAAGCCCGTTTATCTGGTATTTTTTAAACCCTTTATTGATTATTTCCTGTTATATGCAGCCCAGAGAGAAAGCTCTTTACCTGGCGGCAAATTTTATAATCCTGTCGGCCACGGGATATTATTCGGAGCAAACCCTGGAATTAACAGATTACCTGCTATCATATTCAAACATCATTCTCAGTTACGTTTTAATTTTGGTTCTGGTTAATATCCTTTTTAATTATTATGGTCTGATCAGCAAGAAACGGGAAGAATTGCGGGAAATCAACGAGCAGTTGGAAAGCTCCAACGCGAAAATCAAGAGCTTGATTGAAGATATCCTGTTTATGTATGAAGCGGTGCAGGCAATTGCCAATCAAAGGGACAAGCGCGAAATACTGCATATTCTTCTGGATTTCGTGGGCCGGATTTCACCCGCCGCCCAGGCGTTTTTTCTGCCCAATGACCCCGGTAAGACAGACAGCCCGGCGGCAGTTATAAATATCAGCGAAGGTTTAAGGGACGAGCTGTACAAAGCGGTAAAGGATAACTACCCCCTGCTTTCCAAAGATCATGCCTCACTGCTCCCGCTGGCCACCGGCGGCCAGGCGGTTTTAATCAAAGTTTCCAATCTCAGTGAGCACGGCGTCATTGGGCTGATCATTCCGGATGAAGAATCTCATTTGGAAAAAGAAGAGTATCCTTTAAGTCTTCTTTTCTTTTCCCGGCTGGGGGCCATGCTGCTGGAAAAAGCCGAGGTGGAAGCGGTTAACGATGAACTGGTTATCGCCGACGAGCAAAACCGCATTGCGGATGATATCCACGATAGTGTGGTGCAGCGGCTTTTTGCCATGTCCTGCATGACTTACGATACCCTGAAGAAATGGAACCGCATGGACGACCCGGAAAAGAAAGAGCAAATGACGCTGGCCATGGAGACGATTCAAAGCTCGTTAAAAGACCTGCGTTCCACCATTTATAATCTGAGCCATAAAAAGCAGCAGATTGATTTGTTTAAAGAAAGCGTGCAATTGTATTTGCGGGACCTGGAAAGACTCAGCGGCACTAAAATAAATGTCGACATTGACGACGGGGACGACAATCTTTCCACCGGGGCCAAGAAAGCGCTGTACCGGATTATTATCGAAAGCGCCGGAAACGCCATCCGGCATGGAAAATGCCGCAATATCTGGGTCAGGCTGCATATCGACGCCGCCAATACCCGCCTGACCATCAAAGACGACGGAACCGGCTTTGACCCGGCCCAAACCGAAACGGAGCGGCATGGCCTGGGCTTGTACAATATCAGGAGCCTGATCAGAATTTTTAACGGCAGCATTAATATCATTTCAGACCGGCACTCCTACACCGCGGTGGAGATCATGTTTGCCAACGGGGAGATTATGAAAAAGCTGGCGGAGGACTAGTTAAAGGATAAATCAATGGGCAAAAGGGAATATGAAGCGCTGGTATTGCTTTTAATAATTGTGCTGTCCCTGATCCTGGGCTATCAGGTCTTACCTTCATTGCTGGGGTCCGACGGTTACCTGTTTTTTTTCAAACCCCTGTTTTGGTTGGGATTGTCCTTATATATCTGGCAAAAACCCCGGTGCAGGTTTAAGGGCAGGCTGAAACTATATAACTTCATCCTTATCTGGAGCGCCATCTGCGCCGTTACTTATATTTCCGTCTATTTTGCCGGGGGGTTTTTGGACGGTATCGGCGCCAGCCCTTACACCAAAAACATCCGGGGTATCATGATTAACATTCTTAGCTTCGGCAGTGTCCTGGTGATGATGGAATGGGTGAGAAACTACCTCGTCAACCGGGTCAAGCGGGAATACCTGGCGCTTTTTTGTATTCTTACGGTGCTTGTTTTTTCCCTGTACCGGCTGAACCTGAGGATCATCACCAGCCTTGAGATCTGGCCGCAGATTATCCAATACGCGGGTGAATATGCCCTGCCGGAAATAATGGGCAACATCCTGCTCACCTACATGGTTTACCTGGGGGGAGCCTATCCCGCCATCATTTTCAGCGTCCTGACCTCCCTGCCGGTGTGGGTGGTCCCGGTGCTTCCCGACCTGACCTGGATTACCAAGGCCTTTATCGGAATCATGCTGCCGGTGTTGTTTCTCCTGGTGATCAGACAGGTTTATCACAAACAGGGGCGGCAAATGAAGCTCAGAGAACAAAAGAGGGAAGGTACCGGCTCATGGATTGCCGTGAGTGTGGTTTCCATCGTTTTGATCTGGTTTGCCGTGGGAGTTTTTAAAGTATTTCCCACGGTGGTCCTGACGGGAAGCATGGAACCTGTTTTGTACCCCGGGGATGTGGCGCTGATCAAAAAATGCGACAGCAAGGATGTTCAGGTGGGAGATGTAATCCAGTACTGGAGGGATCAGGTGTTTATTATTCACCGGGTCATTGAAGTAGACGAAGCCAAAGGTGAATTCCGCACCCGGGGGGACAATAACAGCGCTCCCGACTCAAAGCCGGTGACGCCCGGGCAAATCAGGGGCAAAATGATCGGCAGGATTCCCAAAGTGGGATGGCTGAATCTTTTTTTTAAAACCGACTCCGGGGTTCCAAGGGAAGATGTGGTATTTTGACCATTGCAGAGGTGAGACAATGAGGCTCAGTAAACAAATGAAAAGGGTTATGGTGATACTGGGCATCATTTTGGCGCTTATTTTCTCCGCTTATGGCGTTTGGGAATTAAAAACGGCCAGGTATGAGGAGAAGCAGGAAGTTAATTATGCCTATCAAAGCAGAGGGAACGTTGATTACACGGTTTTTTTCAGGCCCAACGTGATGTTTGAACAGCCTTCCCTGGGCAAAGACCGGTATTATGTTTTTAAATATATCGACCACCTGGAGCTCAAGTTTAAATACCGGTTTGAAGGCAACGTACCGGCTCAAATCAAAACGGATTATTCTGTTCAGGCGTTTTTGCAAGGCCTGCACGGCAGGGAAAACGAAGTGCTGTGGAGCAAAGAGTATGTTTTAGTGCCCCCGCAGGCCCGGCAGGCGGAGGATACGGACAATGAGATTGAAATCACGGTGCCGGTAACCCTGGACAGTTATTGGGCGTCGAAGGAAACAATTTTCAGTGATTCGGAAATCAACAGCCCGGTGGTGCTTAACGTGGTCTTTGATGTCCGAACCCGGGCCGCCACCGCGAAGGGCACTCTGGAAGACCAAATGAGTCCCAATATCGTTATTCCCATCGGGGAAAATGTCTTTAAAATCGAAGCGGCCCCCGAGATTACCGGGGAAGATTCCATCACTGAGACCATCAAACAACAACTGCCTGTAGATACGGGAAAAACAGCCGTCTGCTTTGCCTTTTCCTTTGTTTTCCTTGTAGTCGCGGCACTGTCGGCGGTGTTTATCAAAACAGCCGCTCCCCTGGATATTTTTGACCGGACCATGGCGCGTATTTTCAAGGAGTATGGGGAAAGGCTGGCCGGGATGGAACAATCCATATCCTATCAGCTTGCCGATATCATCAACGTCACTTCCATTGAGGATATGGTGAAAATTGCCGACGAGGTGGGGCAGCCGGTTTTCTATTACCAGGTGAACAGTCCGATGGAAAGAAAAATCGAGTTTTACGTTTTCGACAGCGGCAGGGTTTACTATATGGTGATATTCGGTGAAATCAAGCCGGAAGCGGAGCACCCGGTTCCGGCCGGGAGCGGGGAAGACCGGCCGATAAGCATGTGAGCTGTCAAGGTGATAACCCTCAAATAAAATGCCTATTCCAAATTGGACTGCGCAAGCCAATTTGGAATAGGCGTAGCTGCGGAGTGCAGCGTTTTGAAGTTCTTATTTAACTCAAGAGTCTGCCTGCAATAACCATCCTTTGTACTTGCTGAGTTCCCTCATAAATTTGAAGTATCTTAGCGTCCCTCATCAGTTTTTCAACTGGATAATCCCTCATGTATCCGTAACCGCCATGAATTTGAACGGCATCCACCGTCACTTCCATAGCTATATCCGCTGCATAGAGCTTGCACATAGCACCGAATTTAGGGTCTAATCTCTTAGCGTCTATCTCTGATGCCGCCAGCAGTACCAAGCTTCGAGCTGCTTCTACCTTCGTGGCCATATCCGCCAGCATAAAAGCAATCCCTTGATGTTGACCAATAGGCTTCCCAAACTGGGTTCTAACCTTGGCATATGCAATGGACTCTTCAAGGGCCCTGCGTGCCACGCCGACTGCTGCCGCCCCGATACTCATCCTGGTCCGATCCAAGGTCTGCATGGCAATTTTAAACCCATCCCCCTCCTGTCCCAGGAGATCCTCAGCCGGAACCCTCACATCTTCGAAAATTACTTCCGCTATATGGGAAGCCCTGTCTCCCAATTTATCTTCCACTTTTCCCATCGAGACACCGGGATTATCGCCGGATACCAGAAAGGCGCTGATCTTTTTGGTCCCTTTAGTTTTAGCAAAAACAGTGTACATATTTGATATGCCGCCATGGGTTATAAAACACTTGGTGCCATTAATAATATATTCATCACCAACTTTTTCCGCTCGAGTCACCATGGATTTTGCATCAGAACCGGCCCCGGGTTCGGTGAGACAGAAGGCCCCCAAAAGGGGTTTTTCGCCAAATTGCGGCAGCCACCTGTCTTGCTGTTCTTCCGTACCCGCAATCAGGATTGGCGTAAGGGCCAGGGTATTTCCATCCCATGCTCCGCTGATTCCTAAACATCCGTAAGCCAGTTCTTCAACCAGGATGGCTTCAGTAACATGGTCCAGCTCTAAGCCATTGTATTTTAAGGGCAGATTAAAATTCCACAAGCCAATCTCAAACCCTTTTTGGATAATGGGCCAGGGCATTTCATTTTTTTGGTCGTATTCCGCTGCAACGGGAATAATCTCATTTTTAGTAAATTTCCGAACCATCGCTTGTAAATCTTTTTGTTCATCGGTGAGTTCAAAACTAATCATATGCACCATCCTTTTCTTTATTCGACCCAAATTATCGCTCCCGCGCCCTGGGTTAAACCGCCGCAAATGGCACAGGCCGCAAAACCTCCGCCATTCTCTCTCAGATTGTAGGCTGCCGTCATCATAATGCGGGCTCCGCTTGCAGTGTTGGGATGACCAATGGCAATTGCACTGCCGTTAACATTTAGCTTATTCTTTAAATCTTGATATTTCCGGGCATCGTGATCCAAAATCGGCTTTTCAGATGCCTCTTGCACCATCTCCTTATAATTACCGCTTAAGAATCTGTCATTGGAGAGAAGCTTGCAGGAAACCAGCGGAACACAGGCAAAGGCTTCATTAATCTCAAGGTATTTCATGTCATCAATGGATAACTTCGATTCATCCAGGCATTTTTTAATGGCAAAGGCCGGTGACACCGGCATAATTCTTGGCTGCAGAGCAATGGCTGCAATAGATACCAGGGTATAGATTATTTCCAGCCCCAGTTCTTCAGCATGTTCCCTGGTGGTGAAAATTTGGGCGGCAGCGCCATCATTCATCCCCGGGGCGTTGCCCGCGGTGCAGGTGGGATTGCCGAAGATCGGTTTTAATTTCGCAAGGGCTTCCGGAGTAATATCTGAGCGATATTGCTCGTCTTTGTCCAGCATTCGATTAGAAATAACCTGGCCCTTTTTATCTGTTTTGACTATTTCCAGGGGAGTCATTTCCTTTCGAAAGAAACCTCGCTCCCAAGCCGCACCGTATTTCCGGTGGCTTGCATAGGCTAATTCATCTTGCTCTGCCCGGGATACCCCATATTCAATGGCCACATTACCGGAATCAACGGCAACTGGAGCATAATCCTTGTAGCCCAAAGGAATGATTGGGTCTTCAACCATAAAAGAGCTGTGCTTCTTGCCTTCCCAGCGAAGATCGCGCAGTAAAAACGGCACCGTGCTGAAACTGGTGGAACCACCCGTCATTACTACTTTAGCCTCACCTAATTTAATACTTCTTGCTCCGTATTTCACAGTGGTCAATGCTGAAGTGCACGCCTGGTCAAAGGTCACAGACGGAGTTTCAGGCGGAATTCCGGCCTTCAGCATGGTTTGCCGTGCTACCACCGGAGTAAACGGATCCTTGCAGTTTGTAGTGTCGCCGTTCCCCCACCAGACTTCATCAATTAAGTTGGGAGCCAACTTAATTTTTGCCATGGAATTCCTCATGGCAACGGCGCCTAATTCGTAAATATCAAGATCTTTCATACTCCCGCCGAAACGGCCGAAGGGCGTTCTGACGGCGCTTACGCAAACAATATCATCGTTGCTTTTCTTAAAACTCATCTTTTTCACTCCCAAGGTTTGTTTAAACCCTATCTTCAAGGTTTAGATGACCAGTCCGCCATCGACCCCCAGCACCTGACCCGTTATATAGGAGGCGTAACCCGACGCCAGGAACAGGTAAGTTTGAGCGATGTCCTGCACGTTGCCCAGCCGTCCGAGAGCTGTTTTTTCCTTCATTATTTCCAGCACCTTGTCCGGAACCTTGGCGGTCATGTCGGATATAATAAAGCCCGGCGCCACGGCATTAACCCGGATACCCTTTCTGCCCAGTTCTTTAGCCCAGGACTTGGTCAGACCGATAACCCCGGATTTGGTTGCGGCATAGTTTGTCTGACCTGCATTCCCATACACGCCAACCACAGAAGAGGCGTTGAGAATAACCCCCGCTCCCTGTTCAATCATGGCAGGAGCGACAAGCTGGGTGCAATTAAAGACACCCTTTAAGTTAACCCCAATAACCTTATCCCATTGAGCTTCCGTCATGTTAATCAGGAAGGCGTCGGCGGTAATGCCCGCATTGTTGACCAGGATGTCGATGTGGCCGAAGCGTTCCCTGGTTTCATTGACCATTGCCTGGACACTATCCCTGTCCGTCACGTCCACCGGTATAAAAATAGCCTGGCCGTCTGAGGTATTGATATCGCCGGCGGTTTTTTCTCCCGCTTCCTGATCGAAATCAGCCACCACCACTTTGGCCCCTGCGCGGGCAAATACCAGGGCAGTTTCCCTGCCGATTCCTCTTGCCCCGCCGGTAACAATAGCTACCTTGTCTTTTAAGAGCATCAGATGTCCCTCCCTGATTTCTGTGTGCAAGTACCCGTAGTTTTAATATTTATAGAAACCCCGGCCCGTTTTGCGGCCTAAGTCACCGCCTCTGACCATCTGATTGAGCAGCGGCGCGGGGGTATATTTATCCCCGAAGTCTCCTCGCATGGTTTCCAGTCCGTTGAGGACTATATCCGCCCCTACCAGATCAATTAAGGCCAGCGGTCCTATGGGGAAGTTGCAGCAGAGCTTCATGGCTTTATCAATTTCCTCTGGTTCGTTTCCGTCCATCACGCACTTGACTGCCTCATTAAGCATGGCGTCAAGGATCCGGCTGACGATAAACCCCGCGTAGTCCGCTGCGATGGCCGTTTCTTTGCCTAGGGACTTAACATAATCCAAGCTGATCTGCAGGGTTTCCTCCGAAGTATGACGGCCGCGAATCAATTCCACGCCCTTCATCAGGGGAACCGGATTCATAAAGTGTATCCCCACGAATTTGTCAAGCCGTCCGGTTCCGCCGGCGATGGCCGCGATGGGGAGGGTGGACGTGTTGGAGCCAAAAATAGTGTGTTGGGGAGCTATTTGATCGATCCTTTTGAAAATATCCTGTTTTAGAGCAAGGTTTTCAAAAACCGCCTCAACCACCAGGTCGGCATCTTGCACAGCTTCGGCCAGGTCCGTGGTGGTTCTGAGCCGGCCCAGAATCACATCTCTGGACTCAGCCGTAAGCTTGCCCTTTTCCACGCTCTTATCCAGGGATCTGGCAATGGCTTTCAGCGCCTTTTCCAGCTGCTCCTCCGAAATATCATTTAAAATGACCTGATAGCCCGCCTGAGCTGATACCTGGGCAATTCCCAGGCCCATGGCGCCGGCGCCGACGACCGTCACATTTTTAATTTCCATTTTGTTAAGCACCTCTTTATCATCGTCATTAATCCGGACAGGAAGTTTATCTGCCGATAAATTTCGGCTTCCTTTTTTTTGCAAAGGCAGCCATGCCCTCTTTTTGATCATGGGTTGAGAAGCAAGCCGCGAAACACTCGATTTCATAATCCAACCCGCTATCAAGATCCAAACTGACACTCCGGTTCAGCGCCGCCTTGGCCATGTTCAAGGCAAACCCGCTCTTTTCAGCGAGGCTGCCGGCCAGCTTTTTAGCTTCACTAATCAGTAAATCCGCCGTTACCACCTTGTTAACCAGGCCAATCTCCAGGGCTTCCCGGGCGTCAATGATTCTTCCGGTTAAAACCAGATCTTTGGCTTTTGCCAAACCCACCAGATGCGTAAGACGCTGAGTTCCGCCGCCGCCGGGCAGGATACCCAGGGTGATTTCCGGCTGACCGAACCGGGCATTCTCGGCGGCAATCCGGAAGTCACAGCACATCGCCACCTCGCAGCCGCCACCCAGGGCAAAGCCGTTAACCGCCGCGATCACCGGTTTGCTGATGGACGCTATCTTATCCTGGGCTGCTTTGACAGCCAGGGCCAGTTTACGCGCCTCAAGGGTGGTCATCTCCTGCATTTGGCTTATGTCTGTCCCGGCGGCAAAGGATTTTTTACCGCTGCCGGTTAAAATCACTGCCTTAACCCGATCATCTGCTTCCAGTTCGTCAAACATTCTGTCGAGTTCCTTAAAAACCTGTTCGTTCAGGGCATTCATAACCTCGGCCCGGTTAATGACTACCGTGGCCACGCCTTCCTCTTGCTCGCAAAGAAGGGACGTGTATCCCTGATTTTCCATGACATCACCACCTGCTTCTTGATAATCCCGGCGAGCTTGATCAGCCTGTGTCCACCTCATTTTCAATAGTCAAAGGCTTCCAGGGGAATGTCGATGGCCGAAGTATCGCCATGCTTAATAATTTTGGCCAGAGTCATCACATTGGGCACCACATTGCCCAAATAGTACTTGGCCGCGGCCACTTTACCGGCATAGAAGGCATAGTCATAATGATCCGCACTTAATTCTTTAATCCTTTTTCCGGCCAGTAACGCCTGGTCGAGAATCAGACTGCCGGCATACAACTGAGCCGTAACCGTCAGGATTCTGCGGGAGTAAAGAGGCATCATTTCCGGCCGGTGATTGCTCTTATAAGTTTGCAGGGCAGATTGTATCTCCCGGTAAGCTTCAAGCGCCTGGCCGAGAATTTCAAACTCTCCCCGGAAGTCTTGATTGCCCTGATTGTTGGCGTAGAATTCCGCAATGCTTTGTAAAAACCGGGCAAAGACCTGGCCTTTTTCCAGGGACCATTTGCGTCCCACCAGATCCATGGACTGGATAAAGTTAGTTCCTTCCCAAATGGAATAGATTTTGACATCCCTGGCTATCTGACTAATTGGATATTCGTTCGTGTAGCCATATCCGCCATAGGTCTGCAGGGCTTCACCAATTAGCCACCAGGCTTCGTCACTGGCATAGGCTTTACAAAGGGGCGTCGCCACCTCAACGAGGTCGGAGGCTTTTTTCCGGATTTCCGGATCCGGATCATGATGGCGCACATCAAAAGCAAAAAATGTCTTGTACATCATGGCCCGGATGGCCTCCATATGCGCCTTGCCCAGGAGAAGGGTTCCTTTGATATCCTCATGTTTGATAATTGGCACCCGTTCGCCCCTGGGGTCCGCAATAAGCCGGCCCTGAATTCTCTCCCGGCAATAGTCCCTGGCGTTGTAAAAGGCATTGCAAAGGCAGGAGAGGGCTGACAGCCCGGTTTCCAATCGGGCTAAATTCATCATCTGGAACATTTGCGCCATGCCGTTTCCTTTACCTTCATTTTCCAGGGGATTGATGCCCAGCAGCCAGCCCCGGCAGCCATTGTTTTCACCGAAGGTCAGGGAAGCGGTAATCGAGCCCAGCAGGCCCATTTTATGTTCGATCCCGGTGGTCTGAACATCGTTATCTTCAAGACCGCCATCTTCGTTAACCCAGTATTTAGGGACAATAAACAGAGAAATTCCGGCGGTTCCGGGTCTGGCCCCTTCCACCCGGCCCAGAAAGAGATGAACTATATTTTCTGTAAAGTCATTGTCGCCGCCGGTAATGAAAATCTTGCTGCCTTTAATTTTAAAAATCCCGGGGTCAGCGGTAGAATAGGCTTTCGAGGTGATATCCCCCACATCCGACCCGGCGCCGGGCTCAGTCAGGCACATCGTTCCGGACCAACTGCCATCCATCATCTTCGGCAAAAACATGCTTTTTAGTTGCTCATCCCCAAAGCTCTGAATTAAATTGGCAGCCCCGTCCGTAAGCTCAATATAGGGAGTCAGGGACGGGTTGGCTGCTCCGATTAACTCCCAGATCATGGCGTACAAAATATGGGGCAGGACCATGGCGTCCTCGTCCTCGCTAATGTTGCTGGTTCCCCATCCTTCCTGCTGCAAACGTTTAAACAGGTCCCCCATCCCGGAAGGGGAAATCACCTTGCCATTCTCAAACTGAACCGGATTTTTAATGGTTTCTTCGTTGACCGGTTCTACCACTTGTTTGCATAATTTGAGGATGGGGTCCAGGATTAACCCGATCTCCTCCTTGGCATAGTAGTCTTTGAATTTGTCATAATTAAAGATTTCCTCGCTGGGAAGCCATTCTTGTAAAATGAATTCCAGATCTCTGGTATTTTTGTAAGCGAAATTTGCTCCCATTTTTTCTGACACCTTCTTAGCATGTTAATTTTTGCACAAGGTATTGATTAAACTAATCGCATAATTCGATTATCGCTGCTCCTGCCGGACCGCCGCCGGAGCACAGAGATGCGCACCCATATTGAACCTTACGTCTTCTCATTTCATAAATCAGCGACACGATCAGTCTTACTCCCGTGCATCCGGTGGGATGTCCCAGGCTAATACCGGAACCGTTGGCGTTTACCATATTCATGTTTATCTTCAGTTCCCGATTGCAGGCCAGCCACTGGGCCGCAAAAGCCTCGTTGATTTCGAAATAGCCGATTTGCCCTTGAGTTAAGCCGGCATATTTAAGAGCCCGGGGAATGGCATAAACAGGACCGATGCCCATGATGCCGGCATCAACCCCATAATTTGCAGTGGCCGCTACCCTGGCCAGGGGTTTTAAACCCAGCTCGGCCGCCCTTTCCCTGGTCATTATGATCAGGGTAGCGCCTGCGTCATTCAGACCTGAAGAATTTCCAGCCGTAACAGTGCCATCTTTCAAGAAGACCGGAGACATCTTAGCCAGTACTTCCCGGCTGATGTCGGCGCGGGGATGTTCATCCTCAGCAAATATTTTTGTTCCCTTTTTGGAGCGGATCTCCACAGGGATAATTTCTTCTTTAAACTTGCCTTCCTGAATGGCTTGAACCGCTCGGGTGTGGCTGATAAAGGCTAATTCATCCTGCTCCTCCCGGGAAATCTGATACTTTTTCTGCAGGTTTTCAGCGGTAATGCCCATATGATATCCCAGGATGCCGCATTGCAGTCCGTCGTAAATCATGGCGTCCCAGGGACCGTCGTTGCCGTGAAACATCCGGTATCCCTCTCTGGCTTGGAAAAGGTAGTAGGGAGCATTACTGAAGCTTTCGATCCCCCCTACAAAGGCTGCCTCACTTTTGCCCATCAGGATATCGTGGCAGGCTATCTCCAGGGCGCGAATACCTGAGGCGCACTGCTGGTTAACGGTTACGGCGTGGACCCCTTGATCCATAGGAATGCCGCAATTATTCTGGACCTGACGGGCGGGGTTCCCTTTAGCCCCTCCCTGCAAAGTATGCGCTACAACGACTTCATCAATCACGCCGGGATCGATCTTGAACTTCTCTAAGGCCCCTTTACCGCTGATTGTTCCTAATTCAACGGCGGTCAGCTTTTTTAAGGCGCCCTGAAAATCACCGATAGCAGTACGGGTTGCCGCGACAATGACCACTTCCCGAGTCAAAATAACTCCCCCTCTAAAATTTAATTGCTTTTTAAGCGATTCGATTGGACCGTCTCCAGATTTTGTTTTTCTGGGCTTCTTTAATAAGTTCATCGCGAAAATCAGGATGTGCCACCTTGATTAGTTCCTCTGCTCTTTCCCAGGTACTGAGCCCTTTGAGTATTTTGGTTATGCCGTACTCGGTGACCACATAGCTGGTTAAGCTTCTGGGCACTGTGGCTATTCCGCCCGGAGTTAAAACAGGTTTTATTCTGGATATCAGCTCGCCATTCTTATTCGTCGTGGTTGAACTCAGACAGATAAATCCTTTGCCGCCTTTTGATTTGTAGGCTCCGAAATGAAAATCCAATTGTCCTCCGGTACCTGATATCTGCCTGGTTCCTGAGGATTCCGAACAAATTTGCCCGTACAGATCGATCTCCAGCGAGTTGTTAATGGAGACGACCTTGTCATTTTGGGCAATGACATAGGGATTGTTGGTATAATCAGCGGGAAAGCTGGCACAGGCGGGGTTGTCATCCATGAAGTCATAAAGCCGCCGGGTTCCCATGGCAAAGGTATAGACAATTTTCCCGGGATCCAAGGTTTTTCTGGCCCCGGTAATTTTCCCCGCTTCATACATGTCCACCATGGATTCCACCAGCATTTCAGTGTGCACCCCGATGTCCTTGAGATCGGATTCGGCAATCAGCTTGCCAATGGTATTGGGCATTCCGCCGATCCCTAATTGGAGGCAGGCGCCGTCTTCAATTTTTTCCATAATCAGGGCGGCAATTGCCCTGTCTGCTTCACTTACCTGCGCGGTAGGGATCTCAACCAGCGGCTGATTGTCCCCTTCCACGATATAGTCAACCTTGGAAATGTGTACAGCCTCTTTAACTCCGCCCAAGCACCTGGGTATAGAGGTATTCACCTCCACAATGACTTTTTTCGCGGCGGCTAAAACATTTGAGGTCACTGAATTGGAAACACCCAGGTTAAAGTAGCCATGTTTATCCATCGGAGCTACCTTTAACAAGGCCGCGTCAACGGGTATGGTGCCCAAGTCGTAGTAACTGCCACATTCATGATAGGTAATCGGCAGGTGGTAGCCCATATCCTGGTCGTGTAATTTGCGGGTTGCCCCACTCATAAAGGATTCATGCAGGATAAAGTGCTCTTTTTCCGGATCGGACAGTATAGTTTTCGGGGGGAATAAATTGCATACCGTTCTGATAATTACGTCATCCAGTTCATCTCTTCTCCGGGCTAAGGCTTCGTCTAAAACGTGAGAAGTCATGGCAAACTCACCATAGTGAACGGTATCTCCCGACTTGACGACCTTTACCGCCTCATCAGCCGCTCTAAGCTTGCTTCGGTATTCTTGCAGATAGTTCATATTTACCTCACTACTCCAGTTTATTTGCCTTTAAATTCCGGTTTTCTTTTTTCAAGGAAGGCATTCATGCCTTCCTTTTGATCCTCGGTAGCAAATAATAAAGCCCATACCTTTTGCTCATATAGCAGACCGGAGGATAAACTGCTGTTTGCTCCGTTATTGATACAGCTCTTGGCCAGTCTCATAGCCACGGGGGATTTGGAGGCCAATTCCAGGGCCAATTCTCTGGCCCTGGTCATCAGTTGATCCGCGGGGAGGATTTCTGTGACCAGACCGATCTTTAGGGCCAAATCCGCCGGGATCGTCCTCCCGGTCATAATCAAATAGTTCGCCCACCCCGGGCCGACGACCCGGCTAAGCCTTTGAGTGCCCCCCGCGCCCGGGGTGATGCCCAAGTTGATTTCCGGTTGACCGAACTTGGCATTATCGGCAGCAATACGGATGTCGCAGGCCAAAGCCAGCTCACATCCTCCGCCCAGAGCCATTCCCGCTATGGCGGCAATAACCGGTTTGTCGAAATTAGCGATCCGGTCATAGACTTTGTGCCCCAGGGCAATAAAGGCTTCCATTTCCAAGGGGGTTGCCCGAGACATGAACTGTATTTCACCACCGGCGACAAAAACTTTCTCTCCGCCGGTAAGAATCAGCGCTCTAACCTGATCATCCTCAGAGATCATATCCAGCAGTTCCGCCAATTCCCTTAATAACTCGGTATTCGTGGCATTTAAAACCTTGGGCCGATGCAAAGTTATTATGCCAAGGTGCTCCTCGTTTTGATAAATTAAGTTTTTAAATTCAAGCATGACTTTCCCCCATTACTTCTTGTAATCATAGAACCCTTGGCCGGTTTTGACACCCAGATGCCCCGCGCGAACTTTCTGCTTAAGGACCAGGGCCGGGCGGTATTTTGATTCGCCAAATTCTTTAAACAAATATTCCGTGACATTCAAGACCACATCCAAGCCGACTAAGTCGGCCAGCGCCAGCGGCCCCATGGGCAGGCCCGCTCCCAGCTTCATGGCCTTGTCGATTTCTTCCGCACTGGCCATACCCTCCTGGTAAACTAAAGCCGCCTCATTCACCAAGGGATTCAGAATGCGGTTAACCAAAAACCCCGGCGCCTCTTTGGCAATCACAGGTTCTTTGCCTATTCGCTCGGCTAATTCCACAACAGACTGTGTGGTGCTCCTACTGGTTTCAAGGCCGGGAATAACCTCAACAAGTTTCATGACCGGAACCGGATTGAAAAAATGCATTCCCAGGACGCGGTCGGCCCTTTGGGTAGCGGCGGCTATTTCTGTGATGCTGAGCGCCGAAGTATTGGTTGCTAAAATTGCCTGTTCCGGGCAAATATTATCCATGGTCTGAAAGACCTTTTGTTTGACGCCGATTTCTTCGATGATGGCTTCGATGACCAGCTCACAGTCCTTAAACCCGGACATATCTCCCCTGCATTCAACCAGGGCTTCCCTGGCAGCCCTGGCGGCAGCATCGATTTTGCCTTTTTCTGCCGCCTTCTGCCAGGACTGCTTAATTTTTTCCCAAGCGGCTTGCAAACTATGATTGTCAATGTCAACCAGCGTCACTTTCAGCCCTGCCTCAGCAACAACCTGGGCAATACCGGCCCCCATAGTTCCGGCGCCTAAGACGCCTACCTGCTTAATTTCCATGTGTTCCACCTCCATACGATTACCGGAGAACCTTTAGTTATTCAGAGAAGAAGAACTGATGGGCCAAGCCCAAAAGGAATGCCCCTATGGGCCAAGCCCTCAGCTTCTATCCCCGGGCCCCTTGCAATTCGCCCTGCAATCATTTGCCCAATTGAGCTTCAACAATGATAGGCAATGATTAATTAGTGGATTTAGTCAACTATGATAGTGTTTCTCGTTTCTCTCATTAAGTATCCGAATATCGCGCCTGACGCATAGATCACGGATACTAATCCCAGGGCAAAACCCAGGCTGTATTGGCTGGCAATGCCGCCCATCAAAAAGGGAGCCAAGGCAGACATCATTCTGCCGCTGGCATAGGCAAAGGCAGTTCCGATACCACGTACATTGGTTGGAAATTGTTCGGAAACAAAGGCTGCCAGGGGTCCCCAATAGCCGTAGGTGATAAAACCAAATACCCCGGCCATCCACAATATAGCTGTTGGACTGCTTTGGTTAATCCAGATCAGCATAACAACTGCCGACGCCAGGGAGCCGAAGATAAAGTTGGTTCGGCGTCCGAGTTTGTCCGCAAGAAATCCATAAAAATAATAACCAATAAAGCCACCCACATTTAAAATCATTAAATAACCGCTCATTTCTTTAATATTCAGACCCCGTTCCGCCGAAAGGTAGGCTGGAATCCACGATCCCGCTCCCCAGTAAGAAACCAGGCAGCTGGCGCAAAGTCCGAAAGTCAATAATGTGGTTTTCAGGTTGGCTCCTTTGAATAGATCAGTCCATGTTGAAGCCTTAACATCCGTAATTGATACCGATTCTTTGCCTTCGGCTTTATTGATTTGTGCCTTTAACCAGGCTGGTGACTCTGGAACAGTTACAGCGATATATACTGCTGCAATCAAAGAAAGGATTCCTGAAAAGAAGAGAATCTGCCAACCATAGATTGGAACCAAATACGCGTTTACGCCAAGAGCCAAAGCGTATCCCAACGGCCAGCCGCTCTGCACTGCCGAAGTAGCGCGAGCCCTTTGTTCAGGAGGGAAAAACTCACTGATCAACGCTGCGCCAATAACCCATTCTCCCCCCAGCCCGATACCGGCTATAAATCTTAGGATGATTAGTTGTATATAATTTGTCGCAAATCCACATAAGAAGGTAAAGACACCAAACCAGAGCAGGCACAATATCAGCATCTTCTTGCGGCCATACTTATCGGTCATCGGTCCCCAAAAATAACCGCTTAAGGCCGCGCCAAAGATTGTAGCCGTACCTATTAACCCGGCACTGGCCAAACTGATGTCCCATGCATTGATCAGCAAAGGAATCGCCAGGGCCAGTACCATAAAGTCTTGAGCATCGAAAATATAACCCAATACGGCGCCAACCAAGGCCTTATACTTATACTTAAGCGGATCAGCTATTGTTTTTTGGTTATAGGATAACTCTGCCATCTCATTTCCTCCTCAAGCTCTTTTTTTAAAATTTCTTAAATCGTCGCAACACAAAGTTCTTTACCACGAAGTAAAGCCCAATGTATAAAGCGATGATCAGTACCTGTTTCCATCCTTCCATAGGTTCCCTTCAGCCTCCTTAAAGAGCATGACGGAGCATCTTTACCAGGCATTCCATCCACCATCAACCAGCATAGTGTGACCTACCATGAAGTTGGCCAGATCAGAGGCTAAAAATATTACCGGCCCGACAATTTCCTCGATAGTGCCTAACCGCCTGATGGGAGTCCTGGCCATGATGTCTTTAAATCGTTCCTTATCATTTCTCATAGTAGCGGTAAGTTCTGTGGCGATATATGCCGGTGCTACAGCATTTACGTTAATGTTATGTTCGATTAACTCCAGGGCGAGTGCTTTGGTCAGTTGATTGACTCCGCCCTTGCTGGCGGCATAGGCGGACAGCCCCGGCATGGCAGTAAAGCTAAACATGGAACCCATATTTATGATCTTGCCTGACTTTTGTTTAATCATTACCGGAGCTACCGCTCTGCATCCGATCCACGATCCGGTGAGATTGACGTCAATAATCCTTTTCCAGTCCGCCACATGCATATCTATACAGTTGCTTTTGGCTGCGATACCTGCGTTATTTACTAAAATATCAATCCTGTTAAATCGCTTAACTAGATGCTCGACAAATGCTTGAAACTGCTCGTCGCTGGTTACATCAACTGCAAAAAACTCGGCTTTTCCACCGTCCGCCATAATTTTGTTCGCGGTTTGTTGACCGATTTGTTCATTGATATCCGCAATGGCCACCATGGCTCCAAGTGAAGCCAGTCCGGTGGCAATACCTTTCCCCAGGCCCATCGCTCCACCAGTTACGATGGCTACCTTACCGTCCAACCTTAAATCGAAATTCATTTTCTCAAGGCCTCCTGGATCAGACAGCCAATAATCCACCGTCAATACTTAGGGTAATTCCCGTGCAATAACTTGATCCCGGGGAAGCAAGGAATAAAACGCCGGTCTTTAATTCATCCTCACCGCCCAGGCGGTGCATAGGAATCAGGTGCTGAGACATCTCTTCATGGTGTTCTTGGTTTCCGGCACTTAATTGAGAGGGGAACCACCCCGGAGCAATGGCATTTACGGTGATGTTGTATTTGGCCCATTTTACCGCCAGATCTCTGGTTAAGCCGATCAGAGCGGCCTTACTTACCGGATAAGGCACGGCGTCCATATACTCGGCGTAAGTTCCGACAAAGGCTAAATACGAAGCTATGTTTATAATCCGCCCGTAGTTCTGTTTAGACATGATTTGACCGGCTTTTTGGGCCATAAGCCAAGTGCCGGTCAAATTAGTTTCAATAACCTTATTCCATCCATTTAGCGGAAACTCCAATGTTGGAGCACCCCAGGTCGTACCCGAATTGTTAATTAGAATATCAACCCTGCCAAATTCTTTCATGACCAGGGTATATAGATCATCGATCGTTTGATACTTTCTTAAATCCAAGGCAACAGCAAACACGCGTACTCCCAGTTCCTCTGCCATCTGATTAGCAGCCTCCTGGCAGCGCTCTAAATTTCGAGCTGCAATAACCAGGTTCGCACCGGCTTCTCCCAGTGCGTAGGCCATTTGCCTGCCGATTCCTGTTGCTCCTCCGGTTACGATGGCTACCTGGCCTGTTAAATCCAATAGCTCTCTTATATGTCTCACGTTACTTTTTCCCTTTCTGTTTTTTAGCTCAAGCCGGCATGAACTTGTATCGATTGCAATCGCACTTTTGAATCTAATTCATTTATCATGCTCCCTTCCGGAAAATTTAATTGGAATATTCCGATATTTTTTACTATTGCAATCTTTGTGCCAAAGTTGATTTACATTTAATTCAAATCGTGTCTATAAAAACATGGTTGCAAAAGGAGTCTTACTTTAATAAAGATTCAGATTTATTGTATAATGAGGTTAATTCATAAATTATTCGGGATTTTTGATTGGAGGAAGGGTTTTGCAAAACAAGACGAACCGCTTCGAAATGTTACGGTTCTGGGAGAAATTGAATAAGGGCGAATTCGATCCCGCCATTTCTATTCATGAATACATTTATCAATCCTGGGCACGAAGCAAACAATACAAGGTAGACCCTTTTAAACCTACAAACACTGATGTGCTTAGTAAAGAAGCCTTCAAGCAATTGCTTGGTTCCAATCACTTCTTATTAAACCTGGCCGCCCCTTCCATGGAGGATATCTACAACTACACAAAAGGCTCAAGCTTTTGTGTCGCCTTAAGCGACAAGAATGGTACGCTCCTGAAGGTAATTGGCGACGATGAAGAGCTGGCCTTTACAAATTATAGTAATTTCAGTGAAGGTTCAAATTGGTCTGAAAAAGTAATGGGAACAAATTCAATAGGACTAGCCCTGGCCCTTAATCAGCCGGTTCAAGTTTATGGGTATGAGCACTATTGTAAATGCGCGGCTCTTTCAACTTGTTCGGCGGCGCCGATCCATGACGAACACGGAGATATTATTGGCGTGCTGGATCTCACGGGTCCCTACAAGCATGTCAGTATTCATACCTTAGGAATAGTTGTTGCCGCCACAAGCGCTATTGAACGAAAAATCCTGCTTGAAAAAGCCTATAATGAAGTAAACCTTGCCAATTCATTAAAACAAACTGTTATGGAATCAATATCTGAAGGTATTATAGTAATTAATGAAAATAAAAGAGTAATTCATATCAATAAACGGGCCGGTTATCTTTTAGGTATAGATACTAAAGATAATTTGGGCCTGGACATAGAAAAAATACTGCCCAATAATTCATATTTTATAAATCTAATTACTTCCAGCAAGCACATTTATGGAGAATCGGTGCTTATTAAAACCCGAAAAGGCAAGAAGAAATTCATGATCAACTGCACTCCTCTGGTCAATGAAATAAATAATAAAAAAATAGGTTCTGTGTGTGTGTTCCACGAATTACACAGCGTTGTAAGTAAAATAATTAGGCCTAGATCAACCATAACCTTTGATAGCTTGATTGGAGAAACCAGCACGTTCCAATCAGCGTTGGAGCAAGCAAAAATGGCTTCTGAAACAGATTCAAATGTCCTTTTGCTCGGTGAGAGTGGTGTTGGCAAAGAGCTATTTGCCCATGCCATTCACAATGCCAGTAAAAGAAATAATGAAACATTTATTACAGTTAATTGCGGGGCAATTCCCAGGGAACTGATTTCCAGCGAGCTATTTGGCTATGAGGAAGGGGCCTTTACCGGCGCCCGAAAAGGAGGACATCCCGGAAAATTCGAATTGGCCGATCAAGGTACTTTATTTTTGGATGAAATCGGAGAAATGCCTATCGATCTGCAAACTTCGTTACTCAGAGTTTTAGAGGATAAAACGATCACCCGGGTAGGCGGTCATCTGGTAATTCCGACCAATATACGCCTGATTAGTGCTACCAACAAAAATTTATTAGAGGAAATCAAACATCACAATTTTCGCAATGACCTGTACTTCAGGCTTAATGTAATATCAATTACTATTCCATCCCTTAGAAACAGAAAAGGTGATATTCCCCTTCTGGCAGACTATTTTATGAGAACTATTTCCACCAGAGTCGGAAAGAAGATTGATAAAATTGAACCGAACTTAATTGATTTCCTCTTAGAATATGATTGGCCTGGCAATGTTCGAGAATTGAGTAATGTCATTGAACGGGCAATTAACTTATCGCGAAATAATAATTTAACTATTGACCTGCTGCCACCAGAAATAAAACAAAGATCATCCGGCAGCAATATTTCTTTGTGGGCAAATACCCCTACCAAAGAAGATGTAGAAGAACAACTGATCAGAAACTACCTGTTAAAATTTAAAGACAATAAAAGTGAAGTAGCAAAGGCTTTAAATATTTCCAGAAGTTGTTTATATAGGAAAATGTCAAAATACAATATTAAATAACTTCACAAATTAACTATGGGGTAATGCTTAGTGGCGTCCTATTATGCTACAACCATAGGGCCGGACAGTTGTAACATCTTAGTACAATGACTGGTGCCGGCTAAAATCGTCTGCCATGCCCGCAGACCGCTCAATAAATAAAAACCCCCGTCTTTTTTCGAGGCGGGGGTTAAATGATTAGTTCAGTTCAGCCTTTAATTTCCTGACGGCATCAAGGTCCAGGCCGGTGATTTCCGCTACTACGTCTTCTGGCAGTTCCTTTTTCAGAGCCGCCCTGGCGGTATCCAAAGCTTTTTTCATTTCCCCCTCTTTAATGCCTTCCTTAATGCCTTCTTTAATGCCTTCTTTAATCCCCTCTTTAATGCCTTCTTCCTTGATCCACTGCTCTATCTGGGTCATTTTCAGCACCTCCAGCAGCTTTTTTTTATAATCTTCGGATATAAACCGGTCGGTTACTGCCACCAGCGCACCAATAACGAAGGTCTTGATTTCCCCGGCTATGCGCTTGGCCAGTTCTACAGCCTGCACGGCCATCTCGTCCTCGGTTGATTTGCTCTTCATCAAGGGTAGGAAGATTAACTTCAATATCTCTTCCTCATCCAGCGGCTCCCGCGTTTCGATCTTTTGGTGCAATAAGCGGTATTCTTCGTCTCCGTCGTAATCCTTCATGTAGACGTTGGTGACCTGGTAGAAAATAGAGCCTCTTGCCAGCTTATCCGGGGCTTCGTTGACCCGTCCGGAGTAGATTACGGCGGTGTTTATGTCCCGGTCGTCCCGGTTAATCAATCTGGCGTCGTACAGGGCAAACCGCTTCAGCGCGTCTGCCGTTGCTTTGGTCGTAAATTCCAGGTGCAAAAGGGTGTTATCTTCCAGCAAAAAGATGTAGTCGGTCCGATTTTCCTTTACCTCTACAACAGGCAGTACGGTGGGTATTACTCCTTTGATCTTGGGAGTGTTTAAACCGAATATTTTGAGCGTCTTATCTTTAAATGTTTCGGTTACCGCCTTCATGATTACGTCGTTAGCCTGCCTGGTTACCTCCGCTTCCATTTTTTCACCCTTCTTTTGGCGTTATTATATCGCATCTACCCGGCGGTGAAAAGGGGCCGGTATCCGGATCGGGCTATTTATGGCGCCGGCTGAAACCGGTTGCCATGTCCGCAGGTCGGCCGTTCCCAGGTTAAGGCAGCGACAGGGTTAACTATATGGTAATATTCAGTGAAATCAATTCGGGAGCGGGGAAGACCGGCCGATAAGCATGTGATACTACTTTAGTGCCATACTCTAAACTTTAGTGCTATCCAAAATAAACTATTTAAGCATCGGGAATGGTGAACCGGGGTAATGTCCGGTGTAAGGATAAGCTGTAAAATGATATCACGGCAAAGCACCGCATAATAAAAATTAATTACAGGGAGTGTTAAATTAAATATGAAGAAAACAAAATTTATTCTATTGTCCCTGGTGGCCGCCATGATCCTGATGGGCGCCGGATACGCCGCCTGGAGCCAAAGCTTCACCATCACCAGCACGGTTTCCACCGGCGAGTTGTTTGTGGATATAACTAATGATGGTATAACAGATATTGAGGTTATTGATAGCGATGGTAGCTGGAATCCAGTAAATGAAAAGAATGAAGATCAGTATTACCTGGATGTAAGTGCATTTACAGCAGAAGCTACTAAAAGTGGTTCAAGTGGAGCTGGAATTGATATAATCACGGATATAACTTATACCTTACCGGAAATATATCCAGGTACCAAGGTTACAAGCCAAATTACGTTTGAGAATAAGGGGACAATGAAAACTCAGACTTCCGGAACTGGAAAGGAATTTTTAAACAGTGCATTATGGAATGATTTAGTTATAACAGTTAACAGTGGTGAGGCAATAGAAGGCGAAGGCCAGACCAAGTTAGATAACCTTGCTAATGCTATCGCTGAGGCAGTGGGTGAACTTGATACTACCGGCGATAATAAATCAGAAATCGTTACTATCGTTCAGGAACTGCCTATTACCAGTGAGAATGATACTGAAAATATTGAGTTAGCCGATGGAGTAACTTGGCAGGTTGAACTGCAATTTGAACAGTACAATGCTCAAAACACTGACTCAGAAGGTTAAGATAAAAGCGAAGAACAACCTTAACCTTCCGTAACACCTGAACCATATCAAATCATCCGGGGACATACCCTCCAATCAAGAGTCATAGCTCCTGTGCGAGGTGTGTCCCCTTTGTTTTAAAAGGGGTCTGCGTTCGCATGAGGTTTAAAATCGGCAGGTATAAAAGTCTTTTGATCATTGCCGTGGTGTCGTTGATCATCATCGGGTTTAGTTTCGCCATGGCCGCCGCTGAGGCTTTCAAAAATTCCGACCTGGCGTACGGCAGCCTGATGGAGCTGGTGCCCGAGGAGTGCGGAGTGCTGGATACCAGCCCGGACGTGCTGGCCGACGTGGAATTTCAACGGGACAAGCATGGTAAAATCATTAGCCGGACCGACATCAATCTCGTGGCTACCAATGTTTATGCCGGCGCCCACGCGGAATTCCGCATCACCGCTCAAAATATCAGTGACATCACCCTCTCGGTTGACCAGTACAAATTGGAATATGCAGCGGATGAAAATTCTTTGGCGGATTTGATATATTTTTCCGGCACCGTGAAAATACTCAGGTACGGGGAACAATATTACGACCAATTGGGGTCTTTAAAAAGCGTGGCTCTCTCCGAGCTTGACGATAGCTTGACAGCTATTTTTAAATACAGGAAAATAGAGCCGGGAGAAAAAATAGTACTGGAGTTAAACCAGCAATTCGACAATGAACAGGCTAAATTTGCCGGCCGGACGAATCTGACCTATAAACTGATGCCGGTATTTGTCCAGTATTTCCCCGGGGACAACCAAACAACGCTGGAAAGTGAACAGTTATGATCGCTTTATTTAAGAAATTATTTAAAAAACATAAAAACAGGAACAAAAAGCTGCCGCACATGGGGACAATATTGATTGTCCTTATTGTTGCCTTGGGGCTTATGGGGACGGCTTACGCTTCCTGGACCCAGCAGTTTAATATTTTCAGCGCCATATCCACGGGCGAACTCAATGTGGAGATTAAAGACGCCGTGCTGGAAAGCTCATCCAGCCATCAGTCCCTCTCCTTTTCAGCCCGTAAAGACGGGGACATGGTGGACGAGGTACATATGGACGTGGTGACTAACGCCAATCCTTTCACTGCGGTGGTGGTTTTTTCCGTGGAGAACAACGGTACCATACCGGTGATTTGCTCCGGCGTTGAGCAAACCGCCGCCGGGGATTTGACGGTGGAAATCGTGTCGGCCCCGCCCCGCATAGATGTGGGGGAGACAGAACCGGTCAGGGTGAGAGTTGCCAAAGGGTATTGCGATGATTTTGAGTTCAGCGCCTTGCTCAAGTTTGAGCAGTACAACGCGGTTAATTGAGCTTGTCAAAGGTAATATGGAGTGATAGAGATGAAAAAACCGGCGGTAATCATTTTACTCGCCCTGGCGGTGTCTGTTTTTCTGGTCAGCGGCAGCTTTGCCTTTTGGAAACAGGATGCCGAAGTTAAATTCACCCTGAACATAGCCAGGCCCGACGACGGCGAATTCAGCTGCGGTGATTACGCCACCATCCAGGAAGGCATTGATCTCCTTGCCGAGATCAAGTATTTTCATATTTACGATATGATGCTGGACTTTGAAAATGAATTGGAGGCGCGGGTGGTTGAACTGAACAACCTGCCCTTCGGGGGCATTACTCTGCAGGAGCTTCAGGCGGAATGCACCTATTATCGAAATGTGGATTTGGCGAGATTTGGCAATATAATCAACCGGTACGGTAATTGCATCAATAAATTGGCCGCGTTTTACAACAACTCTTCCCCGGAGGAAAAAGCCCAGGTGCCTGATTTTTGGAATCAGCACGGCGAGTTATGGGGATTGCACGGTGACCTGTGGGTCAAACGGCAGGATCTTTATAACGCGGTTGACAAGGTGTGGAAAGCCGGTGAAAAAAAGATTGATTATTAACCATAGCCGGTAAGCGGGAACTGAAATTAATGGTTGCTTTTATTTTTTAGCTGACTGGCATACAAGGCGGCCTGGGTGCGATCCTTAAAATTCATCTTTGCCAGTACCTGGCTGACATGCTTTTTGACGGTATTTTCGCTGATAAATAGTTTATCGGCGATTTCTTTATTAGACAGCCCTTTGCCCAGGCAGGACAAAACTTCTATTTCCCTGGGGGAGAGAGTTCCGCCGGGGTTTTCCGGCGCCCCGCCGTGACCGGGTTCGTTTCTTTTTTCCATGAAAACAGGGTCAAAATATTTCCGGCCCTTTAATACGGTTTTAATGGCGTAGAGAATATCTTCGGGAAAGGCGTCCTTGAGAATATACCCGTCAACTCCCGCGTTGACGGCTTTGGCGCAATCCTCGGCCAGCGAGGAAGATGACAGCACGACAAATTTGCATTCCGGGTGTACGTCTTTGGCCAGATCAATGAAATCAATGCCGGTTTCGTTTTTTAACCGCATGTCCACCAGCGCCAGGTCAAATTTATGTCCAGACATTAAATCCAGGGCGGTTTTTATGTCATTGGCCGGCATTACTTTTTCAATATTTGGTTCGCCGGTGAGAATGGTTCTGATCCCATCGCAGACCAGCGGGTGATCATCAACAATCAGTACATTCATCCCGGCGCCTCCCCCACATTATTAACCTGAGCACCCAAAATCGACAAAACTTTTCATTATCTTCCGTTAAATATTATATCAGAGAAAAAATGAATTTTAAATGGAGTTTCATGTCAGTTAAAAATTAACAGAACAAAAAGAGGAAAAATAAGCCTATGGTGAGAAATTAATCTATTTAGATCGAAGTACTTGTTACATTGCTGTTTACAAGGGAGAGCGGTTGGGCTTGGAAGGACTTTTAGCGTCTTTGCGCAGGCTGGACCGGGTAATTGAGAAAGCCGTGGATCTGGCCCGGAATGCTTACGGACCCGGTGCGGATGCCGATCCCTACCGCGGACTGCACGTCAGCCCGGATGAGGTGGGGCGTTTGCTTGCCCGTGAGCCGGGCGCGCCGCTGTTGTGGGCCGGGAACGACGGTGACGGGGAAGCGCTTCCCGGGGCCGATATGGAAGGTTCCCGTGTCGAATGGCTGAAAGAGACCTTCGGGCTTTCCAATTTCGACCTGGACGTGATTATCCTGGCCCTGGCTCCTGAACTCGACACTCGCTACGAACGGCTTTACGCCTACTTGCAGGATCATGTGACCCGCCGGCAGGCCGGCGTGAACATGGCGCTTAACCTGCTTTGTTCCACCGCGGAGGAAAAGCTTATGGGGCGAACCCGCTTCGGGCCGGATGCTCCCCTGGTGGGCAGCAGGCTGATTCACCTGGCGCCGGAACCCCATCATCTGCGGCCGTCTCTCTTATCGCACATCATCACCCTGGACGAGCAAATTATAAATTTTCTTCTTTATCAGGAAGGATTGGATTCCCGGCTCGCTTCTTTTTGCACATTGGCAGAGCCGGCTGGCGGAATGGACAATCTGTCACTGACCGACGCATCAAGGCGCGCTTTGCTTTCTCTTACCGCCCGGGCCCGCTGGAACGGGCGGCCGCTGCACTTTTATTTCCAGGGACCCCGGGGCGCGGGCAAAAGGATGACCGCGGCGGCGCTGGCCTTTGAGACGGGCATGCCTCTGTTGGCGGCTGATATTTCCAGCGCCGCAGCCGGGGAGCCTGGCTTTGGGAAACTGCTCGGGATACTTTTTCGTGAGGCCTGGTTTAAAGACGCGATCCTCTGCCTGGAGGAATCAGATGCTCTGCTCAACGATGAGCCGGCGGCAAGCGGCAGGCTGCTTTTCAAGGCGCTGGCGGAGCACCCCGGCATAACCGTGCTCACAGGGACAAAACCATGGCTGCAGCATGGATTGGAGGCGGCCGGGGTGATCACGGTGCCTTTCACCAGCCCGGATTTTTACCGGCGGCGCAATTGCTGGCAGCAAAGCCTGACGGCGGAAAATATCAACCTGGATGAAGGTGAACTGGATGCCCTGGCAGGGCGTTTCAGGCTGACGCGACATCAGATTACGTCCGCGGTAATTTGCGCCGGGCAACGGGCCCGGTGGAATGCCGCCACGGCAACGGCGGGAGAATCTACGGAAGCCGTCAATGCGCAGCCGGCGATCAAGGATATTTTCGCCGCCGCCTGCGCCCAGTCGGGACATAAACTGGCATCGCTGACCTCGAAGGTCGACACCGATTATACCTGGGACGACATCGTGCTGCCCGGGGACGCCATGACCCAACTGCACGAACTGGCCCGGCGGGTGGCGTACCGGCACCGTGTACTGGACGAGTGGGGTTTTAGCCGCAAGCTGCCGCTGGGCAAAGGGGTAAACGCCCTCTTTTCGGGACCGTCCGGCACGGGCAAAACCATGGCCGCCGGGGTTGTGGCCAACGAATTGGGGTTGGACCTGTATAAGATCGACTTGTCCGGAGTGGTAAGCAAATATATTGGAGAAACGGAAAAGAATCTGGACCGGATTTTTGCCGCTGCGGAAAACGCCAACGCCATACTCTTTTTTGACGAGGCGGACGCCCTTTTTGGCAGGCGCTCCGAAGTGCGGGATGCCCATGACCGTTATGCGAACATTGAAATATCGTACTTACTGCAGAAGATGGAACAGTATGAGGGTATAACCATCCTGGCCACCAACCTGCGTCAAAACCTGGACGACGCTTTTGTGCGGCGGGTCGCTTTCACCATCCACTTTCCGTTCCCCGATGAGGAAGGCCGCCGGCGCATCTGGGCCGGCATCTGGCCGGAGGCGGCGCCGCTGGCCGGGGACGTGGACCTGGACTTCCTGGCCCGCCAGTTCAAATTAAGCGGCGGAAATATCAAAAATATCGCCCTGGCGGCTTCTTTCCTGGCTGCCGCCGGTGACGAAATAACCATGGAACACCTCATTGCGGCCACGCGGCGCGAGTACCAGAAAATGGGCAAGACTTTAAGCGAAGCCGAGCTATACGGTGATGGGAGTATTTAATTATGCCGGGACCTGTGTTCACGAAAAAACCGGAAAAGGGAAAAGGCGCCGGCCTGCTGCCGGGGCGCGCATCGCAGCCGGAAAACCGTTTTTATACGGAGGATCCGCAGCCGGCCGGCAACCAGGCGATGGCCCGGTCGCTGGAAAGGATCAGCCGGGCGGCCAACCAACTGGACTATCAACTGGAGGCGGCAAAGGGGCGGCGTGACGCGCAGGAAGAAATAAACCGGGATCAGTGGGCTGTATCGTGGTTTTCGGAGCAGGCCGGCAGCGTGGCCGGGGCGTTTCAAGGTAAGGGCTTGCGCAGCTTGAATATTCCTGAGAAGACTATTTGGAACACTTCGGAGCGCCTGCTCAAGGAGGTCCGGCATTGGCTCGCGGCGGGCGATGTAATACGTGCCGCGCATGCGCTTCAGAATCTCGCCGATGAGTTCACCAGGGCCAACAAGGAGCTCAATGAATACCTCGAAGGGGTTATCGGCGGCGCCGGGATTTCGACTACCGGTCTGAAGGTGGCTGCCGCCGCCGGTGCTATTGCAGCCTCTATCGCTACCGGTGGTGCTGCCGCCGGCGCCGGACTCACTGTTTTCGGCACTTCTGCGGTTATCGGCGTTAGCGCCGGCACGTATGGTCTGGTTCAGGAAACCGCGACCCAAACCGGTGAAATGTTTGCCGGGTCACGCGAGGTTTTTTTCGGCTTTGATCGGGCAATCCTGTTCCGTGGCGGCAAGGATGCTTTAAATGGTTTCGTTGGTGCTTTTACCGGCGGGGTGTTTACAAAATATGCGGCCAGCTATTTTGGCCGTATTGCCATATCGCGGATGTCAAAGGACCAGATTGCCGATCTGGCCAGGCGTTTGGATGTTGATGTCATTGACCTGACACCGCAAGTTTTCCTTGGTAAAGGCCGGCAATTCCTTGTAGAGTTCTTCGCCGGCGGTGTTGCAACGACGCCAATCACTACGGCAGTGGAGGTTACCCTCAATAACTTAACCGGACAGACATCGCAGGAATCATTTATCGAGACGGTTGTGGATAATGCAATTAAAGGAGGTTTACTCCAGCTTTTTTTGGGTTTTTTGACCCGGGGTAAGGCAAAGCCCGGCAGAGGGCGGCAACCTGCTTCATTACCTGAAGCGCCTGACAAGATACCGCTTCAGTCACATCAGGAGCGGACTGCTGAAGTTCAGGCCCAGACGAAACCATCGTTCAGACCATCTAAGAAAACGGTTGCCAGTACTGATTCCCTTCCTGACGCACCCGCTGAGATACAGCTTCAGTCAGCCCAGGAATGGATTGCCGAAACCCAAGCCCAGACAAAATCATCATTTGCATTGCCAGGGAAATCAACCGACTATTCCGGTTCTCTCCCTGATGCGCCGGCGAAGATTTCATTCCAGACCAGTCAGGAGGCCAGTCAGCAGTGGACTGCTCTTAAGCAGTTGGAAGCCGGGACACCCAAGCCCGGCCCGGGCAAGCCGGAGATAGAGCTTAAGCCGGCGCCCGGTTTTCGGAAGAGCGGATCAAAAAAGGGTGCAGTTAAGGGCACGCCCAGGAAGGCGGTACTCGAACAAACCGGACCCGCTACCAGGAAAAAGGTTGCCGCCGGTTCATTGAACAAGTTAGAAATTATCGAGCATACAGCCCATAAGCCATATAAATTATCCGGTAAACAGAGGCACCCCGGCCGGGAAGAGCAGATGTACGACCTGAGGGATCAAAAAGATTGGCAGGCGCACCGGGAAGGCTCCGACGCCTTCAGACGCAAGAATGCGCAATCCTTGTCAAAGGGCGATCTCAAGGTTAAGGGGCCTGACCCGGCATTCCCCGGCGAAACCGTTAAAAGTATCAATGAAGATCATATCGTCCCGATTCGAAAAATTCGTGACTTACCCGGGTTTGCCAGACTCGATAGCGAAACCGCCAAATTTGAAATAGAAAATATGCCTGAAAACCTTGAGCTGGTAAGTGAAAAGCTTAATAAGTCGCGCGGAGATTTATCCTACGCAGAATGGGCTAAATCCAAAACCGGCCTCGAAGCGGACCCTGCTTTTTTAACGCAGCAGCTAGCCAAGGAAAAACAGATCATGTCAATTATCCAGGCCCGGATTGATGAACTGCTCCGCCTGCAAATGGCCAGGGAGTGGAAATTCCGTTTGGGGATGCCCGCATGGAGTATTAATCCCGGCAAGGCTGGATTGGCCAACGTGCCAAAGGATATTGACGCCTCTGTAGAGTATATACGGCATGAGGCTCCGGCAGCCGGCAAGACATCTCCACCGCCGGTGAAACCTTTGTCCCAGCGGGACTTGATGGATCTGTTTGTTGAAAAGTATAAGGTACCGGTTCCCGGCCTGGAATTCTACCAGGGCTACCGGAGCTATGCGGAATACAAAGCAGCTTATCTCAGACGGTGTCCCGGTCACAAGGGTTCTGTTCCCAAAGGGTGGTTTGACCCGTTAACAAAATTAATCCATTTTCCCCCCGAAGCGGTTGTACATACAAAAGTCCATGAAACACTGCACTGGTACGGAGCAAAGAACCGTGTAGGCATGAATCTGGGCTCGTTTATAAATGAAGGCTTAACTGACTGGCTGACCAGAAACAAGCTGGGGGAAAGAGCAGGCAAGCATGTTTATGACGTACACGTGCGGTTCGTGCGTGAATTGGCGGGTAATGTTGGCGAGGAACCGTTAATGATGGCTTTTCTGCATGGCCGATGGGACTATTTTCACCGGGCGATAAATAAACAGGCCGGCAGCTTGCACAATGCCCAGCAGGCATTTGAACTGCTGAGAGATATTACATCTGACGGCAAGGGCATAAAAAATTTAGCCGGGGTCCGCAGTCTGTTACGGATGAAAAAACCACCGGCGGCGAAGCCAATCCCCAGGGGGACAAAACGGCCCGGGAAACCGGAAGGACTTTGAATCGGGCGATAAACCGGGAAAAGAGGACGACGCCAGATGATCCGGCATTTTAATCTGCTGTTGCGCAAATTATTTCAGAAAAAGCTTCAGGTAGCCGCAGAACAAATCGGTTTTGAGCCGCCCGACGAGAACTGGCGCAAGTACGTGGGCGGCCTGCAGCAGCGGGCAATAAATATTTACCTGGCCGATTTGCGTGAAAACCGCGGTATGCGTTCAAATGAGGGCTTGCGTCACGTCCAAAACGGGGTGGTCAGCGAGTTGCCGACGCCGCGCTGGATGGACTGCCACTACCTGATTACGGCTTGGGACCCCGCCGCTCCGGATATTGCCCACGGGGTGGAACCGACGCTGGCGGAGCACGCCATCTTGGCGGCGGTGACAGGCTGCCTGCTGGACCTGGAGACGGAGTCGCTGACGCCGCGCCTGGTTTATGATCCGGACCCGTTGCCGGCGGACTTTCCCCGGGCATTTGCCGACGCCGCGCTGCCCGTTACCATTTTGCCCGGGGAAGGCTTCCCTAAGCTGGCCGAGTTCTGGGGCGCCATGGGCGCCGGGTACCGCTGGAAACCGCCTGTTTACCTGGTGGCGACACTGCCGGTAATCAGACCGGGGAGCTCCGATTTTACGCCGGTAACAACCCTGGTTACAATCTACGGGCAGAGACCCGGCGATATGAGTGAAGCGGAAATTATGGTTATTAAGTCAGAGGAGGAATTGTAATGAGCTACAATGTAGGGTTGAACATTGTTGAGACGGATGGCCGGGCCACTCCCAGCATTCAGCCGGCCCAGACCTCGGTGGCCGCTTTTCTGATCCTATCTGAACGCGGGGTGCCGGGGGAAGTGCGCCAGGTGGTCAACTGGAGCCAGTGCAAGGAATACTTCGGTTCCTACAAGGCCGGAGCCAACGGCGCCTACGCGCTGCAAGGGTTTTTCGACAACGGCGGCACCATGGCCTATGTCACCAGGCTGGTGAATACGGTTGGCGGAGAAGACGCTATCGGGACCGTTGCGGCTTTCGCCGTGCCGGTAACCGGACTGACGGTAAAGGCCGGTTACAAGGGCAAAGAAGATCCGGGGGCCTGGGGGAATAACCTGGCCGTGGAAATTACCGCCAACCAAGAGCATGACGACGACCGTTACGATCTGGCCGTCTTTCTGGGCCAGGGCAAGGTGGAAACCTGGGAGGCGCTGATTGATCTGGAGCAGGCGGCAGCGAAGATCAACAACCCCTTCCTGGGCTCGAAGTTCATCATGATCGAGACCCCCGTTTCCGGGCCTCTTTCCGTCGCTGCCAAAACTCCGCTGACCGAAGGCGGCGACGACAACCTGGGTCCGGATAATGTTAAGAGCGTGGTCCGGGAGGCCAAAGAGTTATTCAATACATATGATGTTCAACTGGTCTGCTGCCCGGAAAGTTCCGAACCGGAAGTGGTCAGCGAGTTGCTGACCTATTGCGAGAACCGGGGCGACTGCATGTTCGCCGGCCACACGCCGGCAGGGGTGGATGTGGCCGCCGCGAAGGAGTACGGCAAGAAATTCCGCGGCAATAAAGTTTACGGCGCCCTTTATTTTCCGTGGATCCGGGTTTATGACCCCCTGGACCCCACCGGGAGCAAACCGAAATTCATACCGCCCACCGGCCACGTGCTTGGCGTCTACGGGCGCACGGAACGTGAACGGGGCATCTGGAAGGCACCTGCCGGCAATGCCGCCCGGATTAACGGCGCGCTGGATGTGCAGCTCAGCATTACGGATACCGAACATACCGATTTAGTTAAGAACGCCAGCGTTAACGCGGTGCGTTTCATCTCCGGGCAGGGCATTGTAATTGACAGCTCGCGCACCCTGAGCACCAGCACGCTCTGGCTTTACGTCAATGTGCGGCTGCTCTTCAACTTTGTCAAGAGCTCATTGAAGTCCGGACTGCGCTGGGTGGTGCAGGAGCCCAACAACGAGGCGCTGTGGAATAAAATCAAGTACAACTCCGTGACGCCGTTCTTAATGGGGCTATGGCGTCAGGGCGCATTCGGGCCGGGTGCGCCGGAGCAGGTGTTTACCGTGAAGGTGGACGGCGAGAACAACCCGCCGGACAATGTCCAGCAGGGCATCCTGACGGTGGAGGTCTACTTTTACCCGTCGCGGCCGGCTGAGACCATCATTGTTACCGTGGGTCAGCAGGAGGGCGGGGCCACCGCCGGCGATAATTAAAAGGGGGTGCGAAAATGGCTGCTTTAAACTTTAAGGAATCGTACAAGACACATGAATTCGTGGTGGAAATAGAGGGTATTGAGAGTCCCAACATTACCAAGGTGACCGGTCTCACCGAGGGCGAGGTGGAGGCCATTGACCAGCCCGACGGCGGGTCCAACGTCATCCACAAGATCAGTGCGGGGATTATCAAGTACGACGATTTGACCCTGGAGCGGAACGCGGACGGCAGCAACGCCGACAAGGGCTTTAAGGAATGGTTTCAGACCATGTTCACCATTGACGGGACCGGCACCGGTTCCAAGCTGCGGCGTAACGGTTCCATTGTGGTCAAGGAGCACCAGCAGGAGATTATGCGCTTTGTTTTTGAAGGGGCCTGGATTAAATCGTCCAAATTCAGCGATCTGGACGCGGGGAACTCCGGCCTGCTGAAGCAGACCATCGTCCTGGCTGTTGAACGGATGTATCGTGTCTGAGGCGGCGCAATATCCGCGCGAGTTTGAGGTGCTGCTGCCCGCTGGCTATGCCGACGGAGCCGGCCGGGTGCACCGGCAGGCGGTGATCCGCAAGATGCGGGGGCACGAAGAGGCGCTCCTGTATGATCAGACATTGCCGGCGGGCCGGCTGGTGACGGAATTGATCCGCAGTTGCCTGGTAAGGCTGGGCGATATCGGGACCGTTACGGCACAACTGGTGTCGGAGCTCTATACGGCGGATCGCAATTACCTGCTGCTGGAACTGCGGCGGATTACCCTGGGCGATTATTTGCCCGCTTTGTATATCTGCCCCCGCTGCGGCGCTGAAATATCCGTGTTTCAGGACCTGGGCGCCGTCCCGGTGCGCAGGCTGGAGGAAGGCCGGATGCCGGAAGACGTTACCGTGTGGTTGGAGGACGGTTACATAGACCGGGAAGGGGCGCCGCATACCGAAGTTGTCCTGACCCTGCCCCGGGGTGTGGACGAGGAGTTCGTGTCATCCATGGCCGAAAAGGATCCGCTGCGGGCCCAGGACGTGCTGCTGCTGCGCTGTATCAGGCGCTTCGGGTCCCTGCCGCCGGCGGCCCTGGAAGCCTACGGGATCAAGATCCTGCGTGATTTGACCATGGGAGACCGCCGTTTGCTGTTCCAGGCTGTCAACAGCCAGATGCCGGGGGTGGATTTTCAGTGCCCGGTGCATTGCGATTCATGCGGGACCTCCTTCCAGGGAGTTATGGACGTGACCAATTTTTTCGTCTAACGCCGGGCGGTGGGAACCGGCTGCGCCAGGAGGTCTTTTACCTGGCCTACCACCTGCACTGGCCGTGGTCGGAAATCATGAAGCTGGCGGTCGATGAGCGGCAGGCTTTCGTACGGATGCTGGCCGAAAGGATCGACGAGGATAACCGGGCCTGGGAAAATTTGACCGACCGGTTGAAAAGAGGTTGAAACCGATGGCGGAAGAGAGCGGGACGGCATGGACGCCGGATTATCCGGGCATCGGATGGGGACTGCAGCTTACGGTCCGGCGCAGGCAGCGCATGCCGGGCGGCCTGCTGCTCCGGGGGATGGCGCCTTTTATGGCTTTGGGCGGGCGATGGCCGCAGGCGGCGGGGACTTTAAGCTTGCCGGCGGCGCTGCCCTGGCTGACGCCGCGCTGGCTGGAACGGCCGGATGAACCGGTTTCGCGCACTGCCGCGGCAGTTGTTCCGACCGCCGCCCCTTTGGCAGCGCCCGGCTCCGGGCAGCCACAGGCGCAGCCGCCCGTGGCCCTTGCCCTGGCGTTTCAGACGCTCGGCGCCGGCCCGGGTAAAGCGGGCTGCCAGATCCTGCCCGGCGCCGGAAGAGCAGAAGTTGTCAGCAGAGCAAGGGCAGGAACGGGAGCAGTGACAGGACCTGGAGCAATAGCGGTAGCGGGGCTGCCGCAGAGCAGGCAGCTGCAGAGTTTGCCATACCATGCAGGCGCGGCCCGGCCGGCGGGCAATCTGTCCGCGCCGGATACCGGAACAGTGCCCGGGCCGGGTGTGGCCGGCTCAGGAACCGGTTTTCCACTGGTTTCCAACCGTCTGCGGGAAGCGGAGCCGCCGCGTGTTCCGGTTCCCGGTTCCCTGCAGGGAGCAGTGCCGCCGGAATTGCCGGTTTCCGGCCGCCGGCAAAGGACAATGCCGCAGGGGTTGCCGGTTCCCGGCCGACTGCGCGGATTAATGCCGCTGCGCTTTTCGCATACGCCCCCGGCATGGGGGTTTCCAGGCGCTCTCCACGGTCTTGGGCCGGATACCACATCCTTGCGGGAATACCAGGGCGTGTCCGGCATCGGTGATACACCCGGAAATACACTTTACGATACCACTGCCCCCGGACCCGTGCCTCTGCAGGGGCTGGGCCTGGTGATGGAAGTGATCAGCCGTACGGTTAAACGCGAGGTGGCGGAAGTGGTAAAGAAGCGGGAAGAAGAGGCCCGGCCATATGCGCTGGCTCCGGCACACAGGCCGGGTATGCCGGGAATGCCGGAAATACCGGCCCCGGAGGTTCCGGTCAGCGACAGCGTTGTGCGGCTGTATATGCAGAAAATGCGCAAGCTGGCCGAGGAGGAACGCTTCAGGCTGGGCCTGCTGCGCTAAAAACGTGCTGAAAAAGTAATGCCCGAAGGAGTTAACAGCAGTGGAAAAACAGGTGCTGCGCGGGTTTCTGGCCAACGTGGAGGTTATGCCGCCGTTAATCGTTACCTTCCAGTTTAACCCGGAATCCATCAGTGACAACAAGGCGGTAAATTACGCCGAGCGCCAGACAAGCCTCAGTGAGGATACGCCGGGCAAAATTTATACCGGTGGCGGCGACCGGACCATCACCTTTGATATTAAGTTGCACGGCCTTGAAAAGGGCTTAAACGCCCTCAACCCCACGCCGGTGGACAACGGAATATCCACGGAACTGGCCAAGCTGCGCTCGTTCCTGTACCCCAAAGCCGATGCCTGGGCCGTCATAGGCGGCGGCGAGGAAGGCCGCAGGATCAGTTCGCCGCCCACCTGCGTTTTCGGTTTCGGGACCAAAATCCTGGAATGCGTGGTTACCGGGATGAATATCACCGAAACGCAGTTCAACAGCGTCCTGGCCCCGGTGCGGGCCGAGGCGCAAATCACCCTGACGGTGATCGAGGAAAAGGATAATAAGTTCCACACCCTGGACAGAGGGCACAGAAACGCCCTGGCTGCCCTGGGCATCCAAAATATCAGGCCATTTTAGAGGTGACGAATGCCTGTTTTAATTTATTCCAGGTATTACGGACTGGATACGGTGGAAAAAAACGGCCGGGTAAGTTTGGCCCAGCGTCCCGCCATTTCTTTGGAAACTTACCCGGACGGCATTATACATACGCTGGTGGGGAATGAAACCCTGGACCAACTGGCAGCGCACTACTATGGGCGTGAGGATCTGTGGTGGCGCATTGCCGACGCCAACCCGCCCCGGTTTCCCCTGGACTGGAAGGCGGGCGATACCCTGGTGATCCCGCCCATCCGGGTGGCCACCCGCACGCCCCGGAGGTAAAAGTGAATAACGACCTTTATTACCGCGTCTCAATCAAGGCCGGCGGCGTTGCTTATGATTTGTCCTCCGACCTGTCCTCCCTGACGGTGGAGGAAAGCGGCAGCGGACCGGACCAACTGACCATCGAGATGACCGATCCCTTCAAGGTATTCAGCCACGCCCTGCGGGAAGGGATGGAGGTGGAAACGGACCTGGGCACCGTCAGCGATCATTCGGTACTCTTCCGGGGCCGCATCTCCAAGGTGGAGGGCAGCTTTCCCCGGCGGGGCGTGCCGGCTTTGCGGCTGTTGGCCTTCGACCGGAGCATGAACATGGGGTTGCGGAAAAGAAACCGGGTCTGGACCGATACTGCGCTGGAAAAGATCGTGCGTGATATCGCCGGAGCATATTTCAGCAAGGGCGATATCAAGGTGGAACTGAAAGGGGACCCCGATTTTAGGGGCAACGGCATCCGTCAGCAGGACGAAACCGACCTGGCGTTCCTGCTCAGGCTGGGGGCGGCTTATGGTTGCGAGATGTTCGTGATGAACGGCGAGCAAAAGGACGAGCTTCATTTCAAAGCGCAATATAAGATCATGCAAGCGGAACCGGCAGTGACGCTGTATCACGGCAGATCCGGCGCGGCCAACTGCCTGCTTACCTTTGAGGCCGCCGCCGACACGGCCAAAATTCAACTGCCCCGCGTTTTTGCCGGCACCGATTTTGATACCGGGCAGTGTATTCAGCAGGTGACGGCGCCGGTGGAAACGGTGGGCGATACCGCGGACAGTTTCGAGGATGAGAACCTGGCCCGGTTTTGCGGCCGTTATCCGGAACGGGCCCGGTCCATCAAGGGCTTGCTGTCGGCCGCGGAAACAGTTTCCCGGCAGCTAAGGGACGAACTGGGGAGCGTGGAACGCGAGGTTACGCCTGGTTTCACCACCCAGGATGAATTGAACCGGCGGGCCGATAACCAGTTCAGCACCAGTATCCACGGCATGCGCGCCGGCGGGAGCACCGCCGGCAACCACCGCATTCATGCCCAGTCCACCATCGGCATTGCCGACGTGGGGGGCCGTTTTTCCGGGATCTGGTACCTGTCCGGTGTGCGGCACGTGTTGAACCGGGAAGGCTACCGCACCGAATTTCAATGCCGGCGATAAGAGGAGATTATGTACAAAGCAGCAGACCATCAACAAGAGGACGCCGTAAAAAAATACTACGGCAAATATCCCGGGGTAGTGCTGGATAATGAGCCTCCGGACGGCTCCCACCGGGGCGAGCTTTTGGTGGAGGTGCACGGTATCCTGGAAGAGACGCCGGACAGCCAGAGTCAGCGGCCCATCCAGGTTACGGCCAAACCATGCTATCCGCCGGGTTTTTTCTTCATCCCGGAGGTGGGGGACAATTTATGGGTGGAATTCGGCGCCGGCGATATCAACAACCCCATCTGGACCGGGGTCTGGTACCCGAAGGATAAGACGCCTTTCAACACGGACGCCAAGGCGCCGGACAGGTTTCAAAAAGTCATCCGCACCTTTTCCGGGCATGTGATTCAACTGGACGATAGCGACAGCGAGGAAAAGATCATCATTTTGCACAAGTCCGGCTCAACCGTCGAAATAGACCAGGACGGGAAAATTACCATTACCGACAAGGGGGATGACATGTCTATAGTCAGTAAAAAAATTTCCCTGGGCACCCGGGGCGGGGCCAGTGAACCTCTGGTGTTGGGAGAGACCTTGAAAAGCAAGCTGGAGGAATTAATTGATATTGTAAAACAACACACGCATCCCACCGGGGTGGGCCCCAGCGGTAATCCGGCAACCGAAGCCGCCTCGTTGCAGACTTTATCGGCATCACTGCGGCAGATCCTGTCCACACAGAATACGACGGATTGACAGCCATGCCATTAAACAAAGAGACGCTTAAAAAACAGATCATCGAAGCTTTGCGGGTTCGTGAAGAGGAGCCGGAACGGAGCGTGGAAGAGGTGGCCGCCGCTCTGGCCGACGCCATCGACCAATTCGTGAAAAGCGGAGATGTAACGGAGGTTACCACCGATGTTACGGTTACCGTGACCACTACGGGCACAGCGGCGGCCCAGACAGGAACCGGAATGGGAACGGGAACGCAAACCGGTGTGGGTAAAATCAAATGAAGGTGACAGGCCATGAGTGAACAAATGCGCGGTTTTTCTTTTCCCTTCCGCACCGATCGGGGCCGGACGGCCCTCACCGGCGGATCGGAAAAGTTAAAGGAAAATATCAAACACCTGCTGCTGACCGGCATCGGGGAGCGGGTGATGCACCGCGATTACGGCGGCGGGCTGCGCCAGTTGCTCCACGACCCCAACAACGACGTCCTGCGGGCTATCATGCAGCATCAAATTGCCAAAGCCATCGGCCGCTGGGAACCTGAGGCGCTGGTACAGAGTGTGACGGTAACGCAGCAGGAGGGCGTGCTATCCGTTGAAGTCCGGTACATAGCCGGCCGGACGCAGCAGCCGCAGAGTTTATCGGTGCCCATCGGGCTGGGAGGAATCTGAAGATGAGTAATATGTCCGACCGTCCCCAGATTGTTTATACCGACAAGGATTATGAATCGCTGCGCCGGGCGATGCTGGATCTGGCCAGGCAGAAGCTGCCGGAGTGGACCGACCATTCGGCCAACGATCCCGGCGTGGTGCTCCTGGAGCTGTTTGCCTACATGGGCGATCTAATCCTTTACTACCAGGACCGCATCGCCAACGAGAGCTTTCTGGATACCGCCGTGGAACGCCGCAGCGTAATGAACCTGCTGCGCCTGATCGGGTGTGAGCTGCGCCCGCCGCAGCCCGCTTCCGTGGACCTGACCCTGCTGTTCAAGCCGGATTTCAAACCGGCCGCCGGCACGGTAACCATCGATACCAATGCCGAATTTAAGGTCACAGGCGCCGGCGGTGACGCGGTCAGTTTCCGGTATGTGCGCAAGCCTCTGACCATCGACCTGGCGGCACTGCCCGAAATACAGCATACCGACGGTAAAACGTACCGTTGTTACGAGGGGTTGCCGGTGATCCAGGCGGACAGCGTCTTAAAAGACGAGGCCGTGGGTTCTTCCGACGGCGCTTCGGGGCAGCGTTTCAAACTGACGGGATCGCCTTTAATTGTTGATTCACTGGCAGTTTATGTGGACGGGGAAAAGTGGGAGCGTAAGGATACGGTTTTTTACAGCAATTCCGCCGCCAAACATTATGTGGTGCGTTACGACGAGACCGACGAGGCCTGGATCGAGTTCGGCGACGGCCGGTTCGGCAGGATTCCCCCGCCGGGCCACTACAATATCACCGCCTCCTACCTGGCGGGCGGCGGGGTCAAGGGGAACGTGCCGGGTAATTCCGTTTTCAAGGCCGGCGGAATCACAGACCCCGGTTCCAATCTCAAACTGGTTTTCAACCCCGATGCCGCGTCCGGGGGCATGGAACATGAAGACTGCGCCCAGGCGGCGCTGCGGGGGCCGCAGCTATTCCGCGCCCGCAGCCGGGCGGTGACGGCGGAGGACTATGAGGCCTACGCCAGGGATTTCGGGGTGGCCAAGGTGCGGGCCCGGGCCGCCGGCTGGAACAAAGTGGAGCTGTACGTGGCTCCGGCCGGTGGCGGCAAGCCCAGCGATACCCTGAAGGAAGATCTGCGGCTGTATTTTGAGGACAAAAGGATGCTCAGCACGCTGATCGAGGTTAAAGACCCGGTATACACGGGCGTGATGATTAAAGGGGATTTGTTCATCAAGTCCCAGTATTTAAGAGAGTACGTCAGGCAGGATGTGGAGGAGGCCGTGCGCCGGCTGCTGGCGTTCGAACAAGTGGATTTTGCCCGCACACTGTATGTCAGCAAGATCTATGAAGTGATTGAAGCCATTGAAGGCGTTGAAGGGGTGACCATTGCCGGATTCGAGCGGATTGCGCCCGCCCCGGAGGGACTGGACCCCCGTCCCGTTTGGGGTGTGCTGCGTTTTGCCTGGAACGAGATCCCCTTTTTGTCCGGGATGGAGTTTAACGTAACAGGAGGCCAGAGTGGACATTGAGCTGAATGCCAGGGCCAACCTGGGCGAACAATGCATCGATTTGGACTGGACCTGGCGGACGTCCGGGCCGCAGTCCACGCGTTTCAGATTGCTCCGGCGCCAGCGGCGGTATCCCGTAGGGCTGCAGGACGGCGTATGCGTGCTGGATATGAGCGTTCCGGCGGACGGCGACCCGGAGTATGCTCCGCTGAAGGCGCCGCGCACCCGCCGGCTTGACGAGGGCCTGGCCCCCGGGAGCAGCGGGACGCTTTGCGAGAAGGATGACCCCGACAGCGGCGACCGGGTATATACCATCTCGGTGGCGGACCTGGGGGTTGAAGCGGAAGTCTGTTACTACTACGCCCTGTTTGTCGATGACACCCCCTCTGCCCGGCCGTCCCTGCGCGCCTCGGCGACGGCGGCGGCGGAATACGGTTTTACCGAACAGCTTTACCGGCTTTTGCCCGGGGTTTACCGGTACTATGACGAGCCATCCCCCGATGAAAGGGGCCGCGGCCCGCTGCGCGGATATCTCGGGGTCTGCGGTGCCGCGCTGGACTATTTGCGCAGCCGGGCCGAGGGCCTGCGCGGCCTGCATGACGTGCAGCACACCGGCGCCGGTTTGCTGCCGCACCTGGCCCGGTATATCGGCTGGGACCTGGACCTGACCAGGGACGAGATCGCGCAGCGGATGGAGATTATGTTTGCCCCGGAACTGTACCGGAAAGTGGGCACCATCCCCAGTCTCCAGGCGCTGGTGAACAGGGTCACCGGGTGGGATTGCCGGATCAAGGAGTTTGTACATAACGTGTGCCTGAGTAACGCCCCGGAAACACTGCACCTGTGGGATATCTGGAGCATTTCGCGCAGTGAATCGGCGGTCCCGTGGCAAATGCCGGCGCTGTGTACCATGGCCGATAACTATGACGGGCGTCCCGCCTGTGCGGTTGACGCCGGCGGCAGCGTCCGGTTGTTTTGGCACGCCGGCCAAAACAACGGGCGCGAAATCTGGTGTCAAAACCTTGATCACCCCGGCACCTTCCCGCGCCGGGTAAACCTGTATCCCCATGACGATCCCGGGAGCCCGCTGCCCAACGCCGGCTCGCCCGCAGTTGCAGCGGTGGATGATCAGTTGTGGCTGTTTTGCGAATCCGGCCCGCCGGGGAAGCGGGAGATCCGGTGGGCGGCGGACCTGTCGCCGGACGGCGCTTTGCCGCAACCCGCCCGGAACCTGACGCCATATCCCGGGGATCATGCCAACCCCGCCGTGGCGGTATTGGGCGGCCAGGTGTGGTTGTTCTGGCAGTCGGGCCGCCGGGAATCCACCGATATCCGGGCCAGGGTTTATACCGGCGGCCAATGGGGGCCGCCCCTGCGGATTACCACTCCCGGCCTGCGCCACTGGGCGCCCGCCGCCGTTGTATATAATAATGTACTTTGGCTCTTTTACGGTGAGGATTTTATTGGCCCGCAGGGGATGGGCAGCCGGCTGTGCTGCCGGACCTTCGACGGCAGCCGGTGGCTTGCATGGGAGGGCGTCGTCACCGCCGGGCCTTACGACGAGTCGCCGGCCCCGGTGGTCTGGGAGAATAAGATCTGGTTGTTCTTTCACAGCCGGAACACCAGGGGGCAGTGGCAGCTCAGGCGCAAAACCTTTGACGGCAATGAATGGGACCAACGCTATCCGGTCAATGAACATCCCGCCGAGGACAAAGAGCCGGCGGCCCTGGTGGATTCAAAGGGGTATCTGCGGGTATTCTGGCGTTCCCAGCGTCGGGGTTATTTTCGTGAGCCGTCGGAGGAGCAGGGTCGGGGATACCCCTTCCTGTCCTGCACCGTCGACACGCGCAATACCGAAATGCTGTCCCATGTTAAATTAAGAAAAGAGGCCTTTGACAATCGGGTGCACTACACTTACGATACCCGGGCGCCCGGCGCCGGAGGGAAAAATAACGACGCGTGGTGCGCCCGGGACACAGTGGGCGTGTACCTGACTCCGGATACGCTGGATGAAGAACTGATCATCCGGGGCCGGGAACTGGCCGAGGGCCTGATCCAGAGGTTTTTGCCGGTGCAAACGCGGATCGTGTTGATTATTGAACCGCCCGTTGTGCTGGAGAAAGTTTATACATATGATTTTCCCGACGACAAGCCCCAGAGGTTTATTGAAGAGCAATATGTCAATATACTGGAGCGTGACGAACAATATGACGGGCCGGCGGAAGATTACACCGACGCCTTGCCCGACTGGATTTGGCTGCGGGCCTGGGACAAATCCGGTCACCAGCACGGGTCGGTGGATTTTAAGGCTGTCCCGGCAGTTACGCGATACCGGACCTGGCAAACCGGTTTGAAAAGTGGAGGTTAAGATATGGAAAACATTGGCGGAGCACTGCGGGGTATGTACCGCGACACCCTGTTTGACGCGGAGGACCGGCTGGTTTTTGACAGCGGATGGGTATCCAATACCATTGTGGAAACCGGCCGCATCCTGTTGGCGTCTTTTATGAAGGGTGAGCAGGACATTGGCGGCATCTGCTGGATGAAGGTGGGCAAGGGACTGGCTGCCTGGGGCAATAAACCGGAGCAGCCGGCGGTTACGGCAACCGATCTCCGGGCGCCGTACAGCAAGAAAGTCCCCATTGACTCGAAACAGGACATTTTTTACCTGGACGAAAAAAACAATCCCACCGGCCAGCCCACCCGCCGGCTGGAAATACGGGTGGTTATGGGGCAGGATTTTCCGGAAAAGGACAAGACCAGTGATTTACGCGAGTTTGGGCTTTTCAGCAAGGATCTGCGCATGATTAACTGCGTATACCACCCGCTGATCCAAAAGGCCGCTCCGGAAACGCTGATCAGGGTGGTCCGGCTGTTTTTCTAAGCTGCTGCGGATTCGCATACGGGTAAGACGGGCAAGGAGGATGAACATGGGCAATTTTTCAAGAGATACCTTTAAGTTGACTAACACCATGTACCAACAGATCACCGGGGAGAAGGTCAAAGATCCCAGGCATTATGCAGGCGTGCGTCTTCAGCAGGGGGTGCCGCTGGTTGATGCCGACTGGAACGAACTGGAGGACATCCGACGGTACGAAGAGCGCGCCATGCTCAAGTGGCTGGTCGGTGACGGCGTACCCCAGGGGAACGAAGGGTTTCTAATCAAAGGCGCCAAAGTTAGCGACTTTACAATGAACCAGGGAGTTTGCTATGTCAATGGCTGGACGGTAATTAACCTTGCCGATATGAAATATACAGCCCAGGAATTGTATAACAATGATAAACTGGCCGCCGAACGGGGCGTTGAACCGCTGCCGCCCATACAATTGGAATCCGGGCAGCAGTATGGGGTCTATCTTGATGTATGGGAAAGGGAAATCAACCGGTGGGAAGACGGCCGGATTGTCAATGAGGCCATCGGCATAGAAACCTGCGTGCGCATCAAGCGGGAGTGGGCCGTGCGGGTGGCGGCAGGGGCTCAGGCCCCGGCTGTAAAGGCCGGCCACGGGTATTATAAGCTGGCTGTGTTAACGGTCGCATCAGCAGCTTCCGTTACGGTTACCGATCTGCGCCGTACCGACCTGGCGGTATTGCCTAAAGAATTCATCGTTAAAAACGGCAAAGTGGGCGTCGGGACCACGGCGCCGGACAAATTGCAGTTATGCGTTTCGTCGGCCGATAATGTTTGGGGTGCGGGGATATCCCTCGACAACAGAGCGACGCAGGGCGGTAAAAGGTATTGTATTGCCACCAAAGGCGGCAGGCTCTCAATAGCGGACATGGACATCCCCGAAGACCGGCTGGTTATAGCCGGTAACGGCAACGTCGGCATCGGGACCATAAATCCGGCGGCTAAACTCCATATTTTCGGTGGAGACCTGAGGTGGGGATACAGCACTTTAAGAGATAACCAGGGCGGCAGCATTGAACTGGGCGGAGACAGTACGACCCCTGGCAGAGGTACGCCCTACATTGATTTTCATTACCAGGGGCTCACTCAAGACTACAATACAAGGATTATCAATGACGCCGACGGCAGGCTGTCGGTAATAGCCCCGGCATTCGCCGTTCACGGCAAGGTCGGCGTCGGCACGGATAAACCGCAGGGGTCGCTTCATGTTGCCGGTAACGGCGATGTTTTAAATCTGGAAGGACAAAACCACGCCTACATCCAATGGTATCCCCTTGGATTTTCCGCCGGGCGAAAGGCATGGCTGGGATTTGGGGACGCTAATACAAACGCGTTTACTATTCGAAACGATGCGGGAAGAATGCATATTGATGGATCGGAATTGTTATACCTGCTTAATAAAAGCGGCGTAATTGTCGGTAAGGAGTGGGGCGGAAACGGCAATTTGACCGTGCAAGGGACTTTTAAGACCCAAAGGGATCTTAATGCCGTACCGGATACGTATGATCCCAGAAAATTAAAATCGATATCCAGCGATAGAGCTTTTATCCTGTTTTATAAATACAACGAGGAAAACTGGGCCGGCATGGGAGTGGATTCCGGAGGACACATCTGGATCCGTTCGGGAACCGCTAACAGCGAAGCCCACGTTGTGCTGATTGGCAACGGCGGATTCATGGCTACAAGCCAGTGGAGGGTAATATAGATATGAAGGAGCAACTGGAACAACGATTGAACGAACTCAAAGCCGAATTCGAAGCCGGACAAAAAACGCTGGCCGAACTGGAGGCCCGGGAGGAAAATATCAGGACCGTTTTGCACCGCATCAGCGGGGCGATCCAGGTGCTGGAGGAAGAATTGGCCAAAGCGGGACACGGTCAAAATGAAAATGGCAACTAACGCCATCTTAAATAACAGCGGAATTGTGTTAGAATGTTTGTGTTAGAATGTTAATGAAGGGTTAGGGTAAGTATTTCCCCGGCCGGGGGGTGCGGCACATGGAATATTTGAAACAGCTTAAAATCAACCTGGACCTGTTTAATATCACCAGTATCATTGATATCCTGATCGTGGCCTTTGTGCTTTACCGCCTGATGCTGCTCATTCGGGGCACCCGGGCCGTGCAGTTAATCAAGGGATTGGTGGTGCTGCTGGTGGCCACGGCGGTGAGCAGCCTTTTGAACCTGAACACCGTGCACTGGCTGCTGAAGCAGACTATGACGGCGATGGTGGTGGCCCTGCCCATCGTGTTTCATCCCGAACTGCGCCGCGCCCTGGAAAAGCTGGGCGGCGGCGATTTCTTTACCCGCCCGTTGAACCAGATGGCCGAGGGAGATCGCAGCGCCCTGATCAGCGAAGTGGTCCGGGCGGTACAGAATATGGCCAAGTCCCGCACCGGGGCGCTGATTGTTCTGGAGCGTTCCACCGGACTGCAGGAACATATCGATACGGGTGTCAGGACGGACGCCCAGGTAACCGCTGAGTTGCTGATTAATATTTTTATCCCCCGCTCCCCGCTGCACGACGGCGCGGTCATTATCCGGGGCGATCGGATCCAGGCCGCGGCCTGTGTGCTGCCGCTGTCCGAAAGCCGGGCTCTGAGCCGGGAGCTTGGTACCCGGCACCGCGCGGCGGTGGGCATTACCGAACACTCGGACGCCCTGGCGGTGGTGGTATCTGAAGAAACCGGCGCCATATCCCTGTCCCAGGAGGGGAGTCTGTACCGGCGCCTGAACGAAGCCGGCTTACGGGAACTGCTGGATAAGTTCCTGCAGCCCAACTCCACCCGGAGGAACGCCTTTTCCTCCCTCTGGCCGCGGAGGTGAAATTTTGACTTTCCAATGGCGCGACAACTCAATTCGCATACTTTCGGTGTTTATAGCCCTGCTGTTGTGGGTTTACGTGACCAACGAGCAGAACCCGGTTACCGACCAGACTTTTTCGGTGTTGCTGGTGGCCCAGGATACTCCCGGAGGTTATATTGTGGACGGTCTGCCCGGTACGGTCAGCGTGCGGGTGCGCGGCACCAGGCTTGTTGTCGGCGGCTTGCAGCGGGAGGATTTTACCGCCCGGGTCAACCTGTCCGGCGTGCAGCCCGGCCAGCAGGAAGTCAGGGTCCAACTGATCGCGCCCCCCGAGGTTGAAGTGCTGCATATATCTCCCGCCGTGTTGACGATTACCGCGGATCAAATAGAAGAAAAGAACGTTCCGGTGGTGGCGGTTGTTAAGGGTACGGTGGCCGGCGGCTTGCAGTCCGGGGCCCCCGTAATTGAACCTGCCATGGCGACCGTCAGAGGCCCCTCCGGGACATTGACCGGAATCAGCCAATTGTCTGTTACCGTTGATGTGTCCGGCGCTGCGGAAGCAGTGACCCGTGAGGTGCGTTTGAATACCGGCCTGGAAGGTGTTACGGCCAGCCCGGAACGGGTGCAGGTGACAGTGCCCGTTACTGCGTTGCCGGTGCAGAGTCTGCCGGTGCGTTTAAGGCTGACCGGAGCGCCTGCGCCGGGCTACGAGGTGAGTGGAACCGCGGTGCGTCCGCAAGAAGTACAGGTTACCGCCCGGGATACCGTGCTGCGTGGTATCAATGTGGTCAACACTATGGCGCTGGACATTTCAGGTATCTCCACCGACGTGGAGAGAGAAGCGATACTGGTGCTGCCCGACGGAGCCCACCTGGTGGAACCGGACCGGGTGACGGTCACCATAAACGTTACCCGGGTGGAAGAGGAGCAGCCGCCTCCGGAGGAGGAAGGCGGAAACGAAACTGAACCGGGGGAAGGCGACAGGTGATTAAACCGATTGCCCGTCTGCCTGCAGTAATTTAACAACATAAGCCGCGTAAGATTTAAAGTCATGCAAATGGCTTAAACATTCATAAACGATGCTGTTATCTATCTCCAAATACTCGTGCACAAGGATATTCCTGAAACCGGCGATTTGCCGCATCGTTTCCGTCAGCTTGCCGGGCAACAGACCCTTTTCATATAACACGGTAAATACATCGGCATAGCCTTCCGGAGAACGGTAACCCCGGTCGGCTATAATGTGACTGCCGATATCCACACAAACCTGGGCGGCCAGTTGTAGATTTCTTTCAGTACGATCCTGAAAAGCTTCGCTTTTATTGTACTCTTCCCAGCTAACCAGCGAGAGTTCAGTTAACTTTCGGATGGTATGCTCAAGTTTAGCCAATTTTTTTTCCACAATACTCCTGCTAACCACCAAACCGGCCCTCCTTAATACGTTCTATCATGGCATTCCGAAGCATCCCGGCCACCGGCTGAAAGTCAAAATAGGCATTGTAAGTGTGTGCTTGAAATGCCACCCGCTGGGCTTTTCCGGCTTCATTATTCTCATACAGCAGTTGTCCCCCTTTGAAAATATTATAGTTTAAAAAGGGGGGCGACTGGTTCATGATAATCAGGTCAAGGTCGTCTGTCTTCAATATGCCTGAAGCTAAAGCCAGCAGGCTTAAACGTTTTTTAAACTGCTTTTGAGCAGGAAAGCCGTTATCCAGCAGCACCGCCAGATCAATATCACTTTTGGCCCATGTTTTACCTTTGGCGTGCGAGCCAAAAAGATATAATGAAACAATGCCGGGGTCTTTTTTTATTTCTCCCACCAATTCAGGGAGATGTTTCAAAGATCGGTGTTTAGGATTTTGATCGGAATTCATCGGGCTCACCTTGATTCTTTTTTGTACTTGGATGTATCTGTAAGATAGCACTGGCCGGATTAAAAGTCAATTGCGATATTCCCAACCTGCGGCGGCCGGCGTTACGTCTCAAGTAACCGCGCCTTCAGCCGATTCTTTGATATAACAGACGTCAACCCGAATGTGCGGAACAAGCTGGAGCTGAGTGCATGTATAAGGAGATTGTCCTGGCCGTCGACGTTGGTACCCAGAGCGTGCGCGCCCTGGCCTTCGACCCCCGGGGACGGATAATAGATTCGGTGCGCATAGTGTACTCCGAACCTTACAGTGCGCCGCGCCCGGGCTGGGCCGAGCAGGCCCCGGGCTTTTACTGGCGCAGCCTGGCGGAATCCTGCCGCCGGCTGTGGGCCAGGGGTAACGTGGAACCGGAATCACTGGCGGCGGTGGCCGTCACCTGCCAGCGCTCCACCATCATTAACCTGGATCAAAACGGCGATCCGTTGCGCCCGGCCATGGTGTGGCTGGATCAGCGCCGGGCCCGCAAGCTGCCTCCGGTGGGCCTGCTCTGGTCGGCAATCTTCGGCATTACCGGCCTTACCGGTACCTTGCGCCATCTGCAGGCGGAATCCGAAGCCAACTGGATCCGGGAAAACCAGCCCGTGATCTGGGAAAGGACGGCCCATTACCTGCTGCTGTCCGGTTACCTCACCTACCGCCTCACCGGCCGGTTCATCGACTCCACGGGCTGCCAGGTGGGTTACATTCCCTTTGACTACAAAAATCTAACCTGGCCGCCGCCCGGTCACTGGAAATGGCGGGCCATACCCGTGGATCCGGATACGCTGCCCGACCTGGCGCCGCCGGGCGAACAACTGGGCGAGGTGACTGCCGAGGCCTCCGCCGTCACCGGATTGCCCGAGGGTCTGCCGGTAATCGCCGCCGCTTCGGACAAGGCCTGCGAAGTTTTGGGCGCGGGCTGCCTTGGTTCGCACCAGGGCTGTATCGGCTATGGCACCACCGCCACCATAAACGTCAATTCCAGTCGCTACATTGAACCGGTGCCCCTGCTCCCGGCCTATCCCAGCGCCTGCCCTGATCACTATAGCCTGGAAGTGCAAATTTATCGTGGTTTCTGGATGGTCTCCTGGTTTAAGGACGAGTTCGCCCTGCAAGAAACAACCCTGGCCCGGCAATCCGGGGTGGAGGCGGAGGAACTGCTGGACCGGCTGGCGGAAAAGGTGCGGCCCGGCTCCGGCGGGCTGGTCCTGCAGCCATTCTGGTCCCCGGGGGTCCGTTATCCCGGGCCCGAGGCCAGGGGCGCCATCATCGGGTTTAATGGCTCTCATACCAGGGGGCACGTGTACCGGGCGCTGCTGGAAGGTCTGGCTTACGCGGTGCGGGACGGGCGGGAGAAAATTGAAAAACGCACCGGGATTCCGGTGACTGAACTTTTTGTCTGCGGCGGCGGGTCCCGCAGCGATGTGGTAATGCAGATTACCGCCGATGTGTTCAACCTGCCGGCGGTCCGTCCGTCGGTTTACGAGGTCTCCGGGCTGGGCGCGGCCATTCTGGCGGCGGTGGGCACGGGACTGCAGCCCGACCTGCCCGCCGCGGTAAAAGAAATGACCGGACAGAGCCAGGTATTCAAACCCCGTCCCGGCATAGTGAAAGTATACGACGAACTGTATCGCAGGGTATACCGCCGCATGTACGGAAAAATGCTCCCGCTGTACAGGAGCATCATGAAGATGACATTGCGCTGATTGTCAGTGCGGTACTTTAAAATAGTAAATCAAGGCGGCGATGGCCAAAAAGGTACCCGCGAAGGTCAGTCTTAACCACTCCGGCATGATACACACCCCCACCAAGTATTTTAACCTTTGGCGGGACAAATCTCAAGCCAGAGTGTTGAATTTTCATTATTTCAGTGCTGACGCCGGACAAGAAAGCGGCATATTATATATTGTACACACCGGCGATAAGCTGCGCGGGCTTTTCGAACAGCCTCTTAAATTGACATCACTGCCCTTCAGCGCATATAATTAGGGGTGTTTATTGTTTGGCGGGAGGTAGTGTAATCGATGGCACGGTTATTCGGCACTGACGGCGTGCGCGGCGTGGCTAATCGCGATCTGACTCCGGATCTGGCATTCAAGCTGGGCCGGGCCGGGGCTTACGTGATGGCCGGAAGCGGCGGCGGCCGGATGGTGGTGGGCCGGGACACCCGGGTTTCCGGGGACATGCTGCAGGCCGCCCTGTCCGCCGGTATTTGCTCCGCCGGTGTGGATGTGCTGAACGCGGATATTATACCCACCCCGGCGGTGGCATTGCTCACCAGAAGTTTGGGCGCCAACGGGGGCGTGGTCATATCGGCCTCCCATAACCCGGTGGAAGACAACGGCATTAAATTCTTCGGTCCCAGCGGTTTCAAACTGTCCGACGACAAGGAGCGGCTGATCGAGGAAATGCTGGCCGACCCCAACCACGAAGTACCCACCCCGGTGGGTGCGGGCGTAGGCCGCATTAATAAGTTGCCGGACGCCGACGACCGCTACATTGCCCTGCTGAAGCAAACAATAAACGTGGACTTGAAAGGCCTGAAAGTGGTGGTGGACTGCGCCAACGGCGCGGCTTACCGGGTGGCCCCCCGGGTGTTGGCGGAACTGGGCGCCGACGTGGTGCCGGTGTTCAATACCCCGGACGGGGTGAACATCAACAGCGGCTGCGGCTCCACCCATCCCGACGACCTGCGGCAAACAGTGATCAGTGCCGGAGCCCACCTGGGCCTGGCCCACGACGGAGACGCCGACCGGCTGATCGCCGTGGACCACCGGGGTGAGTTGGTGGACGGCGACCAGATTATGGTCATGTGCGCCCGGCACCTGAAAGCGCAAGGCCGGCTGCCCAGGAACACCGTGGTGGTCACCGTGATGAGCAATATGGGTCTGCATATCGCCATGCGGGAAGCGGGCATCGAAGTGGCCCAAACTGCGGTGGGCGACCGCTACGTGCTGGAGGAACTGTTGCGCACCGGCGCCGCCTTTGGCGGGGAACAGTCCGGTCATATTCTGTACCTGGACCACAGCCCCACCGGCGACGGCATTCTTTCCGCCCTGCAGCTTCTGGCGGTGGTGCGTTCCACCGGGCGCAGCCTGGCGGAACTGGCGGCACAAATGGAGCGGCTGCCCCAGCTGCTGGAAAACGTGAAAGTGGCCGATAAGCACCGGGTTATGTCCAGCCCGGAACTGGCCCGGGCCATCAAGGAAACTGAAAAACGTCTGGACGGCCAGGGCCGCGTGCTGGTGCGCCCCTCGGGCACCGAATCCCTGGTTCGGGTAATGGCCGAATGCCGGGATGAGGGCCAAATGCGGCAGGTGGTGTCGGAACTGGTCGAGTTGGTGCGGAGTCTGTAACAACTGTTGGGGAGGTGAACGACGCCCGCCGGGGGAACGGCGGGAACTAAACTGAAAACTGAATCTTTCAAGCGCCAGAACCCGGGCGCATTCAGATTTCGACTGAATGAGCGCCGGGTTGACGAGGAAGGGAGTTTAATCGAAGTTTTCGGCGGGTGCTCCCCGGTCGGCCACGACCGTAAAAGGCACTACAAAACCTGCGGGTAACTGCGGGGACAAAGGGTGCCGGGTGGCCGGATCATCGGCATATAATACCTTGTAAGCCGTCAATTGAGGTATGCTCTGGTGACGGTATTTTTATTGCCTTTTTTATAATGAAGCTCGAACTCTCACTTAAATTTCATGCGATGGAGGTTTTAATAGATGTGTGGAATAGTCGGTTACCTGGGCAAGCGCCAGGCCGCGCCCATCCTGCTGGAAGGACTGCGGCGCCTGGAATACCGCGGCTACGACTCCGCCGGAGTCGCCGTTATTGAAAACAACGCCATCAGGCTGGATAAGAAAGCGGGCAAGCTGGTCAACCTGCGCGAAAAACTGGAGGACTCCATCCCCCTGTCCACGGTGGGCATCGGGCACACCCGCTGGGCCACCCACGGGCGCCCCAGCGACAGGAACGCCCACCCGCACCTGGACTGTTCCGGCCGCTTCGCGGTGGTGCACAACGGGATCATTGAAAACTACATCTCCCTGCGGGAATGGCTGATTTCCAAGGGACACCAGTTTCGCTCGGAAACGGACACCGAAGTGCTGCCGCATCTGGTGGAGGAACTGTACAACGGCGACCTGGTGGAAACCATGCTGCAGGTAGCCAAAAAAGTGGACGGTTCCTTCGCCGCCGTGGCGCTGGCCTTGGACGAACCGGACCGCCTGGTGGCCGCCCGCCAGGACAGCCCGCTGGTGGTGGGTCTGGGCGAGGGGGAAAACTTCCTGGCTTCGGACATCCCGGCCCTTTTGGCCCACACCCGGCGTACCTATATCCTGGAAGACGGCGAATTTGCCGTGCTGACCCGCAAGAAAGTGGAAGTGCTGGACCGCGGCGGCAGCCGGGTGGATAAGCAAATCTTTACCGTCAAGTGGGAAGCCGCCCAGGCCGAAAAAGAAGGCTACGCCCACTTCATGCTCAAGGAAATTCACGAGCAGCCCCGGGCGCTGAGGGAAACCCTGGGCGGGCGCATCGCCCCGGACGGCAGCGGCGTGGTGCTGGATGAACTGAATATCCCCGATCAACAGCTCAAGGACATCAACAAAATCTTCATTACCGCCTGCGGCACCGCGTACCACGCCGGCGTGGTGGGGAAATACATCATTGAAAACCTGGCCCGGCTGCCGGTGGAGGTGGACATCGCCTCGGAGTTCCGGTACCGGAACCCCCTGGTGGACGACCAAACCCTGGTGATAGTGATCAGCCAGAGCGGCGAAACCGCCGACACCCTGGCGGCGCTGCGGGAAGCCCGGCGCAAGGGCGCCCGGGTGGTGGCGGTGACCAACGTGGTGGACAGCTCGGTGGCCCGGGAGGCCGACGACGTGATCTATACCCACGCCGGCCCGGAAATAGCGGTGGCTTCCACCAAGGCTTATTCCACCCAATTGATCTGCATGTACCTGCTGGGGCTGTACCTGGCTCAAAAGCGCGGCACATTGTCGGCGGAGGAAACCGCCCGCATCGTGGGCGAGCTAAGGAAACTGCCGGAAAAAGTAAGCGCGGTGCTGGACAACGGCAAGTCCATCAAGGACTTCGTGCGCCGGCACGCGGAATGCCCCAGCTTTTTCTTTATCGGCCGGGGCGTGGACTATGCCGTGGCCATGGAAGGCTCTCTGAAGCTGAAGGAAATCTCCTACATCCACGCCGAGGCTTACGCCGCCGGTGAACTGAAGCACGGCACCCTGGCCCTGATTGAGGAGGGCGTACCCGTGGTGGCCCTGACTACCCAGGAGACCCTGTTCGAAAAAACCGTCAGCAACATCAAAGAAGTAAAGGCCCGGGAAGCCACTGTATTGGCCTTGGCGCCGCATACCCTGGACGAAGTGGAAAAAGTGGCCGACGAAGTGATCTACATTCCGCAGACCCACCCGGCGCTGACCCCGGTGCTGGCAGTGGTGCCCCTGCAGTTGCTGGCCTACCACATGGCCGTAGCCCGGGGCTGCGACGTGGACCAACCGAGGAATTTGGCAAAGTCAGTGACGGTGGAGTAGGTTTGCTTGGGAAATTATGGTCTAGTTAATTAACCAACAGGTTATGTGTCGTTTCTCATAACAACTGTCAGTAGGTCCCACAACAACTGTCAGTAACGTACCAATAAACCCCATTCAACTAATTCTGTTTGAATGGGGTTTTTGTTGCGCTTAATCTTTGTTATGTTCATCAAATCTACTTTTAAATTATCCATAATAAACACAAACTTAGTGGAAACAATAACCTTGTAGACAGCACTTATTGTTGGGAGGAACTCTAATGGTTCAAGTTGGCAATTTTCATATCGGTAGGGCAGAAACAGCTCAAAGTCCTTCTTTAGATAGTGGAGAAGCATTTTTGTTATGGGATATGCTGGTATCACGTTACGATATAATTGAAAATACACAAATATATCAAAACTTCGGCCACGACCAGGATTTTAAATTACTGTTGCAAAGGGGTTTAAATAAAACTTTGGAGAAAGAAGTCAATATAATGGAGAAAGAGCTAAACCGATATCGTATACCTTTGCCGAACAGACCCCCCAAGAGCGTTAAGATTCCTGCTAACACTGGAATACTGGAAGACCAGTTTATGTTTAAACAGATTTTCACGGGAATCCAAGCTTTTTTAGATAACCATGTTCGTACTGTCAGGTCTGTAACAACAAATGATGCATTAAGAGATATGTTCATAAGGTTTGCCAAGGAAGAATTGGACTTATTTAACGATATTTGTAAATATGGTAAATCCAAAGGATGGTTGGAGATACCTCCAAGATACTTGCCAAATTAGGAGTTAAATCACATTATCCACTCATTGCGCATTTTAAACATTCTACGCACTAAGTTGCCCTATAACTTTGCTACAATTTCACTGACAGTTGAAACGAAAATTATAGGGTTTACCGACAGTGGCTCTGAGAATTTAAAATAATAATTTTAAAAGGTAGTATTAGAAAAAGCCGTTATTTGTCTGGACCTTCTATACCTGTTCTACTGACAGTAGTAGTGAGAACCGACACTATGCAAGGTAATCATAACATAATCGTAAATCCATAAGATGTATAGATGAACCCCGCAAACTTTTAGCAAAAAAAATTGCGGGGTTTTTATTGTGGCTTAAGGATTACGGCAAGTACGTTTATCTAAAGTCGACACTTGAGGAGATGGATGAGCTGCTCCGCCGGGAGCTGGATAAGCATTTTCCCGGCGCCAAGGTGGAATATTTGGTGTAAACACAAAAAAATGTAATAAAATTATTCGAGAATTACGGAACAAAAACAGGATTATGCACGTATATAATATAGATATTGGTTATGCTGCCAATATAGCCTGTGATTTGGGGGAAATCTATATATTTTTTCGAAGGGAGGAAAATGTTGCGTTATAAAAAACTACTACTGTTGTTCACGTTTATAGCCTTTTGGGCGCTGCAGGTTCCCCAGGCCTTTGCCGGCGGTAATACTTATGTTTATGTAGATGGAAAGCAGGTGGAATTTGACGCCCAGCCCATAATAGATTCCTCATCCAACAGGACCCTGGTGCCATTTCGGCAGATATTTGAGGCACTGGGTGCTGAAGTGTGGTTTGACAGCAGTTTAAAATCTGCTTTTGGCCAAAAGGAAGAGCTAACGATAGAACTGCCCGTTAATCAAAAGGTGGCTTATAAAAACAATAATCAAATTCAGCTGGATGTGGCCACCCGGGCGGTTAACGGACGCACCATGGTGCCGCTGCGGTTCATCAGTGAATCACTGGGCTGTCGTGTGGATGCAAAAAATACACCGGCAGGTTTAAGAGTGGATATCGCCTGGATAGATTCCGGCCGGCCGGACAATTTACGATCACTGAGGGAAATAACAACTACGGCAAATGATCTGCAGCTATTAATTGAATTGAAAGTTGAAGACGGAGAAAACAAAATATTTAAGCTGGGCAATCCCGACCGTCTGGTAATAGATTTACAAAATACCGCCAACCGGGCGGGTGAAATAATTAATTTGGATGATCCAGTGGTTTCTTTTATCAGGGCAGGCCAGTTAAATAGCACTACCACCCGTGTGGTTTTGGATTTAAACAGTGAGATAAACTATCAGGTGGAAAAAAATAAAGATTCATTATTAATCAGTGTTAATTACTCTGCAGCTGAGCCGGGTGAAGCAACCGATCCAACCGAATCAGGTGGACAAGCCGGGCCTGCAAACGATAATTTAATAATCCTTGATGCCGGTCATGGCGGTAAAGACGTGGGTGCCATAGGGTCCTCCGGAAAATATGAAAAGGACCTGGTTTTTAATATAACTAATCAGCTTAAAACCGCGTTGGAAGACGAAGGATACGAGGTTATATTAACCAGAAATGATGACAGCTATATATCCCTGGAGGAACGGGTAAATATCGCCGACCGTACCAATGCCTTTGCCTTTATTAGTATTCATGCCAACAGTGTGACCAATTCTTCGGTGGAGGGCCTTGAGGTCTTCAAATTTTATGGTTCAGATCCCAGGCTGGCCCAGAATGTATTGGATTCAATACTCAGGCAAACGGGACAGGTCAACAGAAAAGTAAAAGAAGCGGGTTTTTATGTCATAAAAAATACTCTAATGCCCGGCATCCTCATTGAGACAGGGTTTATCAGCAACCCCCGGGAAGAAGCTTTTCTTTGGGACCCGGAAAATCAAGAGAATATTGTTCGCGGTATAGTTGATGGGATAATGAATTATCAAGGTAGATAAGTTAAAATGCCTGCAGCTTGTAACGGGTTGCGGGCTTTTTCATTTTATGAAGCTCACCTATCTTGATGATTGGAGCGGTATAGAATTGCTATTCCAAGGGTATTAATTACTCTAAATAAAAAAAATGGGACAAAAAATAATGCCGATTCAATTTATCCCTTTTATATACACAACAATATTTGCATTAATTTTAATCGCTACTGTACCCAGAAGTAAAATCCGGCGCTTGTCAATTTATGGAATTATTTTTGGGGCAGTTTTTGATATTCTGCTTGTTTTGGTTACAAACTTTTTTCGTGAATTTGGATACATAAATTACGGGCCATTTGGCTTATTCGGAATACATTTTTTAGCGCCTGTCGCATGGTCAATATTTTTTATTATGTATTTTTACTTCTTGCCTAAAAGAAAAACGTATATGTATATATACGTAACTGTAGCGGTTCTGTATAGCATAGCTTTTTGCCAAATGATTTCAAAACTAGGTGTTTTATATCTTGCTCATGGAATAATAGACTCGATAATACCTTTTTTAATATGGTTTCCAATAGCTACTTGGGGTTATTTGAAACTCACCAGTACATCGTCAACTCAGCAATATGAGAAGAAGAAATCAATGAGATTTATACCATACCCACAACCAGCCAGGAAGTTTATAAGTAAGGAAGAAATAAATAGGATCAAGCTAAGAAAACCTTAAAAAATAGAATGAAAAGCCGGCTTCGGGATAAAGTTGGACCGGGCAGCGGACCAGAAGGCTTTCCAACTTCATATGCACATCATACCCCGTTACAATGGCGATGTTTACCGACCCAAGGGGATGACAGCAGCTGAATTACCGGGTGATATGCCTCTTTGAGAGAAAAGGATAATCGGACTTGGTGCGGAATAATAACACCATTTAAGCATCATAACTTACTAATCAAGAACTATGTCATAAAGGAGGGCACCATGAAGTTTACGTTTTTTGGGGATTTGCTTGGAATCTCATCGATATACAAGTTAAGTTCGGATAAGGCATATGAAAAATTAAACGAGTTTTATAATACCACATTCTCCACCCTGGAGGAAAAGTGTACTGTTAAAGACAGCTTTGAAGTATCCATGTTTAGCGACAGCCTGATTGCGTATGGTGATGATGCGGAAAATGCCCTTAAAGTATTTTCGGTTATTTTCATGAAGTTACTAAACAAGGGTCTTCTTTTGAGAGGCGCAATGGTTAAGGGAAGATTAACCTTTGACCCCAGATTGGACAGGAGCAATTTTAGAAAAATGCTGCCTCAGGATGACACGCTGGCCAGAGTGGTAGGCCTTGGAAACACTCAGAAAGGGGCAAGGTTTTTGGTTGAAACCCACCTGGCCCAGGAACTGCTCCGGTCTGCCCCGGAGTGGCTGACCCATGACGGTTATGTGCGCCAGCTTTACGAGCAGCAAATACCCTACGATCATATCCTGCGCCGTTTGTGCCCCACACCTGACAGCACCGCTTTTGAGGTGCTGTATTTCTGGGTTTGTAACAGTGAATCCGGCCAGATTAAGATAGACTATCCGGCAAAAAGGGATGAATTGTGTGAAATACAAAAGATGGTTGACGAAGGCGCAGGAAAACACTATAAGGCAACCTTCGACCTGCTAAGACGTTGTGAAAATCGGCAGAAGTATACGGATAAGAAGCTTAGAGGCGAAGGCTAACTTTTATGCCGAATCAGACACGGGAGAGGGTTTAATTTGTTTTTGCGAAAAGTTACTCTGCTCCAAGAAAAAATTGCGGATTTTAATACTTATCCATTCTCCATCCCGGTGATAAAAAGCCTGAATACATTGGACTTCGTTAACGAAGTAACTTTTTTTGTTGGGGAAAACGGTTCCGGAAAGTCTACTTTACTTGAGGCTATCGCATACCAGTGTCAGTTTAACACCGCGGGCGGCGGGAGAAATAATGCGCATGATGTTGATTCTTCCCAGGCCGCATTGGGTGATTACATACGCTTATCCTGGCTGCCGAAGATCACCCGGGGTTTCTTTTTAAGAGCGGAGAGCTTCTATCATTTTGCATCTCACCTTGACCAGTTGGCCAGGGACGATCCTACTTTTAATTACGGGGGCTACGGCGGCAGGTCGCTGCACCGGCAATCTCATGGGGAGTCCTTTTTAGCTTTATTTTTGAACAGATTTAGCGGGAAGGGCATCTATCTGCTGGACGAACCCGAAGCAGCGCTGTCACCAACCCGGCAGTTGGCATTCATGAGGATTATAAATCAAATGGTTGGCGGCGGTAACGCTCAATTTATTATTGCCACTCATTCGCCCATTCTCCTGGGATACCCGGGTGCAAAAATTTTTTCCTTCGACGGTGCCTCTATTAAGGGTATCCAGTATGAAGACACCGAAGCTTATCTGATTACAAAGGAATTTTTAAATAAAACAGAGAGGTTTTTAGAGGATCTCTTTCGCGACGAGGTTTAAGGGAGGCAAGCTTATATTGAGCGCACTGGTAGCTTTAGGTATTATCGCCATGATTATTGGCATCATTATGATTGTTGGATATTTTGGCTACCTTTTAAAGCACTATACTAAGGAAAAGAAATTAAGTAAAATTACAATTATTCTTAGTGAATGGGTGGGGTTTTCGCCTTTTACCATAGGTCTTTTGCTAATGGGTGTGGGTTTATTGTTAGTATTGAAAGGCACCGGATAAAAATTACCAGGATGCCGCCCTTGACAAATCGGGCGGTGTTCATGATAGAATAATTCTGCATTTAGTGAACTAAAGGAGAACATTATATCCATGTGGTCTGTTCGTTTAAGATAAGCCAGTTAAAAAAGCGATAATACTATCCACAATTGTGGGCTTTTTTGCTGTGCTTATTTAAGCGAACCAGGGCATGGGATAAGGAAAGTATAGCCATCCAGGTTATACGTTTGTTCTCGTGCGTTTTAACGTTAACATGCAGACTAAAGCTCGCATTGCGGGAGTTAGTCTGCATTTTTTATTGCGGTTTTAGATAGGGGGAAAAACATGGGATTATTAGTTAAAGCAGAAAATGTCCTTGTGGAATATTCCGGGCGTGACATTTTAGATATTGATGAATTGGAATTATACGACTATGACCGTATCGGTCTGGTAGGGGCGAATGGTGCGGGAAAAAGCACCTTACTTAAAGTGCTATTGGGTAAATTAACTCCGCTGGGATGTAAGGTCAACCGTTTCGGACGGTTCGCTTATATCCCGCAGTTGGATGAAATAACAGCTCAAGAGGTCAAAGATTATACGCTGATGGGCAAACTGGGCGTCGCCCGGTTAGAGGTGCAGACCATGAGCGGCGGCGAAGAAACCAGGCTTAAAATAGCGAAGGCCCTTTCAGAACAGGTGCATGGTATTTTTGCGGATGAACCCACCTGTCACCTGGATCTTGAGGGGATCAATTTTTTAATCGGTCAGTTGAAGTTTTTTTCCGGCGCATTGTTGATTATCAGCCATGACCGATATTTTCTTGATCAGGTGGTGGATAAGATATGGGAACTGAAAAACGGAAAAATTATAGAGTACTGGGGTAATTATTCCGATTACCTGCGTCAGAAGGAAGATGAACGGCAGAGTCAGGCTGCAAAATACGAACAATTTGTTACGGAACGTGACCGGTTAAAACGGGTTGCCGAGGAAAAGAGAAAGCAGGCCCGCAAAATAGACCGGAAAGCAAAGGGTGCGGCAAAGAAAAACGCTTCTGAAAGTCGTGGACGTCTGGGGCATCAGAAAACAACAGGCAGCAAGCAGAAAACACTGTACAATGCTGTTAAGTCCATGGAACACAGGATTGCCGTTCTCGGAGATGTAGAAGCTCCGGAAAGCATTCGCACTGTCCGTTTCCGGCAGAGCGAAGCATTGGACCTCCATAATCCATATCCGATAACCGGTACGGAAGTTAGTAAACAATTCGGCAATCAAGTGTTGTTTGAAAAAGCATCCTTTAAAATCCCACTTGGAGCAAAAGCGGCTTTGACCGGTGGTAACGGTACGGGAAAAACAACTTTAGTGCAAATGATTTTAAACCGTGAAGAAGGGATCATAATTTCTCCCAGGGCTGTGATTGGTTATTTTGACCAAAACGGTTATAAATATAACCGTAATCAAGGAGTCATGGAGTTTATGCAGGATAATTGTGATTACCAGGTGCATGAAGTTCGTGCGGTGATGGCATCGCTGGGCTTTTCTGAACATGATATTCGTAAGAGCTTATCAGTATTAAGCGGTGGTGAAACTATCAAGTTACTGCTGGCTAAATTGCTGTTGGGGCGTTATAATATTCTACTGATGGATGAACCGAGTAATTTCCTCGATTTACCAAGCATTGAAGCTTTGGAAGCATTAATGAAAAATTATAAGGGTACAATTTTATTTATCTCGCATGATCACAGGCTTTTAGATAATGTGGCGGATTTGGTATATGAGATAAGGGAAGGAAAAATTGTGTTGACGAAATAGTGAATAAGACATTCCCTAAGGAATAACCCCAAATCCGGCAATGATTAATATGCACAGAATTAATACGACTATATTTCCGCCAAACCCTATTGTGGATAATATTTTAATTATTTTATTCTCTGTTGCTTTCGCAAATTGCATTTCTACCTTGCCAAACAGCCAGTAAGTGAATAACATAAATAAATTTAACGTACTAAAAAGAATGATGGGCAGAAGCTCGGAATCAAACAATCTTATTCCGGATGCCAAAGAAAAAATATTTAGTATAAATAATAAACATGATAGAATTACCAGTAGATATCTAAACATTTTAATCAAACTATTGAAGATAGCTCCCTCCCAAGTCCGCAACAGGAGGATTGCAGATTGGTTATAATTAAAACCCCGCAGCAAATCGAGCTGATGGCGGAAGCGGCTAAAATACTAACCGCCTGCCACCGGGAACTTCGGAAGTTCATCCGGTCCGGTATTACAACCATGCAAATTAATCACTTTGCGGATCACTTTATTCAATCCCATGGGGCAAAGGCCGAGCAAAAGGGCTACAAAGGCTACCCCTTTGCCATTTGCGCTTCGGTGAACGATGAAATCTGCCACGGATTCCCGACTCAAAAACCCCTTCGGGAAGGTGATATCGTCACCATTGACATGGTGGTCAATCTCAACGGCTGGCTGGCCGATTCCGCCTGGTCCTACCCGGTGGGTCAGATAAGTGAACAGGCTGAAAAGCTCCTCCGGGTAACCAAGGAGTGCCTGTACATCGGTATAGGCAAGGCTGTTACAGGTAACCGGGTTGGCGATATTTCACATGCCATTCAGGTGCATGCCGAATCCCATCTGTATTCCGTTGTCCGTGAGTTTACGGGACACGGTATCGGTCAAAACATGCATGAAGACCCGCAGGTGCCCCATTACGGTCACCCGAACAAAGGGCCCAGACTTTCCGAAGGGATGGTTTTTACCATCGAACCGATGATCAATCTCGGCGCCTATAACCTGACCATCGACCGGAACGGATGGACAGCCAGAACAGCGGACGGCAGCCTGTCGGCTCAATATGAGCATACCATTGCCATCACTAAAAACGGTCCGCAGGTTTTAACCGAGCAGGACTGATAGAGGTTTAACACCCCTTAATTTAGAACTACTTATTCATTATATCCTAATTCTAAATTAATGCCGTATCCATTATTGGACCTCTAAGACTGCCAGTCCCAGTAAAAGTAAAAAGGCCAGACTGGTGACGTTATCCACTATTGAAACGTATTTTTCCTTATCGGCGGGTGAAAGAGCAGGGGAATTTTGGACCAAAGAGATCAGCAAATCCTCCAGCGGACCGGCAATGATAATAGCCAGAGCCACATAAAAGGGCAGTATCTTACCTGTGGTCGAATAGACATAAAATCCGTTAACCACCACAATTGTTCCCAGTAAATAATTAAATAAATTAAAAGCCTTTAAAATATCCAATATCTCCTACCCCCATGCGGTAATTAAACTTTTAATCATTATATTCCCGAGGAAAAATACCGCCATGGGATGTGACCAAATGAATTCTCCAGGCAGACAATCTATTTTGCCGGCCTAAAACCATATCTTTTGATAATCCAGGCGGTAAAGCCGCCCAAAATTATATGCGGAAAGAATAACAATAAATTTGGTAACGGCGTCAATAGACTGGCTCTGGTAATATCAAGGGCCATAAACGCGCCGTAAAAAATTATATATACAAATGCTCCAAAACCTATGCCTTTAAGTTCGGCGTAATCCATTCCTGTTTTTTTCAACAATAAGTACAGAGCAAAACCAAAGACGGCGGCCATAGTGTAGTCGGCTATAAACCCTGTAGCTAATGCAACAGGACTGTCAATAAATTCAGCCGGGACAAAATACCCTGCCGCGATATGAATGAAGGTATACTTCAAATATCCTAAATAGTGAAAAATCCATGCCAATAAGGTTTTGGGAATATTGCCAATTAACCCGGCCAACGCGCCAAATATCAGAGTGTCTTTAATAATTACATGTGTGGAAATGAGTCTTCACTTCCTTTGGGTGGGTAAAATGCTATTATTTATTCATTATTTGCTTTCCATTTGAGCATTATGTGTGGTGTTGCCAAAATGAAAAACGCCCCGCATTTGGGGCGTCAAATATTTTAGCTTTCCGCGCCGAAATAAAATGCCTATTGATAACCCATTAGAATTCCACCCCTTTGTTTTGGATCTACTTACTCAGAAAATCAATGATTATTTGCCAGACAACCGGGTCAAAATACCAGTCCCCATGCCCTGATTCCACAAGTTCGTAACGCGCGCCCGGAATTTGTTCGGCCATCGCTTTTGTTACTTCCGGCGGGGAACCGCCGTCGTAACGTCCGCCGAATACAAGGGTTGGAGCTTTAATCCGTGGCAGGCGGTCAAAGGCATCATGCTTTAACGAGGCTTCAACCTGGTAGTTGTAACTCCGGAGGCGTACCGGGTCGGCATGCCATGCGTCTCGGGCGGCTTTGAACCGGGCTTCAAATTGTTTCACCATTTCGGGGTTGGCGGCTATCCAGGCTTCATCCTTCCTGGTATCCGATAATTTTAGTTTTTCGGCGGTAGACATTTCGTCCAGTGTATCCAGCACCCTTGGTCCGGAGTTGACGCCGCCACCATGGGTAACTACGAGGATAAGGCGGTCCACCGCGGAGGGATGTCGAAGGGCCAATTCCTGGGCCACCATGCCCCCCATTGAGGCACCCAACACGTGATAATGATCCCAGCCTGCCGATGCCGCCAGACCGGCGGCATCGTCGGCAAGGTCGGCCATACTGTAGGGTTCGGCAGGGCATTCCGATTCCCCAATTCCGCGAGGGTCAAAGGCAAGCACGGTGAAATGCTGTGGTAGAGGAGTGTTAAATATGCCCATGGGATTTTTCAAATCGGCGCCTATGCCGTGGATAAACAGAACCCGGGGGCCTGTGCCGCGAATTTCATAATTTAGATTGAGTCCATTGATGTTAGCGATTGGCATGGTTAATCAGTCCTTTTTAATTTTATTTTGGGTGAATAAGTCAACTTAGTGACTATTATAAATCACTCAGTCATCAAAGGGCCGGAATAAAAGGCTGCCCGCCGGAACAGCCTGAGTTTACATTTTCCAACCCGATTGATATAATTATTTTAAAGACTTGGTGACTGAATGTCAATATATATTCACCAAAAATTTATTAAAGGAGTCCGGACATGGCTAAATTTACTGACAGGGAAAAGGAAGAAATAAGGCAGTGTCTTTTGACCAAGGGCAAAGAGCTTTTTACTCAATACGGCCTGGCCAAAACCAGTATTGATGATCTTGTGCAGGCGTGCGGGATTGCCAAGGGTTCCTTCTATAAGTTTTTCTCTTCGAAAGAGGAGCTCTTTTTTATCATTCTGCAACACCAGGAAGAGGTTACCGGCCGGCTGATCGGGGGACACCTGCGGGAGGATCTTCCGCCCAGAGAGTTGATTTCTTCCTTCTTGCATATGGCTTTTAAGTTGGCGGATGAAAATCCCCTTTTGCAGCATTGGTTTCAGGAGCGGGATTCTGAACGCATATTGCGTAAATTGCCTAAACAGCTTGTCAAAGAGTTTGCGCAGGAAAACGACAAAAAGGGAATTGCTTTTGTTCAAGCCTTGATCCAACGCGGCGTACTCAAAGATCAAGACCCGGAAGTAATTAATGGAGTCCTTCACGCCATCATGCTTCTTCGGTTGCATAAGGAAGAGTTAAATAGTGAGTTGTTTCCTAAAATTATGGACGTAATTATAGATTACATCGCGGATGGTTTAACCAAAACCGATGCTTAGATAATACTGTGGGATTCCTAAAGAAAAATATCTTTAAGCGGTATTTTTTCCAAACCGGCCAGGAGAGGTGAGGCAACTATATCGTCCATACCATAAGCCCCCGCAATATTCCAATACTCTTCCCCCGGCGTTAAGACCTCTATAACTTTAATATCAGGATCAACTATCCAATATTCCCTTACTCCATGGTTATAATAAAGTCTGCTCTTTTCTACTTTATCCCGGCTGCTTGTTGAGGGTGACAATATTTCAATTATTAAATCCGGTGCACCCTGGATATTTTTTTCAGTGATAATATCTATCCTTTTCTTAGAGATAAATAGAATATCCGGTTGTGGCTTGTCTGTATTGGTTAACAAAACATCAATGGTGCCGGAACCAAAATTAATTTCCCCCCAATCAACTCGTATTGATTGGCGTCATCCAGTTTTAAATAGTCATCGTAGGTATACAAACTGTTATTTATTTCAGTTTGCATAAATGGCGCCTCCCGCCTATCCACATTTATTTCCTAAAGGTCACCTTCTTGTATGATTATTGTCAGGTTGGGTCTGGCCAAGGTCATTAAAATTGCATGTTTAAATGTAGAATCCTGGACTTGGGGTGAAAAAACACAATATCAAGCTGTTTTGGACTTGTTTGAAAAAGTCAAATCCTTCTTTATTAATTCCTTGAGTCAGCAAAAAAGTTGTCAGGGACTGAGCGTCATACTCAAAACCATATTCCCAGAATCCCCCCATGTATCTAAGCACTTATCCGGCACCTCCAAGGCTTTCATGGTATAATTTTACTACAGCTAAATGAAATATATTGAGGTAAAGTTTCTACGCAGAGGAGGTGGAGCATGTTTTTAATGATGTTTTATAGACAAATAATTGTAGTTGTGGGGGTTTTATGGTTGCTGTGGGCGTTATTCTCCAGGTATCGTTCTAATTGGACCTCATTAGATTGGGTGTTCATTGGCTTCGTAGGTTTATCTGTTCTATCCTTGGGATATAGTTTGATCAAAGAAAAAAAAGGCTGAAACGTTCATTTGATCATCAACTTCTTTATCTCTTTGACTTTTACTTCCATGTCTTTTCTAAGCGCTATGGTTTTTGCTAATCTTTTTCCGGCTTTTCTGGATTGCTCCAATGCTTGGTTATTTTGTGCAGCTTCGCCGGCTTTAAAAAGACCCAGGACTTTGACCGTGTCCACCACTCTATATCCCAAGGCCTCCAGGGGTTTGGACATCGCCGCGGGGGTAAAGCCCATATCGTTTTCATCATGTTGTTCGCAAACGGCTATCGCAATAGCATATTTGCCGCCCAAAACTTCATTTACACCCATCCAGCAAGAACGGTCGTCTTCGGCAAATATTTCAAAACAATAACACCGGTCTATAAAAGCTTTCATGTCAGCCGATATATTATAAAAGTAGGTAGGAGAGCCCAAAATAATGCCGTCTGCCTCCAAAAGAAGGGGATATATTTTTTGCATGTCGTCATTGATCACGCACTTTAAGGTATCTTTACAACCTTCACAACCCATACAATCTTTTATGGAATAATCACCAAGAAAAATTAATTCCGTTTTTGCACCTTCATTTTGGGCTGCTTTTAAGGCTTCTTGTACTAAACAAGACGTGTTGCCGTTTTTTCTTCTGCTTCCAATAATACCTAATATTTTCATTATCCTGCCCCCGGAAAATATGCGAAATAAGGATTGAATAAAATGGGATTAAACAAATCCAAACGAATTATTGCCCTGATCATATGGTTCATAGCTATGTTAGCCTTGCCTGTGTTTACTGAAGTCTATTCCGCAGCCCTTTATTATGCATGCGTCATTTTCCTAATGCCGATTACTGTTTATAGAATAGTATTGGATGAAAAATTCGATAAAAAGTTCTATAAAAAATGGCGGCAAAAAAGAGAACAGGGTTTTTGGATTAATGTAGCCGGAGAAGGGCTAAAAATGGTTGTTATAATGATATTGCTGGTAGCTGCATCGCAATTTCTGGTAAACGGCCGTACTCCGGTATATATAGTGTCAAAATTATCAGGCGGTATGTTAACATTGCTGTCGTTACTTCTTTTAGGGTTTGGTTTATTAGGAGGAATAGCGGCTTGGCATGAAAACGACAAAAGGTACTACCGAATTCACTACAGTGTTAGAAATAATAATATCCCCAGATAATATTTCTGCAGCGCCGGCTTTGGATAAACCAACATATGGAGGAATCAACGGTAATCTGGAGAACAAAGTTTATCAGGTTAAACATTACAGGACAATCAGCTCATACTCCCGGCTGCCCAGACCGATTTCTTCCCCGTAGCGAAATTGCAGCGTTCCGTCGATGTAAGACCTCAAGCAATGAAACTTGTCAGCCCCGGCTCCACAGTCATGCGGGAGCAAAGACGCGGACAACCCAACCTGTTTGTTCACCAGATCGTAACTGGCCTGGTCAATGGCCACCGGGTCCGTTGACGCCAGAAAACCGATATCCGGAACAATGGGCGCGTCGCTCCAGGAGGCGCAGTCACAATCCGGAGTGATGTTAAGCAGGAAATTAATATAGCCGATCCGTTTTTCATGGACCTTTGCCGTTCCATAAGCGTATTCGGTCATTCTTTCAATCAGGGCCGGGAGCTCGGTCTCCCAGTTCATCCCGATAGCCTTTTCAGGACATACCGTTAGACACTCGCCGCAGCCGATGCACTTACCCAACTCAATTTCCGCTTTGTTCTTGTTGTTAAGGGTACTGGCCATTTCCGGACAAACATCACTGCACTGCCCGCAGCCGATACATTTTTCATGATTGACGACCATCCTGGCGGCATGCTGTTCTTTTTTCCCGGCTGCCGGCGACCCGCCCATGCCGAGGTTTTTAATGGCGCCGCCGAAACCAACCATTTCATGGCCTTTAAAATGCGACAACACGATCACGCTGTCGGCGCTGACCATATCCCGGGCCAATTTTACCTTGCTGAAATGCTTTTTATTGATCTCATAATCAATAAAATTTTCACTGCGCAATCCGTCCGCGATAACCAGCGGAGCGCCGGTAACGGTATAATCAAAACCGTGCTCCAGGGCCGTAATCAGGTGGTCCACTGCGTTATGGCGGCTGCCCGAGTACAGGGTATTGGTATCTGTAAGGAAAGGCTTGGCGCCTTTACTTTTGACCTTGTCCACCACCTGCCGCACAAAAACGGGGTTGATGAAACCGTCGCTGCCGTGTTCACCAAAATGAAGCTTAATGGCGGTGAGGTCATCTTTTTGAATTAGATCGTTGAAGCCAGCGCGGTCGAACAGGTCTCTAATCTTGCTGATTTTGTTTTCCTTATATGCTCTGGAGCGTAAATTGACGAAATAGACTTTACTTGGCATGGACCTCATCCTTTCATAACAGGTTGGGACGCTGAATGTATAATGAGAGTATACCAATTTTTAGTTGCCTCCGGCAATGTGTAAAAGCTAAGTTCTCGAAGAAAGGCTGCGGTAGTGATGAATTTGAAGAAAAAACTCCCGGTAACTGTTTTGTTGCTCTTATTTCTATGGCTGATCGTATCAGTGTATTTTTACGGACAGCATATCCTGGTTTACAAAAGAACACCTTTGTGGGGCCGGGTGGAAACGGACGAAGCTGTGATCATTCTAAAGAATGTCGTTGTATATAACCATGAAAGAAAATACTATACTTACGACGAAATCCCGTGGTATTGGAAAATCGGTAACAATATCGACAACGCCAGGCTTCGCAATGCTTTTGTTAGAGTTTGCTATTTCTATAGCAGGCCTTATGCCTTCCAGAAGGATCTTAGGACTATCAAGCTGCAGGGGATTATAGCATCCAAAAATGCTGAAAACGCAGATAATTTTACAAAACACCTACCGACCGTCAGGCTCTATGGCGACTACGATGTGTCCCTGACACGAGGTATGAGGTATCTTAATAACGATAGCAATGTTTATCACTTTGAATCTTATGGAGAAGATATTGAGTTAAAAAACAACCGCACCTATAAAGTGATCATTAAAGACAAAGACTCGGGAGAAATAATCAAGGAATTTCCTATCTGGCCCGATTGGCGCTATTATACTATTGATTTCTTCGACAGAGATACATATTGGTTAGAGTATTATAAACCCGAACAGACAATTTATAATTTTGTCAACTTGCTAAATGCCGGGCGGCAAGAGGCGGCGGCCAATTATGTATATCCCAGGCTTAAAGATAGTTTCCCCTGGGCGAACCTGGATCATGAATACTTTAGTAACGCCTATCCCGACACTGAATATTACCTGGGTGACCACCTGGGGTTTAGAAACGTATTTTACGCGGATTTACTATATTTTAAAGAAGAAGCGGGAAAGGTTAACCAATTAGGTGATGAATTCGCCAAACAAACCATTTATTTTGTTGACGATGTTGGGCAATGGAGAATTATTGATGTTTCCTCCGTTGAATTGAAATGAGGCCATAGATATACTTACTAATATAGTATATGTAAAAGACAAATAGGGTTGGGTGAGAAAATGAGCGTTTTATTCGGTGAAGGTGGTATCGCGTATTAATGCGGCAGTTTATTTTGAAACGCAGGCATATCAGCGCAGAGTTTGATAATTTATTCAGCTATCCGCTGACATTGGCGGTGGCTGCCATGGGTTATGGCAAGACGACATCGGCAAGGGACTATTTGAATGAATGTGGGGCAAAATACATCTGGTTATCGATCGAAAGCGATGAATCGTCCCCTCAGTATATATGGGATTCGCTTACAGGCCAGTTGGTCAAAGCCAGGCCGGAGTTGGGTAAACAGTTGCGCGCGTTAGGGTTCCCGGTTGACGTTCCGCAAAGAGAACGGATATTGAAAATGATTGAAGACCTTGCTTATATGACCAACATTGTATTGGTGATAGATGATTACCACTATGCCCATTCCCCTGAGCTTGACAAACTGGTGGAACGGCTCGTGCGGTTGAATATTGAGGGATTTCATATCCTGATCCTGTCCCGGGCAATCCCTGAAATGAATATTTATGAATTGGCGCTCAAGGGATATTGCTATCTGATAAAAAGTCACTTGTTTGCAGTTAGTGTGGAGGAAATAAAGGAATACTTCAATTTATATCACCATTACATATCTGATGATACGGCAAAGCAGGTCTATGAGATTTCGGAAGGCTGGGTGTCCGCCGTATACCTGATTATGCAGAGATATGCCGAAATAGGCAGGGTGGAACCCGGTGGAAGTATCGAAAGACTGATTGAAACGGCGGTGATGTCAAGGTATACGGACAGGGAAGTATCTATGTTAAAATCCCTTTGCATCCTTGACAGTTTTACACCGGAGCAGGCAGGCTACGTGACAGGGGATAGGGAAACAAAAAGGATCATTCGAAAATTAAGCGATGAGAATTCCTTTATCCGGTATGACGACCGGGACGGCGCATATCGGATTCACAATATATTAAATAACTATCTAAGAAAAATACTTGCGGAGCAGCCGGAAAATATTGAAATAGAAAATTTATATAAGCGTTCCGGCCAATGGTGCATTCAGAACGGGGATATCATTTCAGGGTTGAATTATCTCTTAAAGGCAGGGGAATACGACCTGATTTTGGCGGAATTTGAGAAAAGCGAGATAAACATTGTGATCGACAGCAATCCCCGGTATATATTGGAACTGTTTCAGCAGATACCTTTGGAAATAAAATATCGCCACCCCATCGGTTATCTTGCCTATACCGGTTTTTATGTTACGAATGTGGACCGGATTGGAGGCGCCGGCCTGCTCTCCGAAATTGAGCAGTATTACCAAAACAACGCCGTCCCTGAGGTAATGAAAAAGCGCATTGGGGGAGAAATGGAGCTGATCAAAGCCTATACCGGCTTTAATGACGCCGCTCTGATGCTTAAAAGGCTGGCCAGAGCGCATAAGATACTGGCGGGGCATTCACTGATTGCGAATAAAGATAAAATTATCACCTTTGGCTCGCCTCATTCGTTGTATCTCTATTACCGCGAAAAAGGGAAATTTTTGTGGACAATGCGGTGCGTGCAGGAAATGTTCCCCTATTACATGGAGATGGCCGGCGGCTGCGGCAAGGGATTCGACGATTTGCTGCAGGCGGAATACTGCCTGGAAACCGGAGACCTGGAGCGGGCTGAGATTTATGCGCACAAAGCCATATACAAGGCCCAAACCATGGAGCAGCTTGCCGTCATTTTGGGCGCCCGGTTTGCGCTGGCCAGGATTTGTTCAGCCCGGGGCCAGTGGAATGAAGCGCTGGAGATCATGGATGATTTAAGCGCGGAAGTTAAGGTGCGCAGCATTCCCATATTAAGCAGTGCGTTTGATTTGTGTTCCGGCTATATGGGAGCGATAACCGGAACAGAAAACCAGATTGCCGACTGGCTCAAGTTGGGGGATATCGACCAGAGCGAGGTCCTGTATCAGGGGATGGGATTCAATTATATTGTCTACGGAAAATACCTTTTGGTTCAAAAGCACTATATCAAACTCGAGGTACTCTGCGAGGATATGCGGCAGATTTTTTCTTTTTTTAATAACCTGCTGGGTTATCTTCACGCCTACTTATTGGAGGCGGCAGCCAAATATAACCTTTATGGCCTGGAAGAGGCAAAACCCGCCATTACATCCGCTTTGGAGATTGGCAGGGCGGATCGCATTATACTCCCCATTGCGGAATACGGCCGTGATATTCTTGAGCTCCTTCAAAAACTGCCAACAGAGCACGGGAAGGATGGGTATTTGGCTGAGCTTACGGCTTATACGGCCCAATATTCCGACAATCAGAGGTGTTTCAAAATGACAGGAGCGGGACCGGAAGAGACGCCTTTGCTGACGAGCCGCGAAATGGAAGTACTCAAACTGGTGATAGAGGGCAAGACCAACGGGGAGATTGCTTCAAACCTTTTTCTGGCGGAGGTTACCGTGAGAAAGAATATTACGGCCATCTACAGGAAATTGGATGTCACCGGACGGGCGGCGGCGGTTAAAAAAGCGCTTACGCTGAAAATAATGTAGAATTATCGCAAAAAATATCGCATGCGATAATATAGTAAATTGGCGTACTCTACTATGATTATAGTAGAGTTTTTTTGTTTATGCCGCCTGAATAAAGAAGAAAAGGAGGAAAAATGATGAGTGAAATTACGAGGTTTAATAACGATGTAAGGGAAAATCAGGAAATGTTGGATGCGTTAAAAGAGATCGGCAATGATTTGGAGCAAGTGATTGCTTATGCAAATTCCAAGGGATACGCATTAACGGTTGAGGAACTGGAAGCTAAAGCCAAACAGGAGGGAGAACTTTCCGAAGAACAGCTTAATAACGTTGCGGGAGGACTTTCCGCCGTTATAACCGGTATAGCCGACGTCACTGCCGTATTGATTCTTTAACTATACCCGATCCAAATCACCGGAGGAGGATGACGATGTCTGAGATTCAAAGGTTTAATCAGGCGCTTCTGGAAAACAAAGAGTTAATGGAAGAATTAAAAAATGTAGGGAACGATGTGGCGAAGATTATCGAATTTGCCAATGCCAAAGGATATAATTTCTCAATACAGGAGTTAGCCGCCGCAGCGGAAGCAAATGAAGCTTTGTCTGAAGAGGAGCTGGAAAATGTGGCCGGCGGCTTTCTGACTGCTGTGGCCGGTGGTTCCTTGCAGATAGGCGATGGTACCGGCCTCACGATTGCGACAAAGGTCAAGGCATTGGCGGTGCTGTAATAATGTACAAGGGAGGTGCATGCGGACATGGCTAAAAATGAAATAAAGCGTTTTAATGAAACAATACTTGGCAATCCGGAGCTCCAAAAGGAGTTAAAAACCATCGGACCGGACCTGGAGGAAATTGTTCGTTTCGCCAACCAAAAGGGATTCGATTTTACAATGGATGACCTGAAGGAAATTCAGTCCGGGGATATGCAGCTAAGCGATGAAGAATTAGAGTCTGTGGCGGGCGGGATCGTTGGTGCGGTTTTAGTGCAGCATTTGACAGTGGTTGGTGTTGTTGCGGTTACCAATTAAATGAGCGGCCCGTTTCTTTATCAGGATGTAATAAAGGAAACCAGTCCCGATGATTTAAAAACCATTGCCCATATCAAGCGCTTTTTGGAGTGTATGGCCGGAGATCCCGAATTCCGCGCCGCAGTGGAGCGGGACGCGGCCGGATGCGGTGCGCTTCTGGAAGCAAGAGGAATTTTGGGCGTGGACCCGCTGCAGTTAACGGCGCTCTTGCCCAAGCTTGCGTCGCAGGCCGAACCTGCAGCGGATGACTTGCAGGACAAGCCGCAAGGGTTGTTGTGGCGCCGGTGGAGCGAGACGCACGAGCAGTTGCGCCGGGAGTGGAGGAAACGCAGCGATGGTACGCCCAACGAGCGTTTCAATCTGTGGCACCGGCGCCAGGTGAACCGGTGCAACAGCCAGCTCGGCAAATTATCAAGCGAGCAATTGATCCATGCCACCATTGTTTTTGAATTAACCCGGGGCTGCTCCCTGCAATGTCCCTTTTGCGGCCTGGCGGCTGAGCCGTTGAAAGACGTGTTCCTCTATACGGAAGAGAACGCCGGACTTTGGCGGGATGTCTTGGAGGTAGCCGTAAAGCACCTGGGTAGTACGGTGGGCACCGGAGTCTGCTACTGGGCGACAGATCCTGCCGATAACCCGGACTACCTGAAGTTTGCGGCTGATTTTGGCCGCAAAACGGGCGTCTATCCCCAGGCGACCACCTCGGCGCCCTTGCGGGATCTCCAATGGACGCGTTCCTTGCTGGAATTCCGCCGGCGGCATAACACGTCTGTGGATCGTTTTTCAGTGCTCTCTCTAAATGCGCTGCGCCGTATACATAAGACGTTCACCGCTGAAGAGCTGGCTTTTACCAATCTAATCCTGCAGTATGTCGACGTCATGAAAATGTCTATGGCCCGCTCCGGGCGCAACCGTCAGGTCAAAGCTGAACAGGAGGGTTCCGAGGCTGCCAAAGACCATACCATTGCGTGTGTAACCGGTTACCTGGTTAATATGGTCGTGGGCACGGTGCGGCTGATCAGCCCGTGCCCTCCCTCGGACAGCGCTCCCCTGGGATATCTTGTCCACGCGGAGGGCCGTTTTTCAAGCGCCCGGGAGCTGGATGATTTTATCGCCGCAACCATGGAACGCTGCATGCCCGAGCATTGTGCGTCTGAAGATATCCTGACTTTTCGTCCCGATTTACGTTACCGGTCTTTGGCCAACGGATTTCAATTGGCCAATGAGTATAAGGCGCATAAATTAGAGGGCAAGCCCTATTTGATTAAGCTGGGGGAGTTGATTGCCGGGGGTAATTTAACATTCTCGCAAGTGCTGGACGAAATGTCGGCGCACAGCGCGCACGTATTGTCGGTGATTACCACCATTCAAAAACTGTTTTCCCAGGGCTTGCTGACTGATCAGAAGGTTGCGGCGGGAGGGCTTCGGTAATGGAGTTAAAAAACAAAACCATTGCCCTGCCTTTTACGTCTGCGGAGGTGTGCCTGGTAAGCATGCCCTACCACAATCCGCATCTGCCTTCATTGGCGCTGGGCCTGCTGCAGGCGGCGTTAACTGCGGGCGGGATCGGGACAAGGAGCATTTACGCCAATCTCCTGTTCATTGAGCAGTTGGGGCTCCCGCTCTATAACCGGCATCACCCGCCCGATCCCAGGCTGCCCCTGGCGGAGTGGTCCTTTTCCCCCATTGTTTTTCCTGATTTCTGCGCTGATGAGGAACGGTTTGCCGGCAGTACCTATCCCGCTTTAGGCAAAATCAGGTGCCAGACCCCGGAAGCATATCGGGAAGAGCTCGGCTTGATGCGCCGGGAGGCGGAGGGGTTTATTGACGAGCTGGCGGAAAAGATCCTCGGGCTGTCCCCGCGCATTGTGGGCTGTACGTCAAGCCTGGCTCAAAAAGTGCCCTCGCTGGCCTTGCTGCGGAAAATCCGCGCGCTTGCGCCGGAGGTGATCACATTAATGGGCGGCGCGGATTGTGAGACGGTGATGGGGCTTACCGCGCATCAGCATTTTACCTGGGTTGACTATATCGTGTCGGGGGAAGCCGAAGATTTGATTGTCCCGCTGGTGAACAGCATTCTTGAGTTCGGCCGGCACATACCGGTCGACAGGCTGCCCAGGGGGGTATTTGGTCCTTTACACCGGGAGAACGGATACCGGGAAATTAAAGAGCAGGGAGAGAGCAGTTACCGGGCCGTGGCGGATTCCTTCCGGCGGCAGCTTACTCCTGTCTATCGGGACTATTTTGACACCCTGGCGCTGCTGCCCGCGCTAAGCGGCTCGATTCGGCCGAGCCTGCCCATCCAGGGATCGAGGGGATGCTGGTACGGGAAATGCACTTTTTGCGGGCTGAACGCCCCGCAAATACCGTACCGGTCCCGTCCGGCCGGGGCGGTGCTTGCCGAGTTGGACGAACTCAGCGGTCAGTACGGCGCGGAACACTTTGAGTTTTTGGACAACGTTTTAAATAAGCGGTTTATCAATGACTTGCTGGGCAAACTTGCGGACAGGGGCGCCCCCTATAAATTGTTTTATGAAGTCCGTTCCGATTTGTCCAAAAAGCAGATTCAGATGCTCCGGGCCGCAGGCGTTGTAATCTGCCAGCCCGGGATAGAAAGCCTGCACAGCGATGCGTTGAAGTTGATGAAGAAAGGGGTTACGGCCTGGCAGAATATCCAGACGCTGAAGTGGTGCCGCCGGTATGGCATAAAGGCTAAATGGTCCATCATCTGCGATCTGCCGGGCGATCAGGACCACTGGTACCAGGAGATGGCGGAGCTTGTTCCCTTGCTGACGCATTTAAGCGAACCGATGGGAGTTCTGGAGGTCCAATATCAACGCCATAGCCATTATTTCGACCACGCTGACCAGTATGCCCTTAAATTAGAGCCTTTGTCCCTGGACGCGCTGATTTATCCGCTGCCATCGGAGGCCATCAGCCGCCTTTCTTATACGCTGGACGACCGGTTCAGCGCCGGCCGGAGAGATGATCCCAGATTGGCCCTGCTGTTCGCACGCCCCGGGCTGCGGAATTTAAGGAAAGAGGTCAACCGCTGGATGATGGAGGCCGTCCGGCCGAAAGGGCCGATGCTGAGCATGAGGGCGGAGGGGCAAAAAATAATTATCAGTGATTCGCGGCCTGCGGCGGTGGCTGCTTCCTTTGAGCTTGCCGGTGCCGAAAGGGAGATCTATCTTTTATGCGACGCGGCCAGACCGGAGGAGCAGGTGCGCCGGCTGCTGCCGGAAAGGGGTTATGGCGCTGCGCAGGTGGATTCAAGCATCCGCGGCCTGCTGGAAAAGAAGCTGCTGATTCGGGTCGACCGGCGCTTGCTGGCGCTGGCCATTGAGGAGCCTTATCTGGCATATATTTCCCCGGAGCAAAGTCCGATGGGCTGGGTAAATATCTAGCCCGGGACATGTTTTTATTTTTGCATACCCGTCGGCAGCAATTTGTAGTTTATCATCTTGTTGATGTTGTGGGGGATATAGCCATGACCGGAAAAAACAAATTAATCGCGGCCTGCTTGCTGGTCTTTGTTTTACCGGCCCTGATTACGGGCTGCCTGGGGACTAAGGGCGGGGGCGACATTGTCATTGGCGTGGCCTGGCCCTTTGAGTCCAACAACAGCCAGTTTAAAGAGGGCGTTGAACTGGCTGTTAAAGAGCTTAACCAGTCCGGCGGCGTTAACGGCCGTAAGGTTAGGCTGGTGTTGAAAGACGACCGGGGCTCCGTGGCCGAGGGGATGGCCGTCGCCCAGTCCTTTGTGCAAGAGCGGCAGGTGACGGCGGTAATCGGACACCGGAATTCCTTCATTTCCATTCCCGCCGCCAGGATATACGAAGAAGCCGGGCTGTTGATGCTTTCCCCGGCTTCAACCGCGCCGGAGCTGACCCAAGGAGGGTACCGGTATATCTTCCGCAATGTGCCCGGCGACGATGAAATTGCCCGCCGGATGGCTATTCATTGCTCCGGACAGGGGCACCGGCGGATGGTTGTCTACTACTCCGAGGATTCTTACGGGGTGGGCTTGGCCAATTCCTTCGAGGATTATGCCCGCGGCATCGGCATCAAAGTGGTGGACCGCGTTTCATACTACGGCGATCTGAAAGACCTGCAAAGGCTGCATAAGAAGTGGCTGGCCCTGGACTTCGACGGCATATTCATCGCCGGCAACATGCCGGAGGGGGCCGAATTCATCGCCGGCGGCGGTAAGGTGGGCATTAAAACCCGCTACTATGCCGGCAACACCCTGGATTCCCCGCTGTTGGCCGAGATCGGAGGCCCGGCGGCGGAAGGGACCGCGGTGGGCACCATTTTTAACCCGGACAATTCCCGGGAGGCGGTAAAGAATTTTGTTAATAACTTTACCAAAGAGTACAAAACTCCCCCCGGCGCGTACTCGGCCCAGGGCTACGACGCGGTCAAACTGGTGGCCGCCGCCGTCGGACAGGCCGGCGGCGGCGATGCTGCGGCCATTGCCGAATATCTCAGAGGTCTGAAAAACTGGCCCGGGGTGGCCGGTTATCACTCCTTCGCCGAAAACGGTGACGACGTGGGGGAACTGGTGGTAATCAAGACACTGCGGGACGGGGAGCTAAAACTGTAATGTTAAAAGCCGGATTGGCCCGTTTGTTTCTTATCTCCATCGTTCTTTTGCTGTGCGCCGCCACCGCCGGGTGCGGCCGGGACGCAGCCCCGGCGGATAAAGAAAACCTTGCCGCAGCGGAAGAGGTTTCGCTGCAGACCGCCGTGCAGCCGCCGGCTCCGGCAGAACCGGCGGGAAAGGAACTTTCCCTGCTGGCGCCGGATATCCGGCGGATCAAAGAAAGAGGCCGCCTCACGGTGGCCATGTTCAGCCAGGACCGTCCGCCCTTTTTCTATGTCGGCGACCGGGGGGAGCTGGCGGGGATCGATGTGGAGCTGGCCCGGGATATAGCCGGGTGGCTGGAAGTGGACGTGGTTTTTGATCGCCAGTCCCAATCCTTTGACGAAGTGGTGGACCGGGTGGCCGCCGGGCAGGCCGATATAGCCATTTCCAAATTGAGCGTGACCCTTTCCCGGGCAAAAAAGGTCCGTTATACCCAGCCCTATGTGGTTTTCAACCAGGCCCTGCTGGTAAACAGGCTGGCCCTGACGGCGCTGGAAGCAAAACAACCGGACCGGGAACCCCTGGAACTGGTGGTTAATTCCGCACTGCCCGTGGGGGTGCGGGCGGCCACTTCTTACGAAGAGTACGGCAAAATTCTGTTCCCCAGGTCTGAAATCAAATCCTTCACCCAGATGGAGGAACTGCTGGCGGCCGTCCGGGACGGGGAAGTGCCGGCCGCCTTTTATGACCAGTTCGAGCTGCAAAACGAAATCAACAAAAATCCCAAGCTTTCTTTATATACCAAATTGTTTGTGCTCAAGGACCGTGTGGATCCCATCGCCATGGCGGTGGCGCCGGCGGACGGGCAGTTGCTGGCCTGGCTGAACCTGTACCTCGATTTGATGAAACAGGAGCTGCGGATTGAACAGCAACTGGACGAATTCAGCGGAGGGAGCAAATGAAGCAAACAGAGGTCCGGGGTTCAGCCGCCGGTTGGCAGATTTTGAAAAACCCATGGGTGATTATGCTGGCCATGGCCGCCGGTATGGCCGTTGGAGTATTTAACCGGGACCTGGCCTTTAAACTGGCGCCCCTGGGTGACGCCTACCTGTCTTTTTTAAGCATGTGCGTAATTCCGATCATGATTACGGCCGTTGTCACCAGCTTCGGCCGGCTGTTCCGGACCAGGGAGGTCGGTAATTTATTAAAACGCATCATGGTCGTTTTCCTGTTGGGATTGTTGATTACAAGCTCCGTCAGCATGCTGGCGGCGGTGGCCGGCAAGCCCGGGCAGTTGGACGACCGCTCCCTGGACGGGTTGGGTGCGGTGCTGATTCAACATGAGCAGGACAATCCCGGCGCGGATACCGGCGTACGGGAAAGTTTCGGGCTGCAAGAGCTTTTGCAGATGCTCGTTCCGGCCAACATTTTCAGCGCCCTGTACGAAGGAAAAAACCTGCAGATATTGTTTTTCTCCGTCATTCTGGGGCTGACTCTGGGCATATTGCCCTTGAAAAAGGCGGATCAACTGCTGGACTTCACCGAGGTAATCTTTAAAGCCTTTGAAAAGATTATCGTCCTGGCCATGTACGCGCTGCCTCCGGGCTTGTTCTGCATGCTGGCCGGCCAGGTTGCTCAAACCGGCATGGAAATTTTAATCGCCATGATCAAATTTGTGGTGATCATACATATTACCGGCCTGGCGCTGGTCCTGGCGGGGTCGGCGCTGATTTCCGCCGTAACGGCCAAACCCTGGCCGCTAACCTTCAGGGAGCTCAAGGAACCGCTGCTGATAGCCTTCGGCACCCGCAACAGCTATGCCGCCATGCCCTCTGTTTTTGAAGCATTAAGAGACCGGTTCGGTCTGGCTCATGATCTGATTAACCTGGTGGTGCCGCTGAGCATTGTCATCTGCCGGTACAGCATGGTGATGGTATTTGCCGCCGGCGCGGTATTTATGGCCCAGCTATATAATTTGTCCCTGGGTGTCGACGGGTACTTTTTGATCCTGCTGGTTTCTATCCTGGCTGCCGTTGCCGGGGCCGGGGCTCCCGGCGTGGCGGCGCTGCCCATGGTGGCGATTGTACTGACCCCCCTGGGCTTGCCCGCCGGGGCGGCGATTGTGCTGCTGCTGGCCATAAACGCCATCATCGATCCCATCCTGACCATCGTTAATGTTCACTTGACCTGCGCCGCCGCTGTGCTTATTGCCGGCAGCGGGAAGGGTAAGACGGAAGCTCCCGTGTCGGCCCCGGTGCAAACCGGGTGTTTTAGAGAGGAAGTGCGCCCTTGAGTAATGGAATTTTCCGCAAGGTGTCCCTGGAGAGACTGTCGTCTCCGGAGCAGTTGGACCAAATGTTTACGGTGACCACGCCCCGGGCCTGGTTCGCCCTGCTGGCCGTCGGCTGCGTCCTGGCCGCGTCTTTGCTATGGGGCATTTTCGGCAGCGTACCCACCAAGGTGGCGGGACAGGGCATGATCATCAAAAGCTATGGTGTCTACAATATAACCCATACCTCGGGCGGTCAGATTTCCGATGTCAGCGTGGCGGTGGGCGACCTGGTCAAAAGGGGCCACGTGGTGGCCCGGGTGGATCAGCCGGAGCTGGTGGAGCAGATTAACGACCTGAAGATTGTGCTGGAGCACTTGAACAAACTTGAATTATCGGGAACGGACCCCGGCAAAAAAGATCCGGAACAAATAGAAAACCCGGGCCTGGAATTGTCCGAGCTATACAGCCTGCTCAGGCAGATAAAAGAAGCCAGGTCAACTTTGCCCTACGAGGAGGCCAACTATAACAGCGCTGTATCCGGGTTGCGGCATGAAGTCCAAAGGGCGGAGATCAACCTGGAGCAGGCCGGGATCAACGAAAAGAATATTCAGAACTACGTGGATAAGCTTAATGTTTTGTACGCCGCCGGCGCGGTGGCGGAAAGTGAACTGACCAATGCCCAAAAGGACCTGGAGCTGGCCCGCCTGGGGACCCGCGCGGCGGCGGAGGAGCTGGCCAAGCTGTCGGCGGGGGAATGGCAGGAAACGGTGATCACCTATAAGGCGAACCTGCAGCAGGCGCAGCTTAACGTACAGCTCCTTGAGGAGCAGTTTGACACCACCAGGGCCATGAAAATAGCCGAAACAGAAAATAGAATCAGCAAGCTGCAGGACGAGCTGAATCAAAATATGGAAGTAACCTCGCGGGTGGACGGCCGGGTGCTGGAGGTGCAGGCCAAAAAAGGCGACATCATCCAGCCCGGCGCGAACCTGGTCAGCATGGAGCGCATGGGCAACACGGTCAAACTGGAAGTGCTCCTGTATGTCCGGGCGGAAGAGGGTAAAAACATCATGCCCGGCATGGAAGCCCAAATCAGCCCCAGCACCGTTAAAAAAGAAGAGTACGGATTTATGCTGGGCCGGGTGGTTTCGGTTTCCGAGTATCCCGCCACCGCCCGGGGGATGATGAATACCCTGGGCAGCGAGGAACTGGCGTCCAGGCTGTCCGGCGGCGGCGCCCCCCTGGAGGTGCGCATTGACGTGGTTGCGGACGAAAGCACCGCAAGCGGTTACAAGTGGTCGTCGTCCAAAGGGCCGCCGGTGAAAATCAACAGCGGCACCCTTTGCGGCGGCACCGTGGCGGTAAGTGAAATGAGGCCCATCGGCATGGTGATACCGATGATCAAAAAAACGTTTTCGGCTGATTGATTGACGGGCGGACGGGGGTTTGTTGCTGATGCGGGTAAAACCTAAAAAACAGAGGGTCCCCACCGTGCTGCAAATGGAGGCGGTGGAGTGCGGGGCCGCTTCCCTGGCCATGCTCCTGGGCTACTGGGGCAGGTTTGTGCCCCTGGAAGAGCTGCGCCTGGCCTGCGGTGTTTCCCGCGACGGCAGCAAGGCCAGCAATATATTGAAGGCGGCCAGGACATACGGGCTGGAGGCCAAGGGTTTCCGGAAAGAACCCGAAGCGGTTAAAGAAATGCAGTTGCCTGTGATGATCCACTGGAATTTCAACCATTTCCTGGTGCTGGAAGGATTTCAAAACGGGCAGGCGCTGCTGAACGACCCGGCCATGGGACCGAGGACGGTAACGGAGGCCGAATTCGACCAATCCTTCACCGGGGTGGTCCTGGCCTTCAAGCCCGGTGCGGATTTTGTGCCCGGAGGAGAAAAACCCAACATCATCAGCGGCCTGAAGAAACGGTTAAAAGGTTCGGAAATTGCCCTTACCTACGTTATTCTGGTGGGATTGGCCCTGGTGGTTCCCGGGCTGCTGATACCCATTTTTTCCAAGATATTTGTCGACGACATATTGCTGGCCGGCAAACAATCCTGGCTGGCCCCCCTCCTGCTGGGCATGGGCCTGACGGCACTGCTGCGGGGTCTTTTAACCTGGATGCAAAAGTATTACCTGTTGAGGTTGCAAACCAAAATTGCCCTGTCCACCTCGGGGCAGTTCATGTGGCACGTGCTCCGCCTGCCGGTGGAGTTCTTCAGCCAGCGTTACGCGGGCGATATCAGTTCCCGCATGCAAAGCAACGACAAAGTGGCGGTGCTGCTGTCCGGCCAGTTGGCCGTCAATGCCCTGAACCTGGTGATGGTTGTTTTTTACTTCGTGCTCATGGTGCAGTACAGCCTGTCGCTGTCGCTGGTGGGTGCGGTGGTGGCCGCCGGAAACGTATTGTACCTGCGTTATGTGTCCGAAAAGAGGGTGGACCTGAGCCGGAGGCTCCAGATGGACCGGGGAAAGATGATGGGCACGGCCATGTCGGGGCTGCAGGTAATTGAAACCCTGAAGGCCACCGGGGCGGAATCGGATTTTTTCGCCAAATGGTCCGGGTTTCAGGCCAGGGCGCTAAACACGGAACAACAAATCGGCGTTACCAACCAGTACCTGTCGGCCATACCGGGGTTCCTTTCGGCAATGACCAACGCGGTGGTGCTGGTCCTGGGCGGCTTGATCATATTAAAGGGCGACATGACCATTGGCGGGCTGGTGGCTTTCCAGAGCCTGATGGCCAGCTTTATGAACCCCGTGGTCGGGCTGGTGGGGCTGGGCGGGCAACTGCAGGAAATAGAGGCCGACATGAACCGGTTGGACGATGTGCTGAAGTACCCGGTTGACCGGCAAGCCCGGACGGACGAGCCGGAGGACGACGCCGCGGCAACGCACCGGAAACTGGACGGATATGTGGAACTGCGCAATGTAAGCTTTGGCTACAGCCCGCTGGAGCCGCCCCTGATTGAGGATTTCAGCCTGGCCTTGCGGCCGGGGCAGCGGGTGGCCCTGGTGGGGGGCTCGGGGAGCGGCAAGTCCACGGTGGCCAAAATAGTTACCGGGCTGTATCGGCACTGGTCCGGGGAGATCCTGTTCGATGGGCGCGCCAGGTCCGGGATCTCCCGGGTGGCGCTTACCGGTTCGCTGGCCATGGTGGACCAGGACATTTCCATGTTCCGGGGCACGATCCGAGAAAATATCACCCTCTGGGATGAAACAATTTCTGAGTTGGACATGATCCGGGCGGCCAAGGACGCCTGCATCCACGACGATATCACCGCCCGGCCCGGCGGTTACGACAGCATGCTGGACGAGGGGGGCGGCAATTTCAGCGGCGGGCAGAGGCAGCGGCTGGAAATCGCCCGGGCCCTGGCAGGCAACCCGTCCATTCTGGTGATGGACGAGGCCACCAGCGCCCTGGACCCCCTGACCGAGAAACTGGTGGATGAGAGCATCAGGCGCCGGGGCTGCACCTGTATTATCGTGGCCCACCGCCTCAGCACCATCCGGGACTGCGACGAGATTATCGTCCTGGATAAAGGTAAAATCGTGCAGCGCGGCAGCCATGAGGAATTGATGAAAGACGGCGGATATTATGCCGACCTGATCAGCACAGCCTAGCGGCTGTTGAAAAACTGCGCCTATCTTTAGAGTGAAACTTAAAGTGGGAAGTGAGTTTGTGACTGTTCCGGACGTGTTTCAAAAAGCAGGTAAATCCATACCCGTGGAGGGAAACCAGCCCCTTCTGATGACCGATCCGGAGCGGCTTTGGATGGTGGCCCGGGGCAAGGTATCCGTGTTTACTGTTCCGGTTGAAGACGGCCGGGCGGCGGGAGCCCGGGACTTTCTCTTTGAAGCCGGGCCGGGCGACCTGCTGATGGGCATCCGGCCCGCGGGGGAAGAACGGCGGTTGGGGGTACTGGTTGCGGGCCTTACCGGCGCCGGACTGCTGCAGCTTGGCCGGACTGAATTTTTGGCGGCGGCCGCCGAACCGGAACAAAGGGAAGTTTTAACCGCAGCCGTGAGCAGGTGGACCGCCGCTCTGGCGTCTTGTACCGGCGCGGCCGGGCTGTCCGGCGTTATCTGGTCCGGCGGCGCTTTTGCGGTTGCCGGCGCTGATGCTGAAGCCGGCGCCGGTGCTGGCGATGATGCCCCGGCGCCGCCCCTTAACCTGGACGAATACCACGCTCGGTTCATGCAAACAGCCCTGGACAGGCGGCGGGAGAAGGAACAAAAGGATCGCCGGCGCTTCCGGGACAAGCTGGGCCATGACCGGCGGTTAATGAAAAGCGCCTTAAACCGGCTGCTGACCTCGGTGCAGCCCGAATCCGCCACCGGGGCGGGAGAGAATTCCTTTGGCGACCCCCTGCTGGAGGCCTGCCGGCTGGTGGGCCGGGCGATGAAAATTAAAATAGTCCCGCCGCCGGAACATAAAAGGGCTAACGCAAAGAACCCGCTGGGGGATATCGCCGGCGCGGTCCGTATCCGGGTCCGGCAGGTGCTTTTGAAGGACCGGTGGTGGGAGCAGGACAACGGTCCCCTGCTGGCCTTCATGGAGGAAGACGGCCGGCCGGTGGCGCTGGTGCCCCTGTCTCCGGAATGTTATGAAATCCATGACCCGGCCGGTCAAACGATATTCCGGGCCGATTCGGAAACGGCCCGCCGGGTCAAGCCCTTTGCCTTCACCTTTTACCGCCCCCTGCCGGAGCATCCGCTGCGGCTGGCCGATCTGCTGGTATTCGGGCGGGAAAACTGCTGGCGGCAGGATCTGGTAATGGTGTCCCTGATGGGTGTTTTGGGCGGATTGATGGGTTTGGTGGCGCCCGTGGCCACCGGCATAGTGTTCGATACCGTTATTCCCGGGGGCGAAAAGGTCCAGTTGCTGCATATTGCCCTTTTCCTGGCGGCCAGCGCCGTGGCGGCCATGATCTTCCAGTTGACCAGGTCCTTTGCCATGCAGCGCATCCTGGGCAAAATAGACGGCTCCATTCAAGCCGCGGTCTGGGACCGGCTCCTGAGCCTGCCGGCGCCCTTTTTCAGACAGTACACCTCCGGGGAACTGGCCATGCGGGCCATGGCCATTGCCCGCAGCCGGATGCTGGTATCGGAGAATACCGTTACCACAATCCTCACCAGCGTTTTTTCGAGCTTTAACCTGGCCCTGCTTTTTTACTATGACGCCAGGCTGGCCCTGATGGCCCTCGGATTACTGGCGGTGGCCCTGGTAGTGACGTATTGCGTGAGCCGGGTCATGATCAGATTCGAGCGGCAGGCCGTTGATATTACCAACAATATCTCCGGATTGGTTCTGCAGTTATACGGCGGGGTGGCCAAATTCCGCGTGGCCGGCGCCGAAAGCAGGGCGTTTTACCAGTGGTCCAAAGAATTCAGCCGCCAGAGAAAGGTAACTTTCCAGAAACAGATTTTCGGCAGTTGGCTGGAGACCTGGAACAGTGTTTTCCCGGTGGCCGCTGCCATGGCCGTTTTCTATGCCGTGGCCTCGTCCTCGGCCCAAAGCCTGGCCCCGGGGCAGTTTATCGCTTTCAACGCCGCCTTTACCAACTTTTTAGTGGCCATGATTGTGTTGTCGCAAATGCTGATGAGCGTCAACACGGTTATTCCCCTGCTGGAGCAAGCCAAACCGATACTGGAGACCAGACCGGAGTATGACGAAGCCAAGGTGGACCCGGGGGAGTTGTCCGGCTCCATCGAAGTCAGCCATCTTAATTTCCGTTACCGGGAAGACGGGCCGCTGAACTTAAACGACGTGTCTCTGAACATCAAAGAAGGGGAGTACATCGGGCTGGTGGGGCCTTCGGGCAGCGGTAAATCCACATTGTTCAGGGTAATGCTGGGTTTTGAGAAACCGGCATCGGGCCGCGTTTACTACAGCGGCCATGACATTGAAAAAGTGGACGTCCGCGCGCTGCGCCGCCAATTGGGGGTGGTGCTGCAAAACGGCAAGCTGCTGGCCGGGGATATATTCACCAATATCGTGGGCTCAAACCCCAACCTGACCATGGCCGACGCCCGGGAAGCGGCGGAAATGGCCGGGCTGGACCAGGATATTAAGGCCATGCCCATGGGCATGCACACCGTGGTCAGCGAAGGGGCGGCCACCCTTTCCGGCGGTCAGCGGCAGCGGCTGCTGATTGCCCGGGCCATTGTCAACAAGCCGAAAATAATCTACTTTGACGAGGCCACCAGCGCCCTGGACAACAGGACCCAGGCTATAGTCAGCCGGAGCCTGGACAGCCTCAAGGCCACCCGGATCGTGATCGCCCACCGGCTGAGCACCGTGATGAACTGCCACCGGATCATCGTTTTGGACAGGGGCAGGATCATTGAAGAGGGGTCTTACGAGGAGCTAATGCGCCTGGACGGCGTGTTTGCCGGGCTGGCCAGGCGGCAGCTGGCCTGACGGAAATTTGGCCCTTGCATGTAATGGGGAATATTGTGAAGGACCATTAAGGGGAGGAACTGACAGTCTTACTTCTGATCGCGGTTGTTAACCAGTTGGGCCAGCAGTTCCTTCCGGTTGGGCGCCCCGGCTTTTCTCAATATGTTTCTGACGTGGAATTTAACAGTGTGACGGGAGATATACAGATTGGCTGATATTTCAATGTCGGTCCGGCCCTTGCGGATGAGTTCGTACACTTTTTTTTCGCTGCTCGTGAGGCTGTGCCAAAAGGCGGGCTGTGGAGGTTCCATCAGACTGTCCGTCTTTTTCGCGGCTGTTGGCTCATGAGTGAGAGTTAGCCCTTCATCGCCCGTGGGAGCACTGGTGGATAAGGGATGGAGCAAAAATAACAGGAAGGGACTAATCAAAAACAAGACACAGGCGCCTATTACAGAAGGTATGGGGCTTAATAGCGGATTCAAAACGCCTGTATCCATGGCTATTCCGGGAGCCGTGATAAAAAAGAGAGATAATCCCAGGCCAAAGCCGAAGGATTTCCGGCTGCCCAGGAAAGCGGAGAATTTATTCAGGGTGAGCCAGTAAAACAGATCCATGGCTCCAAGGCCGGCAGCGAAAAAGGTGAGGGATAAAACCAACGCAACTGATATTTCAAAGTCAATTATGGATATTGCCATCCCCATCCCAAGGCTACTCAGGCTGATGATGCCGATCCGGTAAAAGGGCTTCTTCCTGGCGTAAAGGGCCAGGCCAAAAACGGCGGATGCATATATAAAGGAGTCAATACCGATCAGATCCGGCCAATTTGAGTAAAAAACGGGTACCACGGCCCGATACCAAAAACCGCCTGAAAAATATGCTACAGCCGACAGGGATACCACCCCCAGAAAGATGTGGAATCCGGTCCCGGCTGTCTTTTTTTCTTTCGGCATAGAGCGGTCTTCTTCCGGGGGTATTGTCCGGGTTATTTGCAAAGCGCTTACAATGGGTACCAGTCCGATCAGTATGGCGGCAAATATGAACCAGTTCTGGAGAATATTATAAGCGAATCCGGTCAAGCCAAGCAGAACATTGGTCAGGGCCATTGCCGCTCCCAGGGTCAGCTCCGGTTCTTTATTGCCGGTAAAACCGGAAGCCCAGGCGAGTACCAGAAAGGCGGAACTGAAACCCAGCAGGACGCAGATTAGATACTCAATCAGGCCGTTTTGCGGTATCACCGACCAGAGAATTGTAAAAACAAAAATCATGAACCCGGCGGCTTTGATGCATGCTTTGCTCCGAATTATACCAGGGGGTAAAAAACCGGATGCAATCAGTCCCAGACCTTCGCTGGCCGAGAATATGTGTCCCAAAAGGTAAGCATTGGAACCAAAAACTCCCTGCAGCAAAATTCCATGCATCGGGTAAATCAATATCCAGGCAAACAGCAAGGCAAGGGCCAAGCTGGACCGGCCCCAGGAATTAAAAGCTGCTTTAACTTCCGGAATCACTTCTGAAATTCTCATAATATTTATAAATTCTTTATTTAAACAGCAATATCCTACAAGAAAAACAGGGGCCGAAAAGTTTTAATACTGCCTTTAGGGATAGTTGGCTTTCACGGGGTAGGCGCGGGGGTAGGTACTGATTTTGTTGACAACAGAGATAAACTGCCTTAAAGGGGAGTAGGTAGTTTATCTTTATTAGTTACAATAAATCCGGAACTGATTCATGGGGTTCTTCAGGCCATCATGCTTTTCTGTTTGTATAAGGAAGAGTAAAATAGACGGCATGTGAAGCGGTGGGGGGTATAACATCCTTGGCAGACAGTGAGAGCGGCAGAGGCTTCTTGACTATTAATATGGACGAACGCAAATTGTCCATTGTTGTGTTTTCGTTGTTTTTTTCCTGGATACTGGCCTTTCCCTTTGAGGGACAGGTTTTATATGCTTTGGCCCGGCGCCATGATTTCGATCCCCAGGCCATGGTTTTCACGTTGATAGCCGCTCATTTTACGGGGCTGTTTCTCTGCGGATTTTTTATTAAAACCATGAAAACGGCCAGGGGACTGATGTTATTTTCCTCTATTCTCTGCCTGCTGGCAACAGGTCTGTCTTTCTTTCCGCCTTCTATTATCTGGAGAGTTATCCTGGTTTCAAGCTCTTTTTGGGCGGGGGGGTGTGTGGCGGCCTGGGGCTTTTACTTCAAAAGCGGCACCCCTTCCAATGAGCGTATTAAAACCGCCGCCGATGTACTAATTTATTCTAATATGCTCATGATTTTCGTCAATATGACGGCCATCCACCTGTCGCCTTACGCCGGGCTGGGCCTGTCCATGTTTATGCTGGGCGGCGCTTTTCTCTTTGTAGTCCGACTGCCCGCGCTTGCTCAGGCAGTACCTGAGCCCCGGCCCGGACAAGGGAAAAAACGGGCCCATGTTGCCAAGCCCCTGGTCTTTTTGTGTTTGTTCATTGTGATCATTACCTTTAACTCGGGGCTGATGTACCAGGTGCTGAACCCCGCCTATGCGCACCACCAGTGGCTTGTGAGTTGGTATTGGGCGGTACCCTATATCGTTGTTCTCTATGTTATGAAGAACCTGCCCGGAAGAACAAACCGGTCCTACATACTCTACATAGCCATCGCCATGATTGGGTTTTCCTTTATCTCTTTTATGACCTTTGACCGTTCGGCGGCAAGCTACCTGTTGGTTAATACCCTGATGCTGGGCGCCTGCGGCGTGTATGATCTTTTTTGGTGGAGCATCCTTGGGGAAATGCTGGATCTGGACAAAAATCCAGCTAAAATTCTCGGCGCAGGACTTTCCGCCAATGTGCTGGGCGTGTTGCTGGGTGGGTTGACGGGGAGTTTCATTACCGCCGCCGAAATTCCGGGCCACAATTCGTCGGCGCTTGCCCTGGCGGTGGTTTGTGTCACCCTGGCTATCCTTCCGCCGTTGCACAAACATCTTTCTTCGTTGCTGGAAAACCACGCTTACTTGACCGCGGTTGAAATGCCGTCGTCCGGGCAAAACGGGGCAAAGGAAAACTTTACGCTGGACGGGCGCCTCACGGACCGCGAAAATGAAATAGCGGCCCTGCTTTTTAAGGGAAAAACCTACCGGATGATTGCCGGGGAACTGCATTTAAGTGAAAATACGGTAAAAACCCATGTCAAAAATATTTATGCCAAATTAAATGTGGGAAGCAAAATGGAACTGGCCAATATGATGCTGGAAAAAGGGCGTTTAAACCCCCATTAGCCGCAAGCCTTGTCACAGGCCGGCTTAGAGGCCCCTAACCCTTTCGGGTGAGGGGCTTTTGGCGTTAACTACCCTTTGGGGGCGGCGATTTCCGGGGCAAAACCCGCTACCATAATACCGGGTTTGCCAAAGGAGGAAGGGGGGAATTAAAAAAGCAGACAGCGGAATATCGGGCCAATATGAAAAAATATAAAGGAGGAATAATGTTGATGAAGAGGTTGTCATTATCACTACTAATTGCATTGATGAGTTTATTTATTATTACCGCAGGATTTCTTCCGGCTGCGGCGGCTAATACAGATCTTGGGAAATACTCCTGGGAAGGCCAGTGGAATAGCAATTGGGGCGACATGGTGCTCACTCAAAACGGAGCGGTTGTAACGGGCACGTACACCCATGATAAGGGTAAAATCAATGGGACCGTATCCGGCAACGTTTTCACCGGTACGTGGTCGGAAGCTCCTTCTTATGCGGCGCCTAATGATGCGGGAGATATGGAGCTTACCATGTCCGCTGACGGCAAGAGCTTTTCGGGTAAGTGGCGCTACGGCTCTGAAGGCTCCTGGGGAGATTGGGAGGGCGGGAAACGCATTACGGAGGTTATTCCGGCGGCGCCCGCCCCGGCCGCACCGGTTTCAACACCGGCGCCGGCTGAACCGGTTTCAACGCCGGCCGCTGCCGGCGGCAATAGCGCCGAAGCCTTTGAATCCGGTTCCCGAATCATGTGGCAGCCCGCCGGCGGTCTTGGCTATCGTCTTTTCCGATCCACTTCACAGAGCAGCTTGGGCATCTCCGTCACCGATTTTTATATCACCAGCACCCTATATGCCGATGTAAACGTTGAACCGGATACCACCTACTATTACACGGTAAAGCCTGTGCTGGCCGAGGCGGATCCCTTCAGGGGCATTGAAGAGAAATTGGGTAACACTATTGCAAAATTTACCATAAAGACCGGCAGTCAGATCTACAAGCCCGGGAGTTTCAAACACTTTATCATGCTCAAACTGGAAAGTCCGCATATGAGTGTTGACGGCTTAAGCCAGGAGGTTGATCCGGGCCGGGGCACGACTCCCATGGTGATATCGGGCAGAACGATGGTGCCGATCAGGGCCGTTGTTGAGGCCATGGGCGGAGTGATGGAATGGGATGGCGGCACACAAAAGATTACTCTTGAAGCAAAGGGAAACGCCGTTGAAATGTGGATGGGCAAAACTGACATAATGGTAAATGGAACAACCAAAAAAATGGATGTGGCGCCGGTATCAAGAAATGGACGCACTTTTGTCCCCTTGCGTTTTGCCGCGGAAAATTTAAACGCCAAGGTTGACTGGCTCAACAGCACCAATGAGGCAGTTATTGTTTATGTGGATTAGGTAAGTATATAAACGGCGCGGGCCGCAGGCGTCAAGTTGCATGGCGGCAATTAAAACAAGCGTTTTCTTTGGGGATTCCCCCCTTGGGGCGGGAATCCCTTTTAGTTTGCCCGGCATGTCTAATCCAGGGGTAGGTGCGGGGGTAGGTACTAATTTTGTTGATCGCAGAGATAAACTGCCTTAAAGGGGAGTGGGTAGTTTAGCTTTATTAGTTACAATAAATGCATTGCTATGGTGATTTGACATGGTTCGGGATGATTTATGAACATGGGGAGGAGATTGAAGCGGTATGAGCATGGCGGCGCATGAACAAACGCCCCACTGGAAATCAGCCTTGAAGATGGTGCTGAATCCGGGGGAAGTGGTAAAAAGTCAAATGTCCCGTGTCCCCTGGCCTTACTCCTTAATGGTATCAGGATTATCATTTACCCTGTTTTTTCTACAAACCGGCCTTGATATGTTCCGGGCGGATAAAATTCAGATGTCCGACGTAATTCTGATTACCCTGCTGGGGCTTCTCTATGGCACGGCTGGATTGGCTTTGGTTGCGTTATTGGCCTGGGTTTTATCCCGGGCCGGGAGTCGCGCTTATACAGTTGATTGGGCTATATCCGCCTTCGCGCTGGGCTATTCCGCCACGCTGGTTTACGCCCTGACCGGGCTGATATTCTCCCTGGCCTGGGGGTGGAATACCTCGGTGGCCTTCGGAGTTACCGGCGTGTTGTGGGCTCTGAGACCAAACTTGTTTACCATTCGGCAAATGTCCGGCGAACAGGTCGCCTTCAGCATTATTCTGACCACATTGTGCGGCGCCATTATCCTTATGGGATGGGCGTTGCTCGGTCGCTTCGGGATATAAGAAAAGGGGGGCGCTGAAATAATGGAAATGAAACCCGGTTACGCGGAGGGCAGTGAACGGAAACCGACCTTGTTATGGCCGGTTTATATATGTTTCCTGGTTTTCGGCTTGCTGATTCCTTTCACCAAACCGGATCTTCAAGCGGCGACTTTTTTATTGTCGGTACTGCTTTCTCTGGCGGTGGGCCTGTTGATGGTGAAGCTGCTGATTTTGCTTTTTAATCTGGCCAATCCACAATTGCGGCGGGATAATGCCGGGCAGTTTGCCCGGGAGGCCGTGGGCGCCGGCATGCTGTTCATGATTCCCTTCGCGGTTCTGGCCGCGCTGGCGCAACTGGCGCTGGGCTGGAACGCCGTAATGCCCTTTGCCTCGGCGGCCGTGATGACCTCGGTTGCCACAGCCGGCACGGAAGTAATGAAAAGGGGCGCCCAGGGCGTGAAAAACGTGCTCATCCCTTCGGTGGCGGCCTTTTTGTTCTCCACCGTGTGGATGATGTTGATTCAGTTGCTGCCGTAAATAAGTGGGGGTGATGGGGGTGAATGGTTTGTTCAGGTTTAAATACATGGCGGTAATTGCTTTTAGCCTGGCGGTAATGCTGCTGACGGCGGGTTTTCCGCTGCCGGCCGCCGCCGGCAGCGTTGGTGACGCGGTTACTGAAGTGGCAAAGAGTATCTTTGACGAACCTGAATTTGAGTTCGGTCCGGAGGATATAGATGGTCATATTATAAATTTACATATCGCAATCGGAGATATCCCGGAGGGCCACTGTTTTATCAGCGTGATCGGCCCGGTAAGCAGCGAAATGAAGAAAGCCGTACATGCCGATAGTGTTTATTTCTGGGAGTCCGAGGGTAAAAAAACAACCATCAACGGCTTTGAAGCATATGAATTCCAGTCGGATCGCGGTGCCGGGGTGGAAATGTTTTTACCCGAATATGTGGCTGCGATTTCTGTTTATAATTCGGGTCAAGTATATAGAGATCGGTACGGCGCCGGGAGGAAGGAAGTGGCACTGGAAAAAGCCAGGCAGATCGCCCGGTTAACTTTGGAAGGTCTGGAACGCCACAAAATCCTGGGTCCGGCATCCCCGCAGCCGGAGATAGAAGAAATTCCGAAGAAGGATGCCGGGCCGGACGCGGCATCCACACCGGAAGTAGCGTCCGCGCCGGGAATGGTTACGGGCAGGCCGTTGGATGAGCCGGCGCCGGTTTGCAATGTCGAGAATATTTACGCGGTGGACAACGGTCCGACGGCGCCCGCCACCTTTACCGTCAACAGTCCGCACCTGGTGACCTATATCAGGAATTATCACTGGAATTACGCCAGGGGCGCCACCCCCGGGACAATCGGGCTTAAGGACCGGGACGGCAAAATATACGGTCCCTGGCAGGCCGGCGGCTTACCCGGACAGGGGGGGGTGCCGGATGCCTACTGGGAGGTCTTTCCCAATGTCGTAATTCCCGCCGGTACCTACACGGTAATTGATTCCGATCCGTCCACCTGGTCGCACAATACCGGGACGGGAGGCGTGGGAATGTGCCTGGTAAACGCCACCCCGTACTTTGAAACAGATGAAGTTCAGGCCGGGGGCGCGGCCGGAGGCGATTCCGGCGGCTTTCCCGGTTCCTGGAGCGGGGAGGTAAGCCCGGCCGGGGTGGGTTCGGTGGGCAACATACCGGGACCCAAAACTGTAGCCGAAGCTCTGGTGGGTGTGGCGGTTCCCGGTCTGATTGCCACGGTTTTAGGCGCTTTGTCCGGATTAGGCGGCGGAGGCGGCGGGTTTGCGCCCGCCCCGGGAACCTTCGCGCCGCCGGCCGGGGGAGGTCCGGCGCCGGTGGCGGGTGGTTCCTTCCCCGGCGCGAGGACGCAGGGTAATACCCCGGTCCAGGAGGTTGGGCAGTTGGGGAGGAGGCGGCGCGGTTCCGACCCTGCTCCCATACCTGCCGGGCCGGAAACAGGCGACCGAATTGATACCACCGACATGCTTGGCGGTGTTGCTATTACCACGAGGGTGCAAAACGCTGCCGCGGATAACGAACTGGTTATTGAATCTGCGGATAGTCCGGGCACGGCAACCGGGCCGGAAACAGGCGACCGAATTGATACCACCGACATGCTTGGCGGCGTTGCCATTACCACGGGGGTGCAAAACGCCGCCGCGGATAACGAACTGGTTATTGAATCTGCGGCGGAAGCCGGCGACGGGATGATCATCGACACCAGCGCCTTTGATGAACCTTCCTCTTCGGAGACCGCCGGTCCGGACGGGGAGTCTGCAGCCGCCCCACAGGATGAGCCAGCGTATAATGCCGCGGGGTATGACAGCGAAGGTTACGATAAAGAAGGTTACGATCAGGAAGGTTACAACACAGAGGGTTATGATCGGGAGGGCTATAACCGGGACGGTTACGATGTAAACGGTTATGACCGGGACGGCTATAACCAGGACGGCTTTGACAAAGAAGGCTTCGACCGGGAAGGCTTCAATGAAGATGGTTTTGATCAAGCCGGCTTTGACCGGGACGGCTTCGATGGAGAGGGCTTCAATAAGGGCGGTTTTGACCGCGAGGGTTACGGTAAAAGCAGCTATGACCGGGATGGCTATAATCGGGACGGTTACGATGTAAACGGTTATGGTCGGGACGGCTATAACCGGTCCGGTTTTGACCAGGAGGGTTTCGACCGGGAAGGTTTCAATAAAGATGGTTTTGATCAAGCCGGCTTTGACCAGGACGGTTTTGACCGCGAGGGTTACGGTAAAAGCGGCTATGACCGGGAGGGCTATAACCGGGACGGTTACGATGTAAACGGTTATGGCCGGGACGGCTATAACCGGTCCGGTTTTGACCAGGAGGGTTTCGACCGGGGAGGTTTCAATAAAGATGGTTTTGATCAAGCCGGTTTTAACAAGGACGGCTTCGATAAAGAGGGCTTTAACAAAGACGGTCTGGATAGGGAAGGTTTCGGCAAAGACGGCTTCGATGGAGAAGGCTTTAACAAGCAAGGTTTTGACCGGGAGGGCTTCGACAGAGAAGGCTTTAACCAGGACGGTTTTGACCGCGAGGGTTACGGCAAACACGGTTATGACCGGGAGGGCTATAACCGGGACGGTTACGATGTGAACGGTTATGACCGTAAGGGCTATAACCGCGGCGGATATGACGCCGCGGGCTTCGACAAACAGGGGTACGACAGGGATGGTTTCAACAAAGAGGGGTGGGACCGCGACGGTTATGACCGCAATGGTTTGAACAGTGACGGCTATGACCGGGAAGGTTACGACAGCGCCGGTTATGATCGGGAAGGCTATGACCGTGACGGTTACGACCGGCAGGGCAGACAACGGGAAGGTTATGACGAGCATGGTTACGACCGTGATGGTTTCAACCAGGACGGTTACGACCGTGACGGTTATGACCGGCAAGGGTTTAATTACGAGGGCTATAACCGCGGCGGCTACGACCCCTGGGGTTACGACCGGCGGGGTTACGGCAAGGACGGCTACCACTGGAGCGGATACAATGCCGACGGGTATAACAAGGCGGGCAGGCACTGGTCGGAAAACCCATATGAGGGGGATAGCCCTTTCAATGTGCACGTGCGTGATCCCTTCGACGGGGGCATCGTCATTATAGGCGAAAACTGGAAGCCCACCAAGCCGCCTCTGGGCGAACCCTATCCCAGGACGGTGGAAAAATACGGGCCCAAGCCATGGACCACCGAGTCCGCGCCGGAGGCGGGGCAGCCTTTCGCGCCCCAGCCGCAGGACCCGGGTATTAATGTGCCCGAAGGCGGGGAGAGCGTGCCCGCCGTCCCGGGGGAACAGGATATGCCGGAAACGCCCGCCGTCCCGGGCGAGCAAGATGCGCCGGAGATGCCCGCGAGCCCGGGCGAGCAGGAAGGACCGGAGGTTCCGGCCGCTGCCGGGGAACAGGCGGGCTTCCCGGAAGGAGCCCAGGGTCCTGATGCCGCCGGCGTGCCCAAACACGGTGATACCATCACCCTGGTGGGCAAGGGCGACGGAAAAGAATACCCGCTGGAGTACGACGCCAAAACCGGCGAATGGAAGAACCTGCTGACCGGCGGTTCCGTTCCCAATGAGGAACTGGAATCCTATAAAAATCGTTTTGAAAGCTGGCAGGAGGACCTGGGTGAGGATTTGCGGCGCACCAGGCAGGAAATAGAAAAAATGAGCCAGCGCCAGGATGCCGCCAGCAAGGCCATTGATCAGAATATGGCCGACTGGAAAAGACTGGAGCAAATGCAGAAGGCGGCGGACAAATATGGCATCGGCACCCAGGGCGGCCCCGGAGATGTCGACAAGGCCGTTCAGGAACTGAAGAACGACATATTGGCAGGCAGAGAAATCGACCGGGATAAAATGGAAAGGATTAACCGGGTCATCGGCAAGCGCATCAAGGGAGAAACCGCCGCCGATACCGGAGCGCGCTGGGAGCAGGACCCCTGGTATAAGGACGTTGGTTCGGCATTGAAGGCCAATGCCGAAATGGCCCGGGAAGTGGTGACCGGCGAGGATGCCGAGGGTAATATATCAGTGCTGGGCATGACGGCCCGGATTATGATTACCGCCGCCACCGGGGCGGGGGCCGCCCAGGCGGCTATGGACGGCGCCCTGACTGTGGCGGAAGCCATGCACCGGATCAAAGATTCCATAGACAAGGGGGAATCCGATTTCCGGGCGGTTACCAGGGCCATCGGCATGGTGATTTTGGAGGAACAAATGGGCCGGTTTATAGGATTTGCCGGTGGTAAGATTTCCCGGGAAATGCTGGAGAGGTACCCGGTCCTGGTTAACAAGGCGGCGGATTTCGTGGAGGAGGCCCTGCTTAAGGCCAGTAAATACAACCAGGCCGGCAGCGCGGCCATGGGGCTGATCAGCAAGGAAGCCGCCGACCAGGCTATTAAAAACATTGAGAAACAGATTGCCGAATTGAGCACGGAAATGGGCGAAGAAGGCCTGGAGAAAGCAATTAATAAAGCGATTAAGAAAACGGGCGGTTCCGCCGCCGATGACGCAGCTTCCGCGGCGGGCAAAGCAGTTAAAAGCGCCTCGGACAGCGTCGACGACGCAGCGGGCAAGGCCGTTAAAGGCGCCCCGGACGATGCCGGCGACGCGGCCGCACAATCCATTAATCGCGGCGGACGGTCCGCCGACGAGGTGATCAACGACCCCGCGGCGGTGGCGAAGGCTCAAGAAAAACTGCAGAAATCAATGAAGGACTTTGACCGGTTGCCGCCGGCCAAGCAGCAGGATCTAATCAAGAATCAGGCCGTTTATGACGAATACCGGCTCCAGGCCGAGGAGAAAACCTGGCATGTGGCCGATAAAGTACAGCGCGGCGAAAAGCTTACGGTGGAGGACGCTCTGAACATGAAATCCGACCCGGCGGCCATGCGAACGCTGAAAAACGCGGAAAACGTGGACGGCCTGGGGGCTGAACTGGGCACCGGCGGCGCCCGGCAGGTAAAAAGCGAGTTCAACGAATTGCTGAATGAAAAAGTATACCAGCCTTCCTATAAAAATGTGCAGGATCATTTATCGGCCAAATACAACGGGGCGGAAATCAGGGTGGAGACGGTGCGTACGCCGGGCAGGGAATACCATCCCTGGGACGTGAACACCGATAACGACATCATTGCCCTCTGGAAGGTTACGGGCAAGGACGGCACAGTGGACTGGGTTGAGGTCCCGCGCGGTGAATGGGAACATGTCTACTATAAATCTTATGCCGAAAACACCGGGTTCACCCTTGATAAGGCCATCGAAAAATTCCCGGGCGAAAGCTGGGGACGGATGTCTAAACCCAAGCAACTGCGCCGCTGGGCCGAGCTGCACGGGGAAACCCCCACCGATGTTTTCCATCCCGAAGCGGCCCGGGATTTCAGTACGCAGCGGGGCGCCATAACCATGGGTGAAAAACCGCTCCGTCCCGGCGCCGCCATAGCGGCGGACGGGGAAGGCCGGCTAATAGACCCCGAGGGGCTTGGCTTGATGGAAAAGAATAAAGTCAATAACTATTGGCGCAAGGGAGACCTTGGCAGCCGGACCGAAGCGCTGGAAAATCTGAAAAAGACCGGGGATCAATACCGCAACCTGGAGCGGGGCTACAGGGAAATGGGCTACAAAATAGACGATATGCCGGATAATATGAAGAAGGCCCTGCAGGTGGTGGAAAACAACAAACTGTCACCGGCTGTCCGGGCGGCCCGCCTGCAAGAGCTGGGCTACGACAGTCCCGGGGACCTGGCCGGGAAGATCGGCAGCCGCATCGGCTCGTTGCGGGCGGCCCTAAAAAATAAGTAAAGCCTGGGGGGCGTGCCATGGATATGAATCAAAATGTGCCGCACGGCGCTGAAGTTTTTAAGCTCATGCCGGGGGATATCAATCATTTGTTCAGGCGCTCCGGGTTAAACGGCGGCAGCCTGTCGCCATTCAGCTATCAGGCGGAGCAGGCCGCCGTCAGCGCTCCTTCTCCGGCATTCAAGGCACTGGCGGAAAGTCCCGCATTCTTTCAGGCGGCCCGGAAATTACTGGCGCCGGATTTGAAAATCCTCATTCAAAGGGGCGGGGCGGGTACCGCCGATGACAGTTATCATGCTTTGATGACCAGGGATGACGAAGGAGTTTTGATCCAACTGACCAACTCCCGGGGCGAACTGCTGTTGCTGATGTTTCCCGACAGCGGAGCCTTTCTGCAGTGGTGGTCCGGCGTTTACGCTTCGGCAGGCGCCGGTGATTACCGGGCGGTTTTCCCGGAGGGATTGGAGCTGGAAGTGCTGGTCTGCGCTCTGCACTGTATAGACCTTTACCGGCGTTTCCATATGGAGAGCATGCTGGAATATCGCGATTTGGCTGGTATTTCCATCAGCACGCCGGATTTTATGGGGATTTTAAAGCGTTCCCTGGCCGGAGCGGATCAGCGCTGGCTGCTGCCGGCCCTGTTTGAGCTTACCCCGGGTCTTAAAAACAGCCGGGTTAAGCTGCAGCCCGAACACCTGAAGAAACTTGAGGAACTGGGTTTTATCAGCATCAATGAGCGGCAAGTGATCACGATGGCGGAGCGGACCGCAGCCATGGGCGCCGAATTTTTACAGACCTGGACGGGAGCGGCGGGCTGCTGGGCCGGCGCTTTGCTGAACGGCGAAGAACGGGTCCTTTCCCGGGTGTTTATAGCCTTCACCGCCTTTGCGACCCACCTGTTCTCATTTGAAACCGGGAGCGGCGGTGAACGCCGTTTTCGCCATCAAGCCGCCGCCGGCGCCGAACTTAAAACTACTTTGGGTAAATGGATGGAATCGCTGCGCGGGGCGATTGGCGCGGCTGCGGTTGCGCCCGCTGCCGCCGAACCGCGGCCCAAATTTTGCGGCCGGTGCGGCAGCAAGATTCGCCCTGATAAAAAGTTTTGTACCGGATGCGGCGCTCCTTTATAAAATTGCGGGGTGAAAGAATTGAACACTGTAAAGTTTTGTCCCCGGTGCGGCAGTAAAATTATGGAGCATGACAGGTTTTGCGGAGACTGCGGTTTCGACACCCGGACGCCGACAAACAAAGAAGAAATGCCGGGGCCGGTAACGTCTCCGGAACAAAGCGGGCCGGCGAAGCCGCCGCATCAGCCCGGGGCGGGTCAAACCTCCATATCCGCGGCTAAAAACAGCCGTGCCCTGACGATGATGATCGGCATCTTGGTTTTAATATTTGCCGGCGGAGGGGGGCTTTACTGGTGGCTGTCCGGCGGTGAGGGTCCGGCTGTGACCGCATTGGCGGGCAAAGAAGCCGGGCAGCGGGATGACGCCGGGACCGGGGCCCCCGCTCCGGATTTGAGCCGGGCGGTCACTTATCTGCCGGAGCCTTCCCTCAAGTGCAGTTTTTATGTTTATTATCCCGACGGAACCGCCGGGGATATGGAGCGTGTCACCGCGCGGGTGGTCCCGTCCGAAACGGTGCGGGTCAGTGAAGTTGAACTCAATGAGGAAAGCGGGGAAACATACGGGTTTGCCTTTCACTATGTAGAACGCGCCGACGGCATCTATTATATCTATGACGACATCCCCACGGAAATTTATCCGGTGTTGAAAAACAACCTCTCCGTGGGGCAGACCTGGAATTACCAGGATGAATTCGGAACGGTGGTATGGGAAGTGGCGGACATGGGAGTCAGCCTGGATCTCGGCTTCGTAACTTTAGATAATTGTTTGCTGCTGGCGGAGGATAACCAGGCCATGGGACTGAAGACAATCACCTATTATGCGCCAGGCATGGGCCGGGTGATGGTCAGGAGTTCCCTTGAGGGTGCGGATTATATAAAGTTGACCGGTTTTAGCAGCCTGGAGGATCAACAGGCGGCGGACATCGTCAAGAAGTGGGCTGTCAATTACGCCGTTATTCACGACGACCGTACCCAGAGTTAAACCCGCAGTCCATTCAGCGTTTAAAAACCATTAAATTCAGGGGAGGAGTAAAATGCTCACGGGAATGATCATACTGGCGGCATTGCTGGTGGCGGTCGGCGGTTTTTTAATCGCTATCTACAATAAGCTGGTGCAGCTGCGGCAAAGGGTGCAAAACGCCTGGTCCCAGGTGGACGTGCAGCTTAAAAGGCGTTATGACCTGATCCCCAACCTGGTCAACGCCGTCAAAGGGTACGTCCGGCACGAAAGGGACACCCTGGAAAAGGTGACCCAAGCCAGAAATATGGCCGTCAACGCCGGGAGCGTCACAGAGCAGGCCCGGGCGGAGAACATTTTGAGCGGCGCTTTAAAGTCTTTGTTCGCGGTGGCGGAAGCTTATCCGGACCTAAAAGCCAATACCAACTTTATTCAACTGCAGTCGGAGCTGAGCGACACCGAAAACAAAATTTCCTTTGCCCGTCAGTTTTATAACGACGCCGTGCAGATATTCAACACCAAAATTGAAGTATTTCCCAACAACCTGGTGGCCGGCATGCTGGGTTTCGGGATGGTGGATTATTTCACTCTCCAGGGGGAAACCGAAGCCAGACAGAATGTCCAGGTCAATTTTTAAAGGGGCTGGCAGAAACGATGAAAAAAATCAACAGATACCGGCTGTTGCTTAAATGCGGGCTGATTATGCTCATCCTGGGCTTGCTGACGCTGCAGGCGTTTCCTGAAACGGCCCGGGCGGAGCGCAGCTTTGCCATCCGGCAGGTGGTGGTGGAAGCTGAATTATTGCCGGACGCCTCCATGCAGGTGACCGAAAAACTGACGGTTGACTTTTCCGGCCTCTGGAAAGGGTTTTTTATCAATATCCCCCGGGGGGGAGCGCCGGTTCAGGACGTGGCGGTGCATGAGAACGGCCAATCCTATACCTTTAATGCCGGGAGCGATTACGGCCCTCCGGGCACGTTCATGGTCAAGGACGAAGGCGATAAAGTCACCATTGATTGGAGTGTCAGCGCCGCCGACGAAGTCCGCGTCTTTGATGTATCCTACCGCGTCGTCAACGCGGTGAAGATGCACGAAGACGCCGCCGAGCTGTACCGCAAATTTATCGGTTCGGACAATGCCCAGCGGATCGACGCCGTGCGGGTGCATCTCAAGCTGCCGCCGGACGCCGTCAACTACCGGCAGGGCGAGGACATATTAATCTGGGGGCACGGACCGCTGCAGGGTGAAGTGAATTTCACCGGCGCCGATGCCGTTACCTGGCAGGTTGATAAACTGCCGCCCTATACCTTTGTGGAGGGGCGGGTGGTTATGCCGGTGGAGTTATTCCCCAACGCGCCGGCAGAGGCGCGTACCGGCGGAGCGGCTTTGCCGGGCATTCTTGCCGAGGAGCGCGGCTGGGCGGAGAAAGCCAACCGTGAAAGAATAGAGGCCCGGGCGGAAATCGGCGCCGCCGGTGCTATTGTACTGGCGGCCCTGGGTATCGTATACCTTTTGTGGCGTAAATACGGACGCAGTTATCCCACCCAGTTTGACGGTCCTTACTACCGTGAGCTGCCCGGTCCGTACAGCCCGGCGGAACTGGGCGCCCTGTGGAATTACATGAAGATCAAGCCTCAGGATCTCACGGCCACCATCCTGGATTTAACCCGGCGCAAGTTCCTGTCTGTGGAGGAAGAAAGGTATGAGGTGCGCAAAATGCTGGGCGCCAGGGAAGCCAAGACCTATCGCCTTACTTTCCTGTCCGCTCCGGAACCGGCCTCATTGAGAAAACCCGAAGACGCGGTATTGCGCCCCCATGAAGAGGATTTGCTGCATTATCTCCGGCAATCCGTGGCCGGGGGACGGGATTACGTCTATTTAACCGAGATAGAAGCCTACGCCAAGAAACAGAGCCGCGACTTTAACGCTTTTTGGCGGCAGTGGACGGCGGGAGTAAACGGGCAGGGAGAGGAACTGGACTTTTTCGCGTACAGCGGCTATATGCCGCTGGTAGCTATGTTGCTGGGATTGCTGCTGTTTACGGCGGGCGCGGCGAACGCCAATGACGAGCGGCTCATTCCGGGGTTTGCCCTGATGCTGGCCGGGGCCATAGTGGGTCTGGCGCCCCGGTCCTTTAAAAAACGCTCGCCCACTGGACAGGAGGATTTTGTACGCTGGCAGGCTTTCCGGCGTTTTCTGCAGCATTTTTCACAAATGGATCGCCATGAAATACCGAGTTTAATCATTTGGGAGCACTACCTGGTTTACGCCGTGACCCTGGGGGTGGCCCGGGAGGTAATTAAACAGTTGGAACTGGTATTCCCGGATATGCGGGACGGCGACCACCGCTTCGCCCACGGCTGGATGGCCCACGGCGCCTGGAACAGCTTTAACGAACTGCACGATTCCTTTGCCGATATCGGAGCGGCGGTGGAGCGTTCATTAAAAACAGCCCATACGGCGGTAAGCAAGTCCTCGTCCGGGTCTGGCGGGGGCGGCGGATTTTCCTCCGGCGGTGGCGGCGGTGGCGGCGGCTCCAGCTACGGCGGCCGGTAACATTGTAATAGGGGGAGGAAACACATGCGTTGTCCCGGTTGCGGGGTTGATTCAGAGCAAAGCGTAATGTTTTGTATCAATTGCGGCGGCGCCATGCCCCGGGCGGAGGAAAGTGAGAAGCCGGCCCGGAAGGAGTTAAAGGGTTATTCGGACCGGATTAACGACCCGGCCTTTGCCCGGTATATCAAAAATACCAAGCGCTGGGCGGTAATGTTCTCGTCGGTGCTGGCGCTGGCGGCTGTTATAGGTTTCTATATCTATGGCGAAACCAGTTCGGACATGGACAACCCCGAGGCGTTATTCATCGGCTGCGGCATCGGGGGAATGTTCCTGGCCATGGCCATGCTCCAGGTTATCGGCAGGAACAGGAGCACCACCTGGGACGGCGTGGTGACGGACAAAACAATCGAGAAAAAAAAGCGCAAGCGCCATACCGGTAACAACGACTATTACTGGCAGCAATATACCCAGTTTAATGTAATTATTAGGAAGAATAACGGCGGTATACACACCACCAGCGCCGAGAATGACGATACCGTTTACAATTACTATCAAATCGGCGACAAGGTACGGCATCACGGCGGGCTGAATTCGCTGGAGAAATATGACAAATCAAATGATAAAATAATCTTTTGCAACGCCTGCGCCAGTTTAAACGACGTAAATGCCGACTATTGCTTTCGCTGCAAATGCCCGCTTCTGAAATAGGCCTGATGTGTTTTTTGAAAGAAGGCGATATGTTGAGTGAAATAATAAAATGGCGCGCCGGCGTGCCCATCTTCAAGAACACGGTGATCTTAAAGCAACTGGGTATCGCTGTCGGCATTCCCTTCGGCATTGTCGCGCTTGTAATCGGGCTTACGTCGGGTAAAAGCGTTTATACGCTTTACGGATTGGGATTGATCGGCGCCGTGCTTGTCCTGACCTGGCTTTTCATCATGGTGGTATACAGGGGAAAATATGAGGCGGAATTCGTGCTGGATGATCAGGGCGTTCGCTGCCGCACCCAGGCGGGGCAGGCGAAAAAGAACAGCATGATCAATGCCCTCACGGTGGTATTGGGGCTGCTTTCCGGCAGGCCCGCCGTGGCGGGCGCGGGGATGCTGGCGCAGTCGAGACAGGACGTATTCCTCAAATGGGGCCGTGTCGGCAAGGTGAAATACAACCCCCGGAACCACACCATTTTGCTGGGGGGCGGCTTTGGGGAAAGCATCGCGCTGTTTTGTAACCCGGACAATTTCGCCCGGGTGGAGCGTGAAGTGATGCTGAAGACAAAGCACTTAACAGGGGAGCAACCAAAGATATGAAGGCTGCATGGTTAATCGCGGCGCTATTGCCGGCGGCGCTGCTGCTTTGCTCCTGTACGCTGCTGCCTCCAACGCCCGACAGGGACCAGATCCTCAGGGCGGTAACGGACTCCAATAATGCCCAAGAAGAACCGCTGGATCTGGTGTACGAGGAGATGCAGGTTCCCCACCGCTATCCCGGACGGGCCGGCGCTGTGGTATGGGTGGCGGATCAAAGCATCCAAAGAAATTTCAACATCGTCTATGACAAAAAGGAAAAGACTTTTTATGTCGAGAGTTATATCACGTTGCGGCTGGGAGAGGATGGAACTTACCGGAATTCGGGGATTCTCACAACTAATCGTGAGAATCCCCTGTTAATTTTATGCCCGGTGCAGGTGTTATCTCCAGGGTGAGAACCCGGGAGAGGGCAGTTTATCGTCTTGCCCGGGACTAGAATATGCAGCCTTCCTTGCAGTGAGCTGTTTCCCTAAGCATCCAGTGCTTTGTAAACATTAGTTCATCCCTCCTGTAGCATTTATTTGAAACTGCAAACGGTTCGTATATTAATATGTTGTTATAGATGTGCATTGAATTTTTTTATTTTTTTCGCCCTATCATAAAAAATTTCAATATTAATCATAGAGGATATATCGTCTTTTCGGAAGCCACTGAAAAAGAGGGTGAACCAAAAAGCAAAGGAAGCCAAGGCCTGCGGGCTTAATTTTTTTGTCAAGTTTTTGCGAATATATGTTGTGTAACCATGTGTAACATGATAAAATAGTAAAGAGGGGCTATGCATATGTATCTACGAAAAACCTACTCGAAACAAACAGGCAGGACGTATTTGTCCATAGTGCAGGGATACCGGAGCAAGGA
>JAEXOR010000008.1 GCA_023439185.1 Bacillota bacterium | reverse complement strand
GGCCACGTCGGCGTGCTTGCGGGCGAACAGATGCACCACGCCTAGCACGACGAACGAGCCGACGGACATCTGGGCCAGGATCGTGAAGACGATCAGGGGCCACTCAGAGACGTGCATCAGATCTCCTGCGGGTTCGCGATGTGCCCGGTGGCGGAGGCGGTCTGCTCGGCCTGCCGGTGCGGGGTGATGACGAGGTTGGGCTCGGTCAGGGACGGGTCAGGCAGCGGGGCGATACCGGCCTCGGAGCCGTACTCGGCCCGCAGCTCGTCGATCGGCCCGAACTTCAGGACGCGGACCGGGCATGCCTCGACGCACGCCGGGTCCTTGCCCTCGGCGAGGTAGTCCTCGCAGAGGTTGCACTTGGTCATCACGCCGGTCTCGGCGTCGTACTGCGGCGCCGAGTAGGGGCACGCCCACTCGCAGTACCGACACCCGATGCACTTGTCCGCGTCGACCGAGACGATCCCGGTCTCCGGGTCCTTGTGCATCGCGGCCGTCGGGCACACCGTCACGCAGACCGCGTTGTCGCAGTGGTTGCACGAGACCGACGTGTAGTAGGTGAACACGCGTGGTGCGAAGGTCTCGGCCGCCGCGTCGGTGGTCCAGGCGCCACCCGTGTACTCGACGACCCGGCGCCAGTTCACGCCGAGCGGGGTGTCGTTCTTGTCCTTGCACGCGATCTGACAGGCCTTGCAGCCCGTGCAGTAGTTCTGGTCCAGGTAGAAGCCCAGCTGCTTGGCCATGGTCACGCCTTCACGATCTCGACGAGGTTGGAGTGCTGCGGGTTGCCCTTGGCCAACGGCGACGGGCGCTGCGTCGTCAGGGTGTTGATCGAGCCGCCGACGTCGACCCCGTCCTTGTCGGGCGCGTACCACGCACCCTGCGGAAGCGAGGTGACTCCGGGCGCGATGCGGTCGGTGACGAACGCGGGGATCCGCACGCGGCCACGGTCGTTGTAGATCTCGACCATGTCGTTGTGCTCGATGCCCCGAGCCTTGGCGTCGATCGGGTTGATCCACACCGTCTGCGGGTGAGCCTCACGCAGCCACGCCACGTCGTGGTACGACGAGTGGGTCCGCGCGCGGTAGTGGTGCCCGATGCACTGGAGGGGGTACTTCTCCCGCAGCGGGTCTTCGTGGCCGTCGAACGAGGCGACGTACTCCGGGAGCGCCGTCAGTCGGTCGCCCTCGGGAAGCTCCCACTCCTGCGCCATCTCCGCCAGCCGGGCCGAGTAGATCTCGATCTTGCCGGAGGGGGTGGTCAGGGGGTTCGCCACCGGGTCCTGGCGGAAGGCCTTGAGCGCGATCGTCGCACCGGCGGGGTTCTTCTGCCGCCACACGCCGACCTGCTTGAGCTCCTCGAACGACGGGAAGTCGGGGATCGACTCCTGGGTCTCGGCCCAGGCCTCCTCCAGCCACTCGTCGTAGGACTTGCCCTCGGTGAACTCCCGCTCGATGCCGAGCTTCGCGGCCACGCCGGTGCACAGCTCGTACGCGGTCTTGCACTCACCCAGGGGCTCGATCGCCTTGTCGTTGACGATCGCGTAGCCCATGTTCGCCGCGCTGCCGCCGTTGCAGAGGTCGAAGCGCTCGGCGTTGCTGACGTCAGGCAGGAGGATGTCCGCCCACTTCGCGGACGGCGTCATCGTGGTGTCGAAGACGACGATCATCTCGCACTTGGACTCGTCGGAGAGGATCTCCTCGGTCCGGTGCGACTGGCTGTGCTGGTTGATGATCGCGTTGCCGGCCAGGTTCCACATGAACTTGATCGGGACGCTGAGCTTGTCGACGCCGCGCACGCCGTCGGCGGTCGCGGTCATCTCGGTGCCCCGCTCGATCGCGTCGGTCCAGAGGAACACGGGGATCGATGCCTTGACCGGGTTCTTGCCGACCGGGAACTTGCCCAGCGGCAGGCTGTACGAGCCCTCGCGCCCGCCGGTGCCGCCACCGGCGATGCCGACGTTGCCCGTCAGGATCGCCAGCAGCTGGATCGCACGGGCGGAGTTCTCCCCGTTGCTGTGGCGCTGGGGACCCCAGCCCTGCACGACCGCGCACGGCTTGGCCAGGGCGACCTCACGAGCGAACTGGCGGATCTTGTCCACCGGCACGCCGGTGATCCTCGAGGCCCATGCGGGAGTCTTGGCGATGCCGTCCTCGCCAAGTCCCATCACGTAGGAGTGGTACGACGCATGCCGCGGGGCACCATCGGGCATGTGCGCCTCGTCGAACCCGACGCAGTAGGTGTCCAGGAAGTCCTGGTCGATCAGGTTCTCCGAGATCATCACGTGGGCCATGCCGGCGACCAGGGCCGCGTCGGTGTTCGGCCGCAGCGGGATCCACTCGTCCGCGATCGTCACGGCGGTGTCGGAGAGCCGTGGGTCGACGACGATCACCTTGACGCCGGCCTCGCGCTTGACCTTCTGGGTGATGTAGGTCTCGCCACCGCCGCTCATCCGCGTCTCGTGGGGGTTGTTGCCCCACAGCACGAGGAGCTTGGAGTTCAGCACGTCGTTGAAGCTGTTGCCGCCGGTGTTGACGCCGTAGGTGTACGGAGTCGCCTGCGAGATCTGGGCAGTGCTGTACGTGCCGTAGAAGTTCAGGTATCCGCCGAGCAGGTTCATCAGGCGGGTGGTCGTCGACGACGTGCTGTAGTGGTTCTGCATCACGCCGGTGACCGCGCCCGTGCCGTAGTTGAGGTAGACGGCCTCGGGGCCGTACTCGTCCAGCACCGCGCGGAGCTTGTCGGCGATCAGCGTGTACGCCTCGTCCCACGTGATGCGCTCGAACTCGCCCGAGCCGCGCTTGCCCGACCTCTTCATCGGGTACAGCAGACGGTCGGGGCTGTAGATCCGCTGGCGGATCGACCGGCCGCGCACGCAGGCACGCACCTGCTGCGAGCCGATCTCGTCGTCACCGGTGTTGTCCGTCTGGACGCGGACGATGGTGCCGTCGACAACGGTCAGGAGCAGCGGGCAGCGTGAGCCGCAGTTGACGTTGCACGAGGTCCAGTACTGCTTGGGGGTGGTGTCCGCCGCCGTCCCGGCCGCGGCGGCCGGCAGCGGCATCAGGCCGTAGCGGATCACCGCACCCGTGGCGACGGCCGCACCACCGGCGACACCCGACCACTTCATGAAACTGCGTCGAGTCAACGGTGCGTCCAGCACCA
>JAEXOR010000028.1 GCA_023439185.1 Bacillota bacterium | reverse complement strand
CGCCATAATTATGCACCTCGCTTGGTTTTCGGTAGTTTTGTTGGGCATTACTACCTAATTCGTCAAGCGACGGTGCATTTCCTATTTTTAGCTGAAATTCTTTATGAAACTTTTCGAACAGACTCTTAAAATATATATTTTTTATCTCTGGAGGAGCTCTAGCAGTTGAAAATGCTTTAAAAGCCGCTTTTGATTGGAAGTTTAGAAAAAACTGGCAAAAAGGTTTTCCTAAAGAAAAAATTATTGGCAATAAGATCATTCATTTTAAGGAAGCATTTCATGGGCGCTCTGGTTATACAATGTCTTTAACGAATACTGACCCAGTAAAAATCTATGGATTTCCCAAATTCAAATGGCCAAGGATCGATAATCCTAAAATCAAATTTCCCATAGCAGATAATATTGAAGCAATTAAGATTGCTGAACAGAAAGCACTCAAACAGATTCAAGGTGTTATCAAAAATGAAGAACCAAACATTGCAGGTTTAATTATTGAACCAATCCAAGGAGAAGGTGGAGATAATCATTTTAGAAAAGAGTTTTTCCAGGCCCTGCAAAAATTAACGTCGGAAAATGATATCTTATTCATTGTGGATGAAGTCCAAACCGGCATGGGGGTCACGGGAAAGGTATGGGCTCATCAATATTTTGATATCAAACCGGATATTGTATGTTTCGGTAAAAAATCTCAGATCTGCGGCATATTAGCCGGCAGCAGACTGGACGAGGTTAATGATCACGTATTCAAGCAGTCAAGTAGGATAAACTCAACCTGGGGTGGTAACATCGTAGACGCTGTTAGGTTGGAAAAATATATTGAAATAATTGAGGAGCAAAATTTACTGCAAAATGCAGAAATACAAGGAAAATATCTATTAAGCGAGTTGCTAAAATTGCAAAATTTGTTTCCTGATATAATTTCAAATGTAAGAGGTTTGGGATTATTGGTGGCAGTGGATTTGCCTAATAAAAAGTACCGTAATAAAGTACTGGATTTACTTTTTCAAAAACATTTTATTTTCTTGCCATGTGGGCAACTGTCAATACGTTTTAGACCAATGTTGGATATTAATAAGGAACAGATTGACTTAGCAATCAATGCCTGGAATCAAGTTTTGGATGAATTAACTCATCAAAAGCAGAACACGAGTTTAGTACAAAACAATATACAGACCGGAACTCATGGCCCGGTCTGCATTTAAACGTTCAGTGATTTATTTTTTTAGCAATTGAAATGACTGCATACTTCTTGACCGGTTGACTTCACTCGTCTCCCTCTTCCGCCGGGGCAAAGCCGCGCCGCAGGGTGTTTTCCACCACCACGCGGGGCACCGTGAACTGCAGCAGGTAGTCAGGGCCGCCCGCTTTGGAGCCAATCCCGGACAGTTTAAAGCCGCCGAAGGGGTGCCTTTCCACGATGGCCCCGGTGCAACCGCGGTTGATATACAGGTTGCCCACCCGGAATTCCCGCCTGGCCCGGTCGATATTCTCGGGACTGCGGGAGAAAATGCCGCCGGTCAGGGCAAAACGGGTACCGTTGGCCACCTGCAGCGCCTCGTCCATATCTTTGACCTTGAGCACGCTCAGCACGGGACCGAAGATTTCTTCCTGGGCCAAACGGCTGTCGGGCCGGATCTGGTCCACAATAGTAAGAGGCACATAGTGGCCTTCCATTTCCGGCATCTCCCGGGAAAGTAAAACCCGGCCTTCTTTTTTGCCCAGTTCGATATAGGACATGATTTTTTCCCGCGCTCCGGAATCAATAACCGCGCCCATGTAGCATTCCGGCTGCTCGGACGGGCAAATATTGATGCTCCGGGCGGCTTCCACCAACCGGCCGGTAAATTTTTCGTAGTTTTCTTCCAATACGATCACCCTGGAGCAGGCGGAGCATTTTTGCCCCTGAAAACCAAAGGCGGAGTAAACGGTGTGGACCACGGCCTCGTCAATATCGGCGTCGGAGTCAACAATAATCGCGTTCTTGCCGCCCATCTCCGCGATCACGTTTTTAACTCCCATGGCTCCTTCCGGCGTGTCGGCGGCCAGCCTGATGATCCGCAGTCCCACATCCATGGAGCCGGTAAAGGCTACAAAGGCGGTATCCGGGTGGGCAACCAAAAAGTCGCCGATTTCGCCGCCCGGGCCGGGCAGGAAGTTCAAAACCCCCGCCGGCAGCCCGGCCTCGGCAAACACTTCGTACATGGCGGCGCCGACCATGGGGGACTGGGAGGCCGGCTTATATACCACGGTGTTGCCCGTTACAATGGCGGCGGCCGTCATGCCCACCGAAATGGCGAAGGGGAAGTTCCAGGGAGCAATCACCACGCCCGCCCCGCGGGGCTCGTAAAACATCTGGCTCAGCTCACCGGGCGCCCTGCCCATGCGCCGCCGGGGTGCCAAGCGAATCATCTCCCGCCCGTAATATTCCAAAAAATCAATGGCTTCGGCGACATCGGCGTCGGCCTCACTCCAGTTTTTGCCCACTTCCAGCACCTGCAAGGCAGCCAGGTAAGCACGGCGTTTTTTAGCTGCTTCGGCAGCCCGGAACAGGTACTCGGCCCGTTTCCGGGGCTCTGTATCACGCCAGGCCGGGAAAACGCCGCGGGCGGCGGCGACGGCCTTTTCCGCCTCGGCCTGGCCGGCGGAGGAAACCGTACCAATAACTTCAGACGGCTTATTGGGGTTGGTGGACACGATTTCCCGGCCGGTGCTTACCGCCTGGCCGCCAATATACAGCGGTACTTTGACGCCCAGTTTGTCGCGTACTTCCTGCAGCGCCCCGGCAAATTCCCGCCTGGCTGCTTCAATGGTCCAGTCATAAACGGGCAGGTTGCGGAACAAGCCCTTATCTCCGTATTCGGGCGCGTCCGGCGCGGGAGTTTCCGGCTCCGGATGCTCCGCCAACAGTTCCAGCGGGTTGCGCAGCAGGTATTCCTTTGAGGTGCCCTCGGCAAAGCTTTGCCGCAAGAACGACTCGTTGGCGGTATTTTCCAGCAGACGGCGCACCAGGTAAGCCATGCCGGGAATCATTTCACCGATGGGAGCGTACAAGCGTAGTTTCAACCCGGCTTTACGCAGGGCGGTACGCACCGGTTCCGCCATCCCGTATAAAACCTGAAATTCAAGATGTTCTTCCGGAACGTTAAGTTCCCTGGCCTTCTCAACAACATAGGAGATGGACCGGATATTATGTGAAGCGCAAGCATAGGAGACATACTGGTGATTTTCCAGCAGCAAGACGGACAGTTTTTCAAAATTGGCGTCGGTTTCATATTTCCTGGTAAAGACGGGGATTTCCCAGTTCTTCTGTTTGGCCAGGATCACCTCGGCGTCCCAGTAAGCGCCTTTGACCAGCCGGACGGTAATGCGCCGGCCTCTCTCTTTGGCCCACTGAATTAAATCCAGCAGGTCCTTTTCACTGTCTTTCAGGTAAGCCTGAATTACGATGCCGGTATGGGGATAAGATTTGAATTCCTCTTCATCCAGCAGGCTCTTATAAAGGGCCAGGGTCAGGTTTTTCAGCGTGGTATGCTCCATGTCCAGCAGCACGAAGGAACCCGTGCTGACGGCTTTCCGCAAAATTGGGCGCAGGCGTTCCTTGGCCCTGAAAATGGATAAATCAAAACTTTTGGGATCCATCTGGGAATACATGGCCGAAGGCTTAATGGATATATTGACTTTTGGCGCATACCCCCAGTCAAGATCGTCCTTGCCGCCGCCCAGAGCTTTCCACTTGCGCTGATCTTCGGACATGATGTCCAGTAAATCCATGTACCGGTCGAAATATTCGCCCGCTTCCCGCTCGGAAACAACCGCCTCTCCCAGCAAATCGGCGGTAAAGGCGACACCGTCCTTGCGTATTTTTTTCAGGGCGGACAGGGAGTCCCTGGCGTCAACACCCACGATGAACTGCCGGGCCATCCCGGAAATATTGGCGGCAATGGTTTTGGCCACCAGCTTGGCGGCAATGGATGAGGGAGAAAGCTTATTCAAACCCCACTGCAAACTGGCGGGAAAATCTTCTTCGGTAGCGCAAAAATATTCCTGCAGGTGTCTGGCCACGGATTCAGAACGGGAAAGGTAGGGAAAGACATCGACAAACCTGAACATCTGCAGTTTAAACGCCTCGTTGCACATGCACCAGTCCATTACCTTACCGGCCCAAAAATCCTTTTTAAAAACAGAGGGCGCTTCGCCTTCAATCATTTGGTACAGATTAAGCCCCGTCTGCATAACTTTTTTGTCAAATTCAACACTCACTTAAACGCCACCCCTTTGCATGTTGTCAGGTAGTTCTCCTAGCGAGCAAAAACCGTGCCGGTATACAACTCAGAAAACATACAGTTTTCACACAACTGAACACCCGGAACAACGTCAGATATTAGACATAGTGTCAATTTTTCACCACTTACACCAGGAATTCGAATCTCGAACGTCGAACCTCGAACTTCGAATAAGACAGGACATTACTCTCCCGGTCACGAAATAAATCACCCGAAGGAAAGAAAGTAAGGGGGTGGACAAACTGCGTCCGATTACCGCCGGCGACATTATGCTGAGTCCGGTTGCACAGGCCGCGCCGGGCATGAAAATGAGCCAGGCCCGGAAGTTGTTGGGCGAAGGAGAGTACCGCGGCGTTGTTATTTTTGAAGAACAACAGGTGACGGGGGCATGCCCCGGCGATTTCCCGGGCACGTGCGCTGATAACGATATGCCCGTAGATTCTATTGATTATTGCCGGAACGTGCGGGTAATCCCCCTGGACACGACCCTGGAAGAGATTGTCCGCACCTGGAAACCGGAACCCGTTCCCGTACTGGTGGTCATTGACAGCGCCGGTGAACCCGCCGGCATTATTGATCCCGCCCACCTGGCCCGGTGGCTGGCGAATGAGTTGATCCTGACCGGCAGCAGGCTGGCCGCCGTTGTTGATACAATCAACGAGGCCATTACAATTATTGACCGTAATGAAGACGTGGTCTGCTGGAACCGCCGGGCGGAAGAGCTTTACGATATTCCGGCTGAAAAGATTGTCGGCCGGCCCATCAAATCCTTTTTCACCGATCTGGTGGCCACCCGGGTACTGCACGAAAACCGGGAGGTCAGGAACTCCTATCATCAACCCTGCGCGGGGACCCACGTGCTGATTAACGCCGGGCCGATCCTTGCCGGCGACGCCCTGATCGGCAGCATTTCGGCCGAACGGGATATCACCGAACTGGTGCAACTGAACGAAGACCTTTCCCGGGCCAATTCCCAGGTGCGTCTGTTGGAAAAAGAAATTAAGAATTTAAACAACCGGCCCGACGCCTTCAAAGAAGTGATCGGGCACAGCAGCCGGCTGGCGGAGGCGGTGGCCGTGGCCCGCCGGGTCGCGGCCACCAACGCGTCGGTGCTGATCCGGGGCGAAAGCGGTACCGGCAAGGATCTCTTTGCCGAAGCCATGCACAAAGAAAGCGGACGCAGCGGCAAACCTTTTATTATCATCAACTGCGGCGCCATACCGCCCACCCTGTTTGAAAGCGAGCTGTTCGGCTACCAGGGCGGCGCCTTCACCGGGGCGGATCGCCGGGGTAAACCGGGCAAATTTGAGCTGGCCGACGGAGGAACCGTTTTTTTGGACGAAATCGGCGAGTTGCCCGCTGAAATGCAGGTTAAACTGCTGCGGGTAATCCAGCAGAATGTGTTTTACCGGGTGGGGGGAAACGAATCCATCAAGGTTGATGTGCGGATCATCGCCGCCACCCACCGTGACCTGGAAGATATGATCGCCAAACGCCAGTTCCGGGAAGACCTTTATTACCGGCTGAACGTGGTGGCGCTGGAAATACCTCCCCTGCGGGAGCGCAAGGAGGATATTCCGGAGCTGGTTTACAAGTTCATCAACGAGTTTTCCAGGCAGCATAAAAGGAATATCAGCCGGGCGGCGCCCGAAGTAATGTCCATGCTGCTCGGGCATTCCTGGCCCGGCAACGTCCGGGAACTGCGCAACGTGATTGAAAGGCTGGTAATCCTGACGGAAGGAGATACCATTAACGCCGACCACCTGCCCAAAGCTCTGAAAAGGCAGACATTTGAAAGTAAAGGACGGGATAGTTTCTTTACCCTGGCGGACCTGACCAAACAAAACGAACGCGATATCATCGCCCGGGCCCTTGAACAAACCGGGGGCAACAAAGCCAGGACCGCTAAAATGCTTGGTATTCCGCGCAGCACCCTGTACTACCGGATGAAGGCTTTGCAGTTGGATACCGAATAGGTGTCCGATTTTCGACACTGGAAATTTATATTTCCTACATCCCGCATATTTGCTATAATGTGTACAAGCTAATATCCAGTGTTAAACGAGGAGGGGGATTTTTTTGAAGCTTTTAATCATGGGACCGCCTGGGGCCGGTAAAGGGACCCAGGCCGAAGTGCTGGTAAAGGAGCTTAACCTTACGCACATTTCCACCGGCGACATGTTCCGCGCCGCCATCAAAGAGGGCACCGAAATGGGCAAAAAAGCCAAAGAATACATGGACCAGGGCGCCCTTGTGCCGGACGAAGTAGTGGTCGGCATGGTCAAGGAAAGACTTTCCAAGCCGGACTGCGCGGACAGCTTCTTACTGGACGGTTTTCCGCGCACCCTGGATCAGGCCAAAGCCCTGGACGCCACCTTAACCGAAATGGGCATCAAACTGGACGGCGTAGTCAACATCGCGGTTCCCAGAGAGAAATTAATGGACCGTTTGACCGGGCGCAGGGTGTGTAAAGGCTGCGGCGCCAGCTATCATGTCATATTCAACAAACCGCAGGCGGAAGGCAAGTGCAACAGCTGCGGCGGGGAGCTTTACCAGCGCAGCGACGACAACGAAACGGCCGTGGGTAACCGCCTGGACGTTTATGAAGCACAAACCCAGCCTTTAATCGATTATTACAGCGGGCAAGGGCTGCTGTTTAATATTAACGGCGACCAGGAAATCAAAAATGTGCTGGCGGACATTCTCGCCGCGCTGAAGAAATAAGCTCACTTACCAGGAGCCCCTGGTGGCCGGTCAGGTCACCGGGGGCTTTTAAGCGCATGTTCGAAAAGGAGCACGACAACATCCTATTTAACGCGGGTGTGATGTGAAATGACCAAAGAGTACAGCGGGCTGGCCCGGATATATGATTACCTGGTGGCCGGGGTAGATTTCGAAGGCTGGATTGATTATATTGAAGCACTGCTGGGCCGCTTCGGATTAGAAGCGGCAAGCGTCTGCGACATTGCCTGCGGAACAGGGAATACCGCGTTCCCATTTGCCCGCCGCGGTTATAAAACAACAGGGGTGGACATCTCCGGAGAGATGCTGGCCCTGGCCCGGTTGAAGGCCAAGGCTCAGAACCTGGACGTTGCTTTTATCGAACAGGACATGCGCGCGCTTGCCCTGCCCGCTCAGGCAGACCTGATTACCTGCTTTCACGACGGACTGAACTACCTGCCGGATATTAAAGAAATCAGTCAGACCTTTAAGGGAGTCTATGACAACCTGCGCCCGGGCGGCGCCTTCATTTTCGACCTGAACCGGGTCACCTGGCTGTCGGGGTCCGATACCGGTCCCATGGTGTTGGAGGAAGAAGACCTGACCCTGATTTGGCAATCCGGGTATGAGCGGGAAAGCGAAATCTGGACCATCAAATTAACCGCTTTCGTCCGTGACGGCGACGTGTACCATAAATTTACCGAGACACACCGGGAAAAGGCTTATCACCAAACGGAGATTGCATTAAAGTTATCGGCAGCCGGATTTCACATCCTGGGCAGCTTTAATGCCTTTAGTCACAATCCCGCGGACGACGGCAGCGTCCGCCACTTTTACGTAGCCCAAAAACCCCGGTAACTCCACTACTTGACCTGGTATAACCTGTTAATTTTTTTTTCTTGGCCCGGTATTGTCTAACGGCTAAAATTATTTTATAATTACCCGGAACAGGCATATACGACATTATTCGACAATTGCGTTTTATTAAAGGCAAATTAAGGCAAAGGAGCCGGCTTGCAATGGTGTATTATAAGTTACGCTATTGCAAACCGGCTTTAATGTCTGTTATGATTCTAAATTAGCAAACTGTTGAGCAAATTGTTGCAATACCAGGCAAATTAATTTATTTTCGCCGGCAGCTCATCTGCAGGAAAATTCATTTTTTTTGCGAAATAATATATTTGTCTGTGGAGGATTCCTGCGCGGAACAGGTTTTTTATGCCGCCGCATGAAAAATTAAGCGTAAAATTAAATTTAAACTATACATAACGAAGGGGGGGAATCAGCCGGAAACGGAAAATACGCCGGTTTACATACGGTTTGACTGGTTAACGCATTAGTCCGGACCATTAGACATATAACTCATGGTGGTTATGCGCAAAAAACCGATATTATACCGGTGTAAGACAATACAATTTTAATTATAAGTAGGAGGTAGGCTAATGTTTAAAACCAAAAATCTGTTGTTACTGGTGTCCTTTATCCTCATCGCCGTGCTGGCCGCCGGCTGTGGCGGCGGCGGACAAACCACTGAGCAAGGCGAAGGCGGCGGAGCCGATGCCGATGTAGTAAAAATCGGTTTTCTGGGCGACCTGACCGGTGATACCGCTTCGTACGGCCAGAACACCCTCATGGGTATGAAAATGGCCGCCGAAGAACTTAACGCGGCCGGCGGCGTCCTGGGCAAACAAGTGCAAATCGTGGAAGCCGACCACCGTTACGACAAGGCTGAAGCCGCCAACATCGTACAGAAGTACATCAACCAGGATAAAGTATCCGCCATCGTCGGCGATCCCACCACCGGCATCACCAAGGCTACCGCTCCCATATCCAACGGCGCGGAAGTAGTACAGATTTCTGCCGGCGCCACCGGTTTGGAAGTCGTGGAAATCGGCCCCTACGTGTTCCGCAACACGCTGCTTGACACCGTGGGCGGTCCCGCCACGATTGATTACATGATTAACGAGCTGGGCTTTAATAAGGTAGCTTTAATTACCGCCGTAAACAGCGACTTCAGTGTGGGCCTGAGCAAAATTTTTAAAGAAGCCATCCTGGAAAAGGGCGGCGAAATAGTAGCCGAGGAAAACCTGCAGGAAGGCGACACCGACTTCAGCGGCCAGATCAGCAACATCAAGAATAAGAACCCCGAAGTTATTGTTTACTCCGGTTACTACACCGAGGGCGGCCTGCTAATGAAAGAAGCGCGTAAGCAAGGCATGTCCGACATCGTCATGGTTGGCGGCGACGGCCTGCAATCCCCCACCTTCTGGGAACTGGGCGGCGACGCCGTTGAAGGCAGCGTTTCCTACTGCGGCTTCTCCCCCGAGCAGCCCACAGCGGAAACCGCCAAGTTCATCGAAGACCTGAAAGCAAAACACAACGTGGAGGCCGACCTGTTCCACGCCCAGGGCTATGACGCGGTGAAAATCATCGCCGCCGCCATGGAAGAGGCGGGCAGCATCGTTCCCAGTGAATATGTAAGCGCACTGGCCCAAACCAAGGATTTCCCGGGTGTCTCGGGTGTAACGACTTTCCGTGAAAACCGCGAACCCATCAAGAGCCCCGTTTACCTGTTGCAAGTTAAAGACCAGAAGTGGACCCTGCTGAAAAAAGTGCCGGTAGAAATGTAATTGATGTTTGAACAATATACAGGGGCCCGCCGCGGGGCGGCAGGCCCCTTGTATATGATTTAAAGGAGGACACTATGCTCAGCAACCTGATTGTGCAGCTCATCAACGGAATAGCTCTGGGGTCCACTTACGCACTGATCGCACTGGGTTATACCATGGTATACGGCATCATCTTACTAATTAACTTCGCCCACGGCGATATTTTTATGGCCGGCGCCTTTGTGGGGCTGATTTTGGTCACTGTATTTCAAGTGCACATCATCATCGCATTTTTAGGCGCCATGCTTTTTTGCATGATCATGGGGATCATCATTGAAAGGGTTGCTTACAGGCCACTGCGACGCTCCACCCGCCTGGCCGCTCTGATTAGTGCCATCGGCGTATCTATATTTCTTTCCAACCTGGCAAACTTGATTTTCGGGGCCAAACCCACCTCTTTTCCACCCACCGAGCAAATTTTGTTCAAGATCCAAACTTACGAATTAATTGCCGGCGCCCAGATTACCAACCTGCAAATCCTGACCATCGTAACCTCGGCCTTGTTAATGATCGGTCTGCAGTATTTTATTAAAAAAAGCAAGATCGGCAAAGCCATGCGGGCAACTTCCCAGGATTACGATACCGCGGCCCTGATGGGTATCAATGTAAACAGAATCATTTCCTACACTTTTGCCATCGGTTCATCGCTGGCAGCCGCCGGCGGGGTGCTGGTGGGGATTTATTTCGGCGTGGTCAAGTACAACATGGGGTTCATGGTTGGCCTGAAGGCTTTCACCGCCGCGGTGCTGGGCGGAATCGGCAGCATCCCCGGAGCGATGTTCGGAGGCCTGTTGCTGGGTATAGGTGAGATGCTGGCTGTGGCTGTGGGACTGTCCTCTTACCGGGACGCCATCGCATTCGGTATCCTGATCCTGGTGCTGTTAATTAAACCTACGGGATTATTCGGCACGCAAATCCAAAAGAAAGTGTAGGTGGCTGGCAAATTGGGCTTTATTGACGGGATAATCCCACCTTATTATGAATCAATCCTGATTACTGTCGGCATTTACATCATCATGGCGCTGGGTTTGAACCTGATTACCGGTGTAACGGGGCAACTTAACCTGGGCCATGCCGCTTATATGTGCATCGGCGCTTATACCTCGGCCATGATTACGTTGAAATTAGGCCTGCCGTTCTTTGTCGCGATACTGTCCGGAGGGGCTTTGGCGGCAGTTTTCGGGTTTGTCATCGGATACCCCACCCTGCGTTTAACCGGCGACTACCTGGCCATCTGTACGCTGGGTTTTGGAGAAATTTTAAAATCGGTATTACTTAATATACCCGCCGTGGGCGGCGCCATGGGCATAGCGGGCATCCCGCCCAAAACAACTTTGACAATAACTTTGATCATCGTGATCATAGTAATCATATCCATGGTTAGAGTGGAGAATTCCCGGTTCGGCCGGGCACTGGTAGCCATCAGGGAAAACGAAATAGCCGCCGAATGCAACGGTGTCAATGCCACCAAATACAAACTGCAAATGTTCAGCTTCGGCTGTTTCATTGCCGGTATCGGCGGAGCCCTGTGGGCGCATAAAATTATGGTATTGCAGCCCCGGGACTTTGGTTTTCTCAGATCAATCGAAATTTTGAACATGGTCGTACTCGGCGGCCTGGGCAGCATTCCGGGCACTATACTGGGCGCAGCCGTGTTAACCTCCATTCCGGAAATATTGCGTTTCTCCTCCGAGTACCGGATGATACTGTACGGAGCCTTGTTGGTAACTATGATGGTATTTAGACCCCACGGGCTAATGGGCGGCGTTAGCTTTAATACACTGGCCAAACGCAGTGTTGGGTGGCTCAAACCGCGCAACAAAACGGATGACAAGCCGCCCGGACAAAAGGGAACGGGGGGTTAAGACATTGCCTTTACTGGAACTTAACGAAGTCAGCATCAGGTTTGGCGGATTAATCGCTGTAGACAATGTAGACCTGGTCATTGAAAAGGGCGAAATATTGTCCCTCATCGGCCCCAACGGCGCCGGGAAAAGCACCGTATTCAACCTGGTAACCGGTATCTATCCGCCCACTGCGGGCACCATTACCTATAAAGGACAAAGAATAGAGGGTCAAAAGCCTTTCAAGATTAATAAACTGGGTATTGCCCGTACTTTTCAGAACATCAGGCTGTTCCCCGAATTGCCCGTGCTGGATAACGTGAAGGTGGGCAGGCACAGCCGCAGCATGGCCGGGTTATTTGGCGCGCTGCTGCGTACCCCCGCGGTCAAGAATGAAGAAAAAGCCATCGAACAAAAAGCACTTGCCTGCCTGGAGTTGATGGGCCTGGACCATAAAAAAGATGAATTCGCCAAAAACCTGCCCTATGGTGAACAGCGACGGCTCGAAATTGCGCGGGCCATGGCCTCGGACCCGGAACTGCTGCTCCTGGACGAACCGGCGGCGGGAATGAACCCCATGGAAAAGAGCGTTTTGGTGGAAAAAATAACCACCATCAGAGACATGGGCCTGACTGTTTTTTTGGTGGAACATGACATGAAATTTGTCATGGGCATTTCCGACCGGGTAGCCGTTTTGGACTATGGCCGCAAAATTGCCGACGGTACCCCCGCCGAGGTGCAGAAAAATCCCGACGTCATTACCGCCTACCTGGGAAAGGAAGTGGTGTAGCATGCTGGTTATCGAGAATGTCGATGTTAATTACGGAGCTATCCGCGCCCTGGTAGACGTATCCCTGGAAGTAAAGGAAGGGGAAATCGTCGCCCTGATCGGAGCTAACGGCGCCGGCAAGAGCACCACTTTGCGTACCATTTCCGGATTGGTGAAACCGGCCCGGGGCCGGATTGTATTTACCGAACAGGAACTGCAAAAAAGCCCGCCCCATAAAATCGTGGAAATGGGTATTTCCCAGGTTCCCGAGGGACGCCGGGTTTTCCCGTTGATGTCGGTAATGGAAAACCTGGAGATGGGGGCCTTTACCCGCAAGGACAGAGGCGGTATAAAAGAGGATATCAATAAAGTGTTCGCCAAGTTCCCCCGGTTGGAGGAACGCAAAAAACAGCCGGCCGGCACCCTTAGCGGCGGCGAGCAGCAGATGCTGGCCATCGGCCGGGCGCTGATGTCCAAACCAAGGCTGTTGCTGATGGACGAGCCCTCCATGGGCCTGGCCCCCATGCTGGTGCAGGAGATATTCAACATCGTCAAGGAAATCAACCAGGGCGGGACCACCATCCTGCTGGTGGAGCAAAACGCCAGGATGGCTCTTTCGGTGGCCCACCGGGGATACGTTCTGGAAACCGGCCAGGTTGTTATATCCGGCGACGCCAAAGATCTAATCACCAACGAGGACGTACAAAAGGCATACCTGGGCCACTGATTCCTATGGCGTGGACACAAGGGGACGGTTTCTTTGGCTGCATCCCTTCGCTGGTACATGTAGGGGCGCCCCTTACGGGCACCCGGGGGCAGTGCATATGTCTCTCGGACGCCCGCAAGGGAGCGCACCTACCGTCACATAAAACGCCTGTGACGGTTTGGTCTGTAAATACCCATAAAGCGCTGCGCGCGCTTTTTTTGTTTCAACTCCACATTGACAATATAGTATAAATACGATATTATACCAAAAGCACTTGTCTAAATCTTCAGGAGGTGACTTTACAGTACAATGTCAATTTACGATGTTACAATCATCGGCGGCGGTCCCGCCGGGCTTGCCGCCGGCATATACGCGTCCAGGGCGGCGCTGAAAACAGTGCTGCTTGAGAAGGGGATGCCCGGCGGACTTGCCGCCAGTACCGAAATGATTGAAAACTATCCGGGCTTTACCCAAGGCATCGGCGGCCCCGAATTAATGATGCAAATGGACGCCCAGGCCCGGGGATTCGGACTGGAGGTACAAAGCGCCAACGCCGAATCGATTGCTGAAAACGACGGTTATTTCACCATTACTACCGACGACGGGGAAATAAAAACAAGCGCCATCATCCTGGCCACCGGGGCGCAGCCACAGAAACTGGGCATCCCCGGGGAATCGCGATTCCACGGTCGGGGCGTATCATACTGCGCCACCTGTGACGGCGCTTTTTTTAGAGACAGGGTAGTGGCGGTGGTGGGCGGCGGCGACGCCGCGGTGGAGGAAGCGCTTTACCTGACCAAGTTCGCCAATCGGGTGCACATAATTCACCGCCGGGATGAACTCAGGGCGACCAAAATTCTTCAGCAGCGGGCGAAAGAAAACGAGCGGATAGAATTCCACTGGTCCAACACGGTGGAGGAAATCAGCGGCGAACAAACAGTACGGGAAGTTGTATTGAAAAATGTCGTTACCGGCCAAACAAAAACCCTGCCGGTGGACGGCGTATTCGCCTATATCGGCGCCCGGCCGGTGTCTGAATTGGTCAGCGGTTTAATCCAGATGAACAAAAAAGGCTATATTATTACCGACGACGAGATGCGCACATCCAAACCGGGCATATTCGCCGCCGGCGACATCAGGCAGAAGCTGCTTCGTCAGGTGGTTACCGCCGTCGCCGACGGAGCCATCGCCGCCGTCGCGGCGGAAAAGTATCTGGAACAAAAAAAATAGCTGTATCCAAAAGATACAGCGGAAAAAGGGAGAGGAGATTAGGTTATTAACACTTTGGTTATTTTTATTGTATATACAGCGCCTGGCTATGGGAATGAATAATTCTTTAATGGTTAAAATTCAGGTGCGAAACGGAAAAATACCCTGTAAATCGGTATTTTTACCCCCCGGTCCGGCAAGGGGGGTTTTTGCTGCCCCAATAAAATCATTTAAACAGGATTTCAACCTTTGGGCGACGAAAAATTAACCTTTAACCGGAAAATCGGGCTATAATACACCCGGGAGGACCGTAACATGGAAAACATCATGACCAGGTTTAAAGCAGGGGAAACAAGGGCTTTAGCCCGTATTATTACGCTGTTGGAAAACCTGGACCCCGACCGTGAAGATCTGCTTAAAGAACTGTTTTTCCTGGCCGGTAAAGCGTATGTGCTGGGGTTTACCGGCTCTCCCGGCGCGGGGAAAAGCTCCCTGGTAGACCGGGTGGTCAAAATGCTTCGCCTGGCGGGGCAATCGGTGGGAATTATCGCCGTGGACCCGTCCAGCCCCTTTACCGGCGGGGCACTGCTGGGCGATCGCGTCAGAATGCAGGATCATGCCCTGGACAAAGGGGTTTTCATACGCAGCATGGGTACCAGGGGGAATCTGGGAGGGCTGGCCATGGCCACCAAAGAAGTAGTCACGGCCATGGACGCCTTCGGCTTTGATTGGGTAATCATCGAAACGGTGGGTGTTGGCCAGGCGGAACTGGATATCATGCATGTCGCCGATACCACCGTGGTGGTTTTGACCCCCGGGGCCGGAGGCGCCGTCCAGACCATCAAGGCCGGGATTATGGAAATAGCCGATGTTTTTGCCGTTAACAAATGCGACCTGCCAGGGTCCGACAAGGTCGTTACCGAAGTCCGGATGATGCTGGAACAAAAACCTCCGCAGAACGGCTGGAAACCCCCGGTGATACCGGTTTCATCGTTAACCGGCCAGGGCGTCGAAGACCTGGTAAAAGATATCCGCAATCACCGCGCATATCTGGCGGATAACGGTATTTTAGACTCCAGGCGTACTGAAAGGACGCGGACCGAAACGCTGGACATCACTATTCACAAATGGCGACAGCAGGTATTATCCCAATTGGAACTGCCCGGCCAGGTAAACGAGCTGCTGGACAAAGTGGCGGCCCGGGAAATGGACCCCTACACCGCGGCCAACAAAATTTTGGCGCATGTAAAACCGCTAAAACCAGGGGAGTAATTGCCAACCTTTACCTTAATCCGGTATACTATAAGTGAATTCACAGCGGACTTTTCAAACTTTCTCCGAAAGAAACAACTGGAAAGGAGACTGACTATGAAAATAACCTTTTTGGGGCACGCCTGCTTCCTGTTCGAAGGTGGGACCAGCATTCTCATCGACCCCTTTATCACCGGCAACCCGGTGGCAAAAGTCAAACCGGAAGATATAAACGCGGACCTGATCTTTGTTTCGCACGGCCACGGCGACCACCTGGGAGACGCCGTGACCATCGCCAAAAACTGCGGGGCCACCATCGTTTCAGTGACCGAACTGACGAGCTATTGCTCCAAATCCGGCGTCCAAGCCCACGCCATGCACATCGGCGGAAGCAAGCGCTTCGGCCAGGTGCAGGTTAAACTGACCCCGGCCCTGCACGGCAGCGGTTTTGTGGATCAAAACGGGACGGTTCAGTACCTGGGCAACCCCTGCGGCTTTCTTTTCCATCTGGACGGCAAAACAGTATATCATGCCGGCGATACCGGCCTTTTCAGCGACATGAGCCTGATCAGCAGGCAGCATGCCGTGGACCTCGCCCTGCTACCCATCGGAGACAATTACACCATGGGACCGGACGACGCGCTGGAAGCGGTTAAACTGATTAAACCGGGTATTGTCATCCCCATGCATTACAACACCTGGCCGCTGATTGCGCAAAACCCGGCGGAATTTAAACAGAGCGTGGAAACGGAAACACCCGCCCGGGCGGTAATACTTAATCCCGGTGAAAGCTATGAACTCTAAGCCACTGCCGGACGATGCCGGACAAGTATTGGAGTATCTGTCCCAATTAACGGAGGATATAAAAAAAGCACGTTCGGCCGGGGAGAGCGAAAACTACCAGGCCTACCTGCACGGCCAGCTTTACGGCGCCGCGCTGGTAATGCGCCTTTTATTCCCGGGTCCGGGCAACCTGGGAGAAAAGACGGCCTTTATGGCCAGGCCGTTGATTACGGAGCATGATTGCCGGTGTGATGATTAGTGCCCGGCCTGATGATTGTGTTGGGGATATAAATATCCTGAGCCAGCCCGCAGCCCGGGAGCAACCGGCCGGCGCGGACGATTTCCGGCCCCCGGCGGCTTAGGCGGGCGATAAAGGCGCACTGCACCACCGGAACCTCGTTCCCGGCGCACCCTGTTACATCGGACCCAATGCCACGGTCGTCAAGCTCGTTGCCCGGATCATAACCATGTCTGCTCCGGTGCCGGTAGATTACCGGCAAACCACCTGTATTTCCATCCGGATTTCTGCCTGGATTTCCATCCTCCCGGAGCCGGTCGACATGCTCCAGGGACACATATATATTCCACGCGCCCCGCGCGTGAAAGATCCCGTCACGGTTTGTAAAAACTACCTCGTCCCCGCGTCCGGCATACCCGGCGGCAATGGCCAGCTCCGCCAGGGCATTGCCGGCAATCTCCGGTCGCTTCAGCCTTTCAACCAGCTCCGGCAGCCCCCGGCTGCCCCGCAGTGTCCGAAGATCATCGCCGATAACGGCGGCCTGCAATGCGCAAATACCCGGCTCCTGTCCGCCAATGAGCCCAAGGGCCAGTTCTTCCCTGGCCCGGTACCAGTAATAGGCCGCCGCCGCAACCCCGCTGGACGCAAGCTCAATGCTCCGCCCGAAACCGGCCCCACCGCCGGCATAATTTTTGAGCTGTTTTAAATTCTCTTTCAGCCATGCGGCGCCCAGCACCTCTTCCAGATAATCGACGGCCTGTGTCACGTCCAGGCAACGCTCGTCCAACACAACACCCCCAGGCAGGATAAATAACACCCATTAAAGAATTTGATATCATTCTACTAAATCCAGACCGGGAAGTGAACCAGTTGGAATTTATCGTCTGCGATCTGGAAACCACCGGTTTCCAGCCTGACAAGGACAAAATTATTGAAATCGCCATCGCCAGGGTCGTCGACGGAACAATCATAGACTCTTTTACCTCCCTGGTCAATCCGCAATGCGCCATCCCCCTGAAAATACAAAGGCTCACCGGCATTGATGAGCAGCAATTGACCTCCAGTCCGGCCTGGGAAGAGATCACCGGCAATATCGAAAGCTTTTTAACCCCGGCGCCATTGCTGGGGCATAATATTGACTTTGACCGGGCTTTTCTGGAGGCCAATTTGGGCCGGCTGCCCTTTACCTGCAGTCTGGACACACTGGAACTGGCCCGGATCGCCGTTCCCGATGCTCCGGGACACAGCCTTGGCGCCCTGACCAGGCACCTGGAGCTGCAAAGCCGCGGCCAACACCGGGCCATGGACGATCTGCTCACCACCGTGGACCTGTATCTGGCCCTGGCCGAAAAGCTGGAACTCCTCGGGATGGAAACAACGCTTCGGCTGCTGCCTCTCCTCCGGCAGGGGCAATCGGCCTGGCTGCAGGTAATTGAGACGGCCGCCAAAGGTAAAATCGCCAATTTCAGCCGGGAAAAGCTCTCCGGCCGGATACAGGTCAAAGAACCGCGGCCCGCCGCCAAACCCTCCCGCAACAATCCGGAGCCGGTAAGCGGCCTGGACATCGAAAAGCTGCTCGGCCCCGATAGTCCCCTGGCGGAACTGCTGCCCAATTACGAGCAGCGCCGGGAGCAAATCAACATGGCTGGAGCGGTGGATATGACCCTGGCGGAGGGGAAAGTGCTGCTGACCGAGGCGGGTACCGGCACCGGGAAATCGCTGGCTTACCTGCTGCCCGCCCTGCTGTGGTCGCTGCGCCGGGACCAACAGGCGGTTATCGCCACCAACACCATCAATCTGCAGGAACAGCTCTGGAAAAAAGACGTCCCGCTGCTGCAAAAGCTAATTGACGCGCCCTTTCAGGCGGCCCTGCTCAAGGGCCGGTCCAATTACCTTTGCCTGCGCCGTTTCTTTCACCTGGCGGACAGTGTCGCCGCCCTGACGCCGGCGGAAGCAAAACTGGCCGCCCGGATCCTGGTCTGGCTGCAGCATACCGACAGCGGAGACCGGGCCGAGCTCAATCTGTACGGCCCGGATAACGAAACCTGGCTGCAGTTGTGTTCTGAAAGCGAATCCTGTCTCGGGGGCGCCTGCCGCTGGCACAACCGGTACTGTTTCGTAGCCCGGGCCAGACGCAGCGCGGAAAATTCACATTTACTGATTGTCAACCATGCCCTGCTGTTTACAGACATGACCGCCGAAATGAAAATTCTCCCGCCCCACGATATGCTGATTATTGACGAGGCCCACCATATTGAAGACACCGCCACCATGCATCTGGGTAAAAAGGTGGCCAGCTCTGGAATCGGACAATGGCTGACTCTGGCAGGCAGAAACATAAAAAAACTGAAAGGCAAAGTCCCGCCCCGGGACAGCGGGAAATGGCTTGAGTCTTTAAACGAAGCGGAAAGGGACAGGCACGGGCTGAGAGAAAACGCCGACACTTTCTTTCAGTGCCTGGCGGCGGCATGCGCCACGCAAACGAACGGTTTTAACAACAACAGGTTTCGTCTGCACCGGGAACCCGATCCCCTTGCCCTGGTGGATGCGGAATGGCAAAACCTTTTATACCGGTGGCGCGGTTTTCTTTCCGGCGGATTCAATACCATCAGGAATCTGTTGGAAGATTGGACTGCCGCCGGTGAACCGTGGGAAGAGGAACTGCAGGATATCATGTTTCTCACCGGCCTGGGTGCCGGATACCTTGCGGACCTGCTATTTATCATGGGGGAACCCGACGGCAACTACGTGTACTGGCTGGACGTGCACGCATACCAGAACCAGCAGGGCCACACGAGCTGTACTTTACACGCCGCTCCCATAGATATCAGCCGGATGCTTTTCGAACAGCTATTCGACACCCCGCGCTCAATAGTGCTCACTTCGGCCACCATGACGGTTAACGGCAGTTTTGAACATTTCATGAGCCGTTGCGGCCTCGATCTTTTGCCCGCGGAACGCGTGCATACGCGGATTATGGATTCGCCCTTCGACTATAACGACCAGTGCCTGCTTTATATAGCAGACGGCATACCGGCTCCGGTTGGAGCCGATGCCGAAGCTTATCTGGACGCGCTGACGGACACCATTTACAAACTGGTACTTGACACCGGGGGCCGGACCCTGGTGCTGTTCACCGCGCACAAAACCCTGCGGGACGTCTATTACCGCATCAAACCCCAGCTGGAAGAATCCGGGATCTGTTTGCTGGGCCACAACCTGGACGGCGGGCGCGGCCGCCTGGTCGACGACTTTATCAGGGACGGCCGCAGCGTACTGTTTGGCTCATCCAGTTTCTGGGAGGGGGTAGACATTCCGGGAGAGGCCCTGGTAAGCGTGATCATCGTCAAACTGCCCTTCGCGCCGCCAAACGACCCCATCCAGCAGGCCAGGCAGGATCTAATTACCTCCCGGGGACAAAACGCGTTCTACGGGCTGAGCCTGCCCCAGGCGGTAATCAGGTTTAAACAGGGCTTTGGCCGGTTAATCCGAAGCAAACGCGACCGCGGCGCGGTGGTAATCCTGGACAGGCGCGTGATAGAAAAACGCTACGGCCGAGTTTTTCTAAACTCCCTGCCGGTAAATACTCACCTGCGGGGTGAACTGGCCGCTTTCAGGAAAAAATTGGCCGGCTGGTTCCGGTAATATTGGACCCTTCAGGTCTTTTTTAAGACACATTAGCAGTACCGGTTCAATAATATATTAGTATAAACAAACCGGTGAAGGAGCGTGAAAGCGTTGCGGGTATACTTTGTACGGCTTCCTTCTTTTTTGCGTAATTGGTTGGCTAAAGTGATCAAGTAAATAGCAGGGGAGCGGGCTGCACTGCCCGCTCCTCCTGCCGCGTCTTTTTTGGGTATCCCGACACCGTGGAGGGTGAGCGCATATGTCAGGGAGAACCGGTTACCGCCTGTGTATTGGATTCATACTACTGGCGGCAGGGGTCTTTTTGCTTGCCGTTTCATTTATCGTCCGGTAATTACCGCCCTGCCCTATCTGGATAAGCCCACCCCCAGCACGCCGCCCACCGCTCCGGCAAAGCCGGACAAGCCGCACCTCAGCAGCAGGTTACCCGCCGCAGCCTGAAAATCAAAAAACAACCCGGCTAGCAATAACCCCGCCAGCACAATCAAAACCGCCGCCAACACTCCATGCAGCAACCCCCGGGAACCCGCGTCACGGGCGGCCCAAAAGCTTCCCACAAACACACTGAGGTAAAACAACGCCACAGATATACCCGGAAGCGTTTTCTCCGCCAGTCCGGTCGTCTGATAAACCACGCCAAGCAACGCACTACCGAGCACCGTGATAACCAATGCGATCAACGCGCCTTTAACGACAGATGAAAAACTCAGTGCGCCGTAGCCGGCGCGCTCCTCTTTCAGCGCCACAGCCACACACCTCCCTTTTACCTTAAATTTATGTTTGCGGGAGGTGAATATGCTATTGTTCAGTCAGCCCCTTTACTTTCCGGCTCCCGCCGGCGTTCCGTTTGTCCGTCCAGGTTTATTTGCGTGGCGGAACCCGTCGGTTCATCGACAAAAGCATCTCCCCGGCGCAATTTTTCCTTGGGACGCGGTTTTTTCATTTCGGCACCTCCGGTGTTTTTATATTTAGTATGTTCGCCCTGACCGCAAAAATTGTCTTTTCCGGGCATTTATTGTCTACTTGTTTATGGTTTAAATGGAAGGATATAGTACGGAATTAAACGAATATAATTAAAAGTTAAATAACTTTGAAAAGAGGTGGGCATGGTGTCCGGAATTACTTCCGCAGTGTTATACAGAATGGCCCTGGCCATTGAATTTTTTGGCCTGCGCGACAAAGCCTTGGAAATGCTCAACAGGATGATAGAAGAATCTCCCCGTAACCGCCGGCTGCGCCTGCATGCCGGCCGCCTGTGTTTAAAGAAGGGACAGGTGGATACGGCGTTAACCCACTGGAAAAGGGCGGCCGGTCCGGAAGATTTCGGCTGCTTGATTTACTGGCTGAACCGATCAAAACATATGCCCGCCCTGTACAAACCTAAAATCCTTCAACACCTGGCGCCGGAAAACGACAAAAGCATCCCGGCAACAGCCGGAAAAATAATCCCGGAACCCATGTCCCGGGATCCCGGGCTGGAAATGCTTGAAAAGGGCGTGGCGTTAAGCAAGTTGAACAAACACGAAGAGGCGGTCGCCTGTTACGAAAAAGCCCAGGAGGCGGGACTTAACAACCTTGAGCTCTTAAATAACAAGGGACACAGTTTATTCAGACTGGCCCGTTACGACGAGGCGCAAACCTGTTATGAGCTGGCCCGGGGCATATTTTTTAGAAATCCGGGCTCCGCGAGCCGGACTGCTTAACAAAAGCCTTTGGGTGATTCGTGGCCCCGGGCGACCGCGGGGGTCGCCCCTGCAACAAGGGAAGCTTTTCCGCAATTTTTAGGCCGGTTTACAGTTAACCGGCTTTTTTTGATCTCCAGCAGGACGAATGCCGAAAAACGGCGAAATATTTAAAACCAGGCGGGGAAGTAATAGACTATAAACACTGTTTGGAATTACGGGGGGGAGGGGAAATCAATGATCGATCTGGAGAAAATAGAAAATGCCGTGCGCATGATGCTGGAAGCTATTGGGGAAGATCCCGAGAGAGAGGGGTTGAAGGAAACCCCCGCCCGGGTGGCCCGCATGTACAATGAAATTTTTTGCGGACTGTGGGACGACCCGGAAAAACATCTAAAAAAAATGTTTTCTGAAGAGCACGAGGAAATGGTACTGGTCAAGGATATACCGATTTATTCCATGTGCGAACATCACCTGCTGCCGTTCTACGGTCACGCCCATGTGGCATATATTCCCCGCAGGGGAAACGTCACCGGCCTGTCCAAACTGGCCCGGGTGGTGGAGGGCTTCGCCAAAAGACCGCAGCTTCAGGAGAGGCTGACTTCGCAAATTGCAGACACGATAATGAAAAGATTAAACCCGCACGGAGTACTGGTGGTAATTGAAGCTGAACACATGTGCATGACCCTGCGCGGAGTGCGCAAGCCCGGCTCAAAAACCGTCACCTCGGCGGTACGCGGCCAGTTCCAGCGCAGCGAGGCCACCAGAGCCGAAGCCTTCGCCCTGATTAATCAATAATGGAGGTTTGAAGCAGTTGTGGAAAACGGGGAAACTAAAGCCGATAAGCTGGAGTTAATCGCCATCAAATCATTTACCTCCCACGACGAAATGTATAAAGTGGTTGATTTTCTAAACAAAAGCTTAAAGCATAAAAACCTGATGTTCGGCATGACCAGAAACAGCGCAGAGAACACTGTAACCATATCAATTTATGAAACTTAAATATTCGGAGGAACCATATGCGAATCCTGATCAGCAACGACGACGGCGTTCACGCCGGCGGGCTGCTGGCCCTGAAGAAGGCGCTTAATCCCCTGGGAGAAGTCCACGTGGTGGCGCCGGAACGTGAAAAGAGCGGTACCGGGCACGGTATTACCGCCCACAAGCCGTTAAGACCCAAACAGGTGGAATTGGGAGACGGATCCATGGGTTGGTCGGTTAACGGCACCCCGGCCGATTGCGTGAAACTGGGTATCGAAGCCCTGCTGCCGGAAGCGCCGGATCTGGTGTTTTCGGGCATCAACCGGGGCGCCAATCTGGGTACCGACGTACTTTACTCGGGCACCGTATCGGCGGCTATTGAAGGAATAATCAACGGTATCCCTTCCATAGCGATATCACTGGCTGATTATGACAATCCGGATTTTCAGCATGCGGCGGCATTCGCGGCCCGCATAGCGCCGGTGCTGGTTCCCGCCGGCGGCTCGGCATCCGAATTTACTCTGCTCAATATCAATGTCCCGTCGGGCCGGCCCCGGGGGGTAAAAATTACCCGTCTGGGCAGCAGGCGTTACGTTAATGTTTTTCACAAGCGCATCGACCCCCGGGGCGGCGTTTATTATTGGATGGCCGGTGAGCCGGAAGACTCGGTGCCGCAAAATCCTACCGTTGACGCCGACGTCGACGCGGAAGCGGTAAAAAACAACTTCATATCGGTCACACCGCTGCATTTCGACCTGACGGAATACCGCTCCATTCCTAAACTGGCCGCATTGCTGCCGTCTCTGCCGGATTAAAACCGTCCGCGGCTGAAATTAAGGATGTGCTTAAACTTGGCCCTGTCCTGCTCGTTAAAACCGCCGCCGACAATCATGAGCCAGATGTATATTACCATCCCGGCCAAAAGTGATATAACCAGCACCGCAGCGTCAGCCAAACCATGCCGGTAGAGCAGGATCTTTAGATTCCATACCACAATATACATGCCGCCCGCCGCCAGGAGGGGGGCCATAATTTGTTCACGAAAACCGGGCACATACCCGGTAAGTTTTTTTATATCCCTCAGGTTAAGGAGCGCCATTACCACATAGCCCGCCCCAATCGCTGAAGCGGTACCCAAAATGCCTGCCCGGGGCAGCGCCGTCAGCCAGTAGATCCCTCCCAGGCAAAATAACGAAGAGATAACCAGGTTTTTAAACGGCAGTTCAGCTCGGCCCATCCCCTGGATGATCCCGGTGGTGGTCTGCTGCAGATACAAGAATAAACCGGCCGGCGCCATCAGGCGCAAAGCCGTACCCGCCTCCGGGTACCCGAAAAGGACCCCGCACAGTTCGTCCCCCAGGACGGCAAAAACAAACCCGGCCGGCAAGCCGACCTGAAAGGTCAGTCTAACGGCATCGTAAATCCTTGTCCGCACCAGGCGCAGGTTTTTTAACGCCACCGCATCGGATACCGCGGGCACCAGGGCGGTGGTCAGCGCAATAGTCACCACCCCGGGCATAAAAAGCAGCGCCTCGGTAATGCCCACAAATTGGCCATAAACACCGGTGGCCTGGTTTACCGACAGTCCTGCCGCCTGCAGGCGGTGCGGGATCATTACCGCCTGCAGCGACATCAGCGCCGTAGCCGCAAACCTGGTTAGGGTAACCGGTACAGCCATATTAAGAAGCCGCCTGATAATATCCCCCAGGCCCGCCATCTGGAACAACGGGACTGCGTTACCGGTCAGCACCGGCTTGTCTCGCCTGTAAATACGCAGCATTAATATAAAACCCGCCAGTTCACCCAGGACCACGCCCACCGAAAGCCCCGCGGAGGCGTATTGGATACCATGGGGCAGCATTATATAAGCAGCCAGCAGACCTGCCATGACCCTAACCATTTGTTCCAGTGTCTGGCTGACCGCCGTGGGAGTCATCTGCTGTAAACCCTGGAAAAAACCTCTGAATGCCGAACAAATGGAGACAATGAAAATGCCTGGCACCAGACAGATAAAACTGTAGTAGGCAGCCGGATTGGGAAACACATAATGCTTTAAGTAAGGCGCCCCCGCAATCATCAGCAGGGTAAGAAACAAGCTGGTACCAATGAGCAGCAACAGGGCCAGCCTAAAGATACGGTAAGCGCCCGCCATGTTTTGCCGGGCCGCCTCTTCGGCCACCAGTTTGGCCACCGCTAAAGGAATACCGGCCGTGGCCAGCACCAGGATCATTATGTAAACCGGAAAAACGATATTAAATAGCCCCACGCCCTCAGGACCAATGGTACGGATGAGGGCAATCTGGTAAAAAAAGCCCAGGCCGCGGTTAATCAACCCGGCGGCAAGCAATACCAACGCACCCTGAAGAAAAGAGTTCCCAGCCATATATTACCACCCGTTTTCAGCCTGGAATATATTTATGATCCAAAAGCTGGGTGTATGAAAATAAAAAATACGAATAAAAGGTAAATGAAAACAAGGAATTCAATATCAGGCGTAGAAGATATGACAGTCAGGGTTAAAATAGTTTTACCGGCAGCCAGTTAATAATCGGCTTTATTTTTATGCTTAATCACGGTTAGGGCCTGAATTGGCTGCGGTCAAGTATAGAAAATGGTTTCAAAGGAAACCATTATTTACAAAAGGAGGCAGGAAGTTTGAAGAATTACAATACTGGGCAAATCCGCAACATCGGCATATTGGGCCATGGCGGAGTAGGAAAAACATCCCTGGTGGAAGCCATGCTTTTTAATACCGGAGTAATAAACAGGCTGGGCCGGGTTGAAGACGGCACCACCGTTGCAGATTACCACCCCGAGGAAGCCCAGCGCCAATCCACGGTACATGCCAGCTTGGTACCCGTGGAAGCGGACGGCGTTAAGCTGAATCTTCTTGACACACCCGGTTTCTCGGACTTTCTGGGCGAAGTGAAAGGCGTTCTGCGGGTGATTGACGCCAGCATGTTTGTTTTTTCCGCCGTGGATGGAGTCCAGGTGCAGCATGAGCTTTTCTGGAAATATGCACAAAAGGCTGAAATGCCGAGGGTTGCTTTCATCAATAAGATGGACCGGGAAAACGCCAGCTTCAGCAAGCTGATGGACGGCCTGAACACCAAGTTCAGCAACAACTTCGTGCCCGTTAATTTGCCCATCGGTGACGGTCTGGATTTCAAAGGCCTGGTGGACGTACTGAATCAAAAAGCCTACGAGTTCGATAAGACCGGCAAACCCAAAGAAATCGCCATCCCCGGGGATTTGGAAGAGCAACTGGAAGAATACCGTGAAAAACTGGTGGAAGCCGCCGCCGAAGGCGACGACGAACTGACCATGAAGTACCTGGAAGGTGAGGAACTGACCCCGGAAGAAATTCTCTCCGGGCTGCAAAAGAGTATCGCTGCCGCCAAGGCAGTGCCGGTACTGTGCGGTTCAGCCACCAAGAACATGGCCGTAACCAACCTGACCGAATTCCTGTGCGGCTATATGCCGGCGCCGCAATGCGAAGACGGAGCCATGGCCGCGCTGGTGTTCAAGACCCTGGCCGACCCTTACGTAGGCCGGATGAACTTCCTGCGGGTTTTCCGGGGCACTCTGAAGCCGGACTCCGCCGTATACAACCCCAACCGTGAAAAGGCCGAGAGAATCGGCCAGGTACTGTTCGTACGGGGCAAACAATCAGAGCCCGCCACCCAGGTAAGCTGCGGCGACATGGCGGTGGTGGTAAAACTGACCGAAACCAGTTCCGGCGACACCCTCTGCGACAAGGATAACAAAACCCAGCTGGACAGCATTGAATTCCCGGCGCCCAACTACACGGTGGCCATCGCCCCCAAGAGCAAAAACGACGAGGATAAGCTGGGCGACGCCGTGCAAAAGCTGTTGGAAGAAGACCCGTCCCTGCGGGTGGAAAAGAACACCGAAACCAAACAAACCCTGCTCACCGGCATGGGTGAAGCGCATGTCAATATTATGGTCAGCAACCTGAAGCGCCGTTTCGGCGTCGACGTGGTAATGGAAGAACCCAAGGTTCCATACCGCGAGAGCATCCGCGGCAAAACCGAGGTGGAAGGAAAACACAAGAAGCAGTCCGGCGGACGAGGCCAGTACGGGCACGTATGGATCCGGTTTGAGCCCGCTCCGGAAGAGGATTTTGTATTTACCGAGGAAGTATTCGGCGGCTCGGTGCCCAGGAACTACTTCCCCGCCGTGGAAAAAGGCCTGCGTGAAGCCATGGTGGACGGCGTGCTGGCGGGTTATCCCACCGTGGGCATCAAGGCCACCCTGTACGACGGCTCTTACCACAATGTGGACTCCTCGGAGATGGCCTTTAAAATCGCGGCCTCACTGGCCTTTAAGAAAGCGGTGCCCATTGCCAAGCCCGTACTCCTGGAACCCATCATGTACGTGGAGGTTTCCGTACCGGATGAATTCATGGGCGACATCATCGGTGATTTCAACACCAAACGGGGACGCGTGCTGGGCACCGACCAGGTGGAAGACGGCACCATTGTCAAAGCCCATGCGCCGATGGCGGAAATGTTCAAGTACGCCAACGACCTGAAGTCCATGACCCAGGGACGCGGCCAGTTTAAGATGGCATATCAAAGTTATGAGGAAGTGCCCGCCAGCCTGGCTGAAAAAATCATTCAAAAGGCCAAAGCGGAAGCCGAGGCTGAAAAGTAAAATTCTGAGTAAAACCCTTCCCACTGGGAGGGGTTTTTTGTAAAACCTTGCAGGATTCATAAATATTTGGTCGAAATACGTTTTTTAACTAACTATAAAATGCGGGGCGATATACATGGGATTATTGATTGTCGGCGCATTAATAGGCATCAGCAGCGTATTTTTGGGTATTTTTTTCGTGTACCTGATGGAAAACCAGAAAAAAAAGGCTCATTTACGACAAATGTTAACCAAGGCGCTATTGGAGCTTAACGAGAACAAAGACCTGTTGGTGCAAATTGTGACCTCTTTAAAGAAGGTACACGAATTAGTCGAACCGGCCGAGCTGGAAAAAAAATACGAAACACTGACGGAAACAAACGCCTCTGTTTTCAAAAGCGACGAACTCAACCAACTCAAAATGGCCCCCGAGTTTATGAGTTTGGTAGATATCAAGACCAACATCGACGTAAATAATGTCATTATTAGATTGCGTTATATAAATAAATTCTTCGGGCCAAACAGAAAACCGGCCGACTTTTCAAGCGAGGAATACAAGACCCTGCACCATACCCACGAAATGGTAGACGGATTAATCGAAACCCTTTCCGGGGAACTGGCCAAGGTAAAAGGCTGAAATTGGCTCTGAGCCCGCACAAATCATTTATTGCAACAGGCGCCCGGATATGTTATACTAATAAGCGTCCGCACGAAGGGGCTATAGCTCAGCGGGAGAGCGCTTGACTCACATTCAAGAGGCCACTGGTTCGAAACCAGTTAGCCCCACCAGAAAAATGACTTCATCAGCGAAGTCATTTTTTCTTTTTCCCACCGGCAGGAAGCGCCGCTAAAAAAACGAACTATTATTAAGTTAGGAGGGAAATGGTTATGCCGGATAATAATGAACTGGTCAGCATGATGCGCTCCGTTATTCAGGAGGAATTAAAACCGGTAAACGCACGGCTTGCCGCGTTAGACTCGGGCCAGCAGGAGCTAAGGCAGAATATTCAGGAGCTAAGGCAGGATGTTCAAGAGCTCCGGCAAGGACAGCAGGAGCTAAGGCAGGATGTTCAAGAACTCCGACAAGGACAGCAGGAGTTACGGCAGGACGTTCAAGGGTTAAAACAAGGCCAAGCGGCCCTTGAAACCGCTCTCAATGACTTAAGAGCCAGCAACCGTGCAACACACAAGAAAATCTTTACGCTGCTTGATGCTATCTGGGACGATGTCAAACGCATTGATAATCGCTTTAACGTCCATGAAGAAGAAGCAATCCGGTAAAGGCTCCGGGATGTCTACATAGCCAGCCAGAAGAGCGTAAAGGTTGAGCTGGTCAGCTTTTGCAGCCTGGAAGTAGCCGTAAACGCGTCTTTTAATATTTCCCTCTCCTGCCTGGTTAATAGTGACGGGTTAATCCGGTTATCCGCATTTTCACCCCGGTTCACCTTCTTCACGTTCTCACGGATCCGAAACAGCAGCAGCGTTTCATAAGCGGCCTCGACAAATTCCACCTCATCGGGCTTTAAGGCGCCCTTTTCCTTGAGTTCGGCCAGCCGTTTGAAAGTATTGGTTTCGGTGACGCCGTTTTTCAGGGCAAATATCCTGGTACAGTTCACAATATGGATGCAGGCCGTGTTTTTAAGGTTGATCTGATCTTTATACGGCCCTGATTTTTCCGTGGCAAAACCGCCCCAAATGGTCACCGGCACTTTGAAGCTGAGGTCGTCCCGGGTCAAATGGTGCGAGATATCCGGAGACTGGCGGTAAGATTGGATTACCTTTTCCCAAAGCGCGTCGGTCAGGTTTTTCTCCCCGTATACCGGCCTGAAATCCATCATAATCGTAATCTGACGCAAAGAGTTGGGATCGTTGCCCGCCGTCTGAATCCAGTGTTCAACCACTTGCTCCCATTCCCCCAAAGATTTGCACCACTGGGGATTTGAAGCCATCACGTTACCCTTGCACTTGGCAAATCCGCACCGCTCCAAACCGTCGTTAATCAGCAGGGCCAGTTTGAGAAAATAATCCCGGATGCTGTCCGCGCTTTCCGTTTCATGGTCCCGGAAGATAATAAAATTGTCCTGGTCGGTCCGGATCGTCTGTTCCCGCCGGCCCGCGCTGCCGGTATTCACCCAGCAGTATTCCACCGGCACGGCGGAATAGCCCCGGCTAATCATCTCCTGCTCGCAAAGCTGAATCACCTTACGGGTCAAACGCTCATGAAACTCACCCATAATCCTGAGTATTTCCCGCACCGGAGCCTTTTCGGCCAGCAGGGCGTTTAACAGCGTATCGATTTCAACCCCGATCCTGGCCAGCCCTTCTATATCCCGCTGGGATTCCAGATCATGAATGATCTTCAGGTTACCGGCGGCCCGGCTCTTGATCAGGTCGGCCAGAGTCACAATGCCCGCCAGTCTGCCGCGATTGGTCACCAACAGGTGCTTAACCCGGTTTCTTGATACCGCCAACAGGGCGTCGGCGTAAAAGGATTTAGCCGATACGCAGACCACATTTGTATTCATGATTTGGCCCGCGGTCATACCCAGGTAATCGGTAACGGAACGCGCCAAAATCCGGTGCACCAGGTCGGCCATGGTAATCAGCCCCACCGGTTTGCCGTCACCGTCCACGACCACCACGGCGCTGATAGTTTTCTCCTCCATAATTCCGGCCACGTCGATGATTAAATCTTCCGCCGCGCAGGTAATTACCGGAGAAGACATGATGTCACTGATCCGCTTACGGAAAAGCGGCGTCTCCGGATTCCCCGCAGCGTCATATATCTGATCCCGGATAATCTCTTCATAAAGCGAGCGCATACGCCCAACCAGCAATTCCGTGAGGTAGCCCGCAAAATCACTGTGTTTCCCAATTAGCTGTTCAATTACCTCTTCCGGAATTAAAATACAGGTCAGTTCATCCCTGACCCTTACCGAAGCCTGGTACCGTTCGCCGGTCAAGCCCGTTTCACCGAAGAACTCTTCCACGCCCCTGTATCCAATCACCGCTTCGTCACCCTTGCCGTCGACCGCCACTACCTCCGCCGAACCCCTGACAATGAGGAACAACGTATTTAAACTTTCCTGGGCCTGTCTAATCACGTAAACACCCGGAGAGTAGGTTTTCATTTCCAGTTTGGATTCCAACATGCGCAGCAAATCAGGCGGTAAAAGACTAAAGGGGGGAATGCTGTCCAAAACCTCCTTGATACTTTTAGGCATGCGGCACCTCCAAAAGTAATCTCCTGTCACCAGAATATCTTTTTTGGCAGGTGTACGCAACAGAAATATGTTTTTTCTACCCCCGTTTGATTAAAGGGCGATATAGTCGCCGTCAAGAACGGGGGCGGCGTCATATAAGTTAAGCCTGGCGCACCAGCGCAGATCTTTTTCCAAGCCAAGCCCCAACAGCCTTTTGCCGTGGCTCGATTCCATCAGACCGGCCAGCGGGTCTTGTCTGTAATAACGCGCCATACATAACGCCGCCAACGCCTGGTCATCCAACTCCGGGGGTCGGGGCGCCGCGTCGATAATCTCCAGCAGCATAAACCCGGCGCCCAAAGCATCATCCAGTGAGTATAGCCCGCCCGAGCCGGCACAGACCAATACTACGTCCCGGCCTTCGGCGACAGCCGCCCTGGCGGCGGCACGGGCGTTGATAATCGAGCCGGTGAGCACTTTCTCAGCCGCCGCCGCGCCGCGTATGGCGGCGGTTCCGTTGGATGTGGTCAGCACCAGCTCGTCCGCGCCGCCGGCCGGTCCGGCGGTAAATTCAAGGGGCGAATTGCCCAGCGGAAAACCGGAAATTCTCCGCCCGTCCCGCTCGCCGGCCAGGGAAAATCCACGCTGCCGGGCCATCAGTATGGCTTCATCGGCGTCAACAACCGGATACACCCTCCGGTAACCGGACGACAGGGCGGTAACAATGGTACTGGTGGCTCTTAAAACATCAAAGACGACTGCATTGACGCCTTTCATCATCCCGTAACCCGCCGCCTTCGCCGTTGGAATAAGCGTAATGTTCATAGTTTTTCGCCCCCCGGTAAATGATTAACCTTAAAATCCGTATAAGATAACAGACCGGTGAAATATTAAGGATTAACAATATATTTATATTGCCAAGGCGGGATGACCTGCATGAAAAGAATTAACTGTTTCATAGAAGATTGCCGTTTTAACAGCAATATGAAATGCAACGCACTGAAGATCAGCGCCAAACTCGGAACCGGCAGGCGAAACGCCGAGCGTGTTTTTTGCGAACATTTCCGCCCCGTTCCCTGACGCTATAATACGATGCCACCCCATCCCAATCCGGCTGCCGCAAACGCGGGCCGGATTTTTTCTTCTCAAGCCCGGACCCTTAATTGCCGATACTCCTATAGAGAAAATGAAAATTTCAACTAAAATTTCAACTAATAATCAAAAAACATACGCCATAACTGAAACCCAAAAGCTGAAATAATAGCCTCGGCAGGATAATTACATTAATTGTAGAAATATACAGTAATTTGACTAAATTATTCATCGGTTGGGGGTGATTAATTGGGAGATGTTAACACCAGTGTTATCATGGCAATTACCGATGACAGGCTTAAAGCCTTTATTACCGTTAGAGATGAAGAAATAGTGGACGAAAACATCCTCACACAATTAATTAAGGATAAAGAGATCAAATACGGTATTGACAGCGAAACTGTGGCCGACCTGGTTAAAAATCCTCGCCAAGGAACGTTTGTTATTGCCACGGGCAAGCCGCCCAGACAGGGCAAAGACGGTTCCATGGAATACCTTTTCACATCCCGGGCGCCGCAGCAGGAAGAATCAGAGGAAAACGTAGATTTCAGAGAAATATTCAACGTTCCGTCGGTTAACGCCAACACTGTTTTGGCCGTGTATCATCCCGCGGAAAAAGGAGAAGACGGTATCACGGTCTTTGGGAAACTCATCCCGGCCAACCCGGTAATTGAGCTTAGCCTCAGGGCAGGCAAAGGAGCGTCCCTGTCGGCGGACGGATTATCCGTGCTCAGCTCCATTAACGGGCGGCCCAGGGCCAAAAAACAGGGCCGCAGCGTCGTAGTGAGCGTAGACTCGGTTTACCAGCACGAGGGGGATGTGGACATCAAATCCGGCAACCTTCGCTTTAACGGAGACGTAGTGGTAACCGGCAACGTCACCGAGAATATGATTGTGGATATTAAAGGAAACTTAAGGGTAATGGGCTTTGTTTCACGCTCCAGTGTTAAAATCAGCGGCAACCTGGAAGTTTTAAAGGTGATTACAGCCGGAAAAATAAATGCCGGGGGCACCACCGCGTCGCTGACCAAAATTGAAAATAAACTGCGGGAAATAAGTGAAGATGTGTCCGGGCTGGACAGCAAGGCCTACCTTTTAATAAAAAACCTCCGGGAACGCCAGCAAAACATCCAGTTCGGCCAGGTGCTCATGGCACTGCTGGACAAACAGTATACCGGATTGGGCAAAAAAATAAAAACGGCTAAAGAACTGGTCAATCAATACCCGTCCAAACCACCGGAAGAGTTGACTGCCGTTTTAACCGAACTAGAGTGCCTGACCGGTTTGAGAGCCATGTTCCTGTCCGATCTCAGCGGAATCAAAAACGTTCTGGCGGAAGCCCTGAAATATATAGACACCCAGACCGAGGAACCGTCAAATGTGGTGGCCAACAGTATCTGGAACTCGGAATTAGAAGCCACGGGCAACATAAAAATCACCGGCCAGGGAGCCTTTAATTCCCGGGTCACCGCCCTGGGCGCGGTGGAAATAACAGGAGTGTTCCGCGGCGGCGAGGTATTCGCGCAAAAAGGAATTAAAGCCGGAGAAATAGGCGGGCCGATGGGCATAAAAACAGTAGCCAAAACCAAAGAGGGATGTTTTATCAAAGCCAACCGGGTGTATAATGGTGCGGTGCTGCAAATCGGTTCCCGAATTTTTACCGCTCAACGGGATGAAAGCATGGTTTTAGCCAGAATAGACGAACACGGTGATATTATACTGCGTTAACCCATTTTACAGCAATTATCCCAGTTATTATGGAGGCAGATTCCCATGCGGAGGAACCGGCGGTCTAAAAAGGACAACAGCGAACGATGGCTGATTACATACGCTGATTTGATTACCCTGCTAATGATCTTTTTTATCGTCATGTATGCCCTCAGCAAGTTGGACGCTGCCAAATTTGAAGCCCTGGCCCAATCCCTGACCGCCACTTTCGGCGCGGGAGCGATGATCCTGGACAGCCCCGGCCCGGCGGTGGTGCCCGGCAGCCCGCCGGAGCAAATCAGAGATTTGGTTGAAGCAAACCAACTGGAAAAACTTAAGCAGGAACTGGAGCAATATATCGGCGAAAGCGGCCTGACTGCCAGGATATCAGTAACCACGGAAGAAAGAGGCATCGTGCTAAGTTTCCAGGACAATGTCCTGTTTGAGCTGGGTTCCGACGTACTTACCGCCCAGGCCAAGGAGATACTGGACAAGGTTGCCCCCCTGCTGGGCAACACGCCCAATTATATTCGTATCGAGGGGCACACCGATAACCTGCCCATCAGCACCGCCCGGTTCCCGTCCAACTGGGAGCTGTCCGCGGCCAGGGCCACCAACGTGGTCCGTGAACTGATCAATACACACGGCATGCCGCCGGCAAAGCTGTCCGCCATAGCCTACGGCGAATACCGCCCCAGGGCTCCCAACAACAGCCAATACAACCGCCAGCTTAACCGCCGGGTGGACCTGATTATTTTGCGGAACAAGTTTTCCGAAGCGGAACCGCAGCCGGTGGATTTTGTTAACCAATATATTACGGACAGTATGGCAAAACCCACTGATTAATTAAGCACAGATTCTGCAAAGGACGGTTTTTTTTAATGGATATTGCAACTGTATTTGGTTTTATTTTAGCCATGTTTTCCCTGCTGGCAGGTTTTCTCTGGGAAGGCGGTCACGTAAGCGCGCTGGTGCAGCCCAGTGCCGCGCTGATCGTTTTCGGCGGTACCATCGGCGCCACCATATTAAGCTTTTCACCCCGGGACTTAATGGTGGCTCCCCAGCTTTTCAAACTAGCCATTTTCAACAGGCCCCCCGACCCCGCCATGGCCATTGAAAACATCGTGGCCATGGCCGAGGAGGCCAGGCGCGAAGGTTTGCTGTACCTGGAAAACCGGTTGCCGGAGATAGACGACCCGTTTCTGAAAAAAGGGCTGCAACTGGTTATTGACGGCACAGATCCCGAACTGGTAAAAAATATCCTGGACGTGGAGATCTACACCATTGAAGAACGCCATCACGTAGGCAGCAGTATTTTCGAAATGGCCGGGGGTTACGCCCCCACCATGGGCATTATCGGTACGGTGATGGGCCTTGTACACGTGCTGGGCAGCATCAGTTCCCCGGAAGGCCTGGGCCCCGCCATCGCCATCGCTTTTATGGCCACGCTTTATGGTATCTGCAGCGCCAACGTATTATGGCTGCCGGTGGCGACTAAACTGCAAAACATCAGCAAAAAGGAAATCCTGGTCAAACAGTTGATGATGGAAGGGGTCGTTTCACTGCAAGCCGGCTATAACCCCATCTTGATCAGGGAACGTCTGGTGGCTTATCTCAACCCCACGGCCCGCAGCCTGAGGGAAGAGAATTATGAGGAAGAGGAGTAGACAGCAGATAAAAAGGAGGCGTTACAATGTCCAGCGGACCGGATAACGGACAGGACATGCAGGCGGTGGTTTTCTCCATTGATAAACAATTTTTCGGGATCGACATTTCCCTGGTATCGGAAATCATCCGCCAAAAGGAAATTACCCCCCTTCCGCAAGCGTCGGATTACGTGGAAGGAATTATCAACCTGCGGGGATCGGTGATACCGGTGCTGAACCTGCACATGCTGTTCAACATGCAAGCTGAGGAACAAGACGATAACAACCGGATTGTCATTATCGCCGATTCCGGTAATGAACAAAAATTCGGATTGATGGTAGACACCGTACAGGAAGTCAAAAAATTTCACCTGGAGCAACTGCAAGAAGCGCCGGGCACCGTAAATACCGGCCAGCAATACCTGAAGGGCATCGTTTTGGACGATGATAAAATGATTGTTTTGGTTGACCCAAACCAAATCCTTTCTCAGGGAGAAATGAAACAGATTATTACCGGGAGGTAAGTCCGTGTTCAGTGATGCTGAAATTGCCATTTTTCAGGAAGAACTGGAAGAAAAACTGCAGATCATTAACGACAATATCCTGCTGCTGGAGCAACAGCAGGCTACTCCGGAAATAATCCAGGAAATTTTCCGTTCCGCCCATACCATCAAAGGTTCGTCGGCAGTGATGGGTTACGACAAAATGACCGAGCTAACCCACGAAATCGAAAGTCTATTCGACGAGGTACGCCAAAACCGGCTGGAAATAACTCCTAATCTGGTGGACGTGCTTTTTGAAGCCATGGACGCGTTAACGGAGCTAAAGGAGGAAATAGTCAGCGGCACTGAAAACAACGCCGATATCAAACAAATTTTGAATAAAATAGCCGGTGCGCGGGCAAACCATCCCGCCGCGGCCGCCGACCCGCTTCAGAAGGAAATCTCAACCGGCGGCACGGCGGAAAAAACCACGTCGATGCCGGACATTGAGATGGACGGCGCCCTGGAGGATGTGATCCGGGAAGCGGAACTGCGCGGTTATTACGCCTACGCCATGCAGGTTGAGCTTGACAACGACTGCCAGATGAAAGAAGTACGCGCTTTTCTATTATTTGAGACCCTGGAGCAGGCCGGCGAAATCATCAGGACCAATCCGCCGGCGGAAGATATCCAAAACGGCAAATTCGACAACGTTATCGCCCTGGTCATTATCACCCAGGCGGATATGGACCAGGTCAAAAACCTGGCCCTTTCGGTGGCCGAAATTTACGCGGCGGACATCAAACCGCTGGAACCCGGCTCCGCATTCGCAAACAACGTACCGGTAACTGTCGGGCGGCAGGCGAACGTCGTCAACCTTCCCCCGGCGGATACCGCGGAACGTGTTGCCCCGGAATCAGGCGCAAACGGCAAACAAGACAAAAAAACCATCAAGACCGTCCGGGTGGACGTGGAAAAGCTGGACACCCTGATGAACCTGGTGGGGGAACTGGTGATCGACCGCACCAGGCTGGAAAGGTTTGTGGACGTTTTTGAACACAGCCGCGGGTCCGACGAACTGGTGGAAGATATCCTGGAGATATCAAGCCACCTGGGCCAGGTAACCACTGATTTACAGGACGAAATCATGAAGGCGCGCATGTTGCCCGTGGCCCAGGTATTCAACCGCTTCCCGCGCATGGTGAGGGATATCGCCCATAAGTTGAATAAGGAAATAGATTTTGAAGTGTTTGGCAAGGAAACCGAGCTGGACCGCAACGTCATTGAAGTCATCGGCGACCCGTTAATCCACCTGCTCAGGAATTCCATCGACCACGGCATTGAAGAACCCGGGGAAAGACAGCGACTGGGTAAGCCGGCCAAAGGCTTGTTGCAGCTTAAAGCCGCTTACGTGGAAAGCCATATCGTAATCACCGTGGAGGACGACGGCCAGGGCATCGACGTGCAAAAACTAAAGGACAAAGCGCTGAAAAACGGGTTGATCAGCGAAGAGCAATACCGGCAAATGAGCGACCGTGAAGCCATGGACCTGGTCTTCCTGCCCGGGTTCTCCACCATTGAGGAGGACAACGTCAGCGATATCTCCGGGCGGGGAGTGGGTATGGACATCGTGCGGACTCAGATTGAAAGCATCAACGGCAATGTCGACTATACCACCTGGCCCGGCAAAGGCACCCGTTTTTCCATCAAACTGCCGCTGACATTGGCCATCATCAGGGCTTTGATGGTGGAACACGCCGGTAAGACTTACGCCTTCCCGCTGGCCTACGTGGTGGAAACCCTCAACCTGAGCCGTTCGGAGATAAAAAAGATCAGGCATTCCGAAGTTATTGTGGTCCGGGGACAGGTTTACCCCTTAAAACGCCTGGAAGACGTTTTCAACCTGACGCCCGCTAAAACCGGAGAGAAAATATACGTAGTTATTGTGGGCTCCGGAGAACGCAAGATCGGCGTTGTGGTGGACAAGCTGCTGGGGGAACAGGAAATTGTGATCAAAGCGCTGGGCGCCTACCTGGGCCAGGTGGAAGGCCTGGCCGGCGCGGCTATATTAGGCGACGGCAAAGTATCTTTGATTATTGATGTCCGCGGGCTGTTGAGGAACATAGGAGCCGAGGAGGCAATGGCCCATGCGGCAGTCAATTAAAGTACTGGTGGTTGACGACTCGGCGCTGATGCGGCGGGTCATTACCCGTTTATTGGAGGCTCAGCCGGACATCACGGTGGTTGATACCGCCGCCGACGGCGAAGAAGCTATCCGCAAGGTGATTGCCTTGCGCCCGGACGTAGTGACCATGGACGTGGAGATGCCCGGTATGAACGGTGTTCAAACCGTGAGCCGGCTCATGCGCGAGCACCCGCTGCCGGTAATCATGCTCAGCTCCCACACCACCGAAGGCGCCAGGGTAACCATGGAAGCCTTGGCCGCCGGAGCCATAGACTTCATTGCCAAACCCGAAAAATCGGGGATCGATAAAATGGCCATGGAACTGGCGCGTAAAATCAGGGTCGTCATCGGCAGCGCACGAAAAAAACCGGCGCCCCAAAAGCCGTTAAAGCCGGTTCCCCCCCCGGATCCGAAAAAATCCCCCCCGGCCGGCGCGGCGCCGGCCGTTCGCATCGAGAAAAAAGAACCCCGCAAGCCCCTGGAATTGGTGGTCATCGGTTCCTCAACCGGCGGCCCGGCGGCACTGCAAGTGCTGCTGCCCGCCCTGCCGGCAGGCTTTCCCTGCGGCATAGTGGTGGTACAGCACATCCCGGTGGGTTTCTCCGGCCCCATGGCCGAACATTTAAACCGCAGATGCGCCCTGGAAGTGTTGCACGCCGGGCACGGCGATCTGATATTGCCGGGCCGGGTACTGGTGGCGCCGGCCGGGTATGATTTGTTTTTCCGCCGGTCCGGAGGCAAGCTGAGCGTGGCATTGGAAAAAGGGAGCAAACCCGTGCCCCCCGGCGGGTTCCGCCCGTCGGTGGATATAGTGATGACCTCGGCGGCGGAAGTGGCGGGCAGCCGGTCAATGGGCGTATTGTTAACGGGTATGGGCCGGGATGGGGCCAAGGGTATGCTGGCCATCAAAAAGCGCAACGGCTGCACCATCGCCCAGGACGAGGCCACCAGTGTTGTTTACGGTATGCCCAAGGCCGCCGCGGACCTGGGCGCCGCTGAAAAAATTCTGCCCCTGACGCAAATAGCCGGGGAGGTACAGCGCACGATCTTAAACCCCAATTAAACCCCGTAGGGGCGCCCCTTACGGGCGCCCGTAATCAATCGCCGGTTTATTTGTTCCGGCCCAATTAAACCCCTCAAGTCCACCCTAAAATGACCGAATATATTAAGAGATTATGGTAATCAATAACCTACTGACTCCTAAACCAAAAGGCAGGTGAAGCGCCGTGAAAATCACCTATATCCGACCCGGCGCAATGGAAATATACAAAACCCGCAGTGAAAAAACGCAAACACCGCAAGCAGAGCGGGACAAACAAGAAGACCGGGCCGAAATATCCTCCCGGGGCCGGGAACTGCAAAAATACCGTAATATCTTAAGCACCATGTCCGGCATCAGGCCCGAGCGGGTGCAGGAACTTAAAGAGAGCATTGCTGAAGGCACTTTCCAGCCGTCTGCTGAAGAAATAGCGGAAAAAATCATTGGTGAAAGGCGCCTGGATACCAGGCGTTAACCAGAAAGGATATCCCGCTGCACAGGAGTGATGGGCCATGAAAGTGGGAGCGGGCGGGCTGCAGGTGCAATCCGTTCACGATGAAGTAACCAACCGGCAAGCCCAGGAATCGCGGCGGACCGACTACCAGCAAAAACCCGTCACCGACAGTGACAACACCGAGGCGCTTAACCGCAACGCTTTGAATAAAACGGTGGAAAAACCCCACGACGCCGCCCAGCCGTTCGACCTGCCGTTACGCCTGCGCGACAAGGAAAAAGAGCACGGCCGGAAGCCCGCCGGACATAAAAACAGCCGGACCAACCCGGACAATGATTCCGACAGGGGAGAAAACGACGCCGGCGAGCCCGGTGAAGCCAGGGGATATATTCTGGATAAATACATATAAGGCAAGGAGTCAGAATTCAGGAGGCAGGAGTCAGAATAATGAGCGAAGGCACGGAGTCTTTATTTAAAGAATTAGCCCAAATACTCACCAAACAGGGTGAAATTATCAAAGAGCAGCTTCAAGCTTCCAATGACCAGAACCTGGCCCTGAGACAATTGGACACCGAATCACTGGATGCGGCGGTAAAACGTCTGGACGAACTGGCGGAACAAATGTCCGAACAAGACCGGCTCCGGGAACAGGTCCAGCGCAAGCTGGAAAAGATCCTCCACCTGCAACCGGACGTCACGGTCGCTGAAATGCTGCCCAAGGCTCCGCTGGAGATAATTTTTAAACTTAAGGAACTGACCGCGGAGCTTAAAGATAACATGCGCCGGCTGGAAGAAATCAATAGTGTCAACAACCTGTTGACCAAAAGGGCGCTGCAAGTGAACACGGATTTGTTGGAGCTGCTTAAAACCGGCGGCCACAAGCAAACTTATCAGGATACCGGCCTGCTTAAGGACAACGGCCGGACCAACGCCATGTTGAACAAAACTGTTTAAGAAAGCGGGGACCGCAAAATGCCCGGAACCTTTTTCGGCATCGAAATAGCCAGGCGGGGCATCAACGTACATCGCACCGCCTTGGACGCCACCGGACACAACATAGCCAACGCCAACACCCCGGGTTACTCCCGGCAGGAAGCGGTACTGGCAACCACCAACCCGCATACCGTACCCGGCATCAACAGCAGCGTCACTCCGGGCCAACTGGGCAGCGGAGTGGATGTTGTAGTAATACGCCGTATCAGGGACGAATACCTTGACTACCAGTTAAGGGGCAACATTGCCAGCGGAGGGTACTGGCAGTCCGGCTATGATATCGCGGTGCGGGTGGAAGCCACCTTCCCGGAGCCGGACGGCAGGGGCATCAAGGACGTGATGGTGCAATTTTTTAACGACTGCCAAAATCTGAACAACACCCCCCGGGACCCCGGCATCAAGGCGGCGGTGGTGGAATCCGCCAAAGAACTGGCCGCCCTGTTCCGCCAGAGCTACGAGCAGCTGGATGCCATAAACAACAGCATCAAGTCCGAACTTACCGAAAAAATTGCCGGCCTGAATATCATCTCAGGCGGGTTAATTAAAGACCAGGTGGACCAGGTAAACAATATCCTGTCGGAAATAGCCGACCTTTCCGACGCCATCGTGCAAATTAAAAAATTAGGCCAGCAGCCCAACGACCTGCTGGACAAGAGAGACCTGCTGCTGGACAAGCTGGCCGGGTTTGGCCCCTTAACCACCCAAGATGTAGGCGAGTACGGCGCCGTGCAGGTAAACTTTTACGGTCAAACCGTTTTATCGGTGGACCCGGTCAGCGGTAAATCAAACCATGTCAATTTACTGCCCACCTGGGACGACGCCACTCCGGGCCATGAACAATTGATTATTCAATCAGCAGACGGAAAGATTAATATCAATCTCACCGGTTTGGCCCAGGCCCCCGGCAACACCAAAGGCTCTATTCTGGGCCTGGAAGCAGCCAGATTAAATAACATGGGCATTATGGACAGCCTTAACACCCTGGCGCGCCGCCTGGCCGAAGAAATTAACGCCAAAGAATTTTTGCAGGATTCATCGGGCCAGGTATTGGATTTTTTCATCATTGAACCCCACGATACCGCCCGGACAATTACAGTCAACAACACCGCGGTAATGAGCCCGGGCATGGTAGTGGGCGAAAATGCCCTGGCCGTAGCCCGGTTGCATACCGCCGCCACTATAGACATCAACGGTGACGGCACTCCGGATACCACCTTTGACGGTTTTTTTGAAAGCATTATTGCCAAAGTAGGCGCCGACACTTACTCGGCCCAGGATCTGCTGTCCAACCAGCAGGCTATCCGGGGGCAAATAGAAGCTTTGCGGGAATCGGTATCCGGAGTGTCGCTGGATGAGGAGCTCACCATGTTAATCCAGCTGCAATACGGATTTCAAGCCTCATCCCGGGTAATCAGCACCATGGACGAAATGTTGGACGTAATCATCAACCGGTTATTTTAAGGCCATAAAATAACTCCTGAGTACTATAAAAAAGAGGTGTGCAAATGCGCGTCACCAACAAAATGGTCTCGAACAACCTAATCGCCAATATCCAAAACAACATGCAGAAACTGGCCCGCACCGAGGAGCAAATGTCCGCCGGCAGCCGCATCCTGAGGCCCAGCGACGATCCGTCCTCGGTAAGTCCCCTGCTGGCCGTCAAGGGCAATATCCAATACAATACGCAGTACATGCGGAACATTGACGACGGGCTGTCCTACCTGTATTCCACCGACGACACCCTGGGCAGCGTCCTGGAAGTGGTGACCACCGCCAAAACAACCGCCGTCCATGGCGCCAACGGCCATTTAAGCGTGGAAGAAACCACCGCCCTGGCCCACCAGATCGACAAGATGATCGACCACCTGGTGGATCTGGCCAATACCCCCGTCGGCGGCAAATATATATTTGCCGGCCGGGAAAACGACCAGCCTCCCTTTATCAGACAAGACGATAAAATATATTACCGCGGCGGGGACATCGTTTTTGATACCAATACCCTGGAATACAGCGGCCGAGTGTCCCGGGAAATCCTGGCCCAGTCCGAGCATACCGTGGACGCGCCGTCGGTTGTCCTGAACACCGGCGGAGGCGAACCGGTAAAAGGAGTCTTCGGCACCGTTGCCGCAGGTACGGAAACCATCAATGTAGGCGGCAATGATATTGAGGTCAGAGAAGTGGACGGGGGCATCTTCCAGGTGCTTAAAGAATTAAGAAACGCCCTGACCGGAGAAGACGTATGGCCGCCCACCGGTTCTTCCACAGCTCAAAATCAGGCGGGAATTGACGCCGCCAACGGCAACCTTGACCTTGAGATGAACAACATCATTGCCCACCGGGTAGCCGTCGGCGCCCGGGAAAGGCATTTTGAGTCGGTTAAAGACCAACTGCTCGATCAGGAAGTGAACCTGACCCAGGTACAGATGAATATAGAAGACATCGACATTTCCAGGCTCACAATAGATCTGGCCCAGCAGCTCCTTACCTATCAGGCCTCGCTGTCGGCCAGCAGCACAATGCTGCAAACCAGCCTGCTCAATTTCCTAAAATAAAGCCATGCTATTAACAAGAATATTTGCGGCAATAATAAGGTGACCTCACGGTCACCTGTTGATTTAATCAGGAACTTGAACTTTAAGCAAAAGGGTGAACAATAATGCGGATTAAAACCACCCGCTTCGGAACAATGGAAGTGCAAGAGAATTTGATAATCCATTTTCCCAGTGGACTACCGGGTTTTGAGGATACCCGCCGGTTTATCATCGTTCCGGTTGACAACAACGAAAGGCTAAATTGGCTCCAGGCCGTCGACGACCCGTCCGTGGCTTTATTGGTTATGGATCCCTTTGAGTTTTTTCAGGGTTATACATGCGAAATACCCCCGGCAGAGATCGAGGAACTGGCAGCCACAGACCGAAAAGATATTTTGGTGTTAACCGCTTTAACCGTTCCCCGGGAAAACCCCGCCGGCGTCTCCGCCAACCTTTTGGCGCCGATAGTCATCAATACCAGGCAAAAAAAAGCCAAACAGGTAATTTTAAATAACCCGCTCTACACCACCAAGCATAACTTATTTCCGCAGCCAATAAGCAACCCCGCGGGAAACAGTAAAGAGCCGTCCGGCTCCGCTGGGACGAGAGGCGTTTAACATGCTTATCTTAACCCGTAAAAAAAACCAGGATATTATGATTGGCGACAAAATCAAGATTACCATCCTTGAAACAACCGGGGACACGGTTAAAATCGGTATTGACGCACCCGTGGAGATTACCATTTTGCGCGGCGAGCTTTACCAGGCGGTGAAAGAGGAAAATATCTCGGCGTCCACCGTTGATTTAAACATTGAACGGTCATTGGCAAAACTATTTCTCAACCGGCGCAAATAAAATAGACCCTCAAGTATGGGCCGTGTTTGCCGAATATATTTAGTACGGAGCTCCAAGTTCCCGGGGTGGCCACCCTTGGATATCCGACGCATGGATGCGAAATTTCAAATTCAAGGAGGAATGAAAACGTGATTATCAATCACAACATTGCCGCGCTGAACACGTATCGTCAGTTGAATAACAACAACGTAATGGGGCAAAAGTCGTTAGAGAAGTTGTCTTCAGGTTTACGAATTAACCGTGCGGGTGATGATGCAGCAGGTTTGGCGATTTCCGAGAAGATGCGGGCACAAATCCGTGGCTTGGATCAAGCCAGCCGGAACGCCCAGGATGCCATATCGTTGATTCAAACTGCTGAAGGCGCATTGAACGAAACCCACTCTATCCTGCAAAGAATGCGCGAACTGGCTGTCCAAGCAGCCAGCGATACAAACGTAGATGTTGATCGCGGAGAAATACAAAAGGAAATTAACCAATTAACCTCTGAAATTAACAGAATCGGAAACACCACTGAGTTTAACACCATGAAACTGGTTAATGGCGACAGGGCGATTAAACAAACTGTTACCCCGGGAGAAACAACAACGACAAAAGAAATAACAACAGATAGTGGAGAATATAAAACGGCATTTGCGCTGGGTGCGACTTGGACGGGTTTAGAGGGTGACGTAAAGCCAGATATAGAGATTACTTTTGCTGATTACGACACAGGAGCTTATCAGTTTAACTGGTCAACTCTTGAGGCTGCTGCATCTGTTAACTTAACTATCGAAAGAGACGGTGACGACTTCCTTGTAAGCGTAGCAGCAGAAGATGGCGATGGAGACACCATAGATATTAATCAACAAAAAATGGCCTACGATGCAACTGCTGAAAAATACACTTACAACGCCAACGGTATAAGTTTTGAAATAACTGCTGAGCAACTGGAAAACTTCAACGATGGTGCAAAAGTTGTAATTGATCTAGCCGAATATGGGGATGGATCTGCTGCAGATATGACAGCTACACCAATTGGTACTGTTAATGATTACACCAGTATTAACGTTGCAAACCCTGGGGATACCTATGGTAGTTTTACCACTGAAATTACAGTAGATTCAACTAGCCCGGAGTTCATAAAGGATGTAGCAGGTATAAAAATAACAGCTACAGGGTTGGACACTGCAACAGAATATACCGTTGAACTTTTGGATAAGGACGGAAACACCCTTGTTACAGAACAATTTGCTGATGCAACGGCTCAAACTAAGATAGCCTATAATCAACACGGTATAGAATTTGAATTTGAAGTTGAAGATACAACAGAATTTGAATTAACTAAAATGTTTACAACCACTGCCACTGAAACAACAACCACTGCACCAGATACAACTACTACGGATGATAAATCATTATCCTTCCAAGTGGGTGCAAACGAGAATCAGGCCATATCTTTAGATGTCAACGATATGAGATCTGTAGCTCTTGGTATATCTTCCACCGCTGCAGAAACAGGCTTCGCTTCTGATAAAGCTGTAACCGATGGTACCGACAACACTACAGTGGAATATGCACTGGATGTATCAAGCCATAAAGCGGCCGCAGCTTCAGTAACAGTTATTAATAATGCCATTGAAAAAGTAAGTGCCGAACGGTCCAAGCTTGGTGCCTACCAAAACCGCTTAGAACATACCATCAACAACCTCGGAACATCATCTGAAAACCTGACCGCTGCGGAATCACGTATTCGTGACGTAGACATGGCCAAGGAAATGATGGAATTCACCAAGATGAACATCCTGCAGCAGGCAGCTCAAGCCATGCTGGCCCAGGCCAACCAGCAACCCCAAAATGTCCTGCAGCTCCTGCGGTAGTCGCTGCCAAGCACGACAAAGGGGTCTCAGGCTTGTCCTGGGGCCTCTTTTCTCTAATTTGCGGATGCAAAAACTCAACATGCATAGGAGGATTACATGGCCATGGCCAAACACTACCTGGTGCCTGATTACATACTGGAATACAAATGCGCCCGCTGCACCGAGTGTTGCAAACGCTGGCGAATTATCATCGACAAGGATACCGTGGACAAGTACGACAAGCTGGCCGCCGAAGATGAGGAATTATCCGCCATGCTGGATGAAAGCCTGCAAGAGGATAAGACCGGCAAAGCGACGGTGCGGCTGAAGAATATCGTTAAAAAAACGTCCCTAGGGGATAACGGACAACAAAAGGAAGTAATCAGCGTTGACAGAGCCGTCTGTCCCTTCCTGGGCCAGGAAGGCCTTTGCGCCATCCAGAAAAAACACGGCATTGATGCTTTGTCCGACACCTGCAAGATATTCCCCCGCACCATCTTCAAAACCGAACGGGGCTTTGAGATAGCTCTCACTTATGCCTGTAAAACCGCCGCCAAAACCCTGAAGAACCAGCGCATGGTCGAGTTCCACCAAAATCCGCCGGGGTTTGATTACCCCGACCTGCACGCCCAGTACGGCAGCATTGGGGATATGTTGAAAAGGAAAAAACAGGGCAAGACAAACTACTTTGACGTGGAAGCGCTGCTCATCGACATCATGCAGTTCCGGGAGATTAACATCGACACCAGGCTCATCCTCACCGGCATTGTCATCGACAAGCTGAAGGACGGGGACATCCAGTCCATCAAAAAGTACCTGCAAAACCTGGATGAAAGTTTAATCACCCAGTTGGCGGCGTTGCCGTCCCAGCCGGTATTCATGATGAAGCTGGTCAAAGAGTCCGTTGATAAAAGACTCTTTTCCCGCCTCACCGAGCAGGATATGGCATTGCTGATTAAAAAGGCCTACCTTGAGTTGAAGCTGCTTGAACTGCCCGAAATCGCCGACGAGAAGGTACATCATTTCCTGGCGGCTTACAACCAATACTACAAACCCCATCTGGACGGCATCAGCCATGTCTATGAAAACTACTTCGTCAACTTTATTTTCTCCAAGAAATACTACACCCATAAGTACATGGACGCCTATTTCCTGATGATGTTCTTCTATATCCTGATCCGTTTTTTTGCCGTCTGCGTTTGCATGGCCGAAGAGCGAAACGTGGACGAAGACATAATTGTGGAGGTCATCAGCGCCATTGAACGTTCCATAGGCCACAACGCCGCTTACTACGAAGACGTATTGCGCATGATCAAAGAGGGGGGCTACCACCGCCTGCCCTACGTTCTCTCTCTGGTCAACCTGTAAAAGAAGGCGGTTAAATGTGACAGACAAACTCCGGGAATTGACGGACCGTATTATCACCTGCATAGATATGGAAGACTATAAATCCGCCATGCGGGCCATCGCCAGTTTCACCGTGCAGTTCGAAGATTTCATCCAGCAAAACAAAGAATATATCTTTGACCGGGAGATGGCCAGCCTGAACCGCTGCCTTGCACAAATGATGCAATGCCTGGAGCGCAACGACCTGCAGGGTTTGAAGGAAATCATCGACTCCAACTTCAAGGCGTTCCTGGATGACTGGGACTTTGACGATGATTCGTTTATTAATTAAAATGCGCCAAGGGGATGATTATCAATCAATTACAACAAAGATTACCTGAAACAGAAGCTGGAATGGGTGGCACAACGGATGTCGGCCCTGGAAGAGATCGAGGCCAAGCTGTGGGAAATGCGGTCTTTGGCCACGTACACAAGGGACAACCACATTAACCGGGACGTGGCCCGGGAGTTCAATGCCAGGCTGCACGTACTGCAGCAAGAAATCACCGCGCTGGACGAGCAAACCAGGGTATTCCGAATGGACTGCCAGCACTAAAACAGCAACCCAAGGCGATTCAAGTAGCTTCGGCAATCTTACCAGGTAATGCCAACTGCTTTTACGTCAGCCATGATGGTCAAAAGCCTGAAGCCATTATAGATAATGCTGCAAAGTAAATCGGAGAACGCAATATAATACACCGCAAACAGAGGTGAAACGAATGGACATAGCGGCAATTTCAATAATCATGAACCAGGTCCAGTTGAAGCAGGACGCGGGTATTGCCGTATTAAAGAAAGCCATGGGCACGGCGGAGCAGAGCGGTAATCTGGTGAACCGGATGCTAGACAAAGTGAACGCTGGGCATACCGTAACCCAAAACAACCTGCCTCACTTGAACAATAATATCGACACCTTCGTATAGTTTACGTTTATTGCTAACAAGGATAGTAGCACCGTCTGATTTGACAATTCTTAAAAACTCCTACGGTGCTTTTAAAGGCCCTACAATCGTTTTTAGCTATCAGAAACACTTTTGTATCAACTAACTAAAGTGGAAATAAGGGCTTTTCTGTGCGTTTTGAGCAGGGTTATGAACGGACCCATAGGGCTTCTGGGAGAAGCCTAACTGGCCTCTCCCTCGGCTTTTTGAATCTGAGCAGGTGGTCTGTATTCAGTTTTATGTTTCATCATGCTGTAGACAATATTAACCAGCCTCCGCATCACATAAACCATGGCCTGCTTCCCGCTCCGACCTTCCTGCTGTTTCTTTTGATAATACTTGTACATTACGGGGTTTCTAGGGTTTTTATTCTTGTCCACCTGAATATGGTTCAGGGCTAATATATAAAATGCATAGTTTAATCTACGATTACCATAACGGTTTCGGGTTTGCTGTTGACTTTTACCGGAACTTTTGTTCAACGGTGCTATACCAGATATCTTGGCTATTTTGTCCGCAGAGGGGTACTGGGAAATCTCACCAATGCCTGCAATAATGGTAGCCGCCGTTACGGTGCCCAACCCAGGCATTGTCTCTAACTTGTAGCCGGATTGTTTAATTAACTCACCCATTTGCTTTTCCATTTCTCGCATTTCTTCCTGAAATGACTTTAGCGTCCGGATGTAGCTTTTAATTAAGGAGTCCCGCTCCCTTTGGAATCCTGCCTGTCTCCATCCACTTTTATTAACTTCATTAAGTATACTTTCAGCTTTCTTTGTAGACAGTGTATAATTACTATGTTCCCGCAAAAAAGCGGCCAAGCTATCAACGGTTTCATTCATAAGCATATTAGGTGAGGGGAACTTTTCATAGAAAGCCAGAGCCGCTTTACCGTCAATATCCTTGAACAGCTTGTTGTAGGTGGGATAATGATGGATTAACTGGTTTTGTAGGCTGTTCTTAACTCCAGTGGCCATTTTGTTAAGGTACTCGTAATTAGCCAGTAGTTGTTTCAACACCCAGTATAGATCCTGGGGATTGGCAGCCGGTAGTTGGGGCAGCTTACGGATTAATGTTTCACATATTGCTTCGGCATCCTTGGTATCTGTCTTATCCGGTGCGGTGCTTCTGTTCCGCTCCCGCTTGGTGTATGCGGAATTAACTGCTTTTACAATCTGCCCTTCATCCAGGAGAAACTTGGCCAGACTCCTGCCATAGAAGGTAACATCCTCCAGACCGAATATAACCGGGGTGCCTTTGGCATTTTTCTTGATGTCCCGTAGGAACTTCGGAAACTTGGCCGGGGCATTATCCGTGATAAAGGAACCAATAACCTCTGACCAGCAGTTCGAAAGCACCGCTACGTGCTTTTCCTTATGCAAGTCTACACCTACAAATAGATAATCCTGTCTGTTCATTGTACATGCCTCCATTAATCCTGATACTTTAATCCTGATACTTTGTTATTATAATTACTGGGTGGCGGTGAAAAGAAAGAAAGCGACACCGTCAGTTTTAGCGTTGACTCAAGGCCCGCATCGATACGTCAGTCGGTCTTTCTTCCTTTTCCGCTGAGATAATTCGTTGCCACCCTAAAAACATAAAAACCCGGGGGCAATAAGCGCCCCTGGGGACTTACACTTGTGAGAATATATTTTATATATATTTTAAGGTTGGGCGCGTTTTCGTGCCCAACCTTAATAGGATATCTACTCTTGAAACGGAAACACAATAGATTACCGACAGCTGTTTTTGCACCCCTGCCCGGATACTTGCCCGCTATTGTTTCAGCTGACAGAAAGGTAATGGGGGATTCCCTTGCAGATTTGCTTTTTTGTCAGCTTAAAACCAAAGTGTTGCAGTGCATAACTATATAATATATAAGCGAAACTGCAACGTCTTGGTCCCTAAAAGCCCTGATAACACTGGGTTTTTGAATTACCCCTAAAAACGATGTTAATATCTAGAGGCATCTGAAACTAAATGATCCGGAACGTTCTCGGCTTTATTTAATAATTAAATCCCGCCCCCCGCTTTTGGGGGGTGGGATTTATAATAAGCCTTATCTTCTTAGGATAATATTCTGGTTGGCCTCCGTGCTGCTTGACGGTTCAAACAAGCTAACAGAATACCCAGTTTCCAGATTGCACAACAGTTTTTGTCCTGTTAGCCAAAAGCAGTGTCAAGCCGTCCGAATTGCCTTCAATAATCCGTAATCAAACCTACGGCAACAATGTTATTCCCAGCTCAACCGTTCAACTGCTGAACGCAAATCCTGCTCGCCGGGGGTGGTGTAAATCACAGTGGTTTTAATATTGGGCTGCCCGGTTGCAGTGATATGACCGGCCAGCATGGCCACAACATCAAGACTGACCCCGGCGGTCACCAGGTTATGACAAAATGTGTGCCGCAGGCGGTGCGGCGTTACTTCCAACCCAACCTGGCGGGCATACTTGCTGATAGCCATTTGTGCCGCCCTGGTGGTGAGGGACTTGCCGCTCCTGGGAGAATAGAAAAACCAGGGACTCTCTCCCTGGCCGGATGGCTGGTACTGGGACAAGGCCTTTCTGGCGTCATTGTTCAGCGGAACCTCCCGCCACTTGTTGCCCTTGCCGTAGCGGACGACAACCTTGGCTTTTCGCTGGGAAAGGATAACATCATCCTTTCGGAGCTGGATAACTTCCGACACCCGCAGCCCGCCGTGGAGCATTAACATGATTAAGGCTACATCCCTGACATTCCCGGACTTCTGCACGGTCCGGATTAACTGTAGCTGTTCCTTTCTTGTTAACCATTTAGCCCCGCACCTTGCCAGGGGCAGGTTCTTAATATCGCCTCCAACACCGGGCTGGCAATAACCTTCACTGACAGCCCACTTGCAAAAGACTCGTAGGGCCGCCATTGCCTTATTTATGGTAGCTGGTTTCTTACTGTGCATTAACCAGCGCTTGTATTCGGCAATATCAATGGGTGTAATAGAAGAAGGGGAGAAGACCTCTCCCGAAGAACCTTCATACCAATTGGAAAATGACCGCATCGCCTGGGCATAAGTATTAATGCTGTTAGCTTTTTTACCGGTGCCCCAAAGATACTGTTCAAATTCAGCCAACCAGTGAATATTTGAATTATCCATATCACCATCCTCCCGCTAAGGTATTATAGTCCTGAGAGCAAAAATGTAAAACTGTTCTGCGAAGTGAAAATACGGTTATAAATTGCTAATACCGATGGATTCTGCGAAGCAATCCTGGGCTTTTGCTTCGGGGAATCGTAGATTCTACGAAGTAGTATTAAATCAGCCCTTTCTCTTTTAAACTCACAAAAACACCATCGCCGACAACAACGTGATCCAGTACCTCAATACCTAAAATCTCTCCAGCCTCTTTTAAACGCTCCGTAACAGTAATATCTTGCCTGCTTGGGGTAGGATCACCGCTGGGGTGATTATGCACCAATATGACCGCAGCAGCGCTGTTTCTGATGGCGGGTTTAAAAAGCTCCCGAGGGTGGACGGCGGAAGAATTTAATGTTCCCACTGAAACAGTTTCAATACTAAGCACACGGTTTTTGGCATTAAGTAGTATGACTCGGAAATGCTCCCGGTCGAAATAGCGCATTTCATTTATGAGCAGGGTTGCCACATCCTGGGGTGTGCGTATTGATGGAAGTTGTTCCGGTTGAACAGTATAAAGCCGTCGACCTAGCTCCAATGATGCTTTTAGAGCGTTGGCCCTGGCCAATCCCAAACCTTTGATTGTTGTCAGCTCGTAAACAGAAGCTCGGTATAAATCCGAAATTGTCGAGAACCGCTGGAGTAATTCCCCAACTACTGGGCTGTCATTGCTTTCTCGTAATGTAATGGATATAAGCTCTTTTAAAAGCAGGCTGCCGCAATCTTTGTATTTCATAAACACACCTCCACAAGTAAATAATTAAGGGCGCCGCTATTAACCAACGGCGCCCTAGTTAATTTAAGAAACCATATGTTGTGATTGGTTAGCGACAATCTTTAGGTCCTTTAACTTGGAACTGCTGCGCAAGCGTTCCAGGGCCTTTCTTTTACTATGGTAACTAATACGAGCATTATGGGGCACGCTCAACCGATAATTAGCAAGGCTACCTACGTTTCCAGAACTCGTTGTATTAATGATATACGTTACCAGGGAAGGACAACATACTGGGGTAAAAGGAAAAGTAGGACGCAGACCACCGTCTATGACAAAGGAGCCGAGCAAAGAGTCAATTACACTTGGACGACGGTATCATTGAAAGACGGGGGTGGGCAAGATCAGGAAATTGCCGGCTACAGCACGTTTGCTACCACCACTAAAACAGTAATGCAGCACTGAAGTAATCTTCGGTGCTATCTTTTTTTGAATACCATCTGCCTAACCATTTTGTCATCAAGTCAGTTTCTTTTCTGCAACAACTATATGCGTATTCTCTATAATTTTATATAATTATTATTGTATTATATAATTTTATATAATACAATATTTCATAGACGGAGGGCAGTGCTTCATGAAACCCAAAGAGCTTATGAAGATTTTGGCACAAGATGGTTGGGTGATAGTTAGAATACAAGGATCACACCACATACATAAGCACTCAACCAAACCCGGAACTATACCTGTAGCCCTCCACAACAAAGACATAGCACCTGGAACGCTGAACAAAATCCTTAAGGCCGCAGGACTGAAATAATTACCGTGATTAAGGTATACAATTCAAAAATACAAGGAGTGATTAATATGGTTTACATTTATCCGGCTATTTTTACTCCTGCCGCTGTCGATGGCCGCGGTATCGTATACACTGTTGAAATACCAGATGTCCTTGGCTGCATCACTGAAGGTGAATCTATACCGGAAGCAATGTCTGCGGTCAGAGAAGCTTTGGCTGGGTGTATTTTAGCCATGAAGCAAGCCAGGGAAGATATCCCCACACCATCGAATTACCGCGACATTGTAACATCTTCTGATGATGATATTGTTACTTTAATTGACGTTGACCTTAACGACTATTTAAGAAAAAAGGAAACAAAATCTATTATTAAAACGGTTAGCCTTCCCCAATGGTTGGCAATTATGGCTGAAGATGCAGGGATTAGTTATTCACAAGCCTTACAGAACGCCTTAAAGCGTGAGCTTGGTATAGAAGGGTAACCGTAACGGGTTGCTTTATAGATAAAAGTTTTGCGAGGTGCGGACATGAACACCAACTTCCACGAGCCGGGCCTGGCTTATAAGGCCGGTCCTGAAAAAATCCATACTTACGAAGATTACCGCCAGCTGCCGGAAGGAGCGCCTTATGAACTGATTGGGGGAAAACTTGTTATGACTCCTTCGCCCGGTAAAACACACCAAATTGTCCTGAAAAGACTGCTTAAATTACTTGACAGTCATGTTGAGGAAAAAGACGCCGGCGAAGTTTTATGCGCGCCGCGGGATGTGTGCCTGGCGCCCACCGAAGTTTACCAGCCCGATATACTGTTTGTGGCCAAAGACCGCCTGGAGATTTCCGCTGAAGACAAGGTGAACGGCGCACCCGACCTGGTGGCGGAAATCCTTTCCCCTTCCAATGCTTATTATGATTTAAGGAAAAAGTTCAGGGCTTACGAGAAGTACGGGGTTAAGGAGTACTGGATTGTCGATCCCGAAGAAGCAAGCGTTGAGGTATACGAGTTGGCGGACGGCAAGTTTCGCCCGGCAGGACAAAGTGAAAAGACCGGATCGGTTGCTTCGGTAATTTTACCTGGATTCAAAATAAAACCGGAAGATATTTTCCCGGATAAGTAACGAGTGCTTTTTATTGATTTTGAATAAAGCGTTCAGGTCTATAAAACAGCTTGCTTTATTTCTGTAGTAAACTGTTCAATATCAGCAAGGTTATCCTGCAGTATACCATATAATTCTTTTTCCGTAATCATACTGTAAAAATGGACCATTCGATTGCGGTAACCAGCCATTTGAATTAGTTTATTGCTGAGATCGGCACTGACAAAATTATTGTTTGCCAACCCTTTGGCTATGGATTTATATTCACCAGCCATATCAATATTGCCGGTTTTGGCCAAGATATGCCTGCCAATATCAAATATTGCTTCCAGTGATCTGCGCAGGTAGCTTTCCGCGGCTGCCGCATTGAGATCGTTTGATATAAAACCCTCATAAGGCAGGCCGGCTAACCGCTTAAGGTTTTTCAGCCAATCGTCGATTAATTCTAATCTTTGCGATATTAGTAATTTATTAACCATGGACTATCCCAGCCCCTCCAGTCTCTCCCTGTAATACTGTTCCAGCATCCAGCGAAAGTCAGCGGCTCTGGCCAATATTCTATCCTCGTAAGCATCTCTTGTGCTCTCATTAACTTCGTAAATACAAATTCCTTTAATTGCTTCAAACTGAAATACTGAATGGGTTTCCTGTAAAAAAACCAAATCCAATTGCAGCGGCAGAAACAATTCATCTAATTCATTATATATGGCGGAATGTAGTTTATACATGGAACCTGTTAACCTGTCTTCATCATCCAATACAATACCCAGGTCCAAGTCTGCAAAATGATCCGTGGACAATGCTCTGTTACCTTTTATAATGTTATAACCATTTTGCGCTTGGGAACCAAAAAGATAAGCCAGAATAATACCATTATGTTGACAAATTTCTTTTAATCTATCTGTTTTACCCACTAATAACACACTCCATGCTTGTAATACATTCTGCTTTTTTCAACTTTATCATATTTACTCGTTGATGGCGACAATATTTTACCACTAAATCAGGGGCGCCTTTCCTACCAGTGATTACACGTGTTTTCCTTATTATACCATAACAAACATACCAAAGACCATGGGATAAAGTTTTGTTTGTTATTGCCGATTATTAATGCAGAATACCCCAGCTTTTCGAAAGGCGTGATCTCCGATGCTATCCAACCTGCGCATTGCCGGACTGGCCAGTGGTATAGATACCGAGTCGATTGTCAAGGACCTGATGCGGGCCCATCGGATACCAGTGGACAAGCTGCAGCAGAACCGGCAGATCCTGGAGTGGCGGCAGGAAGCTTACCGGAATATAAACGTTGCTTTACGTTCCTTCAGAGACCAGGTTTTCAACATGCGGCTGCAATCCACTTATCTGGCTAGAAGAGTATCCTCATCCAACGAAAGCATTGTTACTACGTCCGCCAATGCCAACGCCCTGGACGGGCAGCATACCATACTGGTATCCCAATTGGCCAGGGGCGCCTCGGTTACCAGCGGAACAGCCCTGGGCTCGTCAAAAAACCTTACCACCCTGAACAGCCAGTTTGGCACCGACCATGGATTGATTGAGCTGGAGATTAACGACGTAGTTTTCAAGTTCGACGCCGGTTCGGAGAGTATTAACAGTGTTTTAAACCGCATTAATAAACATAATGCCGCCGGTGTTTCTTTAAACACTACCCAAAAGGCAACCGGGGTAGACCATGTTCAGATAATTACGCTGGTTGATGATGATTTGTTTGAGGGACATACCATAACTGTCGGGGATAAAAAAATAGCTTTATGGGACAGCACGGCGGGAACCTACGCCAACGCAGACGCGGCCAAAGCGGCCTTGGGCGCCGATTATATTTATGACCTCTCAAACGAGGCATTCAACACCGCCGATAAAATTGCGGCCGCCATCGCTACGGAAACCGCCCCTGACGGCGCGTCGTGGACCAAAGCCGGTAATGGTGAATTAAAGGTAACGTGGTATAAACCCCAGGTTCAGGAAATCAGGCTGGTCGATGACGCTTTGGTTGAGGGATTGACCATCACCGCCGGGGATAAAAAAATAGCTTTATGGGATAGCTCGGCAGGAACTTACGCCAACGCAGACGCAGCCAAAACGGCGCTGGGCGCCGATTACATTTATGATCTCTCGGACGCGGCGTTCGACACCGCCGATAAAATTGTGGCCGCCATCGCCGCGGAAAACGCCCCTACGGGTGCGTCGTGGGTCAGAAGCGACACCGGTGAATTACGGCTGACTTCCACCGGGGCGGGAATAAGCAACGCCGTTTCAGCCACCGTGACCGGCGGGAAAAAGTGGCATGTGCAGGCCTCCTACGATGCCACATTGGACCGTTTTTTCCTGTCCACCAGCGCAACCGGGGAAAACCAGCATTTAAAAATAACCGACACCACACTGTCACAATTATTAAAACTAACCGACGGCACCGGTACGTTGGATACCTCGGACCTGAATGATTTTCCCGACGGAGACGACGGCCCCAAAACAGTGAAGGGCGCCGTTGCCGGAGACGGCCGCAACGCCCGCGTAACGGTGGACGGTATGGAAATCAATGACTATGCCGGCAACCAGTTCACCTTAAACGGCGTTGCCTATACTTTGCATAACACCAGTGCATCCGCCGTAACCGTAACCGTCCAGCGGGACACCGACGCCTTGTTTGAACAGGTGACGGGCTTTGTCGAACAGTACAATTCCATCGTGGATACCATAACAGATCTGTTGTATGAAAAAAAATATGCCGATTACCCGCCCCTTACCAACGAGCAGCGGGAGCAGCTTTCCGAAGAGCAAATTAAAAAATGGGAAGATAAAGCCCGCAGCGGCATATTGCGCAACGACACTTTTCTATCCAGCCTGGCCAGCCGCCTGCGGCAAGCCATGTCCGGCGTGGTGCCCGGTCTGGACAGCGCTTATAACGCACTGGCGGACATAGGTATCGCAACAACCGCCGATTACATGAGCGCCAAATTGGAAGTTAATGAAACCAAACTGCGCGAGGCGCTGCAGAAAAACCCGGAAGCGGTAATGGATCTCTTCACCAAAAGTTCGGATAATTACAGCGAAAAGGGCATCGCCCAGCGGCTGTATGATGATATCACCAACGGCATGAATCGAATCATCGATCAAGCCGGCAGTTACAATGAGTATGCGTTGGTGGACAATAGCCTGATCGGCAAGAGATTAAGCGACATAGACAACCGGATAGACAATTGGGAGAACCGCCTGCTGCAAATTGAAAACCGTTACTGGCGCCAGTTCACCGCCATGGAGCAGGCCATCCAGCGGCTGAATACCCAAAGCGCCTGGCTTTCTCAACAATTCAACATGTACAGCCAGCAGTAAATAGGAGGTTTTAAAACATGGCTACATTTAACCCTTACCAGCAATACCAGCAAAACGCGGTCGTTAGCGCACCTCCGGAAGAACTTACGCAGATGCTGTACAGCGGCGGGGTGCGGTTTATTCGCCAGGGCATCGAGTGCATTGAAAATAGGGAAGTGGAGAATGCGCACAATGCCATCGTCAAAGCTCAGGAGATATACAGCCACCTGACCGACACCCTGGATAAAGGAATTGCCATCTCCAATCAACTCGGCAGTTTGTATGATTTCATACTCCGCCAATTGATGCAGGCCAATACTCAAAAAGATGCCGCTCTGCTGCGGGAAGTTTTGACCTTGGCCGAAGAACTGAGAGACACTTGGCAGGAAGCCGTACGGCAAGCCCGCATGCAGACCCGGGCCGGTTAAAAATCGTATGCGCGTGGAGATAATGGAAAAAAAGAACTCCTTGTTAAAGGAGTTCCTCAGGCTCACGGCTCTGCAGAAGCAAGCGCTGACGGGAAAAAACATGGAGCGCTTCACCGAGCTGCTGGACGCCAAACAAGCGGTTATCGCCCAAGTGGATCTATTAGACGATCATATTACCGCAGCCGGCAATGCAGTCGTCCCGACCGGTCTGGAACTGGTTGCCAGGCAATACCTGCAGCAGATCCGGGTACTGGACACGGAAATTAATGAATTAATGAAACAAAACCTCAGCGATACTATTAAATCCATTAATGAACTGCAGACGGCCAGGCGCACTGAAACTGCTTACCGGAACAACGCCGGGACGGCGCACAGTTATTTTGTAAACAAGCAAAGATAACCCCCGCGGAGGTGTAAATAATGCGTGTTGAAAGCATCATGCCGGGCACTATGGCAGGCTCGGAAAACAATAAGACGCCGAAGCTGCGTACCGGCCCGGGTGAAAAAGCAACACGGCTATCGCCAACAGCCGACACCGGGCAAAAAAGCCCGGAAATCCTCCGGGAAAAACTGGAACAGGCGGTAGAACAACTGAACAACACTATGCGGGTGTATTACACCAATCTGCGGTTTGAAATTCATGAAAAAAGCGGCGAAATAATGGTTAAAGTGTTAAATAGTGAAGACGGAAGCGTGGTTAGGGAAATACCGCCGGAAAAAACTTTGGATATGGTAGCCTACTTTAAAGAAATGCTGGGGCTGATTATTGATAAATTAATCTAAATAGTGTTTTTATGGCCGGGCTTGGCAAAAAGCCCGGCTTTTTTATTTTATTATGAGCATTAAATTTGAAAAGTATCACAAAGTACCAAAATTCTAAAAAATTTTGTTTATTTCATTATTTTAACAAAAATTCTGTTGAAATTTTACAATTTATACTATATAATTAACTAGATTTTGATATATTTAAATAAATACCTTCACGAAGGGCAAACCCGGTGAAAGCCGGGGGCGCAAAGCCGTGAGTCTAAGGCCGCCACAGGACAGATTAATCTTTCAGTCAAGCGCGGGGCTATGATCGTCAGGTTGCAAGTGGATTACTTATGGAAGGTCACTTGTGGCTTTCTTTTTATTTTTTAAGTTTAAATTAAATTTGCTATAAACACCATTTTTGTGCAGGAATAAGTAGAAATATGTTGAATTTTTGCATAATGCAATGGATATATTTTCTTGTGGAGGGTTTTTAGTGAAAATTTTCAATGATGACATTAATACCATCCTGATTAAACAAATGGACGCCGGCACTTTAAGGCAGCAGGTAATTGCAGATAATATCGCCAATGTCAATACCCCCGGTTTTAAAAAATCCGCAGTCAACTTCCAGCATCAACTTAAGGCCGCGTTGGACGGTAACTCCATGGGGATGAAAACCACAAATAAACGTCACATTGGCGGGGGCGGACCGGACAAGCTCGAAGAATTGGCGCCGGAAGTGATCAAAACCGAAGGCACTTCCATGAAAGCCGGCCTGAACAACGTGGACCTGGACGAGGAAATGGTTAATTTGGCCGCCAACACTTTGATGTACCAGTTTGCCGCCAGGGTTAAAAGCGACCGGGGCAATTCACTGAGCTATGTGATTAAGGGAGGCAGGTAGTATGAGCTTGTTTGACAGTTTCGGCATTAGCGCTTCAGGTATGACCGCCAACCGTTACTGGGCTGATTTAATCGCCAATAACGTGGCCAATGTCAACAGCACCGGCACACCCGGAGATCCCCAAAACCAACCGTACCGGCGCCAGGTACCGGTTTTTCAGGAGCTGCTCAGGCAAAAGCTGCTGGCCGACGCAGGTGCAAAGGCCGTCGGCGGAGGGGTCAAAGTCTCACATTTGGTTAATGACAATAATGAACCGCGTCTTGTATATGATCCCGGCCATCCTCATGCCAATCCCGATACAGGGTATGTAGCCTACCCCAATATCAACATTCTTAATGAAATGGTTAATTTAATTTCCGCCACCAGGGCGTATGAAGCAAACGTAACCACCCTGGAGGCTGCCAAAAGCATGTATCTTTCAGCCCTTGAGATGGGCCGGTAAAAAACTTGCAAAGGAGAAACCGGAATGCAAATAATGCCTGTAGCCCTGCCGGTGCAAAGCGCGGCGGCGCCTAAAACCGCTTCCGTCAGCTCAAGCGACGGTTCATTTAAGGAACTCTTCGACAAAGCCATTAACGACTTAAATACCAGTCAATTAAATGCCAATGGAAATGTGCAAAAATTCCTGACCGGAGAAGTCCAGGATCTGCACACCGTAATGATCGCGATGGAGGAAGCCAGACTTTCCATGCAGCTGGCCGTGGAAGTACGCAATAAACTGGTTGAAGCTTATCAGGAACTATCCCGGATGCAGGTGTAAAAAAGTTGTAAATTAAAAACCTGACTTTAATTAATCAGCAATTTCAAATACAGCTTATTGAAGGCGTGGTTAAATGAGCAGCGGAATGCTGGATCGGCCGCGACAATGGTGGCAGTCACTGAAGCAGTCGCAGAAATTAACTCTTATCGCCGGCTGCGCGCTAATACTGGTCACCATTGCCGTTCTGGCCCAAATGGTTTTACGACCTGCTTACGCTCCACTGTTTACTGAACTTGAACCGGTTGACGCCGGTAAAATTATTGAGGAACTGGAAAACGCCAATACACCTTACCGGCTCGCCGACAACGGCAAGACCATCGAGGTTCCCGAGAATATGGTGTACAAAATGCGGATCCAGATGGCCAGTACCGGAGTTCTGCACAACAGCGGGTTGGGATTTGAGTTATTCGACGAAAAAAAATTCGGTATCACTGAGTTTGAGCAGCATGTAGGGTACCAGCGGGCATTACAGGAGGAACTGCGCCGTACCATCGTGCAGCTTGACGAGGTTGAACAGGCCCGCGTGCATCTTGTTTTACCCCGGGAAAGCGTTTTTTTGGACGATCAGGTAACGGCGTCGGCGTCGATAGCCCTGAAGTTAAAAACAAATACCACATTGAGTGCCGATCAGGTACGGGGAATTCAAAGCCTGGTTATGGGCAGCATCCAGGGTCTCAACCAGGAAAATGTACATATTATCGACATGCACGGCAATATGCTCAATAGCAACCTTGAACCGGAAAATGAAGAAACACTGTCGGCTTCCGCCCTGGAAAAATATGAGCTTAAAAAGCAGTATGAACGGGAATTGGAAAACCGGGTCCAGCAAATGCTGAACCGTATTGTCGGTCCGGGCCGGGCAGTAGCCATGATCACCGCCGACCTTGATTTTGACCGCCAGGAAACGGTGCGTACCGAGCACGGCCCCGGCGCCGTGCTAAGCGAACAAACCCTGGTTGAAGACGGCACTTCCGCGACAACCGGCGGCATTCCGGGCATGGATTCGGAAATGCCCGGGGATACAATGCCCTTTGCCGATACCGGCACGGGTAACGGTTATTCCAGAGAACAGCAAACCATTAATTATGAAGTGGATACCACCCAGCAAATTACCGTAAAATCTCCGGGCAGCATTCGCAGTCTGTCGGTATCGGTGGTGCTGGACGGCAATTATTCGCCGCCCAACCTGGAATCCATTCAGCAAGTGGTAGCCTCGGCGGTGGGATACAGCGCCCAGCGCGGCGACCAGATTACCGTTTCCAGCATGAATTTCAACGAATCCGCGATACCGTCCTTTGACGAACCGGATGTTGTCCCGGTAACTCCGGGGTTGCCGGTCAATCCGACTATAGCGGGTATAGTGTTGGGGACGTTGCTGCTATTGGCCCTGGCGGTGGTGTTTTTACGGCGCCGGGCCGCCAGACGCCGGGCGGAACTGCTGGCGCTGGAAGCCGAAGAAGAAGCCCTGCGCCGTACCAAAGAAGAAAAGGTCGAGCAAAAGCAGATTACGCTTGATGAGCCGCAATCCGGTTACCGCTCAATAATCAAACAGATCAGCAGAGAAAAACCGGCCGAAGTGGTTGAAGTGTTAAAAGTCTGGCTAAGGGAGTAGATCAATGCCCAGCATAACAAAACTGACCGGACTGCAAAAGACCGCCATCCTGCTTATCTCACTGGGTTCCGACATATCGGCGGATCTATTGAAAAAGAACTTCCACCAGGACGACATTGAAAAGATATCCCAGCAGATCACCATGATGGACACCATCCCCAGGGAAACTCAAAACGAAGTCCTGGAGGAATTCGCCCAGATGATCCAGGCCCGGGAGTACCTGATGGCGGGCGGTATTGACTATGCCAAGGATATGCTGCAGAAAGCCGTGGGCGACCTTAAAGCGGCGGAAATCCTGGATAAAGTGCAGCACAGCATTAAGAATCGCCCCTTCAGCTCGCTGCGCAAAACAGATCCCAAACATCTGCTGTCTTTTATCCGTGACGAGCACCCCCAGATTATCGCTCTGATCCTGAACCACCTGCATCCGGAGCAGGCGTCAATGGTGCTTTCGGCGCTCAGTCCGGAACAGCAAAGCGATATTGCCCGCCGGGTAGCGATGACCGACCGCGTGTCGCCGGAAATGACCCGCGAGGTTGAAAATATCCTGGAACGCAAACTGTCGGTGTTGGAAACCAGTCAGCAAAGTTCCGGAGGCGTCAAGTCGCTGGTGGAAATTCTTAACCGGGTGGACCGGGGAACGGAAAAAACAATTTTGGAGGAGCTTGAGGTATCCGACCCCGAGCTCACCGAGGAAATCCGCAAGCTCTTGTTTGTATTCGAAGATATTGTCAAACTGCCTGACTCCTCCATCCAGCGTGTGCTCCGGGAGGTGGATCCCAAGGATCTGGCCAGAGCCATGCGGGGGACCAACGAAGACGTTCAGGAACGGATCTTTAAGAACATGTCCAAACGGGCTTCCGATATGCTGCGGGACGAAATTAAGTACATGGGTCCCATCCGTTTGAGAGACGTTGAGGACTCACAGCAAAGGATCGTGCAGATTATCCGGCGCCTGGACGAAGCCGGTGAAATTGTAATCGCCAGGGGAGGAGAAGATGCCATCATTGCATAGAATAATCCGCAGGTATGAAGGCGCCGGGGTTCTAAAAGGGCAATACAGCCTAGCCCTGAAAACCGAATTCACCTTTGAAACAACCCGGCTGACCAAGCAGCGGGAAGAAGCAGACGAAAAGTATAGCGAATTGGCAGCGGCGATTCTTACCCAGGCAAAAAATGAAGCCGGCGCCATTATGGAGCAGGCCACCGCCCAGACCGCCGCCATGCTGGAAGAAGCCCGGCGGCAAGCCGCCGCGGAGGCGGAAAAAACAAAAACGGCCGCTGCCCGGGAAGGCTATGAACAGGGATACCATTCCGCCATGGAGGCGGCCAGGAAAGAGGCTGACAGCGTCAGAGCCGAAGCCAGAAATGTACTGGTCCAGGCAGAAGACCGGCGCAGACAAAAAATTGCAGAGCTGAAAGAAGACATTTTAAGTCTGGCTGTGGAAATGGCGGAAAAAATCGTCGCCAGAGAGCTGGAAACAAAACCCGACGTGGTGCACAGCATCGCCGAAGAAGCCATTTTACTGGCGGGCAGCCGGGAACACGTGGTTTTATGGGTCAACCCAACGGAACTGGATATTTGCCAGGCCGGGCGGGACAGTTTGATGACCCTCCTGCCGCCCCGGGCCGAATTGCAGTTTATGACCGATCCGGCCATTGAGCCCGGCGGCTGCGTACTGGAAAACGAGTACGGCAAAGTTGACGCCAAACTGTCCAACCGGTGGCGAAACCTGCTGGCCTCTTTGAGGCAAGGGGCGGAGTAAAATGCATACCGGGGATTTAAGCCTGGAAATCAACAACTGGCGGGAGAAGGTCCGGCGCACCAGGGTAATTCGCTCCACCGGCAAGGTCACCAAGGTAATCGGATTGACCGTGGAGGTGAAGGGGATTTCCGCCGGGGTCAATGAAGTATGCGATATTTACGTGCCGGGCCAAAAAGAACCTGTTCAAGCGGAGGTGGTGGGCTTTCAGGATCACTCCTCGCTGCTGATGCCGCTGGGTGAACTGAGCGGTATCTGCCCGGGATGCCAGGTGGTCCCGAGGGGTGGGGCTCTCACCGTACCGGTGGGGGACGAGCTGCTGGGCCGGGTACTGGACGGACTGGGCAGGCCCATGGACGGCCGCGGCCTTAAAGTCACCGGCGAATACCCGGTTAACAACGCCCCTCCGGAGCCGTTGTCCAGAAAACGCATTAAAGACGTTTTAACAACCGGCATTAAGACCATCGACGCCCTGTTAACCTGCGGCCAGGGCCAGCGTATCGGTATATTCGCGGGCAGCGGGGTGGGAAAAAGCACCTTGCTGGGCATGATTGCCCGGTTCTGCAGCGCCGACCTGAACGTCATCGCCCTGATTGGCGAACGGGGCCGCGAGGTGCTTGATTTTATAGAAAACGACCTGGGTCCCCAGGGGCTGTCCCGTTCAGTGGTGGTGGCCGCCACTTCGGATCAGCCGGCGCTAATCCGGATTAAAGGAGCTTTGGTGGCCAGCGCCATAGCGGAATACTTCCGGGACCGGGGCAAAAACGTGCTGCTCTTTATGGATTCCGTTACCCGGTTTGCCATGTCGCAGCGTGAAATTGGCCTGGCCATCGGAGAACCGCCCACCACCCGGGGTTACACGCCTTCGGTTTTCAGCCTGCTGCCCCGGGTGCTGGAACGCTCCGGCACATCACGGACCGGTTCCATCACCGCTTTCTATACCGTGCTGGTGGAGGCGGACGATATGAACGAGCCGGTGGCGGATACGGTGCGGGGTATTTTGGACGGCCACATCGTGCTGTCCCGGGAACTGGCTTCCCGAAGCCACTACCCGGCCATTGATGTTTTGCACAGCGTCAGCCGGCTCATGCCGGACCTGGTATCCGGAGAACATAGTCAAGCGGCGGCGCGGTTGCGCCACTTGCTGGCCACTTACAAGCAGGCTGAGGATCTGATCAACGTGGGCGCGTATTCCCGGGGCTCCAATCCCGAAATTGACGCGGCAATCAAGTACCATAACCGCATTACCGCATTTTTGCGCCAGGGAGTTAATGAAAAAACCGAGTTTAACAATACCGTCGGCAACTTGATAACAATGCAGGAGTGATCCTAAATGCGCAAATTTGATTTCCGCCTCGAACCGGTCTTGAAACACCGGGAAATCATTGAAGAACAGGCCGCCGTCCGGCACGCCGGAGCCCAGGACGAATACCGGCGTAATAGCGAATATCTGTGCGACGCCCGGGACAGGTTGGCCGACGTGCGGGAAGTCCAGGCTCTTGACCCATTCGACATGTTCAACCGAACCGCTTTTTGCAGTTATATGACGGAAGAAATTAAAAGACGTGAGACGGCGCTGCACAGATCTGAAAAGAAACTGGAGAAATGCCGCGCGAGCCTGGTCAAAGCCATGCAGAACCGCTCGGTGCTGGAGAAACTACGGGAAAAAGAGCTTAACATCTATAACCAAACCGTTTCGACCGTAGAACAAAAGGAAACCGACGAGATAGCCGTGTCAATGTACAATATGACCTCCAAATAATAAGCTATGTCCGCCAAGTGCGGACAGTTAATAAATAAATACTGGATCTCATATTGACGAAAGGAGGTGAACTAGAATGCAAATACCGGGTTTAATACAGGCCGCGCAACCGATGCAGTCCAGCGGAAGTCCCGCTACACCGGCGACAAAGGGCGTAGCCGGGCAGGAGATGGATTTCATGTCCATCCTGCAGTTGTTGTTTACCGGCAGTAATCTTAAAGCCGCAAGTATGGAATACAGCAACTCCGGCAATGGGAAAAGGCCGGGTTTTATAGTTAATCTGCCGGCCGGTCAGCTTGATGAGTTATTCCCGCTCACCGAAGACAACGAGGTAAACCGGTATCACGCCGGTGAAGATTCTACATTCTCTGAAGCTGCGCTTTACGAACTGCTGGCCGTGTTACCGGGCGGTATACCACGGGAAGAATCCGGGCTGACGAATAACCTTTTAAGCGATAACTATTTAAGCATTTATGCGCGCATTTTCATTGACGAAATGGTTGCACAGCATTTCCGGCCGCAAGAATATGCCGATGCAAAAACAGCGGACAATTACAGTCTTCCGAAGTTGCCGGGCCGGTTAATTCTCAATCAGGAACAAGCACGACAATTACTTCAGTTCTTAAGCCGGGATAACGTACAGCAAACGCTAAACCAGCTGCAACAAAATATAATGCCGGCTGAAAAATCAATTGACCAATCGGCGCAGCTTCCGAGCCGGGACGGCCTGCGGCAAACACCGGAGTTTGCGCAGCAAAACGCGATGCCGGAGCAAAAACCGGTGCCTATGGGGGATAATACCGCAAAAGAAACTACCCAACCGGCGCAGGTTTTAGCCCGGGACGGCATGCGGCAAACACTGGAGCTTGCGCAACAAAGCATAATGCCGTCTGAACAGCCGGCTGCCGCAGGTTACATGGCCAAAGAAGTTGCCCAGTCGGCACGGGTTTTAGTCCGGAACGCCATGCGGCAGACACCGGAGCTTGCACAGCAAAACACGATGCCGGAGCAAAAGCCGGTCACCGCGCAGAGTACTGTAAATCAGCAGGCGGAACAACCAATCGTGTTTACACGGGAGGCGATTAACAACCAGGTGGCCAAAATGCCGGACCATGCGTTGCCATCACAATCGTTGTCAGGAAAAGCCGAATCAAGTCCCGGTACTGTAGCAAGCTACGTTGAACAAGTGCATTTGGCGCAAAATACCGTTTCAAACGCGGCGACAACCGTCGCAACCGGTCAAGGCGAGGTAACCGGCCCATCCAATGTGAAAACAGTAATCGAAATACCTAACAACACGCTCCGGAATGATCTGACGCAGATTGCCGCAAACAATATTGATCCAATGGCGACAGCCGCCAAAACCACAGGTGCGGAAGCGCCGCCGGCAGTACGCGGCAGCGATCAACCGTTTCTGTTTATGCAACTGGCGGAAGCCATCCGGGGACAGGTCGCCAGAGACGGTCATGGACGTACCCACGTCCGGCTGCAGCTGCAGCCCGAAAGCCTGGGCGAAGTAGTCATCAAGCTGGTTTACAAGGACGGCAACGTGTCAACTCATTTTCACGCCGCCACCGAAAGCGTCCGGCAGGCTATTGAAAGTTCTCTGGGGCAATTGAGGGAAGCCCTGACCGCCCACAACCTTAATCTGCAACAGTCCACGGTGACCACCGGAGACGACCAGGGACGCTGGGCGCAGGAACCAAACCGTGAACAACGGTTTGACAGTCCTCACCGGCAATCAGGTGACGAACGCAACGAAAAAGAAGAAACAGCCTCCGAACCGTTTACTGAACCGCCTAAAACAGCAAACCGGTACCGCGTAAATCATTTTGTATGAAGAAAGGAGGTGCGGCATGACCGAGGCAATCAGCGGCAGCAGTAATAATTATTACCTGCCGGATAAAAACGAAACCGTCAAGGAACAACAAAGTCTGGCGGATCCCGAAGCTTTTCTGAAAATACTGGTGGCCCAGATGAAATATCAAAACCCCATGCAACCCCAGGACAGCGAAACATTCATCAGCCAGTTGACTCAAATGGCGTCCATGGAGCAGATCTACAATATGAGTCAAAGCATGGACAAAATGGCCGCCGGGTATGAAATGGCCCGGTACTTCCAACTGATCAACCAGCAGGTATCCCTGGTCAATGGGGATGAGATCATTACCGGCCGGGTGGGCGGCGTGGCTTTTGGCAGTGACAGCAAGCCTTACTTTTACTTTGCCGGCGCTTTTAACGGCGAAGGCTATACCCTGGACCAGGTGATTAACATCACCAGCATAAACGACACTTCGCTCTTACCGTATCTGGCCCTGGTAGGCCAACAGGTGACAGTTCAGAACGGCACTGACGAAATAACCGGCGTGGTGGAAAAAGTGCTAATGCAAAATGGCGGCGTTTCCGTCCGGGTGGACGGCACGGATTACAACATCGGGCAGATCATCAAGCTGCACGGCGTACCCGAAGAGCCGGCAGAACCCACAGATCCCACAGATCCTACAGACCCTACAGACCCGGATGAACCAGGAAACGACGAAGGGTAGGTGAGTGGCATTGAACATCAGGGGGGTGCAGGTCAGTCCCGAACCGCTGGTCCGGAAAAACAGCCCGGGCGGTCAGCCTTTGACCGGCAGCAAAGCAGGCAGTTTCCAAGATGTTTTGTTCAGGGAACTGGCCAATACCGGCCAGATAAAAGTATCCGCCCACGCCCAAAAGCGGATGCAGGAAAGAAACATCAACCTGGTCAGCGAAGACTGGCATAAAATACAAGATGCCATAAACAGAGCGGAGGCCAAAGGCGCCAACAATTCCCTGCTGATTCACGGCGAACTGGCTTTCATCGTCAGCGTTAAGAATCGCACCGTGGTATCCGCCCTGGACGAACAATCAATGCGGGAGCATGTTTTTACCAATATAGACAGCGCGGTAATCACCAAGTAAGCAGCCGGACCTCCGGGAGGCTGCGGGGCGCCGAACGATCAAGGCGGCCCGAGACCGAAAAACGCGGGTTTAAGTGGTTTAACATGCACCTTACAGGAGGTTTAACAATGATCCGGTCCATGTATTCCGGCGTATCCGGAATGCGCAACCACCAGATACGCATGGACGTAATAGGCAATAACATATCCAACGTGAACACCACCGGTTACAAAACCGGCCGGGCCAATTTCCAGGACACCCTGTACCAGGCTATGGGGGCCGCCGACAATACCGGCGGATACCAGGTAGGCACCGGCGTAAGTGTAGGCAGTATTTCCGGCAACTTCAATCAGGGCCCGCTGCAGCCCACAGGCAGATTATTTGACTTCGCCATTGCGGGACAGGGTTTTTTCGGCGTATTGGACAATAACGGCATCCTGAAATTTACCAGGGACGGTTCATTTTTCATTGACAGCGAGGGAAACCTGGTCAACTCCGCCGGCCTTAACGTGGTTGACGCCGACGAAGAACCAATCGTCATCGCATTGGACGAGGGCCAATCGCCGGACAACATCATGATTACCGAAACCGGCGAGATATACCTGGACGGCGACATACTGGGCACAATCGGCCTGTTTAACTTTACCAACCCGGCCGGTCTGAACAGGTCGGGAGATAACCTGTTTATGGAAAGCAACAACACAGGCGAACGGACATCCAATGGAGACGCGCCCGAAGGATTCGGCAAAATCCATTCCGGTTTTCTGGAAATGTCCAACATTGATTTAACAGACGAACTGGCCAACCTTATCGCCACCCAAAGGGGCTACCAGGCCAACGCCAGGGTTTTTACCACTGCGGATGAAGTGCTGCAGGAAATTATTCAGCTAAAACGCTAAAGACTTTTGATAGATCAAGTAAGGAGGCCATAAACCATGATTCGTTCTCTATATTCCGGAGTGTCCGGTTTAAAAAACCACCAAATCCGCATGGACGTGGTGGGCAACAATATATCCAACGTCAATACCACCGGCTATAAGGCGGGCGCCGCCAATTTTCAGGACGCTTTATCCCAGACCATCCGCTCCGGCGGCAATGGCAGAAACCCGTCGCAAATCGGTACCGGCATGTCGGTGGGCAGCATTTACAACGACTTTACCCAGGGACCCACTCAAAGTACAGGCAGATCTTTGGACTTAGCTATTAACGGCAACGGTTTCCTTGTTGTCAAGGATGTTCAAACCGACGCTGAGTATTATACCAGGGCGGGAGCTCTTTTCCTGGATAATGAAGGCTACCTGGTTAACAGCGACGGTTTAAGGATTCAATCCTCCGTGGGCGACATCAGGGTTTTCAACGGCCCGGTAGCAACCATCAGCATCGGCCCCAACGGCTCTATCACCGGCACCAACACCAACGGCGAGCCGTTGCAGTTTACATCCACACCCATAACCATTCCCGCGCCGACGTCTGTCACGGAAGCCCAATTAATCGGGGGAAGTATAGGTGAACTGTATCCGGTAGCCAGCGCGACCGGTTCATTTTCCGGTGATGCCATTGTACCGGCCACGGCGCCTGTAGAAGCAAAGGTAACAGGCAACGGGAACGGGGTGGCGCCGATAGGCATCACCGTGCCGTTTGATATGACCGGCTATCAACTAACGCTTGAGTATGGGGATGGTACGGGTACACCAGTAGATTTTGATACAACTATTGACACAATTGACCTGACAGGCATCAATAGTTGGGGTAGTTTAGCAGCCAAACTTGAGAATGCCATAAACACTAAAATACAAGGCGAATTGTCTTTAGACCCAACAGATAAGAGGGTTCGTGTATCTTATAATTCAGAACCTTACGGAGGGCTGGTATTTGAAACCATCACCAACCCCGACCAATTAAATAGCGGTGGTACCAATCCTATCACACCGTCACTGACAATTGGCGGCGCCGACGTAGCCTGGTACATGGGAGACTCAATAGAAACCAAGCCCGGCAGCGCCGTGGTGGCGCAAAATTGGACCGGAAGAGCCTTTAGAATTGATACAGGTTCCGGCTGGACAGATGTGGTATTAAAGGCGGACTATAGCGATTGGGGTTATGCTGATTTAACAAATTTTAATAATGTTACCAGCGGCAAGGACTTGGCTCAAAAAATACAGGCTCTCCTCAACGTCATGGCCGGCGATGACCCCACAACTGCAGGCACTTTAGAAGGGGAAGCCAATGTAACCGTCACCTGGGATACCGATCACCTGGTATTCAGTCCCAATCCCGCGGATCCCGGTAAAACTGTTACTCTTGGCGGGACGGACATCGCTGATTTTATCGGTACCGGCTCCGCGGCCACCAGCTCCAACATCGATTGGACCAGCAAAGATATCACCATTAACTATAACGGAACAGTCTACAGTTTTTCCTTATCCGAAAAACAAGCGGCCGGACTGGGCAGTATCACCAACGGTGACGCGCTGGCCGCAGCGTTAAACAATTTAATCGATAATAAAATCGGTTCCGACAAGGTTGATTTTACCTGGTCCGTCGATCACCTGGTAATAAACACTAAAGATACCGCCGGCATCGGCAACAGGCCTTCCATAGTGATCGGCGGAACCAACGCCGCGGATTTTGTCGGCGGCACCACCTCAGCATATGGTATTGCCAGTACGCAACCCGAGATCCCCGGCCAGGAACCGGATAACGTAATCAGGCTCGTTACCTTCTCAAATCCGGAGGGGTTAATCAAGGTCGGCACCAATATTTACGAAAGCAACGCGGCCACCTCGGGACTGCCTGTAAATGACACGGAAAGCACCATCGACTCGGGATACGTGGAAATGTCCAATGTCGACCTGACCGATGAATTCAGCAACATGATCGTTACCCAGCGGGGCTATCAGGCAAATTCCAGGATTATCACCGTTTCGGACACCATGCTGGAAGAACTGTTAAACCTTAAACGTTAAAATACCATCAGTCCGCGCGCCTGTGTTAAGGCGCGG
>JAEXOR010000027.1 GCA_023439185.1 Bacillota bacterium | reverse complement strand
GCATAAATTCAATTTAGCAGAAGGGCCATATCCGGTGTTCAATTTTGCCGGAAAGGGTGTACAGTTTCAAACGAAAATACTGTTCAATCTCTGCGGTCAAACTGTTCAGTTTGACCCGGCATATTCAGATGTAATCTGATTAATTCTGCCAGCAACTTATTCTGACCACCAATATAAGTAACTTCGTCATCGCCGGTAGCTCCGATAACAGAAACAGTGTAATCTGATTTATTAACTAAACTAACAGCTGTTGGTTCGTCAAAATTGATAGCCTTCATAAAAAGGCTCCCATTATCAGCCGCTTTAAGTCCTTCAAATGAATAAGTGTTATATTCACCGTATCCGTTTAATGCCTCAACTAATTCTGAAGTGCCTCTTTCAATACCGCCTCCGTGTATAGCTAAAATTGTTGTATCGCTTCCGATATCATTAGTTTTAATGGTATAGTCTGAAGGGTCTTCAGCTGCAGCTAGTTCAGCAAAACTACGATAGCCTGTTGTGAAGGCATATGCGCTGATACTAATTCCAAATGTAAACAACATAACTAAAGCCAGAATTTTGAGAGATTGTTTTTTCATACTTATCTTGCTCCTTTCTTAAAGAATTCTAGTAAACAGATAATCTGTAGTAATAATCAGCAGAGTTAATCCCATTAGCCCAAGTGCTTGAAAGCTGGTATTTCTCTTGCTGATCTTAACGAGATACAGGCATTTTTCTTTTAATGTTAGTGTATTAAAAACTGCAAGAGCTTCATGTTGACTTTTTTCTTCGAGCGGTTCCGATGTGTTCATGTATTGTTTGCTATTTATTAGCCTGTATGAAGTGTTCATCTTACACCTCCTTTCTCATATATTGACTTTTAACAATAATGTGCAACCATAAGTCATTGCACACAGCAATCCAGTGCTTAAAAATGTTGTTGCTATACCTTGACGCTGAATTGTGTTTGCTAATAATCCAGGCACAATAATACCAACTGCTGCCAATCCGGAGATATAACGATAATCCAAGGGCAATATTGCATACGTAATAAGCTGCAACACTACTGCCACTGCTATCATAGCTACAAATTTTCTTTTGCCGTATAGAATTGTAACTTTGCTCACTCCGGAATCAACTATTAAATAAGTCAAGATGCTAATAAAGAATGTTAAGAATATAGCCTGGGGCAGATCTACAAGTAAAACTAAATATCCTGGTACAATCAGACCGGCAGGTAAGATTCCGGTAATTTCCGTAAATAACAAGCTCAAAATTACACCCAAAATTATAACTATGGAAATATCCGTAATTGACAACTGTTTACCTCCTATACCACTTGTGGCACTCGATCCGTTTCCAGATTAAATTTTTCGTGGATTATCAATTCAACCAATTCATCGCCACCACCGTGAATATTTCCAATGCCAAAAATTACTCTGTTTATAAAAAAATCCTTAATTGTTTTATAAACCTCATGGGAAGACAAACCTTCAGCATTTATGTATTTTTGAGGAGATATTTTTTTACTATTTACTCCTTCGGTAATTGGTTTCACTGTCTGACCCATTGCAACGAGAATATCAATATCCATATTTGGTAAGACCTCTTCTGCCAACTGTAATGTTCTGTCAACCCTATCGGGCCTGCAATTTACAATCACCATCGGATTTTTTGTTGGATAACCAAGAGCTGTTATATGCTTCCAAATCATTCGTGTAGAATTTGGATCATTGGCGGCAAAGCCATTGACAAAATATGTGGGGTTTTTGTTGTCTAAGGAATGGATCATTAATGCTCCCGGATCAGGATTAGCATTTAACATTCCTCTTAACGCAGTATCTTTGTCAATGTTTAGCGCATTAGCCACAGCCAGCGCAATAGCAACATTTTCCGGGAAAATTACATATGTAAACTTTTCTAAATAACCATCCGGGATTTCTTTTTGATCTGCAATTAATATCCGGCAGTTTCTTTTCTTTGCTTCTTTAGTAAAATAGTCATTATAACTGCTATCATCAATAATAAGGGTTCCGTTTTTTGGTATTGTAGCCGTAAAGGACTCTGCAATAAAATCTAAAGTCGGGCCGCACACATCCATATGATCTTCACGAACATTAACAATGACCCCTATATTTGCTTTAACAAGCTTTTCCTGAAAAATAATCTGGTAATCGGGATTTACAGCCATACACTCTGTTACAAATGCAGATGCGCCAAGCTTGACTGCTTTTTTAACGACAGCTTTTTGTTCTATAATATTTGGACCTAAAGGGCCTCGTATGATTGGTTCTTCTTCTTCCTTGTTCCAATAAATAATTCTCGCACTGGTTCCTGTCGTTTTTCCAACCACCTTAACTCCTGCTTCCTTTAAAATACCGGTAATTAATCTGGTTGCAGTTGATTTACCTCTTGTACCGTTTATATTGATTCTATGATTGATCTGGTTTAAGTTCTTATTATGTCTTATTTGTTCACAGACACCTAAGATAAAAACAAAAATAATAAGCGCTATAGCAAACTGCACAGTGATCCTATCCTTTCTTTAATAGAAATCCGTTACATTAAGTCTCTACTATTTGCGCCCTTGCCTTTTGGGCAGTTTGCCAAATATTAAAAAGTAAAGCTTGTCCACTTTTGTGCTAATCTAATGAAATATATCTCACCTATGGGCCTCCTTTCCAAGCCAATTATACTGAAGAGATATGAATCTGCTGTTGCCAAATCTTAATCATGTGTTGCAGAAATATTAATAATTGTTACAGGCAATAAAAATACCAACGGTTTCCGGACAGCAATAGCCGGTAACCATTGGTATTTCTTTTATTTACAACAGGATCGAGGTATTCCTGCTTTTAGCCAAATCTTCTATGGACATGGTCACCCTTTAGGCCAGGGCAATTATATCCACACCGGGACTGTTTCCGCAGTAATATTACCGTAATTAACATTAGATTTTATGGTTTGGATGCTGCTTCCATTTTATTTATGTATTGTAAAATGTTCTGACAGACGGTATCATGGATGGTAATAATTCAACCTGCCTATATTCAGAAAAGAGAATATTAATAAATGTTACAAGAGCTAAAAATTTCTCGAAGCACCATTAACACTTGGTAATATTTTCGTAATATATTGTAAAGGTTTGTTAAAAGCCAGTTAACAATCCTCCGGTATAATTGCTATAATAAAGAAGGTTTTTTGAAATTTCCGGGACATGAGTAACAAGCCTGAAGCTCAAAAAAGTAACAATTGCTTTTGGCAGTTGGTATGATATATCCATTATAACCACCAATTTTATATTTTAAATTAAGTTGCTGGATGATATGCTGAATATAACTTCTATATTGATTTTTTAACCAGCTGCTGTCCAACATACCCGCTTTTTTGGCGGGTTGTTTGTTGTTTGGATTACTCATTTTTAGTGGGGCCGGGCAAACTTGGCATATGGGTGCGGGAAATCAAAAAGACGCTAGGATAGTAATGTGAGCTTGCTCACCCAGGCATCGAGTAGTAAATTTGAAAGAACGCTGAGGAGGAAACTGAGGGGGGAAATAATGCCGTATTTGGGCAAGGTTTTGGTAGTTGATGACGACCAAACCGTAATGGAACTGATCAAGTTGTACGGTGAAAGGGAAGGTTTTGAAATCATCGGTATAAGCAACGGTGATTTGGTCCTGCCCGCATTCCACCGGGAGAATCCTGATGTGGTAATACTGGATATCATGCTTCCGGGTAAGGATGGGCTTACGCTATGTCGCAGTTTAAGGGAGATCCGCATGATTCCCATCATCATGCTTACAGCTAAAGGAGAAGAAGCGGACCGTGTTCTGGGGCTGGAAATGGGAGCTGATGACTATGTTGCCAAGCCTTTCAGCCCCAGGGAGTTGGTAGCCAGAATAAAAGCGGTATTGCGCCGTACCCAACCAGTCGATACGTCAACGAGTTGGAGAATAAAATACCCGGGGCTGGAAATTCAGGCCGATATCAGGAGTGTTTTGGTTGACGGTAAAAAAACAGAAGTTACTCCCAGAGAATTCGATTTGCTCTATTACCTGGCTCAGAATCCCCGGCGGGTTTTCACCAGGCAAGAACTGTTAACGGCTGTCTGGGGATATGATTACTTCGGTGACCAGCGTACGGTGGATGTACATATTCGCAGGTTGAGGACAAGGCTGGCGCCCTTGCCTCATGAATACCTGACAACTGTCTGGGGTGTGGGATACCAGTTTACACCTCCTGTTAAGGAGGGAGAAACCACATCGTGAATTCTTATCTCCAACTGGGCAAAGAAAGGCTTCATTTGGTAATCCGCGCTGCAGGTAGACTATTTCTTATACTCAAGCGCTTGCTGCGGGAGCAATTCAATAAAAATATTCACACCAGGATACTGTTTACCAATATGATAACCTTTGTTTTCGGTCTGATTGCCCTGACGATGTTTTCCGGCTATGTAGTGAAACAAATAGCCTATGATCAGGTCCAACAGGAGCTGGTACGCGAGGCCAAGCGGGTAAACTTTGCCTTGCTCCAGCAACAGGACCAGGCATGGGGGTCGTCGCCTGACGGGCAAACAAATGATCAGGCTCAGGGTAGGCAGCAAATGTTGCAATTTTTGGCCAATATCTTCGAGGCCAAAATTACAGTCTTTGACAAGCAGGGGAATATTATGGACACCTCGGCGCAGCAGGAGGTGGTGCCCGGTAGTCAGGTGGATGCAAAATTCGTCAAATTGCTCAACAAGGGTGAAACCGCGATTGCCCGGACGGTTGAACAGGAAACGGGTCAGCTCATTTTTGCCGCTGTTGTCCCCATGGGTAACAACGACAACAAAGACGTCATTGAAAACGGTATCCTGCTGGAAACGAATCCAGTTAATCTCGACCATGCTTTAAACAAAATGCGTTTGTATCTGGTTGTCGGGGGCATGGTAATAATGGTGATTTTTATATTTATTTCTGCTTACCTGGCCCTATCCATATCGAGGCCGATTTCCCATTTGGCTACCGCCGTGGCGGAGCTTAACCGGGGGAATTATGTTTTGAGCGCCGGGGAGCGGCCTTTGGAGGAAATTAAAGCCCTTGCCGGCCAACTCAGCCAATTGGCGATGAGACTGCAGGAGATGCATACCGAAAGCCGCAGGATGGAAGAAGAAAGAGCCCAGTTGTTTGCGGAGATATCGCATGAGTTACGTACCCCTCTGACTGCTGTTCAGGGATTTGTTGAGGCTATTCGCGACGGTATGGTGCAAGATGAAGCTTTGCTGAACAGGTACCTGGATACGATTTACACTCAAACGATTCATATCACCAGGCTGGTAGATGATATATTGGCGTTAAGCCGCCTGGAAAGCGGCAATATCACCGTGGAAAAACTGCCGATGGACTTGATCACCCTGGCCCAGGGTGTGGTCATATCCGTGGAGGCAATGGCCGGCAGCAAGAATACCTCGATTCTGTTCGAGAAGAAAACAGAAAACGCGGTCGTGCTTGGTGATGTTGACCGAATGGAACAGATTATCAGGAATTTGCTAAAGAATGCTGTCCAGGCCACCGGGAACGGTACCGTCAGGGTTGGGGTGGAGGTTCGCCAGGGTGAAGTGGTACTGACCATTGAGGATGATGGTATTGGTATAGCCCCCGAAGATCTGCCGCACATTTGGGACAGGTTTTACCAGGTGAAGAACCAGCGCGGCGGTTACCTGCAGGAAAAGGGGAGCGGCCTGGGGTTGGTGATTGTGAAAAAGCTGGTTCAGTTACAAGGCGGCAGCATAGATGTCACGAGTCAATTGGGGAAGGGAACGACTTTTAACATAAATTTCCCATCTTATGACCCGGAAATATTGATTATATCCGGCTAAGCAAGCCGGAGGTATAGCTTCAGTACGATCTTTACCCACTAACAATTGCCTGAGCTGCCTGAATTGCGATATGCCTGTGCTGAGAACCGGAAATAATTTAAATATGTCATGCACCTGCTTCCCGGCACATATATTTGGACAAGACGCTCTTTTGCCGGGGGGTGAAGGCATGGAAACATTCAGCCATAAAATTGTGCTGATTTTTTTTACGTCTTTGGGCATCATGCTGGGCGCTTCGGTGGTGGGCTCCCTGGCTGCGCTGCTGGTAGGGGAACCGCCGGTGGGCACCTTGCTTAAGCTGGCCCGGGAGATTAAAATATGGGCCATTGTGGCGGCCATCGGTGGTACTTTTTCCACCTTCGAGGTCCTGGAGACCGGTCTATTCCAGGGCGAGGTACGGGCGGTGGTCAAACAACTGCTATATATAATCAGCGCCCTGGCCGGCGCGCAGTTCGGGCATTACCTGCTGCTTGCCATATCAGGTGAGGCGAAATGAAACGGCTGTTGTCCAGGGTGGCGTTGCTTGTCCTGGGGATCGTTCTCGGCGCGTCCGCCGCCAACGTTATTACCGGAACTACGTTGGACGCGCTGCATATGGAAAACAGGCTGTTAAAACAGCGGCTGACGACAGTGGAAAACGATTTGCGTCAGTTGGAGGAAAAACAACAGACATATCAAAGGGTAATCACCAAAATCAGTACCAGGGTTGATTTTAACGCGGAGTGTGATTTAACGGATTACGAAAAAAACGTCGCCGGGCTTGAGGTGGAGCAAAACGTGCGGGAATGGCTGCAGCCGGTTCTGGGACAGGACCTGGAGACGATCGATTACCTGTTGGTCCCCCGGATTATTGATCACCGGGAAATTGAGGTGGAGGGCAAAAAGATCAGCTTGAAAGTGGAACTGGTGGTTATTTCTGAAAACCTTAAGGTATATATGGAAGTGCTGCCGGTCAAGGAACGGCTGTAAATAATGAAAACGCGGTCCGGGCATGCTACCTTTAAAAGTGATCGTTCGAAAAAGAGCAGACTTTTCGAATAGCCTTTGAAAAGGAGTGTCCGGAAAATGGAAGAATACGTCCGTTCCAGGGTCCCCTGGAGTACCGAGCCAAGTTTGAAATTTAAAGCCTCTGAAGTCGGCATAGACGAGGATGACTTGATTGATGGGATCAAAGATGGAAAATCGGATGCTGAAATGGCGGAGGAATTCGACGTCACCGAAAAACTGATTCAAAACCTGCGCGATCATTTTATGCGGCATGGACTGGGCTCCATCATGGGGCAGGACTGAAAGCCCGACTGAAACAGGCTCTGCTTTTAAACGGCAAATAATGTCCCCTTGTTCCGGCTGGTATGCTATAATAAAAAAATACACTTTACGGACAGTCCGCATGAGGGGAGTGAGGGGACATGTTGCCCGATAAATTCGGCAAAACAGGATTGACCTTTGACGACGTGCTGCTGGTTCCGGCGGCGTCGGAAATTTTGCCCCGCGACGTTGTTACGGCAACCCGGCTGACCAGAAAAATATCCCTGAATATCCCCCTGATGAGCGCCGGGATGGATACGGTCACCGAATCGCGAATGGCCATCGCCATGGCCAGGGAAGGCGGCATCGGGGTGATCCACAAAAATATGCCCATTGAGCGCCAGGCCATGGAAGTGGACCGGGTGAAGAGGTCGGAGCACGGTGTTATTTCCGATCCCATTTATCTCGGGGCCAATAATTCCGTCAGCGAGGCGTTAGTGCTGATGGAGCGCTACCGCATTTCCGGCGTGCCGGTGGTGGAAAAAGGCAAGCTGGTGGGTATTCTGACCAACCGGGATCTGCGTTTTGAAAAAGACCTGGATAAGCTGGTCGGCGATGCCATGACTAAAATCAACCTGGTCACGGCCCCTGCGGGAACGACCCTGGAACAGGCCAAGGAGATTCTGCAAAAATACAAAATTGAAAAATTACCCATCGTGGATGATGATTTTAACCTGTGCGGTTTGATCACCATCAAAGACATAGAAAAGGCCAGACAGTATCCTTTATCCGCCAAAGATGAGGGAGGCAGGCTGCTGGTGGCCGCCGCAGTCGGAGTATCCGCGGACACCATGGACAGGGTGGAGGCGCTGGCGGCCGCCAAGGTTGACGCTGTCGTGATCGACACCGCCCACGGCCATTCCCTGGGCGTTCTAAAGACAGTGGAGCAAGTAAAACTGATGTATCCCGACATCCAGATCATCGGCGGTAACGTGGCCACGCCGGAGGGCACCCGGGATCTGATATCCGCCGGGGTTGACGCGGTGAAGATCGGCATCGGACCGGGTTCCATCTGCACCACCAGGGTGGTGGCGGGCGTTGGCGTACCGCAAATCACGGCTGTATATGATTGCGCTTTGGAGGGGGCCAAGCACGGTATACCGATCATTGCCGACGGCGGGATCAAGTATTCCGGGGATGTGGTTAAAGCCATCGCCGCCGGCGCCGATGTGGTGATGCTGGGCAGCCTTCTGGCGGGTTGCGAGGAAAGCCCCGGGGAAATGGAGATTTATCAGGGCCGCAGTTACAAGGTGTATCGTGGTATGGGTTCGCTGGGGGCCATGAAGGACGGGAGCAAGGACAGGTATTTTCAGGAAAACGAGCAGAAACTGGTTCCGGAAGGCGTCGAGGGCCGGGTCCCTTACCGGGGGACTCTGGCGGACACGGTATTTCAGTTGATTGGCGGCCTCCGGGCTGGTATGGGATATTGCGGCACCGCTACGATCAACGACCTGAAGACCAAAACCACATTTACCCGCATTACCGCTGCGGGCCTGCGGGAAAGCCATCCCCATGACGTGGTGATTACCAAGGAGGCACCCAATTATAGCCTGCGTTAAAAATGAAAATTGACTGATTAACGCTAATCCAAGCCGGTCTCTATCTATTGAGGCCGGCTTTTGGTATTTCAAATAAGGAAAAAAATTACATAAAATTATAAAAATGGGAAGGATTATATGGCAAAATATAGAATTTATATCTGAGAAAATTAATATTTAATATTAATTAGGTGGTGGCGCAATTGAGCGGCAAACTGAACTCGCTTACGGATGTTCTAAAAAAGACATTGTTTTTCTTTGAAACGCTATCAGTGGCGGAACTTACTCCCTATGTGCACCGGCAGATGATGACGGATTACAGTCCCGGTCAGGTGGAGGAAAAGGTCCGTCAATGCCTGGAGCAGCACCAGTGTTTCACCAGTGAGGACCGGCATATCTGGGCCTTGAATTTGGAAGGTCAGAGGGACAACGACAAATTATACAATCTGTTGTTGAAAAAACAAAAGCCCCTCAGTCTGAATGAAATGACCAAAAACGGCTCAGGAGCCAAGAAAAAGCGCAAACCGGTTTCCGAGACGGCAAGCCTGATTAGCGACGGAAGGTTCATCCAACTGTCTAATGGATACTGGGGTCTTACCGAGTGGGAAGTGGAAACGGGACATTATTCCCTGCGGCACCTGGTTATCAAAGCGCTTAAGTTGCATCCCACCGGCCTGTCCCTGGCCCAACTGAGTGATGTGGTGAGCCAGTGGGGGGGAACCCGGGGCGTAGATATTAAAAATGTGTTGCACAAATTCCCGTACTTCGAGGAAATCGGCGACGGCGTCTGGTGTTACAATGCCGAAACCAGGGTAATCCATGATCGGGTTTTGAAAAGGTACCTGGAAGCGTTGAAAAGGCAGCAGGAGCGGTGGCACAGGGATCGGGAGCGTTGGAACAGCCGCGTGGGAGGACTGAAGAAACAATTGGAAGAAGTCACTGTGGCCCAGCGGGAGGCTGCCGCCGCGCTGGCGCTGCGCAGGGAAGACGTTAACCGCTATGACCAGGTGGTCACCCAGATGGCCGAAAAAGATTTACTGCTGGCGTTGCGTAAAAAAGAGATCTACCGTTACAAGGAGCATTTGCAAAAACTGGAATCCAAGGCCAACGCTATTCTATATCAGTGCCGCCTGTGGGTTAAAAAGGCCAGGGAAGGCGAGCAGGAAAGAAATAACCTGCAGGAAACGCTGCAAACAAATCAGCAGAGTTTGGAGACCTTGTTCAGCAAACTGCAGCAATACAAGGAGCGGGACAGGGAAAACAAAACAAAACTGATGGAGGTTAAGGAGCAGCACGCCGAGCGGGTGGCGGAGCTGCAGACCACGATAGTCAACCTGCGCCAGAAAGTGGAGAGATTGCAGGAGGCCAGGGAAAAGGAAGAGAGAATATGGCGCGAGGAGGTTAATACTTTAAGCACCGACCTGAAACATTTCATGTCGGAGACCGAAAGGCTGAACAGGATAATGAGGCTGGCCCAGCAGGAAGTGGTGGAAATGAAGAGCAGGCATAAGGCCATGGAAATGCAGTTGGCCCACCCGCTGGTCCGGTTTTTTGCCAGACTGGTGGCCAGATTGAGGCGTAAACCGCGCCAGCCCGCATAGAGATATGCAATTACCTCCAACTTTGCTTATTTCATCAAAGTAGTGTTGAACCGGATCAAAAGTTACGTTAAACTAACGTAAAGGTTGGTTGGGGGTGAATGCCATGACTAATGAAGAATTTCAAAAGCTGGTATTACAGGAACTGACAAGCATTAAATAGTTTCAGAGGGCTGGAAATTAAGCAAAGTGAACCAGGGATGCCGTGAGGTGTCCCTTTAGTATTTTGTCACATTGTGATATATTGGATGATGAATTAAAGACTTTTATTAGGCCATAAAGAGGTGTATCATTTGCCGTCGAAGGACAACAGTAATACTATTCTGCAAAACAGAGTCCTGGTTGATGTGGCGTTGGACCCGGTAAGCCGCAAGGTTTACCGGGAACTTGAACCGCCCAGTCTGGCCAATAACCAGGCGGACCTGGACCGGGTGACGGATGAACTGAATAAAGAATTAGGGAATGTTTCATTTCCGCTGAGTATGATGAATCCAACCAGCGATATGCTGCGCCGGGCCGACTGGCGGGTTACCTTCACCCTGGCGTTGTTCGGGGAACAATGGCGGATTATCGACGTTGAATCCGGCAATCAAACAGCGCTGCAGTTCGGGCTGGCTGTGGATATCGGTACCACCACCGTGGTGGGATATTTAGTGGATCTTACCACCGGGGCCGTGCTGGGCACCGCTGCGGATTACAACGGCCAGGTTCGCTTTGGCGACGACATTTTGTCCAGGATCCAGGCGGCGGATGCTCCGGCGGGCAGGCAGGCCATGCAAAAAGCTGTGGTAGAGACACTCAACGCCATCATTGTCCGCCTGGCGAAGCAGCGGCAAATCGAAAACCGGCAAATCAGCGCGGTAACGGTGGGCGCCAATACCACCATGGTACACCTGCTGCTGGGGCTTGACCCGGCGCGGATCTGCATGGCTCCATACATCCCGGTTGTTAACCGGCCTGGCTATATCAAGGCGTCTGAAATCGGCCTGGCTGTTAACCCCGAGGCCCCCCTTTATTGCCTGCCCGGCCTGGGCAGTTACGTGGGCGGAGATATCATCGGAGGTATCCTGGCCAGCGGCATGCACAAAAAACCTGAGATTGCCCTTTTTGTGGACATCGGCACCAATGGGGAAATGGTGTTGGGCGGCAAGGAGTGGCTGACCGCCTGCGCCGGGGCCGCCGGCCCGGCCCTGGAGGGTGGAGTGGCCAGGTACGGCATGCGGGCCGAACCGGGGGCGGTTTACCGGGTGCGTATAGAACAGGAAACCGGCCGGGTGGAATACAACACGGTGGGCGGTCAAAGGGCGGTGGGCATCTGCGGCTCCGGCCTGATTGACTGCCTGGCGGAGCTTCTGTTGGCCGGTATCATCAACCGGGCGGGCAAGTTCAAGGACGGACGCGCCGAATTTGTGGTGGTACCGGCAGCCGAATCAGGCACCGGCGGGGATATAACCTTTACCCAGGCGGATATCAATAATATCATGCGCACCAAGGGTGCGGTAAACGCGGCCCTGGAACATCTGCTGGAAAGCGTGGGCTGCGCCATGACCGACATTGGGGCCTTTTATGCCGCCGGTGCTTTCGGCCAGTACCTGGACCTGGAATCGGCGGTGACCATCGGTTTGTATCCGGACCTGCCCAGGGAGAAGATGATCCGGTTGGGCAACAGTTCGGGTGAAGGCGCCCGGCTGGCGCTGATCTCCAACCGCTGCCGCCGGGAAGCCGAAGAACTGCTGCGTACCATAACCTATTTTGAGCTTAACGCCAGCGAGGCGTTTATGAATAGATTCGTGGGCAGCAAGTTTCTGCCCCACACCAATCTCGATTATTACCCCACGGTAAAGGCAAAATTGCTCAGCCGGGGGTTGATAGCCGAGTAATTAAAATATCGGGAGGTGAGCTTTTTGACTAATTCGTTATTTTCGGGACTCGGTTTCCTGGCTATTGGCGGCGGGGGGTTGCTGGTTTTTTTACTGGGCATTGTGGTCCTGCTGCTGGTTTTGGCGTTTTTATTGCACTGGCTTTGGAACATCACTATGCCCGAGGTGTTCGGGTTAAAAGAAATAACTTACTGGCAGGCGTTCAGGCTTTTAATCATTGCCGGTTTACTGTTCGGCGGCCCGGTTTTTTTTGGACACTAATTATATATTAAACCAGCGTAAGGTTAACATTACCGCCAGGCCCAGGGCGATGGTGGCGATAACGTTGCGGGTTTTGTAAGCGGTGGCTGCCGCCGCGCAGCCCGCCAGCAGGTAATGGTTGCCGGTGCTGATATCCAGGCTGCCCTGGGGAAGCAAAAGGGCAGGAGCGATCAGGGCCGTCAGGATGGCGGTGGGTACGTGCTTCAGCCATTTTTCCAGCCAGTTGGGCACCCCGCTGCGGCTGAACAGGGCCAGGCAGGCGTACTTGGTGAAAAAAGTGGCCAGCGCCATACCGGCGATAATAAGCAGGATTTCACTGTTCAGCATTGTTTTTCCCCTCCAGCAGTCCGCCGGCGGCGACGGCCGCCAGGCAGGCGATAATGATGTACCATTTCCCCGGCAGGTACAAAGCGCCGGCAACTGAAACCACCGCTGCCAGGGCGCAGACCAGATAGCTTGTTTTGTCCGCCAGGCGGGGCATTAAAAGAGCCAGGAACATGGCCGGCATGGCGAAGTCCAGTCCCCAGGCCAGGGGGTCGGTGATGCGCTCCCCCATGTAAACCCCGACCGCGGTGGCTGTTACCCAGGCGATATAAAATAACAGACTGCATCCTAAATGGTAACCGGGGTGGTATCCGTTCTGCCGCACGCGGTTCATGATCAGCGCGTAGGTTTCGTCAACGATGCCGAAGGCTAAAAAGGCTTGCAGGGGTACGGGCAGGCGGTTCATATGCGGCGCCAGCGAGGCCCCCATCAGCAGGTGGCGCAGGTTAATCAGCAGGGTTGTCAGCACTATCAACCCCCATCCGGCGGGACCGGCGCCGAGCATGGTCATGGCCACAAACTGTGAGGCGCCTGCGAAAACCAAAGCGGACATCAGCACCGTTTCCAGGGGCGTCATGCCCACGGTGATGCCCATGATGCCGCAGGCCAGCCCGAAGGGCACAACACCCACGATCACCGGCAGGCTGTCTCTGATGCCGGTGCGGATTTCCGTCATTACATTGCCCTGCCCGGGCAGTACCCTGGTCATGTTCATGCGCATACCTCCTGTCCGATCATTTAATCCCGAAACCTGCGATATCCTGCTTATGTTTGCACTTTTTGAGAGATGATTTAATCCTTTGTTTTACCTCGGCTTCAGGTAGGCGGCAGGCAACCCCCAGCAGTCCATACGCCAAAAAGATACGCACAGATCCTTCCGGATACATTGGGTGGACGGCCACCCAGACTATTTTTTCGTCTCCGGCGACAGCGGTGCTATGTAATACCCCGATCAGTTTTTTCTCCGAGGACAAAATATATAAAGAATTTATTTCTTTAAGGATGTGTCCGGTATCCCAAGCCTTGCTTTCACAATGCAATAAATGCCAGATTGCCTTTACGTCCGCAGGGACGGCTTTACGGATAATGATTTCATGGTTGGCCAAATTGCTCACATCCTTCATGCTAAACTTTTTATATCTTAACCGGCAGGAAAAACACCGTAAATATCCAATTGATAATATTATGCATGCAATTGGATATTAAGGGGCGATTTTAGCAAAATGGACATATCCAAAATGCTGACCGGTACTCAATTGGCGCCGCAATCCCGGCAGCCGATGTATTTACAGATAGCCGGGATCATTGGGGAGAAAATCCGGAGCCTGGTTTTTCCCGCCGGCGCCAAACTACCGCCGGAGCGGGAACTGGCGGCACTGTTCGGGGTCAGCCGCACCACGGCCATAAACGCTTACCGCTGTTTGGAACAACAGGGGCTGGTAATAACCAGGGTGGGCAGCGGCACTTATGTGGCGGAATTGTCCGCTGAAACGGCGGATCAAGGCGGCGGTGTGCCCTGGATTCAAATCATGACCCCTTTTCCCCGGTTGCCGTTGTCCACGGTGTTGAGGGAAATCCTCGCCGTCGAAATTACCGGGAACGCTATTTCACTGGCTGCCGGCATGCCCGATCCCGATTTGTATCCGGTGGAACTGATGCGGCAGATTATAGCCGGCGATAATAACAGTATCAATGCGGCTGACCTGGGTCATATTCCCACCGAAGGGTATGGTCCGCTGCGCCGCCTGGTGGCAGAAATGCTGACGGAACGGGGTATTGAATCAACCGCCGGGAACGTGATGATTACCGCCGGATCCCAGCAGGGGCTGTATTTGCTCAGTAAGGCGCTTTTGGAGCCCGGAGACTATGTGGTTGTGGAATCGCCTACTTTTATCGGCGCGCACCAGGTATTCAGCGCCGCCGGAGCCCGGGTCCTGGGTTTGCCGTTAAAGGGGCAGTCTTATTTCGGCCTGCTGGAAGATTACCTGATCCGCTACCGGCCCAAACTGCTTTATCTGATCCCCACCTATCACAATCCCACGGGGCGGGTGATACCGGAATCCGAGCGCCGGGAGCTGCTCAGGCTGGCTGCCCGGCACCGGCTGGTAGTGGTGGAAGACGATCCTTACAGCAGCCTGTATTATGACGGAAAACCGCCGGGGTCCCTCAAAGCGTTGGATAACTATGGGGGGGTGGTGTATTTAAGCACCTTCTCCAAGGTTCTTTTTCCCGGGCTGCGCACCGGTTATCTAGTGGCCAACCCGGCCCTGTTGAACCGGATGGCCCTTGAAAAGCAGTTTGTTGACCTGCACAGCAACAACCTGGCCCAGTGGCTGCTGTGCAGGTTTATAGCCGGCGGCGTCCTGCAGGAACATTTGGCGCAGGTACGCGGCGAATACGCAAAACGCCGGGATGCGCTGGCTAAAGCACTCCGGCGGTATTGCGGCGCAGACCTGTCTTATGAAATTCCCGGGGGAGGGTTTTTCATCTGGTGCCGGATCAACCGGTTATTCTCCTCCAGCCGATTGCTGCACCAGGCCACCGGTGAGGGGTTATCCTTTGTGCCGGGGGAGGCGTTCTATGTTCACCCGCCCGAGGGTGCAAAGGAACTGCGCCTGTGTTTTGCCACCTATGCTGAAAAAACGCTCCAGGAAGGAGCCCGCCGGCTGGCCCGGGCGCTGGCCGTGACTCAAAAGGCTGGCGGGGAACCGAACACCTCAGTGAGGTTGCCGGTCAAACCGATTATCTAAACTGCGTTATTAATTGAATCCATTTATTGCCTGTGTTATCATGGATCTATGTTTTAAATAATAGTAAAAAATGCATCAGAAAGGGGATGTCGTTTTGTATAAGATGACCTTATTGGAGATTGTAATCAACCGGGAGGGATGGGCAGAATAATTTTGCCATACACCTCCCAAAGGTTATCATTTTGACTTTTAGGAGGTTTACCGAATTGAATAAAATTGACATGCCCGGTCTGGGACTTACCGGCAGGTTAATGCAGGAGTCCAAGATATATCAAGGACTTACCGTTGGGCGGGTATCCGCCCAAAATAAAGACCTGTACAGGGTGATTACCGAAACAGGTGAACTTACCGCCGAGGTGACGGGAAAATTTCGTTACCAGGCGCGGGCTCTGTCCGACTATCCCGCGGTGGGTGATTTTGTTATGCTGGACCGGACGGACGACTCCGCCGGCCACGGGGTTATTCACCATGTGCTGACGCGAAAAAGCGCCTTTGCACGAAAAGTCGCCGGAACCATCACCGACGCGCAAATTGTGGCGGCCAATATTGATACCGTGTTTATCTGCATGTCGCTGAACAATGATTTCAATCTGCGCAGGCTGGAACGTTACCTGGCCATTGCCTGGGACAGCGGGGCGGCTCCGGTGGTGTTGCTTACCAAATCGGATTTGTGCGATGATATCGGCGCCAGGCTTGGGGAGATAGCGCCTTTAACCTTTGGCGTGGACGTGCATGTTATCACCAGCACGTCCGATGACGGTTTCCCGGCGCTGCAAGGCTATCTTGCAAAGGGCCGGACAGTGGCCTTTATCGGCTCGTCCGGGGTGGGAAAAACAACTTTGATTAACCGGCTGCTGGGCAAAGACATATTTACCGTCGGCGAGGTAAGGAATGACGACAAGGGCAGGCACACCACCACCAGACGCGAACTGGTAATACTGCCGTCAGGAGGCGCGGTCATCGACACTCCGGGGATGCGGGAGCTGGGCCTGATCAGCGCCGACCTGGCCAAAACCTTTGCCGATATAGACGCCCTGGCGGCCCAATGCAAATTTCGCGATTGTACCCATGAAAGCGAGCCCGGCTGTACGGTACAAAGGGCTATTGCAGACGGTATCCTGCCGGCGGAAAGGCTGGCCAGCTTTAATAAGCTGAAAAAGGAAGCCAGGTATGACGGCCTCAATGCAAAGCTGATCGAGAAAGAAAAAATCAACGAAATGTTCAGCGGCTTCGGTGGCATAAAAAACGCGAGGAAATTTATTAAGGAAAAGAGCAAAAAAAGAAGCAGGTAAACAACGCGGCACAGGGATGGGACAGCTTGTCCCATCCCTGTGCAATAACCGGATTTGAAATATTTACTTATTATCAAATTTCCATATGTCCGCCACTTTTTTCAAGCTGTCGGCGGTAATGGTTAATTCCTGGGCCACAGCGGCTGTTTCCTGGGAACTTGCGGCTGCCTGCTGGGCCACAGCGGCAATGGAATGCGCGCCGCTTAACATGCCGGCGGTGGAATCGGCTTGTTCTCTGGCTACCCTGGTGATATCCTCCACCAGGGCGCTGGTTTGATTCAGGTTTTTGCTGATGTCGTCGAAGAACGCTCCGGCTTCCCGCGAGCAGGAAAGACCCGTTTGGACCGCTTGTACGGTATCCGCCACCCCGGACAGGATCTCATTTACGATCTGCGCCACTTCCTGGGTGGCCTTTTCAGAATCCTCAGCCAGGTTGCGCACCTCTTCCGCCACAACGGCAAAACCGCGCCCGTGTTCTCCGGCCCGGGCGGCTTCGATAGCCGCGTTGAGCGCCAGAAGGTTGGTTTGGGCGGCTATATTCTGTATTACTTCAAGAAACTGAACGATGCGTTGGGAACTGGTATTTAATTGGGCAAATTTTTGTTCCAGCAAGTTCATGTCATCCAGTACCTTATGAACGACAGTACTGCCCTGGGCGGTGGTACTGATGGCGATACGGGCGGTCCGGTTGGCTCCGTCAGCCTGCCGGGCGCAATCTTCAGCTTGCCCGGACAGACGCTCAATGACCTGCAACAGCCGGGTTACCTGTTCAGCCTGGTCCTGGCTGCCTGTACTGACATGTTCCGTCCCCGCGGTAATTTGCTCCGCGGCGTGGTTCAGGGTTACACTGGTATCCCTGACCAGCGCAAACCATTTATGTACCCCCTTGAGAATTTTGCGGATGTTAATGATGATTAAATTAAATTCACTCCACCCGTAATCTTTTTTTTCAATCTGTCCTGTCAGATCACCATGGATGGCTTTTTCGGTGATCGTCAGGACATGCAGCAGGGCGCGGTGCAAAGGTGTGAACAAGATGTAACACGCGATTGCCGTCAGCGCTAAACCTGCCATACCTCCAGCCAGAAATCCTGTTGAATTTCCGTTTGTCAACCACCAGCCCGTATAGGCGGTAACCAGCGTGATAAACCCCAGGACCACGGTTAATAAAGTAATTTTTCCCCGGAATGTTTTCATCGCCATCCCCTCCCTTTTTTCAAAATTATTGCAATATTCGGTAACTTATTTCGAATATCCTGTATTTTTTGCAAAGCTTTAACAATTAAAATGCGGATAGCTTGACAAATTAAATAAGAAAGGTAAAATCTAATCCATAATGTGAATTTTAGTTCAGTTTTTGAGTAGGGTTTTTTGTTGTAAAGGAGGCTTGTATGGTTTATAACAAAACAAAAAAAATCATTGCCAGACAACAAGCTTTAAAAGATAAGATACTTAGGGCGGCCCGGGAAATCCTGACTGAAAATGAAACGGCCGGCACTTCGATTAAGGCCATAGCTAAAAAGGCGGGCATAGCCACCGGCACGTTTTACCTGTATTTTAGAAACAAAGAAGTCCTCATCGATACCGTGGTTGGGGAACTGTATACGGAATTGTTGGAACTGATTAAAAAAGAAAGAGCCCAATATACCGATGTGTTTGATAAGCTCCAGGCTTCCATGGAGGTATGTGTAAGTAAGTTTATGCAAGAGAAACGCCTGGCTAAAATTCTGCTGGAGCATTTTCCGGAAATAAATACGGCGTTTAGCACCAAATTTACGGATATTGAAAAGGAATTGATCCGGTTTGCCAAAGAAGACCTGGATGAACTGCTGGCCCGGGGGTTGATCCCCGAACAGGATACCCAGGTCAGCGCCGCCGCTTTCGTGGGCACTTTCCGTCAAGTAATCTTTGCCTGGATCAGCGAGGGAGAACCCGATAATTTTGCCAAAGCCTATCAAACTCTTATCGAGTACAATATGAGGGGCTTGGGCAAAGGGACGGTATGAAAATGGCGTATTTATCGGTTGAATCTTTGAGGGTCAATTACAAACACCATAACCAAATCACCCCGGCTTTAAAAGATGTGAGTTTCCAGTTGCCCCGCGGAAGCACCGGCGCCATTATCGGGCCTTCGGGATGTGGAAAAAGTACACTGCTCAGTGTTCTGGCCGGCCTGAACCGGGAGTATGACGGCAAGGTATTGTTGAACGGCAAGGAACCGCGAGAAACCGGGGAAGCCGCCTTAATTTTGCAGGAATACGGCTTGTTACCCTGGAAAACGGTTTGGGACAACATCAGGCTGGGACTGCAGATAAAAAGAACAGCCAATTCGGATATTACCCGCCGGGTGGAACAAATACTCGGTCAATTGGGGTTATTATCTTTGCGGAAAAGGTTTCCGGCTCAGTTGAGCGGGGGTCAACGGCAACGGGTGGCCATTGCGCGATCCCTGGTCCTGGAACCGGAACTTTTGTTAATGGACGAGCCGTTTTCGTCCCTTGACGCCCTGACCAGGGAAGAAATGCAGGATTTTTTGCTGCAGCTCTGGCAGGAGACCAGCTTAACGATTCTTTTTATTACCCACAATATTGAAGAAGCGGTTTTTTTGGGGCAAAGAATTTTTGTGCTGTCGGAGTGCCCGGGCACAATTATTAAAGAATTTATCAACCCGTTGGCCGGAGATTACTCGGCGCGCGGAAAAATGGAGTTTCTGGCCATTGCCAACGACCTTCGTTCTTGCTTAAGGAGGAGGGGAAAGGCATGCGTCTAGGTTATATAACCGGTAAAGGAGTTCATATTCTGTCGGCGGCGATTATTCTGCTGGTGTCCTGGCAGGCCTTGTCCCTGGTCCTGGACACTCCGGCATTACCTCCGCCTGTTGAAGCATTGGCAAGCTTTTTTAAGATCTTCCACAGCGACCTGCTGGTACATCTGCAGGTCAGTTTCTACCGTATTGCGGTGAGCCTGGTTATTGCCGCGGTATTGGGGGTTCCCCTGGGTTTATTCATCGGGAAAAATAAAAAAGCCGACGACTATTCGGCCCCGTTGATCTACTTGACTTACCCGGTACCCAAAGTGGTGTTTCTGCCTCTTTTTTTAATCCTGATGGGGATAGGCAATGTCTCCAAAATCGTATTGATTTCCTTAATTGTTTTTTACCAAATCATGGTGACAACAAGGGATGCGGCCAGGAACCTGCAAAAGGAATATGTTCTTTCCGTGCAATCCCTGGGGGCTACCGAGATGGAACTTTATCGGCATGTCTATTTTCCGGCTTGTCTGCCGGCGATCCTTACTTCGCTCAGGCTGGGATTGGGTACGGCCATGGCCGTCCTTTTCCTGGTGGAGACCTATGCCACCAGGGAAGGAATCGGTTTTTTTATCATGGATTCCTGGAGCAGTCTGGCCTATGATAAGATGTTTGCCGGCATTATTGCCATGGGGATGATGGGATTTTTCCTTTACCTGCTCCTTGACGCCTGTGAAAAGGTCCTATGTTCGTGGGTTAACCCATAGAATATCCCAGCGAGAACAGGATGCAATAAACAAGTGACAGGCGGGCGGTGTTGGCGAGAGTGACGTTCAGGGGAGAGCCTTTTACCGTAAAGACATCCTTAATCCCCCGTATGGCCAGGGGAAGTGAAAGCGCGGCCAGGAAAACGGTATAGGATGTGGCCCCGAGGGCCCAAATAATGACGGGAATAATGTAAGCCGTTCCGGTGAGTGCCAGGTACTGGGCCCGGGTAAACGGGACGCCGAAGCGGACAGCCAGAGTTCTTTTACCGGCCTTGCGGTCGGTTTCAATATCTCTTAAATTATTGACCACCAGAATAGCCGTGACCAGCAACCCCGGAGGAATGCTTGCCCACCAGGCGGCGGAATGAACATATCCCGCCTGGAGATAATAGGTGCCGCAAACTGCCACCGGGCCGAAGAACACAAAAACAAAGATATCGGCGACACCCTTGTAGCCCAGGGGAAACGGTCCGGCGGTATAGGCGATTGCCGAAATAATGGAGAGAATGCCGATTACCAATATCGGCCACCCGCCCACATAAATCAAATACAAGCCCAGCAAAAAGGCGAGGGCAAAGACAAAAACCATGCCCCGCAAAACCTGGCGGGGAGACAGTAAGCCGGCCTGGGTAACCCTTAACGGTCCCAGTCTTTCATTGGTATCGGTGCCTTTTTTAAAGTCATAAACATCATTGGCCAGGTTTGAACCAATTTGTATCAGCAGAGCCGCTAGAAGGGCGACAAATACCGGAGCAAATTTAAAAACCCCGTCGCCCAGGGCTAGCCCCATTCCCACAATGACCGGACCGGTGGCAGCGGGAAGGGTCTTGGGCCTGATGGCCAAATACCAGATTTTCAGCAGACCTGGATCTTGGTTATGCATATCTTTGTTGTTCATTCCATTGTCCTTTTGCTTTGCTGTGCATAATAACCCCATCTAATATTGTAAGCGATGTTAAGTGGCCGGGCAACCACGTTATAGCATGAAATAAGATGCCGACCTGATTATTTGGGAGTTGACTTGATGAAAACAAAGGTTTAATATATTTAAGAAATGAACTTAAATTCACTTCTTCAAAAAGGGGATCGTGTAGATGAAATTAAAATTATATTTGGTTTACTTTTTTGCGGCTGTCCTGATTATTACAGTGGTTGCCGGTTGTAACCAAAGCGGTAAACCAGGTAATGAAGGGAAAACAGAATTGAGTAAATTAAAGATCGGTTCCCTGCCCATTGAAGATAGTATGCCTATTCTGGTGGCTGAAAAAAACGGCTATTTCGCGGCAGAGAATCTGGAAGTTGAACTGGTTTCTTTTCAAAGTCCCGTGGAAAGCCAGAGTGCCTTCCAGTCCGGCGAACTCGACGGCATGGTTACCGACATGATCGTAGCCGCCCTGTTAAAAAGCGCCGGGGAAGACCTGCGGGTAACTTCTCTCACCCTTGGCGCCAATCCCGGTGAAGGGCGTTTTGCCATTGTGGCGGCGCCCCGAAGCGCAATTGAAAATGTTACCGATTTAAAAGGCAAGAACATTGGGATTTCCGGTAATTCAATTATCGAATATGTCACAGACGGCCTGCTTGCCGCTGGGGGGGTCGACCCTGCGGAAGTGAATAAAACGACGGTGGCTAAAATACCCCTGCGGGTAGAAATGCTTTTAAACAACCAAATCGATGCTATCACGGTGCCCGACCCGCAAATTTCTTACGTGGTGGCTGAAGGGGCCAGAGTTATTGCCGAAGATACAAAGGGAGACAATCTATCCCAGGCAGTGGTTATAATGACCGGGAAGGCGCTTAACGAGAAAAGGGAGGCCATAACCCGTTTTTTCAAGGCTTACGCCAAAGCTGTCGACGATATCAATAATAAACCGGATCAATACCAGGAGCTGTTAATTGAAAATATGAATATCCCCGCCAGTATTGCCGCAAGTTATGGTGTTCAACATTATTCTCAGCCGCAGCTTCCGGCTGAGCAAGAGGTCGACAGGATTATAACCTGGCTGAAAAATAAGGACTTGTTGAAAAATGAAATAACTTACGCGGATTTTGTGCAACAGGGATTGTATTAAAAGGAATAAATAGAAAAATCCAAAGCCTACATATAACACCCCGGTTTAGATAAAGAATATATTATACCGGAGGTGTTTTATTTTGATTTATTTCGATAATGCCGCCACCACCTGGCCCAAACCACCTGGAGTGTCGGATGCCATGAAGCGCTGTCTGGATGAAAAGGGGGCCAACCCCGGCCGTTCCGGGCACCGGATGTCCCTGGAGGCGGGTAATGTGGTGGATGAGACCCGTTCCGCCGTTGCCCGTTTATTTAATATCCCTGACCGGGACAGGGTGATATTTACTTTGAATGCCACTGACGCGTTAAATATGGCCATTAAGGGCTCCGTGAAACCGGGTGATCATGTAATCACCACCTCCATGGAGCATAACTCGGTTACAAGGCCGCTATACGGGCTGCGCAGAGTAATCAGTGTCACCAGGGTACAGTGCGCCGAAGACGGTTCGCTGGACCTGCGTAAAATTGAGCGGGCCGTTCGGATGAACACCAGGGTTATCGTGGTTACTCACGCTTCGAATGTTACCGGCACGGTGATGCCGGTGCGGGAGATTGGCGCGCTGGCCAGACGGAAAGGAATTATATTTATAGTGGACGCGGCGCAAAGCGCCGGGGTTTTGGATCTGGACGTGCGGGATATGAATATTGACTTGTTGGCTCTACCCGGGCATAAAGGTTTGTTGGGCCCGCATGGTACCGGTGTTTTATATGTGGGGGAACGGGCCGAGCTGCGTCCTTTCCGGGAAGGCGGCACCGGAAGCCATTCCGTTGACCCGGGGCAGCCCGGAGTGCTGCCGGAGAAATACGAAAGCGGCACCCTGAACCTGCCCGGTATCGCCGGGCTGGGGGCGGGTCTTGAATTTATTAGCCGGGTCGGGATAAAGACAATCCGGGAGCATGAACTGGGCTTGGTCCGTCGTTTTATTGAAAGCGCCGCCGGGATTTCCGGGGTCAGGCTTTACGGACCCGGTATGGAGGCGGAACGGGCGCCGGTGGTGCCGTTTCTGATTGAGGGCAAGGATACCGGAGCTGTGGGCGGCGCCCTGGACCAGTGGTATAACATTGCCTGCCGCGCCGGGCTGCACTGCGCTCCCGACGCTCACCGCACCCTGGGCACCCTGGAGAAGAAATTGGTGCGCTTCAGCTTTTCATACTTTAACACCGCGGACGAGGTGGATTTTGCCCTGCAGTGCCTGAGGGATATCCGGGAACGTGATTTGCCCGAATCAGACGGTGGCTGCACCTGCTAGCAACGGTTATCTTGCTAAGTAGGCGTTTTTGTTCCTTTGCTCACTCAGATTCCGCGCTACCCGGTTGCGCTCTTGCACTACGCTTGCAGTTGTTAATCGGCACTCCATATGTCGTTCGCCAAATCAGGTAACCATATTTGATACAATGAGACTGATGGCCGTAGCTTCCAGTCTCATTGTATTTAGACCCCAAAAGGGCTTTAAAGCTGTAAAATTAAATTTATTGGTTTCAGCTAAATAATAAAAATTGATATAATGAATTTAAAAGAGGAAGGTGATAACAAGATGATAGAATTAAATATACCTATACCGGAAGGGCTGCCCCAGTCTCTTAAAATGTCTGATGCGGAATTTTCCAAGGAAGCGCGTATGTTGCTGGCAGTAAAACTATATGAGTTGGGAAAGGTTACTGCGGGAATAGCCGCCCAAATAGCTGGTGTAGATCGCCTTTTGTTTCTTTCTTCTTTAGCCAGGTATGGTGTTGCTGCTATCAACTTAAAAGATGAAGAAACAGAATTAGAAGTAGAATCAGCCAGGAGATTGGCTGGCTCATGAGTTTACACATTGTTGATGCAGGACCGCTTCTGTTCATGGCTCGCTTAAACCGTCTGGATTTACTAAGAATCGGGGTTGATCGTGTACTGGTACCCTCGGCAGTACTTATAGAAATTTACCGCAAAGAAGATCCGGCGATGGAAATCATCCAGAGGAATTGCGATGCCCTTCTCATACAATAAGCTCTGGAAGCTGTTAATTGATAAAAACATGAATGAAGTCGCTTGAGTGATGCTATAGGCATTACCCCCTCAACGTTATCCAAGCTAAGCAAAAATCAAAAAGTAAGCATGGATGTGTTGGAGAGGATATGCAAGAAGTTAAACTGCAATGTCGGGGATATCGTAGGTTACTTTGATGAATAGTCGCAAAAAATGAGATATAGGTGATGAATTTGGAAATATTTTCTTTTTTTTCCGGACTAGGAATCCTTGATTTAGGATTTCATAACGCCGGCTTTAATATATGTTTTGTTAATGAAGTCAATAATGATTTCTTGACATCTTACAAATATACCCGAGAGAAAATGAATATGACACAGCCTGAGTATGGATATGCTAATTCTGATATTCGGAATGTTTTTACCGAAGATAAATGGAACAATATCTATAAGGATGCCAGCAAAAAAGGCATTATCGGATTTATCGGTGGCCCCCCTTGCCCTGATTTTTCGTTTGGGGGAAAAAATGAAGGAGGCTCTGGTACAAATGGCATACTGACGCAAATATACTGCGAAATGATTTTAGAGAAGCAACCGGATTTTTTTCTTTTAGAAAATGTAAAAGGACTTATTCAAACAAAAAAGCACAAGGATTTTTTTGAAGACTTAAAAAAAGATCTACGTGATAGCGGTTATTACCTTGTAGAAACACTGGACAATGCTTTGGAGTACGGTGTCCCTCAATACCGAGATCGCCTTTTTTTAGTAGGCCTAAGAAAATCTGTCTTTGGCGAAAAACCTAATTTTCAGTTTGGATATGGCCGAACCGGAAAATTAAAGGATATATTAGAATTATCTTGGCCAACTCAGGATGTGTTTGCAATAAACAGCCATGTAGAAAAACCATTTGGAATTAGAGAAGACCTAACGGTTCAGCATTGGTTTGATAAAAATGATGTTTTGAATCATGCAAATGCAAATGATTATTTCCAGCCCAAGCCAACAACAACTAAATTTCAAAGCATCCAAGAAGGCAACACCCATGGAAAATCTTTCAAACGGCTTCATCGCTGGAGATACTCTCCTACCGCAGCCTATGGAAATAATGAAGTACACTTACATCCTTATCAGATGCGACGAATCAGTGTGTCTGAGGCCTTAGCAATACAATCATTACCATCTAATTTTGAACTTCCTTCTCAACTGCCGCTGAGTGCAAAATTCAAGATGGTTAGTAATGGTGTTCCTTATCTTATGTCTTATAATATAGCAAAAGGATTATATGACTGGCTAGAAGAACATATACATTAAGAGGTGCTGTATATGATGTTCAATATTGATGTAATGAAACAAGAGCTAGCTGAATTGGATGAAAAACAATTTTATATTAAGTATATCGTCAAAACAATGAATTGGTATTTCTCAACCTATATGGAATTTAATGATGCAACTATGCTTGAAACCTTAGATCATTTTAAAGAAATAGTTTCAGAAAAATTGTCGGTTAGTTTCCATAGTGCTCATATTGTTGGAAGTGCTAAAGTAGGATACAGTCTTTCGCCACGCAAACCTTTTAGACCTTTCCACGAAGAAAAGCCTGGAACACCTTCTTCTGATATTGATGTTGCAATTATTTCTGATTCCTTATTTAATATGTTCTGGCAAAAACTTAGGGCATGCTATAAAACCCAATTTATAGCAAGTTATAACCAAGTCACATCAACAATATTTCAAGGGTATATTAACGAGAAAGACATTACAGCAATAAAGGGTATAGGTCAAGAATGGATAGATATGTTTTCTCCAATAACGAGAACACTACAGGATGAACTTAATATTATTCATCCGATTACATATAGGGTTTACCGTTCATGGGAAGATCTCGAACAATATCAAATCAGTGGTCTGAATAAATTAAAAAAGTATTTGGAGGAACAATGATATGTTTACATTCAAAAGCAACAATCGTGATGTCAAGAATTTACATACCATGTTTAACGAAGGTTCCTTAATCATTGACAGCACATATCAAAGAAGATCGGTTTGGGGTGAACGCGATAGAATAAGACTTGTCGAGACCGTGCTACTAAATTTGGTCATTCCTGAATTATTTTTTTGGAAAGCATCCACTGATCCAGAAACAGGAAAGTCTATAACGCACATCGTAGACGGGCAGCAACGCATAAATGCTATCATTGATTTTATTGATGGGAAATTTAGGCTAAAAGAAGCTCATCTATTGGAGCAAGAAGCAAAGGAGAAATGGGCAAATAAAGCTTTTTCTCAGCTCGCACCTGAAGAAAAAAAAACCATATGGAATTATCAATTCATGATAATTGAAATTGATCCTGCTGCTTCACGGGACGACATCGTTAGGATGTTCAGACGATTAAATCTGACCGATTATAATCTCAATGATCAAGAGCGTCGTAACAGTATGCATGGTGAATTTGCGGTACTGGCTCGCGAGTTATCTGAAAATGAATTTTGGGAAAAACATAGGTTGTTTAATACTACAAATATAAAGAGAATGAAGGATGTTGAGTTTTGCGCTACTATCATTCTTTTATATAGAAATGGCATAATTGATCAAACTGATCAAAAAGCACTAAATCAGGCATATGAGGAACTAAAAGAAAATTATGCTTCTGCGGAAAAAGATAAAGAGATGATTATCAGTGCAATTAACATTGCGGATAACTTTATAGAGGATGATACAAAAAAATTCTTGCAACGAAAAGCACAGCTGTATACGCTATTTTCACTTGTTTTTTATTCCATACGAGAGGAAAGATCTTTAGATGAAAATCACTTGTTGAGATTTAAATCATTCATCTCATTATATGAAAAATTTAGTAATGAGTTTGAACTGCCTGACGGCTCTACTCAAAACGAGAAGTTCTTGTTTGATTTGCTGAAGAAATATAAACTTGCATCTTCCGAAGGACTAAACAAACACACAAACCGCATGATACGATTTACTGTATTAAAATCGTTTTTGTATGAAATTTCACCTGAACAAATAGATGCACAGGAAACATTGAGAGAAAAGCTAATTGCTGTAGAAGCAGCTGTAATAGCAGAAGAAGATCCGGATGATGAATAGGAAAAAACTGCTCTGTCAAGGAAGAAAACTACATGGCTAATTTCTGGATTGCAATATGAAACCTATGGTGATGTGATATGCCTGATACTGTTTCTAAAGAACGCCGCAGTGAAATAATGTCACATATTAAAGGTAAAGACACAAGCATTGAACTGTTGGTGCGTAGAAAGCTGCATTCTTTGGGTTACCGATTTCGAGTCAATTATAAAGAACTGTATGGAAAGCCCGATATTGTATTCACTAGAAAGAAAATTGCAATATTTATACATGGATGTTTCTGGCACGGACATGAAGTTGGATGCCGATATTCTCATATATCCCAATCGCGTAAAGAATATTGGGAACCTAAATTAATAAGAACCAAAGAACGAGATAGAGAACATATTGAGAGTTTAATGCACGAAGGTTGGACAGTATTAGTTTTATGGGAATGCGAAATAAAGAAAAATTTTGATAACACAATAAACAGCACTGTAAATATACTTGACCAAAAAAGTGGGCGGATTGAACGACGGTAAGGGCGCATAAACCAATAAATTCAGCTTGTTAGAGAGTCATGAGGCAAAAACTCATCATTATTGTCCCTAAGTTTGAAATTTTGAGCAGTTTTGCCGCGTCGCAACTATCTCTGCCGCCATATATGCGCAGCAGGCAAATCCAATTCATTATAAGATAATGAGTAGTTTTACAGGCATCTCTTTTTACCTAACTTCTTATATAAAGTACCCAAGGCAAACTTATGCTTCCAATCCTGATAAACTTATTGGTTAAGTCTCAAAATTTTTTAACCGCCGGGGGACCGGCGGTTATTGATAAAAATTCTTTCTGAAATAGACATAAACCAGGGGTCCCACCAAAATAAACATGGTGGCGAAAAAAAACCAGGCGATTATTTCCGTGACCGGACGCCCCCTTTTGCGGGCGTCAAATGCCACCCAGGTCCCCGAGCCAAGCATTACGGCTAAAATGACAATGTTGGCGAAAGCGGCCAGGATCGTGAGATCATGTTCGGTCATCGTTTTCCTCCACGATATCCCACCGGGGGCACCGTGCCCCCCAGCGCCCGATAACCCGGTCTTCTTCGTAGATTTCAGCTATTTCACAGGCGTTGGGACAGCCGTCGCATTCAAAACTGCCGGTGCGGTAAGAGAGACCGGTAATGGAAAAGCCCTTGAAACCGGTCGGTTTCTTTATTATGTCCAATTCCTCCCGGGCCAACAATGCGGCGCCGATGGCGCCGATGATATCGTGATGCGGCGTCACCGCGATTTCCATGTTCAGAGCCCGCTCAAAGGCGGCTTTAATGCCCGCGTTCGCGGCCACGCCGCCCTGGAAGATCACCGGCGCCAGCAATTCCTTCCCCTTGCCCACGTTGTTCAGGTAGTTTCGCACCAGGGCTTCGCAAAGCCCGTTAACGATGTCCTTCAGCGAGTGGCCCATTTGCTGTTTGTGAATCATGTCCGATTCCGCGAAGACGGTGCACCGCCCGGCGATGCGGACCGGGTTGGCAGACTGTAGCGCCAGGGCGCCGAACTGGGTGATGGGAATGCCCAGACGGGATGCCTGTTGGTCCAGAAAAGAACCGGTTCCGGCGGCGCAGACGGTATTCATGGCGAAGTCGGTGACAATGCTGTCCCGGATAATAATGATTTTCGAGTCCTGGCCGCCGATTTCCAGCACGGTCTTGACGCCGGGCACGTAATATGACGCCGCCACGGCATGGGCGGTAATTTCGTTTTTCACCACGTCGGCGCCGACAATTACCCCCGCCAGATAGCGACCGCTTCCCGTCGTACCCACTCCGCAGATTTCCACGTCCGCCGGCAGGAGTTGCTGTGCTTCCCTCAAACCGGCCTGGATGGTTTCCACCGGCCGGCCCTGGGTTCGCAAGTAGAGGCCGGCAATAATCCCGCCGGCCTCGTCTTGCACGGCTATATTGGTACTGACTGATCCAACATCAATGCCAAGATAGGCTTTCAAGCTAAACTCACATCCTTGCGATGAATGGCTTAATTGTCGTTAATTAAGCAGGTTTTAACTTCGCGGCTTGCATTTTTTTCATGCGCATCAGGTCCACAAACGCCTCCAGCCGGGTTACCATTCCGGCCTTGCCCGTCTGCTCGTCCAGGAAGAACGTCAGCACGGGGATATTATAATCGTGGCTGACCCTGGTCAGGATGGTGCGGGCCACTATCTCCGGAATACAGGTGAAGGGCGCCAACTGGATTACCCCGTCAAAGCCGCGCTTGGCGTAAAGGATGGTGTGTCCGATGGAATCCCGGCCGTGTCCGCCGATTAATTCCGGCAGGTAAGGTTGGGCGGCGTCTTTCACGGTCATGCCCTCGGTGGTTTCCTTCCAGGTATTGTCCCGGGTCCAGCCGGTGAGGAACATGGAGCGCTCCACCCTGACCCCCAGGTTGCCGAGGACTTCCTCGATTTCCAGATTGCTGGCCGGTTCAAGGAGCACATATATTTCACCCACGATACCCAGATTCAGAATCAGTCTTTCGGGGTCCCGGGGTATTTTTTTCATTTCCTCCATGGCGGCGACTTCGGCCTCAATGATCTCGTTGGTGGTATAGGCGCTGTCGATCCAGTGCAGCACTTTTCTATATATCCTGGTGGTGGCGCCCCGCTGAATCTCTTCGGGCCTGATTTGGTGGCTCAATTTTTCCAGGTTGTCCAGGGCCTGCAGCTTGCGCCAGCCCCGTTTAATGCACTCAATGATGGCTTTGATGGACAACCGGTCCCGGTTCAGCGCCCTAACATTGCGGATAAAGTTAATCGGATGCAGCCTGGGGGGCTCGAATACGATTATTTCCACCGGGTGTCCCAGTTCGTGCAGGGTTTTTTTATGCAATTCCGCGTATAAACCGGCCCGGCACGGCCCCACCCCGCCGGAGGTAACCAGAAGATTGGCGCCCATTTCAATTACTTCCAGGTAATTGCCCATGACTATTTTCAAGGGGAAACAGGCAAACTCGGGTGAATATTGCACCCCAAGGTTAAGTGTCCGGCGGCTGGGGCGGGGGGGGACGACAACTTCATTGCCCAGGTCCGTCAATAGCATCTTAAAAGCGCGGTAGGATTCTCCCATATGCGGGAATGAAACCTTGCGCATATTTATTCGCCTCGTTTCTTTCTTTTTACCATGTCGACAAAGGCTTCCAGGCGTGTGCCGATACCCGCCTCGCCGCTGTGCTCGTCAATGGTCAGGCTCATAAAGGGCATGCCGCGGTTGTTTTCCATATGAATGAACCTGTCCACGATGGAATCCGGTCCGCAGCCGAAAGCTGAAAGATGAATGATGCCGTCGATGTTTTTCCGGTCCGTAAAGTACCGGGTGGCCCGCAGCACCTTGTCGCTGAATGTCCAGAAGATCCGCTTGCCGGAACCGTAGCCCCGCATGGCGATGGAAAGCGGGGACAGGTTGTCCGGCGTAAGCACGTTAATACCCAACCGGCGTAATTTGTTAACCACATCCACACTGATATATGGATCATTGATAATGTACGGGTAACCCACCAGCGCGAAGGTCATTTGCCCGCCGGTCAGCGCCGGTTTGGCCTTGATGCGGCCGAACACCATGTCGATGGCCTCGGCGGGCTGAAAACCGTTGCGCAGCAGCTGATAAAATTTCATCTGGGTGACCCTTGCTTTAGCGTAAGCCGCCAGCACCGCCGGAGGCGACTTTTTAAGCATTTCGCCGGTGGCCATGAATGCCCTCATGGCGGCAAACCTTTTATCCCGGGTATCAATGCGCACATCGATCACCGGAGGCATATCCGGCAACCCATGCCTGACCATGTCCGGCAGACCCAAAAACTTGGGACAATATACTGTTTTGCCGTTCATGCAGACAATACGCGGTATAAAAAGCCGGTCAACCTTATCCTTCAAGGCTATGGCATGGCCGAAAAAAAGCTTGACGGGTACGCAGGCGTCAGCCAGAGCTTCACGAACTCCCAGATCGACCAGTTCTTTGGTTGTTTTACCCGATGTGACTACCTCGACGTCCAGTTCCTCAAAGAAAACTTTCCACATGGGGTAATAGACAAAAAAGAACAAAGCTTCAGGTATACCGATACGCACCTGTCCGTACCTCCTGATCCGGTTATTACCCATATATGCCAAGCATAATAATGTATTCTTGTTGTTTAAAAAAAATCCTTTTGCATATTTCAACAAAATGCCGGTAGAAGAGGAAAGGAAATGTTTTTCAAGTGAGGGAATTGTATAATATATAAAGACTATAAGCCGATGCAAGGGGAGGTTCGTTGACATGGCGGCGCAGATAAACTTGAAGCCGGCCCGGGAAAAGGCCGGCAAAGAATTTGCACTGGTTGATCCACAGGCTGTGAAAACCAATGCCCGGGTGGTGTTTAACCGGGACGGGGCATATTTCGTGGTGCCTTATTTAGGACAGGAGTACCGGGTTTATTACCCCTCGGGCCGGGCTGAACGGGTTGCGGGGCCGGGGGCGGTGCCGCCGGCGGATGAAATCGTGCTGCTCCATTACCTGACCAAATGCAGCCCGCGGGAAGTGGAGGGCGTTAAAATTGCCTTCCAGGAGCTGCCCAGCGGTTCCATCTACATTGGGCCCTTTACCAACCGGGCAGTCAGGCCGCTGGTATCCATATTCGGCGCCAATCCCGGCGCGCTGGTTGACGCCGCCGAAAAGCTGGGCGGCTGGAAAATAGAGCTCGGGGATGTGGGGGTCACGGTGCCGGTACTGCCCAAGATCCCGATTACTTTTGTGCTATGGGAGGGCGACGATGAATTCCCGGCCAACGGAAATATCCTGTTCGACGCCTCGGCTCCGGCGCATCTGCATACCGAAGACTACGCGCTGCTGCCGGGGCTGGCAATCTGGGAAATGAAAAGGGTGGCCGGATTATAAATAACGGGGGAGTATCAGGGATGTCTGAAAATAAGGCGATTGGCTCGGAAAAGGTTTATCATGGCCGGGTAGTTGATGTACGCAGGGACAGGGTAGTAATGCCCAACGGCAATACCGCCACTTTAGAGGTGGTTGAATCATCCGACGCCACGGCCGTGGTGGCTGTTACCGCGGACAGGAAGGTGCTGTTGATCAAGCAATTCCGCCATGCCACAGGCGGAACGCTGCTGGAAATCCCGGCCGGCAAGATGGAACCGGGCGAGAGCCCCGAAGACTGCGCCGGGCGCGAATTGGAAGAAGAAACCGGATACCGGCCCGGAACCATGCGCCGGTTGGCCAGTTTTTACGTTTCACCGGGGTTTTGCACGGAAATGATCCATCTGTTTCTGGCGGGGGATTTAACCCGTTACCAGCAAAAACTGGATCAGGATGAATGCATAGATGTGATCGGCATTCCTTTGGATGAAGCGCTGGCCATGGTGGACAGGGGAGAGATCAAGGACGCCAAAACCATCGCCGGTCTATTGACGGCTCACCGGGTAATTAATAATAAATAAAATCACAGCTCATACGCGCTTATTTCAATCTGGTTTTTATTAATCCGTGCGATTACCGGGCTGCCGGGCGGCCGTTCGTCCTTCGCGAGGAGGGTTTTGTCGGCGATTCTGAGCCGGGCGCTGAAAATCGACAGCGCCATGATGCTTGCCGTAGTGTCGCCGCCCGCTCCCGCCTGGATGAACCCGGAACAGTTTCCCATCACCAGGACGCTTCCCCCGGCGACCACTTCGGCCCCGGGATGTATATCGCCCAGCACGGTGATATGCCCCGGATGGGTGATTGATTGTCCCGAGCGCAGCGTGCGTTTCACCAGCAGCGCGGGTTCTCCGGGCAGGGCACGTTTTTGTGCCGCCGGTTCAAGTTTGCGGGTCTGTTTGGACCTGCCCGGCGGCCACTGTACGTCCGGGTCCGGGACCAGTCCATATTCCGCGCATATGGATTCCAGCTCGTTAATTTGGACCGGCGCCAGTTTACCCGCCCCGTAAAGGGTAAACCGGGCTCCGGCAAAAAAACCCTTGGAAGATTCCATTTTATATCGTAAACCGGTCCTAAGGTCCTCGAATCCCTGGTCGGCGTCAAAGAGGATCACCAACCCTTGCTTGGTGCCCTTGATGTTGACGGCTTCTTTCGGCAAAATATCACATCCAATGGCATGGGGTATATTTTTTTACATTTCGATAAAATGGATCTATTATCCTGCTTTTTCCTCATTCACCTGCTTTTTTGCATAAAACAGCAACCTGTTGGACTCTTTCTTATTAATATGTCTCCTATATGGCAGACACTTCAAGCCGACGGGTGTATATAAAACAGAAGTGGATTGTGTTGGACCGGCCCGTCTTATCCTTAAATGGTCGAATAGAATCGCTAAACGGTAGAATTCAACACCTAAAAGGCGAAAAAATGACATTAAACCGTTTTAAATTTTTATTTTAACCTATTGACGGTAATGTCCGGATGAAATAATTTAATAGTATCTGATTAAATGCTCAATCAGATACTATTTGAAATATAGAAAACTTTTGCAAAGGGACGGTGGAGATTATCGATTTTTTTGTTTCATGTGTGTTTGCACGCCAGCAGCCGGGTTATGAATAACGCTTAATGGTATATTTTTTGCATTGCCCGGTACAGGCAGATTTAACCGGGGCCGCTGCGGGGTCCGATATCGGCCGGTTTTGGTATGTAAATTTTTGCTGCCGCGGATAAATCGAAAAAAGGTAAAGGACTATCAGCCGTTATTGTCGAAAAAGAAACTACACTACTTAACAGTAAAGGGGGATAAGTATGAAGATTCTGGTCTGCATGAAACAAACTTTTGATACCGAAGCCAAAATCGCCTTTGACGGCGGCAAAGTTGACAGTAAAGGGGTAACCATGATCATGAACCCCTATGATGAGTTTGCCGTGGAAGAAGCCCTGCGTATTAAAGAAGCCGGGGACGGGGAAGTAACCGTTATCTCCGCCGGCGGTTCAAAGGCCCAGGACGCCTTGCGCCAGGCTCTGGCCATGGGCGCCGACAATGCCGTGTTGGTGGAAACCGACGAAGTGGAAATGGACGAGTATGCCACCGCTGTTGTACTGGCCAAAGCCATTGGCGGGTTGGAGTATGACATTATTCTGGGTGGTTTCAGGGCCATTGACGACGGCTCGGCCCAGGTAATGAGCAGAGTGGCGGAAATATTGAATATTCCGGTGGTTAACGTAATCACCAAGTTGGAACTGGCCGACGGCAAAGCCGTTGCCACCCGGGAAATCGAAGGCGGCAGTGAATTGGTTGAAGTGGCCCTGCCGGCGATATTCACAGCGCAAAAGGGTCTTAACGAGCCCCGTTACCCGTCCATGAAGGGGATTATGAAAGCCAAGAAAAAGCCTTTGGATAAAAAGTCCGTCTCCGACCTCGGAGTTGATGTGGTATCCAAGGTAAAAGCAATTTCCTTCTCGCTGCCCGAGTCGCGCAAGGCCGGTAAAGTTGTGCCGGGCGAGCCCGCTGAAGCCGCCCGTGAATTGGCCCGGTTGCTGCGCGAAGAGGCAAAAGTGATCTAGCTTAATCAACAGACTAAGGAGGGAAACAGAAATGGCCAAAGGAATTTGGGTTTTTGCCGAACAGCGTGAAGGACAGGTTAAAAAAGTCGCGTTTGAACTGTTAAGTGAGGGACGTAAAATAGCGGATCAGCTAGGCGAAGAACTGGCCGCAGTTTTGGTGGGCAAAGACGTTGCCGGCCTGGCTGACTCCCTTGGCGAATATGGCGCCGATAAAGTTTATCTGGTGGAAGGCGACGCTCTGGAGAACTACACCACCGACGGTTACACCAAGGTTATTGCTGATCTGGTTAAACAATACGAGCCCAGCGCATTGCTTTTGGGCTGCACAGTTACCGGACGGGACTTGGCCGCCGGTTTGGCCCAGCGTTTGGAAACCGGTTTAATGACCGACTGCACCGCTATGGAGCTGGCCGACGGTCAACTGGTGTTCACCCGGCCGATTTACGCCGGCAAGGCCTTCGTGAAGGCGTCCTGCCCCGAAGCTCGCCCGGCCATGGCCACCATCCGTCCCAATACCTTTGCTGTTGTGTCGGCGGCCAAGACACCGGAAGTGGTTAAGGTTGCTCCCGATGCCGGCGATATCCGCCAGGTGATCAAGGACATCGTACGCCAGATATCCAGCCGTCCCGAACTGACCGAGGCTGACATCATCGTCAGCGGCGGCCGGGGGATGAAGGGCCCCGAGAACTTTAAAGTCCTGGAAGAACTGGCCGACGTGATTGGCGCCGCGGTGGGCGCGTCCCGCGCAGCCGTTGACGCGGGCTGGATATCCCACAGCTTCCAGGTGGGCCAGACCGGTAAAACAGTATCGCCGGTGCTTTATGTCGCCTGCGGTATTTCCGGAGCCATTCAGCACCTGGCCGGTATGAGTTCCGCCAAGTGCATCGTGGCCATCAATAAGGATGAAGAAGCCAACATCTTCAAAGTAGCCGACTATGGTATCGTGGGCGACCTGTTTGACGTGGTGCCTGTGCTCGCCGAAGAACTGAAGAAGATCATGGCCTAAGCATATATACACGATGGTTTTAACCAGAGCCGGTGTCTTGAACATGATGCCGGAGACATAAGCAAATTAATGCAAACCGGCAGGTTTACGCCTGCCGGTTTGTAACAGCAGCCCGTCGTTCGGGCGCGGTTGCGGTAAGTGAATGCGGGTTACCTGACTAAATGCCAAGGAGGTAATTTTTTTGCGTGAAGCAGTAATCGTCAGTTCAGTGCGCACAGCAGTCGGCAAATACGGTGGTTCCCTGACATCAATGCATCCGACCGATACAGGGGCCGCGGTTATAGCGGAAGCCCTGCGCCGGGCCGGTGTGGAGCCCGGTCAGGTAGACGAGGTAATCATGGGTAACGTACTGCAGGCCGGCCTGGGGCAAAATCCCGCCCGGCAGGCGTCGATTAAAGCCGGTTTGCCCCAGGAGGTGCCGGCCTGGACCTTAAACAAGGTCTGCGGTTCGGGCCTGAGAACGGTAGGGCTGGCGGCGCAATTGATCGGGGCCGGCGAGGCCGACGTCATCGTCGCCGGCGGCATGGAGAACATGTCCGCCGCACCCTATCTGATTGATAAAGCCCGCTGGGGCTACCGGATGGGCGACGGCAAACTGGTGGACGCCATGATTAAAGACGGGCTGTGGTGCGCTTTTACCGACGTACATATGGGTATGACGGCGGAAAATATCGCTGCCAAATACGGCATCACCAGGGAGGATCAGGATATTTTTTCAGCCGGGAGCCAGACCAAGGCCATCGCGGCCATTGACGAAGGCCGCTTTAAAGACGAAATTCTGCCGCTGCCCATGCCGGCCAAAAAGGGAGAAACCGTATATTTCGATACCGATGAATTCCCCCGCCGCGGCACCACCGCCGAAGCTTTGGCCAAACTGAAGCCGGCTTTCAAAAAAGACGGCACCGTCACCGCGGGTAATGCCTCCGGTATCAACGACGCCGCCGCCGCAGTAGTGGTTATGTCGGCGGATAAAGCCCGGGAATTGGGCCTGACGCCGCAGTTTGTCATTCGCGCCGGCGCTTCCGCGGGCGTCGACCCCGCCTATATGGGACTGGGTCCCATCCCGGCCAGCAGGAAGGCGCTGGCCAAGGCCGGCCTGACCATCGCCGATATGGGCCTGATTGAAGCCAACGAAGCTTTTGCCGCCCAGGCTCTGGCCGTGATGCGGGAACTGGAAATGCCCCCCGAAATAACCAACGTCAACGGCGGCGCCGTGGCCATCGGTCACCCCATCGGCTGCAGCGGAACCCGTATTTTAATCACCATGCTCTATGAAATGAAACGCCGGGCTGTAAAATACGGGCTGGCCACTTTATGCATCGGCGGCGGGCAGGGAACCGCCCTGGTGGTGGAAAACGTTTAAAAACATATCTGGAGGTTTTGGTCTTGAAAATTAAAAAAGTTATGGTCATCGGGGCCGGCCAGATGGGTTCCGGCATCGCCCAGGTGGCCGCCGCGGCGGGCTATGAAGTGGTATTAAACGACATCAAGGACGAGTTTGTTCAGCGTGGTCTGGGGATTATTGAAAAAAACCTCGGCCGCGACGTCGCCAAAGGGCGTCTGGACGAGTCCGCCAAAGCCGCCATGCAGGGGCGCATTAAGCCCTCCATTGCGTTAAAGGACGCGGCGGACGTCGATATAGTTATCGAAGCGGCCATTGAAAACATGGAAATCAAGGGCAACATATTCCGTGAACTGGACAGCATCGCCCCGGCGCACGCCATCCTGGCCACCAACACGTCGTCGCTGCCCATTACCGAAATCGCCGCGGTTACCAAGCGGCCGGAAAAGGTAATCGGCATGCATTTCATGAATCCGGTGCCCGTCATGAAGCTGATTGAAGTGATCCGCGGCCTGGCCACATCGGACGAGACATATCAGGCCGTTAAAGACATGGGCGACCGGATGGGTAAATTAGCGGTGGAAGTAAACGATGGGCCTGGTTTTGTGCTGAACCGGGTACTGATTCCAATGCTCAATGAAGCGATCTTTTGTGTATACGAAGGTATCGGCACCCCGGAGGCGGTGGACCAGTCCATGAAACTGGGCGCCAACCATCCCATGGGTCCGCTGGCCCTGGCCGACCTGATTGGTCTGGATACCTGCCTTTCGATCATGGAAGTGCTCCACAAGGGCATGGGCGACCCCAAATACCGTCCCTGCCCGCTGCTGCGCAAATACGTGGCCGCCGGCTGGCTGGGCCGGAAGACCGGTCGCGGCTTTTACGTGTACGAATAACGGCATCACCGGGAATAATAAAATTGGGACCCACCGTACTGGATTAAGGAGGGGTGCGCATGACCTGGAACAATATTTTAGTGGAAAATGAAGGCCCGCTGGCGATACTGACCATCAACCGGCCCAAGCAGCTTAACGCCCTGAACGAAGAAACCTTGAAAGAACTGGATCAGGCCGCGGAACAGCTGGGCAACGACAGCGCGGTGCGGGTGGTTATTATCACCGGCGCCGGTGATAAAGCCTTTGTAGCCGGTGCGGATATCGCCTACATGCAAAAGCTGACGCCCATGGAAGCAAAGGAGTTTTCCCGGTTGGGCCAAAAAACCTTCAGCCGGATTGAAAACCTGACCAAGCCGGTTATCGCGGCGGTCAACGGCTTCGCCTTGGGCGGCGGCTGCGAATTGGCCATGGCCTGCGATATCCGGGTGGCCTCGGAAAACGCCAAACTGGGCCAGCCCGAAGTCAATCTGGGTCTGATTGCCGGTTTCGGCGGCACCCAACGGCTGTCCAGGCTGGTTAACCCGGGCCTGGCCAAGGAAATCCTGTTTACCGCGGACGTATATGACGCGGCCACCGCCCGGCAAATCGGGCTGGTGAACCACGTGGTGCCCGCCGCTGAACTGCTTGAATTCTGCAAAAAAATGGCGGGCCGCATTGCCGCCCGGGGTCCCTTGGCGGTGAGCCTAACCAAGGAAGCCATTAACGGCGGTCTGGAAATGGACCTGGAAAAAGCGTTCACTTACGAAGCCGACCTGTTTGGATTGGTATTTTCAACCAAAGACAGGGATGAAGGCATTGCCGCGTTCCTGGAAAAAAGGAAAGCCGACTTCACAGGCAAATAAACGACTGTTTTATTCCTGCCGGCGGTCTATAGGACCGCCGCGTTTTTATTTCCTTTGTGCATGTGCGCCTTCGGCCCTTTTAGAATAAATAATGTCCACATCCTTTGGGAATAATCAAAGGAAAATGGGTTAAAGAGGGTGCCGTATTGAAAATATTGGAAAAATTAGAGCAGATTGCCGATTTAGGCCAATCAAATAAAAAGCTGCAAACAGAAATGAATGTGATTGAAGCCGGACATATTTGGAATCTGCTGACATCACGATATGAGGTTATAGAAACAACGCAGTTGCTTCAAAATTTTGCCGGCGATCCGGATCTGAAGCTGATTTTGAACGAAGGTCTCAAATTTTTAAAACGCCAGGTTGATGCCCTGGAAAATATAGCCGGTAAATACGGACTGCCGTTACCCAAAAAACCGCCGGCGGCTTCAAACTCTGCAGTTAAGGTGGAGGTGATCACCGATGAGTTTATCTTTAAACGTGTTTTTTCCGGCATCCAAAGCTTTGTATCGTTTTATGGCACAGCCATGATTCAAACCACTTCAGCCAAGCTCAGAGAAGAGTTTTTAAGGTATTTACAAGATGAACTAAAATTATACGATAAACTGGTGGTATATGGCCAGCTTAAAGGATGGCTTCTGGAACCGCCGGCTTACCGGATTTGATTCACATCAGGCCGGATCGCTTTGCTAGCCCGCCCTTTACCTTGGTTAAGGTAATATGGGCTTTTTTAATTGTTTAACAAAGGCAATTCGGTTATAATTGCCATAGTCTGATTAAAGGGGCGTGGAGATGAGCATTAATATTAAAAGCCCTGAAAAGTATTTTATTTTTACCTTCGGCTGCCAGATGAACGAACATGATTCAGAACATATTGCCGGCGTCCTGGAGGGTATCGGTTACACACCCGCGGATCACCAGGATGAAGCCGGTGTTATCGTATTGAACACCTGCTGCGTCCGCGAAACCGCCGAGAACAAGGTATTCGGCCTGCTGGGCAGGCTGGGTAAGCAGAAAAAGCAAAGGCCCGATCTGATTCTGTGCCTGGGCGGTTGTATGAGCCAGCAGGCGCATATGGAACCCAGGATAAAAGACCGGTTTCGCTATGTCGACGTGGTTTTCGGCACCCATAACATCCATCAACTGCCGGAATTAATTGCCCGGGCCGTGGAAGAGCGGCGTCAGGTAATAGAGGTGTGGCCCGACAGCCGGGGTGTGTTGGAAGACGTGCCCTCCAGACGGCAGCAGGGGGTCAGGGCCTGGGTAAGCATTACCTACGGCTGCAATAATTTCTGTACCTACTGTATCGTTCCGTACGTCCGGGGCCGGGAAAGAAGCCGGACGCCCGAAGCCGTCATTAACGAAGTCGCGGCATTGGGACAGGCCGGCTATAAGGATGTCACCCTGTTGGGTCAAAACGTGAACTCTTACGGCAAGGATCGGTCCGCCGCCGTGGATTTCGCCGACTTGCTGACGGCGGTTAACGATGTGGATGGAATTGAAAGAATCCGGTTTATGACTTCTCATCCCAGGGACTTTTATGATAAACTTGTGACAGCGGTGGCAAAACTGTCCAAAGTTTGTGAGCATATCCACCTGCCTGTTCAGGCCGGCAGCAATAATATACTGCGGCTGATGAACCGCGGCTATACCAGGGAAGACTATCTGCGGCTGGTGGACAGGATTAAATCGGCGATACCCGGTGTGGCTCTGACAACTGATATCATGGTGGGTTTTCCCGGGGAAACCGGCGCTGATTTTGCCGATACGGTGGACTTGGTGCGAAAAGTGGAGTTCGACAGTGCGTTTACCTTTGTTTATAATAAACGCCAAGGGACCCCGGCTGCCCAAATGGCCGATCAGGTGCCGGACGAGGTTAAAAGCGGCCGCATCCAGGAATTAATTGAACTGCAAAACGGTATCACCCTGCGCAAGAACAGGGCCGAATTGGGAAAAATGCTGGACTGTCTTGTGGAAGGGCCCAGCCGCACTAATAACGCCTTTATGAGCGCCCGGACCCGGACGGGGAAAATTGTGATTTACCGCGGAACGCCGGAACAAACCGGCATGCTTTTACCGTTACGCATTACCGGTTGCAGCCTTACCCATTTAGATGGAGAGGCAGTGACGGACAATAATATCATGGAGGTTTAGCTATGTCTATACTGGAAAAGGCTCACGCATTGGGTCAGGAAATCGCCGTATCCAAGGAACTGAACGACATGAAGGAAGCCGAGCATGAATTGATGCACGACGAGGCGGCGCAAAAAATTGTCCTGGAGTTTAATGAAAAGCAAAAGAGCTTTATGGCCATGCAGCAGCAGGGTCAGGAACTGAGCGAGAGTCAAAAGGCGGAGGTCAAGGACCTGGAAGAGAGAATGTTGGAGAACCCCTTGATCCATAGATTTTTTCAAGCGCAGCAGGACTTTGAGAAGGTGCTGGAGGAAATCAACAATATCATTTCCCAGGCTATTTCCGGTGGAGAACAGCACTCCTGCAGTGACGACTGCTGCACCAGTTGCAGCGGTTGCGGCAGCTAACCATTTTTTAGCGGCATCCCGGCCATTTTATGGCCGGTTTTTTTTGTATGAAATTATGCTCCCTGATATAATGGTCGCAGGAGGTATACCCCATGACCTACACGCCGATGATGCAGCAGTTCCTGCAAATAAAACAACAATACCCTGATTATGTTCTTTTCTTCCGGATGGGCGACTTTTACGAAATGTTTTTTGACGATGCCGTGCAGTCGTCCCGGGATCTGGAAATTACCCTGACTGCCAGGGACGGCGGGGAAGGCAAAAAAGTGCCCATGTGCGGGGTGCCGCATCACGCCGCTGATGCTTACATAGCCCGGCTTATTGAAAAGGGGCGCCGGGTAGCTATTTGTGAACAAATGGAAGATCCCAGGCTGGTCAAAGGCCTGGTCAAAAGAGAAGTGACCAGGATTATCACCCCGGGCACAGTGCTGGAGAGCCAGTGCTTGGATGAAAAAAGCAATAATTACCTGGCCTGCGTATACGCCGGTGACGGTAAATGCGAACTGGCCTTTACCGATTTTTCCACCGGGCACTTTTTTTTGACCGGTTTTGCCGGCGCCAATTCAGTTAACGAACTGCTTGACGAGTTATACAGGCTGCAGCCCGCGGAACTGCTGGTTCCGAAAGGAACAGCGGGTGAGTTCATGGAGCGCTTGAAAAGACCGGGCAACTGCGTCGTGAACCTGCTGCCGGACGAACTCTTTACGCAGGAGCGGAGCAGTGAAATAATAGAGCTTCAATTCGGCCGCCGATGGGAGGAAAACGCCGGGAGCGCGGTACCGGGCCTGCGGGCCGCCGGCGCCCTGGTGTTGTACTTGCGCGAAACGCAAAAAAGAAATCTGCAGCAATTGAAAATGCCCCGGGTTTACTACGCCGGACAATATATGAAAATCGACTCCTCCACCCGCCGCAACCTGGAACTGACTGCTTCCATCCGGGACGGCTCCAGGCGGGGGACCCTGGTCCAGGTGTTGGACAGCACCGGTACCGCCATGGGCGGCAGACTGCTGAAGCAGTGGCTGGAACAACCGCTGGTGCATACCGGCCTGATTAACAGGCGTTTGGACGCCGTGGATGAACTGGCCGGGGACCTTATGTTGCGCCGCCGGCTTAAAGATTTGTTAAAGGGTGTTTACGATCTGGAAAGGCTGGCCGGACGAGTGGCGTATGGAACGGCTAACCCCAGGGATTTGCTGGCTTTGCAAAAGTCTTTCGATCTGCTGCCGGATATCAAGGAATTGCTGTCCGGATGCGGCTCGGCATTACTGGCGGAAATCAGGGCCGGACTGGACGACATGGAAGATATAAACCGGCTGCTGCACCGGGCGTTGAGCGAAGAACCGCCTCTGTCGGTTAAGGACGGAAATATTTTTCGGTCCGGTTATCACCCCGAGGTTGACCGGCTGCGGGACGCCGGCAGGAGCGGCAAAGACTGGCTGGCCGGCCTGGAGACTGAAGAGAAAACCAAAACCGGCATTAAATCGCTTAAAGTGGGCTATAACAGGGTATTCGGTTATTATCTTGAAGTCACTAAATCCAACCTGGACCAGGTGCCGGATTATTATATCCGGAAACAGACGCTGGTGAACGCGGAACGGTATATAACCCCGAAACTGAAGGAATACGAGGAAATGATTACCGGGGCCGAGGATCGCCTGGTGCAGTTGGAGTACCAGTTGTTTATGGAACTGAGAGAAAAGATTGCCGGCCAGGTACACCGGATTCAAAATACCGCCGGCCGTGTCGCCGCATTGGACGTGCTGCTTTCCTTTGCCGAGGCGGCCGACAGGGGTAATTATGTCCGGCCGGTGGTAAATGACAGCCTGGACATTATTATTCGCGACGGCAGGCATCCGGTGGTGGAGCAAATGCTCGGGCCGGGGGAATTTGTGCCTAATGACGCCGCCCTGGTGGACGGAAACCGGCTGATTCTCCTTACCGGTCCCAACATGGCCGGGAAAAGCACCTTCATGCGGCAGGTGGGGTTGATAGCCCTGATGGCCCAGGCGGGTTGTTTCGTGCCCGCGTCAAAGGCGGAGATCGGCGTGGTGGACCGGATTTTTACCCGCATCGGCGCGGCGGACGATTTAGCCGGCGGGCAGAGCACGTTTATGGTGGAAATGAGCGAGTGCCGGGACATTGTCAATAACGCCACATCTAAAAGCCTGATTATCATGGACGAAGTGGGCAGGGGCACCAGCACTTACGACGGGATCAGCATCGCCCGTGCTTTATTTGAATATATCCATGATCATATCGGCGCCCGCACGCTGTTTTCCACCCACTACCATGAACTGACCGACCTGGACGGGCTGAAGGACGTGGGTAATTTTACGGTCGGCGTAAGGGAAATGGAAAACGGGATTGTCTTTTTACGCAAGGCTATGCCCGGCAAGGTGGACAGGAGCTACGGCATTCAGGTGGCCCGCCTGGCCGGTTTGCCGGAAACCGTTTTAAACCGGGCCGTTGAAGTGATGAAGGAACTGGAAAAAAGCAAGCCGGCGGCCGGCGCCGGGCCGGTAGCGGAGTTAAATGACCCGGGACCGCAGTCCTGTCGTGATTGCCCGGACAAAAAGGTGATTGACGAGCTGCTTAAACTGGATATTAATCATATTACCCCCATTGAAGCCATGAACATTTTGGTCGTTTGGAAAGAAAAAATTAAAGACTAAACCGCTCCCGTGGCATGTGGTTGCAGGATAATGCCCGGCGGCGGAGAATAAAATCATAGAACTGATTATAATAAATTATTGGTTTTTACCGGTCTGGGGTGGGAGGATGTATATCGGTATCGATGTAGGAGGCACCAGAACAGATGCGGTGTTGCTTGAGAATGGCCTGGTGCGGGCTTTTGCCGAGGCTCCCAGCAGCAGTGACATTCTCTTCTCGCTACTGAACGCGCTGGATCAAGTAATGAAGGGGGTGCCCGCCGAGCTGATTGAACGCTCGGTAATCAGTACGACCCTGATTACAAATTATGTGGCGGAAAAAAAATATGATCCTGTAGGATTGGTCTTAATCCCCGGGCCCGGTTTGTGCAGCACCGAGTTTAAATATGACAGCGATACTTTTACCCTTTCCGGTGCCATTGATTACCGGGGGCGGGAGATAATGCCCCTGCGCCAGGAAGAAATTGAAAACGCCATCACCGAATTAAGCGCCAGGGGCTACAAAAAAGTGGCGGTGGTAGGCAAGTTTTCGGTGCGCAATAACAAGCACGAGCTGCAGGTTGCCGAGCAGATAAAAAAACAATGTCCTGATTGGCATGTGGAAATGGGACATCAAGTGGCCGGCAGCCTTAATTACCCGCGCCGGGTGGTTACCACCATGCTGACCTGCGCCGCCAGGGACAAGTATTCTCAATTCCTGGATTCGGTTCAGGAGGCCGTGTCCAGCAGGGGTATCGGGGGGGCACTGTTTATCCTCAAGGCGGACGGCGGTACCATGCCCCTGAGCAAAGCCACCAAAGCGCCCATTGAGACCATTTTCAGCGGTCCGGCGGCCAGCACCCTGGGAGTGCAGGCGCTGATACCGCCGGGGGAAACCGCCGTGGTTGTTGATATTGGCGGCACCACCACTGATTTAGCCCTTATTTTAGGCGGCCAACCGCTTCTTTCCACCCGCGGGGTGCCTGTATACGACCAACTGACCCAGGTGCGCGCCATGGCGGTAAAATCCGTGCCCGTGGGCGGCGACAGCGTGGTGGAACGGATTGGCAAGGATATTGTGGTCCACTCTGAGCGGTTGGGGGCGCCTTACAGTATGGGCGGCCCGGTGCCCACCCCCACCGATGCCCTGCGGGTGCTTGGTTTAACCGGGGTGGGCGACATGGAAAAGGCCGTCGAGGCGATGGACTTACTGGGCAAGCCCATCAGCCTGAGCGCAGATGAAGTGGCCAATAAGATAGTTAATCTTGTTGTGGATACCATTGTGCTTGAAATTGAAGAAATCTTTTTGCAATGGGAGCGGGAGCCCGCCTACCGGGTATGGGAGGTGCTCCAAAAGCGTAAGGATCGTCCCTCCACCGTAGTCGGGGTCGGTGGCGGAGCGGCCGGTTTTATTGTGCAAATAGCGGCCCGCATTGACTGCCATCCGGTTATTCCGCCTTACGCGCCCTTTGCCAACGCCATTGGGGCGGCGGTGGCCATTCCCACCTTACAGGTCAGTTTACGGGCCGATACCGAACAGGGCGTGTATACCATTGAAGAAGAGGGGTTCCAGGGTAAAATTAAAAAGGACCCCTTTACGGAGGAAGACGCGCTGGAAATGGCCGAAGACTGGCTGAAAAAGAGGTCGGAGCTGTACGGTTTGGGCACTAAACTTGAAAAAACCGAAGTAACCCGGCGGGATGTCTTTACCATGGTCAGAAACTGGATTACCACCGGCAGGATTTACGATATCTGCGTGCAGACGCCCAGGGGTATCATGGGGCAAATAGGTTCGAGGGGTGAGTTTTAGATGGCAGCGGATAAAACCGGCCTGATATTCTTTCCAGCGTTTGACTGGGCGATTTCGCCCACTCACCCTGAGCGGGAGGAGCGTCTTTTATATACCAGAGACCAGATTTTTGAGGAAGGGGTCATGGATATGCCCCGGATTCAAGAATTTGCGCCCCGCCTGGCCGCCATGCATGATATCGCCAGGACCCATTTTTGCGTACCCCGGGTGCAGAGCCAGGTCACCGAAGCGCACTTAATCGCCGCCGGTTCCACTATGCAGCTTGGCGACAGTATTATCAACGGAGAAATCAAAAACGGTTTTGCCGTGGTGCGCCCGCCGGGTCACCATGCCATGCGCGTGGTACACGGCAACCGGGGTTTTTGCAGCATCAATAATGAAGCCATCCTGGTGGATTACCTGCGCCGCCGGCACGGCATAAAAAAGGTGGCCATCATTGATTCCGACGCCCACCATGGCGACGGAACCCAGGATATCTTTTTCCATGATCCCGACGTGTTATACATTTCATTTCACCAGGACGGGCGGACTATTTTCCCGGGTACCGGTTTTACCCATGAGCTGGGCGGCCCCGGCGCCTACGGCAGAACGCTGAATGTACCGCTGCCGCCCGGTTCCACCGACGAGATTTTCATGTACGTGGTTGATAACCTGGTGCTGCCGGTGGTTAAGGACTTTAAACCGGACATCATTATTAACTCGGCGGGCCAGGATAATCACTATTCCGATCCTCTGGGCAGCATGAGGTTTACCGCCCGGGCCTACGCCGATTTCACCCGTAAGCTTAAACCCCATCTGGCGGTGCTGGAGGGCGGTTACGCCATTGAAACGGCGCTGCCCTATATCAACCTGGCCATTATTCTGGCCCTGGCCGATATCGACTACTCCTGCGTAATGGAACCGGATTACTGGCCGGGCCGGTTTAAAGAGAGTCCCGACCGGGTAAACCTGGTACACCGGATGGTTGAGCAACTGCTGGAAACCTGGGAGAAAAAAGATACCGCCGATTTGCAAAAAATCTTTGGTGCGGATGAGTATTACCAGCGTAAAAAATCCATTTATTACGATACCGATTACATCGAAGAAGAACAAATTGAAAAGGTCAAGGTCTGCCCGGACTGCCCCGGTTATATAATTATTGAATCCCGGGGTGAACGTGGGTATCGTGAACCGGTGAACATTTTTGCCGTCTCCATTCCCTTTCAGGCCTGTCACGCCTGCCAGAGCAAAGCCTACGATATCTATGAAGAGGCCAAAAAGAATAAAAAATGTGATTTCGTGTATATGCAGGATAAATCAACAGATACCTGCATGTCCCTGGACAAGAAAAACGGTCAGGAATGGGTAACGGAAGGATAGACAAAGGATGCCGAGGATTATAGTACTGGATGAGACCACGGCTTGTCGGATAGCCGCCGGCGAGGTGGTTGAACGGCCTGTTTCCGTGGTTAAGGAACTGGTGGAAAACTCATTGGACGCCGGGGCGGACAGTGTGACGGTCGCCTTGGGGGGCGGAGGGACCGACTCAATAACGGTTGTTGATAATGGTTGCGGTATAAGCCAGGAGGACGCCCCCCTGGCTTTTCATCGTCATGCCACCAGCAAAATTTCCGTCGCCGAGGATTTGAGCCATATTGAAACCCTGGGCTTTAGGGGTGAAGCGCTGCCCAGTATTGCCGCGGTTTCCGACCTGCAAATCAAAACCCGCACTGCTCTGAGCAATGAGGGATACTACATGCGCATTCGCGGCGGTACTGTTACCGGCTCCGGTCCGGCGGGCTGCCCCGTGGGGACGTCTGTGGCGGTTAATGATTTGTTCTTCAATACTCCGGCCCGGCGTAAGCATATGAAAACTAAATCAACCGAGGCCGGACTAATCGCCGATTTAATATATAAACTGTCTTTAACCAGGCCCGGAGTCCGGTTTGCCGTGGAACAGCAGGGCAGGACGGTTTTCCGTTCACCGGGGACGGGAAAACTGCCGGACGCCATAGCCGCCGTCTACGGGGTTGAAGCCGCCGGGATGATGGTCCCGGTAAATGCCGTTGAAGGGGATTTTACCGTAACCGGGTATGTAAGCAAACCGGAGTTGAACCGCGGCTCCAGGCAGCAAATAACACTGGCGGTAAACGGCAGGCTGGTGCGCAGTGCCTCGGTCAACCAGGCCCTGGACGAGGCCTACAAAGGTTTAATAACCACCGGCCGGTACCCCCTGGCAGTATTACAGTTGCAATTACCCGCCGGCCTGATCGACGTCAATGTTCACCCTGCTAAAACCGAGATTAAAATTGAAAACGAGTCACAATTGGCCCGACTGATCAGCGTCGCGGTACGGGACGCCCTGGGCAAAGCCAGCTTGATTCCGGCAGCGAGACCCACTTTAACCGGCAAGACAAGTTTGCCCGCTTCAACCGAACCGTTTAAACTGTCTTTTGACACCGCAGGTGGACCAGGCGCCCAGCCGGAATATGTGATGGAGGTTTCCGGGTATGCCCCGGAACCGGCGGAGGATCTGCCCGGGTCGGATAACACGGAACCCGCGGCCGATCCGGTAAACATGGAGCAGCCTTTGCCCCGGAAGGCAAAAGTGCCGGCTTCCGCCGTATATTCCGGTGTACCTGAAGCCGCCGTGGAAAGGCCGGTTGCCCGGCACGTTGGGTTTCCCGGCCTGCGGGTGGTGGGACAACTGCTGAACATGTATATTATTTGTGACGGTGAAGACGGCGCGTACCTGATTGACCAGCATGCCGCCCATGAGAGGGTGCTTTTTGAAAAGTACCATGCCCGGCTGCGCGATAACGCTCCCCAGGTGCAATACTTGATGGCCCCCGTCAGTATAAACATCAAGACCCACGAGAAAGAACTGCTCAGAGAGCATCGGCGGGAACTGGAAGCCCTGGGCTTTGTCCTGGACGATTTTGGCCGGGAAAGCTTGCTGTTACGCGGTATACCCGGAGACAGCAGCCCGGGAGACAGTGAAGGTTTGCTTGCCGACCTGGTGGAAACAATATTAGAACAGGGCAAACCCGGGGGGGCGGGGGTTGAATTCGCACTATCCGCGTTATTGGCCTGCAAAGCAGCTGTAAAGGCGGGGGAGAAACTGGCCGTACAGGCCATGCAGTCCCTGGTGGACCAACTGGCCATGGCGGGCGAGCCCTTTACCTGTCCGCACGGCAGGCCGACTCTGGTGTCCATAAGCAGGCGGGAGCTGAATGCCATGTTCAAGCGTACCTGACCGGAGGAATACATTGCACGGTTCTTTCAAAAAAATTCTGGTTACCACATCACTGCGGGCCGGCGCCGGGCAGCGGGAACTGGCGGGCCGGATTGGCGCTGAAATCGGCGCGCTCCCGGCGCCGAGGGATAATTTATCACTGGAGGCGCTGCTGGACCGCCATGGAGCCGACGGGGTTATTGTGGCGGAATCCGGGCGGGTTTTTTTTACCGACGGAAGGGTGGAATTCTTTTTTCACCCGGGCCTGGCGGTGTTGCGCATAGCCGAGATCCAAAAAGGAAAAAATGATCAGATGATCGCCGCCATGGACCTCAAACCAGGCCGGCGTGTACTGGACTGTACCCTGGGACTGGGTAACGACGCGCTGGTGGCGGGTTACGTGACCGGGGAGAACGGCCGGGTTTTGGGTTTGGAATCATCTCCGGTTATCGCCTTCCTGGTGCGTCACGGCATGCGCGCCTACAAAGGGGGCTCCCGGGCGGTGCGGGAATCCATGCGGCGTATTGAGGTTATTTGCGCCGATCACCGGGACTTCCTGGCCAGCCTTCCGCCGGACAGCTATGACGTGGTATACTTGGACCCCATGTTCGGCAGCCCGTTGACAAAATCAAGCGGCATCAATTCCTTGCGGCCGCTGGCTGACCACCGGCCGGTGACGCCGGAAGTGATCGCGCTGGCTTTGAAAGTGGCCGGCAAACGAGTGGTGGTAAAGGATAACCGGCGGGGGAACCTCTTGCGCAACCTGGGTATCAGCCGCCTGGTGGGAGGAAAAAACTCTCCGGTAATTTACGGCGTTCTGATAGCTGAATAATAAGACGGAAAAACATTGGAAACCGGTGGTAAGTATGGAAACAGGACAAAAAATACCGCTGCTGATTGTTGCCGGCCCCACCGCTACGGGGAAGACGGATGTGGCCATCAGAGCGGCTAAAAAACTGGGCGGTGAGGTGGTATCTGCTGATTCTATGCTTATTTACCGGCACATGGATATCGGCACCGCCAAGCCTGATGATGAGGATAAGAGGGGCATCCCGCACCATTTGATTGATATTGTTGAGCCGGATGCCGGCTATTCGGTGGAAATTTATCAAAAACAGGCCAGACAGGTGATTGAGGATATCAATGCCCGGGGTAAACTGCCCATTTTAGCCGGCGGTACCGGTTTTTATATTGACACAGTGGTTTTTAATTATGATTTTAACCGCGCCGCTCCGGATACCGGTTTGCGGCGGATGTTGACGCGGGAAGCGGAGGAGAAGGGCAACCGGGCGGTACACGACCGTTTACGCGCGGTGGACCCCGGCGCGGCGGACCGCATTCACGCCAATAACCTGAAAAGGGTGATCAGGGCGCTGGAGATACATGACCAGACCGGTGCAACCGGCGCTTTGCAGCGTACCCGAAGCAAGGAAGCATACCCGCTTTATGATCAATTGTTTTTTGGTTTGTATTATGAACGTGACGAACTGTACCGGAGAATTGAAAAACGGGTGGATTTAATGATGGCCCGGGGTCTGGTCGACGAGGTCCGCGGTTTGCTTGAGTTGGGGTATCATCCCGAACTTGTTTCCATGCAGGGGCTGGGTTATAAGGAAATAGCAGGGTACCTGCAGAACCGGTATCCACTGGATGAAGCGGTGCAACTACTTAAAAGAAATACCAGACGTTTTGCCAAGCGGCAGTTGACTTGGTTCAGGCGATATAGTAACATCAAATGGATAGATATGGGACAGTATGTATCGACTTGCCGGGCGGCGGCGGATGGAATTGCCGGCGTGGCAAGGGACAAATGGCAGGTAGATAGATAAAGAAAAAGAAAAAATGCCAACGGAGGTAACCCAATGACAAAGACACAGATCAACTTGCAGGATGCTTTTTTAAACCAGGTCCGGAAAGATAATATTCCGGTGACAATTTTTTTGGTTAACGGTTTTCAATTGAAGGGGACCGTGAAAGGTTTTGATAATTTTACTGTCATTATGGAGAGCGACGGCAAGCAAATGATGGTTTACAAGCACGCCATCTCCACAGTCAGTCCCATGAAGCCGGTCAATACGTCGTTTACGGAAACCAGACCCGTCTGATTTATAGGGTGTTCAAGAAGCCCATATTGTTGTATGTAAAGCCGGGTACCTCCACCCGGCTTTTTGTCATGCAACGGATTTTATGGCCAGGCAGTTTGTGTTTCCCCGGCGCATAAATATTATTATGACGCCGGCGGAGGTGGTTGGGTTGACCAGGATTAAAATGTGGAACAGTACGTCAAATAAAAAAACGTCCGGTGATCCTTCCGTCCAGGGAAACGTTAAGCTGCGCCAGACGGCGGGCGGGAATGGCCTCAAACCTGAAGGCAGCCCGGAAAAGATCGGGGAGATCCGGCAGGAACTGGATTCCCTGGTGGGTTTGGCCGGTGTAAAAAAACATATTAGTGAGATCTACGCGTTTATGGAGATCCAAAAGAGGCGTCAGAAAGAAAAACTGCATTCGGAAGCTCAGGCTTTGCATATGGTTTTTAAAGGCAACCCCGGGACGGGCAAGACTACGGTGGCAAGGATACTGGGCCGGCTCTTCAGGGAAGCCGGTATTTTGCCCAAGGGACACCTGCAAGAGGTGGAGAGGGCTGATTTGGTCGGCGAGTATATCGGTCACACCGCCCAGAAAACCAGGGACCAAATTAAAAAATCCCTGGGCGGGATATTATTTATTGATGAGGCTTACGCGCTGGCCCGGGGAGGGGAAAAGGACTTCGGCAAAGAAGCTATTGATACCATTGTCAAGGGCATGGAAGATTTTAAAGACAACTTGATCATTATTCTGGCGGGTTATAAAGACGAAATGGACTGGTTTATGGAGACAAATCCCGGTTTGCGGTCACGTTTCCCAATCCATATCAGCTTCCCCGACTACTCCACGCGCGAACTGCTCGCTATCGCCGACATGATGCTGGAGCAAAGGGAGTACCGTCTGACCAACGGAGCCAGGGAGGAACTGCGCCTGATCATTGAATTACTTAGCAGGTCGTCCCAGCACAACGGTAATGCCCGGCTGATTCGCAACCTGGTGGAAAGGGCGATGCGGGTGCAGGCGGTCAGACTGGTGGCTTTGCCACAAACCTGCCGGGACGACCTGGTGCTGATTACCAGGGAAGATATGGTGGTAGCGCGGGATACGGTATATAATTGATCCATGACGGCACTACCGAGTCAAAATTGGGGGGAAAGGTATTATTGAAGGATCTGGATAAAATAGCCGAAGATACAGACAGGGAAGTGCAAGAATATTTTGACCGGCTCGCCCCGGTTGAATCGGCCAACCACGCCAAGGTTTTAAACGCTTTTAACGGAGCCAGGGTCAGCTCCTATCATTTAAAGGAAACAACCGGTTACGGTTATGACGACGACGGCAGGGATACCCTGGACCAGGTGTATGCCAGGGTATTCAGCGCGGAAAAGGCATTGGTGCGGGGTCAGATTATCAGCGGCACCCATGCCATCTCCCTTTGCCTGTTCGGCATCCTGCGGCCCGGCGACCGGCTGCTGGCGGTGCAGGGCAAGCCCTACGACACTCTGGATAAGATTATCGGCGCGCATGCCGACGCGGAAGGTTCACTGGTGCAGATGGGAGTAAACTACCGTGAATTGGCCTTGCTGCCGGACAACGAAATTGACTGGCCGGGCCTGGACAATGAATTAAAACAGCCGGTTAAGATGGTTATGCTGCAGCGTTCTTGCGGCTACAGCCTGCGTCCGTCGTTGGACATGCCCTCTCTGCGCAAGCTCTGCCTTTTTATCAGAGAGCGCCGGCCGGAGACAGTCATTTTTGTGGACAATTGTTACGGTGAACTGGTTGAAACTACGGAGCCGCTGGAAAACGGAGCGGATATCATTGCCGGTTCTTTGATTAAAAATCCCGGTGGGGGGCTGGCCCCCACCGGAGGATACGTGGCCGGCCGGGAAAAACTGGTGGATATGTCGGCCAGCCGGCTCACCGCGCCCGGGATTGGCGCCGATGCCGGACCTTCCATGGGGTGGTTGCGCATGTTTTACCAGGGCTTGTATCTGGCTCCGCATTTGGTAATGGAGGCGCTGCGCGGCGCTATTTGGGGCGCTCTGTTCTTTAACCGGCTGGGTTTTGAGGTCTATCCGGCTCCCGGCGACGTGCGTACCGACATAGTTCAAGCGGTGGTGCTGAGGTCCGGAGCCCTCCTGGAACTGTTTTGCCGGGCGGTCCAGGGCGCCTCGCCCGTGGACAGTCACGTGGCGCCGGTTCCCGCCGCCTTGCCGGGTTACGGGCACCCGGTAATTATGGCCGCCGGCACCTTTGTCCAGGGCGCCTCGCTGGAATTTACGGCCGACGCGCCCTTTAAGGAACCTTATGTGGCTTATTTTCAGGGCGGGTTGTCTTTATACTATACCAAAATCGCCTTGCGGCGCGCGGCCATGGAGATTACGCTTAATGGTGGTGAATAAACATTGAATTTTAAACAATTAGAAGCCTTTGTCCGGGTAGCGGAGATGCAGAGTTTTACCAGGGCGGCCAGGCAAATGTTCATGAGCCAGCCGGCCATCAGCTTTCAGATTAAAGCCCTGGAAGAGCATCTGCAGGTTTCACTTTTCCGGCGCGATGAAAAAAAAGTGCTCCTGACCGAGGCCGGCCGGCTGTTACTGCCGGAAGCAAGACAAATGCTGGGTCATTATAAGAAAATCAAGGCGGGTCTTGAGTCGCTGCAGGGTCTTGAAACGGGTCGGTTGTCCGTGGGTGCGGGGACCATCCCCGGAGAGTATTTGCTGCCTACATTTATCGGCAGGTTTCGTAAGGAGCATCCCGGCGTCAAGGTTAAAATGCGTATTGCCGGCAGCGGAGACGTAATCAATTGGATTAAAGAGCGGGAGATTGACCTTGGGGTGGTGGGCAGCGCTGTTGAGGGAGACAACCTGGAACTGGTTCCCTGGCTGGATGATGAACTGGTGTTGGTGGTCCCGGCCGGTCATCACCGGGCGGGTAAACTAATTGATATTGCCGAACTGACCGGGGAAAGGTATATCCTGCGTGAAGAGGGCTCCGGAACAAGGCATTCCATTGCGGGAATATTGGGACAAAACGGCCTGGCTTTGGAAGAGCTTGAGGTGGAAATGGAACTGGGCAGCACCAGGGCTGTGCTCAGTGCCGTCCAGGCCGGCTTGGGCGTGGGTTTTGTATCCCGGTGGGCGGCCTGTGAAGCGCTGGCGGCCGGCAAAATCGGTGAGGCCAAAATTGCCGGCGTAAACATGATCCGCAAGCTTTATATAGTCCGTTACACCCCGGGAATATCAAATTACGCCGCCGACGCTTTCTTTGCATTTTTAAGTATCATACAGGAAAATGAAGTAATGCTATAATCAGCTCGGATTGGTCCATTTTGGCATTGAGAGACGGTGATTAATGTCATGGTTTCCGGAACCAGAATTAAAACTTTGACATTGCGGGCCAAAATGGCGGTGTTCTCATTTTTGCTGGTACTGCTGGTCGTTGCCATCGGCGGTTTTTTTGTCATTCAGAAGGTTACCCTGGTTGTTGAAGAGGAAATGGGTTTACGTGCCCTGGCTATTGCCCGTACTCTGGCCCAGATGGATGAAATCAAGGAGCATGTAGGCGTTTTGGGCGGGTGGGAATACATCCAGCCCGTTGCTGAGAAGACCCGCCTGGCCACGGGTGTGGATTATATCGTGGTGATGGATATGGAGCGGATCCGGTTTTCGCACCCGGTGCGGGATCGCATCGGCAAAAAATTTACCGGCCCTGATGCGGGCGCCGCTCTGGCCAATCATGAATATGTTTCCAGGACTGTGGGTGATCTGGGCAACGCCATCCGGGCATTTGTCCCTGTCAAGGTGGAAGAGGGGACCCGGCAGGTGGGAGTAGTGGTGGTGGGAGTATTGACTCCCGGTGTTATACAGGTATTGCGCAAGGTCAGTTGGGAGGTATATTCTTTTTTGGCTGTGGGGTTGATTATCGGCCTGGGCGGATCACTATTACTGGCCCGCAATATCAAAAGGGCCCTGTTCAGCATGGAGCCGGAGGAAATAGCCAGGATACTGCAGGAGAGAACCGCCATATTTCAATCGATGAACGAAGGCGTGGTGGCCATCGACACCCAAGGCCGGATCACCGTCATTAACGACGGAGCCCGCGGTATGCTCAAATTGGAAGATGATGTGACTGGAAAGCCTGTGGCGGAGGTGATTCCCAATACCAGGCTCCCCCGGGTGCTGGAAACCGGGGAACCGGAGCATAACCAGGAATTATTGATTAATGATACCATTGTCATCAGCAATCGGGTGCCCGTAAAGGTGACGGGTGTAATTGTCGGCGCTGTGGCAACGTTCAGGGATAAAACGGAAGTTAACGCTTTGGCTGAAGAACTGACGGGCATTAAATCCTTTGTGGAAGCCCAGCGGGTCCAAAATCATGAATACATGAACAAGCTGCATACCATCGCGGGTTTAATCCAGCTTAAACATTATGCCCAGGCGATGGACTACATTTTTGATATTACCGAAGAGCAGCAGAAAATTACCAGCCTGGTCAGCAAGCGCATCAACGATTACCGTCTGGCCGGCATGCTGCTTGGCAAATACGCCAGGGCCAAGGAGCTGAGGATTAATTTCACCATTGAGCCAGCAAGCTACCTGGGGAAATTGCCTTCGGCAATCAGCAGCAACGCGCTGGTTATTATTGCCGGCAACCTGCTGGAAAACGCCTTTGACGCCGTGTGCACGGAGACCGCTGAAAGAAGAAAGGTTTATTTTAAGATTATGGAAACACAAAGCAGCCTGAATATGGAAGTGCGCGATTGGGGCGTGGGGATTGAAGCAGGCCTGGAACAAAAAATATTTGAACACGGCTTTTCAACTAAAGGCCAGAGCCGGGGTATAGGCTTATTCTTGTTACGTAAAACTCTAACCAGTATGAACGGCGATATCCGGGTGGTCAGGCCCGAAGGCGGCGGTGTGCTGATGGCGGTGACCTTGCCGCTGGCACGCCACAGGGGGGATGATACTGTTGAAATGGATTAACGTTTTAATTGTTGAGGACGATCCTATGGTAGTGGAAGTCAACAGCGGGTTTGTGAGAGGCATACCGGGTTTTGCGGTGGCGGGAGTGGCCAGAACCGGCACTGAAGCGCTGGAATTGCTGAAGAAAAAGAAATTCGACTTGGCCCTGCTGGATATCTACCTGCCTGATATGGACGGTTTCACTGTGTTGCAGGAAATCAGAAAACGAGGTCTGAACGTTGATGTAATCATGGTTACCGCCGTTCAGGACGCGGAAATGGTGCAAAATGTGTTTCGGTACGGGGCGGTGGATTATATCATCAAACCTTTTAAATTCTGCAGGTTAAAAGGCGCTTTGGAATCCTATGCCGCGCTCTTTGAGCGGTTTAACCAAAAAACGGCGCTGGAGCAGCATGAACTGGACAAGCTTACTTTCAGCCGGGGCCAAACTGAAGAGCAATCCGACATACCCAAAGGATTGAATGAAATCACCCTTAAACAGGTGCTGATGCGTCTGGTCCGGGAACCTAAACCGCAATCCGCCGAGGAAGTGGCTGTCTCCCTCGGTCTGGCCCGGGTTACAGCCCGGCGGTATCTGGAGTTTTTAGAACAGAGCGGCCGGGTTGATGTGCAACTGCAATATGGTTCCGTCGGCAGGCCGGTCAAAAAATTTGTCATTACCGGTAATGAACAAAAAGAACTAAATTAACAATATGGACAAATTATTGCTGAACCGTAAGGTGGGCGGTAAAATAAATCTGAAAGTGAATTATCAGAAAAGTAAACCAATTTGCAATATTGCATAATTTGGGGTGAGATACCCTTTGCAAAATAAGTTAATGCCTTTTCTTTTATTTTTTTTACTGCTCCTGATCACCGGTGGCTGTTCCAACAGGGTTTGGGACGGGGAGCAGATCAGCCCGGAGCAAAAAATTGTGATTAAATTCTCTCACGTGGTAGCTGAAAACACCCCCAAGGGCATGGCGGCGCAGCGCTTTGCCAGGGAAGTTCAGCAAAAAACCGGGGGACGCGTGGAAGTGCAGGTGTTCCCCAATTCCTCTCTTTATGCCGACGGTGAGGAGATGCAGGCCTTGCGGGAGGGAGCCGTGCAGATGATTGCCCCGGCCACCTCAAAGCTGGGCGGGTTATTTCCATACTGGCAGGTAATGGATTTGCCCTATGCCTTTGAAGACATCAACGAAGTACACCGGGCCCTGGACGGCCAGATAGGGAAAAAGCTGACCGAGAGCTTGGAAAGCCAGGGTTTGATTCCGCTGGCTTTTTGGGATAACGGTTTTAAGCAATTAACCAATAATATGCGGCCCATCACCATTCCCGCCGACCTGAAAGGCTTGCGGTTCAGAGTGATGATGAACAGTTCGGTGCTGCAGGAACAGTTCAGGATGCTGGGGGCCAGGTCCACGCCGCTGGCTTTTAACGATGTTTACAGTTACCTGCAAAAAAACCAATTGGTCGGCCAGGAAAACACCATATCAAATATATATTCCAAAAAATTTTATCAGATACAAAAATACATGACTATTACAAACCATGGTTACCTTGGTTATGTGGTACTGGTCAACAATGATTTCTGGGCCGCCCTGGCCCCGGACATTCGGGAAACCGTCATTGAGGTTATGGCGGAGGTAACCGTATGGGAACGTGAAGCCGCCGCCGAAATCAACGAGCGGAATTATAAAACGTTGCAGGAGTCCGGCGAGATTGAAATAACCGAACTGACTCCCGATGAGAGGGGCATGTGGGCAGCTTCTTTCAGGCCGTTATACGATTATTTCGGCCGCAAAATCAGCGTTGATTTAATGAATGAATTGCTGCAACAAAAAAAAGAAAATCAAAATTTTGCATCGGGAGGTGAAGCGTAAATCTGGTTTGAGGGGTCTGCGGGGTTATAAATTTTTTTGGGAGGAATTGAAATGAGGAAAAAAATTATCGGTATGGTGTTATGTTTGTTTCTGGCCGCAACAGTGGCGCTGGCGACGGCGGGCTGCGGCGGTGGCGGTGCACAGCAGAGCGGCGATGGCGCGAAGCAGGACAAAATAGTGGTTAAATTCACCCACGTGGTTGCCGAATCCACCCCCAAAGGACAGGCGGCCCTGAAGTTTAAAGAGGTACTGGAAGAGAAGTCCGGCGGCCTGTTTGAAGTTCAGGTATACCCCTCTTCACAGTTATACGGCGATAAGGAGGAACAGGAACAGCTTCTGGCCAACAATGTCCAGTTTATTGCTCCCTCGGTTACCAAACTGGTGACTTTAAATTCATCATTCCAGATAGTGGATATGCCCTTCCTTTTTAAAGACAGAGCTGCGGCTTACAGTTTCTTTGACGGGGAGGCTGGACAGGAATTGCTGCAATCCCTTGAACCCCACGGCATTCTGGGTATGGCCTGGTGGGCCAACGGATTCAAACAATTCAGCAATTCCAAGCACCCGCTGAAAACCCCCGCAGATTTCAAAGGCCTGAAATTCCGTACCCAAAGCGGCGGCGTGCTTGATGAACAGTTCAAAGCGCTGGGCGCCGGGTCCCAGACTCTGGCATTTGCCGAGGTATATCAGGCGCTGGCCAACGGTACCGTGGACGGACAGGAAAACACCTGGAACAACATGGACACCCAAAAGTACGTGGAGGTACAGAAATATATCAGTATTTCAGACCACGGACGTCTTGATTACGTTGTTTTAACCAATACCACCTTCTGGAACAGCCTGACCCCGGAACAGCAGCAAATGGTGCGGGAAGCGATGGCTGAAGCCACTGATTATGAGCGTCAACTGGCCGACGAGTTGGATGACGAGTCATATCAAAATATTAAAAACAGCGGCAAGGTTGAGATTTACGAACTGACCGCCGAAGAAAAGGCCAAATTTGTTGAAGCCCTGGAACCCCTTTACGATAAATATGGTGCTGAAATCGGCGAAAAATACATTGAAGCCGCCAGGAACTCCTGAAGCTAAAATGGGGGCGGTGAGGTATCCTCCCGCCCCTTTCTTCGTAACTGCTCATTATATAAGGAGGCGGAGATGGAGACTTTAAAAAGGATCTATAAAGGTTTTGAGGATTACTTCGCCGGTGGAATGCTGTTCATCGGACTGTCCATGGTTTTTGTCAATGTTGTTCTGCGCTATATCTGGGGCCGTCCCCAATCAATACTGGATGAGTTTTCGGTATATTTCGTGGTCTGGGGCGTGCTGGCGGGAACCGCGGTGGCCCTGAGAAACGACCACCATATCAAGGTCGATGCTTTATATAATATTTTGCCGCTGGCTACAAGACACAAGGTCAGCATTTTCGCTATGTCACTGGGTCTGGCTTTTTGTGTCTTTTATACCTATTATGGTATTCAACTGGAATTGGGTTACCTGCAGACGGGTATGCGGTCCCCGGACAGCAGGTTCCCGATGTGGATTATCTACCTGATTGTCCCCATCAGCGGGGTGATGTTCGGCATCCGTTTTATTGATAAATTGATTGGATTATTGAAAAACGGCGGCCGGGACTGGATGGAGAACAGCAAGAGGGGGGGCAGATAAATGTCGACGGCGCTCCTGTTCGGAGTTTTCGTAACTTTATTTTTAGTAAACGTACCCATTGCCATCAGTCTGGCGGTGGCGGCCCTGGTTGTTCTCGGCTTGACCACCGACTTTACTATGCATATGCTGGTACAGCGGATGTTTGCCTCGCTCCTGTCGCCAACCCTGATGGCCATCCCGGCCTTTGTGTTTGCCGGCGTGCTGATGTCACACGGGGGGATTTCCAAGTACCTGATTGCCTCCCTGCGCTCGTGGTTCGGTCATTTGCCCGGCGGCCTGGCCGTGGTTACCATCATGGCCTGCGCCATATTCGCCGCCATCTCGGGCTCCAGTCCCGCCACGGCCGCCGCCATCGGCGCCATCATGTACCCGGCGCTGGTCAACGGGGGCTATCCCAAAAAGTATGCTCTGGGTTTAATTGCCGCTTCGGGCACCCTGGGTATTTTGATTCCGCCCAGCGTGACCATGGTGGTATTCGGAGTTACCGCGGAAGAATCAATCGGCAAGCTTTTCATGGCCGGATTAATACCTGGTTTGATTCTAACCAGCATCCTTGTAATTAGCGCCGTAGTATACGCTAAAATGATGAAGCTGGACCTGCAGGACAGAGCGTCTTGGGATGAACGCTGGCGGACCAGCATCAAAGCTCTGCCGGGTGTATTTTTACCGTTTTTTATCCTGGGCAGTATCTATGCCGGTATTGTAACCCCCACCGAGGCGGCGGTGCTGTCGGTATTTTATACCCTGTTGGTATCGTTTTTCATTTACCGGGAAATGAAGATCAGGGACATGCGTAAGATCTTTGTGGAATCCATCAATATTTCATCCATGATATTCCTGATCATTGCCGCGGCCATGGTGTTTGCGCTGTTTCTGACTGTGAATCAAGTGCCGCAAAATTTGTCCCAGTGGATTTCAGAAAACAACCTGAACAAATACATGTTCTTCCTGGCTACCAATATCATGTTCTTTGTCATGGGTACTTTCCTGGAGGCGGTGTCCATTACCCTGATCACGCTGCCGCTGCTGCTGCCCATGATTCACGCCCTGGATATCGACATTATGCAGTTCGCGGTGGTGATGACGGTGAACATGGAGCTGGCCATGATTACACCGCCGGTGGGGCTGAACCTATTCGTGGTCAGCGCCATGGCCAAACAGCGGCTGGAGACGGTCATTAAAGGGGTGCTGCCGTTTATTCTTATTATGGTACTGGCATTGATCCTGTTTGTGCTGTGGCCTGATGTTTCCACATACATCCCCAGGGTGTTGATGGAACGTTAATAAGGGCGTTTTGTTTCTTGCGGGCGCCCGCGAGGGGCGCCCCTGCAGCCCGCCACAACGGCTGACCCAAACTTGTTAGAACCTGCGTACCAAGCCGGTGACTTTGCCCAGGACGGTGACATCGTCGACGATAATCGGAGAAAGCTGGTAGTTTTCAGGCTGTAGCCGGATGTGTCCATCCTCACGGTAAAACCTTTTGATGGTCGCTTCATCGTCAAGCAGGGCCACCGCAATATCGCCGTTGTTTACGCTGGGCTGCTGTCTTACAAGCACTAAATCCCCTTCCAGGATGCCTGCTTCCACCATGCTGTTGCCTTTAACCCGCAGCATGAAAAATTCGCCCCGACCGGCGAAGTCCGCCGGCATAGGGAACATGTCTTCCATATTTTCCACGGCCAGAAGGGGAATGCCCGCGGCGACCCGGCCCAATATAGGCACCATGATCATTTCCCTGAAGCTGTCTTTGTCGTCATCCAGTATTTCCATAGCCCTTGGCTTGGTTGGGTCCCGGCGCAGGAGGCCTTTTTCTTCCAATCGGCACAGGTAGTTATGCACGGTTGAACTAGATTTCAGGCCGACCGCCTCGCCGATTTCCCTGACCGAGGGCGGGTATCCGCGTGATTGGATACTATGTTTGATATATCTGATTATTTCCGCTTCGCGCTGACTGGCGTTTGCTCTCAAAACAGCACAACCTTTCTGGAATTATAATTAATTATAACATATTATTCCTGGAGGTAAACGTGTGTTCGGAAGAAAGTTTGCTTTTTTATTTTTTAGAAGGATATACTGTCCAAAATGAAGAATATAAAATGAATAAAACTCGCCCATTAAAAGGTGATATGGTGCAAAAAATCAGGGTAATAATTATTGGTACCGGGGCCGACGGGCTTTCGGTATATAATTTGCTAAAAGACATCAATGATGTGGAAATTGAGTGTTTTGTAGAAATACCCGGTGAACCGGCGACGGGAATTTTTTTTAACGCGGGCGGAATCCGGGTCTGCCATGATATTGGTACGGTTAAAAATATCAAGGATATCGCGGTGATCATCAATACCTCCCGGCATCCGTCGGTTGAAGAGACTCTAAAAAAAATAGGGCCCAATACCTCCGTCATTGATACCGGGGCGGTTAACTTAATGGTGCGCCTGTTCAGAGAGAAAAAGGAGCTTTTGGAAAGCAAGCGCGTCCAGGGCGAACTGTCCACGATTTTAAATTCAGTCCAGGAAGCGGTGGAAGTGGCTGATAAAAACGGCCGGATCAAGTATGTCAACCCTGCCTTCACCCGGGTCACCGGTATCACTACCGGGAACAGGATTGGCCAAAACGTGTTTGAAATTTCCCCCGAGGGTGCTTTGGCCATGGCCCTGCGCACCGGCAGAAGCGTGTTCGGTCACCGGACCAGGGTGGGCGGCAGCAATGCCGAAGTGATCAGCAACGCGTCCCCCATTGTGGTGGACGATGCTGTGGAAGGCGCGGTGGTGGTGTTCCAGCACTTTACGGATGTAATGAAGCTGATGGATGAATTGCGTCAGCGTACGACCATGATTGAGAGTTTATCCGATAAGTTTGGCCAGGTAACCACTTGTAAATATACCTTCGGGGACATCCTGGGCCATAATCCGGAACTGAAAAAATGCATTCTGGTGGCCGAAAGGGCGGCCCGCAGCAACTCAACAGTTCTTTTGCTGGGTGAAAGCGGTACCGGCAAGGAGCTCTTCGCCCATGCCGTCCACCACGCCAGCCCGAGGCGGGATAAACCTTTTATAAAAGTGAATTGCGCCGCTATCCCCGAGAACTTGCTGGAAAGCGAATTTTTCGGCTATGTGAAGGGCGCTTTCACCGGGGCGATCAAATCTAAAATCGGTAAATTTGAGCTGGCCCACGGCGGGACAATTTTCCTGGACGAAATAGGGGATATGAATTTAAGCCTGCAGGGTAAGCTGCTCAGGGTGCTGCAGGAAATGGAGTTTGAAAAGGTGGGCGGCACCCAGACCATCAGGGTTGATGTGCGTGTAATCGCCGCCACCAACAGAAACCTCAGGGATTTAATCCGGAAGGGCGAGTTCAGGGAGGATTTGTACTACCGGTTAAACGTTGTGGAAATCAGTATTCCGCCCCTGCGGGTGCGTAAAGAAGATTTGCCGGCACTGGTAAATAATTTAATCGTCAAGCTGAACCGCAAGCTGGGTAAAAAGGTAAAGGGTCTGGCCAGGGATGCCGAAGATGTTTTTTGCAGCTATGATTGGCCCGGGAATGTGCGGGAACTGGAAAACATTGTGGAGCGGGTCATGGTTACCGTGGACGATGAAATCCTGACCAAGCAGCATTTCATCCAGTATGTCAGTCAATTGAAAACCGCCCCCGGGAGAGACGTGGAATTACTGCCCATTGATCAGATGGAGCAGATTCTGATCAAAAAGGCTCTGGTCAAGTACGGCAACACCGTGGAGGGCAAAAGAAACGCCGCCCGGGCGTTAAATATTTCCCTGGCTACCCTGTATAATAAATTAAAAAAGACCGGACCCTGGAGTTCAAGCATTTAGAATATTTAAAAAAATTAGATTCACCAGCCCCAGGGTGGTTTAATTATTTTTTTTAACCCATTCTTTCTAAAATATATAAACTTGATTCTTTATAGCATTTAATAAAACGAGCTTTTTCTTATGGTATGGAATTTGCGTAAAACTACTTTACGGGTATTTATTTTGCTGTAAGGAGGGAACTGTCATAAAAACAATAACCGTCGGAGCCATTAGCGATGCCGTTGCCAATCTCTGTCAGGAGGCCAATTATTACCTGAGCCGGGATATGATAGAAGCGATTCAAAAGGCCTATGATTGTGAACTTTCCCAGACCGGCAGGGAAATAATCCAACAATTGATCAATAACGCGCAAATAGCCGCTGATGAAAAAGTTCCCATGTGCCAGGATACCGGATATGCCGTTGTTTTCGTGGAACTTGGGCAGGACGTGCATATTGAGGGCGGTTTGCTGGAGGATGCCGTTAACGACGGAGTACGCCGGGGCTATACCGAAGGGTACCTGAGAAAGTCAATTGTGGGCCATCCTCTGGAGCGTGTAAATACAGGCGACAATACCCCCGCGGTGCTGCATGTCAAACTTGTGCCCGGAGAGCACATGAAAATTATTATCGCCCCCAAAGGCGGCGGCAGTGAAAACATGAGCGCCATTAAAATGCTGAAGCCTGCGGAAGGGGTCGAAGGGGTCAAGAAATTTATCCTGGACACTGTCAGGGCCGCCGGTCCCAATCCGTGTCCGCCGATTATTGTCGGTGTCGGCATCGGCGGAACGATGGAAAAAGCCGCCCTGATCGCCAAGGAGGCCCTTTTAAGGCCGGTGGGAACGTCAAGCCCTAGGCCTGAAATCGCCAAATTGGAAAGCGAGATTTTAAATGATATAAATGCTCTTGGTATCGGACCGCTTGGTTTGGGGGGCATTTGCACCGCGCTGGCGGTACATGTGGAAATATACCCGGCGCACATCGCCAGTTTGCCGGTGGCGGTAAATATCAACTGTCACGCCGGCCGGCACCGGGAAATAGTTTTATAACCAGAAAACCGACAGTGGGGTGAAAAGGGATGCTGACTAAAATTAAACTGACCACACCTTTGACGGAACAGACGGTGGAAAAACTGCGGATCGGCCAGAAGGTGCTGTTAAACGGTGTGTTGTACACCGGCCGGGATGCTGCGCATAAAAAAATGATTGAACTGCTGGATGAAGGCAAGCCACTCCCTGTGGATTTAAAGGGGCAAGTAATATATTATGTTGGCCCTTCTCCGGCTAGGCCGGGTCAGATAATCGGTTCCGCCGGCCCTACCACCAGCGGCCGCATGGACGCGTATGTCCCCAGGCTGCTGACCCAGGGTTTAAAGGGCATGATTGGCAAGGGTAAACGGGCCCCCGAGGTCATCAAAGCCATGAAAAATTACAAGGCGGTATATTTTGCGGCTGTGGGCGGGGCCGCCGCCTTGATCAGCAAGTGTATTAAGGAAGCCGAAGTGGTGGCATACCCCGAACTGGGGCCCGAGGCGATACACCGTCTGGTGGTGGAGGATTTTCCGGTGATTGTGGTCAACGATACCCTGGGCGGTGATCTTTACGACGAAGGAACAAAAATATATGCGGCCAAGTGATGGCAAGTCCTACAAGTTGCGTATACTATGTTTATTGTTTAAATTCCAGGCTGACCGGATTTTTTTTACTTCAAGCCGGAGGGAGATTAGATAGTGAAACTCTTTGAATATATGGGCAAAGAAATTTTCGCAACCCATGGTATTAAAGTACCCCGGGGAAAAATGGTCGCCACCCCCGAAGATGCGGCCGGGGTGGCCGCCGAAATCGGCAGTGCGGTGGTAATCAAGTCCCAGGTCCTGACCGGCAAGCGGGGTAAAGGCGGCGGGATTAAATTTGCTTCCGGACCGGAAGAAGCCCGTGCGGCCGCGGTTTCCATACTGGAAATGACGGTGCAGGGACACCGGGTGGAAAAGCTCCTGGTGGAAGAAAAAATTCAAATCGACAAAGAACTGTACCTGGCCATTACCGTGGACGGTTCGGCCAAAAAGCCGGTCATTATCGCATCCGCCCAGGGCGGTATGGACATTGAGGAAGTGCCGGACCAGCATATTGTAAAATACCACGTCAATGTTGCCGTGGGCGTGTACCCGTACCTGGGGCGGGAGATCGCCAGACGCATTGGCCTTACCGGTAAGCCGGCCGCTGCCTTTGCCGGGCTGCTGCCGCTGCTTTACCAGTGCTTCAAGGCTAGAGACGCCGAACTGGTGGAAATCAACCCGCTGGCGGTCAGCGGGGATGAACTGATTGCCGCCGATGCCAAGTTTACGGTGGATGACGATGCGTTGTTCAGACAAAGGGGCATACCATTTGTGGAGGACCGCACGGATATCGAGAAGCAGGCCCACGACCTGGGGCTAGCCTTTGTGGAACTGGGCGGCAACATCGCGGTTATGGCCAACGGAGCCGGCATGTCCATGGGCAGCCTGGACACGCTGGTGCATTACGGCGGCAGCCCGGCCAATTTCCTGGATGCCGGCGGCGGCACCGGGATGGAAGGAACCGCGAAGGCCTTGGAATTGCTGCTCCAAACCAACCCCCGGGTTATTTTGATTAACATCTTTGGCGGCATAACCCGCTGCGACGACGTGGCCAACGCTTTAATCCAGGTTAAAAAGACCAGGGAGATACCTGTGCCGGTGGTCATCAGGCTGGTAGGCACCAACGAGGAGGAAGGCGTTAGAATTCTCAACGAGCATGGGATCAAAGCCTACAAGGTTATGCAGGAAGCCGCGGCCAAAGCGGTGGAAATCGCGCGGGGCATGTGAGTGCAGCCTGTTAAGGAGTGGAGGAGCAAAATGGCAATTATCATTGATGAAAATACCAGGTTGATCGTTCAAGGTATCACAGGTAATCAGGGCAGGTTCCACACCAAACAGATGCTCGCTTACGGCACCCGGGTTGTGGGCGGCGTGTCGCCCGGTAAAGGCGGTCAGGAGGTGGAGGGGGTCCCGGTTTACGATACCGCCTTTGCCGCCGTGGAGAAGCAAAACGCCGATGCCGCGGTGCTGTTCATTCCGGCGCCCTTCGCCAAGGACGCAGCCTTTGAAGCCATTTCCGCGGGGGTAAAAGTGCTGGTTATTGTCACTGAACATATCCCGGTGCATGATGAAATGGAAATTGTGGAATATGCCGGGCGTAACAACGTCACGGTGGTGGGACCGAACACTTTCGGCATTGTTTCCTCCGGCAAATGCAAAATTGGCATTCCGCCGAACCAGTTTTTTATTCCTGGGCCTGTGGGCGTGGTGGCCCGCAGCGGGACACTGACTTACGAGATCGTGGGCAACCTCACCGCCAACGGCATGGGTCAGTCCACCGTAGTCGGGCTGGGCGGCGACCGGGTGGCCGGCCTGTCCTTTGTGGATGTGCTGGAGAAATTTGAACACGATCCCCAGACCAAAGCGGTGGTGCTGGTGGGCGAAATCGGCGGCAACGCCGAGGAAATAGCATCTCTGTATATTAAAGATATGACCAAGCCGGTGGTGGCTTACATTGCCGGCAAAAGCGCACCTCCCGGCAAACGGATGGGCCATGCCGGAGCCATCATTGAACGCGGCAAAGGCACATTTAGCGCCAAGGTGGAGGCCCTGCAGGCGGCGGGCGCCAGGGTGGCCGTCCTGCCCTTTGAAGTGCCCGGCCTGTTAAGGGAAGTAACGGGCTAAAGGAGGCGTTCAATTGTTTGAACGGGACGTGACGCAAAGGATCAAGGAACAAAAGAAGCGGTACGGTGACAATTTAAACCGGCTGACCGCCAAAAGGCCTGAACGGCAGGCCGAATTTGCCACCGACGCGGGAGTAATAATCGATCCCCTGTACACCCCGGCCGATCTGGAAAACCCGGATTACGAACAGGACCTGGCTTTCCCCGGGGAATATCCGTATACCAGGGGGGTACAGCCGAACATGTACCGGGGCAGACTCTGGACCATGCGCCAGTACGCCGGGTTCGGTACGGCGGAGGAAACCAACAAGCGGTTCCGTTACCTGCTGGAACAGGGGCAAACGGGTTTAAGCGTGGCCTTTGATCTGCCCACGCAAATCGGCTACGATTCCGATCATGCCCTGGCCATGGGTGAAGTCGGCAAGGTTGGGGTGGCCATTGACTCCCTGCTGGATATGGAAACTCTGTTTGACCGGATTCCCCTGGATAAAGTGAGCACCTCCATGACCATTAATTCGCCTGCCGCCGTTTTGCTGGCCATGTATGTCGCCGTGGCGGAAAAACAGGGTGTGTCGCAGGAACAGCTTAAGGGGACGATCCAAAATGATATCATCAAAGAATACATCGCCCGGGGTACTTACATTTTTCCGCCCGGCCCGTCGATGCGCCTGGTCACCGATATTTTCGCGTACTGCGCCAAAAACATACCGGGCTGGAACACCATCAGCATCAGCGGTTATCATATCCGGGAGGCCGGCTCCACGGCCGTGCAGGAGGTGGCCTTTACTCTGGCCGACGGCATAGCTTACGTGCAGGCGGCCATCGACGCCGGTTTGGTTGTGGATGATTTCGCCCCCCGGCTAAGCTTTTTCTTTAACGCGCACCTTAATTTCTTTGAGGAAATTGCCAAGTACAGGGTGGCCCGTCGTCTATGGGCCCGGATTATGAAGGAGCGCTTTGGAGCCAAAGACCCTAAATCAATGATGCTGCGCTTCCATACCCAGACTGCGGGCTGCACCCTGACAGCCCAGCAGCCCGATGTAAACATCATGCGGGTGGCCTTCCAGGCTTTGAGCGCGGTACTGGGCGGCACCCAATCCCTGCATACCAACTCCCGGGATGAAGCGCTGGCTTTGCCCAGTGACAGCTCCGTGCTGATTGCCCTGCGCACCCAGCAGGTCATCGGTTATGAAACCGGCGCGGCCGACACCGTGGACCCGCTGGGCGGCTCATATTTCGTCGAGAGACTTACCGATGAAATTGAACAGCGGGTTTCCGAATATATCAGCAAAATTGACGACCTGGGCGGGGCGCCCAAAGCCATTGATTTCATGCAGAAGGAGATTCAAAACAGCGCCTACCGTTACCAGAAGGATATCGAAAGCGGCCAAAAAACAGTGATCGGGGTAAACAAATTTACGATGGATACCCAACGTCCCGGGGATCTGCTGAAAGTTGATCCCGAGGTGGGCCGCCGGCAGGAGGAAAGGCTGGCCGGACTTCGCACCCGGCGGGATAACCCCCGGGTACACCAGGCGCTTGAAGATATTGAAAAGGCGGCGCTGACGGGTGAAAACCTGATGCCGTATTTTATTGAAGCGGTAAAGGGCTATGCCACCCTGGGGGAAATTTGCGAGGTTTTGCGGGGTGTGTTCGGTGAGTACCGGCAGCAGATTGTTTTTTAGCCAGGGAGGAGTATACGGATGAGCGATAAACCGATCAGGGTGCTGGTGGCCAAACCGGGCTTGGACGGACACGACAGGGGCGCCAAGGTGATTGCCCAGTCCTTGCGTGACGCAGGCATGGAGGTAATTTATACCGGACTGCGCCAGACCCCTGAGCAGATTGTGGCCGCGGCGCTGCAGGAAGATGTGGAAGTGGTGGCGTTAAGCTGTCTGTCCGGAGCCCACATGCACCTGTTTCCCGCTGTTGTGGAAGGACTGCGCCGGCAGAATGCCGGTGATATCCTGGTGTTGGGCGGCGGGATTATTCCGGATGAAGATATTCCGGCTTTAAAGGAAGCCGGGATTGTTGAAATATTTACACCGGGGACAAACACCGGGATGGTGGCGGACTTCATCAGGGAAAAGGTTGGCCGGTCCTGAAAAAGGTCAAACTAGAAAAGGACAGGGATGTCGCTAAAACAAAAAATGGTACAATCTTTCAGGAAATAATGATAAAATGTCTCCATGTTCTTTTTATCAAGGAGGTGCAATTCCGTAGTGGTTGAGAAGATTGATCACATCGGCGTTGCCGTTAAGGATTTGGCGGCGGCCAGAAAGTTTTATGAGCAGGTGCTGGGTTTAAAGATTACTGCCGAAGAGGTAGTGGAAGAACAGCAGGTGAAGGTGGCTTTTATACCCACTGGTGACAGTGAAGTGGAACTGCTGGAGAGCACCACGGAGGACGGTCCCGTTGCCAGGTACATAGAAAAGAACGGTGAAGGTATCCAGCATATCGCCTTTAGGGTGGAAAACCTGGCGAATAAACTGGCGGAGCTGAAAGCGGCCGGGGTCAGATTGATTGATGAAAAACCGCGCCGCGGCGCTGGCGGGGCTAAAATAGCCTTTCTGCATCCCAAGTCCACATTCGGTACACTGGTGGAATTGTGCGAGAGGGAGTAACGAGAAACATCTGTTTCACACAAATAAATGGGGGGATGTCCCAACCATGCAAGGGGGGCAAGGCTTTAGTATGCAGGAGAAAATTAACCGGCTGGAAGCTTTACGGGCTAAAATTCAAGCGGGCGGCGGCGAAAAAAGAATCGAAAAGCAGCACGCCGCCGGTAAAATGACGGCCCGGGAAAGAATAGCGTATTTTTTTGACCGGGATACCTTCCGGGAACTGGATGTTTTTGCCGGTGATTTCGACCAAAACCCCGGTGAAGGTGTAGTTACCGGATATGGAATGGTAAACGGCAAAAAAGTGTACGTTTACGCCCAGGACTTTACGGTAAACGGAGGCACATTGGGTGCGATGCATGCCCGGAAGATATGCAAGGTGCTTGATATGGCCATGCGCAGCGGCGCGCCGGTGGTGGGGCTGAACGACTCCGGCGGGGCCAGGATCCAGGAGAGTGTCGATGCCTTAAACGGTTTTGGAGAAATTTTTTACCGTAATACTATTGCTTCGGGTGTAATACCCCAGATTGCTGTGATTATGGGGCCTTGCGCCGGCGGTGCGGTTTATTCCCCGGCTTTAATGGACTTTATATTTATGGTTAAGGATACCAGTCAGATGTTTATTACCGGCCCGCAGGTGGTTAAGGTGGTGACCGGTGAAGAAGTATCCATGGAACTGCTCGGCGGGGCGCTGACCCACAGCCAGACCAGTGGTGTGGCTCATTTCATGGGTGAAAACGAAAAGCACTGTCTGGATATGGTAAAAAACCTGTTGGATTACCTGCCTGCCGGCAATAATGAAAAACCGCCGCTATCTGCGCCGGTGGAACCGGTGGTAGACAGGGAAGCGCTTTTGGAGCTCGTTCCCGTTGAGCCCAGGTATAGTTATGATATCAAGAAAGTAATTCAGGCCGTGGTGGACGGCGGCGAGTTTCTGGAAGTATTGCCTCTCTTTGCCAAGAACGCTGTGACATGCTTTGCCAGATTCGCCGGACAACCGGTGGGGATTGTGGCCAACCAGCCCGACTTCCTGGCGGGTTGCTTGAATATCAATGCTTCGGATAAAATAAGCCGGTTTATCAGGTTCTGTGACGCCTTTAATATCCCGCTGGTAACATTTATGGACGTGCCCGGCTTTTTGCCCGGCACCGAACAGGAATACGGCGGCATCATCCGGCACGGCGCCAAAATGCTGTATGCATATTCCGAGGCGACGGTTCCCAAAGTGACCATTATACTGCGCAAGGCCTATGGCGGCGCGTATCTAGCCATGTGCAGCAGCTCGCTGCGGGCGGATCTGGTTTACGCCTGGCCGACGGCGGAAATCGCCGTCATGGGTCCTGAAGGCGCGGTGAATATTATCAACCGCAAGGATATTGAGGACGCCGCCGACCCCGACGGGGAAAGAACAAGGCTGGTGCAGGAATACCGTGATAAATTTGCCAATCCCTATGTGGCCGGTGCGAGGGGCTATATCGACGATGTGATTGACCCGCGGCAAACCAGGGACAAGATCATTGACGCACTAAATTTACTGGCTGACAAACAGGAGCGCAGGCCAAACAAAAAGCACGGCAATTTACCCGTTTAATTCATGGGGATTGTTGAGTATATTATTGACCAACATAACGGGAGGTAATTAAATGAAGAGAAATAAGATCACCGTCATTGGTTCCGGTAACGTGGGAGCCACCTGCGCTCACTGGGCCGCGACAAAGGAACTGGGCGATATAGTCCTCATCGACGTGGTCGAGGGAGTCCCGCAGGGTAAGGCCCTTGACCTGCAGCAAGCCGCGCCGGTTGAAGGTTATGATATTAACGTGGTCGGGACAAACAGCTACGAGGATACGGCGGGCTCCGACCTGATTATCATCACCGCCGGCATTGCGCGCAAGCCCGGCATGAGCCGCGACGACCTGGTCAACACCAATGTCAAAATAGTGCAGTCGTGCACTGAACAGGCCGTCAAATACTCACCCAACGCTTTTATCATCGTGGTCACCAACCCCCTGGACGTGATGGTATACACCGCTTATAAGGCCAGCGGTTTTCCGGCCCATCGCGTATTCGGTATGGCCGGCGTATTGGATTCCGCCCGCTTCCGGACCTTTATCGCCATGGAACTGGGTGTCTCCTATAAGGATGTCAGCGCCTTTGTGCTGGGCGGACACGGAGACGACATGGTGCCGCTGGTCCGCTACAGCTATGCCGGCGGTATTCCGATTGAAAAACTGATTTCCACCGACCGGATTGAAGCCATTGTGGAAAGGACCCGTAAGGGGGGGGCGGAAATAGTCAATTATTTAAAAACCGGCAGCGCCTTTTACGCCCCGGGAGCCTCGGCCATTGAAATGGCGGAAGCGGTGCTCAAGGATAAAAAAAGGATCCTGCCTGTGGCGGCGTATCTGCAGGGCGAGTATGGTGTAAAGGATATCTACTTCGGAGTGCCGGCCATCATTGGAGGCGGCGGGGTGGAGAAAATCATCGAAGTCGATCTGACGGAAGCGGAAAAGGCGGCTTTGCAAAAATCCATCGATTCCGTCAAGAAAGTATTGGCTGCGGCGGATTAGGGATAGCTTCCGCCGTGTACCTCAGTACTTAACTAATTCTTATATGGAGGTTGACGTTATGACCGAAGCGAGAAAAGCAATGATTTGCGATACCACGATGCGGGATGGACACCAGTCATTGCTGGCTACTCGCATGCGCACCGAGCACATGCTGCCCATTGCCGAAAAAATCGAAAAGGTTGGTTATTATTCCCTGGAGACCTGGGGTGGCGCCACTTTTGACTCCTGCATGCGCTTCCTGAACGAAGATCCCTGGGAAAGACTGCGCACCCTGCGCAAGTATTATCCCAACAGCAAGCTGCAGATGCTGCTGCGGGGCCAGAATGTGGTGGGTTACAGGCATTACGCGGACGACGTTCTGGAAGCCTTTGTTAAGCATACAGTGGCTAACGGGCTGGATATATTCCGGATTTTTGACGCTCTTAACGACATCAGGAATATGGAAAAGGCCATCGAGCTTGTCAAAAGGGAGGGCTCGCACGCCCAGGGCACCGTGGTATACACCATTAGTCCGGTGCACGATTACGATTTCTATATGAAAATGGGCAAAGAGTTATTGGAGCTAGGAGTTGATTCCATCTGCCTCAAGGATATGGCGGGCATCCTGGCGCCGCAGCCGGCTTTCGATATTGTCCGGGGCTGGAAAGAGATGGGCGCCATGGTCCAACTGCACTGCCATTATACCAGCGGGATGGCCTCAATGACCTACATGAAAGCGGTGGAGGCGGGCGTTGACGTGATCGACTGCTCGGTGTCGACCATGGCGCTGCAAAGCTCCCAACCCGCCACCGAGAGCATGGTGGCGGCCCTGCGCGGCACCCCTTACGACACCGGCCTGGACCTGGAACTGATCTCCGAGATTGCCGAATACTTTAAAGAGGTGCGCAAGAACTACGGCGACTTTGACAACGCCAGCAGCAGTCCCGACACCAACGTGCTGACTTACCAGATTCCCGGCGGCATGATCTCAAACTTCATCAACCAGCTTAAAGAGCAAAACGCCCTGGACAAACTGCCCCAGGTGCTGGCCGAAGTGCCCAAGGTCAGGGAAGATTTCGGCTATCCGCCGCTGGTCACCCCGTCCAGCCAGATTGTGGGCACCCAGGCGGTAATTAACGTGCTGGTGGGTAACAGGTATGCCATGGCCACCGACGAAGTGAAAAACTACATGCGCGGTTACTACGGCCGTCCTCCGGCGCCGGTGAACGAGGAAATCCGGAAGAAAATCATCGGCGACGAAAAGCCCATTGAAGGCCGTCCCGCCGACATGCTGGAGCCCGAAATGCCCAAAGCCAGGGAATTGGCGGCTTCATACATGACCAAAGAAGAAGACGTGGTCTCAGTGGCTCTGTATCCGCAGGTAGCCCTGGACTTCCTGAAAGCAAAAAAAGCTGATCTTTAGAGCTCAGTCGTATATTGCCCGGTGGTGCTGTCACCACCGGGCTTGTTTTTTTATGTGCCTAATTATCGATAGCCAATCAAACAACCGGATGTATTATAAATGTATTGTAAATGTATTGCGGCCGTGTGGACGGGGAACTGTAACAGGGAATTTTTAAAGTAGTGCGGCACAGAAATAATATTCCGGCATGAATTCAACCATAAATAAAGGTTAGAGCATGGATATGGCTCATAATAAACCGTATTTATTACTTCCGATAATAAGTATTATGTAAACCCGCACACACAAAGGGGTAGGCGAAGGCTTTTTTCTCTATTCCACTGGGCGGCAAAGTCGGTTATTGCGCCGCGCCCGTTTTTCGGTTAGCCGTTTTTGTTGCGCCGTACCTGCTTTGTTTGTTGTGGACCTCCGGCTGATTTTAAAAATCGTTTTTTCCCCGGCTGTTTTACATAATACTTGGTTTGTTTATTTAAATGTGTTGGGTATTATTTTAAAGCAGTTTTTACTCATTAATGTTATGTAAACAAAAACCCCAATAGGGGTTATTTAATGGAAATTTAATAATTACGTAATTGTTGCGTAAGTTGAAAAAGGTATAATCCAGTACAAGTACAGGAAAACGCAAACTATATCAATTATAAGGAGGTTTCGTACAAATGAAAATTTTAATTCCCAATGACGGCTCCGAGTCGGCCCGCAGGGCCCTTGAGTATGCGCTGAAAATGGCGAAAAGTCACAAATCCCTTGATATAACCATACTTACAGTTGCCTGCGGAGATTTCGCTCTGACCAGGGGTGCGGTCTTTAACCCGGAAGAATTAATTTCTTCCTGCCAGGCGCATTTTGGTCAGAGCCTGGAAAAAGCCAGGGAGATATTTGAAAACGAAGGTGTCAATGTGAATACCGTACTGGCTGCTGGCGATCCTGCCGGAGTAATTATTGATATGGTCAATAACCAGGGGTTTGATAAAGTGATCATGGGCACCAGGGGTCTCTCCCGCATTAGCGGCATGCTGTTGGGCAGCGTCAGCTCCAAGGTGCTGAGCAACGTTAAAGTACCCGTCACATTAATCCACTGATATCTTAAGTAGTGGCGCCTTTTATGTAAACTAAATTGGGTATATAGCGGCAAAAAACAACACCGGTATTCATGTCGGTGTTGTTTTTTGTGCCGGGCCGGTGCCTGTTTCTTAAGCTGGCTTTTTACGGCTAATTGTTTAAATATATAAAAATTTTGGCAACTTAGCATAATTTTTAGGGATATTTTTATCGGTTAGATCTATTATATAATTTTTATAAATTAAGAAAATTATATACTGGGAGGCAAAAATGACATCAAGGTACAGACAGCTTATAGTTATGGTAATTTCTTTTTTAGTTTTTTTTCTTTTCCTGTGTGCCCAGGCTTCCGGCGCCTTTAGCAATTTAAAACAAGGCAACAGGGGTTCCGAAGTGCTTGTACTGCAGCAGCGGCTGCAGCAACTGGGCTATTTTTATGTTGAACCAACAGGCTATTTCGGCACTATAACAACCTCTTCGGTAAAAAAGTTTCAACTTAATTACGGTTTAAAGCCCGATGGCATAGTCGGTGTGCATACTAATGCGCAAATCAGCAAATTGCTTGGTTTACAAAATAACAGCAACAGTAATAAAAGCAGCAGCAAAAAAGAGGTTTTGGGTTTTTATACTACGGCCGAGTCTCCGATACCGTCGTCCATGGCAGCAGTTAAGGCGCAAAGTAATCTTTTAACCTCTGTCTCTCCCTTTTTTTACAGGCTGAACAGGAATGACCCAACCAGTTTGGAATTATTCGGCGGCCAGACCGGGCGGGAAGTAAACGAATTACTTGGTTTTAGTAAACAAAATAACCTGGGCAACTATGTTTTGATTCACAACCTTCTTTACGGTTCCTCCACTACAAGTAAGAATGTAGTTCATCAAGCACTGGCAGACCCTCAAAAACGTTGGAAGTTGGTAACAAATATATTCAACCTGGTGAATAACCAGGGTTACACCGGGGTAACCATTGATATCGAAAATATCTACCCCGATGACCGCGGGCTTTACGTACAATTCTTAAAGGAATTATCATCGCAGTTTCAGCCTGCTGGACTTAAAATAATATCTTGCGTTCCATCAAGAACAACGGATAAGTCCATGGGAGTCTGGGGCGATAATTTTAATTATACGGCAATAGGTCAGTATGCCGATCAATTGGTTGTGATGGCCTACGACGAGCACATCAGTGGAAGCGACCCGGGTCCGATAGCATCCAAACAGTATGTTGAAGAGATCGTTAAATACTCATTGACCAAACTGCCACCGGAAAAGATCCTGCTGGGGGTGGCAGGTTACGGGTTTGACTGGAATACCGGAAACGGGACGTCCCGTTATATCTCTTACCAAATGGCTATGGATACAGCCAGGCAATATAACAAGCAGATCCAATGGGATGCCAGCCGGCAGGTTCCTTATTACGGATATACTGATAAAAATGGCTCCCGGCATAGTGTATACTTTGAAAACGCCAGCAGCCTTGCCGCCAAACTGGATATAGTAAATAATTTCAATCTGGCGGGAATCGCCATCTGGCGTCTTGGAATGGAAGATCCCGCAAGCTGGAAGGTGATTAACGATAAATTTCGCTGGTAAAGAATATTTCAGTTTTCAAAAAAAACGGGAACCAATATTTTGGTTCCCGCAGGAGCATCTTTTGTCTAGTTTTATTGGGTGCTCTGTTTACCTGATCAACCCCGGCAAGAACAGAGACAGCGACGGGAACATAATCACAATAACAGTAGTAATGGCAATAGCGATCATAAAAGGCACCGTGCCCCTGAAGATATTCCCCAGCGGAATATCGGGGGCAAT
>JAEXOR010000057.1 GCA_023439185.1 Bacillota bacterium | reverse complement strand
CCTTGCGGGCGCCCGGAGATACAACATTTCTTACCTCGGGCGCCCGCAAGGGACGCCCCTACATGAGTTTGGAGCAGGCTTAGTTTAAAACTTGTTTGCACATATCGGTGGCCACCACGGCGTCCGGCGCGAAACCGTCCGCCCCAATTTCACCCGCGTATTCCGGGGACACGGGAGCGCCGCCGATCAGCACCTTGACGCCGCCGCGCAGATTCTCTTTTTCCAGGGCGTCGATAACACTCTTCATCACCGGCATGGTAGTGGTTAAAAGGGCCGACATGCCCACCACCTGCGGGCTGTGGTCTTTAACCGCCTGCACAAACTTATCCACCGGCACGTCCACACCAAGGTCTACAACGTTAAAACCGCTGCTTTCCAGCATCATAATCACCAGGTTTTTACCGATGTCGTGCAAATCGCCTTTAACAGTGCCGATCACCACTTTGCCGGCAGTGGGAATGTTTTCGGCGGCTATCAGGGGTTTTACCAGTTCCACCCCGCCCTTCATGGCTTGGGCGGATCTCATCATTTCCGGCACGAAGAGTTCGCCTTCCTTAAACCGCACTCCCACCTCGTTGATGCCCGGGATCAAACCCTCGTTAATAATCGCCAGGGGCTCGCTGCCGCCATCAATCAGTTTTTGGGTCACTTCCTTGACCTTTTGGATATCTCCCTTGATGACCACGTCGGCCAATTCCTGAAAGCTCATGACATTCCCTCCTAAAGTGTAAATTATTAAATTCAGGAGTCAGAATTCAGTAGTAAAACCATAAACATTACATGTCTATGCAAAAATCAGGGCTTCAAATGTTTCAGTGATTCATTCTGACTCCTGACTACTGACTACTTAATTTTTACCCGCACAGTTTTGCTTCGGCCGCGGCCAGGATGCGGTCGATGTCCTGCCCGGCTTCGGGCGCCACCGGCGCCGGCTGGTGCGTGGCCATAATCTGGGCAATTTTCTCCCGGATGCGGACGCCGGTTGTTTTGGCGCCTTCGGCGGCCCAGGCATCGTAGCCGTTGAAGTCCGAAACATCGGGTTTCCAACTTTGCTTGAAGTGATTGTAAGTGTGCTCGTCACCCAGGAAGTTGCCGCCGGGGCCGACCCTTTTGATCGCTTCCACCGCCAGGTATTCGGGGCTGGTGTTGATGCCCCCCAGCAGGTTCCTGGCCCGGGAGATCACTTCGTTGTTCAGCACCAGCGACTCCAGGGAACCGGTGCGCCCGGACTCGATATAAAACACGTCGTGCATCACGTTGCAGCCCTGCAGGGCGCCCATCAGGGTAAACATGACGGCTTCCATGACGGCCTGCTCGTCAAAGGTTTTGGCGCTGCTGCAGCCGGCATAGCCCCAGGAGGGCAGCGCGTAATAGCGGGCCAGGTCGCACAGGGCCCCCTGCAGCAGCAGCGCATGGGGCACGGCGTAAACCGCCTGCATGGTGCGCATGTCCAGAGGCGAATCCCCGTAGCCGTACAGGAAGGGCGCGCCGGGATTCTTGAGCTGGTGCACCACCAGGCCGCCCAGGGCCTCGGCGTTGGCCTGCACGATGGTCCCGGCCTCGGTGACCGGCGTGGACGCCCCGGCCAGGGCACCGCAGGCAAAATTGACCGGGATTTTCAGTTCGGCGGCGGCCAGCAGTTTATCCACAGAGGTAAAGGGGAACTGCAGCGGCGAAGTGGGCTCGCAGTACAGTGCGAACAACGGCTGGTGCTTCAGTTTTTCTTCGCCCCCCGTCACCGCCGCCGCCATGGCGAAGATATCCTCCACCGTCGGCCTGTCCTCGGCGATGATTACCTGGGGCTTGACGCTGTTTTTAATCATCAGCGCGTACTGAGTGCGGTAAATCATCCGCTTGTCCACGTCGTTCAGTAAACCCATGGACATGACAAAATCAAGCTGGGGCAGGTAGTCCACCAGGCGCACCGCCGCCGCCACGTCCTCGGTGTTCCAGGGCCGCCTTTCCCCAGTGGCCGGGTCAATGAAAATCAGGGTATCGGAACCGGTGCCAAAATAAGCGTTGGACCCCTCCAGAAACATGGCCGGCTCGCCCAGCCGGTTGTAAACGGTGGCCCGGGAGGGCGCGGTCCGGATGGCCCATTCCACCAGGGAGTCGGGCAGGTAGGTGCGGCCCGAGTTATCGGTGTAGGCGCCGGCCTTTTTCAGCAGCTCAGCGGCCTCGTCGTGGTGGACGATAAGCCCGGTCTCGTTTAAAATCCGGCAGCTGGCGCTGTGGATCTCTTTAATTTGTTCGGCGGTCAGGGTGCGAAAAGCCACCCCGCTCCCGTGTTTAGCTGCGTATTGCATTCTTTTGCCCCCCTAACCCGCGCACTCGGTCTCCCGGCGCTTGATGATGGCCTGCATTTCCTCCGCGGCTCCGGCGGGCAGCGCGGCGGGTTCATGCTGAGCCAGGATCTCTTTAACCTTCTCCACGGCGATATCCATGGACTTTTTCATTCCCTTGGCTTCCCACTGTTCCCAGCGGTAGCGGATGAAGAAGCGGGGGTTCCAGATTTCTTCCCGGAAGTACTTGAATGTGTGGTCGTGGCCCATGAAGTTGCCGGCGGGACCCACGTCGTTGATGGCGTCCACTGCCAGGTGGTCCGGGGAGGTCCTGGTGCCCCGGCCCATGTAGCGGACCATGTCGATAATATCGTCGCAAATCACCAGGAAGGGCAGATAACCGGTCTTGCCGCCCTCCAGGTAGCCCACGTCGTGCACCAGGTTGCAGCCTTCCAACTGGTTCATCAGGATTGATACCGACGCTTCCACACCGGCCTGCACATCGGGCACCGGCGAATTGACGCAGCCCGCCTCGGTGAAGTTGGGCAAGCCGTACCACTGGGCCAGTTGGGTCATCACGGCGTAGTTCATGGAAGTCTCCGGCGCGCCGTACAGGGTGGCGGTGGTCTTCATGTCCATGGGGGTGGCCCCGCCGCCGATGATGATGGGCGAGCCCTTCTTGTACAACTGGGCCATGACCACGCCCGCCAGGGATTCGGCGTTCATCTGGACCATGCTGCCCGCTTTGGTCACCGGGGTGGTGGCGCCGGACAGGATCCCCGGGGTGTAGACCACGGGCACGTTATAATCGAAACACTTGAACATCTTGCCCACTCCGTCCATGGTGTGTACCAGCGGGGAGATGGGCTCGGAGTACAGGATAATGTACGGGTTTTGCTTAAAGTTCTCCACGCCGCCGGCGCAGGCCGCCGCCATCATAATCAGGGCCTCGGTGTTTTCGGCGTTGTGGGCGGTGAAGATAATGGGCTTGCCGGTATGCAGGGTCATGGCCTCAAACTGGTGCAGGTCGCTGACCACGGGGTTGGTTTCCGAAGCAATGGCGTAGCTCATGATAAAATCGTAGTTGGGCAGCGCGTCCATCACCCGGGCGGCCTCAACCACGTCCTGCTTGGTGGACGTTCTTCTGGCTTTGGATTCCAGGTCGATGGTAAATGGCAGGTCGGAGCCGGTGCCGTAGTAAACCCGGTTCTTTTCCAGGGGCATAACCCTTTCGCCCAGCCGGTTGGCCACCGCCACCCGCTTGGGGGCCAAGCGGATGCATTCCTCCACCAGCCAGCCGGGGATCCAAACCCGGTTGTCCCGGACTTTGCAGCCCGCGTCTTTGAGCAGGGCCAGGGCCTCCGGGTGCTGCACCTCCATGCCGGTGCGCTCCAGCACTTCCAGCGAGGCGTAATGAATTTGTTCCAACTGGGTATCGGTAACCCACTTCAACCGGGGCGTAACCTGTTCATCATAATTGGACAGGAATTTTTCCATGCACGCGTCCTCCTCGCGAAATATTTCAGCAAGTACCGACTTTATATTTAAGCAAGAGCCATGCCATTATAAAAAATAATCTTTAATGATTATTCCACCGCCGCTGTATCCCTATTGATGCAAAAATTATTTGCGCTTTATTACGGCATGGCAAATGTTATTTGCAGTTCCGCATAGTGATCGCTCCAGTGGGGCATGCGTTGGCGCAAAGGCCGCAGCCCCAACAAAGGCTGCTGTCAAAGGTCACTTCCTTAACTGTTGGTCCGTCTTTCTCAACCCCGGTATCGCTTAACTGAAACGCGCCGAAGGGGCAGCGCCTGGCGCATAAACCGCACGACCGGCACTGGTCCCGGTCATATCCGGCCACATAGCGGGAACGGGGCCATTTGCCTTTAGTGCCCAGACGCTGGGCCGCCCGGAAGGGATAGCAGCAACAGGAGCAGCAGTTGCAAATCACCGAAGGGCCTTCTTCCCGCCAGTTATACGGGCCTCCGGTGTGCATCAGGCCCTCTTTGTCCAGGCGGCGCACCAGCTCCTTGGCTTCCGCCCGGGTCAGTTCCCGGCCTCCGGTGCGGTCATCAATGGCCGGATCAAAAAAGATACAGATTTCCCTGGAGTGATCGCAGTTATCGGCCATAATCTTGCAGTTGCAGGGCAGCACCCGGATTTCCCCGGCCGCGTCAATCATCTCTTCCACTTCGGGCAAGAGCAGTACCCAGTCGTTATGGCAGTTATCGTAGTCGGGTTCGTTGTCCAGGACCTGCTGAAAATGGTCGTGCCTTTGCATGTATTCGTCAAAACACCACCGGTCCAGCCGGCGGCGCACCTTTTTGGGCAACACCTGGTAATTGCCGAACAGACAGAAGTTATCCAGCCGGCCGTAAAAATCACCGGCGGTATAGCGGGTAACGCCCTGCTCCACTGTTTTGTCAATCACGTGGCGCCGGTAGGCCTGCTCCAAAAAAACACCGGTTTGCTCCGGTGGTTCCTGCAGCATGGCGGCAATCTCCAGCCCGGTAAGGCTTTGCTCCTTTAAACCCGCCACCAGCTTCATTTCCTGTTCAGTGACGAAATGGTGCAGATATGGTTTGATAAATTCCGGAGCCTGAAATATGGTCATAAAATCATCAGTCAGCGACATGGGTTCAACCTCCTCCGTCGCAGGCCGCAGGCGCTGTCAAAAATTCGTAGGGGCGCCCCTCGCGGGCGCCCCCAGGCGTGTTAAAACGTTTTTATTGATTTCGGGTAACCGTTATGATTGCCCTACTTGATTAAGCCCTGTTCGGTCAGGAATTGTTTGGACACTTCTTCCACGCTCTTCTTGTCCACGTCCACGGCCTTGTTCAGGCTTACAGTGGTCTCGTTATCCAGGAGTTGGCTGAGTTTTTTCATTTGTTCCGGAATTTCCGGGTAAGCGGCAATGATTTCTTCCCGGAACAGCGGCGCGGCGTTGTAAACCGGGAAAGCATGCTTGTCGTCTTCCAGGGCCACCAGGTTGTAAGCCTCGATCCTGGCGTCGGTGGTGAAGGCCAGGCCTACTTCCGCCTCGTTGGCTTTCAGCGCTTCATAGCCCATGTTCAAAGCGGCGGCCACCATGTTCTCTTTGGGATACTGGAAGCCGTAAACGCCTTCAAAGTGCTGCAGGCCGTCAGGGCGCTCGATCCATTCCTGGGCAGTGATAAACTTGAGCTTGGCGCCGTCCTGGATTGCTTTCACCAGGTCGGACGTGGTGGTCAGGTTGTACTGGTCGGCCACATCCTGCCTGACCATGATGGCGTAGGTGTCGTTCATCGGGGTGTAGTCCAGCCAGAGGATGCCGTTGGCTTCGTCAAACTCCTTGACCAGGTTATAGCTTTCTTCCTCGTCAAAGCTGGGCTCATGTTCCATGATGTTAATCAGCACGGTGCCGGTGTATTCCCAGTAGGCGCTAACCTGTCCGGACTCCAGGGCGGGCCTGATCACAGCCAGTTCCCCGAGGCCGGTTTTATTCTCCACGGGGTAACCGAGGTACTCAAGGTACTGGTAGGTCATGCTGCCCAACAGCAATGCTTCGGTAAAGGTCTTGGAACCTACCACGATGGTGGGCTTGTCGCCATCAGCGGCTCCCTGTTCCGTTGTTCCGCCACCGCCGCAGCCGGCGGTAATCAGAGCCAATGCCGTCACCAAAACTAGCAGATATAATATTGTCTTTTTCTTCATCAGGTACTTCCTCCTCACTTTAATTGTCTTGTTTCTGATTGCTTGTCATGCCGCATGGGGAACAGTTCCCCACCGGGCCCGCCAAATATGTTTTCAACGAAAACCGGCTATTTTCTCCCCTCCGCTTGGCTCAATCACCTCTCTCCCTGGTGCCAGGTGTTAAAAGTTAGTTTTGTTAAAAGTGGCGAACTATAGTTCATGACTTTTAACACTTTTAACTTTTAACACCTGGCACCAAAATTAGCTCCCCAGCCCCGGGGGAGTAATCCTGAACTCCACGTAAGCCAGGGCTCTGTCAAGAGCGATGGCCAGCAGCGCGCCCAACCCGGCGCCCACCAGCAGGAATTCGGACCAGAACATGGCCAGTCCGGTAACAATCAAATCACCCAGCCCGCCACCGCCGATATAGGCGGCCAGGGTGCCCACGCTGACCACATAAACCGTCGAGGTCCTGATGCCGGCCAGGATCACCGGCATGGCCAGGGGCAGCTCAACCTCGTAAAACACTTTTTTATGGGACATGCCCATACCCAGCGCGGCTTCCTTGACGTCGGGACCGACGGCGTAAATCCCCGCCATGGTATTTCTGGCGATGGGAAGCAACCCCTGCACCGACAGGGCCACAATGGTGGGTTTCAGGCCCAGCCCCAAAAACGGCATGGCCAAGGCGATAACCGCCAGGCCGGGTACTGTCTGCAACAGGTTCATCAGGTTCATTACAATGACGCCAAGGCCTTTGTACCTGGGTCTGGTTAACAATACTCCCAGCGGCAAGGCTATGGCCACGGCTATGGCGATGGTCACGGCCACCATCAGCAGGTGTACGGCCAGGGCTTCAGGCGCTCTATGCACCAGGGCGTCCTGGAAACGGGCCCAGTTCATCTACTCGCCCTCTTTCTTGCTGGCATGTTTCCGGATATCCTTCAAAGAAATAACGCCGGTAATCCGGTCACCGTCCATAACCCCAAGCTGCTCGGTGTCCAGTTCAAGCATCAGCGACAGGGCGTCCCGCAGCAATACATTCTCCTGAACGAAAGCTTTCCCGCGTCCCGCGGCTATTTGCCTGATGCTTTCGGGAGCGGCGCCGCCGGATTTTTCAATGTCTTCCAGGGTGATAAAACCGGCGGGCCGGCCGGCGTCAACCAGCAGGAAACAGGTGTCGGCGCCCGCGTCCCCCATTTTGACGGCAATATTGGACAATTCGCCCTCTCCGGCGGTACAGAATACGCGCCTGGCCACGTCTTCCACGTTAAACAGGCTCAACATTTTAACCACCCGGTCATAGCCGATAAAATCGCTGACGAAATCATTGGCCGGGCTGGACAGAATCTCCTGGGGCGTACCGTACTGGACAAGCCGCCCGGTGCTGAAAATAGCAATCCGGTCGCCCATCTTGATGGCTTCGTTAATGTCATGGGTCACAAAACAGATGGTTTTCTTCATCTCTTTCTGCAGGCGCAGGAATTCGTCCTGCAGATGGTTCCTGGCAATGGGGTCGACGGCGCCGAAAGGCTCGTCCATCAGCATCACCGGGGGATCCACGGCCATGGCCCGGGCCACGCCGATGCGCTGCATCTGGCCGCCGCTCAGTTGGGAGGGAAACTTGTGCCGGGTCTCTTCGGGATCCAGGCCGATTAGCTTCAGCAATTCATCCACCCGGGCTTTAATCCGGTCCTTCGGCCAGCCGTGCAGCCGGGGTACGATGGCAATGTTTTCCGCCACGGTCCTGTGCGGCAGCAACCCGATTTGCTGGATCACATACCCGATATTCATTCTGAGTTTGTCCGGATCACTCTGCCTGACGTCCTGGTTGTCAACCAGGATGGTGCCGGCAGAGGGCTCGATCATGCGGTTAATCATACGCAGGGTGGTGCTTTTTCCGCACCCGGAGGGTCCCACCAGTACGCAGGTTTCCCCTTTTTCAACCGTCATGGAAAGGTTATCTACCGCCGGCGCGGACTGTCCCGGATATATCTTTGAAACCGCTCTTAACTCGATCAACCTGCTTCCTCCTAACCGGCTTCTTCTTATTCTGACTCCTGTGTTAGCTCCGACCGATTCTGAGCCCCCGGGGCACGATTCGTTTTTCGATCATGCCCAGGACACTGTCCAAAGCGATGGCGATAACGGCGATAAACAGCGCGCCCACTACAATCATCTCTACATGGAACCTAGTTAAACCCTCCGCGATTAACCGGCCCAGGTTCCTTTCCCCGATATAAGTGGCAATGGCCGCGATACCGGTGGTCATCACCACGGTGATCCTGAAACCGGCAAATATGACGGGCGTGGCCAGGGGCAGTTGAATTTCCCACAATATCCGAAATGGACCCATCCCCATGCCTTTGGCCGCCTCGATGACGCTTTTATCCACTCCTTTGACCCCCTGGTACACGTTGCGCACCAGCGGCATCATGGCGTACAGCACCAATGCCACCAGGGCTGAGCGCCTGCCCAGACCCAGGGCGGGAATGGTGACCATTACCGCGAACAGGGACAGGCTGGGGATGCAGAAGATCGTATTGGCTATGCTGAGTACCCGGGCGGCCCACTTCTCACTTCTGGTAATCAGAACACCCACCGGCACCCACAGCAAAAGCGAAATAATAATCGCCGCCAGCACCAGTGAAAAGTGGTTATTGGTGTACTCAAGCATTAATCCGGTATTGCGCTGAATATAACTGATATATTCCAAAAAACCACCTGCTTTCCCACTGCCATTACAAAATTCTGATTATAACAACACTATTGAACGTTCGCAATCACAGGGTAAATTTCCTGCCGCCACTGCATGCATAAATTTTATGCATGCACAATTGTTTTGCTCCGCAAAACGCCTTTTATCTCCTGACTACTGACTCCTGACGACTGCTTTATATAAGCTCTCCCACTTCCATTTCCACCTTGCGGTTCACCGAACCGGAAAGCAGCAGGTCGTGAACCCGGTGCAGGTCCTTGTACAGCACCCGGTCTTCGTCCCAGTGGGGCGTCACTTCCCGCACCAGGCGCCGGGCCGTCCGGGCTCCCCGGCCCACCGTATGAGACGCGAAGTCCAGGGCCTGGGCTGCCGCCAGCATCTCCCCGGCAATCACCCAGGAAACGTTTTCCACCACCATACCCGCCTTGCGGGCCGCTATGGAGCCCATACTGACATGGTCCTCCTGGTTGCCCGAGGTGGGGATGGAATCCACGCTGGCCGGATGGGCCAGCACCTTGTTTTCCGAGGCCAGGGCCGCCGCGCAATACTGCAAAATCATCATCCCCGAGTTCAACCCCCCGCACTGGGTCAGAAAAGGGGGCAGGCCGCTTAAGGAAGGGTTGACCAGGCGCTCAATACGCCGCTCGGCGATGCTGCCCAATTCCGAAACCGCCAGCGCCAGAAAGTCCAGCGCCAGAGCCAGGGGCTGGCCGTGAAAATTGCCGCCGCTAATCACGTCACCGGTTTCGGGAAAAATCAGCGGGTTGTCCGTGGCGGAGTTGATTTCGGTTTCCAGGACGCCCCGCACATAATTGAAGGCGTCCAACGAAGCCCCGTGCACCTGGGGAATACACCGCAATGTATAGGCGTCCTGCACCCTTTTATGCTCGGTCCTGGTGCAGAGGTCGCTGCCTTCCAGCAATTGGCGCATAACCCAGGCAATGCACTTTTGTCCGGCGTGGGGGCGGGCTTCGTGAATGCGCTCGTCATAGGCGCTGGGCAGCCCCTCCAGGGCTTCAAAGGTCATGGCCGCGGAAATGGATGACGCCTTGCAAAGCTCCAGCGCGTCGTACAGGGCCAGGCAGCCCAGGGCGCTCATGTACTGGGTGCCGTTAATCAGCGCCAGCCCTTCCTTGGCCGACAGAGTAACGGCATGCAGTTTGGCCTGTTTAAAGGCTTCAGCCGAGGGGATCACCTGGCCTTTGTACTCCACGTCCCCCATCCCGATCATGGCCAGGGCGATGTGCGCCAGGGGTATCAGGTCGCCGCTGGCGCCCACCGAGCCCTTGCAGGGAACTACGGGATGGATGCAGTTATTCAGCATATCCAGCAGCAATTGTACCAATTCCAGCCGCACCCCGGAATAACCCTTGGTCAGTGAATTCGCCCTGAGAAGCATCATCGCCCGCACCGCGTCTTTGCGCAGGGGTTCCCCCACCCCGCAGGCGTGGCTCATAATGATGTTTTTCTGCAGCGCGTTCCCGTCTTCCGCTGAAACCGTAATATCACTGAACTTGCCGAATCCGGTATTGACGCCGTAGACCACCGTATCGCCGGCCAGAATTTTTTCCACCGCCGCCCGGGACTTCATCAGCCTGGCTTTACCGGGCACATGCAGACTGACCGGCACAAAGTCCCTAGCCACGCCGATAACCTGTTCCAGGGTCAAGCCGGCCCCGTCGATGGCAATTGTTTCAACGGCTGTTTTAGTCTCAATCATCAATACCACTCTCCAGTTTGTTGGTTGATTGGTTTATTTTACCGGTAAAAAATCAAACGGGAGCAGAGCGCGGTTAATCCGCCTCTACTCCCTAACAACTAGTTATCTCTGAGTAGAAAAAATACCTTGATTAATTATATTCTATTCACCGCGGCAGGCGCAAGCAATTGACGGTCAATCGTTATAAAGGCCGTTTCGGTAGGCGCCCAAGTATTCTCCGCAGAAGGGGTCCCGGCCCAGCAGCGCCCGAGAGGCGTACAGAAAGCCCATCATGGCCCGGTCCAGCGGGTCCAGGATGTAAGAGTCCATCCCCGCCGTCATGGTCTGGATCATGAACACCTGGTTCAGCACCTTCCGGCAGGGCAGCCCGAAACTGATGTTGCTCAGGCCGCAGATGGCATGCACCCCGGGGTATTCCTCCCGGATAAACCGCAGGGTGTCCAACACCTCCAGGCCCGCGCCGTCACTGACGCTGACCGGTTTAACCAACGGGTCCAGGTAGATGTCGTCCTCGGGTACTCCGGCAGCGGTCAGGTCTTTAACCAGCCTTTTCACTATGGTAATCCGCTGCCCAGCGGTGTCGGGCATGCCGCTGTCGTCCATGCATAACGCCACCACTTTGGCCTTGTATTTCAGCACCAGGGGCAGAATACTTTCGTACCTTTCCTTTTCCGCCGAAATGGAGTTGACCATGGACTGTTTGCCGCCGGCCAGTTCCAAACCGGCCTGCAGCGCCTCCGGGCTGGGACTGTCAATGCACAGGGGCGCGTCCACGGCTTCCTTGACCGTGTTAACCAGCCACTCCATGATCTCGACCTCGTCATGCACCATGGTGCCGCAATTCACGTCGACATAAGTAGCGCCCGCCTGCGCCTGCCGGACGGCGATGTCCCTGATATAGCCGGCGTCCCTGTTGAGCACCGCCTCTTTAATAAGTTTGCGGCTGGTATTAATCAGTTCGCCTACGATAAGCAATTTCTGCCGGACCTCCTTACAAATCAGCATTGATTTGCCTCTTTAAACAAGCAATATCGATGCCACTCTGGTGCCAGGTGTTAAAAGTTAGATCTGTTAAAAGTCAAAAACAATTTTTAACAAATCAACTTTTAACACCTGGCACCACGGCTGCGGATACCAGCCGGTCCACCAGTTCGTCGTCGGCCAGGTAGGGCAGGGTGATGTGCCCGCGGCCCGCGAAACCACGGTTGAACTCCATGCTGGTGGCAATGGAGTTGCCGTTCCTGGCCCAGGAGCGCCTGGCCACGCCACCCATCACGTCCCACAGCATGGCGGACTTGATGATTTCATCCACCCGGGCGCTGCCGTCCAGCACCAGGCCGAAACCGCCGTTGATGGCCTTGCCAATGCCCACGCCGCCGCCGTTGTGCAGCGATACCAGGCTCATGCCCCGGGCGGCGTTACCGGCAAAGCACTGGGTGGCCATGTCCGCCATCACGTTGCTGCCGTCCTTGATGTTGGCGGTTTCCCGGAAGGGCGAGTCGGTGCCGCCGGTGTCGTGGTGGTCCCGGCCCAGCATCACCGGGCCGATTTCACCCTTTCTGACCATTTCATTGAACTTCAGGGCGATACGCACCCGCCCTTCGGCGTCCTGGTACAAGATCCGGGCCTGGCTGCCCACCACCAGCCTATTTTTCTCCGCGTCCCTGATCCACACGTAATTGTCCCGGTCCTGGTACCGCCGGTCCGGGTCGATGCACTCCATGGCGGCCCGGTCGGTTTTGGCCAGGTCTTCGGGCTTGCCGCTCAGGCAGACCCAGCGGAAGGGCCCGTAGCCGTAGTCGAACAGCTCCGGCCCCATGATGTCCTCCACATAGGAAGGCCAGATAAAGCCGTCCTTTTCATCCGCGCCGTTGGCGGCAATTTTCTTCACCCCGGCGTCATAGACGGCTTTCAAAAAGGCGTTGCCGTAATCAAAGAAATATGTGCCCCGCTCCACCAGTATTTTAATCAGTTCATACTGCCGGCGCAGGCTTTTATCCACCAGCCGCCGGAACTGCTCCTGGTCTTCGGCCAGCAGTCTGGTGCGCTCCTCGAAGGTGACCCCCTGGGGGCAATAACCGCCGGCATAGGCCACGTGGCAGGAAGTCTGGTCCGACAGCATTTCCACCCGGATATATTTTTGCACAACGTATTCCAGAAGGTCCACGATATTGCCGTGATAGGCGATGGACAGAGGCTCTTTTTTAGCCAGGTATTCAGCGGCGGTGCGGAAAATCTCATCCGGGTCGGCGGAAACCATACCCACCCAGCCCTGGTCGTGCCTGGTCTTGATGCGGGAGTAATCGACCTCGGCGATAATCCCCACCCCCCGGGCGATTTCCACCGCCTTGGGCTGGGCCCCGCTCATGCCGCCCAGGCCGGAAGAGATAAACAGGTGCCCGCTGAGATCGCCGTCCCCCGGGATGCCCAGCTTGGCCCGGCCGGCAATCAGGATGGTGTTGTAAGTGCCGTGCACGATACCCTGGGGACCGATATACATCCAGCCGCCGGCGGTCATCTGGCCGTAGTTGGAAACGCCCATTTCCTGGGCAATCTCCCAGTCTTCCTGGTTGTCGAACATCCCCACCATCAGGGCGTTGGTGATGATCACCCTGGGTGCTTCGGGCTTGGAAGGAAAAAGACCCAACGGGTGTCCCGATTCCATCACCAGGGTCTGGTGGTCGGTGATCACCTCCAGGTACTTTTTAATCAACCGGTACTGCATCCAGTTCTGACAGACGCTGCCCGTTTCCCCGTATGTAACCAGTTCGTAAGGGTACAGAGCCACCTCGAAATCAAGGTTGTTGTCAATCATGACCTGGAAAGCCCGGCCTTCGGTGCAACTACCCCGGTACTCGCCGATGGGTTTGGCGTGAATCCGCCCCTCGGGACGGAACCGGTACCCGTAAATACGGCCCATGGTTAAAAGTTCGTCTAAAAATTCCGGCGCCAGCTCGGCGTGGTATGCTTCGGGCACGTAGCGCAGAGCATTCCTAAGGGCTGTTTTGGTTTGCTCCGGCGTCAGCCGGAAGCCCCGGTTGGGAGCCCTGCGGATGCCCGGCACGAAGGCGGGCGTTTTTTCGGGCACCTGGTTCAGCTTGACGGTCATTGCTCCGGAAATCTCCCGGTTGGTCAACATGGTTACTTATTCCCCTTTCTGGCTAATCTGTCAGATCCGCGGCCTTAATCCCCAGCCGGCGCATCCGGTACTGCAGGTTTTGCCGCAGGATGCCCAGTTCCCCGGCCGCCCGGGTAATATTGCCGCGATTGTTGGACAAAACTGTTTCAATGGCCCGCCGCTCCGCCTGTTCCAGGATCGTGTGCAGCGTGCCCTCCACAACGCCGGGGTCCGGCGGCGGCGGCAGCTTCCGCGCCTGCACAAACCGGGGCCGCACGTACGACGGCAAATGATCAAAGGTGACTGTGTCCTCTCCCGGCTCCAGCATGGCCAGGCAGCTTTCAATCACGTGCTCCATTTCCCGCACGTTACCGGGCCACTGGTAACGGATAAAGGCGATCCGCAGCTCCGGGTCCAGCCGGGCGTCTCCCTGGCCGTAAACCCCGCTGTACCGCTGCATGAAATAACCGAGCAGTTTCTCCACGTCTTCGGGCCGCTCCCGCAGGGGCGGCAGGAGAATGGTAAACACCGCGAACCGGTAATACAGGTCCTCCCGCAGGGTACCGTTATTGATGCATTCCTGGGGGTCCATATTGGTGGAGGTGAAAATGCGGCACCGCACCGGCAGCTCATTATTCGCCCCCAGCCGGCGGTAGGTCCTTTCCTGCAGCACCCGCAGCAATTTGGCTTGAAGTTGCGGACTCATGGAGTTGATCTCATCCAAAAACAGGGTCCCTTCACCAGCCTGTTCAAAAAGCCCCGGACCGCTTACCGCCCCGGTGAAAGCCCCCTTCACGGTGCCGAAGAGAATGCTTTCCAGCAGCGTATCAGGTATGGCCGCGCAATTAATACCCACAAAGGGTTTGGCCTGCCGGGCACTGGCATTGTGGATGCTTTGCATCAGCACCTCTTTGCCGGTGCCGGTCTCACCGTATACCAGCACGGTGCCGTCTGTTTTGGCGGCCTTCTGGGCCTGGCGCACAATGCGGTCCATAGCCCGGCTGACGTAAACAAAATTTTCAAAGGTATAGCGTGTACCGTTCTTGAAGGGATGGCGGTCGCCCTCGGACTGCACCTGCTTCTGCAATGAAATGTTGCGGTTGAGCAGATCCTTGATCCGGGTCACGTCCCGGCACACTGAAAAAGCACCGATCACCTGCCCCTTTCGCAGTACCGGATAGGTGCTGGCCATCAGGTTGACTTCACGCCCCTCGGCGGTGAAGTATATCTTGGGCACCTCTTTAACCGGCTCTCCGGTTTGCACCACCGCCAGGTGTTCACTGCTCTCCGGGGTAACCCGGTACACCTCGGTGAGGTTCCGGCCGGTAACCTCTTTTTCACTCAGCCCTTCGATTTTTTCCAGGGCCTTGTTATAATACAGGATTCCGCCCCCGGTATCGGTGATGATGATCCCTTCGGAAATCGCATCCAGCGTGTTTTCCAGCAGGGCCAGCCGCTTTTTCAAATCACCATGCAATATTCATGCCCCCCGGTTACCACTCCACCATGTGCGGCATCCTTTCTAACATCTGCCAGCGGAATTCCTCGTACAGGGAAGCGGCGTCGGCCATGATCCGGTCCCGCTCGTCCCCGGCCCGCACCTTGTATGCGTCGTCTTTAATGCTGTCCAGGTTGATGGCCACGTTCAGCATGGCGCCGGTGACGCCGCTGTACGCCAGCAGCGCGGCCGCCCCGGCGTCGCTTAAAGCGTTGGGGTTACCGTAAGTCGCCACTTCCCGGCACAATTGCAGCACCCGCAGGCATTCCCGGGCCACCAGCATGGGGTGGTCCGCAGCCCCCTGCAGGGCTTGCTGAATGGCCGCAGAGCGCTTGTCCTTCTCGTCCGCCGTTGATTTGGGCAGCCGGTAGGCCTGCATCACCCGGTTAAAGGCGCCGGTATCTTCGTCCACGTGCCGGCCCAGGCTCTCCTTCAACGCGGAGGCTTCCCGCAGCACCAGTCCCATGTCTTCGTTCTCCAGTTCGCCCCCGGACAGGCGCGCCACCATGGCTACCAGGGACGACGCCAGCGATCCCGCCAGGGCCGACACGCTGCCGCCGCCAGGAGCCGGCGATCCCGAGGCCAGTTCGTCCAAAAAGTCCCGTACCGTCATATTCATCAGCATTTTCGATTCCGACATGCCGCTTCATTCCTTCCTTATTAGCCGTCCAAAAGCCGGTTCTCCAGCACCTGGTCCGGCGTGAAATTTTCCAACCGCAGGTAAAAAGCCGCCGCGTCAATCAGCGCCTCCACGGGCAGCAGTCCCACCACTTCGCTGCCGATTACACTGACGCCGTAGCGGGACGCCTCGCTCTTGACGGTTTCAAACACCCGCTGCAGCGACACTTCCCGGAAGTTGCACACGTTTATGGTCACCTGGGCCACCCCGCGGTCCTCAATCATCACCCCCAGGGCCTTGATGCTGGGATACCCCCCGCTGCTGCCCCGGATGGATTTGGCGATGGCCTTGGCCACGGCCACGTCCGCAGTGCCCAGGTTGATGTTATATGCCACCAGCGGCGGCCGCGCCCCCACGGCGGTGGCGCCGGCGGTGGGATGCAGCCGGTCCGGTCCGAAGTCGGGGCGTCTTCCCGGTTGGGCGATGGCTTCCTTCAGCCCCTCGTATTCCCCCTTGCGCACCTGGGGCAGATTTTTACGCTCGGGCCGAGTGGCCGCGTCTTCATACAGATAAACCGGGATGCCCAGCTCATCGCCCAGCCTGGCGCCCAATTCCCGGGCTAGGACCACACATTCCTCCATAGTTGTTTCCCCGATGGGAATGAAGGGGATGACGTCGGCGGCCCCAATGCGCGGGTGCGCGCCCCGGTGCTCCTCCATGTTAATCAGCTCGGCGGCCCTGGCCGCCCCGCGAAAGGCGGCTTCCTTAACCGGCCCGGCCTCCCCGATGAAGGTCACCACCGCGCGGTTATGGCTGGGGTCGGCGGAGTGGTCCAGTACCCGCACCCCCGGCACCCCCCGGATGGCGTCGATGATTTGAGCAATTACATCCGGGCGGCGTCCTTCACTGAAATTAGGCACACATTCAACAAGCCTGGCCATTGATTTACCCTCCTACAACTATTTTACCTGATTTAACTACAGTAGTTGCAAGATTGGTGCCGAAGCGGTACATCAGGTACCGGTAATCAACGGCGTCAAATACCACCAGGTCGGCCTGTTTGCCGGGCTCCAGGCTGCCCACCCGATCGGCCCGGCCCAGGGCGTGGGCGGCGTTGATGGTCACCGCCGAAATTACCTCGGCGGGGGTCATCTTCAGTTGCCGGCAGGCCAGGCCCATCACCACCTGCATGGAATTAACCGGGCTGCTGCCGGGGTTGAAATCGCTGGCCAAAGCCACCGCCACGCCCCCTTCAATCATCCGGCGGGCCGGGGCGTACTGTTTGCCCATCAGGCAAAAGGTGGTGGCCGGCAGGAGCACCGCCACCGTGCCGGACTCCGCCAGCCGCCGGATGCCCTCCTCCGACACCGCCATCAGGTGGTCCGCCGAAACGGCCCCCAGTTCCACGGCCAGTTCGGCGCCACCCAGGGAAACAATTTCGTCGGCGTGCACTTTGGGACGCAGGCCCAGTTCACGCGCCGCCAGCAATATGCGCCGGGACTGCTCCACGGTGAAAACGCCCTCTTCGCAAAATACGTCGCAGAATTCCGCCAGCCCCTCCCGGGCCACCGCAGGCAGCATTTCTTCCGTCACCAGGTCCACGAAGGCGCCGGGATCGGCTTTATATTCAGGCGGAATGGCGTGAGCGCCCAGAAAAGTAGGCGCCAAGTCCACGGGGTGGCTGCCGTCCAACTCCCGGACTACCGCCAGGATCTTCATCTCGTCTGCGGTGGTCAGCCCGTAACCGCTCTTGACCTCGGCGGTGGTGGTACCCTGGGCCAGCATCTGGTCCAGGTACTTGCGCCCGGCGGCCGCCAGTTCCTCCCGCCCGGCGGACCGGGTGGATCGCACGGTGTCCAGGATGCCGCCGCCCCGGGACAGTATTTCCAGGTAGCTCATCCCGGCAATTTTCATTTCCAGTTCATGCTCCCGGGAGCCCGCGAACACCACGTGGGTATGGGGGTCCACCAGGCCGGGCAGCACCACCCGCCCGCCGGCGTCAATAACCCGGGCGCCGGGGGTGAGTTCCACCTGCTCCAACACCCGCGCCTCTGGTCCCACCGCCGCGATAACGCCGTCTTTGGCGGCCAGCGCGCCGTTTTCCACCAGGCCGATGTCCGCCAGTTCGGCGCCGCGCTTGGGACGCCCGGAGAAGCCGGCCCCGGTGATCAGCTGGCCGGCGTTGCGCAGCAATAAATCAGCTTTTATTTTGCCCATTGGATCAGCACTTCCTCCTCACTAAACCGGGTTGATGCCCAGCCCGATGACCTCATGTTCAAACCCCTTGACCGGCGCCCCCATGTTGCCGTACAAAGCCACCGCCAGCCAGTCGCCGTCTTCGTGATCGCCGGGTATCCTGGGACCCCGGACGATACTGAACACCAGCCCGGCGGTACGCAGCATGTCGCCCAGGCCGGGCTGCCCCCGGCAAATGGCGTTATATGCTTCCAGCACCGAATGGTAGATGGCGTGCTCCTCCCGGTAAGTATCCCTCACCAGGCCTTCCTTTTTGGCCGCTGTTTCCACCGCCGCGAATATTTTGGTGGAATCCATGGAACCGACCTTACCTTTGTATAATTTGTAGCCCAATTCGATACCAATTTTAGCCAGTTTATTTTTTTCCTCTTCCGAACCAAGGACCAGCAAAAGGGCCAGCTTGCCCAGTTTTATGGATTCGTTCACGGCCGGACCTCCTTTTTACACCTTTTTATATATGGTTTTATTCGGTCATATTTGGTCAAAGAAACGGTAAACTGATTTCAGTCCGGCCATGTCCATGCCGCTGAAAATGCCTGAGCTGGTCCCCAGGATCAGCCCCCTGCCGCCGGTGGCGCCCAGCGTCGAAACCCTGAGTTCCTCCAGGTAGCCCGGCTCACCGGCCCGCAGGGTGTCGGCGGTATCCAGGGTGCCCCACAGGCACAGCCGGTCGCCGTACCGGCGGCGTATTTCACCCGGGCTCAGGCCGGAGTTGCGGTCGATGCAGTGCAGACCTTTAAAGCCCGCCCCAATAATATCCGGGATCACCGGGCCGTAGTTGCCGTCGGAATGGAAGAAAACCGTCAGCCCGGCCGCCGCCGCTTCCGCCGCCTGGGCATCCAGGGAGGGAAACACATATTCCCTGAGCGCCGCCGGGGAAATAAAAAGCCCTCTCTGGTAGGCCAGGTCGTCAGCAATAATCACCCCGGACGCCCCGGATTCGGCAAGACGCTTGATCAACCCGGCGTTCAGCCGGGCCACCCCGGACGCCAGCTCTTGAAAAGACTTGGGAGATCTGACGGACAGGGTGATAAACCGCTCAAAGCCCATCAACCTGAAACCCCAATCAAATACCCCGTCCAGCAGCCCGAAAATAAAAAGATCGGTATCGCGCACCCAGCTTTGCAGATCCGGGAAAACGCAGTCCCGGGCCGCGGGCAGGCTGTCGCCGGCGGGGTACCGCGGGCTGAGACAGTAAATATCCAGTTCCATCCGGCGGACAAACTCCAGGCGTCCGGCAAAGGATAAACTTTCTTTCGGACAACCCAGGACCTGGGCCGTCACTGCGTCGTCTATAACCAGCTCGCCCCGGGGCAGGCGGTCCACTTCCCCGTGCTCCACGGCCCGCCGCACCCGTTCCCTCGGCGTTAGGCTCATGTTCATCCCTTCCCCACCTCGAAACCCAACGCTGTAATAAATAATTCCTGAAAGTCTCCGTCGGCGGACAATTCCACGTGTTCCACGCGCTCGGGGATCCCGGCCGCCGTCGCCAGTTGTGCCCGGGACAGCAACGCCAGCACCGCCCCGGTTCCCGCCGCGTTGCCCACGGGCTTGACGCGGCCCGGGTCAATATCCGGCAGCAGGCCGATGGTCTTGACGCTCCAAGGCCGCAGATTGCTGCCGAAAGCCCCGGCCAAAAGGACGCCGTCCAGATCGGCGGCGGATAACCCCGCCCGGCGCAGCAGCACTTCGCTACCGGCCCGGATGGCCCCTTTGGCCAGTTGCAGCTCGCTGATGTCCTGTTGGGTAACAGCCACTTCCCGCCTGTCGCCGGCGGCTTCGATCAAAACAAACTTAAATCCCTTACCGGCGGGCCGGATGCGCTCCCGCACCCGCTCCGGCGTATCCGGCGGGCCGTCCGCCGGGTCTATAATCCTTCCGGCCTCGTTAACCAGGCCCAGTTCCACCAGCACCGCCACCGCGTCCACCAATCCGGAACCGCAGATGCCGGCGGGTTGACCGCCGCCCACCACCAGGCACCGGATATCATCGTTATCAAATTGCACCTCGTATATGGCCCCCGGCTCGGCGCGCATACCCATGCCGATCCGGGCTCCCTCGAAGGCCGGCCCGGCGGCGGTGGAACAGGTCAGCATCCTGGCCGGGACGCCGGTACCCCGGTCCGCGGTGAGCACAATTTCCCCGTTGGTGCCCACGTCCACCGCCAGCCAGTTCCCCGGACGCCGGTACATTTCCGCCGCCAGGATTACCCCCACGGTATCGGAGCCCACGTATCCGGCGATATTGGGCAGCATGATAAACCTGGTCCCGCCGGGCAGGCTTGTTAGCCCCAGTTCCGCCGCGGTACCTTCCACGCCGCCGGTAAAGGCGGGCGCGAAGGGCGCGGCGGCCAATCCCGCCGGGGACACCCCCAGCAGCAGGTGGCTCATTACAGTGTTGCCAATCAGCGTCATCAAATACACCCGCTCCGGTAAAACCCCGGCCCGGGCCAGCAATTGGGCAACTACCCCGTCTATGGTTTGGACCGCCAGTTCCCTCATCCGCTCCAGCCCACCGGGGTTTTCCAGCACATAAGTGATCCGGGAAATAACATCAGCGCCATGGACCCGCTGCAGATTGGCGGAGGAAACCGCGGCGGCCGTCCGCCCCCGGACCAGGTCCGCCAGGTAACCGGCCACGCTGGTGGTGCCCATATCCACGGCGATGCCATAGCACTCCCCCGTGATACCTTCTCTTTCCAGCGGGGGGTCCGGAGCCGCAGGCAGCCCGTCAAGCATGGCTTGCTCCTTAGTGAACCCGCCCGATTTTTCCTCTCCGGGCGCGGTTTCCTCCGCTCGGAGCTCCACCACCGCATCGCCCGTTGCCCTGCGCCGGCACAGCAAAACAACCCCTCGCTCCAGTTCCGCCGCCGCCAGAAGCGACCTTTCGGCTTCGGTGACGCCGCTTACGGCGCCCGCCGCCACCCTGGCCCGGCATTTGCCGCAGGTTCCCCGGCCCCCGCAGACGGAGTTGACGCCGATGCCCGCTGAAGCAGCCGCTTCCAGCAAGGTCGCGCCCGCGTTTACCGGCGCCGTGACGCCGGAGGGAAGAAATGTAATCACAAACTGTCCGGTGGACATAACATTACCTGCCTTAATCCGCGCGGGGACACCCGCGAAGGGTGTCCCCACATCAGCTTACAGCCTGGCCTGCTCCCGCAGGTAGGCGTTGATGAAATCGTCGATATCCCCGTCCATCACCGCGTCCACGTTACCCATCTCGGTCCCGGTGCGGTGGTCTTTAACCATTGAATAAGGATGAAACACATAAGAACGGATCTGGCTGCCCCAGGCGATATCTTGCTGCTCGCCGCGCATCTGGGCCATCTCGGCCTCCCGCTTGCGCAGCTCCAAATCGAAAAGTTTGGCCTGCAGCAGCTTCATGGCGGTGTTGCGGTTAGATATCTGGGAGCGCTCGTTCTGGCACTGCACCACGATGCCGGTGGGCAGGTGGGTGATGCGCACCGCCGAATCGGTCTTGTTCACATGCTGGCCTCCGGCGCCCCCGGAGCGATAGGTGTCTATCTTCAGGTCCTCGGGATTGATTTCCACCTCGACATCGTTCTGTACCTCGGGCAGCACGTCAACCGAGGCAAATGAGGTATGCCTGCGGCCCGCCGCGTCGAAGGGGGAAATACGCACCAAACGGTGCACCCCTTTTTCGGATTTCAGGTAACCGTAAGCGTTTTGCCCCGTCATGCCGAAGGTGACGCTCTTGACGCCCGCCTCGTCGCCGGGCAGCAGGTCCAGGATGCTGACTTTGAACTTGCGGTCCTCGGCCCAGCGGGTATACATGCGCAGAAGCATCTCCACCCAGTCCTGGGCCTCGGTGCCTCCGGCTCCGGCGTGCATGGCCACAATGGCGTTGCTGCCGTCGTAAGGGCCGCTGAGCAGCACCTGCAGCTCCATGCCCGCCACTCGCTTTTTCAAATCGGCCAGGGTGTCCGCCGCCTCTTGGGCCAGCGCTCCGTCGTCCTCTTCCTCGCCCAGGTCGATGAGCACTTCCACGTCCTCCAGGGTACCCGTCAATTCCATAAAACCGGCAATGCGCTCCTTCAGGCCGGTAACGGTCTGGGTCACTTCCTGGGCCCTGGCCTGGTCGTCGTCCCAGAAGCCGGGCCGGGTCATTTCCTGTTCCAGTTCGTTTATTTTTTGCTCGGTGCCGGCGATGTCAAAGAGAAACCCTCAAATCTGCCAGGCGTTTCTGCAGGGGCTCAATCTCCCTGCGCAATTCCGCGAACATATCTTTCCCCCTCAGTTTTCCCTTTATCTGAAAATAGTCTCATCAAAGCGTGGTTAACCTTTCCCGGCTCGCTCAAGGCTACCCTTCCGTCCGGCCGCAGCATTTTTTGTACTTCTTGCCGCTGCCGCAGGGGCAGGGCGCGTTGCGGCCCACTTTATCCTCCCGGCGCGCCGGCTGGGCCGGGCCTTCCTCCTGGTACTTGTTCTCCACGGTCCGGCGCTGCTGGGGCGCCTGGACCACGTTAACCCGGAACACGTAGCGCACCACCTCGTCCTGGATGGTGTCCACCATGTTCTGGAACATCTGGTAGCTTTCAAACTTATATTCAATCAGCGGGTCTTTCTGGCCGTAGGCCCGCAGGTTGATCCCTTCCCTAAGCTGGTCCATGGCGTCCAGGTGGTCCATCCATTTTTCGTCCACCACGCGCAGCAGCACCACCCGCTCCAGTTCCCGCATCACTTCGGCGCCCAGTTCGGCCTCCCGGGCCTCGTAAGCTTCCATTGACTTGCCGGCCAGCAGTTCTTTAACCGCCTCCCGGCCCATTTCCTCCAGGTCCGCAGGCTCCAGTCCGTGGCCGGGCAGGTAAAGCTGCTCGGCATGATTCAGCAGGCTTTCCAGATCCCATTCCTCGGGAATGACGCCCTCGGGGCAGTATATTTCCACCGACCGGCCCACCGACTCGGTGATCATCTGCAGCACAACTTCCTTGAGGTCCTGCTCCAGCAACACTTTCATCCGCTGCCGGTAAATCAGCTCCCGCTGCTGGTTCATCACGTCGTCATACTGCAGCACGTGTTTGCGGATGCTGAAGTTGCGCCCCTCCACCCGTTTCTGGGCGCTCTCAATGGACTTGGTAATCAGGCCGTGCTCAATGGGCACATCCTCCTCCATACCCAGTTTATCCATGATCCCGGCGATATTATCGGAGCCGAACAGCCGCATCAAATCGTCTTCCAGGGAGCTGAAAAACTGGCTGGACCCCGGGTCTCCCTGACGGCCGGAACGCCCTCTGAGCTGGTTGTCAATGCGGCGGCTCTCGTGCCGTTCGGTACCAATGATGTGCAGGCCGCCCAGTTCCACCACCCGGCGATGCTCTTCCTCGCATTCCCTTTCGTATTTGGCCACCATTTGACGGTACAGGTCCGCGCCGGCCGGATCTTCGAGATCGTACTCATCCCGGCCCCGCAGTTCGGCCTGGGCCAGGAATTCAGGGTTGCCGCCCAGCAGGATGTCGGTACCCCGGCCCGCCATGTTGGTGGCGATGGTCACCGCCCCCAGGCGCCCGGCCTGGGCCACGATTTCGGCCTCCTTGTCGTGATACTTGGCGTTCAGCACCTGGTGGGGAACGCCTTTTTTACGCAGCAGATTGCTTAAAACTTCGGATTTTTCAATGGATATGGTACCCACCAGCATGGGCTGCCCGGAGGCGTGCCGGGCGGCGATTTCATCCACCACCGCCCGGAACTTGGCGATTTCGGTCTTGTATACCACGTCCGGCAGGTCGTGCCTGATCATGGGCTTGTTGGTGGGAATCACCGCCACGTCCAGCTTGTAGATCTTGCGGAATTCCTCCTGCTCGGTCTCGGCGGTACCGGTCATGCCGGCCAATTTGTTGTACATCCGGAAGTAATTCTGGAAGGTGATGGTGGCCAGGGTTTGGGACTCCCGCTCAATGCGCACCCCTTCCTTGGCTTCAATGGCCTGGTGCAGGCCGTCGCTGTAACGGCGGCCGAACATGAGCCGGCCGGTGAACTCGTCCACGATAATCACCTGGCCGTCCTTGACCACGTAATCCCGGTCCCTTTTCATCAGGGCGTTGGCTTTCAGCGCCTGGTTCAGGTGATGGTTAAGCTGCATGTTGGAGTCGTCGAAGAGGTTTTCTACGCCCAGCATCTGTTCCACCCGGGCCACGCCGTCCTCGGTGAGCACCACGGTATGGGCTTTTTCGTCCACGGTATAGTCGGCCTCGGCCCGCAGCCGGGGCACCAGCTTGGCAAAGGTATAGTAATGGTCGGTGGCCTTGTCGGCCTGGCCGGAGATGATCAGCGGGGTACGCGCCTCGTCAACCAGGATGCTGTCCACCTCGTCCACGATGGCGTAATTCAGCGGCCGCTGCACCAATTGATCGGGCCGCACCGACATGTTGTCGCGCAGGTAGTCGAATCCGAACTCGTTGTTGGTGCCGTAAGTGACGTCGCAATTATAGGAGTGTTTGCGCTGGTTCCAGTCCAATCCGTGGACAATCAGGCCCACGGACAACCCCAGAAACTTGTACAGCCGGCCCATCCACTCGCTGTCCCGGCGGGCCAGGTAATCGTTCACCGTCACCACGTGCACCCCCCGCCCTTCCAGGGCGTTGAGGTACACCGGCAGGGTGGCCACCAGCGTTTTGCCCTCACCGGTGCGCATCTCGGCGATGCGGCCCTGGTGCAGCACCATGCCGCCGATCACTTGCACATCAAAGTGGCGCATGCCCAGCACCCGCTTCGAGGCCTCCCGACCCACGGCAAATACCTCGGTCAGGATATCGTCCATGGAAGCTCCGCGTTCCAGTTGTTCCCTGAAGGATACCGTTTTAGCCTGCAGTTCGGCGTCCGTCAGCGGGCTGATCTCCGGTTCCAGGGCGTTAATCCGGTCCACGGTTTTCTGCATTCTTTTGATATCCCTGGCGTTGTCGTCAAGCAAGTTTTTAATGAATCCCATCATAGTCAATCAACCTTTCCAAAACAAAAGCAGGGGAACCAGAGGTTTCCCGCACATTATTGCTGATTTTACTTATTCTAACACTTTGCCCCCCGCACTGCAACCGAAAGGCACGCCATGAAAGGCGTGCCTCAAGTGGAAGCTCCGGTGTGCTTTTTTAGAATTCCGGCTCGATTAAACCGTAGTTGCCGTCCTTGCGTTTGTATACCACGTTAACCTGTTCGGTATCGGCGTTGGAAAAGACGAAAAAGCTGTGCCCCAGCAGGCTCATCTGCAGCACCGCCTCGTCAACGGGCATGGGCTTGATGGCAAACCGCTTGGTTTTGACCACCCGGGGACCATCTTCCTCATCCACAGGCGTATATCCAACATAACTCTTCTGTTCGCCCGCATTACGGCGGCGGGCCAGCTTGCCCTTGTATCTCTCAATTTGTTTCTCCAGCTTTTCCACCACCAGGTCGATGGACGCATACATGTCTCCGGTGGCTTCCTCACCACGTAAAATCATACCGTTTACCGGAATGGTAACCTCCACCTTGTGGGAATCACCTTCCACCACCAGCACCACAGTGATGTCATCTACTCCGTCAAGGAATTTGTCCAGTTTACCCACCCGTTTTTCCACATACTCTTTCAGGGCATTTGTAACGTCGACATTTCTGCCTCTAACCAAAACGTTCATTCTTCCAACTCCTTTCGAGCGAGTAGTTTGTTTATTAATAAAATTAAAACCCCGGCTGTCAGCCAGGGTTCGCAGCGGCTATAGTTTTACCACGTTAGCGGCCTGTGGACCACGGGCACCCTCGACTATATCGAACTCCACATCCTGACCTTCAACCAGTGTTTTGAAACCATCTTCCTTGATGGCCGAAAAGTGGACGAATACGTCGCCTCCGTCTTCTCTTTCAATGAAGCCGTATCCTTTGTCCTTGTTAAACCACTTAACCTTACCTAACACTGAAACATTCCTCCTAAAAAATAATCCCGTGGTCAATGTAACTCACGTGGGGTTATATTAACATGGCTCCAAAAAGATGTCAAGCTCTGTCATTACTGACTTTTTACCCTCTTTTACCCAAATGACCCGGGAGTTTAAATCAGCTTTTATCCGCCCTAAAATAGCGTAATGATGATCCCTGTCGTTACACCGCCCCATGGATTCGAGCTCCGACACAATGTCGAAAAAATTCCTGTTGAACACTGTATGAGAGGCTACAAGCTGTGGACAATGTGGATAAGTCTGTTAATAACTGCAGTTTAAAGGGTTTGTGGTTGTGGGTAAATTAAAATAAAAGTTGCATCTTGTCACATTTTACCATAAATGGTCCGGATGAAATGTCAGCTCTTCCCGGTTTGGCGCGCAATTGCAAAGGTAAGCACCGTTATCCCAGCCGCACCGGCCTGTCGCAATTGCTGGGATATATTGGAAACCGTGGTGCCGGTGGTAAATACATCGTCAATTATGGTAATTATCTTACCTGTTACCCGCTCCGGTTCCCGTACCCGGAAAGCACCTTCCAGATTGCGCATTCTTTCGTGACGGAGCAGTCCGGTCTGGGGCGAAGTTTCCCGGACCCTGGCCACAGCGCGTTCCAGTACCGGCAACCCGATCATTTCCCCCAGTGCCCGGGCCAGCAGCACCGACTGGTTGAAACCCCGCCGGCGTTCCCGGGCCGGATGCAGCGGGACAGGCACCAGTCCCCGGGTACGGGTGAACGCAGTCTCGCTTCGGAACACTTCAGCCATCAGGGAGGCCATGGGCCGGGCCAGCCATCCGGCGCGGTGGTATTTCAGCCGGTGCACCGCGTCGCGCAGCGATTCTTCATAGGGCCCCACCGCCCGGGCCATTTCAAATGGCCGCCCCAAGCGGCAATCGGGACAGAAAACCGGCTGCTCCGGTTCAGCCGGCCCGGCGCCCAGGGGAGCGAAAGCGCCGCAGCAAGGGCACACCCGTTCCACGGCGTAACCGGCCAGCAGTTTGGAGCAATCGCCGCACACCGAGGCGTCGGGGCTGCCGTCCCCGCACAGGGGGCAAACCCGGCGGGGCGGGAAAACCAGGTCCAGCGCGGCACGCAGCAGATCCCTGAACAAGACCTCATCCCCTCACTTCGCCAGGATGCTCCGGTCCCGGCCTTCTTCCTTAGCCCGGTATAAAGCACCGTCGGCGGCGGCCAGGATTTCCTTCAGATTACCGGCGTGCACCGGATAAGCGGCAACGCCGGCGCTGATCCGCACCGTAAACTGCGCCCCGTCATACTCGAACAGTTCCTTACGCACCGCCAGCCTGATCCGTTCCGCCACATGCAGCGCCTCACCCGGACCGGTTTCCGGCATCATCACGGCAAATTCCTCGCCGCCGTAACGGGCCACCAGGTCGCTGCCGCGCACCTCGCCGGCGATAATCCGGGCCACCCGGGCCAGCACCGCGTCGCCGGCCATATGCCCGTAATGGTCGTTAATCTCCTTAAAAAAATCGATATCCAACATCACTAGCGCCAGGTTGTACCTGTAACGACCGGCCCGGTTTATTTCCTCCGCCAGGCGGTGATGGAAATACCGGTAATTATACAATCCGGTAAGTCCATCCGTTATAGCCGTCTGCTCCAGCTTGCGGTAAAGCTGAACGTTGGCCACCGCCACGGCGGTCTGACCCCCGATAATGGAAATGGTCTGCAGATGCTTGTCCTCAAACAGGCCGGGGCGCTTGTCACCCAGCACCAACAGGCCCAGCACTTCGGTCTCCGCGACCATCGGCACCACCAGCATGGAGCGGTGCACCTGGGCCAATCCCACATCGCCGGCGGTGCGCACATCTTGCCTGGTATCGTGCACCACCTGCGTTTCACCGTTTTCCACCGCCAGGCCCAAAAAGCCCTCGCCGCGACGCACCGTGGAATCCTTCAGCAGTTCGGCGTGGGGGCCGGTGGCCGCTCCCACCAGGTATAAATTTTCGTCCTCCCCGGCACGCAGGTAAATGACACCGGTGTGATAATTAATCATCCGGCCGGTTTCCCGCAGCACCAGGGCCATAATATCGTCCAGCTTCAAGCTGCCCCCCAGGCGCCTGGCCACCTCGTACAATATTCTTAATTCACGGTTCGCCAGTTCCAGGTTTACGTAAACACGCAGCATGAACTGGGTCACCAGCACCGGCAGAAACAACAGCACCATGCCGTAGATCCCAATTTTGGCGTATAATAGCGCCATTAACAAACCGCAAGGGATCGTCACCAGGTAAGTCAGTCCGTCCCAGCGCAGCGCGTCGGTCCACCGGAAAGTCGAATAGCCCTGCCGGGCGGGCAGGGCATATATGTACACCATCATCTGGTTCAGGCAGAAATAAGTCAGCACAAACACAACCAGCAGCGGAATATTTTCCAGCACCAGGCTGCGTTCCGGAGAGCCGCCGGCCATCTGGTAAGCCAGGTTGGCGCCCAGCAAAGCCAGCACATACTGGGCGGCGTTGAACAGGGTGGTCCGCATGGGATTACCCCGGTTCACCACACCCTGTCCGGTCAGCGAAGCCAGGCCGACGACCCAGGCCGCGGCCACCGGCCCGTAAACCAGGAAAGTGGCGAAAATTATGGCGAACCCGCCGGAAAGCTGCCCCTGGGGCAATGATACGGCCAGCCACTCGGCCAGCACCGCCAGGGCGGTAAGCAGCAGCAGTTCCCGTCCGAGATCCAGGTCCAACAGGGGAAAGGTGTGGGCAAGCAGCCAAAAACCCAGCCCGGCGACCAACCAGTTATATAGAATGTGAGGCAACCTTCGCACACTGCGCACGTTACTCACCTCTAATGGGGATAATTCGACAAGAATTTGGTTTACCCTGCATCCCCTCCTCATCCACCAATCAAAAAGGGACGGGCATCTTTTTCAAAAGAGCCGGTCCCTTTTCCGTGCTTGTATTATATATCCGTCCGGTTAAATTAAACCGGCTTTTTTAAACTCCTTCAGCCTCGCAGGCCCGTAGCCGAAGTATTTAAGATAGATATGCTCATTGTCATAGCCCACCGGCCGGCACACCCATTTGGTCCTGATAGGTGTTTCGGTCATCTTGAACTGCGACTGCGCCACCACAACTTCACCGTAAATCGGGTCCTTGACCGGGGTCAAAATGCCCCTTTCCAGGATATGCGCATCCTGCATGGTCTCCATCGGGGAACAAACCGGGGCCACCACCGGGGTGATGGGGGCCAGGCGCCCACTCTTCCCGTATTCAATAGCCATATCAACCAGCTCTTCGCTGGTGAATTTTTTTGTTTCCTCAAAAATTAACGGCGACCATTTCAACTGGCTTTCTTTTTTGGTAAATAGCGTCAGGTCGTGCCATTCCGCGGCACCCCACTCATCCCATTTACCCATCATATCGGCAAAGGCCTGCCACATCTCCAGCCTGAGACCGCCCAGGAAAACAGCGCCGTTACTGGTGGGAGCGAAACAGTACAGCCAGGCGCCGGTATCCAGGCTCCCAAAACGCTCGCTAATGGTGCCGGACCCATGGTACCAGACGGCGCTGGCATCGTCGAAACGGGCGTAAGACTCGCAGGTGGACACGTCCAGCGCCTGCCCTTCCCCGCTTACCTCCCGCCAGTGCAGAGCGGCAAGGATACCGGTCGCCATAAACGTCGCCGGCTGCGCCCAGGCCATCCACGCACCGGACTTGGTGGGCACCGCCCAGGGATACTCATCGTAAGTCCCCCCCTCGGGCATCACCTCACCGGTAATATACTGAATGCCCGACTTGGCCTGGGCTATATTATCGTAATCCGGCATCCGGCTCTTGCTTAAAGGCCCAAACTGACCATTGGCCGTTATGGAAGCGAAGATCAGCCGGGGATTGATCTCCTTCAGTTGTTCATAGCCGACGCCCCAGTCGTCCATGACCCCGGGGCTGAAGGTTTCAATGAGCACGTCAACCTGGCTCACCAAACTTTTTAGTATTTCCCTGCCTTTAGGCTCGTTCAGGTTCAGTGTAATGTGGAACTTGTTTCTGCCCTCGGATAAGTAATTGAGTCCTTCGCCCTTGTATAATATGCCCAGGGGAGTGCAGGTCCTGATGAAATCGCCTTCCGGCGGCTCTATTCTTACGACCTCAGCCCCAAACTCAGCCAAAAGCGAAGAACAGTAGCAACCCGCGAAACTTTTATAACTCAGGTCCAGTACCCTTATGTCACCCAAAGCCTCGAGTTTGCTATGGGCCTCCCGGGGTTCGCTTTTCTCTCTCACCCATTCGAACCAGTTTTTTCCATTATCCATCCTTTATTCTTTCTCCTCCTCATCTCTAACCATAATCAGACCGGACCTGCCGTCCCAGTCCGCGGGCGGCCGGCGGCCCGGCAAGTCGCCCCACTTGCCCAGGGCGCCGCAATCATACAGTTGTTTAATTTGGTCATTATTTTTACCGAGGAGATTGGCCATAACATACTCGTTATCAAAACCTACCGGTCTGACCGACCACTTGGCCCTGGGCGGGGTCTTCGACATCATGACCGGAAATTCATAGTCATGGTACTGACCAATAACAGGGTCGTCAATGTCGGTGATATAGCCCCGCTCCCGGTGATGCTCGCTTTCCACGATATCCTTGACGTTTCTCACCCGGGCGGCAGCGAAACCGTATTTTTCCGCTGTTTCTTCCAATTCAGCGGCGGTTCTGGTCTTGGCCCAGGCAGCGATAATTTTAAGAATTTCGGTGGCGTTTTCTTCTTTCAGCCTGGTTAAATGGTCTTTAAACCTGGGATCTTCCGCCAAATGCGGCATACCCATGGCCCGGCACAACCCTTTGAATTCATCCGGGGCCGGCGCAGCGAGGGCCACATATTCGCCGTCCGCGCTATAAAAAGTGTCCGCCGGACAGATGGACAAATCCCGGTTGCCGGAATGCATGGCTTCCTGCCCTGTAATCTGCTGATAAGGCCAGACCCAGGACATGGCCCGCATAATATTCTCGGACTGGGCCAGATCGATAAACTGGCCTTCACCGGTCTTATCCCGGTGGTGCAGAGCGGCCAGTACCGCCACCTCACCCATCACTCCGCCGAAATCGTCGCAGGCATAGATGCCGGCCTTGAGCGGCGGCCGGCCCGGGAAACGCGAGGTCCAGGCATAGCCGCAAAGCCCCTGGGCCGCGCCGTCGTTGGAAGGCCTGTTTTCGGCGGCGTACTGTCCCCATTGACCAAACCCGGTCTTGGAGATATAAATAATGCCCGGATTAATCTCCTTAATCTGGTGATAACCGGCGTTCCACTTCTCCATCACGCCCGGACGCAGATTAACCTCAATAATATCGGACTTGGCCGCCAGCTCATGGAACAGCTTCTGCCCTTCGGGCTTGTGCAAATCCAAACCAATCCAGTACTTGTTGACATTATTATGGATAAATACCGGTGGAAACCCCTGGTACATGTAACCGAAGGGCGTCATGTTCCGGGCGGTGTCCCCGATGGGCGGGATCTCACATTTAATCACCTCGGCGCCCATTGCCGCGGTGAAGCTTGGCCCCACCGGTCCCAAAATAAGGGTCGCCACCTCCAGCACCCGGATGCCTTTTAACGGCAACGGCTTATTGTTCCTGCTCCGCTTGTAATTTTTCCATGTCTCTTCCGCCATGGTCTGCCTCCTTCCCCCTATTGCAATGAAAATATATTATCTCTTATGTAAAAATTATCTAATTAATAAACTATATAATTTTATTAATAAGTATATCTATTCAGAGTACTATAGTAAATAGTAAGATTGTAATAAATATTACAATAATTATTTATCGTAATTTTTTGATTATTTTTAATTATAACTTAATTAAATCGGTCGCGGGTCAGGCCGGCCGCGCATATAGTGGAGTAAAAGATCACGGGGTGAGCACCTTGACTTTTGCGTACCTGCTGATGGCGCTGTTCTTTGGCTGGCTGGCGGCAGTATTATACCGGATTGGGCGGCATTACCTGATCGCCGGCGGATCAGGGGAAGGAATCAAACGCCTGGCGGTACTGATGACGGACGAAGGCGACCGGGCTGAATGGATAGTGCGGAGCAAGGTAGCGGCGGCCATAAAACAGTCACCGCGGATGAAGGTGGTGCTGGTGGACTGGGACTCCGCCGACCAAACGCCGTTGATTCTGGAACGGATAGCCCGGCAGTTTAACCTGGGGTTTTGCCGCCTGAGCAACCTGGGCGGGCAGTGCGTAAGATCTGAAAAGCAGAGTCGAAACGCGTTCGACTCCGCTTTGGACCTGCATGACTGTCCGGCTCCCTGTTTCACGGCTGCCGGTCTGGAAACCGGCACTGATGTTGCTACCGGCTTCGCCCGCACCAACCGGTGCGTCGTATGCACCGGGAAAGATTCATTGTTCTTTCAGCATGCGCTTTAAAATTTTACCGGTGGCGCTCTTGGGCAGTTCCGCCATAAACTCAATATTGCGCGGTACCTTATAGGACGCCATTCTTTCTTTCAAAAAATCAATCAGTTCCTGATCCGACATCTCCACGCCTTCCTTCAGGCGAATGTACGCCTTTGGCACCTCGCCGCGGACGGCGTCTTTAATACCCAGCACCGCTGCTTCCAATACCTTGGGGTGCTGATAAATAACCTCCTCAACCTCCCTGGGATAAACATTGTAACCACCGCAAATGAGCATGTCTTTCTTACGGTCCACGATATACAGATAGCCGTCCTCGTCGAAATGGCCCAAATCGCCGGTACGGTACCATTCCCCGTCAAAGGCCTTCCCGGTGGCCTCGGGCATTTCCCAGTAGCCCTTGCAGACATTGGGCCCTTTGGTCAGGATTTCGCCCACCACACCGACGGGTACCTCGCTGCCCTCATCGTCCACCACCTTAACCTGCCTGTCGCGGCCCACCGGTCCGACGGCGCCGGGCTTGCCGTGACCAAGCCGGTTATAAACGACGGTGGCGCTGGTTTCAGTGGAGCCGTAACTCTCGCAGAAATAAACGCCGAATTTTTCCTCGATTTCGGAGATAATCTCCACCGGCATGGAGGCCGCAGCGGATTTGGCCACCCGCCATGATTTCAGGTCATACCTGCCGGGCTCGAATTTTTGCAGCATAAAAATAAACATGGTGGGTACGCCGCAGAAGTGACTCGCCTTGTGACGGGATATCAGCTCCAGGGCTTTTTCGGGCTCGAAACGCTTCATCGTAATCACGCCCGCGCCGGCGGTAAACGGCCCCAGTACGGAATAGACAAAGAATATATGGCAGTAGGGGGCGGCCGTAAGCTGCCGGTCCATGTCGTCCAGATGCACGAACTTCGCATTTACCACTCCGCCGCTGGCAAAGTTGCCGTGGGTAAGCATGGCCCCCTTGGGCTTTCCGGTGGTGCCGGAAGTGTACATCAGCGTCACCAGGTCGTCCGGACTGCAATCCACGGTTTCAAAATATTCAGGGGATTTTGACATTAATGAGTACAGATCGTCGGCGCCCTCCAGCGGGCTGCCGAAGGTAATGATCTTTTCCAGGTGCGGCAGTTGCTCCATGGCCCCGAGGACGTTCTGCCGCACCTCTTCGGAAGCGCCGACCAGTACCCTGGCCCTGTTGTTGTTGAGGATGTAAGTAATTTCACCGGTTTTAAATAGGATATTAAAGGGAGAGGCCACGGCCCCTATCCGCGCGACTGCGAAATATGTGAACAGATACTCCGGAGAATTGGGCAGGTAAATAGCCACCCGGTCCCCTTTCTTAACGCCCTTTGCCACTAAAGCGTTGCTCAGTTGGTTGACAATTCTGTCAAATTCGGTCCAGGTAAATTCCCTGCCGTCATCCCCATCAATGATAGCCTTGTAATCCGGTGTATAAAAGGCGTTTTTGGTGATTAAGCCTGATAGATTCATACCCGCTCCTCCTGAAAAAATCTAATTTAAATATAATTAATATACTATAACTTATAGTAATAAAGCAATATTTAAAATATTTACACAGTAATGTCAGCCAGATTAGAGACATAAAACAGGGGCGGCCGATGCCGCCCCTGACTTAACGCATATTTTGCAGTTATCGTCCCGACCGGTAAACACCTGCATCCTGCACCTTGAACTGCCCCGCCGCCTTTTGTAAATCCATGGCAATCACAGACAAATCCTGTGCCGCATTAGTGACCTGCTCCATAGTGGAGGAAATTTCCTCCTGGGCAGCAGCCAGTTGCTGCGTGCTGTCGTTAACCTGACCGGAACTCTGGGTCATGTCGTTAACCATCCCGGAAATTTGGCGGATGGACTCTACGATACCTGTTAAGGCGGTGCCTGCTTTGCCCGCCAGTTCAACCCCCTCGCCGACCACGACCGAACCTTCCTGGATGGCGTCGATTGATTCATTCACCTTGGCTTGAATTTGTTTGATCAGCGTCGTTATTTCATTGGACGCCTGACCCGATTGCTCGGCTAATTTGCGTACTTCTTCGGCCACCACCGCGAACCCCCGTCCGTGCTCCCCGGCCCTGGCCGCTTCGATAGCCGCGTTCAGCGCCAGCAGGTTGGTCTGGTCGGCGATATCGGTAATGGCGTTGATTATTTGGCCGATCTGTTGTGACTGTTGACCCAATTCCTCAACCGTCCGGGAGATGTTCCTGGTATTATCCGCAATGGCATTAATTTTTTCCAGTGCCTGTCCAACTGCTTGACTGCCTTCCGCCGCTGCTTGTTCCATGCTTTCGGACTGTTCCTCCGCCAAGCGGGCATTGGCATTGCTTTGCGCAGTAATGGCAGCCACCTCGTTGGTGGTGCCGGCCAACTCTTCCACGGTGGCGCTCACCTCTTGTCCTGAAGCGGCCAATTGCTGGCTCTCCGACAAAAGCTTCATGGAATTCTCCTGTAGTTTGCTCACCATTTCCCTCAGGCTGGCCACCATTTTATTGAATGCGCCGGCCAGTTGAGCAATTTCATCGGTGCCGCGCACATCTATATCCCGGCTTAAGTCGCCGGCAGCCAACAAATTAACATTGTTAAGCATCAAATTAATCGGTTTGGCCATCTGCCGGGCAAAAACAATTGATATGACAAGGCCAAAAAGTACTGTGATTATACCGATGGTGATTCCATAACCCCGCAAGGCGATTACCGGGCCCATAAAGTCAGTGACCGGTGAAGCAAGGGCGATTGACCACCCCATTCCTTCATAATTTCCCCAGCCGTCCAGGGGAACATAGGCCACATATTTTTCAGCCCCCTCGAAAGCGTAGCGAGCAAACCCGGTTTCCCCCCCAGTCATTTTTTCCCCGACGGTTTTTAAATCATCACTGCCCAAATCAAATATATTGTCGTTAAGCACCATTTCCCGGCTGGGATGAGCCATAAAAACACCCTGCTTGTTAACCATGTAAGCGTAGCCGGTGTTTCCCATCTCACTCTGTAATTTACCGAATTCGTCAGCCATGACCCAGATTGTATCCTCCAAAATCAGCCGGGTGGTCAAAGCCCCGATGATGTTGCCGTTATAGTCTCTAACCGGGCCGGCAAAATTGAGAATTGGTTTCTGTAGATCCACAGACATCCGTACGTCGGAAATGTAAATATTGCCGTTGATGGCCGGTTCAAACCATTCAATTTCGTTTTTCATGGCACCTGTAATACCGTCGCTGTCCGCTATCTGCAGCCCTTTGGCATCGGTGAGCGAAATAGAAGCGTAACAGCCATAGTGCTCTTTAAATTCCCGCAGCACGGCGGATTTTTCTTCGGTAGTAACGTCAAGACTCCTGATTTTCGGGTTCAAGGCCAAAATGCTGATATCCTGACTGCGCTCGAATATATATTTGTCAATCATGTCCGAGTATATTTGAGCCCCGGTCAAAAGTTTATCCCTGGTGGAGTCCACCAGCATGGCCCGGGACTTGTTGTAGGACAGAAAACCTATCGAACTAACAGATATAATTACTATTAATGATGTAATTAAGGCCAGCTTGGTTCCAATGTTTAATTTCATAGTTACGGGCTGTTAATGCCCGCTCGCCCCCTCTCCCAACATTTTACGCCCAAAGAACATTCGGTTAGTTAACAGTTAAATTTGTGATTTAAATCACATCCTTAGGCAAACAATAGCCACCGATTCATTTTTTTCAAAATAATCACTATAATTAATGTAATACAGTATAATGCCCCCATTGTCAAGACACGAAAAAAAAATTGTCACTTTTTGCGAACTAAAAACAGGGGCGGCCGACACCGCCCCTGTTTTAGCGCATATTATGGAGTTGTCACCACGACCGGTAAGCATCTTCATCCCGCACCCTGAATTGCCCTGCTGTCTGTTGTAAATCCATGGCAATGGCAGTCAACTCCTGCGCCGTTTTGGTTACCTGCTCTACAGTGGAGGAGATTTCTTCCTGGGCGGCTGCCAGCTGCTGTGTGCTATCGTTAACTTGGTCGGAACTCCGGGTCGCGTCATTAACCATGGCGGAAATTTTACTTATAGACTCAACGATATCTTTTAAGGCGGCGCCCGCTTCGCCCGCCAGTTCAACCCCCTCGCCAACCACTACTGTACCTTGGCGCATGGCGTCTATTGATTCTTTCACCTTGGTTTGAATTTGATTGATCAGGATCGTTATTTCATTGGAGGCCTGGCCTGATTGTTCGGCCAATTTGCGTACTTCCTCGGCTACCACCGCGAACCCCCGTCCATGCTCCCCGGCCCTGGCCGCTTCGATGGCCGCGTTCAGTGCCAGCAAATTGGTCTGGTCGGCGATGCCGGCGATGGTGTTAATTATTTGTCCGATCTGCTGTGACTGCCGGCCCAATTCTTCAACCGTCCGGGAAATAATCTTTGTATTATCCGCAATGGCATTAATCTTTTCCAATGCCTGCCCAACGGCTTGACTGCCTCCCGCGGCCGTTTGCCCCATGCTTTTAGACTGTTCCTCCGTCAAACGGGCATTAACATTGCTTTGCGCAGTTATGGAGGCTACCTCGTTGGTGGTGCCGGCCAACTCTTCCACGGTGGCGCTCACCTCTTGTCCTGAAGCGGCCAGTTGCTGACTCTGCGACAAAAGCTTCATCGAATTCTCCTGTAATCTGCTTACGATTCCCCTCAGGCCGGCCACCATTTTATTGAAAGCACCGGCCAGTTGAGCAATTTCATCGGTGCCGCGCACATCTATGTCCCGGCTTAAATCACCGGCAGCCAAAAGATTGACATTATTAAGGATTAAATTAATCGGCCTGGCCATCTGCCGGGCAAAGATAACTGATATGACAAGGCCCAAAAGCATTGCAACTATACCGATGGTTATTCCGTAACCCCGCAGGGCGTTAACCGGACTCAGAAAGTCACTGACCGGCGAAGTAAGGGCGATTGACCAGCCCATCCCCGCATAGTCTCCCCAGCCGTCCAGGGGAACATAGGCCACATACTTTTCAACCCCCTCGAAAGCGTAACGGGCAAGTCCGGTCTCTCCCCCGATCATTTTTTCTCCGACGGTTTTTAAACCATCGTCGCCCAGATTAAATATATTGTCGTTAAGCACCATTTCCCGGTTGGGATGAGCCATAAAAATACCCTGTTGATTAATCACGTAGGCGTAACCGGTATTTCCCGCCTCACTCTGCAACTTGCCGAACTCATCAGCGATGACCCAAATTGTATCTTCCAGGATCAGACGGGTGGTTAAAACTCCGATTATATCACCGTTGTTGTCTTTAACCGGACCGGAAAAATTGAGGATTGGCTTCTTTAAATCCAAAGACATCCGTACGTCGGAGATATACATATTGCCCCTAATGGCCGGTTCAAACCATTCGGTATCGTTTTTCATGGTACCGGTATTGCCGTCGCTGTCCGCTATCTGCAGCCCGTCGGCATCGGTAAGCGATATAGAAGCGTAACAACTGTAGTACTGTTTGAATTCCCGCAGCACGGCGGATTTTTCCCCGGCACTGACATCCAGACTCCTGATTTTAGAGTTCAGGGCCAAAATGTTAATATCCTGACTGCGCTCGAATATATATTTGTCGATCATGTCCGAATATATTTGGGCGTCAGTTACCAGCTTATCCCTGGTGGAGTCCACCAGCATGGCCCGGGACTTGTTATAGGACAGAAAACCTATCGAACTAACGGATATAATTACTATTAATGATGTAATTAAGGCCAGCTTAGTTCCTATGTTTAATTTCATGGTTACGGGCTGATAATGCCCGCTCGCCCCCTTTCGCAACCATTAAACACTTCCATTGGAATCCCCCTTTGTTGTTACAGTATTTTACAAAACAATCTGGCCAAACCGGGGTCAAATTGAAAGCCCGATTCTCTTTCAATTTCCAACAAAGCTGCATCTGACGATCTGCCCGGTCGGTATGTCCGGTAGGTGGTCATGGCGTCATAAGCATCCGCTATGGCTATGATCCTTGCCTCCAACGGTATTGCTTCCCCGGCCAGGCCGCTAGGATATCCCTGGCCGTCATAGCGCTCATGATGGTGCAGAACAATGGTCGCCAATTCTTCAAAGGGTTTGATCTGCTTAACTACATCCATACCCAGTTCCGGATGCCGGCGAACCGTTTGCCACTCATCATCAGAAAGAGGACCCGGCTTATTAAGCAACTCTATCGGAATTTCCAGCTTGCCAAGGTCGTGCAGCAGGGCGGCTATAGTAACCTGAGTCACTTTCCGGTCTTCCGATAAGACCTCTTTGGCCAACTTATTGGCCAACAGGGAGACTTTTTCCGAATGGTAATAAGTATAAGGATCTTTTATTTTTAACACTCGCAACATTACTTCCAGACTATGGAGAAACATTTCTCCTTCTTTCTCTTGCAGGTGAAGGGAAAGCCCTTCTAAAACAGATGAATATACCTCCACCCTGTTTTTCGTCGTCCTCTTGGCTTTATACATAGCCTCATCCGCCAGTCTGACCAAATCGGCGGCGTTTTTAGCTTGCAGGGGATAGCAGGCTATCCCCACCGATACGGTGACCCTCCCGCCTGCTACCAGCTCACTATGCGGAAAAGAAAAGTTTTCGATAACCGTTCGCAGGCGCTCGGCCACTTCACGTGCCACCGATATATCGGCATCCGGAAGGATGGCTGCAAACTCGTCTCCGCCATAACGTCCCACGGTGTCATTGGCCCGAACATGCTTTTGCATAATTTGAGCCAATTCTTTTAGTAATTGGTCTCCTGCCGGATGTCCGAAATTATCATTATAATTTTTAAAGCTATCCAGATCCAGTATTAAGAAAGATACGGCACTGTTACGGGAGGATGCCCGCTCAACCTCTCTTGTTAGCACCTGCTTCAGATAAGAGTGGTTATAAATTAAAGTCAAACCATCCCGGACAGCCAAACCTTTCAATTTATCTTCAATCACTTTCTGCTCGGTTATATCCCTCAGGAGCAGCATAGCGCCGGTAACATCCTCGTTTTGATGCAGCAACAAACAGTCTACCAATAAACTATAGTTCCATCCGTCACCATCCGTATATGTTATTTCCACGTTGCATTTGCCCTCTCCGGTACGCAGCACTTGATCCACGGGATAAGTAAAAGCAATTTCACCGGTATGACTGCGGCCCGTAAAGACTTCTGCAAACGACCGGCCAACAATATTTGACCGGTCAATATCAAAAATACTTTCCGCCACTCTGTTTATTAAAGCCACTTTCCCGTTACGGTTAATAATGATGATGGCGTTTTTAGTGGTGGCAAGAATCAACCGGTAAATATTATTTTCCCTCGCTGCCCTGCTGGCCAGGGGAATACCAATGATCCCTAAAGCAACTAAAGAAAGAATAATAAATGAAAATATTTGTTGCAGTAAACTTTGCCTGGTTATCCCGACAACCGAAAAAAATAACTCCTTTGTATCCTCCGTACGCATGTCCTCCAGTTCTTCCGCACAGGCTATGCCTTGTTCGATTGTCAACACCTTGTCCAACTGCACCGGCAGATTATTCAGATTTTTTTTTGAAGCCAGGTACTGGTTATAGGTAAAATAAATAACCAAAGGGATTAGAAGAGCACCCAAAAGTACAATCCATTTATGTTTTGGCAATCTTCTGAAAGTAAAAACTTTGCCCATGTGCTAAACAACCCTTTCGATATACCAAACAATATTCAACCTAAACTATCTATTTTTGAACTCTCCTGCTTCCAACAATTTGTAAATTTAAACCGCAGGTTAAAAAGCGGTCGCTGATTTATCTTATAAAAATTAATTATCAAGACTGTACATTATAATTAATGTAATACAGAAACCATTTCGAGGATATCAGGATTTCCCTTATTTTTGTATAAAATCTAATGTTTTCTTTAAAAAACCCAATTAAAACGGGCATATCTAAAGCCGCCACCGTCAAATTTATGGGCCATTTTGGATAAACTGGGAAAGAAAATGCATGATAATTACCGGGTTACCAAGGGTGTCCTTGAGGCGTGGCCCATTTTTACACTGTTTTGGCGTCAAGGCCGAATGTAGTACAGAAATCTCTCGAAAATATCAGGATTTTCCTTATTTTTATGCAAAATCTAATGTTTTCTTTGAAAAACCCGATTTATTTATTACCAGGCAGGTTAGAGGAACTTTTGAAAATATGTCGAAAAATATTTATTCTCTACCTTAAATTAAAATAAAACTGCCGGAAAAATAAATATCATAAAAAGAACAGATAGTATTGTGTACATATTGGTGATTAATTTCACAAATTGTGGTGGTGACCAAAATGAAAATAATAATTGCGGATAATCATAAAATCATTCGCGATTGTTTGAAGGCCTTATTGGAAAAACAACTGGGGATGAAAGTACTGGCAGAAACTTTCAAAGGCCGTGAAATAATCCAACTAACTTTAGAATTGCAACTCAACATAAATGAGCTAATAGATCATGAGAATGATGAACCGGATGACACATTAACAGTCAGAGAACGCGAAGTTCTCCGACTGTTGGCTGACGGCAAAAAGAATTTTGAGATTGCCCGGATATTGTTTATCAGTGAAAAAACCGTTGAAACTCACCGTAGAAAAATCATGAAAAAACTGGCCATTGATACCATAGCCCAATTGACAAAATATGCCATCCGTCATGGATTGACTACTTGCTAATACGTTTCTTCTCCTTATACCCCAGCCCAAAGCGCGCCATCTTACGGCGCACAAAAGCCAATTGCGTCTGCAGCAGCAACTCCATGGGACAATTATCATCGCAGGCCATCAGGCCCATGCACCCGAAAGCCCCCTCCTCACAGCCCACCACCTCGAAATACTCACCCGGGGTACGTTCATCCCGGGGGTCCACCATGAACCG
>JAEXOR010000047.1 GCA_023439185.1 Bacillota bacterium | reverse complement strand
GGTGGGGGCGGGCGGCGCGGGCGCCGCCGACAGCCTGCGTTTGGCCACCCGGTGGTATCTGCATATCAGGGAGCACAGCCCGGATATGCAGGATGGGGATTGGGACCGGCAGGCAGTCCGGAATGGGATGAGCCCGGTTCTGCTGGCGGTATCCCGGGCGGTGGAAAGGAAATATGCCGAGCTGGGTTCCGGAAGCGGCAAGTATTATGGCCGGGCGGTGATTAAAGCGCTCCCCGGCGGCCTGGATAAGGAGCCGTACATTGAATATTTAACCGGCCTGCTGGCTGATTTCGTCCGGGAAGAAAACGAATCGTGCCTGGCCGTGCGGGATTACGACGAGTGGGATTACACCCGGGGTGGATACAAGCCGGATTGGGCCAGGGTGCGGGAGTTTACGCTACGGCCCAGCTCGGGCGCCTTTGTGCGGGAGACCCTGGAGCGGCACTACGGTTTGGTGGCGTCGTTAAAAAGATACTTCGCCCTGCTGAGACCGGACCGGTTCAGGCGTTTTCGCCGCCAGGAGGACGGCGACCAGGTTGATTTGGACGCCATGGTGGAAGCCTGGGTGGATAACAAAAGGGGCGTAATGGTCACGGGCGGGTTTTACACCAGGATTGACAAGCGCGTCCGGGACGTGGCGGTGGCCTTTTTAATCGATTTAAGCAATTCCACCGACCAGGTGCTGGACAGCGGTAAGACCATCCTGGACGTGGAAAAGGAATCGGTGGTTATTATGGCCGAGGCGCTGGAGGTGCTGGGCGACCAGTACGCCATTTACGGTTTTAACAGCGAGGGCCGGGATCGGGTTAATTTTTACGTGGTCAAGGAATTTGGCGAAGCCCACGGCGAGGTGACCAAGCAGCGGTTCGGCGGATTAAAGAGCGGCGGGCAGACTCGGCTGGGGGCGGCGGTAAGGCATGCCGCAAGTAAACTGGAGGGCGTTGAAGCCTCGGTGCGGCTGCTGATTTTGCTCAGCGACGGCCGGCCGTACGATTTTGATTACTGCGCCGGGCAGGAAAACGGTGATTTTAAGGCCTGGCTGCAGCGCGACGAGCTGCTTTACGCCCAGGAGGATTCCAGACTGGCCATCAGCGAGGCCAAAATGAAGCTGATTACCCCCTTTTGCATTACCGTGGACCGCAAGGGCAAGGAATACCTGGAAAAAATCATGGGCTCGGTGGGTTATATCGTCATCGACGATATTGAGCTGCTGCCCGTCAAGCTGCCGGAACTGTATAAGAAATTAACAGTCTAAAGTCTAAAGTCTAAAGTCGGGAGGTTCTTGATGGATCTGAGCAGGTTTGAAAAGTTTGCCGAAATGAGGAACAGCGCCCTGGCCATGGGCGCCTACCGGGCGGAGTTGATCCAGGCCAATCAGATTGTGGTGGACGAAAGGGTGCGGCTGAAATGCCAGATTCCCTTCTGCCCGCATTACGGGAACAGTTTGCGCTGCCCGCCCAACACCATGCCGGTGACGGAGTTCAGGTCCGTGCTGGCCAGGTATTCCTGCGCCCTGGTGATCCAGGTTGTTTCGTACGGCATAGAAGAAAAAACACTGACCGAAACCGAGAAAAAAGCGCAACTTATGCTGGGCGAGCTGGAGAAAAAGGCCCTGGGGCTGGGGTTTTATTTTGCGACCGGTCTGGGGGCGTCCAACTGCCGCATCTGTGAGGAATGCGTGGGGGCCCGCTCCGGTTTGCCCTGCCGAAACCCGTCCCAGGCGCGGCCCAGCGCGGAAGCCATGGGGATTGACGTCATTAAAACTGCCGGGGAGGCAGGTTTGCCCTTTGGTCTTGATAATCCGAAGGAGGTGATTTATACAGAGATACTGTTGCTGGATTGAAGTTGATGCGGGCTTTGCACAGTTGGTTTGCTTAAGGTTCTAATTTTAAGCAGGGGAGGTATTAAAAATGGCTTCTTTATTTCAAGGCCAACAAATGACCGGGCTGGAAAGGACAGCCGCCGCCCTGGGCAGACAGAAGCCGGACCGGGTGCCGGTATGCACGCTGTTTAACGGCGCGTCGCGGCGGATGCTGGGCGTGGATTATCCAAAATGGTCCACGGACGCGGAGGAGTGCGCCGAGTCTTTTATCCAGGCTCAAAGGGTTATCGGTGACGACGCCCTGGTCCTGTTAATCGACCTGTCCGTGGAATGCGCCGACTGGGGTCAGGAAGTGGTTTACCCGGTCAACAGCACCGCTTACACCCAGACTAATAACCCGGTGATTAAGAGTAAAGACGACTATTACAAGATAGAGAGAATCAACCCCCGTGAAACACCAAGGATGAGCATGGTTTTAAAAGTGATTGACATTCTGTCCAAGAGAATTGGCAAGGAAGTTGCCATTACCGGCTTCATTTACGGCCCGCTGGGCGTGCTCTCCCAACTGAGAGGGCATGAGCGGGTGTTCATGGATTGCCTGAAGTACCCCGATGCCGTGATGTACGCCGAGGACGTGATTGCCGATGTGTTGTGCGAATACGCCAAAGCCATGGCGGAAGCCGGCGCCCACGCCCTGATGCAGGACACCCTTTACGCGTCTCAGAGCATTATGAGAAAGGCGATGTGGGAAAAAATAGAAGGTCCTTCCGCCAAGAAGGTGATGGACACCATGCGGTCCACCGGCCTGCCGGTGCTGCTGCATAACTGCGGTAACGGCATTTACTTCGACGTCCAGCAGAAATGGCTGGATCCCGTGGGCATATCCCACGCCTACCCGGCGGACGACTGCAAGACGTGGGAAGAGCATGCCGCCAAGTGGGGCAACCAGATCGTCACCCTGGGGTATCTGACTCCTTCGGAATTGGCTCTGTCCTACAGCTATGAAGATACTCTGGAAGCGGCCAGGAAATGCATTGAAACATTTAAGGACTGCAACGGCGGCTTTATTCTGGCGCCCGGCTGCGAGTACCCGCCCAACGGTACCGTGCTCAATGCCATGGCTATCGTGGAAGCGGCCAAAACATACGGGGTATATAAATAAACTACCTGTTGATGTGAAAAAACACTGAAAGGGGATGCTTCATTATGACACCGGAAAGGGAACAGGAACTGCTTAAGGCGCTGGCGGACGGCGTGGTCAGCTATGACGAGGAAGGCATTGTCAATACAGTGAACACGGGCCTGAGTGAAGGGCTTGATCCGCATAAGGCGGTATTTGACGGTTTGGTGGTGGGGATGCAGGAGTGCGGCCGGCTTTACGAGGAGCAGGAATATTTTGTGCCGGAACTGCTGATGTGCGCCGATGCCATGTATGCCGGGCTGAATATCTTGCGCCCCCTGCTCAAGGGCGACGAGAGCAAGTCCAGGGTCAAGGGCCAGGTGGTGATGGGCGTGGTCCAGGGCGATGTGCACGATATCGGCAAGAACATCGTAAAGATGATGTTTGACGCCGCCGGATTCACGGTGCACGACCTGGGCCGGGACGTGCCCCTGGAGAATTTCGTGGAGGAGCAGCTGAAGACCGAATCTGAAATCGTGGCCCTGTCCGCCATGATGACCACCACTATGGTGGGGATGAAGGACATCATTAAGCAGATCAAGGAGAAAAACCCCAAGGCCAAGATTATGATTGGCGGAGCGCCGGTGACCGAGGAAATAGCCAACAAGTGGGGCGCCGACGGTTATGCCCCCAATGCCAGCAACGCTCTGCAGGACGCCATTAACATGGTGGCTTCACTGAAGGATATTTAGGTATTAAAGGATATTCAGGCGTTTTACCCCTGCCCCCGCCCTGTATGGGGGCAGGGGTGAATATCAGACACTAACGCACATTCGGAGGAGAGGGTCTTAAGAATGAATGAATACCAGGTAATCTTTCAACCCTCCGGGCGGAGGGGCCGGGTGCAGGAGGGCAAGACAATCCTCGAAGCATCCCGGGAATTGGGAGTGGATATTGAGGCCATTTGCGGCGGGGCTAAAAAATGCGGCAAGTGCAAAGTGAAACTGGAAGAGGGGTTTTTTGAAAAGTTCAATATTGATTCCCGGGCCGGGCACCTTTCGGCATTCCAGCCCGAAGAGGAGTCTCAGTTTCTGACGGAGGAAATGATCGGGGATAATTACCGTCTGGCCTGCATAGCCAAAATCCAGGGCGATGTGCTGATTTTTATTCCGGAGGAGAGCCGCGGCGCCAAGCAGATTTGCCTGGAGATCGGCAAAGAGGGGCGCGTCTTTAACCTGGACCCGGCGGTGACCAAGTATTACGTGGAACTGACGCCGGCCACCCTGGAGGACCATCACGGCGATTACGAGCGGCTCCGGGAAGCGCTGCATGAAAAATACGGCCTGCCGGAAAATCTGGGCATCGATTACTTCTGCCTGCTGCAGCTGCCCAATGTAATCAGGGACGGCAACTGGTGCGTCACCGCCACCGTCTGGGACGACAGGGAGATTATCCATGTGGAGCCCGGACTGGTGGAGACGGTGGTGGGCCTGGCGGTGGATATCGGCACTACCACGGTGGCGGCTTACCTGTGCGACCTGCGGACGGGTGAAACCCTGGTCCGGGACTCCATGATGAACCCCCAGGTCCGGTACGGCGAAGACGTGCTGTCCCGGATCACTTATCACATGATGAACGACGACGGGCTGGAAAGGATGCACAAGGCCATCATCAAAGGTTTGAACACCCTGGCCGAGCGGATGACCAAACAAATCGAGATGCAGCCCACGGATATTATGGAAGTCACCCTTGTATTCAACACGGTGATGCAGCATATCGCCCTCAATATCGACCCCAAATTTGTGGGGCGGTCACCCTTCACCGCCGGGGTGAAAAGCTCCCTGGACCTGAAAGCGCGGGACCTGGGCATTAAAGTGAACAAATGCGCCAACGTCCATACCCTGCCGGTGGAGGCCGGGTTTGTGGGGCCGGACAATGTGAGCGTGTTGATTGCCGAGGAACCCTACAAGCAAACCGAAGAGGTCAGACTGCTGATTGATATCGGGACCAACGGGGAAATTGACGTGGGCAACGGCACCAAATTGATGTGCACCTCCTGCGCCACCGGACCGGCCCTGGAGGGCGCCCAGATCAAGTTCGGCATGCGGGCCGCACCCGGGGCCATTGAAAGAATTCAAATTGATCCGGAAACCCTGGAACCCACGTATAAGGTGATCGGGATGGAAGAATGGTACCCGCAGGTGCAAAAAACGGATGCCAAGGGGATCTGCGGTTCGGCCATTATCGATGTGATTGCCGAGCTGTTCAAGTCCGCCATTATCAATAAGAGCGGTCGTTTCAACATCAAGCAGCTGGAAGAGAAATTCTCGCGGGTGCGCAGGGGCGAAGACGGCAAACCCGAATACGTGGTGGCCTGGGCTGCGGAAACGTCCATTGGTAAGGATATCACGGTTACCCAGGGGGACGTCCGGGCGGTGCAGCTGGCCAAGTCAGCGTTGTACTGCGGCGCCGAGTACCTGATGGAGAAGTACGGGGTGACCGCGGTGGACAGCGTGACCCTGGCCGGCGCCTTCGGCAGCTATATTGAAAAGGAAAGCGCCCTGGTGATGGGCATGTTCCCGGACTGCGACCTGGAGAAGGTGCAGGCGGTGGGCAACGCGGCCGGCGACGGCGCCAAGCTGGCGCTGCTGGACCGGGGCAAGCGCAGGGAAGCCCAGGAAGTGGCCCGGAGCGTGGAGTTTGTGGAAACCGCCGTGGAATCGGATTTCCAGGAAAGGTTTGCCCTGGCCATGGCCTTCCCGCACGCCACCCATAAATTCCCCACCATCCAGCACATTTTAGATCAAATACCCAAACGATGACTTTTGACTTTAGACTGACCACTGAAAGGAGTTGATTAAATGCTTACTTTATCCAGTGCACAAAAGGTGTTTCAGTTGGGTAACTGGAAGATTGGCGGGCAGCCGGGCAACAATCCGCCGCTGTTAATCGCCTCCATGTTCCATAACGGGGATAAGATTCTGGAGAGCCGGAAAGAGAGAAAATTTGACCGTCAGAAAGCCACGGAGTATGTAAAGAAAATGGAAGAGCTTTCGGATCAGACCGGGGTGCCGGCGCTGGTGGCGCTGGTGGCCACTTCGGCGGCGGAGATGAAGGAATACGTTGATTTTTACACCAGTATCAGCGACCGTCCCTTCGGCATTGATATGTGGGTGGAAAAAGCCCGCTTGGAGGCGGCCGAATACTGCTGCCAAAAGGGGTTGCAGGACAGATTGCTGTACAACAGCATCACTCCCTGGGACAAAGATATTCCGGAGCAGGTTAACAAACTGGCTGCCCTGGGGATCAAACACGTGGTGCTGCAGGCCTACAACCAGGAAGACCCCTCGCCCAAGGGGCGGGTCAGCGGGCTGCAAAAAATGCTGGAGCAAATTGGCGACCACCGGTTTGAGACGGTGCTGGTGGACACTTCGGTAATGAACCTGCCGTCCACTTCATTTTCTTGCATCGCCAGCAAAATGGTGAAGGAGGAGTTCGGGTATCCCTGCGGGGTGGCCTCTTCCAACGGGACTTACATGTGGAAGGAAGCCAGGGAGATGTGGGGTTCCGACGGGTTTACCGCCATGAACGCCACCACCCAGGGCCTGGCTGCTTTCTTCTGGTCCGACTTGCTTTTCAGCGGGCCGATTATCAACCTGACCAAGATTATTCCGGCCGTGGCCACCGCCAGTATGATGCTGGCCACCATGGTTTACGACGAAACCGGCAAGCTGCCGGATAATCCCAACCACCCGCTTTATAAATTCTTCGGCGATTTTGCCAAGCAGTTATCCGGATAATTTAGGGAGGTGTTTTTAAATGTCCGTGATTAGTCCGGAAATGAAACAAATGCTGGAGAGTAACCAGTGCTTTGTGGCCACGGCGGATCAAACCGGCAAGCCCAGCGTGGCCCCCAAGGGTTCTGTCCGGGTAATCAGCGATGATACCATTGCCTTTGCCGAAATCGTGGGCGGAAAAACATATAGTAATATTCAGGTCAACCCCTGGGCCGCCGTGGCGGCGGCCAACCAGGAAACTCTCAGCGGCTACAGGTTCGTCGGGAAAACGGAGCTGGTCACCGGCGGGCCGGTTTATGACCTGTACGTGGAAAACCTGAACCGGATGAATATGCCCAATCCCATCGCGGTGGTGCAAATTCTGGTGGAGGAGATTTATGATCTGTCGGTGAAAAACCCCGGCGGCAGAATCGGGTAAAGCGGAAAGGGGACACGCCTGCTGAAGTCCGGGGAGTACTCTGGGGACAGGAATGTCTAGAGCGGAAAGGGGACACACCTGCTGAAGTTCGGGTAATTCTTTGGGGACAGGAATGTCCCCAAATAAAAAAGGAGATGATTCAGTGAATTCAAAAGAGCGGGTTCTGAGTATATTGGCCAATAAAGATGCCGACAGAATGGCTTGTTTTAGCGGTTTCGGCAGCGTATTGACCGCCAGCCTGGAGGAGTACGGGTACAAGTTTCCCACCGTGCACGGCGACGCCGTTAAAATGGCCAACACGTCGGCTTTTACCTATAAAAATACCGGTATGGAGAGCGTTGTGGTGCCCTACGACATGTGCGTGGACGCCGAGGCGCTGGGTTGCGTCATGAACGCCTACGAGAACGTGAACCAGCTGCTGTACCCCACCATTAAAGAGAAGATTATTCATAACGAAGAGGAAATGCAGACCATCACCATTCCCGATAAGATTTGGGAAAGGGGCCGTTACCCGGTGGTTATGGAAGCCCTGAGCCTGTTGAGAAAGGATGTTGGCAGCGAGGTCCCGGTGGTGGCCTGGCTTTTGGGTCCCTTTACCATGGCCGGTCAGATCATGGATTTGAACGACCTGTTCAAGCTGTCGTTTAAAAAACCCGACCTGGTAAACGGCATGCTGTCGGTGCTTACCGAACTGATTATCACCATGGCGGCCAAGTATCGTGAAGCCGGCGCCGACATCATCTGCATCCGCGAGATGGGCGCCACCACCGATGTTTTGAGCCCCCGAAACTTCAAACAGGTCATTGACCCGCATCTGGGCCGTATTTTTGCCGAGATTGGTTCGCCCAACTTCCTGCATATCTGCGGCAGCACCAATATCGTAATGAAAAACATGCAGGCCAGCGGTGCGGACGCCCTGAGCGTGGAAATCAAGAACGACCTGGCCAGGAGCCGCAACGACATTGGTTATGAGCCGCTGCTGTTCGGCAATATCGACGCGTACGGCGTGCTGGTGCTGGGGACCCCGGAGATTGTGGAACAGGCCACCATTGCAGCCATGGAAGGCAGCGTGGACTCGGTAATGCCCAGCTGCGACATCTGGCCCGAAGCGCCTGTGGCCAACGTCAAGGCCATGGTGGATACGGTTAAGCGGTACGGAGCCGAAAAGTGGGTTAGAAAGAACAAATAAAATATCACTCCTCCCTGCTGTCACATTTTGTTTTGGGGCTTCTCCCCCCTGGCTTAGCCCCAAAACCATCATTTTTTATTAACCGTTTAAGTAGTATAATTTAAAAAAAACTAAAAAATTTTTATTTATTTGTCACAATAGATCATAATAGAAATGCTCTGATTAGTGGTGTGACGGGGGAGGAGAGCCTGCAGATGGCCAAGGCCAAGGTTTTTGCCGGAGCATGCGGCTTTACGGTGTTGGTAAAAGTGCAGAAAATTTCCAAGCTGAAGGTTAAGGTAGAGATCATCAGCGCCTGCCGGGACGTGCGGATGCTGAACGAGGATTTGGCTGAGGTGGATTGTTCCAAAGGCGTTTTCGGCAATATGGTGGAATCCTATATCTACAAAGCGGCCAGTAAAAGGCTGCACAACTCGGACTGTCCGGTGCCCTGCGCCATTATCAAAGCCATCCAGGTTGAGTTGGGCGGAGCATTGCCTAAGGATGTCACCATTAATATATCAGAATAAAGAATAATGGTGTATTTGGTTATTACATTTTGGCTTGTCGGGAGTATAAGTGGGAGGACTCTAAGGAGGCAAGTCGATGGCTGAAGTTGAGATTACGTCCGGAATATGCGGTTTTACAACCAAAGTGCAGGCAAACAGAATTAACCGGCGCCAGGTGGAGGTACGCATTGCAACCGAATGCCCAAATATAAACAAAATTTCGACAAGTTTAATTATTGTTGATCCATACAAAGAGCTATTCAGCAAATTACACGAAACCCAGACTTACAAGCTCCTGGGTGAAGGCGTGGTCCACCCGGCCTGCCTGGTGCCGGCCGGGGTTTTAAAAAGCATAGAGGTGGCGGCTGAATTGGCGCTGCCCAGGGATTGTCACTTAAGCATAAAAAAAAACATGACTAAAATCGCCGGATACCCCGGGGTTAAGCTACTGAGCTGCTCGATCATGAAAAGAGAAATTGATTTTTTAGTCCGCAAGCATGGCCTGGATGTTGACGTCAAGTATCTTGATTGCTCCATGCATGTTTTCCCCGACCGGATAAAGGCGGAAGTAAAATCGCACCTGAACGGGCCGGGTCAGGTCATTGTCTACGGCAATAAGTGTTTCGCCGGTATCGAACAGGTGGCTGCAGATGGCCGGGCTGTATTAATCGGAGCGGGAAACTGCGTGGAAATGCTCCTGGGCCCGAAGGTTTCCGGTCAGGATCAATACAGGAAAGCATTTTTTCTCACCCCGGGCTGGTTTGAAAACTGGGATAAAATGATCAAAAAAACGCTGCAGTGGGACAGGATTTCAGCTCGGTTAAATTTCGGCTGCTGCGACCGGATGCTGATTATTGATACCGGCTTAATCGAGATGCCCGACCTGGAAATACTGGAGATATTTGATTACTGCGGGTTGCCCGCGGCCAGCTACGAAACCGGATTGGAGCATTTTGAGGGCTTGCTGTTGTCCGCGTTAAAGAAAGCCGGTTCTTGCTCCAGCGAGCATTACGCCCATAGCAACAGGCTGGTGACGGAATCGACGCTGCTGTAGGAGGCGGAGTATTTGGCGGATCTTGAAGCAGGCGGGGTTACGGTATTCACCGGAGACGGCAAGGGCAAAACCACATCGGCCTTGGGTGAGAGCTTGTGCTTTTGGGGCGAGGGTAAAAGGGTTTTAGTCCTGCAGTTTATCAAAGGCAAATCGGTATACGGGGAATATCTGGCGGCGGAAAAAATGGCGCCCGGCTTGACCATTAAAAAGCTGGGGCTGGGATTTGTGCGGTTTGCCACCGGAGAAACGCTAAAAAAACATATTGAGGCGGCCAGAGCCGCCCTGGAGGTAGCCAGGGACAACATTGTGTCCGGTGAATATCAATTGGTGGTGCTGGATGAAATATTGTACTGCATTAAATTCGGCCTGCTGCAAGAAGCGGATATTGTGGATTTGATTAAAGAGAAGCCCCCGGGAACAACTCTTTTTATCACCGGCCGGGGCGCCCCGCCGGCGGTGACGGATTGTGCGGACAGGGTTATTGAGGCTGTAAATGTAAAGCACCCCATTTCCCGGGGCGTTAGGGCGCAAAAGGGAATTGAATTTTAACCCGCAAAAGGAGTGGTTGCTGTGAGCGATAAGGTGATCATTTACGGAAAAATGGGCTGCCCGTTCAGCTCTGCGGCTAAGAACCACTACGAAGCCAGAGGCGCGTGCGATTACCATGACGTACTGTCCAGTAAGAATGTTTACAAGGAATTTCTCAAGCATTCGCCCGACAGGCTGGTGCCCGTGATTATCGAAGGAGACAAAGTTACCGTAGGGTTTAACGGCACCTGAGCTGTTTGATGCAAACCGGCGGTTTGCCGGCGCTAGTGTTGCTTAAATGTTAAAAAAGTTTTGCTTTTCTTTCCAATAAGATGTAAAATAATATAAACAATATATATTATGCGTTTGGGTATAGGGAACCAGGTGAGAATCCTGGACGGTCCGGCCACTGTGACCGGTTAACCTCAGGTTAACCGGAAAGTCAGGAACCAGCCTGAATGCCTCATACGGTAAAGCCTTCCAGGGAAAGGTTGCCTATGGTTTTGTTTTTCAAGTAGTTTTAGACAACAACCGGCTTTTTCGTATCGCCGGTTTATATTTTTTTAACCCCCGCAATTTCTTTGCCTGTTTTCTTGGGCTGAATGTTTACCATGCTCATCCATGGTGTTTCACGGGGGTTATTTTTTTTATCCATACCTGAGTAAATCTCTACGACAAACCAATTGTATTTCTTCCACAAACTATATTTGACCCTTTGGCGCAAAGTGTTAAAAGTCATGAACTATAGTTCATGACTTTTAACACTTTTAACTTTTAACACCTGGCACCATGGTTTAGTGCATTTGGTTGGAGTAGGGGAACTGGTTGCTATATCCCTGAAACTTCTGGTAGGACTGGGCCAGCTTTTGTTTTTGTTCACCCTCCAGGGTGTACCAGCCCTTGCGGAACATCAGGTTGAACAGTTCCCGGGTCATGGCGTGGGTTTCGATGAATATGCGCATTACGTCGGTGTGCAGTTGCCGGTGGCTGGCTTCCCGGACAAACACATTAAAATTGTCGGTAATGTATTTCTCCTGGGCCAGAGCAAGGTTCAGGTTGTCCCGGTCGTTGATTTGCGGCCCTTTCTCCTGGGCCAATTGTGTTTTGGGGTTTTTGATCTTGTTTTGTTGTTGCTGCATACCTTGCTGCTGCATACCTTGATGTTGCATCCCCTGCATTCCCTGCATCCCTGTCATGCCGTGGAGTATCTGAGGGCCGGTGAATTGCGGTTGGTATTGTCCGTACAAGTTATTTCCCTCCTTACATATTAACGGCGTTGGCCGGATTCAAATGGGTCAGCAATTGCAGGTAGTGAGCCTGGTGCATTTGCCCCGCCCGGTTCAGGAAATCGCTGATTTCCGGGTCGGCGCAGTTCATGGCGGCGTGGTGCATCATCTTCATAGCCCCCAGTTCCCAGGACAGGGCGTCGGTAAGGTAGAGATGGTCCTTGGTGCTGATCATGTTGTTGGGCGGCTCGGGCATGATTTGCTGTCCCATTTGCTGTCCCATTTGCTGCTGGTTGGTTTGATACATTAAGCAATCACTCCTTTCTTTTTGGCCTCATGTATATTGTTCCTTGGCACAGTTCGGCTATGCATGAAAGTTCGGTTTTTAAAGATTCTTACTAGGCAATAATCGCAGGTCATGCTATTTTTAAATAGAAGGTGCGGACAAGCATGATAATTTAGCAGTGCATTGTCAATGCAATATTAAAGGCTTATAATTTCAATTATGAAATTCAAGATCGTTCAATGGTGAAATTCTTGTATTCATGGTTGAACTGCTATTGGAGCAATACAAGCCTGGTGTCATTCAATATCAGGTTTTAAGTAGCTTTAAAAAAAGAAGCAAACTAGGCACAATATTTGCAACAATTATTAAAATCAGAAAATTCTCAAAAAAAATTCAGCTGTCTGTTTAAGGCGGAAGGATTTAATAAAAAACGAAGGGGTGATATTGTGTCTACCTGTGCGGAGTGCAAAGCTTTTTTCGCTATCCCTGAAAACGCGGATGATTTTGAACCCGGCAAAGGTGATTGTGTGCGCGAAGAAAAGGATCAAAAGGGCAAGTATTGGTTGTCCAAACCGGTTATGGGCGATATGGCGACAGATAAATGCAAATTCTTTATTCAAAAACTGGCCAATTAAAGGCCCAAATTTAAGAAAAGGAGGGTATTGGGATGCCTATAACGGAAAGGACTAAAAGGCTCAAAGCAAGGTGCCGTTGGAAGCATACTTCCGCGGGTGAATTTGTAGATGAAACCGTAAGGACTGGAATTGAGCGGGCCAGGCTGATCACCGAATCATACAAAAAAACCGTAGGTGATCCGAGAGTTATAAGAAGAGCAAAAGGGCTGGCCAACATCTTAAATAATATAACTCTAATCGTTCAGGAAGACGAGCTAATTGTTGGGGATCATGTGGAGCACCCGGAGGCAATACCCTTGTATCCCGAATTAAGCTTTTTTGTTACCTTTGATTTGGCTAAAAGCAAGTACTGCCCGGACGAAGTAAAAGAAGAGACCATGGAAATTTGTAAATATTGGGAACCATATACGTTGCAGCGTAAAGGAGAAGCTTATTATACGCCGGAAGAATTGGAACGTGCTTATCAATTCAGTACGGTTGAAGGTCCTGCGTTTGTAACAGGATTCAACAGCATTGTGCCGCCATACGAAACTGTACTGGAGGACGGTTTGCTTAAAAGAATTGAAATAATCCAGGGCAAAGTGGATGAGGCGATGGCGAAACTTCAAGCAATGCCCTGGGATGCCACTGAAAACCTGCCATTACTTGAGAAGATTAACAACTGGCGGGCTATGATTATTGCCGACGAGGCTGTGATTGCCTGGGCCAGAAGACATGCCAGGCTGGTCAGGATAATTGCGGAAAACTTTGAAACTGACCCGGTTAGAAAAAAAGAGCTTATGGAAATTGCCGATATCTGCTATAGAATGCCCGCGGAGCCGGCGAAAGGCCTAAAGGACGCCATGCAGAGCAAGTGGTTTGTATTTTTGGTCGCCCACGGCCTGGAACGTTACGCCAGCGGATATGCACAGTTGGAAGACAAGCTGCTTTATCCTTATTACAAGGTTAGCGTGGAAGATAAGTCATTTCAGCCCATGACCAGGGATGAGGCTCAGGAACTCGTGGAATGTGAAAGGCTTAAAATCTCTGAACATGGAAGCTGTAAAGATAGGGGGCACCGGGAAGCTTTTCCGGGGTCAAATGACTTGTTCATTCTCACCTTGGGCGGCTTAAAGCCAGATGGAAGTGACGCGTGTAATGATATGACGGATGTTATACTTGACGCGGCGTTAAGTGTCAGGACAACTGAACCATCAATCGCGTTCCGGTGGCATCCCAAGGGAAGAATGGAAACTAAGAAGCGTATTTTTGATTGCATTGCGGCCGGGCTTGGCTATCCGTCAATCAAACATGAGGATGTGAACTACAGCCAGTTGTTAACGTGGGGCGCGACCCCTGAACAAGCCCGGGATTGGCTCCTGGTGCTGTGCATGTCGCCCGGTGTGGCCGGTAGAAGAGCGACACAAAAGTGCAGAACCGAAGGGGGCGGAAGTTTATTTGTCGCCAAGTGCTTTGAAATAGCGCTTTATAACGGTTTTGATCCCACATTTGCCAATATTCAACAAGGTCCGGAAACAGGGAATGCCGAGGAATTCGAAACATTTGAGCAACTTTGGGAAGCTTTCGCCAAACAGATCCAATACGGCCTTAGCTTGGCTATAAAGGGCAAAGACATATGCAGGACGATAGAGCAACACTACTTGCAAATACCGTTTGTTTCCAGCATTGACGACGGTTGTGTGGAATTCGGCAAAGACGCCTCGGGGCTTGTCGAGCTGCCCAACCCCTGGCACAATATAATATTGAATACAACTGCCTCTGACTCCCTGATTGCCGTGAAAAAGTTGGTATTTGACGACAATAAGTACACCATGAAAGAACTGTTGACGGCTTTACGGGCCAACTGGCAGGGGTATGAGGAAATGCGGCGGGAATTTGTAAACGTAACCAAGTGGGGCAATGATGATCCCTATGCGGATGAAATAACCGTTAAGTTTTACGACATGCTGGCTGAAGAATTCTCTAAAGTTAAAATGTATTCCGGTGTCGCCCCGATGCCCCTGGGGCAGTCCGTGGGCCATTACATTACAGTGGGTTCGAAAATAGGGGCCACCCCCAACGGCCGGCTGCACGGCGAGGCTGCGGACGACGGCGGATGTTCTCCTTACATGGGCATGGATAAGAAAGGACCTACTGCCGTGCTCAAGTCAGTTTCAAAAATAAATGCCAGAAAATTCAAGGGCATGCTGTTGAATCAGCGGCTATCCGCAGAGCAAATGAGAAGTGAAAGAGGATTCGACCTCTGGCTTGATTACATGGACACTTGGTACGACCTGGATTTAGATCATGTGCAGTTTAACGTTGCCAGCACCAAGGAATTGCAGGCTGCCCAAGAAGAACCTGAAAAATATCCCGACCTGATTGTTAGGGTTGCCGGATTCAGCGCCCGTTTCGTTGATTTGTCCAGATACGCTCAGGATACTATTATTGCCCGGACCGAGCAATCATTTGGAGTTGCTCAATAAATAAATTCAGGATTATACCCGGGTTTGGCGTGGCGACCCCAAGCCTAACCCGGGACCTCTATTCTCCAAATTGTTTAATCATAATAATAGGAGGATTTTAGTTTGAAATGCATTAAATGTGGATACGAAGATGATATGGTGAAGTTCAAGCGGGCAAGTATGTCGCTTGGCTGCTGTACGGGGCAACACTTAAGAACCTGTCCCGTATGCGGAGCCACTAATGCATGTAACCCTCTAATGGAAGAATTGTGGGAAGAGAAGCAGAAACAGAAAGCTGATAGTTGATTAATAACTGTATGGGGGAAAATATCTTTTAAAAATCCACATTCAAAAATACAGGAGGCTTAAATAAATGGCAATATGTGAAGAATGCAAATGGGTAATGGTTCATGCTGTGAACCCCATGAAAGGTATATGTACCAACAATAGGATTAAGCTTGCCGATACACAAGCAAATCAGACGGCAATAGCAAAACACGTGGTAAATATGAGTGATAAAGCCTGCGATAAATTTGAAACAGGTAAAATGACCTTCAGGGAAATGGTTTAAGGAAAATAAAATCCTTTATGCTTAATTAAAGTTGGGAATGCGGGGATAACCTCCCCTTTTTTTTTAGCCGCATAAATAAACGGGAGGGAGAAATCATGGAACCTCAAGTAAAGTTTCCTTTAATAACCAATATACAACGGTATTCGCTGGATGATGGCCCCGGGATTAGGACGGTGGTGTTTATTAAAGGATGTCCTTTGCATTGTCCATGGTGCCATAACCCGGAGAATATATCAACCCAAATGGGATTGTACTTTCATGTGGATAAATGTGAACGGTGTGGGAAATGCGCCATGGTTTGCCCCGAAAATGCGATTACACTACCCGGGTCTAATGGCAGTCCGCCCCAAAGGGACCGGGATAAATGCTCACAGTGTATGAAATGTGTTATAGAATGTCCCACCGGGGCTCTGGAGCAGGTTGGAGAAGCCTTGACCATGGAACAAATTATCAGGGAAGCGGTAAGTGATATGCCTTTTTACAGGAAATCGGGCGGGGGAGTAACCATAAGTGGAGGGGAACCGCTGTTATTCCCGGAATTCACCTTGGAGCTGGCGCGGCAACTCAAAAAAAAATATGTTCATGTTGCCGTGGAAACCAGCGGGTTTGGCAGTTGGGAACATTTAAACAAATTAGCTGAATATGTTGATTTATTTTTGTATGACTTAAAGCACATGAATATTTTGAAGCATCAAACAGTAGTAGGCGTACCTAATCATATTATCCATGACAACCTTCGAAAGCTGGTTAACCTTAGCAAGAAAGTAATCATTCGTGTTCCGGTAATTCCCGGGTTTAATAATGAAGTTCATAATTTTAAAATAATGGTTGAATTTCTTGAAACTTTGGATCGCCAGGTGGAAGCGGTTGATTTGCTTCCTTTCCATAACTTTGGTGAAAGAAAACATAAGCAGTTGGATAAAAAATACAATTACAAAGGCATAGCCAATATGGAAAAGGAAGAAGTAGAAGAATTTATTGAGATATTAAAAAATGTTGCTAAAACTTCAATTGGGGGAGTGACAATTCAGTAAAATCAGTGGTAAAAACAGGGTGTTTACTTTTTCTTCATAATTGCCCCAAAAGGAGTGCATGCATAATGAACATTAATAATAACATTTTAATTCCCGAGCAAGATCCGTTTTTTTATATTAGCAAGGAAACCAGGGATATGATTGATAAAATAAAAATAATCTCCGATAAACACCCGGTTAATGTATTGGTTACAGGAAAGCAGGGTTGCGGCAAGTCTTCTCTGGTCCGTCAATTTGCTGCTGTTTATAACCTCCCCATGGCCAGTTTCCAGATCGGTATTTTAGCGGAACCCGGTCAGCTGTTTGGTGAATATGTGCTTAAAGAGGGTGAAACGAGCTATCGTCCTTATTTATTCCCTGAAGCTATTCAGACGCCCCATTGCGTTATCCATCTTGAGGAAATTAACAGGCCCGAACATCCCAAGGCCTTGAATATGCTGTTTTCATTGCTTGCTGAAGACAGGCAGGTTTGGATGGATGAATTGGGGTTGCTAAAAGTTGCTGGTGGGGTTACCTTCTTTGCCACAATGAACGAAGGAGAGGAATTTATTGGGACTGAAATGCTGGACCCCGCCTTAAGGGACCGATTCTATACGGTGTTGATGGATTATATACCGGAAGATGTGGAAGTTGAGGTTTTAACTCAAAAAACAGGTATTAACAGGGAAAAATCCCGTGAAATTATAGAGATAGTGAATAAATTGAGAGGGCATTCAGAATTGCCCATGGATGTCTCCACCAGAACCAGTTTGATGATTGCGGAACTGGTGGCAGCCGGGGCCACTATAAGAGAGGCCATAATATTCAGTATGCAAACGACCAAGGAGTATCTGGAGTCCATTCTTTTAACTCTTCATCTTGAAAAAAAATACACTGAAGCTGAAAATACCAGCGCATACGTACTGTTTACCAGGGACTGACGGCCAGTTAAAATGCGGGGTTAAGATTGTAATGAGCAAGTATGTGAAAGGAGTGCAAAAAAACAATGCTATCCGGCCAAAACAATCAACCGGTAAATGTGATCAAGACTTTTTTGGTACCTGGCGAAGAGGGTGTTTCCGAGTTTTGGCGACGGAATAAATCCCCTGTGGAATCCTTGGAACTAGCCCATCTGTTAGATGCACTCCTTAAAATATCCAGCTTCATAGGCCGCAATGTGGGTAACATTGTCTGGTCCGGGATGGATAACCCCGCCGAGTCAAATAATATCGTTTTAAACACTTCTTTGGTATCGGGAAAGTACCCTGTTCCCGCGAATAAAACCGACATAGCTGTTGGCATTGCAGTCCATGAAGCATATCAGCGCGTGGAGTGGTGCGAATGGGTGAGAGAGCTGGCTATGCAGCGAATAGGGAAAGTGTCGCCACTGCTGATGAATAAATTTAAACTGTATATAGAGATGGCTGAGCGAATATATGTGGATTTGGTGGCAAACCGCTCTGTTTTAGGATTATATGCCGAAAAACAACGTAATTATAAATTTGAAAGAGCAGCCTTATCGTTTAACCTGCCGCCTTCGTTTGATGAATTGCTATACTTTTGGTGGCTTATGGCTGCTGATCTTAGCGGCGCCAAACACAAAGAAATATTCAAAAATGAAGCGTATGGGATTATTAGCGATAACTTGGAGCAGTATTATGCAAAGCCTCTGGGCCTGCTAAATTCGATTATCCCGGCTTTGATTGAAGAATGCCCGAAGATACACAGTGTTGTTGACCGTTGCGAATACAGGGCCAATCTTTATTTTGGAATATGGGAAGAGCTATATAGTTATACCCTGTTTTGGGCGGCCAGTGAGTGGGACCTGCTTTTTATGATCAATAGGCCTGGTGATATTGAACATGCTGGTGTTGCGGAGAAAGCGGAGAAACCAATCATAACACCCATGGGTGAAGAAATCAGAGCTCATTTAAAAAAGAAGACAATGGATTTTACCGATGCCGTCAAGGTTATATGTGATGATGACGTAGTGCCGATAGTTGTTAATGATATTGTCCTACCGCTCAAGTGTAATCATGATGAGCAACTTCTTTACAGATTGCAAGCCGTTTTAAGGGCGCATGCTGAAAAAAGAAAAACTACCAGACGTGGTATGAGTAGTGGGAAGATTGATACAAGGCGTTTGTACAGGGTACCGGTTACCGGAAATGTATTTATGCATAAAAAGATAAAATACGAGATGTCCAATGACGTTATCCTTGTTATTGATGCTTCGGGATCAATGGGTGAGCTAAAATGGGAGACTATTCAAACGGTTTATGCCACACTTTATAAAGTTTTAATTGAATATAATAAAAATACCAGGGTTTTTGCCTATAACGATTCTAAGGGAAAATGCGATTTAACAGAACTCTCCCCAAAAAAAGGCGAACTGTTTACGGTACCTCCCCGGGGTAAGACGGCTTCGGGCGAGGCGATTATCGCTACAGCCATGATGCTGAAAAGAAACAAGAACAAATGCCCCTTCATTATACATATAACAGATGGCGCCTCCAACTGGGGCAGTGATGTAAAGTACGCCATTGATTACTGCAGGAAAAAGAAAATACGTTTAATGACGCTGGGTTTTGGGTGTAAGCAAGACAATAAGGACGCTTTAAGGAAAGAATATGGCAACCAGGTGCAGTTTATTGACAACTTGGAGGAATTGCCAAGGAAGTTTGGTAGCTTACTGGCTTACGGTAAAGTTATATAAAAATCACGGAATACAGAGGAATGATTAGCATGTTCATGAAAACTTTCCATAAAAAGTTGATTGATTCTCCCAATGCCAATAAAAATAGTTATGAAGAGGAACAGTCCGTTGCGCCGCTTTTGAATGAAACAGTTCAAATACGACCCGATAAAGAAGAGAGTATTTTAGAAACATTAATCAATGTTGCCCCAATTTTTCAGCAACTTGTTCCTTTGGATTGCATGATTGGAATAACTGATAAAAAAAGCTTTATTGGCTATATTCCCGGCAACGAGATAAAAACGCCAATAGACATATTGGGGATGAATGTTCCTGAGGGTGATGCCATATATAAGGCTATCCACACAGGTCAAACCGCCCGGGTTACAGTAACCAATGAAGGGGAACTTGGTGTACCGTATAAATCCACCGGAATTCCGGTAAGGAATAAAAAAGGTGAAATAATCGGAGGAATAGGCCTGGCCATTAGCCTGAACACCCAGGAAGCGTTGGTTGAAGTAGCGCAAACGGTTGCGGCGACATCACAGCAAATTTTAGCCACTTCTGAAGAGCTTTCCTCATCAGCCGAGCTGCTGGCCAAATACCAGGATGATTTGAAGGTTATCGGTGAACAAATGCTGGAACAGGTAAAAGAAACTGATGTGATATTAAGCTTTATTAACCAGGTGGCGACAAACTCAAAACTTCTGGGGCTTAACGCCGCCATTGAGGCTGCAAGGGCCGGGGAACATGGCCGGGGTTTTTCGGTTGTGGCCGAGGAAATACGTAAAATGTCTACCAGCAGCGCCAACTCAGTCACAGACATTAAAAATACTCTTAACTCCGTCAATGAACGGGTAATTCAGATGATGGAAAAAATAAGCGAGGTCTCCGCCATTGGGAAACAGCAAGCGGAGTCAACTCAGGAAATTTCCGCCGCCATGCAAGAATTGGCTTCTTTTACTGATCAGATTGAAAGCATTGCCCAAATAATTTAAGGATTATTTTTGGGGGAAGCAGATGACCATTCCGGCTGATCTTATTTTATACAATGCCAGGGTAATTACATTTGATGAAAAAAATTTGGCGGCGGAACTTGTTGCCATAAAGGATGAAAAAATTTTGGCCGCCGCCCCCCAAAAAAATATTGAATCTTTTATCGGACCGGATACAAGACGGATTAATTGCCACGGAATGACCATCATTCCCGGTTTTAATGACGCCCACTGCCATCCTGTTCCCCAGGCGATTACTTTATTACATATTGACTGCTCTCCAGGCGCAGCCAAAAGTATTGATGATATTAAAAAACTTATTTATAAAGAAGCACAAACGGCTCCGCGGGGTAAATGGCTGAGAGCGGCTCAATACAACGAAACCTATCTTATTGAAAAGAGGCATCCCACCCGCCGGGACCTGGACGAAGCAGCGCCGGAGCACCCGGTAATCCTTGTGCACTACTCTGCCGGCACATGTGTGTTAAACAGCATGGCACTCAGGCTGGTGGGGATCACCAGGGATACGCAGGATTCGCCCGGAGGGCGGATTGGCAGGGACCCGTTAACCGGAGAACCGAACGGGGTTATTTTTGGAGTAAACGATAATGTGCAAAAAGGGATCCCTTCGGTGGACGACGCCGAACTTGAAAAAGGCATTAAGCTGGCCGGTCGGCAATATCTTGCTTGCGGGATTACTTCACTGCAAGATACCGGATGGAACAACAGCCTAATCCACTGGCAAACCTACCGGAAGTTTAAATGCCAAGAGGGATTGCTGCCAAACCGGATTTCAATGCTGATCGGAAGCGACGCGCTTGAAGAAATCCTGGCTAGCGGCTTGTCAATGGGCAGCGGCGATAACCAATTGCGTATCGGAGGGGTAAAAATTGCCCTCGATGAGAGTACGGGTTGCGTTCATCCACCACAGGAGGATATTAATTTCCACGCGCTTAAGGCGCATCAGGCAGGTTTTCAGCTGGCATTTCACGTCAGCGATCTTTATCATTTACAAGCATCCCTGGCAGCCATAAATGCTATCCTCCGGGATACCCCCAGCCCATTTTACCGTCACCGCCTGGAACACTGCGTATTTTGTACTCCCGATCTGCTGGATTTGATGGTACAAAACCGGCTTGTAGTGGTAACCCAGCCGTCTTTTTTGCACTATGGGGTTAATAATTTCATTGAAACCATACCGCATGAAAAGCGCCACTGCCTTTTCCCCATCGGTTCTTTTAAACGAAAAGGCTTGGATGTGGCTTTTAGCTCCGATTCACCAATGATGCCGGCTAATCCTTTGACGGGCATCTATACTGCTGTAACCAGAAAGGGTTTCAATGGACAGGTGCTTGCCCCCGAAGAGGGTATATCCCCGGTAGAGGCAATGAGGATGTATACCCTCGGGCCGGCTTATGCTTCACATGAGGAAGGTATTAAAGGTTCGATCACCCCCGGCAAGCTGGCCGACTTAGTGGTTTTAAATAATGATCCGGGCCGGGTTGAACCGGAAGAAATCAAAGACATTCTGGTTATGATGACAATGATCGGCGGCAAAATTGTTTGGGAGAGATAAAAATACAGGAGATTTTTTAATGAAGAAAAACATTCTGGTCATTGGTGGAAGTTATTTCATTGGCAGGGTTTTTGTACAAATGTTGGCCGGCAACAGCAATTATTCCATGCATTTAATTAACCGGGGCAGAAACCCTTTGCGATTGCCCGGAGTCGTAGAATATGTTTGTGATCGAAATGACATGGCCGGGCTAAAAAAGGTATTACCTCCTTTGGATTACCATGCCGTCATTGATTTCTGCGCCGATTTTCCTCATGAAATTGAAACTGTAATTGAGAATTTGCCGGGAACATTTCAGCACTATATCTACATCAGCACGTGCACTGTTTATAAACCATCCCTTGACTTGCCGAAGTTTGAGGATGCGCCAAAAATTCCCGCCCCCTTTCCCGGGCCCATGGAAGAATACGGCTACAATAAGTGGCTTTTAGAACAGGAAACTAAAAATTCTTGCGCGAGCCTGAGCATCCCTTACACCATATTGCGTCCGGCCTTTGTCTATGGGCCGTACAACTACGCACCCAGGGAATCGTACTTTTTCGATTTGCTCCTATCCGGGCAAGCAATACCCGTGCCCGAACATTCCCTGGCGCTCTTTCAATTTGTTTATGTCAAAGATATCGCCGATATCTTGTTTGCCTGCCTGGGCAATGAAAAAGTTTACAATAGCACTTATAACCTGGCTGCGGAAGAACTGGTTTCTTACTACAAGTTGATTGATGTGTTCGAACAGGTGAGCGGCAGACAAATTAATACCAAACGTTTAAGTATTGATGCCATAAATAAAAATAATATACCCCTGCCTTTCCCGCTGGATCAACACGAAATTTACTCCGGTTCCCTGATTGCATGTACGCTGAATTTCAAATACACCCCATTTATTAAAGGAATGAAAGAAACCTTTGATTTTTATAAAAAATACGTTTATAGAAGTTCAAATTAGGCGTTCATTAAGACACTTTATGAAGGGATGAAAAAAATGCAAGACCAAATGGATTTGATTAATACAATTGTCAGGCATGAGTGGCTTGCGTTTATAAATGTACAAAATATCGGAGGAAAAGCCGACTGCCAGGATGATCCGGAAACCTTTAAAATCATGCGGACAAGTCAGTTTATCAGTTGGCCTAATAACGTCCTGGAGAGCTATTTAAATGACCTTCTGGCAGCAGAAGCAAATGGGAGGAATCTAATATCGGAGAAATATGCCTGGATGATGAAATCCACCTCACCGGCTGAATATGCCCGGATAGAACACCTGCTGCCGAGATTGGGTCCCGAGGTAACCCATTTAATAGAAAAAATTATGGAAATTGAACTGGCGTGGCAAGAAGATATTTTAAAAGAATTCCCTTATGTCATTGCTCAAGGAAGACCCCTCTACAGTAGTCAGGATAACAGCTTGATCACTTCCTTTGAAACCTATTTGCGCAGCGAACTGGCCACTTATTCAAATAGAACGCTTGAGCTTTATTATAAAAACCGGGCCAGTCAGTACAGTCAAAATATAAACGGAGCGAAAATGACTTTGGAGTATACGGTTAAGCATTATGGTTATCAATCGCTGGCAGACGCAAATGGCAAAAAAGAAGGTCCTGATACGGATTTAACCAATCTAAATCATGCCTGTGCCGTATTTAAGTCAATAGGCTCTAAAATTGATGCCGCCAGGTGTTTGAATGATATTGCTCTGACCCACATTGATAAACAAGAGTACCGGAAAGCCTATATAAATTTTAATGAAGCCTTGTCGCTGTTTAGAGAAATTGGCAGTCGTGAAGGTGAGGCAAACCAGTGGGGCAACATTGGTTCTACTTTAAGGGATTTAAACCAAAATGATGAGGCTTTGAAAGCCTATAGCGAAGCAGCCGGAATTTTTAAGGAAATTAAAAATAAAATGGGCGTTGCCGACCAACTGACTAATATTGGATACATTTTATCATTAAAGGGTGACTTTAATGGAGCCCTAAAGCATTACCAGGAGGCCTTGCCTTTATATAAGGAATTGGAGGCCGCATCAAAAACTGAAATGACGCAAAGGAATATTGATATCCTTCTTAAAAAAGTAACCTAAAGGAAGGTGTGGTGGATGAATGGCATAGAACTGTCCGAAATGTTTTTTGTCTTATATGGCATGCCCATGATAAATGAAAAGTTTGCTGATTACAAACATAAAATAACCGCCGGATTGGTGGGGGACGGGTCTGAATGTTATGGTTTCGATGATCAGCTTTCCAGAGATCACGATTGGGGACCGTCATTTTGCCTCTGGTTAAACAAGGATGATTTCAGGGCCATCGGGGCGGCGCTGCAGGCGGAATACGATAAGCTGCCCAAGGCCCTGCGGGGTTTCGGACCACGAAAAGTCAGCCCCTGGGGTGGAAACCGGATCGGGGTATTGGAAACGGAAACTTTTTATAGAGATTATATTGGTCTTGACCGGCCGCCGCGCGACTTAATCGAATGGCTTTATATACCGGAAACGTCGCTGTCGGCCTGTACAAACGGCAAAATATTTCATGGCCCGCCGGGTGAATTCATGCGCACTAGAGATATATTGATGCAATTTTACCCGGAAGATGTTCGGATGAAGAAAATTGCCGCCCGCTGTATGGCCATCGCTCATTATGGTCAGTATAATTTCGCCCGCTGTGTTAAAAGAAGGGAGTATTATGCCGCCCGGCATGCCGAATCAGAATTTTGCAGTGCCGTAATCTCGTTAGTTTTTTTGATGAATAGAAAATATACTCTTTTTTTTAAATGGATGCACAGGGCCGTGAAAGATTTGGCCGTTTTAGGGGAATTCACCCATGTGAAGCTTTTGGAATTAATTAATACGGTTGATCATAAAGAAAAGAATTTTCTGATCGAAACGATATGCGCGCGTATTATTCATGAGTTAAAGGAACAGGGCTTAAGCGACTCAACCAGTGATTTTCTGCTGGACCACGGGCCGGTTATTCAACAAAAAATTCAAGATCCCGAACTTAAAAGGATGAGTGTGTTATTGGGCTAAATAATATTTCAACAATTAAGATTAATTTTAAAACTAAATGTAGTCAAAATATTATACTTAAGTTGGCAAATAAAATTATTTAAATTTTTCAGGTAAAACCTTTTTCATTTTTCTCCATAGAGTGGCTTGACTGATATTCAGCAGTTGGGCCATTTTTTTTCTGTTCCAATATACTTTTTCTCCCACCTCGATTAAAAGTTCACGTTCTGTTGTGAATTTGGCTTCGGACAAAGTGGGTTCATTTACATAAACGGTGTCGTGTTTTTTGGGTTTTTCCCGGCTGGATGTGAGTCCGCGCCTTGTTTCATCAAAAAGTTCTTCCAAAAGAAATGAGGGAGTCGGATGGTTGGCGGCCAGGGCAACATATCTTTCCGCAAAGTTTTCTATTTCACGCACGTTTCCCGGCCAGGAGTAATTAGTAAGTATTGATAAATCATAGTCATTAATGTTGTTTATACTGGTTTGTGACTTTAAAGAAAATTTTTGGACAAAGTATTTAAACAATAAAAGGATATCTTCCGGACGTTCCCGAAGCGGAGGAATCTGCAGCAGGAGTACATTCAAGCGAAAATATAAATCCCGGCGGAATGCGCCCTCCTGGATAGCCAACTCCAGCTCATTATTGGTAGCGGCGATAATGCGGACATTAATGGGTATGATCCTGGTTCCGCCCAACCTGGAAACTTCTTTTTCCTGGATCACGCGTAATAGCTTGGCCTGAAGCTCCAGCGGCATGGTCCCTATCTCGTCAAGAAACAGCGTCCCCTCGTGGGCCAATTCAAATATCCCCGGCTTGCCGGCCTTTTTGGCGCCTGTGAAAGCGCCTTCCTCATAACCAAAAAGTTCACTTTCAGCCAGCTCTTTTGGTAAAGCCGAACAATTTACAGAAACGAAAGGTCCATTGGCACGTGAGCTAAGTTGGTGGATGCTATGGGCGAATATTTCTTTCCCCGTGCCCGTTTCACCATAAAGCAGAACGGTGGAAGAGGTTTTTGCAAAAGCGGATACCTTTTCTTTGGCCCGGTTTAAAGCTTTGCTGCTGCCGATAATATCATGCAGGGCAAACTTGGCAACAAGTCCTTTATTGGCCAGCTGTTTGCGGATTTTATATTCTATTGTTTGCAACTGTGATGTTTCTGTAAAGGTAATGATGGTTTTATTTTTAGGGTTTTTCAAAGAAGAACGAATTATATTGGCGACGATGCTTCCTTCCGGGCGTGGAATTAACAGACCCAGTTGATGGCTGTTAATTTGATCATCTACTGCGGTTTGCAATGAAGTAATGCCTTCGGGAGATATAATGTTGTGTAATATATCAAATAATTTTCTATTTGTTAAATCATTTTTATTGGTTTTTAATATCTTACAGGCGCAATCATTGATATAGGTGATATGATAATTTTGATCAAGGAAAATAAATCCTTCGTGTAAAAAATCCATTAATAATTGGAATTCTTTTATATATTCCTTATCTTTTTGAATAGCTCGAAATACATCCAGCGCCTTCCAAACCGATTGTATAATGGTATCTTTTTTAATTTCAATTAACTGGCAAGGAAGATTAAACCTTGAGGCATAATTAGCCACTAAAACTCCGCCTACGATTGCATCCGGATTAAACTTTCTGACTTCATTAATTGTAGTGAGTGCATCTTGTCTGGAATGATAAAAAAATTTGTCAACTTCAATACCAAGAACGCGAGGCCAATCGCTCAGGTCATAATCTTGAGTGTGGTGGGCAACCAGAGCAATCCGGCGGCCTTTATTGCGTGCGGTCTTTAAAGCGTCTAAAACATTGGAGAAGGTAACTGAGCGCGCTATAACAGGGATGTTTAAATGTTCCGACAGCAGTTCCACCGTATCAACCCGGCTGATTAGAATATCACATTTTTCCTCCATTTTTTTTGCGGCAGATAAGATATCCTGTTCATTAAGCGGGTCCGGCTGAACAATTTCCATGCTTGCGATATCGTTTTTAAATTCCTGGTAGATTTCCATACACACATCATATAAATCGGCATGAAAGATAATATGGCCAATTCTAGGAGACACCGGGGGAACCTCCTATCAAAACTGCTTATTTTGAATTTTCAAAATCGTAACACAAAAAGCTTTGGATTTCAATTTTGAAATTAAAAGCTTTTCAACTATGAATTTTTTGTAAAGCGATACTAATTTCATTTGTAGTCTCAATTATGAAATTAAAAACCTTTCAATTATGAAAAAAATCACATCAAAATTGATAAGTTTTTAAATGATATTGGCTGCCCCGGCAGTTTCGCAATCTGGCACAATATTTGCACTATTTTGAAATTACAGTCCTAACAATTAGAGTTTAAATCAACAAAAAAAGTAATAAGGGAGGGATTATTTTGGAAGAACAGATGATCTATCACCCCGATTTTTTCGTCATTCCGGAGGGGGGAGGGAAGCCTTACTTAATTGCTTTTCAGTGTGCAGAGTGCGGTAAGACATGGTTTCCCATATTGCCGTACTGCCCCAACTGCTGGTCGGAAAAATTTAATCAAAGGGAATTGTCCAGGGGCAAGCTTTACACTTATACCGTCATGTATACGCCGCAAAAAGGGATTACTCCCCCGCTGATATTCGGGTATGTTGATTTTCCGGCGGAAGGAGTGAGGGTCGGCGCGCAGATTGAAGTGGACCCCGGGGAATTAAAGGAGCAGTTAAAAATAGGTATGGAACTGGAAGTGAAGGCCGGGGTAATCAGGCAGGATGCCGGCGGGAAAGATATGATCAGCTATAAGTTTATTCCTGCCCACACAGGAGGTTCAGAACAGTGAATTACAGAGATGTTTATGTTATTGGCGTGGGCATGACCAAAATATACAAAAAAGCCCCCGTATCCGCCGATGAACTGGGCAGGCAGGCCATTTACTCGGCGGTAAAAGACGCCGGTATCGCACCGCAGGAGATTCAATCAATCTTTATCGGGGAAATGGGAGGTTTGTCCGGCAGTGTATGTTTTGGGCAGCGCGTTTGCGGAACCCTCGGGCTGGGCGGCGTACCCATGGCCAATGTCGAGAGCGCCTGCTCCAGCGGCGCTATCGCCGTGCATCAGGCTTACAAGGATGTAGCCACCGGCAGATGTGACGTGGCGATGGGGGTGGGCGTGCAGCACCTTTCCAGTTCCAGGGCCGGCGGTACCGGATTGGCGCCGGACCCCAGGGATCCCGAAGGCATCCAGGGGGCGACCATGGCGGGTATATATGCTTCGCGGGCGCAGCGGTATTTGCACGAGTTTGATGCCACACCCGTCGATTTGGCCCTGGTTTCCGTTAAAAACCGCAGGCATGCGGCGCTTAACCCATATTCTTCATATCAACAACCGATTACCGTGGAAGAAGTGTTAAACGCCAGGATGATTGCCGATCCGCTGACCATGCTGATGTGCTGTCCCAATGCCGACGGCGGGGCGGCGGTTATTGTGACCACCAGGGAGAAGGTGCAGCAGTTGGGCGCCAAGCCGGTACGGATAGCGGCAAGTTCCCTGACCTCCGGCATCTTCAGAAATGATTTTAGGGATATGACGGAGATGGAGATTACCATTAGATGTTCGCAAAAAGCTTATGAAATGGCTTCCCTGGGTCCTGATGACATTGACATGGTGGAGTGTCACGATGCTTTTGCCATCGGCGAATTTTTATACTATGAAGCGATGGGCTTTTGTGAGCATGGGGCGGCGGCCCAGTTTATCAGGAGCGGTGGTCCTGATTACGGCGGCAAGGTGGTGTTCAGCCCGCGCGGCGGTTTGCTTTCGTGCGGCCATCCCACCGGGTGTACCGGAGCAGCTCAGATTGTGGAGGCAACATGGCAATTGCGCAACGAAGCGGGAGCGCGGCAGGTGCCGGACTGCAAAGCCGCCATCACCCATGTGACGGGTGGCGGAGTATACGGCCTGGATAACGCCGCCTGCACTATGCATATTTTAACCCGTTAAATAACCGGGCAATAATCAATTTTACCGGGAGGAGGCAAAGGCAGTGAAAGTTAAGGGCAGGGTTGCTTTAGTTACCGGTTCCGGGGGTGGAATCGGGGAAGTAGTGGCGAAAACTTTGGCCCAAAACGGCGCCAGAGTAGTGATTAATGATATTAACGAAGAAAATATTTTCAGAGTTGTTGAAGATATAAAGTTAGCGGATGGAGAGGCTTTGGGCGTTGTCGCGGACATTTCAAAAAGAGACCAGGTCCAGGAGATGGTTAAAAATACTGTTGAGAAGTTCGGTGGTATTGATATCCTGGTGAACAACGCGGGGATCGCCAAAGACAAGGGTTTTCTCAAAATGACCGAGGATGATTGGGACAGTGTGCTGAACGTGAACCTGAAGGGGATGTTTAATACCTGCCAGGCGGCAATTGTTCATATGAGAGAAAAGAAGTACGGGCGCATTATCAATATTTCATCCCGGGCCTGGCTGGGCTGGCCCGGACAGGCCAATTATGCCGCTTCCAAGGGCGGCGTGGTAAGCCTCAGCCGGACATTGGCGTTGGAAATGGCCAAACATAAAATCACGGTTAACTGTATCGCCCCGGGGATTATCAGAACGCCCCTGTTCGGTATGTTAAACGAGGATACCCAAAAGAACCTGCTGGCGCTCCAGCCGGTGGGAAGAATAGGCGAGCCGGAGGAAATCGCTTACGGCGTCATGTTTTTTGCCTCGGACGATTCCGGTTACGTTACCGGGCAGACGGTATTTATCTGCGGCGGCAAGAGTATCTTCAGTTCACTGTCTGTTTGATTTACAAATCAGAAAGGAGGTCCAAGGGTATGCAGGTTAAAGATCGGGTGGCTTTGGTTACCGGCTCGGGAAGCGGCATTGGGGAAGGAATAGCCAGGAAACTGGCTCGTTGTGGGGTCAAAGTGGTGGTCAATGATATTGATAAAACCAAGGTTGACCGGGTGGTGAAAGAGATTCAGTCCGCCGGCGGCGTGGCCATGGGGTTTACGGTTGATATAACCAAGCTGGCTGAAGTTGAGTCTATGTTCAACATGATTATTGAACAATTCGGACGAATTGATATATTGGTGAATAACGCCGGAGTGGCCATAGATAAATCCATCAGGAAGCTGACGGAAGAGGATTGGGACATTGTGTTGAATGTTAATTTAAAGGGCGCTTTCTTCTGCGCCAAAGTTGCCTCCGAATACATGAGGGAGCAGGGCTACGGCAGAATCATCAATATTTCATCCCGGGCCTGGCTGGGCGGCCCCGGACAGGCCAATTATTCCGCGTCCAAGGGCGGCCTGGTCAGCCTGACCCGCACTCTGGCCTTGGAGCTGGGCAAAAAAGGGGTCACCGTTAATTGCATCGCGCCCGGGTTGATTGATACGCCGCTCTGGCACACTCTAAAGCCTGAGATTCAGGAGCGGCTCCGGAGCAAGCAGCCGGGCAAAGAGATTGGCACCGTTGATGATATTGCCAACGGAGTGTTGTTTTTCGCCGGCAATGAAGCAGGTTACATTACCGGCCAAACGATTTTTATTTGCGGCGGCAGAAGCCTGTTCGCCGGCTGATGTGAATCAGGCGCGCGACGATAAAAAGCTTGGCGGGTGAGAAAGGAGATGGCCATGGGCATGGAATTGGAATCAAGTTCATTGGCGGATGTACGGGTAGTGGAACTGGCGGGCGAGGTGGGCGGTTACGCGGGAAAACTGTTTGCCGATCTTGGCGCCGATGTGATCCACATCGAATCGCCCGCGGGAGACCCCACCAGAACGCTCCAGCCATTTTACAAAGATGTGTCCGGTATTGAAAACAGTCTGCATTACCAGCACTTTAACACCAATAAAAGGGGTATGGTGCTGGATATAACAGCCCCGGAGGGCGGAAAAGTCTTCCTCGAACTGGTTAAAACCGCTGATATTTTAATTGAAAACGAACGCCCCGGTTATCTTGACCGGTTGGGTTTGGGTTACGGTCAATTGAGCGGCGTTAATCCGCGGCTTGTCCACACCTCCATCACCCCTTTCGGGCAATACGGCCCTTATAAGGATTATCCGCAGTCGGATCTGGTTTGCATGGCCATGGGCGGTTTTTTATATCTGGCCGGAAAAGATGATCAGAAACCGTCCCGGGCATACGGTGATCAGGCGTATATGATGGCTTCATCCTATGCCGCAATGGGCAGCATCATCGCCCTGTATCATGCCGAAGCAACCGGTCGGGGACAGTTCTTGGATGTATCCATGCAGGAATGCGTGTCCACGGCCCTGGAAAACGCGGTGCAGTATTACGATTTGGAAAGGATTATCCGCCGGAGTTTAATCGGCGCGGAAGCAGGGTACGGTACGTATCCCTGCCGGGACGGCTATGTTTTTGTAATGGCGGCCATGGGCAGAAACAGATATTTATGGGATCCGTTTATTGATTGGCTGATCGAGGCGCAGGTTGAAAACGCCGGGGTATTAAAGGACGACGACTGGCTGGAGCCGGAATATCGCCGCCGGAATGAATCGGTGCAGACATTTAAGCGCATCGTGGAACCGTTTTTATTGGCCAACGATAAGCTGTTTTTGTATGAAGAGAGTCAGCGCCGTAAATGCTGTGTTTTTCCCGTGAGCAGCCCGAAGGATGTTTACCAAAACCCCCAGTTGAATTACCGCCATTTTTTTAAAACTTTGCATTCCGAAGTATTGGGCGGCGATATTCATTACCCCGGCCCACCTTATGAGATGAAAGAAATCAAGTGGGAGCTAAGCTCTCCGGCTCCGTTTTTCGGCCAGCACACCCGGGAAATACTGCGGCAGGTGGGGTATGCGTCCGGTCAAATAGAGTCATTGGAGAAAGAGGGTGTGGTCGTTGCCAAATAAAATGCCCCTGGAAGGAATTAGGGTCGCCGACTTTTCCTGGGTGGGCGCCGGACCTATTACCACCCGTATCCTGGGCGAGTATGGCGCTGAAATTATTAAAATTGAGACCAAGAGTAAGCCGGAGATCCTGCGCATGACCGGGCCATATAAGGATGGCATCCCCGGAGTTGAGCGAAGCGGCTATTTCAGTAACCGCAACCCGAACAAAAAGAGTATTTCTCTGAATATGAAAAGCCCCCGAGCGCGTGATGTTGCTGCCCGACTGATTGAAAAAAGCGACCTGGTAATTAATAATTTCCGGCCCGGCGTGATGGAAAAATGGAAGCTAGGTTATGAGGATGTCAAATTAATCAAACCCGACATTATCTTTGTGACCATGTCCATGCAGGGCTCAACCGGCCCGCACAGCTCTTACATGGGATTTGGAGCGACCCTTAACGCCCTGGTCGGTTTCAACCATCTGAGCGGGTTTCCCGATCAGGAGCCCTTTGGCACCGGAACCAATTATTCCGACCACGTGGCAGTACCGACCCATACTGTGTTTGCTATTCTGGCGGCTTTTAGACACCGTAGAAAAACCGGGCAGGGGCAGTTTATTGAAATGCCGCAGTCGGAAGCGGCCATCTGTATGAAGCCCATGGCGGTAATGGATTATGCCGTCAACGGCCGGGAACAGATGCGGATGGGCAACAGGCATCCCGACGCCGTGCCCCACGGAGTTTACCGGACACGGGGTGAAAAAAGATGGATCGGTATTGCCGTTTACAATGACGGCGAGTGGGAGGCCCTGAAAAAGGTGATGGGGAGCCCGGAGTGGGCTGATGATCCAAAGTTCTCATCCAGGAAAGGGCGGCTGGCCAATCAAGATCAACTGGATGAGCTGATTGAAAATTGGACCGGCGGCCAAAATGGAAATGAATTGATGGGGAGGCTGGTCGTCAGCGGTGTGCGGGCCGGAATGGTACTTGACGCGAAGGATATTCTGGAAGATCCGCAGATGCAGGCCAGGGGCCACTGGGTCTACCTGGATCACCCGGAGATAGGTATTAGCGCGTATAGCGGTTCACCTGTGCACATGTCAAAAACACCGGCTCAATTTAAAACGGCCGCGCCTTTACTGGGACAGCATACCGAGGAAGTAATGAAAGAAATTTTAAATATGAGCGATCAGGAATTTAAAAAATTAGAAGCTGAAGAAGTATTTATATAAACACCAGGAGGTGCGCCATGGATTTTTCCCTGCCGGAAGAGTATGTAATGCTGAAGCAAATGGTCCGCAAGTTTACCGAAAGAGAAATGTTTCCGCTGGAACAAACAATTATCAACCGGGAAGCGGAAAGAGGGTTGTCGGATACGCCGGTTATTCCGCCTGAAGAGGAAAAGAAACTGCTGGAGAAAACCAGGGAATTGGGTTTATGGGGTATTGACGTGCCAGAAAAATTCGGGGGCCAGGAATTGGGTTACCTGGCGAAATGCCTGGTGGTGGAGGAAATGAACCGGTCCATCGTACCGCTGACGCTGCCGCCGGATGCGCCGAACTTAAATTATTTGTTGTCTTGCTGTAATGAGCAGCAATATGAAAAGTACCTGGTCCCGTACGCGCAGGGAGAAAAAATATCCGCCCTGGCGATGACCGAGCCCAACGCCGGGACCGACGCGGCCGGTATTGAACTGCGGGCCGACCGCCGGGGAGATCAATGGGTGTTAAACGGCAGCAAAATGTTTATCAGTTTTGCCCGCAAGGCCGACTTTTTCATTACCATTGCCGTATCGGACAGGGAAAAACGTAAAAAAGGCGGCTTTACCGCCTTCCTGGTGGATAAGGACACCCCCGGTTTAACTGTGGTCAGGAACATACCGGTGATTGGAGAAATGGTGTCTTATGAGCTTGTTTATGACAATGTGGAGTTGAGCGAAAGCCAGGTGCTGGGGGAAGTGGGCCAGGCTTTTATCCCGCTGCAGAACCGTTTCGGCGTGCGCCGGATGGAATTGGCGGCCCGCTGCTGCGGGCTGGCGGACCGGCTGATTAAATTAATGATTGAACAGGCCAATATTCGCACCACCTTCGGCAAGCCCCTGGCGGAGCGCCAGGCTGTGCAATGGTGGATTACCAACTCGACCATAGATCTGCATGCCGCCCGGTTGATGGTCTACCATGCGGCCTGGAAAGCGGACCAGGGGATTACGGACCTCCGTTTGGAGGCGGCGATGGTCAAGGTTTTCTGCACCGAAATGCTTACCCGGATCGCGGACCGGGCCATTCAAATCCATGGCGGGCTTGGGCTCAGCAAAGAAATGCCCATTGAATACATTTACCGGCTGGTACGCATTTTCCGGATCGTTGAAGGTCCGTCCGAGATCCACCGCTGGCTGGTGGCCAGGGAGCTAACCAGGAAAAACAAGGTTTACGATAGTTTTGTAGTATAATCGGCTAATTTAAAACTTTTAAAAGAGAGGGGTATTAATAATGGGTGTACTTTTTGAAAAAGACGGGCATGTCGCGGTGGTTACTTTGAACCGGCCGGAAGCCTTAAATGCTTTGGACCCTGAATCCTGGTCAGAGTTAAAGCAAATCTGGCATAATATCAAAACCGATCCGGAAATTCGGGTTACAGTGCTGACCGGAGCCGGGGAAAAATCATTTTGTACCGGTTCGGACATGAAAAAAACCATGCCGCCCAAGGAAAACTTCGCCTCAACTTATTTTGAGACCGAAAGTTTAATCGCGCCGATGCAGATGTGGAAACCGATTATCTGCGCCATTAACGGCTTCGCCATTGGTGGCGGGCTGGAGATGGCCCTGGCCTGTGATATACGCATTGCCTCCTCAAAAGCTTCCTTTGGCCTGACGGAGGTTAAGGTGGGCAGCCTGCCCGGTCTTGGCGGCACCCAGCGCCTGCTGCGCGCTATTCCCCAGGCCATTGCCATGAAGATGCTTTTGGTGGCCGAACGGATCAATGCCGAGGAAGCATACCGGATTGGCCTGATCAGTGATGTGGTGGAACCCGGGGAACTGTTAAGTTACGCCAAAGAAATGGCCAAAAAAATTGCCAATAATGCCCCGTTATCGGTTAAAGCCGCCAAGCAGTCGGTTATTGTGGGCTCCGACCTGCCGATTAACCAGGCGATGGCCTATGAGAATTTGTTGTGGGGAATATTGCGTGACACCGAGGACCGGATTGAAGGCCGGGTGGCCTTTGCCGAAAAGAGGTCTCCGCAATACAAGGGCAGATAAATATTTGAAATAAGGTGATTGATTTGAGTATTTCTATCTGCAGTTCCTTAACCTGTACTTATGTCACCCAGGATGATGAAAAGTTTTGTATCATCTGCGGTCATCCATTGTTAACCAATTGCAGGCAATGCAATGCCAAGATTATCAATAAAGATCAAGTATTTTGCCACAAGTGCAGTAAAAGATTGAAAGATGAGCCTGTATTACTGGCTGACATCTACGATACGTTTATAGTTACAGATTAAAAAAATTAATCGCCGGGGTGAAAAGGTTTGGCTATCTATATCTGCATATCCGGGCCATGTTCCTATGTTACCGAATGTGATGAAGAAAAGTACTGTATGATTTGCGGAAAACCGCTGTTAGGCGCATGTAAAAAATGCGGTGCGAAAATCAAACGCAAGGAACAACGATTCTGTTATGAATGCGGTGAAGGACTAAAAAATAATTTTCTGTTGTCGGATAAACTTTACAGTATGAATAATCTTAATCTTGAATTCACTATGTAGGCAAAAATGGGGTTCATGTTTATTCCCTGTGAAAATGCGCAGGGAATTTTACTTCCAAATTAACTGCTCAAATTATGTTTGGGTGAAATGGAGGTAAATATGCCCAAGTTAAAAATAACTACTCCGCTTTCAGACCGGGTAGTGCAGAACCTTAGAATAGCTCAACGGGTATTAATAAGCGGCGTTCTGTATACTGCCTGTGAGGCGGCGCATAAAAAACTAATTGAATTACTGGATCATAAAAAAGAGTTGCCCTTTGATTTAAACGGCCAGGTAATTTACTATGTGCTGCCCTCACCGGCAAAACCGGGTCAAATTATCGGTTCTGCAGGACCTGAAGCTGCCTGTAGAATGGATGCCTATACCGCAAGGTTGATTGCCCTGGGACTAAAGGGAATGATCGGTAAGGATCAAAGATCATTGGAAGTAGTTAAGGCGATCAAACAGTATAAATCCGTTTATTTTGCTGCGGTTGGAGGTGCGGCGGCTCTGATTGCCAGTTCAGTAAAGGAGTGTTCCGTGGCGGCATTCCCCGAACTGGGCCAGGAGGCCGTACATAGACTGGTGGTGGAAGAATTCCCGGTCATTGTAGCCAATGACGCACTGGGCGGGGACCTTTATAATGAAGGGGTAAAAATGTATATGAACCGGGGTCAGGCTTAAACACCTTAATACTAACCATTCATCCTATATATACAGATACCATAGTTAATATAACCAAGTTTAAGTCTAACCCCCTGGAAAGGAGAAGATAAATTGCTGCAAAGAGTTTTAAC
>JAEXOR010000005.1 GCA_023439185.1 Bacillota bacterium | reverse complement strand
TTAGGACCGATATCCAGGCCCATCCAGCCATCGGGGATATTATCGGAGGAGATAACCTGGGACTCGCTGTCCGCCTTATATTCCTTGGCTGCCACATTGTCAACCGGCAGAAGAAGGCTGACGCCTTTGGCCTTGGCTTTTTCAAGGAGGCTCTTAGCAAGATCAAGCTTGTCCATTTCACAAATGGAATTGCCGATGCCATAGCCCTGGGACTTTAAGAAGGTATAGGCCATACCGCCGCCTACAATAAGCGTGTCCACCTTTTCAAGGAGATTTTCAATGACGCTTATCTTGTCGGAAACCTTGGCGCCGCCAAGAATAGCAACGAAAGGTCTTGCAGGATTTTCAAGGGCGGTTCCCATGAATTCCAGCTCTTTCTGAATAAGATAACCGCATACGGCAGGCAGGTAATCCGCCAGGCCGGCTGTGGAAGCATGCGCTCTGTGCGCGGTGCCGAAAGCATCATTAACATAGATGTCGGCCAGGCTTGCAAGTTCCTTGGCAAAATCGGGATTATTCTTTTCCTCTTCCTTATGGAAGCGTACATTTTCAAGCATCAGGATCTCGCCTTCCTTAAGAGCGGCGGCCTTTGCTTTGGCGTCAGGGCCGATAACATCGGCTGCCAGAACCACGGGCTTGCCAAGAAGCTGGCTGAGTTTGTCGGCTGCGGGCTTCATGCTGTACTTGGCTTCAGGTCCGTTTTTGGGCCGGCCAAGATGAGATACCAGAATGAGCTTGCCTCCATTTTCAATAATATACCTGATAGTGGGAAGAGCCCCCACAATTCGCTTATCATCGGTTACATTACCTGCGGAATCCAACGGCACATTAAAATCCACCCGGGCGATTACGCGTTTTCCATTAACATCGATGTCTGAAATTGTTTTTTTGTTCTTCATGCTCATAACAATCTCCACTCCTTCTGTGCAGATTCAAATAATAAGAATAGTCCACACGCAATACAAAGGCATGGACCCTATATAGTTTACCTTATTTTTCGAATATTTTTCAACATAATTCCATTTGGGGCGGGTTAAATTTAAAATATATTGAAAAGAGCGGCTTAAAGCCGCTCTTTTCATTTGACAGCCCTTTGCTGATGCAAAACCGTCTAAAAGCTCCGGGGCTCGGCGCCCCTGATCTTTTCATTTATGAATTGAGGCCTTAGGCGGCATCTTAAGGCTTACACCCTGTGCGGGCTTTGCCCGCAGAAGCGCCGATGAAAACAACTTGCTTTTTATTGGCGCTTATCTGCTATAAGGTACTTAAGATGCACACCTTGGCCATTCAGCTTTAATTACTTATGATCAACGGAATACATATAGCTGATAAGGTCGATCAGCTTGTTGGAATAACCCCATTCATTGTCGTACCAGGAAACCAGCTTAACAAAGTTGGAATTCAGGGAGATACCAGCCTTGGCATCAAAAATGGAGGTACGTGCATCGTGAATGAAGTCGGAGGAAACAACCTCGTCCTCGGTGTATCCCAGAATGCCCTTAAGTTCATTCTCGGAAGCCTTCTTGAGAACAGCGCAGATTTCTGCGTAGGTAGCGGGCTTTTCAAGGCGAGCGGTAAGATCCACAACGGATACGTCAAGAGTAGGTACGCGGAAAGCCATACCTGTGAGCTTGCCGTTCAGCTCGGGAATAACCTTGCCAACAGCCTTTGCAGCACCGGTAGAGGAAGGAATAATGTTACCGGCAGCCGCACGTCCGCCTCTCCAGTCCTTCTTGGAAGGTCCGTCAACGGTCTTCTGTGTAGCGGTGGTAGCATGAACAGTGGTCATGAGGCCTTCAACGATACCGAAGTTGTCGTTTATAACCTTTGCAAGAGGTGCAAGGCAGTTGGTTGTGCAGGATGCGTTGGATACAATGGTCATGTCAGGGGTGTAGGTGGAGTTGTTAACACCCATAACGAACATGGGAGCGTTGCTGGAAGGAGCAGAAATAACTACCTTCTTCGCGCCGGCCTGGATATGAACCTTTGCTTTTTCTGCATCGGTGAAAAGACCGGTGGACTCAACAACGTACTCAGCGCCGCATTCGGTCCAGGGAATCTCTTCGGGCTTCATGCAGGCATATACGCTGATGGCGTTACCGTCAACAACAAATTTTCCGTCAACAATTTCAATTGTTCCGTCGAATTTGCCATGAACAGTATCATACTGAAGCATATACTTCATGTATTCCAAATCGATGAAGGGGTCGTTAATTCCAACAACTTTTACATTCGGGTTCTTAACGGCTGCACGGAAAGCAAGGCGTCCAATTCTGCCAAACCCATTAATACCAATTTTTGCTGCCATGTGATAACCTCCTAAAATAATATTATTATTTATTGTTAACATAATCACAAACCACAGAGTATTCTATACGATTTTGGGCATTTTTTCAAGGGGACCATAGAAAATTTGTCCATCTTTGTCCAATCGTAAAAGAATCAGGACTAGTATACCCCGTTTTTTAGATATATTTTCATCTGCAAATAGGCTTAAACCCAGGTTTATGGGTAAAATTCCCCATATTTACCGCAAACTTTTCTGACGCATGCTTTCATAAAGCAAAATAGCGGCGGCAGAAGCTGCGTTAAGAGACTCTGTTCTCCCCAGCATTGGGATACGGACAGGCCGATCGGCCAGATTAGCAGCTTCCTCCGAGAGACCATTGGCCTCATTGCCCACTATGAGGGCCAGAGAACCGCCAAGATCCGCTTCCCAGCAAGTTTTTCCCAGCGCGGGATGAGTTGCGGCCAGAGGAATGCCATTTTTTTTGAGGGATAAAAGACTATCCATCAGGTTTTCTGTCAAAACAACCGGCAGCCTGAATAAAGACCCCATGGTTGCACGTACCACCTTGGGCTGGTAGGGATCAGCACAGCGGCCATCCATAAGAACAGCCTCAAAACCGCAGGCATCAGCCGTTCGGATAATGGTTCCCACATTTCCGGGATCCTGCACCGCTTCCAAAACAATGTATCTTTTGGCTTTTTCAAAAACTGCGTGGTGATCTATTTTGGGAAATGCCGCCACCGCCATAATACCCTGGGGCGAATC
>JAEXOR010000061.1 GCA_023439185.1 Bacillota bacterium | reverse complement strand
CGGTTCATGGTGGACCCCCGGGATGAACGTACCCCGGGTGAGTATTTCGAGGTGGTGGGCTGTGAGGAGGGGGCTTTCGGGTGCATGGGCCTGATGGCCTGCGATGATAATTGTCCCATGGAGTTGCCGCTGCAGACGCAATTGGCTTTTGTGCGCCGTAAGATGGCGCGCTTTGGGCTGGGGTATAAGGAGAAGAAACGTATTAAACCGGCTTAACACCGGCTAAGAGCCTCCCTTATAAAGGGCGGTGCACATAGGGATTTACTTGTTTGTCATTGCTTCGTCACTGACGTTCCTCGCAATGACAAACTGCTTCCCTATAAGAACCACCCTAAAGGGGGGTTTTTTGCTTGTTTACGGTATAATTTCCGCGCAATATCTCAATAATAAACAGGGCAACCAAAATATTTCAAAAGGAGGAAGAACATGAAACAGGGAACCCGGGAAGCTATGGTGCTCAGTGAAGTGCTGAGGATCAACTCCAGCATCATCGACCATAACAATCTTTATCTGAACAATTGCCAGGACCAGCAGTTGCGCGGCATTCTGGACCGCCAGCAAAGACATACCCTGGACACTTTCCAAAGACTGCTGCAAATGGCCCAGAACCACGGTATTGATACCAGCGGAATGCCCATGCCAGCCACCATGACCGCGAACACCGGCAACATGGGCGGCCAACAGGGCTCAACCGGCACAACCCAGTACGGCAACCAGTGGTCCGCGCCGCAGTACGGAGCCGGACAGCAGCAGGCGTTTACCGGTCAGCAGCAAGCATATACCGGGCAAACAGGCATGCAATACGGCACCCAGTATGCCGCGGGCACGGGAACGGGGCAGCAGCAGGCCATGCAAACCGGCATAACCGCGGGTACGGGGAGTATGTTAAACGACCGGGTTATCGCCGAAGGGGCGCTGATGTTCCACAAGTTCAGCGCGGAAATGAACACCACTTCCGCCCTGGAAAGCGCCGAACCACACCTGAGAAACGCGCTGGCCAATATGTCGCGGAATTGCATTGAGATGGCGTACGAGATTTATAACTATATGTCCCAGCGGGGCTGGTACCAACTGCCGTCCTCGCCGCAGAATTTCATCTCCCACTCCGCCGGCGCCAATCAACAGCAACAGTACCCCACCCAGTAAGGGTACACAGGGGAACGGCCCTTGTGTCACCTGAATAAATTGTAGGGGCGCCCCTGCAACCATATTGCAACCATATGCCCCGGAGTTGGAACTTTTTCCCCGCCGAAGGCGTCAGCATTGTAAAAATCATCGGAAGCAGGTGACAATGACAATGCTGTTGCGAAGAATTATCGGCGGGGTTTTTATTGTGGGCGTCCTGGCGGCGGCCCTGGCGGCGGGACTCTCATATAAACCCGCTCAATCGGCGGCCAACGAGCCCGCCAGGTTCAGCTCCTACGAGGAATTGGTCGAATATATCAAAAGCGGCGCCGAAATGGCGGAGCAATTCGACACGGTGTCCTCACGGCGCCTGGCGGCCCCCACCGGAGCGGCCGACATGATCGGGTCCGGCAATACCAATATGATGAAGCAAATGGACTCGGCTGTCCGGGACGAAAGGTCGGCGGTGCAGGAATCCTCCGCTCCCGATTATTCCGGTACCAACAACCAGGTACAGGGCGTGGACGAAGCCGACCTGGTTAAAACCGACGGTAATTTTCTTTATGTAATCAGCGGCGATAAATTGTTTATCGTCAAGGCCCATCCGGCGAAACAGGCCGTAAAAACGGCCACCCTGGAGTTTACCGGCCGGCCCTCGGAAGCTTTTGTCAACGGCGACAGCCTGGTGGTATTCGGCAACGGGTCCGACGGGCAAACCATGTTCATCCGCAAATACAACATCACCGACCGCAGCAAACCGGTTTTAGTCCAGGATAACATCTGTGACGGCTGGTACGTTAATTCACGCATGATCGGCGAGAACATTTACGTGGTCATCAACTCACCGGTATACCGGTCCACCACCAAAGACAGCGAGCCCAAAGTGACCCTGCCCCGGGTTACCACCAACGGCCAGGTGCGCACGGTACCGGCCACCGAGATACACTTCTTTCCCAATCCCGAATATTCATACCGGTACACAACTGTTTTAACACTCCAGGCCGGTGAAAAATCAAACCCGCCAATGAGCAAAACATACCTGACCGGCACTTCCCAGAACATTTACGTTTCCCAAAACCATATTTACCTGACCGGCCCCAAGACCCCCGATTACGCATTGCTTACGGGCAAGCTGCTGGACGGTCTGGCCTCGGCGGTGCCGGCGGACATCGCGGAGCAGCTCAAAGCGGTGCGCGATTCCAGCGGGGATTACTCTCAAAAGCTGCAGCAAGCGGAGTCTGTCATAGATAATTACCTTAACGGGCTGGACTATGATAAAGCCCTGGCGCTGGAAGAAAAAATCGCGGCCCTGCGCGACAAATGGCACCGGGATATCGCCCGGGAGCAGCAAAAAACCGCCGTCTTCAAGCTGGCCATTGCCGGCGGCCAGGTGAGATACCTCTGCCGGGGTGAAGTGGACGGCCAGGTTTTGAACCAGTTCTCCATGGATGAGCATAACGGGTACTTCCGCATTGCCACCACCTCGGAGGGTTTCTGGTTCAGCAACCCTTCCGACCCCAAAAACAATATTTTCGTACTGGACGAAAACCTGCAGGTAACCGGCAGGCTCTTGGGTTTGGCCCCCACGGAAAGGATCTACTCCGCACGGTTCATGGGTGACAGGGCCTACCTGGTGACCTTCCGGCAGGTGGACCCCCTGTTTGTCATCGACCTGAAAACACCGGCCGAGCCAAAGGTGCTGGGCGAGCTGAAAATACCCGGCTTTTCAAATTACCTGCATCCATATGATGAAAACCACCTGATCGGCATCGGCCGGGAAGTCGGCGTGGCCGCCTCGATCTCAGTCGGATCGGTTAGCGTCAGCGTGACACCAATTGACCAGGAAGCCAATGCGGCCCCGGAACCGGCCCCGGTATCGGTCCAGCCCATGGTGATGCCGCAGCCCACCCGCCAGCAGGGCGTAAAAGTTGCTTTATTTGACGTATCCAACCCCGCCGCGCCAAAGGAAGTGGCCAAATACGTGGTGGACCGTGATGATTCCGATTCCCCGGCGCTGAACGACCACCGGGCGGTACTGTTCAGCAAGGATAAAAACCTGCTGGTAATCCCCATCAGCTACATGCCGCAGTACCGGATCATGGTTGACCAGCCGGACCGCAAAATCGCCCCCGCGGACCAGGGCTGGCAGGGAGCGTTCGTGTTTGAGATTTCCCCGGACAAAGGCATCCGTCTGCGGGGCAAGGTGGAACATCCCGCGACTTTGGAAAATACCAAGGACTACTATGAATTTAACACCGTAAAACGCTCGCTGTATATTGAAGATACCCTTTACACCGTTTCCGACCGGGTGATTAAAGCCAACAACCTGGAGACCCTGCAACAAATCAAACAAATCACCCTGCGCTAAGGAACACGGTGTAGGGGCGCCCCTACGGTTTGGGGATACAAAGGAGCCGCCCCCCGGGTTTCCACAATTGTTCCGGGAACAGAACATAGATCAGAGAGCCGGGCCGCATATGCGCCCGGCTCTCTGATCTATGGGGGTACTTTTTCCGAAACTGCGCGCTTAATACAAGTATTCGTCCTCCACGTCATACTCATAGTCCGCCAGTTTTGCCGCTCCTTCATCATACAAAGAGATGAAAATCGTTACCGGGTCTGCATCGGCGTCGTCCTGGAAGGCTTTCGCAATTACGGCGCAGACAGCTTCCACATCATCTTCAATGTCGCTGCTGTCCAAACCGTTCCAATAGCTGTAAGGAATTACTTCCTGAGCCTTCAGTTCAACCGTAATCTCATCATCATCATAATAGTTGATTGATGTAATCTTGAACTCAATACCGCCCACATCGAATCTATCGCCTTTAAGCGCGGCCTCGACGTCGTTAACGTCGTCGACACCGTCGCCCCGGTAATCATCATCCTGATAAGTTACCGAGAGATCTTTGGTCCCTTTCTTGCTGAATACCACCAGTACGTCATCGTTATCGCTGTTGATGATCTCGCCGCTAACCCTGGTACTGGCGGTGAGTTCATCCTGAATGTCGGCCACCAGGTTTTTAAGCCACTTCGTAATATCACTGTCCTGTAACGCGGCCCATTGGTCCTCGTATTTATCCAGGTCAACATCTATCTCAACGGCAACCTCGTCCACGCCGCCTTTCAGGCTGATATCTTCTACACGGACATCCTTAATTTTTTTGTAATCGCTTAACAGTACGCTTTCCAGGTCGTCGAGATCAACGTCTTCCACGTCTTCTTCATCTTCCAGAGCTTCTTTCAGGTCGGCCAGGATCCTTTCCAGGATAGCGGCCATTTCAGCCCTGGTGATTGTATTGTCCGGCAGGAACTTGTTGCCGGGCGCGCCCTTGATGTAGCCGGCCTTGTACATGGCCAGGACGTAATTCACTTCTTTATCGTCAATCATTATTGTGCCGTCCACAAAGGGCAGGCTGGCTGGTTTATTTTTGTCCACCTTCAGGTAACCGTTCTTTTCCAAGGCTTTACCGAAAGCAACGCATGTTTCATACCGGGAAGACTTCTTGCTGGATTTGAGCTTATCCTTATCTTTATCTTCGACGTTGGTTTCATCCACCAACCTGATTAATACAGTGAGCATTTCGGCTTCAGAGATTTCCTGGTTGGGTTTGAAAGTGCCGTCACCATAACCGGCGAACAAACCCATGGCCGACATATTGTATATCGAACCGTAGCCCCAATGGTTTTTACCGACGTCCTTGAAATTATAGCCCTTGTACTGCGCCTGACCGTTTTTCATAGACTTGTACTGCATCTGCATCGTTTTCATTTTACCCATGTTGCTCTGGCCACCCCAGGAATTGCCCCATGGGTTGGACCATGAATTGGCCCAGGCGGCGCCGGTGGACAGGGCCATTACCAGCAGCCCGGTCAAAATTGGAATCAGGAACTTTCTCAAAACGTCATACCTCCTCACGGTTTTTACTAATTAATTCGTTTAGAGGTTTTTTTTTCAGGGGGACACGAAGGTACTATTTTACCCGGGGCCAAAGCCCCGGTTCTTCAGCCGTACGCTGAAACACTGCACCGGGCCGGATTTCTGCCGGCCTTACTGCCATTAATTTGAGCCCCCTCCCTTTTGTTTTTATGATAAAATCAACCCAAGCATGACTGTCAACTTCAAGACGACTGCTGTGTTAAGTAAATGAAAGGGAACGGGAGGTGGCCGGCCATTTTCCCTCCACATGAAACAACCCGGGAAACGCCCGTTGTTTATCAGGAACTGTATGACCGTTATTACCCGTTTGTGTGCCGTCATTTAACCTACCTGCTGGCAGACCGGACAATGGCGGAGGACTTGACCCAGGAGGTTTTTATAAAACTTTACCGTTCTCCGCCGCGTGAATTTCAGAATATCGGGGGGTGGCTTTCCAGGGTGGCGACCAACCTGGCCTATAACCACCTGCGCAGTGAAAAAAGCCGCCTGCGCAGGGAAGAAAAAACCGGGCTGCCGGAACAGGCGGCGGATTCTTCCGAAACGCAGGCTTTGAAAAACGAAACAGTGCGCTCGGTTAGGGATGTGCTGGACCTGCTGCCCGAAAGGGACCGGTTATGTTTACTGATGAAGCACTCCGGTTTCAACTACGAAGATATCGCGGCGGCCACAGGACTGAAAAAATCCTCGGTGGGCACCATTATCGCCCGGGTCCAGGCCAGGTTTAAAAAGATTTACCTGGAACAGAAAGGAAGTGGCGCCTGATGTGTTACGACGAGGGGATCCTTCAGGCATACAACGACAACCAATTGGACAGCGCGTTATGGTGGGAGATTACCCGCCACCTGGAAAAATGCGCGGTTTGCCGCCGCAGCCTGGACGAACTGCGCGCCAACGACCTGTTCGTGCGGGAACGCCTGTCCGCTTTCCTGCCCGAAGCGTCCGACCCCGGCCCAATGGCTGGAAAGCGTCTGAACCTGGTGCCCGAAGGGCGCAAAAACAAACTGTTTAAAACGCTGGAAAGGAAGTTTGATTTCATGCACAAGTACAAAAAACTGGCGGCTGTGGCAGCCACAGCCGCGGTAATGTTCACCGCCTTCAGTATCCCGGCGGTGCGCGGCGTGGCCGCCGAATTTCTGACCGTGTTCCGGGTGGAATCGGTACAGACCATCAACATCAGCACCGCCGATATCCAGGCCCTGGATCAGGCCTTCCGGGACGGCGCCGGCCAGGTGGATATTGACAACTTCGGCCAAATTGAAGTCAGCGGCAAGCAGGAATCGGTGCCGGTAACCCCGGCCGAGGCAGCCGATGCGGTTGATTTCAAACTGCAAATACCCACCCCGGCAAATTACAGCGAGCCCGATCTGCACATGCTCACCGGCCACTCGGTAAAGCTCACCCTGGCGGTGGATAACGTCAACGCCATGCTGCAGGCCCTGGGCAGCACCGTGATGCTGCCGGCCGAGCTTGACGGGCAATCTTTCAGCATGGATATCCCCACGGGGATCATGGCCACTTACGATAATGGCGCCGACAAACTGTTCGTGGCCCAGTCCCGCAGCCCGGAGATTAAAACATCGTCCGGAGTCGACGTGATGGTAATCCGCGACGCGCTGCTGAGCATCCCGGCGCTGCCGGAAAACCTGCGCCAGCAACTGCTGGCGGTAAACGACCTGAGGCACACCCTGCTGGTCCCCAACATAGACGGCAGTTCCCGGGAAGTAACTGTGAACGGAGCTTCGGGCGTATTCATTACCGCGGGTGACGACAAGCAAGCTCAGTCGCTGGTCTGGCAGCAAAACGGCGTCATCCGCATGGTGACGGGCACCGGCCTGGAACTGGACGACGCGCTGGCCATAGCCGGCCAGATGAAGTAGAGGTGCGGCATACATTGGATATGGCCATTGAAACCTTCAACCTGACAAAAAAATACGGCGCCAAAGTTGGCTGCGCCGAGATTTGCCTCCGGGTTCCCCGGGGGCAAATCTTTGGTTTCCTGGGCCCCAACGGCGCGGGTAAAAGCACGCTGGTCAAGATGCTGGTGGGCCTTTTGTTTCCCACCTCGGGTAAGGCCAGCCTGCTGGGCCGGCCGCTGGGTGACGTGGAAATGCGCGGAAAAACCGGCTTTTTACCCGAAAACTTTCGCTACCACGACTGGCTGACCGGCCGGCAGCTGCTGGATTTTCATGCCTCCCTTTACGGGCTGAAGGGTCCGGCCAAAAAACGCCGGATGGAGGAAGTACTTGAGCTGGTCGGTTTGGCGGGCCGGGAAAACCAGAAGGTGCAGTCCTACAGCAAGGGTATGTGCCAGCGGATCGGTCTGGCCTGCGCCCTGCTGCCCGACCCCGACCTGCTGTTCCTGGACGAGCCCACTTCGGCCCTGGATCCCATCGGCCGCAAGGACGTGCGGGAAATACTGGTCACCCTGAAAGCCCTCGGCAAAACAGTATTCCTGAACAGCCACCTGCTCAGCGAGGTGGAAATGATCTGCGACGCCGTGGCATTTATCAGGCAGGGTAAAATTATCCGCCAGGGGATGCTGGACGACCTGCGCGCCGGAGACATCGAAATGGAACTGAAGGTGGGCGGGCTGACTCCGGCTCTTACCGCGGCGCTGTCTTCCTTGGCCAACCTGGTTGAAGTTAACGACGACACGGTGCGTGTCCGGGTCAAGCAGGAGCAGGATATCCCCCGTCTGGCTGCCGCCGTTGTCGGCGGCGGCGGTTACCTGTATGAGATGCACCGGAAAAAGTCCACCCTGGAAGAAATGTTCATCAGCACCACCGCCGGGGGTGAGCAAATATGTTAACCATGATGGGCATTACCTTCCGCGAAGGCCTGAACCGCAAAGTACTGTTGATTTCTTTAATCCTGGCCGTCATTTTCCTGGGCCTTTACGGCACCGGCGTGCATTACGCGGCCAAAAGCTTCAACGAGCATCCCAACCCCATGCTGGCCGCGGTGGTTTACCCGCAGCTTTTGTCCTTCGGCCTGTATTTCGGCGGATTTATCGTTTCTTTTCTGGCTATCTTTTCAGCGGTGGGCGCCATATCTTCGGAGATTGAAACCGGTATTATCCAGGCTGTAATTACCAAACCAATCCGGCGACGGGACTACGTGCTGGGTAAATTCCTGGGCCTGGGACTGTTCCTGGCCCTGTACGCCGCCTTGTTTTTTGTGGTGATCGCGTTAATTATCAACATTAAAACCGGGCTGGCGCCGGAAGGCCAGTGGCGGGCGCTGGGCCTGTTCGCCCTGCAGCCCGTGGTACTGCTGGCGGTTACTTTATTCGGTTCCACAATGCTGTCCACCATCGCCAACGGCGTGATCATGTTCATGCTGTACGCGGTGGCCGTTATCGGCGGCATGGTGGAGCAGATCGGCTGGCTGATCAGCAACGCCGGGCTGCAGCAGGCGGGTATAGTAACCAGCCTGGTGATGCCGGTGGACTCGCTGTACCGGAAAATCGTGCACCTGCTGCTCGACCCCACCGCCAACCCGCTGAACGCGCTGCAGCAAATGGGGCCCTTCGGCAGCATGGCCGAACCCAGCGTCTGGATGGTAGTTTACGCCGTGCTCTATGTGGCGTTCTTCACCGGCCTGGCGGTTTACGTATTCAACCGCAAGGATATCTAATCGGGCGTCGGATGTAAAACGCCGGTGTTGCAAATACAGCTCTAAAGAAGTAATATTAGATGTGGCCCCATGCCGGGGCCATAATGCTGCATTGTAAAGTACAAGAGAGGGCTGTTATTTTGGAACAGAAGATGATCCGCAACCTGGCCATCATTGCCCACGTGGACCACGGCAAGACCACCCTGGTAGACGGGATGCTTAAACAAAGCGGCGTGTTCCACGAAAAGCAGGTAGTGGAAGAACGCATCATGGACCGCAACGACCTGGAACGGGAACGGGGCATTACCATCATGGCCAAAAACACGGCTGTCGTATATGGCCCCTATAAATTAAACATCGTTGACACTCCCGGCCACGCCGACTTCGGCGGCGAGGTGGAACGCATCGTGCAAATGGTGGACGGGGTGCTGCTGCTGGTGGACGCTTTCGAAGGCCCCATGCCCCAGACCCGTTTCGTGCTGCGCAAGGCGCTGGAAGCCGGGCTGGCCCCCATCGTGGTGATCAACAAAATTGACCGGCTGCACGCCCGGCCCGCCGAAGTTCAGGACGAGGTACTGAACCTGTTTATTGAACTGGAAGCCAACGACGAACAACTGGACTTCCCGGTTATTTACACCAACGCCCGGGCCGGCACCGCCACCACGGACCCCGCGGCGCCGGGCAGCGACCTGAAACCGCTGTTTCAAATGATCGTGGAGAATATCCCCGCCCCCGGCGGAGACCCCGCCGCTCCGCTGCAAATGGGCGTCACCCTGATTGACTACGACACCTATGTGGGCCGGCAGGCCGTGGGACGAATCCACAACGGGGTGATCAGGGCCAAGGAGGAAGTGGCGGTAATCGCCCCCGGCGGAGTCATCAAACGCCGCAAGCCTTCGGGGATCTACGTTTTCGACGGGCTGAAAAAAGTGCCGGCGGAAGAAGCCGGCGCCGGCGAAATAGTGGTGGTGGCCGGGCTGGACGACATTAACGTGGGCAACACGGTGGCGGACCCGGAGCACCCGGAGCCCCTGACCTTTGTCCGTATCGACGAACCCACCGTGGCGGTATCCGTGCACGTTAACAAGAGCCCCTTTGCCGGGCAGGAAGGCGCCCATGTCACATCCCGGAAACTGGGGGAACGGCTGGCCCGGGAGTTGGAATCCGATGTCAGCCTGCGGGTGGAGGGCACCGGTTCCCCGGACACCTTCATGGTGTCGGGGCGGGGTGAATTGCACCTGTCCATATTAATTGAAACCATGCGCCGCGAGGATTACGAATTTGAGGTTTCCCGGCCCCAGGTGGTGGAGCGGGAAATCGACGGGGTCAGATGCGAACCGGTGGAGGAATTGATTATCGAAGTGCCGGAAGATTTCGTGGGTATTGTGATGGAACGGCTGGGACCGCGGAAAAGCGAACTGATTAACATGATCCGTAAGGACGACGGTCAGGCGCGCCTGGAGTACCATGTGCCGACCCGGGGTTTATTCGGATTCCGTTCCGAGTTCATGACCGACACCAAGGGGCTGGGCATTATGCACCACTCCTTCCACCATTACGCGCCCTACCAGGGTGAAATCCAGACCCGCAGCCGGGGCTCGCTGGTGGCCTTTGAGACCGCCACCACCACAAGCTACGGGCTCGAAAACGCCCAGGAACGGGGCGAGCTGTTTATCGGCCCGGGCGTACCGGTATACAAGGGCATGGTGGTGGGCGAACACTCCCGGCCCGGCGACTTGCCCATTAACGTATGTAAAAAGAAACAACTTTCCAACGTGCGCAGCTCCACCTCCGACATTTCCGTGAAGCTGACCCCGCCCCGAACCATGAGCCTGGAGCAGTGCCTGGAATTCATCACCGACGACGAACTGGTGGAAGTAACGCCTAAATCCATCCGCATGCGCAAGAAATTTCAGCAATTGAACCGCACGTAAAAAACGGTTCCGGCGGCGCTTGTTTCCACGTCTATAACGGCATCATGCCTGGCCGCGACGCTGTAGCAAACCGCCAGTCCCAAACCGGTTCCATCGTCCTTGGTGGTGAGAAAAGGGGTACCGAGCTTGTGCAAAATTTCAGCGTCAATACCCCTGCCCTGGTCCGCCACCGACAAAACCACTTTATTATCCGTCACCGACGTGCCAATGGTCAATTTACGGTTTTTTTCCATGGCCTCCAGACCGTTGCGCACCAGGTTCAGAATTAACTGCTTGATTTCTTTTTCATCCAATAACAAATCGGGAATGCCCTCCAGCTCCAGGCCAATCTTCATCCCCGACTCAAAGGCGTCCGCCTGGATTAAGGGGAATATTAACTCAAGAATTGTATTTAAGTTGGTCATCCTTTTTTCAACATGTTTATTTCTGGCCAGCGACAAAAATTGCTTGATAATTGAATTAGCCCGGTCCAATTCGTCAACCATTAAATCAAAATATTCCTTGTAAACGGCAAATTGCGGTTTGACGCTGAACATTTGAAGAAACCCGCGCACCGTGGTCATCGGATTTCTTACCTCGTGCCCGATGGCCGCCGCCATCTGTCCCACCAGGTTAAGCCTGTCCAGTTGGGCTATTTCTTTTTCCATATTTTTGCGCTCCGAAATATCCCGGATCACCGCCAGCACATATCGCTTGCCCTGGAGAACAGCACTTTTCAAGTTTACTTCCACCCAAAAGAACTGGCCGGCACTGTTTTTAGAAAGCCATTCAAAAAGCTGGGGTTCATTTTGAGCCGCTTTTTTGATCAACCGCAAAACCTTAATGCACGTATACGGCGGCACATCCGCGACGATATCCGCAACCTTTATGCTGCGCAGCTTCTCGCTGTCATACCCGTACAATTCGGCAGCCCTTTTGTTTGCGTCGATGATGTCCCCGTTTTCAATATCATGTAAAATTATAGCGTCGTTTACGGCATTAAAAATTGTGCGGTAGTTTTCAAGGGCATTGCGCAGCATTATTTCATTGCGTTTACTTTCAGTGATGTCGATAATCATGCCCACCAGACCGTCCACGGTGTTTTGTCCGAAAACGTTATAGGTGGCCTTGTTGAAAACAACGTCACGTATCGTCCCGTCGGCATGCGGCATAGAGGTTTCATAAACCTGAACGCCTGTTTTCTCAAACAGTTCGTCATCCATGGCCTTGAATTTATCGGCCGCGTCCCGGGGCCAAACATCATAAACATTTCTACCCAGTATCTTTTCCCTTGGCAAACCAACGAATTTAATAAAAGCTTCATTGCAGCCCTGGTACAACCCGGCGGAATCTTTAAAGAAAACCGGGTTAGGTATGGTTTCAAAAAGCAGCCGGTGCATCTGCTCCTTCTGCTTGTGAAGCTTAATTCTCTCAAGCCGCCGGCGCAGCTCATTGAGTTCCCCGCTTATCTCGCTTTTGGACTTTTCCTTATTTGGCAATATAGAAACACCTCGATCCACCGGGTTAACTTCCGGGTTAATCACTGCTATATTTGACAACTTCAGCCATTGACCCTTTGGCTATTTTGTCGATTATTGTCATATGTAAAAAAAATTTTAACAAATAAAAGACGCGCAGTGGTTTTTGCTCCAAATGCGCGTCTTTTAGCAATATTTATTTTTAATACCCGTCAGTCCCGCCAGTGGGGAATAATGATCCGGCTGCTGAACAGCGCGCCCGATACCGCCACCGCCGCCGCCAGGACGAAAGCCCCGGCGAAGGAACCGGTAAATTCTTTGATATATCCGGCGGAAGCAGGACCCAACACCTGGCCCAGCCCGAACACAAAAGTGACAACCCCCAGCACCGCCGGGGCGCGCCTGGCGTCGCTGATATCACCGCAGCAGGAGGCAGCCAGCCCGGGAATGCTCCAGGCGGTCAGCCCGAACAGCATGGCCGGCAGCCAGAGCATCAAGCCGTCGGTGAAACTGGCCTGCAGCAGCAGGTAGCAACAGGCCTGGATTAAAAAAATAGTGATCAGCATGGAGCGGCGCCCCAACCGGTCTGAGAGCACGCCCCACATCAAGCCGCTGCCGATGCCCAACATGCCGGTAATGCCCCAGATATGTCCGGCCAGTGACTGGGAACAGCCCAGTTCCTCCACCAAAAAGGTCACCATGTAAGTGGCGGTAATGATATAGGAAAAGCCGAAACAAAAATACATGGCGGCCAGCGGGAACACGCCTTTTATCTGCAAAATATCTTTGATACCTGTGGAGGCGGGGTTTTTGCCCGCTCCTCCCGCCGCGCCGGCGCCCGGGATTTCACCGATGGGGGCCAGTTTCTTTTCCGCCGGGCTGTTACGCAGCACCACCGCCGCCAGCACCGCCGTCACCAGCGCGATGGCGCCCAGCAGGTACCAGTTATACCGCCATCCGGCGTCCAGAAAAATTCCGTTAATCAAAGGTACCGTCCACCCGGTAACGGCAATACCCAAACCCGAGCCGCCCACCAAAAAACCAGTGGCCATACCCCGGCGGCGGGCGCTGAACCAGGCTGCCGCCAGTCCCATGATGGCCACGTTGGCGCCCGCGCTGCCCACACCGGTAAGAAACCGGGCCAGCGCGGCGGAATACATGCCGTTGGCCAGGCCGGTGGCGGCCATGGTCAGGCCCACCCACACCAGGCCGATCACGATGATCACCCGGGGGCCGAAACGGCTGGCCAGCAGCCCGGCGCCCAGCGCGCTGATAAAATAGCCGAACATGTTGGCCGAGGCGATAAAGCCCGTTTGCTCGTGGTTCAAACCCAGACCCTGCTGCATGGCGGGCAGGATCATGCCGAACCCGAACCGGGCCAGTCCGAGAGCTCCGCCCACCACCAGAATACCCGTCGCCAGGATAAACCAGCCGTAATGCAAACCGCCCCGATTGGCCTGAATTTGTTCACTACGCACCGTACTCATGTTCAGCCCCCTGTCCGTTAATAATTAATAGATCAAGTATAACAGCAAACTGTTAATTTGTGTTAACACAAATATGTTTTGCATTTAACTCAAACCATTAACCGGCTTAACCAAAGCCTTGTACAATTCTGCTAGATAAAAAATATGGAGGTGTTATTTTCCCATGAACCACAAAAAGCGTTGGGCAGGTTTTATTGCCATAGCAGTTGTACTGGCTTTACTGGTCTCCTTCGCGGTCAGTCCGGCGGCGATGGTAACGGCCGGGCCCGACACCGGCAACGTATCCTATTCCGGAAAAACCCCCAAGTATATTTTTGTGTTTATCGGTGACGGCATGAGCTATCCCCAGGTAAGCAGCGCCGAACAGTACCTTGGTACCCAGCCCAATCCTTCAAACGGTGTTTATCCAGAACCCCGGCAACTGAACTTCAGCAAGTTTCCCGTACACGGCGCCCTGATGACCCAGGACTCCACTTCGTTCATCCCGGATTCAGCTTCCACCGCCACATCCCTGGCCTCGGGCGAAAAAACCCTCTCCGGAGTCATCAACATGGACGAAACCAAAACCAAGTCCTATAAACCCATTACCGAAGACCTGCAGGCAGAGGGTTACAAGATCGGCATCGTTACCAGCGTGCCCATCACCCACGCCACCCCCGCGGCATACTACGCCAAGGTGGCCAACCGGAACAGCTACTATGAGATCGGCAAACAACTGGCCGCCAGCGGCTTTGATTACTTCGGCGGCGGTGACTTCGATCAGAAAACAGGACCCAACGGAGACCAGAAACACATTTACGAAGTTGTTGAAGAAGCCGGCTACACTCTAGCAAATACCAATGAAGAAATCCTTGCTTTAAACAATACCTCCGGCAAAGTGGTGGCCATCAACCCGGTGCTGGACGGTACAGCACTGAACTACGAACTGGACCGCAACAAAGCGGCGGGCGAACTGTCCCTGGCCGACTTTGTAGAGAAGGGCATCGACGTAATGGCTGATAAACCCAAAAACCCCAACCCGTTCTTCATGATGGTGGAAGGCGGTAAAATCGACTGGGCCAACCATGCCAACGACGCCGCCGCTTCCATCCACGATACCATCGCCTTTGCCGACGCGGTTGAAGTAGCCGTGGATTTCTACAAACAGCACCCCAGTGACACCCTGATTATCGTTACCGCCGACCATGAATGTGGCGGCATGACCATCGGCTATTCCAACACCGGCTACAGCACTTACTACGAGAAGCTGCGCCCGGTAACCATGTCCTATGTGGACTTTGACAAGATTATCAAAGCATACAAAGAAACGCATACCCGTGAAAATGCCAAACTGGAGGACCTGGGGAGCCAGATTCAGGCAGCCTACGGCATCTCTCTGGCGAACTTCACCAGCTACGAAATGGGCCAACTGCGTAAAGCCCTGGACTGGAGCATGGCTTCCAGTGATGAGAGAAACGCCGGTTTCACCGAGCAGGAAGACATCCTGTACGGCACCTATGAACCCCTTAGCGTTACCCTTTCGCATATCGTAAACAGCAGGGCCGGGCTCAGCTTCACTTCCTATTCCCACACCGGCATTCCGGTTCCGGTTTATGCCATAGGCACCGGAGCGGACTTGTTTGACGGTTTCTACGACAACACGGGCATTTATTACAAATTGGCCGCCATCGCCAAAATAAACGCCAAAAAAGCCGCTTAAGTTGTAACAGTCTCTTAACGTCCTGAGCGGGGCCAAATCCCGCTCAGGTTTTTATTATTCATTTTTTATACGCTGGAGGAAGCTATGCCGACCTTGATTAAGCATTTGCCGCCCCGGGAAATTTTTTTCAACCTCTTTGTCACGGTTTTTATTATTGTCCTGGCCCTGATGCCCACCGGGTTTCCGGTTAACGATTATCCCGACAGCACCAGAGCGGTGGCGCGGGTGCTGGAAGTAAACAACGAGAACGTGTTCAGCACCATCGGCTTTGTTTTCCAGGGTGAGCAGGTATGTAAAATCGAAATCCTGAACGGACCGTTTAAGGGCATGCAAGCTAATGCCACGAACAAATTCAACGGCCGCCTTGAGGTGGACAAAGCTTTCGTCGCAGGGGATAAAGCACTGGTGGTAATAGATTACACCGACCGGGAAATACGGCACGTCAACATGGTCGACCACTACCGGATTAACCTGGAGGCCGTGCTGGTGGGCATTTTCGCATTATTCCTGTTGCTGTTCGCCCGCTGGACCGGGGCCAAAGCGTTAATGTCCTTTACCCTGACCGTTTTAATGATCTGGAAGCTGCTGATTCCCCTGCTGCTGAAGGGCTGGAACCCCATATTGATCGCCCTGTTTTTTGTGGTTACGGCGACGGCATTAATTATTTTAATGGTAGGCGGCATTAACCGCAAATCCGCCGCCGCCGTCCTGGGCTCCCTTTCGGGGACCTTGCTTACCGCCGTCCTGGCCGTTATATTTGGTAGCTTGTTCAAGATCCACGGCGCCGTACTGCCCCATTCCGAGACGCTACTTTACGCGGGTTACGCGCACCTGAACCTGACTGAAATACTGATCGCCGTCGTTTTTATCGCTTCCGCCGGCGCCCTGATGGACCTGGCCATGGACATCGCCGCCGCAGTGAACGAAGTGGTGGAGCAAAACCCGGACATAAGCACCGCCAGGGCCATAAGCTCCGGACTCAACGTGGGCCGGGCCGTGGTGGGCACCATGACCACCACCCTGCTGTTCGCGTATACCGGCGGTTATATAGCCCTGCTGATGATCTTTATGGCCCAGGGCACTCCGGTGGACCACATCCTGAACCTGAAATACGTCTCCAAAGAGATCATGCATACCGTAATCGGCAGTTTCGGGTTGGTGGCGGTGGCTCCCTTCACGGCGGTTATTTCCGGTATCCTGATGACTAAAAAATAGCCCTTGCATACGCGGCATATAAATAGTATCCTGATTAAAAGCCCCGCGCCGACAGGCTCGGGGACATTTTTTTAGCAGGAAATTTTATACCGGGAGGCAGAAAACATGTCTGACGAATGCCAGGTAACATCCAATCCTTCGATAGTTGAAATCAGAGTGACTAAATCAAATTGCCCGATGATGCCGGAAGATGATGTGGTGGTTCTTAAAGGCCCGGCAATTGTTTATGAACAATCGGGACCGGTATGCCTTACCGCTTTAAACGCAATTTACCCCTGGATCATGCTTTCAAGGTTTGACGTAAAAACGCCTGCTCTGGATTATGATACTGAAAATAAATGCTATCATGCCGTCTGTCCATGCGGAACGGTTGCATTTGACATTGTTAATTCAGGTTCAGTTTGATCAACAGCGCCCCCGGCCCGCCAAAAGCGATAATGTGCCCGGTTTTAATTCCGTAATCCCTTATTGTGCCCGCCGGCAGTTCCACCGCCAGGCGGGCATTTTCTATCAGCGGGCCTGTTTCCCCCGGCTGGATGCTTTCCAGCAGGCCCACCACGCGATAATCCCGGTCCATGAAGATAACATCAATGGGGAACTTCATTCCGATCATATGTATTTGCCGGCAGGGCGCCAGCACCAGGCCGCAGCCTTCTTCCAGGCGGTCGTAACCAAGCAGGCCATTTTTCCAGCCTTCCTCCGTCAGCGGAATCCGCCCCTGCGAGGCAATGGCGGCCCCGGTGGTTGCGTTATCTACTGTAACAGGCAGATAGAGGTGTGGGGAAAAGGAGAACCAGAGGAAGGTTAGCAGGCAGAGTAATAGGGTTGTGAGAAATACCCTTCGGAGAAATCGCCTCATAATTACTGCACCATTAAAGAATTCAGCATTATAATCGTGATAATCACTGCCTTATGGTTGGTTATTGATAAATTTATTGTATTGCATTTTTAGGACTCACTCAATCATCTATTCGTGTGTCCTTCAAACGAAACCCATTGAGTACTGGTGGTAAGTCTTTACACCCCCCGCATACAATAGTAAATTAGCATACAATAGACTACATTTTATGGGAGGATGGGCAATGATGAATATACGGCCTTCCGCAGCAATCCGCAAGAACTACAATGAAATATCCGAACTCTGCAAACGCACAGGCGAGCCGGTTTATCTGACCAAAAACGGCAGCGGCAACCTTGTAGTGATGGATATAGAGGCGTTTGCCCGGCGCAAAAGTATGCTGAAGCTCAAGGAGAAGCTGATGCAATCGGAAATCGACATCCAAAAAGGACGGACCTATTCTGTAGAGGAAACAGCCTCAGCCATGCGCAAGGCTGTCGCAGAGGTTTCCAATGCCGGAAAGAATAAGCTTTATACGGTAAAAATCACGGAAACCGCCTGGGAAATGCTCATTTTTCATGTGCGTTTTCTTGCAAATGTCAACGTACCAGCCGCAAACAGGCTTATAGATACCTTTGTTGAAACAGCCGACAGCCTTGCCGTGATGCCGGAACATAACACATGGCTGGAATATGACGCGATTCCTTTTCAAAAATATCACAAGCTACTGTTTGGCAAACAATATACGGCGTTTTATCAGATACAGGAAAACACTGTCTATGTGACAGCCGTTATGAATTGCCGGCAGGATTACGTTTGGCTGTTGTAATTTCCGGGATAGGCAGCGTGTTCGTAAAACGAAAATCCAACAATATAATAAAGCCCCAATTCACCCCTTATTCGAGGGCTTAGCCAACAATGACCCGCAAAGTTTCGATCCACGCACCGCACGGGGTGCGACTTTCTCCTTTCTCTCTGTATCCTTGCTTATGTAGTTTCGATCCACGCACCCGCACGGGGTGCGACTATCGACCAAAGTTTCTAATTCCAGGCTTTTTAGTTTCGATCCACGCACCCGCACGGGGTGCGACCTACTGGTACCGGTCAGTATACCTTACCCGGTGTTTCGATCCACGCACCCGCACGGGGTGCGACCCATGGGAAATTGTTACTAAATATCTTGCCGGTGAAGTTTCGATCCACGCACCCGCACGGGGTGCGACGTAGGCGACGAAGAATTGTCTTTTGCTATTGATGTTTCGATCCACGCACCCGCACGGGGTGCGACCTTGAATGCTTGCTGGTATCCTGAAGTTGCGGAGGTTTCGATCCACGCACCCGCACGGGGTGCGACGCCACCCAGCCGGGAGCGCAATTGCTCCAGCTTATGTTTCGATCCACGCACCCGCACGGGGTGCGACGTGGCAAGCTCATAATTACCCTCCTTACTTCGATGTTTCGATCCACGCACCCGCACGGGGTGCGACGGCATAAGCACCTTGCGCCAGCCCGCCAGATACCGGTTTCGATCCACGCACCCGCACGGGGTGCGACGTATTTTATCAATCATTTAGATACCTCCGTTTAGTTTCGATCCACGCACCCGCACGGGGTGCGACGGCGCTACCGACAATTTTCCCCAAAATTAGGGGTTTCGATCCACGCACCCGCACGGGGTGCGACCTCATAAACGGTCTTCCTTTCGTTCTTCTATGGGTTTCGATCCACGCACCCGCACGGGGTGCGACGCTGGTATCCGCCAGGTGGCTGCCCGTAGCCGGTTTCGATCCACGCACCCGCACGGGGTGCGACCCCCTGCAAAGCCACATATGGCCAAATGATACAGGGTTTCGATCCACGCACCCGCACGGGGTGCGACCTGCGAATACCTTCTTTCCTACGCTTCATTATCTGTTTCGATCCACGCACCCGCACGGGGTGCGACTTGGCTGAACAGTTTGGCGGCATTGATCATAGGGTTTCGATCCACGCACCCGCACGGGGTGCGACCTAATAGTATTCGACAACTCTAAAATTCGCAGGTTTCGATCCACGCACCCGCACGGGGTGCGACTTTGCGCCGGGCGACGGTGCCAATATCGGTCTGTTTCGATCCACGCACCCGCACGGGGTGCGACCTGCCATGACCGGATGCACGACAGGACGACGCGGGTTTCGATCCACGCACCCGCACGGGGTGCGACCTTAAATATGCCTGGCTTACCGCCCTGAACATTGTTTCGATCCACGCACCCGCACGGGGTGCGACGGGCAATTACTCCGGCGTAATGTTCACCGGCGGGGTTTCGATCCACGCACCCGCACGGGGTGCGACGAGGAAAAGGTGGCCGGCGCATGGACGGAGCTTGTTTCGATCCACGCACCCGCACGGGGTGCGACTTTTGGGGAAGGGTGTCGTTTCCATGTGCCGGTGTTTCGATCCACGCACCCGCACGGGGTGCGACCTCCTTTTTATAGTTCCCGCCGTACCAGGCGGTGTTTCGATCCACGCACCCGCACGGGGTGCGACAAAGTACGCTGTGGTCGAATTGATTAGCTGGCTTGCGTTTCGATCCACGCACCCGCACGGGGTGCGACGTCCAGGTGATTGAATACTGGTACCGAGACGACGTTTCGATCCACGCACCCGCACGGGGTGCGACCGCAAGACCTTGCACAGACACCCATTACGCCGGAGTTTCGATCCACGCACCCGCACGGGGTGCGACGGCCGACGACAGCGACAACACGGAGACTATATTCGTTTCGATCCACGCACCCGCACGGGGTGCGACCGGCAGATCCGTTTTGAATTGTTTCTCTCCAGGGTTTCGATCCACGCACCCGCACGGGGTGCGACATCGGCCACAAACCACTGTTGGATATCGTTCAGGTTTCGATCCACGCACCCGCACGGGGTGCGACCTGGTCCCTGATCGATTCAAACTCTTCCCTGGAGTTTCGATCCACGCACCCGCACGGGGTGCGACTTTGTAACACTCACCGAATTCGGCGCTGACGGCAGTTTCGATCCACGCACCCGCACGGGGTGCGACGCCAGTCGGTGCCGTGGTCAACGAATACTGCCTCGTTTCGATCCACGCACCCGCACGGGGTGCGACGTGTTCAACATCAAAACCAACTGGATATTTTAAGTTTCGATCCACGCACCCGCACGGGGTGCGACGATAATGGTCGGCCAAATTCCCGCTCGAACTTTTGTTTCGATCCACGCACCCGCACGGGGTGCGACTGACTGCCCAAAGCAAAAAAACAGAATATGCGAAGTTTCGATCCACGCACCCGCACGGGGTGCGACCAGATATTCGGCTTTCAGGGAGCCGTCTTTTTTGTTTCGATCCACGCACCCGCACGGGGTGCGACGTTACCCGGTGGCCTCCATGCAGTGGATACCGCGGTTTCGATCCACGCACCCGCACGGGGTGCGACCCCGGGCACCTGCTCCAGATCGCGCATGCACCTAACTTGTTTCGATCCACGCACCCGCACGGGGTGCGACGTCGGGAACCTTCTTCACCCGGGACCAGGTGGCGTTTCGATCCACGCACCCGCACGGGGTGCGACGTGTGCCGTTATAGACCATTCGATAAACCGTTGTTTCGATCCACGCACCCGCACGGGGTGCGACTACTGCCGATATACTTCGACTATGTCTTGGGCAAGTTTCGATCCACGCACCCGCACGGGGTGCGACTATGCGGGCATTGTAACGTGGAAACGATAGGGGAGGTTTCGATCCACGCACCCGCACGGGGTGCGACAAGGAGGGGCTTATCGACGAGGTTGAGCAACAGGGTTTCGATCCACGCACCCGCACGGGGTGCGACACCACTCAAACCGGCAACCAAACCGGCGCGGACGTTTCGATCCACGCACCCGCACGGGGTGCGACCCGGCGCTTTGGTTGCCACTTGGTTGCCACTTTAGTTTCGATCCACGCACCCGCACGGGGTGCGACAGGCTTTCGAGCAGTTTGTCAGTCAGTTGTCGCCGGTTTCGATCCACGCACCCGCACGGGGTGCGACTAATTGACCTGCGAGATCCGGCGAGATACACCGAAGTTTCGATCCACGCACCCGCACGGGGTGCGACGCCCGTTGAGCTTTACCTACCTGCCCACGGGGCAGTTTCGATCCACGCACCCGCACGGGGTGCGACTGTCAGAGTGAAAAAACTCTACTAGTAAGGCTCCTAAGGCTCTGTTTCGCGAACCTTTTATATTTAAGATTCTTATTCTCCCTCCATGATGCAAAATAAGACAGAAACTTACGATTTTTAACGATGCGAACGCTCTGAAAAACAATGTTAGCTATAGGTTCGCATCAATAATAAGAACGCCTTCAGGATCATAGGTCTCTTTAACTCCATAATGTTCTACACGCCTTTTCCAATTAGCCCCAAGAAAGTAATAACGCAAACTATCCGTTTCCGGGTTTATAATACTCTCTAAACGATGCTTGAGATCTGTAAATTGTGTTGGATCAACCAGGCATTCGAATACGGAATTTTGCACCCTCTGTCCAAAGTTTTTACATTGCTTGGCAACATGACGTAACCTTCTTTTCCCAGCAGTCGTAGTTACGTTAACATCATAAGTAATTAATATCATCAAAAGGAACGCCTCATTTCCAGAAAAATGGAGGATAGTCTTCTATATCCTCTCTAATATGCCTCGCTAAAAGCATGGCCTGGATGTAAGGTACTAGTCCTAATGGAACTTTTTCTTCCAGATACGGGTGAATTATCTCTTCCTGCTTTCGTTTCTGCCAGGCAAGAAGCACTTCTTTTCTTGTCTTGTCATCCATTACAACTGCACCATTTTCTTTAATGACAAATCCACCGGAATTTATTTGATTGCGGTTTACAAGTGTCACGGCAAGCCTATCTGCAAAATGGGGTCTTAGTTCCTCCATTACATCAAGTGCAAGACTTGCCCTCCCTGGTCTATCCTTATGCAAAAAACCTGCTTGTGGATCAAGACCGATACTTTCAAGAGCAGCTGCAACTTCATGTGTCAGCAAGGTATATAGAAAGGACAATAAAGCATTAATTCGATCTAATGGTGGGCGCCGGTTTCTTTCTGTCATACTGAAATACTCTTTTTGCTTGAGAATAAGCTGATTAAAGGAAGTAAAATAAAGATAAGCAGCTTGTCCCTCCAGACCCCTCAGAATATGCAAATCCCTTGCTCTATCCAGTTGTTTAGCCAGGGATGCTAAATTCCTCATAACATTGTTCAGTAAGTCTGTATCTATGACTTTTGAATGGTCCCGTACTGCACGGTGCAAAATAGCTCTGCTGTTAATAATTTTAGCTAAAATAAATCGTTTCGCTATTCTTAAGGATATGGCATTGTTTTCTGTCCAGCGATACTGATTTCTTCTCAGAAGGATATTGCCCGACACTCTGCCCGTAACACGTCCAATAAATTTCCCATATTCAGTTAAAAAGGAAAGCGCAACGCCCCTTTCGCAACACAAATGCATAAGGCCCGGGCTCGCTCCAGCATAACCGAAACAAACAATCCCTTCCAGGTTATGAACCGGAACACGGAATTTAACCTCATTATCAGTTTTTATCAACACATTTTCACCATCACGGGCTAAATATGCTTCCGGAATTGTTACATAAAGAGTATTTAATAGTTTCCTCAATAATCCTTCATCTCCAAATCAACCATTCGCTCCAAATACTTTTCCACAGAACGATGTCGTATGGTAAGTTCAGGCTGGCAAATCTCTTTCAAAGAACACAGGTTACAATGTTTACTTTTTTGAGCTTTCGGTGTCTTTCCCACAGCCATCATTTCATGCATTTTCTTGGAAAGTTCTTCTGTACGACCACGAAGAGATTTATCGATAAAAATTTGTTCACGATGCCGTGTCTGTCCGTAATACAAAAAACCTATATCAATTGATACGTTAAGCATTTCTTCCAATGCCATCGCTTGAGCACAAAGTTGCACTGCATCCCGGTCATCACACTTGGGACGGCCGCGTTTGTACTCCACGGGATAGGGCCTCCACCAACCTTTTCGATTTTTGAGCCGTACTGTAAATCCTTTGGATGTTTCTTCTGTTCTATGGAATTCAACCACATCAGCTATACCGCGAAGGCCCAGTTTGTTGCTTATAATCGGCATAGCTCTGACCACTCTGACATCTTTTCGCGTTTCGTCAAAAAAAGAATCATCTGTGCGTTCATGAAGGTGTTTCCCTTCAATTGTACGAACATTTTCCGCCCACGCCTGCTCAATATGGATAAGTGCCCACTGACGTTCACAGAAGGCCATATGTTGTATTCCGGAGAGCAGGAGATATTCTTCATCCGGATAGTATCTTTCCATTCTATTTTTCAATTAGCGCAACACTTTGAGGAATTTCGTTTTTGTCTATGCTAACAGAATAATCACTGAAATCTCTTGCAGGTTTACTGTCATCTATCTTTTTAACTTTAACTGCATCAAAAAGTTTCTGCACCGATACATCCCCCATCTTTGACGAATGCTCAAAAATAATCAGCTTTCTTGTTCCCATAAGTCCTCGGGCTGCGGAACGGTCATGCTCAAACATATTTTCAAGCGCCTCCCATAAAAGCTCCAAATCTTCTATAAAAAATCCTGTCTGATTAGCAAGCGGCGCTGAAATAAAACCATGAGCGCGATAAAGCCCATAAGGCACTGTAAATTTCCGCCCCATCGTGCGATTATCTCCACCCTGTTTTTCCGCTTCCGTTTCCGTTGCAACAGCCATTCTTGTAATGCTGTGTTCAAGAGAAACAATTGGGTCAACTGACCTGGCAAATGTAAGTTGCACAGGACCCCGAACTTGGCCTGCATTTGCTCCAGTTGATAAAACCGCACCAAATGTTCTAATGTCAAAAAAATTCTGGCACATAAACTGCTTTGCTCGGTCAATTTCCTTGCCCTGACCCTGGCCGGGTTTATTTCTTTTCTTTCCATCTCCGGGATCAGTCGGCGGTTCGTTCAGGTTAATATTCAAACTAATGTATGCCTGCTCAATTGTATTATTTAAAATAGCTTTTTCCTTAACAAAGATTGCATACGGAGGTTTTTCTTCCATTTTAAGTCCAACATAGTTTCTTACTTTTCTTTTCAGACAAACATCTGTTATCAGACCATGCCCGGATTCTGCATCAATCCTCGGTAAATTTCCTGCATCAGGATCGCCATTCGGGTTACCATCTTTAACATCAAAAAGAATAATAAAATCATATCGTTTTTGAATATCTTGACTCATCCTTTATACTTCCTTTCCTGATTATATTTTTTTAAAAAATATTAGTTATTACTTTTGGAGGTAAAAAAATCTTGCCGTTGATGATAATAACCAATAGCAAAAAGACCTTGCTCATGTAAATTTAGATGTGCAGGGAAATCCTTTAGCTTACTCATAATTTCACCCAGTAACCGTTCAAAATTTGTAACTCGTCCTCTGTTTTCTATTTTTGCTAAATGGTGATTCTTCAGACGCAGTAAATTCGTATAAACTGTTACCGGTGTCGTACAGGCTGCCCCGTAAAATCGTTCGCGGATCATGGCATTTATTCCGGGATTTGCCTCTTCTTGAATTTTCTCTAATACAGCAAATAGTCGCCCTAATTGATATCCCACAGCTGTTTGATTAATATCTAATCCCATAGCAACCTCCTTGTAATTTAGAATAGGATAGAAACGGTAATATCGGTTTAAATAAGCTTTTATCAGTGCTACACGGATTGGCTTTACCCTATTTTCCGTGTCGCTTCGTATCCTCCGCAGGGCAGCCTGCAACAATGTAATTGGGTACGGTGTTCCATCCAAGATGGAACGCATAAATTCACCGGCAAGGTTTGGCGGAATATTTTCACTCTTATCCTGGGTAGCAATATTGACTAAAATCCGCCAAATTGAATAATATTCAGGCTCTTTGGGAGGCTTCGAAATGGTGAAATCTTCAAAATATTGTCTGATTCGCGAAGCAAACTCAGAAATGGTACCTACCTGCCAAAAACGAATAGCTATTCGTGCAGCATTTGGAGCAAGCCCTAAAATATAAAACCGGCTATTTCTATCGTCTTCTATATAGGTTCCATTATTGACCGATTCAAACAATGCTTTCACGCTTTCAGTTCCTGCATCAGGATTGTCTTTTTCAGGCTCCTTAAAAAAGAAAGAAAAATCGGATTCAAAGGATGATTGTTTCTCTGACCAAAAAACCGTTGATGCATCACCTATATGCAAGCATTGTACTGGAGAAGCAAGTAGACTATTCAAGGCTTTGCCGTACTGGGATGCTACAACTTTACTAACAGGGGCATTCAAACTCTGAGTTTTTGCATATGAATTAAAGGCATCCTTATTAAAGCTGACAATGCATGCACCTGCGGTCTGCGCTCCCCATACTCCCTTAGTGACTGGATGAGTAACTTCAATTGGGACATTTTCTTTACCTGTGACCAAACATGTCCCGATTACAGAACTTATATCTTCTCGACTGCCTACCTGATTAAGAACTTCTGCAACTACCGGAGAATTAAAAACTATTTTATAATCAGTATTTAGAACTCTAAAGCTAATTTTTACATTGCCTTTTTTAAATAGCTCACCATATTCAGGATGATTAAGCAATGGATTAAAGTGACTCCGACTCTTTTGGCCCTTTAGAAGAAAATTTCGCACTGCATTAACACCGGGATCATTTACTGGGCCAAGCCACTTATTAATCGTTTCAATCATGCTTTGAAGCCGTAAATCACCTTTATCTCCAAGTCCAAAGACAAAAGCAGCATTATCCCAAAGTAAATTGGCATCTTTACCGCTGTTGGAATGTTTTAATGCTTGATTGCCTATATTTGGCACGTCGAAGGGGTGCGGAATACTCTTTTTCCCAATAGTCTCTCGCAAGTCAATAACATCTCGTGGATTCCCATCGTAATCAATTACTATCAGAAAATCAATTCCACCTTTTATCCAACCATCTTGGGCTATAAGACCCTCAGTAGCCTTTCGATCATAATACTCTTTCAAGGCAAGCAGTATCATCCTCTCACCTCCACCTCCCTTCGGTCTGTATTCACTACCCCTTTATTAAGTTGTGCCCGAAAAAACAACGGAGACGGGTTACTAGGATCACGGTTAAAATCCAAATCATACAACATGAAACCCAAGTCCCGCGTATCATTGATTGGTTCCACGGGTTCTTCATCAGGATACTTGATTAATCGAAAATCGCAGGCGAATTCCCGGCATCCCAGATATGGCCGATGGAAACATTGACCTTTTTTCGCCCGCCGTTCAAACATTGCCGCGTATTTTGCCTCGGTTTCATCTAATCTTGGGATTTCAGCGCTTTCTTGTTTATCCGCCCAAATTTCCGGTTGAATTGGATAATTTCCATTTCTTTGGCTGGGATCAATAAAGTCAAAATACCCATGAATACGATACCGTACGTCTCGCAAAAAAAGTCCTGCCCGTTGCTGTCTTTCATCTTCTATAAAGATACCCATTGGAGCTGCGAGTACTCCCGACATTTGTTTTTCCGTAGGAGCAGGTACGACCTTTCCTACCTCGTTTCTGCGAACGGAAATCCATTTTATTGGATTAAGCACTTCAACTTTAGTTACATTCCAACGAATAGCAGGTTTCCATAAAATTGACTCAAAAATCGCCCTGGCCGCCGAAGGGGTAATCACATCATAGCTTACCCGTTCAACCTTCATCTCCGGACGTGTAAAACAGGCATAATCACCCCAAACTTCCAAACACCAATTGTGCACATTCAAAAACTCCTTTCTAAATAATAAAATTTTCCGGGTCATAAGAAGTTTCATCAACAAGAAGGCCTATATCCTTTGAATAATCCAGCTCCGACGACAGTGCGAAAATTTGCGGGTACACTTCTTCAATCGCGCCTCGCCGCTTTAATTCATTAAAATCGTTATTGTAGATATTGACTGTGTATCTCTGAAGCTTTCTCATTAACCAGCGGTCTGGTCCCCTGGCTTTTAACAAATCAATTAGTTTTTCTCCTTCATGATAACGAACGAAAATTGTTTTTTGCAAAGTATCGTCAATAATCTTGAATTTTCCAGAAACGGTTCGAAAGTAAATACTGCATTCCCTTAAATCATTTTTCCAAGGATCGAGCAAAGCAATAATTTCTTTTTCGTCCAGTGAATTTGCCTTCCAATACAATTCTTCAAAGTATTTATCAAACATACCATAGTTTAAGGGATCTTCATCACTACCAAGGACAATGCTCCGGGTAGTGTCCGCTGCTTTTCGAAGTATTCCCATGGGTGCTTTTCTGGGTGGGATAAAAACAATGACCTTCCCTGGATTGACTAATTTTCCTTCTCTATTGCAGCGACCTGCCGCCTGCGCAATTGAGTCCAATCCGGCAAGTGCCCGGTAAACTACCGGGAAATCCAAATCAACACCGGCTTCGACCAGTTGGGTACTGATAACCCGAACGTATTCGCGATCTTTTAATTTTTTCTTAATCTCCTTAATAATTTCACTGCGGTGCTGTCCACACATCAAGGCCGATAAATGATATGTCCCACCAGGCATCAGCTTATGTAAATCCCGGCAACTTTTACGGTCTGAAACTATGCACAAAACCTGTTCGTATGATCTTAACTCCTCGGAAATTTCTTCCCAACTCGAAACGGCAAGGAGATCGCCGGGAAATTCAACATGATTGCGAATTAACGATTTATAGAGCAAATTGACTTCTTCCTCACCACCCATAATCTCTTTGATGAATTTTAGCCCTTTAAACTTTTGCCCATTGGTCACACGTTCTTTAAATGCGGGTTGCGTTGCGGTAGAAATTATAAAACTAACACGATAGTGCTCTACAAGCAACTGCATCGTTTCAAGAATCGGGGCTAAAAATTCGACCGGAACTAACTGGGCTTCGTCTAAGATAATTACCGAGCCCACTATATTATGCAATTTGCGGCACCTGCTGGACTTAGCTGCAAAAAGAGACTCAAAAAACTGTACGGAAGTGGTCACAATAACCGGAGCATCCCAATTTTCCGAAGCCAATCGGGACTTCGGGGTCATATCATCCTCATCCAAACTTGAATGATGTTCGATAACTTGATCATCACCTAAGGCTGAACGGAAAACATCAGCATTTTGTTCAATTATGCTGGTATAGGGTATCACATAAATAATGCGCTTAAGTTGATGCACCCTGGCGTGTTCAAGGGCAAAAGCAAGACTGGATAATGTTTTCCCGCCCCCTGTCGGCACGGAAAGAGAAAAAATACCTTGTTCTTCTTTAGCCATTTGCGCACATCTCGCCCTGATTTTTCTTCTAATTTCATTCACTTTTGTTCTTTCGGATTCTTCCTCCTTTTGTTTGACAAACAAGTTGAATCGATCAAGAAGTTTCTCTATTGAGCAATATCCGCCCCTCTTTTGGGCCTTATTAATCTCCATGTATTTCTCGGTATCTAAAAAGTCGGCATCAACTAGACACGAATACAACATCCTTATCCATAAGGACAAATCCAAACCCGGTCCAAATTTCCTCGGCGGAAGCAATGGTTTTGCAGCTTTAATGTTTTTTATAATGCTCAGTTCAATATCAGATAAATCTTTAACTTGGTTTTTTTGGAACTGAAGCGAGGCTTGTCCAGTTTCTCCCGCGCTGGACCAATCAGGCATTCCCGCATGATGTCCGGCAATACAATATGCTAATATTCGTCCAATTTCCTTGCCAAATAAATTTTCAACTAATTCAGCTCCGTGTATGGCATGCGGAATTTTGCTTTTTTTACCTTCCAGATGAGCCTCCTCGTCATAATACCCGCTTTTCAGTTGGAAATATTTTTGCCACACTAATCTGCCCTTACCTGCATCATGGGCTAAACCGGCTGCCTTTCCCCATGTTCCCGAATGAAATTCATCAGCAAACTTTTCTGTCAGTTTTGCGGTTCCTACTAAATGATCCGACAGTCTATGCGGTGAAGCCCATGTTCCGTCTTCATTTTTACGCACGTGCGCAATGAAGTCTTTTTCCATTTAACCGTCTTCCTTTAAGTTATAATGATTCAACAATAACAAATCTTACAGACAAATACTTGTCATTAAAAAAACACCGGCAGATTTTTTTGCTCTACTCGGTGCTATTACTTATTTCCACATAATTTTCGCATAATCCTTCCATAAATATAAAAACCCCCACCAAGCGATCTGGAGGCTCGTCCTGTTTATGTTTCCAAGCAAGACCATATCCAGGCGTATTTTCTGATCATCGCATGGATCTCGGTTTTACACTACAATTTTGTGATAAGGTATAACAGCCTTAAACCCCCATGATTACTGGGCTTGGGGGCTGTTTTTATACGTTCTTGCTGCAAAAGTCAGGTGTTTTTGCTGTATGAACGAACATACCCAATTTTCTAACACACAAGAAGTGCGATAAAATAAGTTTATATATCCGACATACTGGGGAGATTATTCAATTTATGTCCCAATACAAAATCATCTAATAACAAGACATAACCAGTGGAAATTATTTAATACCTGGGAGACACAAGTACAAAGTAAATGGAGAAAAACTGACTTATCCGAACTGTTTCAATGGTACGGTGACGCATGGGAAATGGCTATAAAACAGAGTAACGCTAACACTGACCGACAAGCAATCGATATGGACAAAATTCGACGCATACAGCAAATGAGAAAGGCGTTCGCCCTGCTAAGTAAAGAAATTTTACGCTAAAAAACCCCGCAGTTTCACAACACTGCGGGGTTCTTCTGGTGACCCATCCGCGACTCGAACGCGGGACACCCTGATTAAAAGTCAGGTGCTCTACCAACTGAGCTAATGGGTCTTGAATGCGGCCGCTTTAAAATAGCGGCCGCAAGTTGTAATTCTGGCTGGGGCGGCTGGATTCGAACCAACGGGTGGCGAGTCCAAAGCCCGCTGCCTTACCACTTGGCTACGCCCCAGTATTATTTTGGATGGGGTGGGTGATGGGACTCGAACCCACGACCCCCAGAGCCACAATCTGGTACTCTAACCGCCTGAGCTACACCCACCATATTAGCAACCGGCCTAACCAGCGCAATAAGTATATTATCACATGCACCGGGTGAAGTCAAGAAAGTAGAGGCTGGAAATGACACCCGATGTTTAATGTTACCCGGCGCCGGCAATTTTATTCCGGTAAATTTTAAACCGACCCCACAATTATAAGCCCTTGCCGGAGCAATGGCAAGGGCTGTTATTTAAGAAACCGATATTGCTGCTTTAAGTTTATCGTAGGTGTGGTCCAGCGCTTCGGATATCACCCGCACGTCTCCCAATACGGGCATAAAATTATTATCGCCCTCCCAGCGGGGAACGATATGAATGTGCAGGTGGCCGGGAATCCCGGCGCCCGCGACTTTACCCAGGTTGATGCCCACGTTGAATCCATGCGGGCTGAAGACCTTGCGGTGCAGACCCACCATTTTGCCGGTGACGGCGAATAGCTCCAGCATTTCCCCTTCATCCAGTTCCTCAATGTCGCCCACATGCCGTTTGGGGGCCACCAGTAAGTGCCCGCTATTGTAGGGATAAATATTGAGGATTACGAAAACCTTGTCTCCCCGGTAAAGCACGTGGTTTTCGCGGTCCTGTTCCGCGCCGGCTTCCAGTTTGCTGCAAAAAATACAGCCTGAGCCCTGATCCTTGCCTATGTATACGCTGCGCCACGGCGCCCATAGCCTGTCCATGTATATCTGCCTCCTGTCCCTGCTGTTGAAGAGGATGTTCGAAAAGGAACACTCTCTTTAAGCATAAACTGAATGTTCTACGGTACGTGAGGCAAATCCTGCAGATTACCTGCGCTCCCAGGCCTCCACCTGGGGATAATACTTGTAAAACTGTCCGTTTCCCGGACCAAAATAGTTGAAATGCACCAGTTCGCCCCGGTTGTTGAAGTGTATCTCCCCGGATGCTTCCCAGTGTGGGCATATCAGCTCGTTATAAAGGATCACGTAACGCAGGTCGTCATTTTCAATAAGAAAATTAATAAACTTATATAATACCCTCAGGGCACGGGTTTTATCTTCGTCGTGGTCCCAGACCCCGTACTTTTCCCGGCCCAGCATCTCGTACAAAAAACCGGGGCTGAACACAACGACGTCACTAAACAGGTTGTGTTGAACAAAAACGGGCTCGCATCGCCAGCGGCTGGAGTTTAATACTCTGATCAAGCCGCGCTTTAACACCGTCGTCAGGTCTTCCCTGCTGATCACGGTAGCCAGGCAGGTCTCCCTGCTTACATTGATATTGCACTCGGCAACAAGGCGTCCCGCTGTCATCCCCAACATTCGTTCCACAGGCAGTTCCGGTTTAACGCCGAAATATGAGAACCTTTTAGCTTTTACAATCCTGCCGGACATCTGTCCGGGCAACTTGGTTAAAATATCGTCCAGTAGAATCCGCTCAATCATGTCGAAACCGAAGTCACATGCTTTTTCATAACCGTCTTCGGTTATCCCGGCGATGTAGTACAATCAGTTCACCCCCACAAAAATATGATAAGGCATATTCTGCTCCAACAACAACAATTTATAATGTCGCTTCTTGACATCATTTAGCAGGGGCTGAATAACGAAAAAAATAAAAACCCATGTCCGTGCGGATATGGGTTTTTGTGGGTTTTAAATTGACTTACTAACTTACTGTTCGGTTAATGTGATGGCTTCATTGGGACATACGCTGACACAGGTCTCACAGCCCAGGCAGTCGGTGGGATCACCGGTAACAGTAGCCTTATCACCTTCCATGCCGAGGATGTCAGCCGGGCAGGACTCTGTGCATTCGCCGCAACCTTCACATTTGTCCGCATCAATTTCAACTACGAACATAACTTTTTGCCTCCCTCTCCCACAAAATTAGTATTAAGGGTTACCCCTCCGGTCTTGTCAGACCGCTTGTCTTCATTGTACAAAACCCCGCCTGTCACGTCTATAGTAAATTTTACAAAGTTTTAAAATATCGCTCCGGCGGCACAAAAAAACCGCCCCGGGGGCGGTTCTCCTGTCTGCAGCTTATGTCAGACCTTTGATTGCCCTACTTTACTGAGGGCCAGTTTTACAAAATTACCGCAGTCTTTGGAACTGAGATTGCCGAAGTAAAGGCTGCCTCCAGGGGTCACCTGGTCCGCAACCCCCAGCTCCTGGGCAAATTCATACTTGGTTTTATCTGAAAGGTACTTGGACTTGGACATATTTGATCCCTCCGTTTAGTTTTTAGTGATTGATTGTATCTATTATCGGCGCCGGCCGGATCAAAAATACGGCTTAAGTTTTTCGTATTTCAACATTATTAAGCAACGGTAATAGGATTTGCACCGGCGACCGGCAAATAATATATTATGTTGTTTTTAACCAAGGGGAGGCAAATTACGGTGAAAAAGGGATTTGTATTATTCGGCGTCGTGCTCTTGCTGGCGACGATCATGCTCATATCCGGATGCGGCAATTTGAAAGACGTCGCCATTGACGATAAACCCGCGCCGGCAACAGGCAAAGCGGAGAATACCCTGGTTTTGGGTCGCGGCGGCGACTCCAGGGGCCTTGACCCGGCCATCGTCACCGACAATGAATCCGGCAAGGTAACCGTTAATATATTCGACACCCTGGTGGAATTTGAACCGGACGGCACCGCGGTGCGCGCGGCCCTGGCCGCCGACTGGAGTGTTTCCAAAGACGGCACCGTGTGGACGTTCAACCTGCGCCGGGGAGTAAAATTTCACGACGGCGCCGAACTCACCGCCGCGGCGGTGATCGCCAACGTCGAGCGCTGGATGAACATGGACAACCCGCTGAATAGCGGTAAATGCAAATACTGGTCCTATATGTTCAACGGTTACGCCCCGGACAGTATAGTGACCAAGGTGGAGGCCACCGGCGATTACCAGGTGCAATTCACCCTGCGGGAGCCGTACGCCCCCTTTATCCAGAACCTGGCTATGTTTCCCTTCGCCATCGCCAGTCCGGCGGCGCTGGAGAAATACGGCGCTGATTTCTACGAAAATCCCGTGGGCACCGGCCCCTTCAAGTTCGCGGAATGGATCAAAGACGATAAGATCACCCTGGTGAGGAACGATGCTTACTGGGGCGAAACAGCCAAGGTTGATGCCCTGGTTTTCCGCTCCATCCCGGACGACTCGGCCCGCTTCCTGGAACTGCAGGCCGGCGCCATCGACATGATGGACGGCTTAAACCCCGACGACCTGGTCGCAGCCGGGGCCAACGACCGGCTCCAGGTGTTCCCGAGGCCCGGCATGGACGTCGGCTACCTGGCCATGAACACCGCTAAAAAACCCTTTAACAATAAGGAGGTACGCCGGGCGATCAACCATGCCGTAAACAAAAAGGCCATTATTGACGACCTTTATGCCGGACTGGCCAAACCCGCCAAGAACCCGCTTCCCCCCGCCATGTGGGGCTATAATGATGATGTGGAAGGTTACGAATATGACCCGGAGAAGGCCAAAGCAATGCTGGCCCAGGCCGGATATCCCGGGGGATTTAAAACAACCCTGTGGTACATGCCTGTTAGCCGGGCTTACATACCACAGGGCCAAAAAATCGCGGAAGCCATCCGGACAGACCTGGCCGCCGTGGGTATTGAAGTCGAAATTGCCACTTTTGATTGGGATATTTACCTGGAGCAGGCGGAAAAGGGCGAGCACGACATGATCCTGATGGGTTGGACGGGCGATAACGGCGACCCCGACAACTTTATTTACACCCTGCTGGATAAGGACAACGCCGTCAAGGGCAGCTCCAGCAACTATGCTTTTTACAAGAACAATCAAGTCCATGATTTGTTAATCCGGGCCCAGCGGGAAATAAACCGGGACAACCGGTCCGCCCTTTACAGGCAGGCCCAGGCGATTATCCACGAGGACGCCCCGTGGGTTCCCCTGGTCCACTCCACCCAGCCGTTGGTGCTGATGAAATATGTCCGGGGATACAATCCGCATCCCACGGGGATGGAACAATTAAATACCGTAAGCGTGCGGTAATTGGGCGCTAAAGGGTCAGCCTCAACTTAACTAACTTGTCTTTTTTAAAAGTTAGTTAAGTTGAGACCTGACCCCCCTGTTTCTCCTGTTTACTTGCCCCGAGCCAGTATGCTGCCCACCCGGTCCATGAGGCTGCCGGAATTACCGGCCGCGCCTTTGCCGGCCCGGGGTCCGAAACCAAACCCGGCAGCCAGATCGGTGAGAATGAGCCTGATCGCTTCCATGCGCCGCCGGTGGAATTCCTCGTGTCCAACTTCCTCCGCGGCGGCGTCCAACCGCTTGCGCAGGATATCCGGCGCGTATAAAAACGGAATCACCATCCGCAAAACATTGTCGTTCATCCAACGCCGGACGGACAGCTCCCGCATGGCGTAATCCACCAGTTCGGTATACTGGTCCGACATCCGGTACCAGGTAAAAACATCGGCGTCATCCAGCCATTCCTTGACCGTCCAGGTTTTTCCCTCCCGGCCTCCCAGACAAAACTGCATCCGATCCACCATAAACAACCGTTCATCCCGACGGGCTTTGTCTAATTGCCCTTCTTTAACATAGCGGACGGCGCGGCCCAGGGGAAAAGTGCGGCAGTTACCCGACCGGGCCGGGTAAATTGAACATTTGCCGTCCTGCAGCATAAACGCGCACGGCCCTTCGGCGGCATGAGCCAGCCACACCGATGGCCAGCCCGCCTGGCGGTCCAGCTCCATCCGGCAGTAAGTGGTGAAGAATTTTTGCCCCGGCAGGTCCAGGTGCCTGGACATCACTTCAATATCCCAGGGCTCAAGCAGAATGGTTATTTTACGGCAGCACCGTCCCATGCATTCGTCGTTACATGAAAATTCAAAGGCGTGGTCCGGCCCCAGTTCTTCCAGGGTGTCCGTTTCCAGCTTATTCAGCACCCCTTTTTGAAAATCAAAAACCATTTATAACCCTCCCTGTCTTTCAGGCATTTTTTTATACTTTCCTTATTAACCTCCGGCCTCGGGTGTACGACAATAATAATAAGAGCTTAACATTTCTATTTCCGGGCCGGAGCATGTAATCCCTGCCTGAATTTTTTTGTGTTTATGTATGAAATATAAAAGATTTTTTTGCTTTTAAAGGAAAATTTTCGAACAAGGTCGAAAAAAACCTAAAACAAATACATGGAGTTAATAAACCATGTGGACCTTTATTCTTGCCATTTTAGTGTTTAATTTAATCTTCATCGGCCTGCTCTTTTTAATCCGGCATATTATCGCCGTTACAGCGCCGGTACTGGTACTGATAGCCCTGGTTGCTTTCACCTGCACAGTTACTTTACCATATCTGGCCGCAATTTTCGATTATGGTTACCTGGTCGTGATATTCTGCCTGATGATCCTTTGCTCCGCGTTCCTGCTGACACTGGCGGACAGAAAGTACCCGGCCCCGACGTTAAGCGCCGCCGGCGAGGTGGCGGCAACTATTGATGAGGCGGAAGAAGCACCGGCAGCAACAGAGCCGAAAGAGGAAATAGCAGAAACTCCCAAGGTAACTGAGCCTGAAGAGGTAATAGCAGAAGTTTCCGAGGTAACTGAGCCTGAAGAGGAAATAACGGAAGCTCCCGAGGTAACTGAGCCTGAGGAGGAAATAACGGAAGTTTCCGAGGCAACTGAACCTGAAGAGGAAATAACGGAAGCTCCCAAGGTATCTGAGTCTGAGGAGGAAATAACGGAAGCTCCCAAGG
>JAEXOR010000033.1 GCA_023439185.1 Bacillota bacterium | reverse complement strand
TTGATGCCGCGAATCATCGTAAACGGATTTACAAAACTATCGAGGCCAAGTCAGAAGCGGCGGCCCAGAAAGCGGCTAACGCACTGGAAGCTGAAGTGTTGAAGGGTGAATATGTTGAACCGACGCGCCTTTCCTTTGCTGACTACGTGGAAAAATGGAAAAAGGATGCCGAAAGGAAACTGGCACCCAAGACGTATTTTCGATATTGCGAAATGCTCACAAGCCGCATAATCCCGAATATCGGGCACGTTAAACTGGAAAAGCTTAACCCGGTCCTGCTTGAGGAATTCTATAACAAACTGCGGGAGCCGCAAAAAAGGGAACGCAAGAAGAAAGACGGCAGAAAAAAGGTCACCGTCTATACCTTATCGGAAAAAACCCTGCGGCACCATCATCGGTTAATCAGCACCATATTGAATAAAGCGTACCGGGCGGGGCTTATTAAGGAGAACCCCTGCAACCGTGTTGATGCTCCAAGACCCAAAAGGAAGGAATTAAACATCTACACCGAGGAACAACTTGCCACCCTCATTAACGCCATAGAGCCGGCAGAACTGAAGTTTAAAACCTGCATACATATCGCCCTGGCCGGAGGCTTGCGCTTAGGCGAAATAATGGGCCTTGAATGGCAGGACGTAGACTTCGATAAAAGCACCATAACAATATGCAGAACGAGCCAATATCTGCCCGGCAAGGGTATTTTTACGAAAGACCCGAAAAATGAAACCAGTAAGCGCACCATATCCCTGCCGCTGATGGTAATGAACCTAATAGCACAGTTGCAGGAAGAACAAACCGCCCAGGCGGAAAAACTGGCTAACAAATGGGAAGGAAGCGACAGGCTATTTACTACGGCCACCGGTGGTCCGATGCATACCTATACCCCTACCAAATGGTTTAATTCTTTCCTGAAAGAGAACGGTTTGCCTCCGCTTCCTTTCCATGGATTGCGGCACACAAGCGCCTCTTACCTGATTGCAGCCGGCCAGGACGTCGTTACGGTGGCAAAAAGACTCGGGCACTCAAATTCAAATATCACATTGAGTACCTATGCCCATGCTTTTAAAAAGCGGGACGAGGAAGCGGCTGAAAAGATGGCGGGGTTATACACTACCAAGACGGAGGAAGTTAAATCGGAGGAAGCGCCCAAAGGAAAAGCAAGGCTGAGGTTGGTCAAATAGATATGGGCAAACGGTTTTTCTCGGCGACAGCAAAAGCGACAGTTTTTAAAAATGGCGACAGATATTCACCCATATTCACAAACCACGATACAAGAAAAATACAGGTATACCAAGACTTACAGACATCCACAGACTTTCCCCAATGCTAATCTTACACTCCAGTAGCCCGTTTCTAATTTTTACTATCCAGTTTCCAAGCACCGATTTGGGGCAATTGACGCAAACCGTTGCGCAGCGTCCGAGGTTTAAAACCGAAGGTCTTTTCCACGGCCTGGGTATCCGTTATATTATCCAGCTCCATCTGTTTCAGTTCCACGGTGGTAACCGGCGGATCCTTAAAAAAGCTGCCCATCAGCGGCACCGTCAGCCGCATTAAAAACATGGGCACATAAAACTTATAGCGTTTTTCATTCAGGCGTTCCAGCAGCAGATCCAGCATCTGCGCATAGCTAAGGTGCTCCGGTCCACCGATTTCTATAACTTTACCCACCAGCGCCTGGTTTTCAATCGTTTTGACCAGGCACCGGGCTACATCCTCAACCGCAACGGGCTGAAAAAGGGCGGTTCCCTTACCCGGTACGGGCACGAACGGGCGGGGCGTTAAACGCAGTGACTGGCCCAACCGGTTAAAAAAACCGAATCCGTCACCATAAATGACCGACGGACGTAAAATCGTCCAGGTCAACCCGCTTTGCTGCACCGTTTCTTCTCCGCGCCACTTGGAATAGGCATATTTATATTTCGGATTATCACTGACGCCAAGAGCGCTCAAGTGCACAATATGCTTAACGCCGGCCTGGCCCGCCGCCACCACCAGGTTCAGAGTACCCTCAACATTGATATGCTCAAAGGTGTCCGCGCCGTTTTCCCTGATTACGGCCACCAGGTGAAAGACCCTATCCACACCGGCGCAGGCCTTGTCCACAGCAGCGCGATCGTTAATTTCCCCGCGGACCAGTTCAATCCCGGGGGGCAGCACCTGACCGGCCTTGTCCACAGAACGGACCAGGCACCGCACACCGTGCCCCCTGGCCAGCAACTCGCGCACCAGGTGCCGCCCCACCAGGCCGGTACCACCGGTAACAAGAATCATCCATTCCCCTCCAAACCCGGGGCATCCTATTCTTCCCGGCTAATTGATATATTAGTTTTCCGGCGTTGAAAATCCTTTAAAATGATGAAAATTACCGGTCAAGCCAGGAAGCGGTAGATGAGGAACGGGGTGATAAAGGTTTCGATTAACGCCGCCGCCACCAGCAGGGGAAGCACCACCACCAGATAGGCACGCATGACGCCGGCCCAGTTAAAAAGACCGGTTTTTCTCAAACGGCGGAAGTAAAACGACGCGCCGGCCGCCAGAAACAGCGCCCCCAATTCCGGAACGCCATGCGGTAAAAGCCCGAAAAGCCAGATTTCAAAACTATACCGGTTAAAAAGCAAAGACTGCATCTGGACGAAAAACCCGCTTAAAGCACCGTTAAAAATCAGCACCAGTACCGGCCAAACACTCTTCGTAACAATCCCCAGCACCAGGACCAGTAAACTCACCATGGTATTACGGGCCAGAATGAACAAAAAAACATTCTCAGGCAGTTCCTGGCCCACCACCATGGTTTTAATTGATTCCAGATAATGTTCAGCCTGCCCCGGGCCCAGGACCACCGCCGCCGTATACCCGACATAGGCGGCAATCACAAAAATACCGAAGCAGATTAAAGTTTCCCGGTAATAAAGCCTGATTTTATTAATCTCTTCGACCACAACGTTATACAGCACTTTTTCACCGGCCTTTTCCGAATTATTCAGTAGACTGTACTCAGATCCTGACTCCTGACTCCTACTATTATTTCTTTTTCTTTTTTTTCTTTCGCTGCGGCTCAAAATCATCGTAAAGATGAAATAAATCGGGCTGGTAGCTGTACCCGCCGTAGGCAATCCTGTAAGGTACGCCCGGTTCGGCCAGCGGCAGCCTAAGAACCCGGTTGAAATCCAGCCCCAGGGATCGGCAGGCGTAATGAAGCAGACAACAGCCCGGGCGCAAATCATCTCCCTGAAAGAACCTAAATTGCATGGCTTTTCTTTTTCCCAGGGCATCATAATATGTAGTCACATGCTTGATGTCCGGTATGGACGCGAAATCCATGGCCGTCTGCATATCCTCCGTGTAGACCACCCATAAGCCTTCACCCAAATACCAGATATCGTTCACTTTACACCCCCGTCCAGGAACGGTGCTAAAATGAGATTGAAAAAAGAATTTTCTTTATACTATTTAAATACTAATGCCGTAAATACCTGCAGTATTCCCGTAAGGTGAATAATATTGAGGTTACCGGTGCTGACGCGCGCCACAAAAAAAGCCGGGCGAACAGCGTCTTCCGCACGGCTTATTATGCAGCAACCCGGCATCGGACCGGGTTTGTATCATAACACATTTTTTATATTGATCCGTTCTTTTTCCGGGATATTCTTAATCATCAGCCTCAGCGCCGCCAATTCAGCGACGGCCGAAGCTCTTTCCCGGGTTTCAATGAATTTAAGCGTCCTGGCCAGGGCCGTATCAATATTATCGATTTCCCGGTGGTCTATAAATATGGTCCACCACTGCTTATGCCCGTCCCATTCCCTTTTGATATCCCCAACCTTGTTTTCTGCCTCCGTCCAATCGCTATTGAAGATATCCGTTTCCAGCCGGTCAATTGTGTTCGCCATCCGCATCGCGGTATCATCGAAGGCGTGCAGGGTATAAATACCCAATACCAAAAGGGATATAAGCAAGCCGGCCACCACAATGTAAACCTTCATGCCCTTTCCCCTTCCCGGTCCGCCGATTTAAGCTGAAAGAACAGTTCGCCCGCGGTATTGATGCTGGCATAAAACACCTGTTTCACGTCGTCAATACCCCGCCTGCGCAGCTCACCCAACAGCCACTGTTCGTCCAGTTTCATTTTGCGCAGGTTGTTGGCGTTCACCACGCCGTCAGTGATTAAGGCCAGGGGAATACCCTCGTATTCCGTTTTCAAATGCAGGTCTGAGGGCTGCAAAGGACGTTCCTGGGACTTGGGGATGATACTGAGCTGACCGTTGGTTTCCAGGATGGCAAACTCAACATCCGCCGGGTTGGGAAAATTCTTGGCCCTTAATTGTTCCAGCAGATCATTGATCCCATAACGGAGCCTTTTTAATTCAGGCTCGACAATTTTACCGTTTTCAATCACCACGCTGGGATAACCGGAAATAAAACCCCTGGCTTTTTCACTCTTGATGGAAAGATACGACAGAGCAATTTGGGCGGCCAATAATACAGTAATCGGGATCAACCCGCTCAACAGGGGAATGTCGGTGTCCTGCATGGGAATGGCGGCCAAATCGGCAATCATCAGTGCCACTACCAACTCCTGGGGCTGAAGCTGGCCGATTTCCCGCTTGCCCATTAAGCGCATCACCAGCAATACCGCGGCGTAGAGAATAAGGGTCCTGATAATGATCAGTAACATCGTTTCACCCTACCAGTATAGACGCGGTCTAAAAACTGTCCGCCCAGCGTACCAGCGGCGTGTCAAACAGCGCCGCCCGGCTCTGGCAACCGGGCCTGACCCGGACGGTATACCCGAAGGTTCCCTGCCCCAGGGGCAGGCGTCCCGCGAACCGATAAGCCCCTTCCCCCACCGGGCCCTGTAAAGTCATGGGCCGGGTTCTCAGGTGATCAAGGTAACCGCCCCGGTCTTCGCCAAAGGCAATTTCCACGGCCACGCTCTCCGGAGTAATGGGGCCAAGCTTCACCACCGATTCCAGGGCCAGTTCTTCACCGGCTTCCATATTCCACCTGCCGTTGGTGCTCACCTGATCCACCCGCACATGGTGCCAGTTCTCCTGCAAAAACTTTTTATAACGCCCGGTTTGTTCGGCCGCTTCCAAACCAGACTCCATAAACGCAATGCCCCGGTCTATGGCCGGAATGTATAAACGTTCGGCGTACTCGGCAACCATCCTGGCGGTACTGAAGCGTTCAACAGCGGTAACGATGGATTCCCGCATCATCGCCACCCACCGGACGGGTATATTGTCCTCGCGCTCGTAATACAGAGGAATCACCTGTTCCTCCAAAACACGGTACAAGTTGAGAATATCATTCCGGTCCTGTTCCGGCCGGTTTAATTGCATATCACCGGGACTGCCGATGCTGAACCCGTTTTTGCCGTTATATGCTTCCGGCCACCAGCCGTCCAGTACACTGCAGTGCAGCGCCCCGTTCATGGCCGCTTTCATGCCGCTGGTGCCGCTGGCCTCCATGGGCCAAACGGGATTATTCAGCCAGACATCCACCCCATGGACCAGGTATCTGGCTACGTTGATGTCATAATCCTCAAGAAATACAACCTTGCCCCGAAAATACTCCTGTTTGGCATAATCAAGGATGTCACGGATCAGTTCCTTGCCTGCGCGGTCCGCCGGGTGGGCTTTACCGGCAAAAACTATCTGCACCGGGCGGTCGGGGTTATTTAACAGGGCCGCCAGCCTTTCGGGCTCGCTGAAAATCAGGGTGGCCCGTTTATAGGTGGCAAACCGGCGGGCAAACCCGATGGTCAATGCGCCGGGGAGCAAAACATTGCCTGCTTCGGCCACCGCATCGGGATGTTCCCGGCGCCGGAGCATTTGCTCGCGCAGTTTTTTCCGTACAAACCGCACCATGTCGTTTTTTAATTTGTTATGGGCCGACCAGATTTCCCGGTCCGGAATCTGGTTAAGCTTCGACAGAATATCTTTGGTATGACCGGGTTCCGCCCAGCTTGAACCCAGATAGCGATCAAAAATTTTTTTCCATGGCCCGGCAACCCAGGAATCGGCATGCACCCCGTTGGTTACCGACGTAACCGGCACTTCTTCCACCGGCAGCCCCGGATAAAAGCGGTGAAACATGTGGCGGGAAACTTCGCCATGCAGCTTGCTCACCCCGTTATAGTAACCACTCATGCGCATGGCCAGCAAGGTCATGTTAAATTCACCCCGCTGGGCATCCCACCCCTGTTCAATAAAGGCTTCGCAATCCATACCCGTGTCGGCGCACAACTCCTTGAGGTGGCTTTCCGCCAGAGGACGGTCGAACACATCATGGCCGGCCGGCACCGGTGTGTGGGTGGTAAAAACCGTGTTTGACCTGACGGCATCCCTGGCCGTGGACGCGGGAACACCGGCGCTGACCATTTCCCGCAGCCGCTCCAGGGTCAAAAAGGCGGCATGTCCTTCATTAATATGCCACACAGAGGGATTGAAGCCCATGGCTTTAAGCGCCCGCACCCCGCCCACGCCCAGCATAATTTCCTGGACCATGCGGTTTTGACGGCCGCCGCCATATAACTGTCCCGTTATTTGCCTGTCCTCCTTCAAGTTTAACGGCAGGTCGCTGTCAAGCAAGAAGATCCGGGTCAACCCCACTCTGATTTCCCAAATCCTCGCGAATACCGTGCGGCCGGGATATTCCACCGCCACGGTGGTTTCCAGTCCGCTTTCCCCCACCACGGGCAGAATCGGCATCTCGTTGAAATTCAGTTCCGGGTATACCGCTTCCTGCCAGCCGTCGCGGGTAATTCGCTGGTTAAAGTAACCGTGCCGGTATAATAGCCCTACTCCCACCAGGGTCAATCCCAGATCGCTGGCCGATTTGGCGTGATCCCCGGCCAGCACGCCAAGCCCGCCGGAATAAACCGGGCAGGATTCGTGCAGCCCGAATTCCGCGGAAAAGTAAGCGATTACGCGGTTTTTGTACCGGGGATACTGCCGCTGCAGCCATTTTTCTCCGCTCATATAGCGGTCAAATTCACTGAACACGGCGTCGTATTTGGCAAGATACGCGTCATCCGATGCCGCCCGGTCCAGGTTTTCCCGGCTTGCCTGAAGCAGCAGTTTAACCGGGTTGTGACCCGCCTGCTCCCAAAGCCGCGGGTCGATATCTTTGAATAGCTCCCGGGCCTTTTCATTCCAACTGAACCACAGATTGCGAGATAATTCCCGTAAACGGCTAATCCGGTCCGGCAACAACGGATTTACTGAAACGGTGCGGAAATAAAACATAGCTGACCTCCGTGATCCGTATTTACATCTGGTTTATTGTGTCCTGTTGCCGGAACGGGAATTCACCGGTCTATATTTTTCTGGCCCGGGCGATGGCGGACCATTTTCTTTTGCGTTTTTTACTCTGCTCATTGTTTTGAAAATGATTGGTTTCAAAGGCGGCAGCGACTTCCGAACCGGCGGGAATGATTTCCACCGGAATAATGGCGTTTTGCGCTCCGGTCTCATGTTCTACGTCAAACCGGTGCTGCAGTTGTTTTCTCAGGTACTCGACCTTTTTCTCCAGGTATTCCACCCGCTCCCTGGAGTTTCTTTTTCTTTCCGCCTCCACCAGGCATTCCAGGTCCCGGAGCCTGCCGCGCAGCCCGTAATTGGCGGAGCTGAGTTTTTCTATTTCCCTGGCCATGGCGTGATATTTATTATTGCTGAACAGTGTGTCTTCCAATTGTCCAATCCTCTCGCGGTAGATACTGTTGGTCCTTTTTAAAGCCTCATTTTCCACCGCGAATGCCCTAACCCTGTCGTCATTGTCTCTCCGGGACATCCCCCTCATTAAACGGTAGGTGACCAGAAAACTCAGGGCGGCGCCTACGCTAATCCAGGTAAGAATCATCTGTTCCCCTGTCAACGCCCATTTACCTCCTTTGTTGTAATATATTTACATTTATATTTCTACCTGTTTTTTGCATTTCCTTTTTTAGCCTGGTCTTTTTCACTGATTTAGTGTTGTATATACAATTTTCCTGACCAGGCAGGAGTAGACTTTTTAACGCAGAATTCAAATCATATGCACAATAAACATTGAGGTGACGTTAAATGATTTTTCAACAACAGCCGGTGAAAGCCGGAAAGATGATTAACAATCCGGACCACGACCAGTTAAAGGCCATGGCCGAAGAAGGAAATAAAACTACTGCGTTCGGCAGCGCCAGTTTTATCTCCAGCGTCCGGAACCGCAGTGCCAAAGCGACTTTTATCGTGGAGGACGGCGTGCCCCTGGGCGTGGACCAGCAGGGTATTTCGGCCGCCGAAGCGCAAAAGATAGCGGATGAGGTACACGAATACCTGAAAAAACAGGAAGTAATCAGGCTGGATCGCAGGATGGGCCTGCACCCCGATTTCAGCCTGCACTGCAGGCTGTATATCACATCCCGCTTTGCCCGGATTCCGCTTAAATGGAACCAGATGCTTTTCCCGCCCGTGGACCCCGACGCCAACCCGGAGCTGGTCAGTATCTACGTGCCGGAATGGCCCAAGAAGGTTATTTTTTGTCACCCCCTGGCCGGCGTTACATATATTCTGGGCACCGACTACTTTGGGGAAGCTAAAAAATCATTCCTGCGCATGGCCATGTTCCGGATCAAACAGGCCGGCGGCCTGGGCCTGCACGCCGGGAGCAAGGTATTGCGGGTCCTGGATGTAGACGCACAAATGAAAGACGTGGGCTTTTTGCTTTTCGGTCTCAGCGGCACGGGCAAAACAACCCTGACGATGCACAACCATAACCTGACAGAACCCGAGCGGGCCATCATCAGGCAGGACGATGTGGTGATGCTCAATCCCGCGGGATACTGCTACGGCACGGAAAAAGGCTTCTATATCAAGACCGAGGGGCTGGATGAATCGCAAAGGGTGCTTTACCTCGCCGCCTCGAATCCCCACGCCGCATTTGAAAACGTCATGGTCCATGACGACGGCAGGGTGGATTTTGACAGCAGCGAGCTTACGTCCAACGGCCGGGGGGTTATCCGCCGGCAGGACGTGGAGGGCGTGGATGACCAAATTGACCTGAAGAAGGCGCACCGGCTGATTTTCATCACCCGGCACGACAAAATTGTGCCCACCGTGGCCAAGCTGGACCCGGCCCGGGCAGCAGCCTTTTTCATGCTGGGGGAATCAATTGAAACCTCCGCCGGCGACCCCACCAAAGCCGGCCAATCCAAGCGGGAAGTGGGCACCAACCCCTTTATCGTCGGTCCCGAAGGGGAGGAAGGCAACCGGCTGCTGGAAATCTTGCGGGCCAACCCGGATATGGAATGCTACCTGTTAAACACCGGCAGCATCGGGATGGGCGGCAACCGGCCGGGCATTAAAATCAGCATCGCGGCTTCCACCACCATCCTGAAGCATATCGCCAAAGGGACAATAAGCTGGAAGACCGACCCGGACTGGGGTTACCTGGTACCGGAGACGCTGCCGGAATTGGATATGCGGGACTATGAACCGGAAGGCTATTACACGGCGGAGGAATATAGCGCCATGGTGGAAGACCTGAGGAAGGAACGCCGGGCGTGGCTGGCCCGTTATGACGGATTAAAACCGGAAATAACTAAAGCTATTGAGAAGTAGAAAAACGCAGGCTGAAACCGGGCGGTGATACCTTTGAAAATTATTGTGGACGCCGACGCCTGCCCCAGGGGCGCTATGCAGGTGTGCCGCAAAATGGCCGCCCGGTACGCCATACCGCTGCACACCGTGGCCAGCTTCAACCACAATATAATATCGGACCACCACGTCACCGTGGGTGACGGTTCCCAGGAAGCGGATTTGGCCGTCATTAACATGACCGCCGCCGGAGACATCGTAGTCACCCAGGACTGGGGTCTGGCGGCCCTGGTGTTGGGCCGGAAGGCGGCGGCCATTTCCCCCGGCGGGAAGATTTATAACCCGGAAACCATAGATTTTATGTTAGAGGAACGTGAAGTGAAGGCCAAGCTCAGAAGGGGCGGAAGACGCACCCGCGGCCCCCGCCCGCGCACCGCGGAGGACGATGAACGCTTCGCCGCCGGTCTGCGCCGGCTGATTGAAAGCGGCTTGACTTAAACAGAGGTTAACGCCTGCATAATCTGCTTTTTAAGCGCCAAAAAATCCGCGTCGGTAACACATTCGTAACGCCGGGGCCTGGGCAGGCCGACCTCCAGGTGCAGAGCGACCCCGGCGGGCCGGGGCGTCAGGACGTAGACCCTGTCCGACAGGAACAGGGCTTCTTCTATGTCGTGGGTGATAAAAAAAACAGCCTGCTTGAACCTGTCCCAGACCTCCAGCAGCCACCTTTGCATTTTGGTCCTGGTGATGGCGTCCAGGGCTCCGAATGGTTCATCCAGCAGCAGGATATCCCGGCGCGCCAGCATGGTGCGCATCAGGGCGGCCCGCTGACGCATCCCGCCGGAAAGCCCGGCGGGATAACTCTTCTCAAACCCGGCCAGGCCGAACAGCGGCATTAACTCCCTGGCTTCCCGCCGGGCTTCTGCACGGTCGTCCCCGGCCACTTCCCGGGCCAGGATGACATTGTCCAGCACGGTCCGCCAGGGCAGCAGCAGATCCTTCTGAGGCATGTACGAAACGGCGTCCGCCAGGCTCACCCGGCCCCCGTCGGGGCGCTCAAGCCCGCAGATGATATTAAACAGCGTGCTCTTACCGCACCCGCTGGGACCGATTAAGCTGACAAATTCACCGGCACCCAACCGCACCGAAACCCCATCCAGGACAGGCAGCGGTTTTCCGCCCACCATAAAACTCTTCGACACACCCTCCATTAACACAACGGGGTCAGACTTAAACTTGTTTATATTTTCCCTGGTTGTCACAGGCACGCTCAATCCCTTCCCCGTTGTTCACCGACCACAAATCCCATCCCGTAATCTTCCGAAGACCGACGCCCGACGTCCAACCTCCGACGTCTACTCCGGCAGGAACTCGTTGGTGAAGGCCTTGTCACTGTCAATCATTTTCGGCAGCAGGTCTCTTTCGTACATCCAACCGGCGTAGCGCTCCCACACCTCGGCCTTTTGCTCGCCCCAGCGCGGCGCGTCGTCCCGGTAGCGCGGGCTCAGGTAGGCCTGGCTGGCCAGCAGCAGCTCTTCATTGCTTTCCGGCGCATACTCAAGCAGTATCCGGGCCGCTTCTTCCGGGTTGTCGATGGCGAACTTATACCCTTTGGTCACAGCCCGCAAAAACTTGCGCACCAGTTCCGGGTTCTCTTCAATCAGCTTTTCCCCCGCTGTCAGCACCGGCGTGTAATAATCAAGGGCGGGTTCCAGTTCGCGCAGCTCCAGGAAATTCAGTTCCATGCCCCGGAGTTCCGCCTCCACTCCGGTCCAGCCGTAATAAATCCAGGCAAAGTCGATATCCCGTTCCACAGCGGCAAAGAAATCCGCCACGCCGGTATTGATCATTTCCACCTTGCTGAAATCACCGCCATCTCTCTCCATAACCGCCTCCAGCATAGCGTCCTCGGTGGGGGCGCCCCAGCCGCCGTAACGCTTGCCTTCCATGTCCAGCGGCCTGGTAATGCCTTTTTCCTTGGGTGAAGCGAAACCGGAGGTATTATGCTGGATCACCGCGGCCACGGAGACCACCGGTACGTCGTTGGCCCTGGCCTGGGTAACGTCCTCCTGGTACCCCACCCCGAACTGGGCCTGGCCTGAAGCAACCAGCGGCGTGGTGGCGCCGCCCTGGCTGGGCTCAACGATATCCACCCGCAGCCCTTCATCCGCAAACCAGCCCCTGTCCAGCGCCACATACAGGCCGGTATGGTTGGTATTGGGCGTCCAGTCCAGCATCACCGTGACGGACTGCGGCTCATCCCCCTCCCCGCCGGTATTTTCTTTATCGGTATTCCCGCCTCCGGCGGCACATCCGGCCAGCAATAAAATAGCGATTAATAGCAGCATTAGTATTTTTTTAGTCATTCTATCTTCTCCTTTTCGTTGTGATACCAGGGCATGGTCAACCGGGACAGCAATTCAATCAGGGCAAACAGTGCCAGGCTAATTAGCGAGATTACAACTATCGCCGCAAAGACACTGTCGGCCCTATAGGCGTGGGAGGCACGGGTCATAAACAACCCCAGGCCGTTTTTCGCCCCCAGCCACTCGCCGATAACGGCCCCCATAATCGCGTAAGTTCCCGCTATTTTCAGCCCGGCAAAGAACGAAGGCAGAGCGGCGGGAATCTGCACCAACCGGATCATTTGCCACCTGGACGCACCCATCACCCGCAGCAGTTTAATCATGTCGGCATCGGCGGCCCGCATGCCTTCAACCACACTGACGGCCACCGGAAAGAAACAGACCAGTGTCACCACAACCACCTTGGGCATGATTCCGAAACCGAACCAGATAGCAATCAGCGGCGCGATAGTAATAATGGGCACGGTCTGGGAAAACACCAGCAAAGGATAAATACCCTGCCGGATCCGGGGCGACAGAGCCATCACCGACGCCAGAACCAGCGCCACCAGCACCGCCGCCGTCAGGCCGGTGAGCGCCGCCGTCACGGTGTAACCCGAATGCATTAAAAGCTGCGGCCACATCTCCGCCAGAGCGGCAAACACCCGGCTGGGGGTAGGCAGGAACCACACCGGCAGGCCGGCGGCGCGCACGGCAATCTCCCAGCCCGCCAACAGCACCGCCATAATAACCGGCGCCGCAACGGAGATCCTGCTTATTGTTCGGAAGATCATCTGTATTTGGCCACCTTTTCCGCCATGGTTACGCCGCCGGGTGCGTAATCGATTTTAATATAAGTCACCACCCTTTCGGCGCCGGCCTCGACGCAAGCCTGCTGCGCCTCTTTAACTATCTCCAGCAGATGGTCCAGTTCGCCCTCCATGGTGGTCTCCATGGGCCCCACCTCGTACCTGACCCCGGACCGCTGCACCACCTCAATGGCCCGGTCCACCACCGCGTAAACATCACCACCGGGCACCAGTGGGATCACCTGAAAACTGACATTGATCGGCTTGGCTTTGGTACCAGGTGTTGCAAGTTGATTTTGTTGCAAGTTGGCGCCATTATTTTCCACCTTAGTCAACTCCCCTCACTTTGATCAACAATAAAAGTCCGGAACCCACGGATATTTCAGCTTGCCCCTCGGCCAGCCGGTTGCTTACCCCATAGGGATTGCCGATCCTGAAGACGGCGTTTTCCAGGGGCCAGCGGGCGCCTTTTACATTCACACCGGCAACCTCCTCTGTAAGGGGCAGCAGGGAAAAAAGATCTCCCGGCTGGCCGTCAACAACGGCAGACAGGTGCGGCGCAACCAGGCTGATTTCATTGAACTCGCTGATAATCCGCGCCCGTACCCCCCGGTCCAGAGCCGCCCGCAGCAGGTGCACGTTGGCCAGGGAATGGTCAAACCTGGTCCCCAGCGCCCCGGCGATGATAATCTCCCCGGGACGCTGGGTCAATGCCTCGGCCACCGCCAGGGCGGTGTCAGTGTCGTCCTTTTCAGGATGATATTCTCTGACCACGGCGCCCAAAGCGGCAAGCCGCCGCAGCTCTTGATGCTCCAATGAATCCATGTCCCCGACGATCATGTGGGGGACAATTCCCAGGGCGGCGGCGTACTTGGCGCCGCTGTCGACACAAATCACCCTGTCGGTTTCTTTGATCATCCCGCCGAGCCAGCCTAAATCTTCAATCGTCCCTCCGGTAATGATAATGCAGCGCATCTGTTCACCTTCACTTCCTCAATTAAAAAAGCGCATCCCGGTTAGGGTGCGCTAATATTCATTATCACCTTCCCTACGCGGGCATTACCCCGATCAGGTTCCTGGGTCAGGTGCTCTCCAGCCCTTTCTCAGCCCATAATATGAGCTCCCCCGTCACTATTAAACTGGTTATATTATAAAAATAATATCCCCGGTAATCAATACCACCGAGGAATTTTTTTGCTTAAAACCTGATAATCCCATTTTGGTGATCAACTCACAGTTTATATCTTCGGCAAACTATTTAAACTAAAGGATGAAATTAAACCATCATGAGGTGATGACATGCTGTTCGCCAGACCGGGAAAACAGGTGCAGACCAAATATACCAGCTACCGCCTGTCACCAAAACAGCTCGAGGAGCTGCAAAAAAAATACGGCCAGCCGGGGGAAATGGCGCCGGGCAGGCCGGCTCCGCAAAAACGCAAGCGTCTGGACGCCCGCCTGTCCGAGATGGACCGCAAGGAAAGAAATTTGTTGGATTTCGATCCGGACGACACCGGTGTGGAAGATCCGATTATTCATTGATAATGATTATTCTTAATTTTTATTGCATATAATATTTAGGACTACCGTGACCACATTGGCTACATTGACCACGGTAGTCATTTATATTATAATGAAAGCGAGGGAACAAAATGGAATCCCGCGAGGAGGACCGTAAAATGACGCCTGCCGCCATACCAAGGTACAATATCAGAGATACGAAAAGATATTATTCCGAGCTTAATAATATTGCGTTAAAGGGAATTGAAGTAATCACCTACAATGCAACCAGTGAAAACGAAGAGGTATCCCATATCAAAACCTCCTATTTGAGCAAGCTTTTAGACAGGCTATCTTTCAACCCGATAGTTGATTACGATGATGAACTCGGCGTCCATACCGTTTCATTAAATGAAATCGATCTTTACGGCGAAGCTGATACTGTTGCGGAAGCAGTTGAGGACCTGGTCAACAGCGTAATTGAGTTCCTTGCCATTTACCTTGAAAAGCTGGATCTGTTTTCTAAAGTGGAACCTGAACTAAAGCAAGTATATTTGTTAAAGCTTCTTAGATGTAATGGTGACAGGGAGAAAATAAAGAAAGCGATTGGTTTCTAATGCCAATAAGGTTTTCACACGGTGATATTAGAAGGCTTTTGGCTCATTTTAATATGAAGCCGGAAAAGGGTTCGACAATCTACTGCGGCTTGAGCCGAGACGGTACGTGGAGAACATGCAAATTTGATTATCATAAAGACCGGGACATTATCGCCACCGGAACCGCCAAAGCAATAGCTAACTCCCTAAAATTCAAAACCGTTTTGGAAATGAAGGAGTATATAGAAAAGCATCTTTAGCAAAGATTATATATTTTGAAAAAGTTGATGACACAGGCTAGTAGAGTATAATGTGGAACCATCATAAGGGGTTATTTCTCAGCATTGCGGATTATAGCGTGAGAAGCTAAAAAGAATGAAATAATGACACACCCAAATGATAGGGATGCATTAACCAACATGCCGGTTATAAAGGCTTTTGAATAGGCTTGTCTGACCAAACCCTCAATTTCCGGCAATGTGTAGGGGATATCTACTATCATCATATTCTTCGTTTGTGCGAGGACCGAACTTATATGTGCAGTTGATAAACCTGATTCTATGAGCAATTTTTCCAGATTATTTGTAAAAGACAGTGTCATTAGTGTGCCCAAAACAGCTATTGCGAGCATTCCACCGGCCTTGGCCATGGCATTGTTCACGCTGGACGCAGTACCGTAGATGCTTTCATTGACATCCAGTGCAGTTTTGGTAAGAGCCGGTATCACCACCGTCATGCCAATGCCAATCAGCATGATCCCAGGGAATAAAAATAAAAAATAATTAATGCCATTTGCTCCGATAGCGATTAAGATACATCCCAAAGTAAATAAAAACGGGCCTAAAGCCATTTGCAGTCGTGGCCCTACACGATCTGTCATGGAACCGCTAAAGCCTGAGAAAAATGCTATGCATAAAGTTATGGGTAAGATGGCTAGGCCGGCCAGAGAAGCGCTGTATGCTTGAAACTGTTGCAGATAAAAGCTTAGAAGAAAAAGCGCGCCGGTAAAGGAAAAATATAATAAAGCAGTTGACAGATTAGCCAATTTGACATTTCTCGAAAACGATCTAATCGGAATTAGAGGAGAATCTGTTCTCAATTCATGATAAATAAAAGCCGGCATAATCAAGCATTCAAACAACAGACAGGCGATTACTATGGCATCAAATCCGTAATCTGATATTCGGGTGAGGCCAAAAACCAGCGGGAATATACACAAAAACGCCAGCGAGGCGCTTGTCCATTTAATTCCCGCATTCGTACAAGAAGGCGCGTCGGAAAGATATTTTTTTGACATGACTAAGGTTATAATTCCCGCCGGTACCATAATTAAGAATACAAGCCGCCAGCTAAAATCGGCCAGCACCCCGCCGGCCAGGGGACCTAAAGCGGAGAAAGCGCCCGACAGACCCGCCCACAACCCAATTGCCTTTCCTCTTTCCGCGGTATGAAAATGCTTGCTGATTATTGTCAAACTGCCCGGAATCATTAATGCGGCCCCGAATCCCTGTAAAATGCGAAAAATAATAACCATATCTAGGGACATTGAAATTCCGATTAATAAACTGCTGATGGTGAAGATCAGAATTCCGGCATTGAATACTTTGGTCAAACCATATCGATCACTAACAACGCCGCTAAATAAGATAAAAGTTGCCAAAGCAAGCTCGTAAGAATTGCCAATCCACTGTATTTGCGTCATATTTGCCTGAAACGTCTTTTGAATGGGCGGTAAGGCGATGAGCACAGCCGTGGTTATGAAGAACCCCATTCCGCTTGCCAGTATTGTTGTAGTTAAAATTCCGGATTTCTTCGATAACCCGGCGTTTTTCAAGTTATTCATATCCTTTAACTTTCATTTATTTAAAATAATATCTTTAGTTAATTAAGTTCGGACCGCCAAATAGCAAGCCGGCTATAAGCAAAAGTCTCAAAGACTGCCAATAGGTCACGGCCCCTAATTGTCTCTATGCAGATAAAAATATATTGAACCAGTCCAGAACAAATCATATAACACTATTAATAAATGATCACCAATGCCGTCTGTAATTGCAAATATGGCCGCTATGGAAATTGTTAAAATAACCTGGGGTAACCAGCCCTTACCTTCTTTTAACGAAGTGTATTTAAGTAATATTAGCGGGGTGTATATAATTAACAGAACTATAAGCCAATCAGCTCCAAAATTCACCTAACTTGACCCTCTATGTTGAATAATTACAAGTTTATTTTTCCCCCAAACTTTCTCCGACTGTAAGCTCGATGGTTTCTTCATCATCATTCCATTTTACGCGCAGTTTAATAGTGTCATGGCCTCTAATGATAGTACTGTTTTTTGAACTGCCAAGTTTGTATGTAATCATCCCCTTGTAGTTATCAATTTTCTTTATTTCATTAACAGAACCGCTTTTATTTGGAGATTCAAACTCGACTTCAGTAATCTGGATACTATCTACATCAATATTAAAATCTTTATATGTTAATACAATTGAATTGTTGCTTTCATTTGAGTATTCGTTATTATTTTTTTATCCCACACCTCGGTAAATTCTTGAATAAACACCGCTTCCCAGTGCTCACCCGCACCAGAGAATCTTAATTCTTGCGGTCTATTAAAGCTGCTATCTTTACATGCCGTTAACAGCACTAAAAAAATAAAAGAAAGCAAAAATATTTTCTTCATTTTGGCCACCCTTTCAAAAAGCCCCTGTCTTAATTTTGAACATTTCTTTATAATTAGACGAGTAAAAAGCAGTAAGATTACTTATTTCTAAAACAACTTAAGATTAAAAATCCAAAAATAAATGCACAAATGTTTTGTACTATTGGGTAAAGCAAAATAAAGTCTTTGAAAATTAAAAGTTTATATAAAGGAGTAAAGTACAAGACTGGAAAAAGTGTCATATAAAATAACGGTAATCCAAAAGAGAAAAATCGCAACCAATCATAATACAATTGACCTTTTTCTTTTAGCACATTAACAACAAAAGGAATTGAGGTTAAAATGCCCAATATCATAGGATATAAGGCAAAATATAATATACCATAGAAATGGTTTAATTTATTAAATGCTATTTGATTTTGCAAGTACTGGTTAAACCATGAGCTTAATATAAAAATAATAACAAGTAAAACAAAATATAGTAAGTTAATAATAAATAAGGTTATTTTATTGCTACTGTTTATCACTTATAAAATGCCCCTTAAAAATACTTACACCAACGGCGCAATTAACATTCGCTTCAATTATAATACATAGTTATTAATAAAACTTTAACAAGAGACCCTCCCCTATTTCGACCATTAATTAATAAGATTGCGCATACTACTTAAAAAAGCAATATACCTATTAAAGTGTATATAATATTTTTAAGCAATGTAGTCACATTCTTTTTGCAATATCCGGTAGGGCTATAATTGTCTAATTGTTGATTTTAATACTAGGCTGCCACGTAATCCCATCATTAAAAGTATTCTCATGCTCAATCATTTTGGTTGTGTATACATCTCCATCAAAAGACACAATTTTAACAACATGGCATTCAAAGGAGTCGATGTATGCCAATCGGTTTCCGTTAGGCTCCCATAGGGCTTGATATGCTTCACCAATCTTATGCACATTTCCGCCTTCCCGATTAGTAACCATTAGACCCGTTGGGTTATTTATAAGTCCCTCGGCTCTTAAGAGGAAAGCTAATTTACTACCGTCGGCGTTCCAAAGGGCGGGGGGCCGGCACCATGTAAAAAGACCTTCAAAGGTATATAGAACGTTAACTTCATTCGTTTTTAAATCCAGTAATGCAAAGCCCTGTTTGGTGGGTGAAGCGGTTCCGTCAAGAATTTCTTCACGCGTGGACTCCTTGTCATCGAGAGAAAAGAAAAATGCTATTTCAAACCGTTTCGGAGACCAGGAGGGTGAACCGATGAATTTAGCTTCTATGCCGATTTCCGCAGGAGAAATTAATATTGATTTGTTGTCCTTCAGACTATATAGGTGGATGCTATCCCCAGCTCCATAAGCAACCGTTTTGCCATCAGGAGACCAACTCAAAGGGTTTATTACTAACTTTTCATCCAAGATTTTATAACCTGTGCCATCCAAACAAATAATGGCCGGACTGCCGCCACCAGGACCAGACATTACCCAATCATCGTCGATTGATGGCCGTCCCTCGCGAGGATCTAAAGGCCTACTTGTGAAGCCTAACTTTGATCCATCAGGTGACCAAAAAGGTAAAAGTTCCCATTTATCCGGGGTGTTGGTGAGATTGATATTTTCTCCTGTTTTATTATTGTAAATAAATAAATCACCTTGGTTGCCATATACAAGCCACTGACCGTCCGGGGACCAGTGGCAAAATCGCATGCTGACAGAATCTATTGGAACGTAAATCGGAACCAGTTTATCATCCGTCAATGAACCCAATAACAACCTTATATTACCATTGGGGAGCTGAGCCTGGGTTTTATTCTCCTGCAGTTGATTATCAACCGACTGTCTTTCTTTATTTGCTGTACACCCTGTCAAATTAATGCTAATGTAAATTAGCGTCAGGATTATCGTCAGTGCTTTCATTAATTTTACGCTCCTCTTTTAATTTACGCCTCACTGACCTGGCGCCCTATATCCCGGCGGGAATGTTCGAGCTGGTTGCATATGACCTGGTTTAAATCCGGGTAATTTCAATCATCTGGAGCCTGCCTAAAACTGTAAAAAAATAAGAGGAAGCAAAAATATTTCCTTCATTTGGACATCCCTTTCAAAGTCTTTATTTTGAACATTCTTTTATAATTAGACGATTAAAAAGCAGTATTGGTTCACGTTTTTTTAAAAAACTTATCTACTATTTTCGACAAATTGCGCAGGGAGCGCCGCAGTAATTTGCATCGGCATTATTGCTAATATCTATTTGTGCCGCCCGCGACAGCGGCGGAATGGAGGTTAAGATGAAAAAGTTTAGACTTCTGATGCTCTTGCTGATGATTATTTTTCTGGCATCATGCAACTCCAAAGTGACTGATGGTGGATTTCACTCCACTGAATCACCAATGCAACCCGGAATAGTTGAGGAAACACCACCTGCTGATGAATCTCAAGGCGCAAACGAGAACGACAGACATGGCCCGCCCTGGCCTGACCCGATATCAGTAGAGGCGGATCTTAATGGCGATGGGGTCAATGACACCGTTGAGCTGTATTCAAAAAATCATGATTACGAAAGATACGTCCGTACGACGGTTGCAGGCCAGGAATATGAGGTTTTTATTGCCAATCTCACGGTTGAAGATGAACGTCTGACACAATTGTTTGCTATTGACGGGGATATGAATGGCAGACAAGAGGTCGCTTTATCTATATATACCAATGGCAGCGGGGGCGGCAATATCCTTTTTGTGCTGGATTTTACAAACAATCAGCTTGGGTTTATCGAACTGCCGAGAATGAATCCCGGTCCGGATTACTTCGAAGAGGAGAACGGTTCGCGTGGATTTAATTTGCAAGTTGAACTTCTGGACGGGTATCGTGCAAGGGTTTATAGTCCTTATACGAAGCAAGAGTGGTTATTTAGTTTTGATATGAGCAATGAGGATACAGCTATGGCTTTGGAACTGGCCTATGGCCAAAACGGTAAAGTTATCGCGGATCGGAGTTTTGCCGGTGTTGACTCCGCGATAAAAATATCAGACGCAGCGTGGGATGGTCGGCCATGTATTGAAGTTGTGCAGTATATCTGGGGCGCCCACCATCTCAACGGAATAGGTTATCTTATCACAGCCTTTGCCTGGAAAGACGGACGTTATGTTATATTGGAGCAGAAATGTGTTCCGTATGCTGACGGGATTTCACTTTATAGCGGTCTACAAAAAGAATCCTAAGCTAAAAAGTCCCAATGGGAAAACCGGGGGTTTCCGTGAAGCAAGAAATCCCGGTTTTATAATTACAGTTCCAGGGCACTGGGATTGAACTCTTTTCTATTTCAGTTAATGCTTATGGGTCTTCAGTCGTTTTAACCAGAATTAGAGGAAAAACTTCTTCCTTGCCATCCCATTTGATTTGTATGGCATAAGTATTACCTTTATTTGGTTTAGCTCCCTCTACGCCACTGCTTCCTCCAATTTTTGTTGTGTCGATCGTATCCTTTCCGTGAGTCCTTTTAGTGCCATTTTTGTATAGTGTATATTCTATCTCACCACCAATCATTGATTTGTATTTGGGTTTAATGTCCAGGCTGGTATTAAGCCACTGTCCAGTAACGGTGATATCATAGTTTACAGTCCAATGCTCACTCTCACCCGTGTAATTTAAATCATTATTCTCATTCTTTGTTGCATCTCCGGATTTAATCGAACTGCCGCAACCCGCAATTGTCATAAAAACGACTACCAAGATAAGAAACAACACCTTATTATATCTACGCAATTATGATCTCCTTTCGGAAGTACAACCGTTATATTGCCACAATTAAAAGAATAAAACAAATGCTATCAGTTGTTTTTATTTTTTAATTGAAAAACCTGTTAAAAGACTCCAACCTCCTGAAATGGTTTGCCCTGCCATTGTAATATGTTTAACACCCTGACTATCATATTGATTAGTCCATCTAATAGTGCTATATGCCCTCACCGAGTATGTTGAATTCCATGCGTCATCTTCATAAGTACCTATATTCATTTTGAGCACCCTTTTATAATTAGACGGCTAAAAACACTTTTGGTTTCACGCTTTTTTGAAAAATTTATCTACTTTTTTCGACAATATTTACGAAGTAAAGCCAGCAGTTTATAGCTGCCGGCTGTGCACTATGGCTGTGGGTTGTATTATAACTACAATACCATTAGGGTATGACGTTCACGGGTGGGAAGGCCGCATAATAAGTCAAAGAACCGTCCCTTGACTCGGTCCTTCCTTGTCTATTATTTTCGACAATATTTGCAATTGAGTAAGCGCCGGGAGAGTTGCACAATATATTCGTGCATATTACTTGATATGCACGAATATATTGTGCTATACTGAAATCACAAGAAGAAACGGAGGTGTTCATAATGGCAGATACTATCAACGTAACAATCCGGCTTGATAGGGAAGTAAAAGAAAAAGCCGAGAAGCTTTTTGGTGAGTTCGGTATGAATCTTTCCACTGCGTTCAATGTTTTCGCTCGTCAGGCGTTGCGTCAAGGTAAGATTCCTTTCGAGATATATGATCCGTTTTATAGTGAACAAAATCAAGCTCGTCTTAACCGTTCTATTGAAAACGCTGAAGCCGGAAAAGTCACAGCCCATGAGCTTATCGAGGATTGACTATGCAGAAATTATGGACAGATGAAGCATGGGAAGATTACCTGTATTGGCAGACTCAGGACCGGAAAACCTTAAAACGTATCAACAGCATCCTAAAAGACATTGACCGCGATCCGTTTTCGGGCATCGGTAGGCCTGAACCCCTAAAGCATAAGAGGCAAGGTTATTGGAGCAGGCGTATCGACGAGGTAAATCGAATAGTCTACAAGGCAGAAAACAATCGGATCTTTATCGTCCAGTGCAGATCACATTATTACGAATGAAACATATGCGTAGTTTATTTTGAAACCAAACAGAACGCCATCGAACGAGCTAAGTTACATTCGATGGCGTTTTGACCTATAACAATTTTCGTTATCTATTTTCCAGGGATAAAACGCCATCACCGCCATCACTGGCCGAACATGTAGTATATGCTGGACTTAACCAAACACGAATGTATGATTGACAGGTCGGCATATAAAATTCAAAGAGAGGGTTCTGTTCTACCGGCCCAGATGCTCTCAACCGTCTCGTCAGTAATATTAATGAATCCATACATTGCTTCGGGTAAAAAGGTAATTTGGTGTTCTTTGCCCACTTGATAAACAATTTCCGGTGACACCATATAAAAATGATACAGATCATTATCTAAACTTACTTTTGAATTGATCGTAAATTTTTCACCAGGATTTATAACTTTCGGCAACACTTGGTCGTTTATTTTTACTTCAGTAAATTTAAGAGAATCATTATTGGTAAAGATTTTCTCTACCGTAATTGGAACGGATAGTTGGTTTTGAAAATTACCGGAATACTGTGTGGGTTTAGGATAACCCACCGTATAACTTTTTGCTGGAGTAATCACTTCATGCTTTTCGGGCAGAACCTCTATTTTTATCTTTCCGATATCATAGGTATATTTAGTTCTGGCGACTTCGTCTTTGAATTCTATTTCCAGTTTGGAAATCGTTTCTTCTCCTTCTTTCAATGGTTTTGTTCCCAAGGCAATGTTAATTAATTGCTTATCTCCTTTTTTATCTCCTTTGTAAATAGTATAATCTGTGACTTCTGCCAACTCAGATTGATACAAAGAGACCTTTGCAATACGATCCACAACAGAAGGCCCTCCCGATTGCTCGATCAAATAAAAATTAAAAGGGAATTCCACATTTTGATTTAAATAGCCTGTGTATGTGGCGTCCCACTTGCCAAAAACAATTTTATGAGGATCGACTATTTCTGTTTTTTGTAGGAGTTCATTGCCAAACAGTTCAAATACAACTCCGGCAATTACTAAAAAGCCAATGAATGCAATGATTAAGTTCTTCTTTTTCATACTTAGCCCCTTGCATATATTTTTTTTAAATGAGGGGAGAAGTTGATAAACCGGTTCCCCTCATTTTTAGAGAGTTTTTTAAGAACTTGACTTTCCCCGTTATAATAGACATGACGTAAAAACCGGGGGTTTCCCTGAAGCAGGAAATCCCCAGTTTTATAATTATAGTTCCAGGACACTGGGATTAGGCATGGACGCCGGATATGCCCACCGGTCCCGGGGGCTGCATTTTAGGGCCACGGCACCCAGCCAATCAGCACCACCCACCGGCCATCAAGTAGGGCTCAGTTAATGTTTATGGGTCTTCAGTCGTTTTAACCAGACTTAGAGGAAAAACTTCTTCCTTGCCATCCCATTTGATTTGTATAGCATAAGTATTACCTTCATTTGGTCTAGCTCCGTCTCCGCCACTGGTTCCCCCAATTTTTGTTGTGTCGATCGTTTGCTTTCCGTGAGTCCTTTTATTGCCATTTATATATAGTGTATATTCTATCTCACCACCAATAATCGATTTGTATTTGGGTTTAATGTCCAGACTGGCATTATGCCACTGTCCAGTGACGGTGATATCATAGTTTACAGTCCAATGCTCACTCTCACCTGTGTAATTTAAATTATTATTATCATTCTTTGTTGCATTTCCGGGTTTAGTCAAACTACTGCAACCCGCAATTGTCATAAAAACGCCTACCAAGATAAGAAACAACACCTTATTATATCTACGCAATTATAAATCTCCTTTCGGAAGTACCACCGTTATATTGCCAGAGATTACATAGAGTATCACTCCCGTTCTAATATGAATTTGAATACCGCATTGAAATATCTCCCTTTGGAGGGCTTCTTATTTATATAGACAATCTAAAAAAGAAAATGCAACACTTATTTAATGAACACGGGGGGGTGATTTGATGATATTGACGATAATCGCCGCAATAGAAGGCGAAGACGATAAAACTTTTATACGGAACTTATACCAGGCTTATTACGATCTTGTACGGAAGACCGTTTACAATATTACTTTTGATGAAGATAATAAAGAAGATTTGATTAACGATACTTTCATCAGATTAATTGAAAAGATATCTATAATTCGAACTCTGGATAGTTGCAAAACAACCGCTTATGTTATCTATACTTCCAGAAGCGTGGCAATCAACTTTATAAAACGCAGAGATATACAGAAGAAGCATGCGTATTATGGAGAAGATATGGATCTGGCAGAGAAGGTTCCCAGCCTTGGAGACACCGTTGAAGAGAGGGTCATCCGACAGGAAGAAATAGATGAAATGTGGAACGCCATACTGAAGCTTCCTGAGAAACAGAAAGATCTGTTGTATTTTAAGTACTTATTGGGGATGTCTGATGCTGAAATAGCAGAAACCTTTGGAATAGCCCCCGGCAGCGTACGGCAGTATTTGACGAGAGCCCGCAGAGAAGCCTTAGAGCTCATGGATAAGGAGATGAGTAGGCGTGCCGAATAACAGCCCGGAACAAATTCGAAAAAAGCTTTATGAGGAATATGAAGACAGTCTGTTCAAATTGATCATGCACGACGCTGCGGAAAAAGAAGGAAGGCTTTTCCTGGAGGAAAAAGCCAAGCTGCAAAATATCCCTGAGTTTCAGCCTTCCGCAGAGGCATTCAAAAGGTTCAACCAGCAACTGGACGCCCATTTAAAAAAACAAAAGGCCTATGCCGTAAGGTGGCGCATTTTAAAGGCTTTAAACAGATTTGCCGCAGCCATGCTGGTTGTGATTATTCTACTATTTACCACCGTGGCAAGCGTGGAAGCATTGAGAGTCAGGGCATTGAATTTTTTAATGGATATTCAACCGGAATATACGTCCTTTGAATTAAAGGAAAATGCCGGCGGTTCGGACGGTGGAAGTATAACTGTAGACTGGCGCAAAGCTTATGTCCCAACCCATGTACCGGCCGGATATGAAGTTTATAATATTTTCAACGGTGAGCTTCTGAAAAAAATTGAATTTAAAAATCAGCAGGGTTTGTTGATCACTTATACGGAATTAAGCGAAGGCAACAAGATCGCGCTGGATACGGAAAATGCTTCTACATTTGAAACAGTCAACATCAACGGACATGAGGGCAGGCTTGTGGTGAAAAACTCCCTGGTTACAATTATCTGGGAAATGAACAACCGTATGTTCATGATCCGGGCGCAAGCAATGGAAAAAGACACGATGGTAAAGATAGCTGAAAGAGTGAAATATATAGATTAACGGGACTTAAAAAATGTTGCAAAAAACCTCCTTGGTTGTCTTTATTGTTGAAAGATATTTCAAAGGAGGTTTTTTGTTTGAAAAAGTTAATTTATTTGGGTATGATTGCTTTTATGGCCGTTTTCTTCATCGTTCCGGCTTACGCAGCGCACGGAACAGAAAACAAAGGAACACAAGGATTAATAGCTCCTCAATTCACGTACATTTCATCGTTAAGTTCAGGCCTATCCATCAATTCATCAGGGAGAGCTGCTTGTGCCGGATTTGCTTCAGCTTACAACAGTTCGCACACAACAAAGCTAACCGTGGAATTGCAAAAATCCTCCGGCAGCGTGTGGAGTACAATCAAATCGTGGTCTGCGTCATCAACCGGAACGTCCGCCGCTGTTGTAGAAGAAAATTACTACGTTGTCAGAGGCACCTACCGGGTATGCGCCACCGCTAAAGTATACAACGCTTCCGGCGGTTTGCTGGAAACCCAATCATTATATTCTTACACATCAACATATTGAGATAATCTGTCACTGTCAAATTAAAAGAACCAGTATTCATGCCGCAGGAACGCCGCGCAGGGCTTGCATGAATCCGGCCAGGTCGTCGGGCAGCAGAGACTGTTCGCCGTCCGACAGGGCTTTTTCCGGGCAGGGATGCACTTCCAGCATCAGTCCGTCGGCTCCGGCGGCCAGGGCCGCCCGGGCCACCGGCAGCACCAGTTCCCGCCGGCCGGTGCCGTGGCTGGGGTCGGCCAGTATCGGCAGGTGGGACAGGTGTTTCACCGCCGGCACGGCGTTGATGTCGAAGGTGTTGCGGGTGTAGGTTTCAAAACTTCTGATCCCCCGCTCGCACAGGATCACCCGGCTGTTGCCCTCGGCCAGGATGTACTCCGCCGCCATCAGCCATTCCTCCAGGGTGGCGGACAGCCCGCGTTTCAGCAGCACCGGGAAGCTGGTCCGCCCCACTTCCCGCAGCAGTCCGAAGTTTTGCATATTGCGGCTGCCGATCTGGATGATGTCGGCGTAACGACTCACCTCCGGCAGTTGGCGCACGTCGGTCAGTTCTGTGATTACCGGCAGGCCCGCCGCCCGGCCGGCCCGGGAGAGGATGCGCAGGCCCTCCTCGCCCATGCCCTGGAAGGAGTACGGCGAGGTGCGGGGCTTGTAGGCTCCCCCGCGCAATATGTTCACGCCCATTCGCTTGATCCGGCAGGCCAGCTTAACCAGCATTTCCTCGTCTTCCACGGCGCACGGCCCGGCCACCACCACCGGATCGCCGCCGCCGATGAGACAGTCGCCCACCCGCACCACGGTGTTTTCTCTTTTGGTTTCCCTGCTGGCCAGTTTATATGGCGGCGTCAATTTGCTTCACCTCCCGCCCGGTAAGGGCGTTTTTCAGTTCCCGCGCCTGGCGGGCCACAGCCGGCGCCAGTTCCGGAGAACCCGCCCGTTCAGCCATTGTTTTCACCAGTGCGCTGCCCACCACCACGGCGTCGCAAAACTGCGCGGTCTCGGCGGCCTGTTCCGGGGTGACAATGCCGAACCCCACCGCCACCGGCAGCGCGGTAACCTGGCGCACCGCCGCAGTCATGACCGAAATGCTTGCGGCCATGCCGCTCCGCCCCCCGGTAACCCCGGTGACCGAGACGCAGTACACAAAACCCCTGGCCCGCCGGGCAATCATCTCCAGACGCCGGGCCGGCGTGTTGGGCGTTACCAGGGTAACCAGTTCCACCCCGCAGGCGTCCCCGGCCTGCAGCAGTTCATCCGATTCCTCCGGCGGCAGGTCGGGCACAATCAGGCCGTTTACCCCCGCCCCGGCCGCTTCATTTACGAACTCTTGGACTCCGTACCGGTAGACAGGGTTGTAATAGGTCATCAGCACCAGCGGGATATCGCTGCGGCGCCTGATCTCACGCACGGAGGCCAGAATGCCCCTGAGTTTGGTCCCCGCCGCCAGGGAGCGCTGGGCCGCAGCCTGAATGGCCGGCCCGTCGGCCACGGGATCGGAAAAGGGCACCCCCAGTTCCAGGACGTCGGCGCCGGACTGCGCCAGGGCTACGGCCAGTTCCACCGTGGTATCCAGGCCGGAGTCCCCGGCCATGATGTAGGGTATCAACCCTTTTTCGCCCCTCAGCAGCGCTTCTTTCAGCGCCAGGGTTACAGGGCTGTTTAAACCATCCTTATTCATTCAACGGCACCCCCATTTCCGCGGCCGCCGTGTGTACGTCCTTGTCGCCGCGTCCCGAGAGATTGACCACAATGATTGCTTCCCGGGACAGTTCCGGCGCCAGCCGGAACGCTCCGGCCAGGGCGTGGGCGCTTTCCAGGGCCGGGATAATCCCCTCGGTCCGGCACAGGATTTGAAAGGCTTTCAGCGCTTCACCGTCGGTGGCGGAAATGTAAGCGGCCCGCCCGGAATCCTTAAGGTAACTGTGTTCCGGCCCCACCCCGGGGTAATCCAGGCCCGCCGAGATGGAATGCACCGGCGTCACCTGGCCGTCGTCGTCCTGCAGCAGGTAGCTGAGCGACCCGTGCAGCGTCCCCGGACGGCCCTTGGCCAGGGTGGCGGAATGAAATTCGGTATCCAGCCCGTGTCCGGCGGCTTCCACGCCGATCAGACGCACGCCTTCGTCCTCAATAAAGGGATGGAATATGCCCATGGCGTTGCTGCCGCCGCCTACGCAGGCCAGCACGTAATCCGGCAGGCGCCCCGCCTGTTCCACGATCTGCCGGCGGGCTTCCTCGCCGATGATCCTCTGGAAATCCCTGACCATAACCGGGTAGGGATGCGGCCCGGCCACCGAGCCAATCAGGTAGTAGGTGTCGTCAATATTGGTCACCCAGTCCCGGATCGCCTCGTTCATGGCGTCCTTTAAGGTGCGGCTGCCCGACGATACCGGCACAACCTCGGCCCCCAGCAAACGCATGCGGAAAACGTTCAGGGACTGGCGGCGGATATCTTCCTCGCCCATGTAGATGGCGCACCGCAGTTTGAACATGGCCGCCACGGTGGCGGTGGCCACGCCGTGCTGCCCGGCGCCGGTTTCGGCGATAATCCGTTTTTTACCCATCCGCCTGGCCAGCAGCACCTGGCCCATGGTGTTGTTGATTTTGTGCGCCCCGGTGTGGTTTAAATCCTCCCGTTTGAGGTAGATCCGGGCGCCGCCCAGGTATTCGCTGAGGCCCCGGGCGAAATACAGCGGCGAAGGCCGGCCCACGTAATGCCGCAGGTAATCATGCAGTTCCTGTTTGAAATCGGCGTCGCCCTTAAAACGGCAATAGGCGTCGATTAATTCCTCCAGGGCGGGCATCACTGTTTCGGGCACAAAGGTGCCCCCGAAACCGCCGTAATAACCCCGGTCGTCGGGTAAAGCCTTATTTGTTTCGCCGTTACCGGCAACCGGGATGTTTTCCGGTGCCGTCTTTTGCGCTGCAACACTCACTTAATTAACCCCCTTGGCCAGGTTGATGAACTCCCTGATTTTTTGGATATCCTTGCGCCCGCCGGTTTCCACTCCGCCGGAGACGTCCACGGCGTAAGGCCGCACCCGGCGCACCGCGTCGCGGATGTTGGCGGCTTCCAGACCGCCCGCCAGAATCACCGGTCCGGGACAATTTATCTTTTCCAGCAGGGACCAGTCAAAGGTGAGGCCGGTACCGCCGTGGCTGCCTTCCCGGTAAGTATCAAACAGAAAAGCCCCGGCTTTATATGCCCTAAAGTCGGGCCGGGGCCGGCTGCCGCCCACCCGCAACGTGCGGATGTGCGTAATGTTCAGCCCGGTATCGTAACCGGGGGTCTCGTCGCCGCTAAGCTGCACCGCGGTTAACCCGCAATACAGAACAATTTCTCTCACCTGCTCCGGCGGGGCGTTCACGAACACCCCCACCCGGTCTACAAAGGGCGGCAGAGCTTCAATAATGGCCCGGGCCTGTGCCGGAGTGACCTGCCGGCGGCTGGGCGCGAAGACAAACCCCAGGGCGTCCGCCCCCGCTCCGGCTGCCGCCAGCGCCGTTTCAGGATCGCTGATGCCGCATATTTTCACCCGCACGGGCGTCCCCGGCCTCATGCCCCCGCCACCGCGCTTTCGGTGGTCAAGCCTTTAAGGTGCAGGACGCCGGCCCGCAGGTCGCCGCCGGCCATCAGCGTCTCGCCCACCAGCACGGCGTGGACGCCGCAGGCGCCCAGCATTTCAACGTCGGCCCTGGTCCGGATGCCGCTCTCGCTGACCACCGTGACGCCGGGGTCGGCAATGGAGCGCATCAGCTCCACCGTGGTATTTAAATCCACCTGGAAAGTCCACAGGTCGCGGTTGTTGATGCCCACCACCTGCGCGCCGGCCGCCAGGGCCCGGTGGATTTCTTCGGCGGTATGGGTCTCCACCAGCGCTTCCATGCCCAGGCTGCGGGTCAGTTCCAGCAATTCGCCCAGTACGCCGCCGGGCAAAACCCCAGCAATCAGCAGGACTGCGTCGGCCCCCAGCAGCCGGGATTCATAGACCTGGTAGTCATAGATAATAAAGTCCTTGCGCAATAGAGGCCGGCTGGCGATCCGCCTGGCCGCGGCCAGGTACTCCGGTGAACCGCCGAAAAATTCGCTGTCGGTGAGTACTGAAATGGCGTCCGCCCCGGCGTCCCGGTAGGCGGTAACAATTTCGGCCGGATTGAAGTCCGCCCTGATTACCCCCCGGGACGGGGAGCGCCTTTTTACTTCGGCAATCAGGGCCACATCCCCGGGCCGGCGCAGCGCGGCGGCGAAATTGCGCACCGGCGGCGCTTCATCCAAACGCTCTTTTATTTGCTGCAGCGGCTGTTTGCGCATAACCGCCGCCACTTCCTCTTTTTTATAGGCTACTATCCTGCTTAATATATCGTTTTTCATCACCCGGCCGCCCTGGCTTTCCGGTATCTGGCGGTGAACCCGATCAACTCTTTCAGTTTGGCCCGGGCCAGTCCGTAATCTATGCTTTGGGCGGCCAACTCCAGCCCGGAGACGAAATTCCCGGCCGCACCCGCCGTCATAAGTCCCAGAGCGGCGTTCATCAGCACCGCGTCCCGCTGCGGGCCGGTTTCTCCGCCCAAAACACCTTTCGCGATCACCGCGTTCTCCCCAGGGGAACCGCCGGCCAGTTTTTCAACTCCAATGCGGGCAAATCCATAACCTGCGGGGTCAAGGACGTATTCATCAATGGCGCCGTCTCTAATCTCGCAAACCGATGCCGGCCCCACCGGCGACACTTCGTCCAGACCGCCGGAACCGTGCACCACAAAGGCCCGTTCCGCGCCCAGCCGCAGCAGCACCTCCGCCATTACCCGCACCAGCGAAGCGCTGTATACCCCCAGCACCTGCGCCCGGGCGCCCGCCGGATTGGTCAGCGGACCCAGGATATTGAACACAGTCCGGAAACCCAGTTCCCGGCGCGGCCCGGCGGCATGCTTCATGGCCCCGTGCAGGGCTGGGGCATATAGGAAGGCAATGCCGACTTCATCCAGGCAGGCCGCCACTTCCCCGGGCTCCAGCTCGAGATTGACCCCCAGCGCCTCCAGTACATCGGCGCTGCCGCAGCGGCTGGAAACCGAACGATTGCCGTGTTTGGCCACTTTTACCCCGGCCCCGGCCAGCACCAGCGCCGTAACAGTGGAAATATTAAATGTATTGGCTCCGTCTCCGCCGGTGCCGCAGGTATCCACCAGCAAAGGATAACGGCTGGGAATATGAGTGGCTTTGCCGCGCATCACCCGGGCAAAACCGGTGATTTCGTCCACGGTTTCTCCTTTAAGCTTCAGCGCCGTCAACAGTCCGGCAATCTGGGCCGGCGTGGCGGCTCCTTCCATGATTTGTTCCATGGCCCCGGACGCCTCGATTTCGGACAGGCTCTCCCCCAGCGCCACTTTGTTCAGCAATTCCTTGATCACTAAGCTCTCCTCCTCTCAAACTCACGGACCATAGCCCGCCTCATTAGCTGACTCTTTTTACCCTGGTAATATTGGCGCTTAGAAAGTTGCCCAGCAGTTCCATGCCGTGTTCGCTAAGCATTGACTCGGGGTGAAACTGTACCCCTTCCACCGGCAGCTCACGGTGCCGCAGTCCCATTATTTCTCCCTCGCCGGTCCAGGCGCTGATTTCCAGGCAATCGGGCAGGGTTTCCCGCTCCACCACCAGCGAATGATAGCGCACCGCTTTAAAGGGAGACGGGAGTCCGGCAAAGGCCGTCCTGCCGTCGTGATAAACCAATGATACCTTGCCGTGCATGGGCCTTTGGGCCAACACCACCCGTCCGCCAAAGGCCCGGCCGACGGCCTGCAGGCCCAGGCAGACTCCAAACAGGGGGATCATGCCGGCACAGTCTTTGACGGCGCTGAGCAAAACGCCGGCATGATCGGGGATGCCCGGGCCCGGGGACAGCACCAGGTAATCGGGCTTTAAGGCCTGAATTTCCGGCACGGTGATGCGGTCGTTCCGGCGCACCTGCACCTTTTCTCCCAGTTGCGCCAGGTACTGCACCAGGTTGTAAGTAAAGGAATCGTAATTATCGATCATCAGCAGCAAGGTTAAAACCTCCCCGGTTTAACATTTTTGGGTAACGAAGCCCCCGAAAAAAAACAAGAAAAGCGCGCTCATTCAGTTCCCCCAGTGCGCGCTTTTCAGTACTTTAATCCTTAAATAAAGTACAAAAAACCGGCACTCAAATGAGCGCCGGCATTAATAAACCGCTCGCAACTCATCTCAGCTCTGCTGGGGTCTGAACTAGACTAAACTAAACTCAACTAATCTCAAACAATGTAAAATTACCTGTTATTACTAATTGACTATACAATCAGCACGGGTTTTTGTCAATAGCTTTTTTCTTCCAGACCCAGGGTGCGGAAAATGGCCCCGGCCTTGCCGGCAATCTCCAGGCACTCCCGGTGCGGGTCCGAATCGGCCACGATGCCGGCGCCGGCCTGGATATAGGCGGTGTTATCCTTGATCACCAGGGTGCGGATGGAAATGGCGGTGTCCATGTTGCCGTTAAACCCCACATACCCGGCGGCCCCGGCGTAAACGCCCCGCCGGTAAGGTTCCAGCTCGTCGATAATTTCCATGGCCCGCACCTTGGGCGCGCCGCTTACCGTGCCGGCCGGGAAGCACGCCTCCAGCGCGCCCAGGGCGCCGGTGCCGGCGGCCAGTTTCCCCTCCACCCGGGACACGATATGCATCACATGCGAGAAATACTCCACGTCCATAAAACGGGGCACCCGGACGGTGCCCGGGGCACAGACCCGCCCCAGGTCGTTGCGGCCCAGGTCCACCAGCATCAGGTGCTCGGCCCGCTCCTTTTCGTCGCCCAGCATTTCTTCAGCCAGAGCGGCGTCCTCCGCCGGGCTGTTCCCCCGGGGCCGGGTTCCGGCAATGGGGCAGGTGGTCACTGTACCGTTTTCCACCCGCACCAGCATCTCCGGCGAGGAGCCAATTACTTTAATATCGCCCAGGTTAAAGTAGAACATATACGGTGACGGGTTGACACTGCGCAGCCGGCGGTAGACGGCAAAGTCGTCCCCGGCAAAACCCACGGCGTAACGGCGTGACAGCACCACCTGGATGATGTCCCCGGCCCGGATATATTCCAGCGCCTTCTCCACCCGGCGCACGAATTCATCTTCAGTCAAATCCGGCCGTATTTCACCCCGCAGCGCAAAACCGTCGGGCTCGGGCAGCGGTTTTTGCAAGGCCGCCTTCATTTCCTCCAGCCGGGCCAGCGAGCGCCTGTAGGTGGCCGCAGGTTCAGCCCCATCCACGGGGTAGTTGACGACGAAGGTCACGGCATGGCGCACATGATCAAAAATAATCACTGCCCCCGGCAAAAACTGCAAGCAATCGGGGATGCCCATTTCATCGGCGGGGCTGCCGGGCAGCTTTTCCAGGGAACGCACCGCGTCGTAAGCCACAAAGCCCACCGCGCCGGCATAAAATCGGGGCAGTTCCCGGACCGGCGGCACTGTAAATCCACTCATCAAACGCTCCAGCGCTTCCAGGGGCGGCCCGCCGGCATCCTGCGCACTGCCGTCGGGGTAAACTACCCGGCCCCTGCCATTTGTGGAAGTAACAGTTGCCAGCGGGTCAAGGGCGATAAAGGAATACCGCCCCAGGTGGCGCCCTCCCTCCACGCTCTCCAGCAGGCAGGCCGGGCCGTCACCCGCCAGCCTGAGGAAAAGGGTAATGGGCGTTTCGGTATCCGTCTGGTACTCGGTGTAAACCGGAACCAGGTTGTATTGCCCGGCCAGACGCAGGTATTCTTGTTCTCCCGGTTGAATCATTAAATTCACTCCCCATGTAGCAAAAAATAAAAAAACGGCACCTAAATGAGTGCCGCTGTAATGCGATCAAAACCGCCGGCTCACCTAAGCTAAACAAAAAAACTCGTCTCTGCTAAACTCAACTAATTTACAATATTTAATTTAAATGATAAAAGTATAATATAAACAAATAACCAGCCTGTCAATAAAAATTTGTTTTATAAAAAGGGGACCGAAAATGCGTCTGGTGAACGTAATGGAAGAGTTGGTAAACGATATCATTGATAACATGGTCCGGGAAGGTAAAATGTGCACTTGCTCCAGGTGCATCCTGGATGTGGCGGCCATTACGCTGAACAATCTGCCTCCGTCATACGTGGTTACCGTGGAGGGCGAAAATATTAAGTCCAACATGGCCCAATACCGGGTGGATGTCATGCGTATCATTCCCAGGGCCATCGAGATTGTGAGCAAAAAGCCGCACCACCGGTAGCTTATTAGAAATTAGAGGTTGGATGAAGAAGAAATTCGGCTGTGCCGAATGAATAAGCTCTGTTTTGGGGAGTGACAAATGCCGGCTGTTTATTTCGTGCTAATCAATATAATTTCGTTTTGCGCGTTCGGTCTGGACAAACACCTGGCCCGCCACGGTCATAGGCGAATTTCTGAAAGGCAACTGTTTTTGCTGGCCCTGGCCGGGGGCGCCGCGGGTGCGCTGCTGGGGATGCGTTTATTCCGCCACAAAACACTGCACCGCCGGTTTACCATTGGTTTACCCCTGATTCTGCTGGCCCAGGCCGGTTTATACGTTTATATATATCAATAAAAAATGCCGGCTTGCACCGGCAAGGGTTGTTTTGTCCTTTTTGCCGCTGATTATTTGTTTTTCATGGCTTTATCTTTGTCCACGCTTGCATCGACGCCAATGGGCGCTCCCAATTCAAAACCGAATCCTTCCTTCTTCTTGCTCTTTTTCTTTTCCTTATTCTTGGCCACATTATCCCTCCTTTCCCAAACATTAAGATTATGCTTAAAAATATAATAATTATGCATCCGTGTCGCCTGAAATTGGAGTTGCCGCCCCTTGCCGTGTTAGAATATACTTGTAATCACGGTAAATGATAATAAAAAAGCCGATTGGTGGTACAGAAATCATCACGGAGGTATTAATATGATCGATCCCGTTGCCCTGACGATCGGCCCGCTGCCGGTCAGGTGGTACGGCATTATTATGGCCGCCGCATTTCTGGTCGGCATAGCCCTGGCTTACCGCAGGGCAGAGCGGAACAATATCAACCCCGATCACATCCTGAACATGGTCACGCTGATCATTCCCGCCGCCATTATCGGCGCCCGGTTGTATTATGTTATTTTCACCTGGGACGCGTACCGCGGCGACCCTCTTTCCGCTCTGGCCATCTGGCATGGCGGACTGGCCATCCACGGCGGTATTCTGGGCGGCTTGCTGGCGGGTTTGTTTTACGTGCGGCGGTATAATCTATCGCCCTGGCTCACCGCCGATATTGTGGCGCCCAGCCTGATCCTGGGACAGGCCATCGGCCGCTGGGGTAATTTTATCAACCAGGAAGCGCACGGCGGGGTTGTATCGGAGCAATTCATCAACCATTTCCCTGCCTTTATCAAGCATCAAATGTTCATCGACGGCCGGTATTATCACCCTGCCTTTCTTTACGAATCCGTCTGGAACCTGGGCGTATTCTTATTCCTTTATTTTTACTGGCCGCATAAGAAGACGGACGGTGAAGTGGCCTTTCTGTACCTGGTCTTGTATTCGGCGGGCCGGTTTTGCGTGGAGTCCATCCGCACCGACAGTTTAATGCTGGGGCCTTTCAGGGCGGCCCAACTGGTGAGCTTGCTATTGATTCTGATTGGTATTGCCGGCATCGTGCTGTTAAGACGCGGAAGCAAAAAAAATAAACCCCGAAAAGGGTTTCAATAAGAACAAGAAAGTAAATAAAATTAAGGCGGAAATTTTCACTTATAAATTTCGACAAAATTTTATCTATTCCTGCAAAAGAAATAACCTAATTATAAAAAATTTTAATTTCCATAATCAAACATTGGTGAATAATGTTATAATTTAGGCAACTCACTGTATATTATCTCGAAAGGAAGCTTTCTCATGTCCGTTTCCGTCCCTGCTTCTTTTAATGTGGGAACTTTAATTTTCGCTCTGGATATCGGTACCAGAACAGTAATCGGCATTACAGGGTATATGGATAATGACGGATTCCGCATCGCGGCCCAGGAAGTGATGGAACATGAAGGTCGCTTCATGTACGACGGCCAGATACACGACATCCCGCGGGTGGCCAAAGCCGTAGCCGCAATAAAGGCGGGACTGGAGAAAAAAACCGGCCAAACCCTGGAAAAAGTGGCTGTGGCCGCGGCGGGGCGTTCTCTTAAAACTGTCCGCTGCCAGGTGGAAATAGAACACGATATCAACAGAGAAATAGAAACTATAGATATCCAGGGTCTGGAGCTGGCTGCGCTGCGGCAGGCCCACCGGGAACTGGACGACACCTCGCGCAGCGCGGAGGAAGAAGAATATTATTGCGTGGGACATTGTGTAATCAGATACCTGGTTGACAACATGGCGGTGTCCAACCTGCACGGTCACAAAGGGCGGCAAATCGGCGCCGAAATCGTGGCCACCTTCCTCCCCGCCTCCGTGATCAACAGCCTTTACGCCGTGCTGCAGCGGTCCGGCCTGGAACCGGTAAACCTGACCCTGGAGCCCATCGCCGCCATTGACGTAGCCATCCCGCCCAGTTTCCGCATGCTGAACCTGGCCATGGTGGATATCGGCGCCGGCACTTCGGACATTGCCATGACCAGGGACGGCAGCATCTTCGCCTACGGCATGGTGCCCATCGCCGGTGACGAAATAACCGAACCGATCATGGAAAAACTGCTGGTGGAATTCAGCGAGGCGGAAAAAGTCAAGCGGGCGCTGGCCCGAGGGGGCGAAATACCCTACACCGACATCCTGGGTGTGAACAACACTGTCGCCGCGGAGGAAGTAATGCAGGCCGTCGGGCAGGCCCTGGACAAGCTGGTCGACACAGTTAGCGCCGAGATATTGACCCTTAACGGCGGAACACCGCCAAAATCCGTATTTTGCGTGGGTGGCGGAGCAAAAATTCCGACGCTCACCGAAAGACTGGCCCGGAGTCTGCAGATTGATGAACAGCGGGTCGTGGTGCGGGACAGAAGCTTCCTGCGCGATGTAGCAACCCCGGAGGAAGATCCCCTGGCCGGGGCGGAAGGAGTCACGGTGGTGGGTATCGCCACGGTAGCTCTGGCCCGGATGGGCTTCGAGTTTATGACAGTGAAAATAAACGGCAGTGAATATAAGCTCTTTAACACCAAAAATGTTAACGTGTCGCAGGCCCTGGGGCTAATCCGGTTTGATCCCGAAAACCTGATCAGCAGAAACGGGCGGAATTTAAGGTTCACGTTTAACGGACGGGAGCACACCGTCTACGGCGAAATGGCCGAGCACGCCCGGATCCTGGTTAACGACAAGGACGCCAACCTGCAGACGCCCGTCAAAGACGGCGATGAAATAGTCGTCATCAAAGCCGCCCGGGGCCGGGACGCCTCAACAACAGTGGCTGATTTTGCCGCCGGACTGGGTATCGACTGTGCCGGAAAAGAAATCCGCGTTAACGGCCGGAGTTCGTCGGTGTCACATCCGGTTGCGGATGGTGACGTGATTGAAGTCGCATCATCTGATCAGGATTGCGAAAAAATGAAAATCACCCTCAACGGAGAAGAATTGACGCTGCCGCGCAAAGAAGGAACCATGTTTTTGGATGTGCTCAATTACATGCAAATCGACACCACCCGGGTCAAAGGTTTTCTGGTCATGAAACTTAACGGAACGCCGGCGGGCTATACCCAAAAGATAAGCGAAGGCGATCACATAGACCTCTACTGGGAAGATAGGTAGACTACGGCGGGCGCCGGCTTGCTCTAACGCCCATTTTATGGTAAGCTTCCCTTGAGAGTTTTTTCGATTATTTTCTCCTCATACAGGAGGGCTCGGATTGGCTAAACGCTATAAAAGAAAAGCTGCTTCGTCCCCGGAAAACGACTTTAAAAAAGACCTTGCCGGCCTCGCCCTTATCGCTCTGTCACTGATTGGGCTGGCCGGTATTTTTACAGATTCCATCGGCACGGTTGGCCGGCTTGTTAAAGAAGTCCTGCAAATCCTGACCGGCAAGGGTTACATAGCGTTATTGCTAATCCTGGCCCTGGCGGGTATTAAGCTGATGCGCCGCGAAAAATGGCAGGTTAATTCCCGCCTCTGGGGGCTGGCGATATTTTTCGGCAGCCTGCAGATCTTTTTGCACCGCCATGTTCCTTTGGATGAATACTTCAGCGTCGGCCTGCGGGGCGACGGCGGCGGGCTGTCCGGCGCTGTCCTGGGCTACGTATTCATGTACGGTTTTGGCGCCGTGGGCACATACATCGTGCTGGGCCTCCTGGTAATGGCGGGCGCGGCCCTTTGCAGCGGCGGCAACCTGAAGGATTTGCTGGTAAACAGTTGGTTAAGGATCAAATCTGCGGTACTGCGGGTGTGGAACCTGTCCTTCAACTTCCTGTTCGTGGAGGTGGATGATGACAACCAGACCGGCGGCAGGAAAAACAAACCGGAAAAACCCATAAACGAACCTGCGGACAGCGCCCTGCTCCCGGCGGAAGTGCCCGCGCTGCCGGTGGTTGAGCCGGCGACAACCGCGGCTTTAACCGCGGTACAGCCTGTGGATGACGGAACCGAAGTCAAGGCCGCGGAAGATGCCATGCAATCCCCGGACACGCATAAGGAAAGCCTGCCCAACGGCAAGGAATACCACATGCCGCCCCTGGCTCTCTTAAACCCGCCTCAAAACAACGGTGAAAACAGCGCCGGGCGGGACATCACCGGCCGCATCAACAAGCTGGAACAAATATTGGAAAGCTTCGGCATCAAAGCCAAGGTAATCAACGTATCGGCGGGCCCGGCCATCACCAGGTACGAACTGCAGCCCCCGCCGGGCATCAAGGTAAGTAAAATTGTCAGCCTTTCCGATGATATTGCCCTGGGCATGGCCACCACCGGGGTGCGCATAGAAGCGCCGATCCCGGGCAAAGCGGCGGTGGGTATTGAGGTGCCCAACAGCGAGGTGGACATGGTAACACTTTACGAGTTACTGGAAACCAGGGAATTCTCCGGCTCCTCGTCCCGTCTGACGGTGGCCTTCGGCAAGGATATCGCCGGCACGCCCATCCTGGCCGACCTGGCCAAAATGCCGCACCTGCTGATAGCCGGGGCCACCGGATCGGGCAAAAGCGTATGCGTCAACACCCTCATCTGCAGCATCCTTTTTAAGGCGGCCCCGGACGAGGTTAAATTCCTGATGGTGGACCCCAAAATGGTGGAGCTGGCCAACTACAACGACATCCCCCACCTGGTGAGCCCGGTGGTCACCGACGCCAAAAAGGCGGCGGGGGCGCTGCGCTGGGCGGTGCGGGAGATGGAATCCCGTTACGATCTTTTCGCCGCCGCGGGGGTGCGGGATATCACCCGTTATAACGCCCTGTTCGGGGAATTTGAACTGGAGCCCGGACAAACGCCGCTGCCTTACATCGTGCTGATTATCGACGAATTGGCCGACCTGATGATGGTGGCGCCGGCCGACGTGGAAGACTCTATCTGCCGGCTGGCCCAGATGGCCAGGGCCGCGGGCATCCACCTGGTGGTGGCCACCCAGAGACCGTCGGTGGACGTCATCACGGGCCTGATTAAGGCCAACATCCCCTCCCGGGTATCCTTCGCGGTTTCCAGCCAGATGGATTCCCGCACCATCCTGGACATGGGCGGAGCCGAAAAGCTGCTGGGCAAAGGGGACATGCTGTTCTTCCCCGTGGGGGCCGCCAAGCCGGTCCGGGTGCAGGGCGCTTTCCTTTCGGACAAGGAAGTGGAAAACCTGGTGGACTTCTTAAAAGACCAGGCCAGGCCGGTTTACAACGAGGAAGTGCTGCAGGAACAGCCGGGCGGTATTGAAAAGGTGGAGACCGACGATAACGACGAGCTGCTGCCCCAGGCCGCCAAAATATTTATCGAAAGCGGTACCGCCTCCATTTCCATGCTGCAGCGCAGGCTGCATGTGGGCTACTCCAGGGCCGCCAGGCTGGTGGACATTATGGAGCGCCGCGGCATAGTAGGCGGATTTGAAGGCAGCAAGCCCCGGGCGGTACTGATGACCCTGGAGCAGTACCACCATGTTTTCGAAAGCAATGCCGGTGAAACCGCTGAAAACAGAAATGTGTCATGATACTTAAACGTTTGCAAGCGCAAGACTGCAAATTGGACTATAAATCTCTGTACGGCATTACCGCGGCCCCCACCCCGCTCAAAAACAACTGCGGTGAATTGTGCGGCAGCGCCTGCTGCCGGCCCGGCAAGCGCGGAGACCTGGGCATGTACCTTTTTCCCGGCGAGGAAGTCATGTTCACCCGCCGGGAAGACTGGCTTATCTGGGAGGAACACGACCCGGCGGATTACGATTTTCCGGCTTCCTGGCAGAAGCCGGTTTATTTCGTGCGCTGCAACGGCGCCTGCCCCCGGGAAATGCGCCCCCTGGCCTGCCGTTTTTTCCCCCTGACGCCCCACCTGCACCGGGACGGCAGGCTGCAGCTGATCTACGAAACCCTGGAACTCCCCTACCGGTGTCCCCTGATTACCGCCCACCATCCCCTTGAACCCGGATTTATCAGCATCGTACAACAGGCCTGGCAGGTTATGCTCACGGACCGGCGCGTTCGCGATCTGGTGGAGGAAGACTCCCGCCGGCGCGAAGAAGACGGCCTGCCGGTCGTACCGGCATAAAAAGACACGGCAACGCAGGTATACCGGGCACCCGCACGCCCCTACGTCTTCTAACCCGCCGTTTTCTTGCGTCCTACTTGGTCATTAAATTGGGTAAAAATGTGGCTATTTGAGGGAATAGGATCAGCAACACAAGGCCTACGATCAAAGCGCCCAGGAAGGGCCAGATGCCTTTGAAAATAACCTCCAGGGGGATGTCCGGGGCCACGCCCTTGATGATATAAACGTTCATCCCCACCGGCGGAGTAATTACTCCCATGGCCACCACCATCACAATAATCACCCCGAACCATATGGGATCGTAACCCAGGGTGCCCACCACCACCGGGTAAAAAATAGGTATGGTCAGCAGCACCAGGGCCAGGGCGTCGATAAAACAGCCCAGCACCAGGTAAATAAATAAAACAATTCCCATCACCATAAAAGGCGGCAGGGCCAGAGCGCCGGCCCAGTCGGCAAACTCAAAGGGCACCCTGCTTACCGCCATAAACCGGCCGAAAATGATGGCTCCGGCCACCATCAGCATAATCATGGCGGTGGTGCGGGTTGAATCCAGCAGTGACAATTTCAGCTTCTCCAGGCTGATATGCCTGCCCAGCACGGCCACCGCCAAAACGCCGCCTGCGCCGACAGCACCCGCTTCAGTGGGGGTGAACCAGCCGGCGAACAGCCCGCCAATGGACAGCAAAAATACAATTAATACTTCTGCAAGCCCCCCTTTCAGGGCGGCAAGCCTTTCCTTCCATCCCGATTTCGGTCCGGCGGGGGCCAGGGCGGGATTACGGGCGGCCAGCAGATAGATGGCCGCCATGTAAAGCAGCATCAGCATAATCCCCGGCAGTATGCCGGCCATAAACAGTTTCCCCACCGATTGCTCGGTGGACATGCCGTACACAATCATAATCACGCTGGGCGGAATCATCACGCCCAGCACACCCCCGGCGGCAACACTGGCGGTGCCCAGGGACGGATCATATTTGTACTTTTTCATTTCCGGCAGAGCAATGGCGCCCATGGTGGCCGCCGTCGCCGTATTGGAGCCGCAGATGGCCCCAAACACCGCGCAGGCAGCCTGGGTGGCGATGGCCAGTCCGCCGGGGTAATGCCCGATTAGCTTGTAGGCAAAGACGTATAACCGGGTGCCGATACCCGAGTAAAAGGCCAAAAAACCCATCCATACAAACATGGCGATCACGCTCAGGGAGTAGGAAGTAAAGGTTGAATAAATTTCTTCCGACACCATGCGGTAGGCCGCGGTGGGCGACACCAGAATGCTGAACCCGGCAAAACCCACCAGGGCCATCGCAAAGGCGATGGGCATACGCAAAACCAGCAACACAAAAAAGCATGCGATCCCGATAAAGCCAATTATACTGTCACTCATTATTAACTGTCATCCTTTTTACAGAGTCGGTAAACCGGACCAGCATTACCAGGCATAGTGCGAACAACCCCAGGGAGACCAGGTACACAAAGGGATGGAGCGGCATTTGAGTGGTCGGCGCGACGACTCCGTTGGCGGCCAAACTGCGGCCGTATTCCGTCATTTTCCAAAATACCACGCACCAAAAAACCAGGCCGACGGCGTTGATTGCCGTATCCACCACGGCCCGCACCCGGGACGGAAACTTCTCGAGTATAAAATCAACCGCGATATGGGCGTTTTGCACGGCACAGTAAGCCAGGGCCAGACTGATAGCCAGGGCGGAAAGAAAACCGACATAATCAACGGCGCCCGCCATGGGTCTGTTAAAAGCTACCCGCAAAATTATGTTGCACACCACCAGAACCATGGTCCCGGCCAGGCAAAGCCCGGCAATCCTGTCCAGCCACCGGCTCAGAGCATTTACACCGCCGGCAAACGATTGACTCACGTCAAAAAACCTCCCCACCGAGGTTAAAACTCGTTGTTATATTGTTCCGCCAGGGCTTTAACCAGATCCAGGGCTTCCTGCCCATTCAAGCCTTTTTCGGCCAGGGCGGCCACAAATTCGTCCTGGATGGGCTCGACAAGTTCAATCCAGCGGTCTTGCTCCTCGTCGGAAAGGGTAATCACTTCCATGCCGGTCTCATCCACCGCATACTTTAAAGCCTCTTCATTTTGTTTATCCCATAAACCCATGGCCACTTCTTCAAAGAACTTCCCGTTTACCTCTTCGATAGCCTGCTGCACCTCGGAAGACAGAGAGTTCCACACATCCATATTCATGGTGACAAAGAAAACGGTATTGTACAAGAAAGGAGTGACGGTTACATAGTCGGTTACTTCGGCGTTTTTCCAACCTTTTAACACTTCCTGGGGTCCCAGGTTCCCCTGCACAACCCCTTTGGATATGGCTTCATAAGATTCAGACTGGGCCATGGCCACCGGAGCGGCGCCCAACACTTCAAGGGTTTTAGCGCTAAGACCGGTGGCCCTGATGGTCATGCCCTTTAAATCTTCAAGGCCCTTAACCGGTTTTTTGGTGAACAGGTCGCCGGAGCCGGTGGTTAAAACCATCATCAGTTTAGTATCCTGTATTTCCGCGGGGTTGAGCTGCTTAATTCCTTCCGAGGCTACTTTGCTGGCTACTTTGGAGTTATCATAGCTGATTCCCGGCAGTTCAAAGACCTCCAGTACCGGGAAGCGCCCCCTGGTGTACGCGTAACAGGAAAGACCGATATCGGCGACCCCGTTCACCACGCCGTCATAGGTGGCTTCGGGTTTTAGCAGGGTTGAACCGGGGTAACTGGTTATTTTCACCTGACCGCCGGTAGCTTCCTCAATAGCATTGGCCCAGGGCTGCACCAGATCTGTTTCAGCCGGGTGAGTGGCCGGGAAGAAATGGGCCAGTTTCAGTTCCACTGTTTGCTTTTGTTCCTGCTCGCCGGTAGAAGCTGAATTTGATGAACAACCGGTGAACAACAAACTTAGCGCCAATACCAGCATCAACACACATATTCTTTTACTCATATTCTTCTTTCCCCCTCCTGATTTGTATGTATAAAAAATAAAAAACTCCCGTAGGAGTTTATAACTGCGATTTTCGTCCCATAAAATACAAATACCACTTGACCCGGCGTATAACCGATTAATGACAGGTAAGCGGAATTGATTTCAAAGGGACAGGCTTCCGAACAGCCGGAAGCAACGCATCCTTATACCTACCGTACAACCGTTCAACCATTTATTTCAACTATTTATATAGTAATTCAAAAAACCCCGTCACCATGCTGCATACTACAACAAATTTAATTCAACAATGATTCAATATTTCCTGCCTGCAAAGAAAATTTTTTATCACAAAAAAATCCCCCTCTGAAGGCTGAGTGGTCGGCTTTGATGCCTGGTGTTAAAAGTTAAAAGCTGCAAAAAACGCAGCTTTTAACTTTTAACACCAGGCATCTTTAACAACAAGCGTAAGGGCGCTCCTACAGGTACTACCGCACTTAATGCCGGGGTTGGGTTTTTTCCACCACCCGGACCATTAAAGTGGCCAGAACTTGTTTTTGTTCCTCGTCCGCCTCGTCCCACAGTTCTTTCAGCACTCTTTGTTCACGGTTATCGGGGTCAAAATTGCCGGCAAAGAAATCACCGACCCGGTAGGCCGCGTTATTAACCCGGTCATTGGACATTCCCACCGACTCCGCTGCATTGACAATTTTGCCCAGCATGTTTTTCCAGGCCTGCCATCCGGATTCAACTTCCATTTTTAACACCTCCCGGTTAATATTTTGCGAACCGGAAGGTTAAATTATTCCCAATCTTTATATATTCCCGCAGATAAAACAGGTATAAATACCGGTCTGTCACAGGCAAGCCGGTAAGGGACTCCGCCGCCCGGGCATATAGCTCCACCTGGTACCGGTACCGCTCCACCAACTGCGGCAGGGTTTCCGGGGTGCAGTAATCGGTTTTGTAGTCCACCACCAGCAGCCCGCCTTCTTCCTCCACCAGGCAATCGATAATACCCTGGACCAGTACGGTATCCGCTTCGGCACCGGCGCCTCCGGCATCCGGATATATATCCCGCAGGGGCAGGGCCAGGGTAAAGGGCTGCTCCCGGTACACCCGCCGGCCGGCCAGCACCCGGCGACCCAGCGGACTGCTGAAAAACTCGGCCACCGCTTCGGGCTCCACCGCCGCCGCCTGTTCCGGCAGCACTTGCTCCCGCTCCGCCATCAGAGCCATCTGGTTCTTAATCCCGTCCGCCGACAAATCACCGTTCAGATCCAACAACTGCATTACCAGGTGCAGCGCCGTACCCCGGGCGGCGGCGGTCAACCCCTCGCGCTGCTGAATGAAAGCAGGCTTGACAGCAGCATCGGCCCGGAATATCTCCCGTTTGTTCTCTTTTTCCTCTTCACCGCTATGTAAGCTCTTCAACGCGGTTACCGTCGCCCGGGCCGCCACGAGATGCGACCGGTGATGAGGATAAACCCAGTCCAAACGCGCTTCCACCTCTTCTGATCGTGGCCCGGTCAGGGGCACCGGCTGCAGTTTCGACACCGCCCGGCGGTATTCCTCCGCCGGAACCGATGAGTCATGCATGTCGCCGCCCTTGCCACCGGTAAAACGCACCACCCAGCGTGACGCGATTTCCCCGGCGGGTACCGGCACGGTTTCCGCCAGGCCGGCCAGTTCCCGCAGCGGCGCTCCGTCCTGGTGCCCGGCCAAGGCCGGGCACAACCAGTCCAGATAAGTGTCCGCCCGGGCGGCCAACCAATCCGGCAGCCGGAAGCCCTCCGTCCCCAGCGCCGCACACCACCGGGCGGCGGCATCTTCCAGTTTGGAGACGGCGCCAACCAGGATCAGCTTCTCTTTAGCCCTGGTCATGGCCACGTAAAACAGCCGCATTTCTTCAGCCAGTTCTTCGGAACGCATTTTTTCCCGCACCGCCAGTTTGGCCACGGTGGGATAGGCGACCCGTCTTTCCGGGTCCACCAGTTGGAAACCCAGCCCCATATCGCGGTGCAGCAGTACGTTCTTATTCAGATTTGCGGCGTTAAACTTCTTACCCAGGCCGGCCGTTATAACCACGGGAAATTCAAGCCCCTTGCTTTTGTGGATGCTCATAATGCGCACTACGTTTTCATTCTCGCCCAGGGCCCGGGCCGTACCCATGTCGCCCTCGCTCCGGCGCAGCCGCTCGATAAAGCGCAGGAAGCGGAACAAACCCCTGTACGCGGTGGCCTCGAACTGTCCGGCCCGCTGGTGCAGCGCCCGCAGGTTGGCCTGCCGCTGGCTGCCGCCCGGCAGGCCGCCCACGTAGTCGTAATAGCCGGTTTCCCGGTATAAGGCCCAGATCAGCTCCGGCAAAGCGCTCTGGCGGGCCAGAGTGCGCCAACGATCCAACTGACGTAAAAACCTGTCCAGGCGGCGGGGCAGTTCCCCGTCCCCCTCCCGGGCGGTCTTCACCAGGGCGTCGTAAAAGTCGCCGCTCCCGCCGGCCAGCCTGATCCGCGCCAGATCGTCGGAACCAAAGCCCCCCGCCGCCGAGGTCAGCACCGCCGCCAGGGGCACGTCCTGGCGCGGGTTGTCGATCACCCTCAGCAGGGCGAGCATTGTCTCCACCTCGGTGGCCTCGAAGTATCCGGTGGTCAGCTCGGCGTAAGCCGGTATGCCCAGCCTGCGAAACTCTTCCACAAAGGTGTTGGCCCGGCCGACGGCGGCCCGCATCAGCACCACCATGTCCCGGTAAGTCACCGGGCGATATCCCCCGTCATGGCCGCACACCGGATGCCCGCTTTCCACCAGCTCGATGATCCGGCGGGCCACGGTACGGGCTTCCACCTGCAGGTTATCCGGTTCCTCTTCGGGCTCCTCCACGGGTCCTTCTTCCCGCTGCTCCACTTCGTCCGAAAGTTCTTCCCGCCCGTCCGTAGCATCATCCGGCGTATTGTCTATCAGAAGCAGTTCGACATCAGCGCCGGTTTCTCCGGGCAGGGGAGGGTATTCGGCGCCGTAGGCCAGCTCGGCCCGCCGGTCGTATTCCATCTCCCCCACCGCCGGGGTCATGACCTGGCGAAAGACATAATTAACAGCTTCCACCACCTGGCGCCGGCTGCGGAAATTCCGGGCCAGGTTGACCAGCCGCCCGGCGCCGGATTCGTTGGCAAACCGGTTGTACTTGGCCAGGAAGAGGCCGGGTTCGGCCAGCCTGAAACGGTAGATGCTTTGCTTAACGTCACCCACCATGAACAGGCCCGGAGCGTCCCCGCCGTCGCCGGTAAGCAGGTTGAGGATGGTCTCCTGCACGGCGTTGATGTCCTGATATTCGTCCACCAGCACTTCGGCGTAACGCTGCCGCAGTTCCAACGCCACCGGTGAAGGCCGGGTTGAATCGTCCTCGGCCAAAATCCCCAGGGCATAGTGTTCCAGGTCGTTAAAGTCCACCACCGCGCGTTCCAGCTTGGCCTGGCGGTAGCGGTCGGCAAAATGCCGCACCAACTCCGTCAGGGTTTGGGCCGGACCGGTCAGGCTGCGCAAGTCGGCCAGCAGATCGGCCGGCGGGCGGTGAAAATACTTATTTTGCAGCCCCTGAATTTTTTTCTTCATTGCCTCGCGTGTTTTCTTCACCGACCGGACAAGTTTTTCATCGGCCTCCTCTTTGCGGCAGCGGGCCAAGCCGGCAAAGGACAGGCCGCCAAACCGGTGGTAAAGCGCCTCCCAGCCGGCGTCACAGGCCCCGGCCAGTTCATCCAGCAACACCCGGTCCTTTTCCAGGGCGGCCAGGTAGGGGGCCGGGCCGCCGGGCCGGGCCGCTATTCCCGCGGCCAGCGCGGTCATGCTCCGGGCGGCGGCGATTTCGTTGCGCACGCTGGTTGTTAAAACCCTGAACCAGGGCAAATTGTCCAACGCGGCGTCTTCCGGGAGGTCAAAGGCATCGGGCAATTTGGCCAGCCAGGCATCCGGCCGGGGTGTACTGCGGGAAAATTTATATAACTGCAGCACCAGCTCCTGCACTCCGCCGTCGTCCTTGGAACCGCCGTAGCAATCAGCCAGACGCAGGAATTCAGCGTTTTCCGCGGCGTAATACTGCTCCAGCACATCATCCAGCACATCCAGCTGCAGCATGGCCGCCTCTGTTTCGTCCATCACTCTGAACACCGGGTCCAATTCCAGGCGGTAAAAGTGCTGGCGGATTACATCCAGGCAAAATGAGTGAATGGTGCTGATGGAAGCCCGCTGCAGCAGCGTCTGCTGCCGGCCCAGGTGTGTCGAACCGGGGCTGCGCTCCAGGGCGGCGTTGACCGCCCGGCCAATGCGCTCGCGCATTTCAGCCGCCGCGCCGTTGGTAAAGGTAACCACCAGCAACCGGTCCACGTCCACCGGAGCGACGGGGTCGGTGACGCGCCTGACGATCCGCTCCACCAACACACTGGTTTTGCCCGAGCCGGCCGCCGCGGACACTAAAATCCGCCGGTCCCGGCTGGTGATGGCTTCCAGTTGTTCACGGGTCCATTCGGCCATCAGCCGCCACCTCCAATTCACGCCTGATTTTTTCAAGCACCCCGGCATTCTTTTCTATTTTCAGCACCCGGTACGTGCTGCCCGGCAGCAGGGGGTCAAACCGGCAAACCGGCTTAAAGGAGCAAAACCGGCAGGCGCGGCGGCCACCCTTGCGGTAAGGGTTGATCTCCTTAACCCCGGCCATGATTTCGTCACCGGCGCAGACCAGCCTTTTGCGCAGCAGCGACGTCAGCAGTTTAAAATCCCTGCCGTCCACCACGGATGAATAAGCGGTAAAAGTGCCGTCTTTTTTTATTCCCACCGGCACCAAATCCGACGTCCCGCCGGCTTCGGCGTCCAGTTTATCCACCAGGGTCCGGTCCGCCAGCACCAGGCCGTTCATTTTCAGCTTGCGCAGCAGCCGCTGCCCGAGCTCGGCGTCCTCCACCGGCTCGCCTTCGGTTATCACCAGCGGGTCGTCCACCCTGAAGTACAGCACCGCGCCGGGCAGCCCCTCTTTGCCGGTTAACCGGCTGGCGTAACGCAGCGCCACATCCAGGTAGGCCAGGAGCTGCAGCTTCAGGCCCTGCCAGATGTCGTCCAGCTTAACGGAGGCATAACCGGATTTGTAGTCGATGATCCTCAAATATACACCTTCCGCGCCGGCGTCCGCCGCGTCCACCCGGTCGATGCAGCCCCGGAGAATCATTTCGTTTCCGTCGGGCAGGGCAAAGGTTACCCCTTCCAACCCGCCCCGCATGCCGAAGGCAAGCTCCAGCCCCACCGGGCGAAACTCTCCGCGCCTGGCGTGTTCGGACAGCACCAGAGCCGAGCGCTGGACCACCCGTTTGAGCTTGCCGCTTAAATAACGGTGCCGGGCCGAGCTGAGTAAAATCTCGCTCTGCAGCCGGGGGGCCAGTTCGTCCACCACGTCCCCGGCCAGGCGGCGGCATTGTTCCGCGCCAAGCTCACCCCAGTCCAAGCCCCGGTCCAGCAGCCGCTGGGCAAAAATTTTCAGCGCGGCATGGAAAAACTGCCCCATGTCCGGCGCCTCCAGGCGAAAAACCTCCCGTTCCTTCAGCCGCAGACCGTAAGCCAGATAGTGCGCGTAGGCGCAGGAATAATATTTCTCCAGGGCCGACACGCTGGTTTTAAAGGGCTGCCCGTATAGACGCCGGCTTAATTCCCGGGGCAGGCGCTCCTCGCGATAGTTTCCGGACAGGCTCATGATCACCGGTTTAAACAGCGGATTACCGTTTTCTTTAACGAACCAGTTATATACGTCCCACCACAGGGGATCGATCTCCCGCCCGGCAAAGGCATCCCTCAACCTGCCCGCCAGGTAGGTCAGGCAGCGCCCGGAACGGCTGACGAATTCCATATCGTCGGACCCCCGTTCTCCCGGCTCCTGGGCCCATGTTCCTTCCCGCAATTCAGGAAACAGTTCATGCAGCCGCCGCACCACAGGCGACGGTTTCAGCGACCGCCCCTCAGTGTCGGCCAGGGGATACGAAATCACCAGCCGTTCACCGGCCCGGGTCAGGGCCTGGTAAACAATGTACTGTTCGTCAAAAGCGCGGCGGCGCGCGCCGGGGGCCAAACGCAGACCCGTATCCCGCAAGCGCTCACGCTCGCCTTCGGTGAACAGGCCCTGTTCAAATACCCGGGCGGGCAGTACCCCCTCATTAACGCCGGGCACGAAGGCCGCCTTGACCTCGGGGCTTCGTGAGCGCTCCAGGGAACCCACCACCACCTGGTCCAGACCGGGCGGGATCAGCCCCAGCCGGATGGAAGCGAAACCAGCTTCCAGTACCCTGGTAAACTGTCGCAGGCTCATCTGTTCATCGCCCAGAGCTTCCACCAGTTCGTCCAGCAGCAGCACTACGTCGTCCCAGACCTGGGCGTGCTCCCCGGCCGCCTCCAGCCGGCCCTCGCCGGCCGCGGCCACGCTCCATTCCTCCAGCCTGGACGGCACGTCCAGCTCATCAAGCAAACCGTACAGCGCTCCGGCATAGTCCTTCACGCAAACGGCCCCGGCCAGCCGCTGCTGCAAATGGTACAGGGCTGCCGACGCCCGGTCCCGGATGGCGTTTAATTCATCCAGTTCCCTTTCTTCCGCCGTAGTGGCCTCGGTGTCCTCTTCCAGGGTCAGCCGGCGCCGGTACTGCCACGGACGCCCGTCGGTCCAGCGTCCGCCCCGGATGCCGTGGGCCAGGACGTAATTTTCCAGCCGGTCCGCTTCCTCCCTGGTCACCGGCGCCAGGTCCGTTTTCAGGTAACGGAATACCGGGTCGTAGGGCCAGTTGCCGGACACCGTTTCCAGGGCGGCCCGGAAAAGCTCCACCAGCGGATGGTGCAGCACCGTGCGTTTATGATCCAGGAAAAAGGGGATGCCGTAATCGCTGAAAACCGACTCCATCAGGCCGGCGTACGAATCCGCTTCCCGCAGCAGCACCACCATGTCCCGCCAGCGGTATCCCCGGTCGCGGCAAAGCCGGATCATCTCCCTGGCGATGCCCTCGACTTCGGCGCGCCGGTCGGCGGCGGCCATGATTTGCACGCCCCGGTCTTCTCCCGGAACGATTTGCCGCCGGAAATAGAACTCCTCCAGGTGGGCCGGTCCCGGGGACACAAAACGATACCCGCGCCCGCCGGGCAGCGGCATATGCTTTACCGGCACATTCTCCCGGGCCGCCAGGTTTACCAGGGTGCTGTATGTTTCCCATACCGGGTAAAAGGGATCGGTTTCCGCCGGTTCCCCTTCCGTCCCTTCGGTCGGCAGGCACAGGGTCACGGTTACACCGGCCGAACGCCGGATCAAAGCGGCCAGCAGGTCGTATTCCTGGGGGGTAAAACCGGTGAAGCCGTCCACCCACACCCGCGCCCCGGCAAGCCAGCCGGACAAACGCATTTGTTCGGCCGCCAGGGTCAGGTAGTCATCGGGGTCGGTAAAACGCCCCCGGATAAAGTTCTCGAAATCTTCGCATAGCACCAGCAAATCCCGCAGCTTCTTTTCCAGGCCGGCGCCGTCCCCGGACCCCGGCAATGCCGTCAGCGCCCTCTGCAGGTCGTCCGGACCGACCCGGTATATTTTCATCTCACCCAGCGCGCCGGCCAACTGGTCCACAAAACCCGGCAGATCGGCAGCCCGGTGAAACATGCGCAGCTCATCCCGCCGGTTTTCCAGCATCCGGCGCAAAATCATCCTTTTGCCGGTTTCCCCCAGGGGCACCCGGCTGCCGCCGCCCGTTTCCTGGAGCACCCGATAAGCCAGCCGGCGAAAACCCAACACCTGGGCGCGCAAGTACCCGCCGGCGCCGGTAACCCTGGCCAACTGCTTTTCCGTTTGAAAAGAAGCCTGCTCGGGAACCAGCATGATCAGCGGGACGCCCAAAGGCTGCCCGGCCATCTCCCGGGCGATCTGCCGCAGGCAGCCGGTGGTTTTCCCGGTTCCCGCCCTCCCGGTTACAATACTTAAGCGCACGGTTTTCCCCTCCCGGGCATTTGCATCATCTTAAAATGATTTTACCCGGTCGCCCCGACATTTTCCTGTCTAAGGAAGAAAAAAAACAAGACCCCCCGCTTTAAATTTTAGCGAAGGGTCGTAAGCTGTTATACCCGCCGGGTCGTCACCAACTGTTTTTCTAAAACCCACCTCTCCCAGGTGGGTGCCGGCCTGTGGTTTCTGCCTTCCGCCTGATGCGGCCTGGCATAGACAACAGGACCGTGGGCTCCCGAAACTCATGTGTAGGTTAGAAAAACAAAGGGGCAACGGGCCAAGCAGGTCATTTTATTTGTGATCAAAAGCATTATAACATAATAATAGCACATTGTCACAAAATTTGTAAAACAACTGTCTAAATTTAAAATCCGGCAACCGGTAATTTTAAAAAAAAACCAGAGTCCGGCTGTAAGCGAGATTCTGTTTAAGCAATCATCTATCTAAGCATACCTTCCGGTATACCTCCCCTTGCGGGGTGCCCCTACCCGCGGTTCAAAGACCGCCTATTTGGGTTGCACGCCGGCGGAGTTTACCCTTGCACTCACCGGTTGCCCGGTGACCTGGTTTCTGTGGCACTTTACGGTTACTTAAAACCCCGGGGGTTTCTTTTACCGTCGTCAGGTCGCCCTGCCCCGGCTTGCGCCGGGCGCCGTACTACACCGTTTGCCCTCGGGCATCCGGTGTGCGTGTCTCGACTTTCCTCTACCGCACGGCATACGCCGTCCGGCAGCGATTGCTCACCGTACTCTGGCTCTATTCAATTGATACAATATGCATTATAAATCATTTGCCCGGTTTACGCAAATGTAAACTATGCCACACCGGTTGACTTATTGACTGTGAAAATGATAAATTTAATTAAAAGCCGTCTGCCGGAGGAGGAGGAAAACAGTTGGATCAATATTGGAACGTTTTCTACATCATTATGGGCATCACCGCCGTAATAGGCATTTTTTCAGGCATTTTCGCCAACCGCATTAAAGAAGCAATGAAAAACCTGGAGTTTTATGCCACCGGCAAGGAAACTGCCCATCACAGCTACATCCCGTACGACTAAAAACTTGAGCTTAGTCACCGTACCAAACTTAGCCCCGTCGCGTTATGCCCGGGGTCTTTTTATACCGCGCATCAACAGCAAAACGCCCCCCGGCGCCCTAAGCTATGGAAAATTTGCATTATTAATGTTATACTAGCATATATGCAACAAAAGGAAGTGGGACATATTGACCATACCGAATACCGGAACGACACTTCGCAAATACCTGTTTGCAATACTGATCCTGCTGATGATTCTTTCAGGTTGCTCCTTAAACCGGGGAACCGGCGGCAACGACCCTGCAAAGGACTCCGGTCAGAAGAACGGCGGCAAGCAGGAACAATCAGTTATAAGTTTGAACGTATACTTCGTCAAATTCACCGCTGATGAAACCTACCTGGTGCGGGAGGAACGGGTAATCCCGCAAACCGATAATGTAGCCCAGGCCGCAGTCGAAACACTGATTAACGATGCCAAAGGTATTTTCCCTAAAGACACCAGGGTTCTGGGTATAACCACAGAAAAAGGCTTGGCCACCATTAATTTCAGCAAAGAAGTCTTAACCAACTCCAACGTCGGTTCCGACGGTGAAGAGTTGGGTATACAAAGCGTGGTAAACACGCTCACCGAGTTTCCGAACATTGAAAAAGTGGCTTTCCAGGTTGAAGGCAGCGCGGAAGGTCCCGCCCGGGACTGGTGGGGTCATATCGGCCTCTACGAGCAGCCCTTCACCAGAGATCTTTCCAGGGTACATGAACCTGTTATTTGGGTTACCCACCCGTCCGAAAACCAGGTGGTGGGGATTCCCCTGTTAATTAAAGGCAGCGCCCGGGTGTTTGAGGGGACGGTGCAAATTCGCCTGACCGACAATACCGGCCAAGTGCTGGCCGAGAGTACCGCAACGGCTTCAGAGGGCGCTCCGGGAAGAGGGAAGTTTGAGACCAGCCTGAAGTTTGACCTGCCTTCCGAAGGGAAAGGCACGCTTGAGGTCTTTTGGCTGAGCCCCAAAGACAACAGTGAACAGGATAAAGTAACCGTGCCGGTACAATGGCCGTAGCAGCAAAAAAGACGGAGGTAACTGCACTGTGACTAAAAACGAAATCAGCTTTCCGACCGATAACAACAACCTGGAAAAACTATCCGGGCGAATCAAAAGAGACATGCTCTGGATCCTGTTTAGTCTGGCCGCGGCTCTTGCCGCGGCGGTAACCACATACGCAATTTTAAAATAAGTTAAGTAAGGGGGTCAGGAGGGGGTCAGGCCTGACCCCTTACTTTTTACTGCAGGAAGAAGTACCACAGCAGGGCAAATACGATCATCCCGGCCACTTTAACCGCCGGGGCTTTTTTCTCACTGATCAGGCCTCTGTATTTATACCACTCCACCAGGCCGGTCGGAACGACAAATACAATAAATATGGCCTTGCTTATGGGCACCAGTACGGGATGTCCCAGGGACAAAAACCACAGCAGCACCGCCCACAGCGCGGTAGCCATGACAATACGCACAGGCTGAGACATACCTTCTTTTTTTTCGGTCATTTTTTATATTCCCTCCCACATGATTACTTTTACCCCGCTTCGAAAAAATCCTGCCCGAGAACCGGCACGAAAAAAACCCGCCTTGAAGGGCGGGCTTGCTGAGAGAGAATTAGGAGGCTGGTTACTGCTGTCAGCAGTGTTAGTATTATACCCGCAGACCTGTATAATATCCCTCCGGTTAAAATATTTTTTAAGCGGCCGAACCGATCCGGTTCAATTCCCGCTTCTCTCCCGCGGACACTCCCGGAATGTGACCGGCCATGGCGTTGAAAGACGCCGCAAAGGAATTGTAATGGATCATCCAGACTCCGGCTACATCAACCATGCTGAATGGTTCGGCCCGGTAAACGGTGCCGTCGGGCATGGTGTAAGACACTTCCACCACCCGGCTGCCCTCGCCGGCCGGCGTGCTGCTTTCCAGCCGCCATTCCATCGGCTGCAGGGATTCCACTTTAAGCTGCAGTTCTTCCATGGTCATTATGCCGCCGGCTTCGTTAAGCCCGGAAAAAAGAGTATCAACCTTGGATAAATCCTTAATCCGCAGCATTTCAAAGGTTGTAGTCAGTGTTTCCTGAATACCGGCGGTTATCTCGCCTTGATCAGCAGGAGACAAAACCGGATTTTCCTGCTGCCCCGCAAGCGCCGGAGCTACCTGCACCGTCCCCGGTACGGTTCTTTCCTGCCGGCGATCAGTTTTTTGCGTTTGCTCCTGCGAGGCTTGCTCCTGCGCTGGTTGCTCCTTATCTTCACGCCCTATCAGGGGCAATGAACAACCGCCTGCGTTTAGTAATAGTGCGGCCAGCAGCAACATAATCAGCATTCGATACAATTGATTGATATGCTCCTTTGGCTACTAAAATCTGATTTAGGCATTACTTTCCAAATCAGAACAAGCATACCACATAAAACGAGTCCATTCAACAATTTCCTCAATTTACCGAGAAAAGTGTTTCTCTTGGGCGCCCGCAAGGGACGCCCATACAACATTATGTACCCCGCAAGTGCAGGAGCAATCCTCGAGGTCGCCCGTATGAACACAAGCCTTCAAAAAAACTTAGGGACGCCCGTATCGACGCCCCATAAGTTCACTTTATGCCATTTTACCGCTCCGATTACCGGGATTCAGTCGTGGTTTTGGCGTCGCCTACGTCGGGAACGTTAAAAGGCATGCCCGGGTCGGTAATATTAAGATCGCCGACCATATGCATATCCAGTTTTATCGTCTGAGGAATTTGCTGATCGCTGCCGACAGCCCCTTCTGCTTGAGGCACTTCCATGTCCATTTTGATTTTAATGTCCAGTTTTATAACATCGGTAATCAAAGTTTCCTTGTTAATCAATACGGTGTAATAGTAATCCATTTCCATTCCCTCAAGCATTTGCTGTATTAATTGCGCCTGCCCGGAATCCTGGTCACCGTTTGCCCCACTTAAACCTGGCGCCATTTGCTTCAGCAGATCGGGCATGCTTTCATTGAATTTTTCCATGTCCAATGTCGCGTTAACCGCATAATAGTCCTGTTCACCGATGGTAACGTCATTACCGAAGCTCATGAACAGTCCCATTTCTTTCATTTGTTGGGCGGCCTGAATGGGATTGGACTGAATATCCATCTGCTGCTGCAAAAACTCGGAGTCAAAGGGCATATCCTGGACCACCCAGCCCTGTTCCGGCATCTTGATATACATTTTTTCCATGGTCATATAGGTCTCAACAGTTGTTTCCGGTATCCCGGTTTCTTCGGAACCGGTAATTATTTGTTGCATATATACCTGCATCGGGTCGTTTTGAATTTGTCCTTTTAATTGCACATCCGCATATACCGGCTCAGGGGTAGCACTCACTCCGTCCGCCGCCATGCTGATTGCCATTTTAATATTTCCGTTCATACTGTAAGTGTTAATATCCTGGGTGGCGGCACCCGACTTGACCAATACGTCGAGGGGAGTTAAACCGTCCCTGGTTTCCTCACGGTTCATTAAAACCATTTGAAGTTGTTCATCCCACTTCACTTCGTAACCGAAAGCTTCGGCCACAAAACGCAGCGGCACGTATACGTCGCCGGCCACAACAACCGGAGCGGCAGGTAAAGTAATTGACTCACCGTTAAGTGAAGCTGCACTTTGACCAACAGTCAGTGCCATGATATTCCCGTTCTCATTAATGGTAAAATTGGTATCGGAATCCTGTGTCAAATCAGCCCCAGCAAAACGAACATAATTAGCCGCGGAAATCATACTGACGCCATTTTGCCCGTAAGCCTCAAACGTCATGGAGGATTCGCCGTTAACATTGAGAGTAATTTTTTCAGCAGCCATGGCCGGCATCGCGGCTACCAGCAACATCACCAGGCCCAAAATAAAAGTGATCAGCGATTTCTTACTCAAATCCATACCTCCCTTTTTCAATTAACCAGTTGATACCGTTAGGGTTTTATCACCCCCGCCCATATAATAACACAAACAGCCATTCCCTTCCGTAAATATAACAGAACCGACGCATTGAATATGACAAACCGCGGACAACAATTTGACTTATTTTGCTGGTATATTATACCACCAACTCAATGTTTATGATATAAATGTTCATGATATAACTATAGGTTAATAAATAAAATCATGTTAATACAACCATAAGCGGAGGTGGGCAGGTGTTTTATACTATACGCAAGATGGCTGTTGTAACACTTCTAATATTCCTGGTGGCGGGGATTTCAATAACGGGCTGCAATTCCCAGCGTTCCCCCGTTCAAGACGGCCAGAATCAACAACCGGACGGTTCAAATGAAGATCCGGCCGCCGAACAAAACAAACAACTAACCGCCCTTCTCCCATCCAGGGAAGGATACACATGGTATTACAACGGGTTCGCCGAATACGGACACCGGATGACGCTGCAGTCCATTGACAAACAAGACGCCGCTACCGTTTATGATATCACAGGCGAGGTTGAGGACCCGTCCGGCGGCGAAGCCGGGGACAGGGATTTACACCTGCAAATAGTTTACACCATAGCCAACGGAGTGCTGACGCAAACAAAACAGGAAGAGTCCATGCTGGACTCTGATTTTGGCCGTTTGGACCTGCTTAAAACACCGCTGGAAGAGGGCGTACGGTGGACGCAAAAGGTTAGTTCAAAGGAAAACGCGGAAACAGAACTGGAATGCACCATTGAGGATGTCAGGCAAGATGACGGGGTTAATGTTTACACCGTGGTTTATAAGGATCAAAACTCGGACTACTACGAAAAACGCGAGATTAAGGAAGGCGTGGGCGTAATACTGTTTGAGAAACTGCTGGTTCTTCAAGATCAGGGTTTTCCCGCCGGTTATTACCTGAACGAAGAAGCCTCGGGGTAGACCTGAGGGCAAAAAAGGTTATCCTCATGGGTCAAAGGAGAAGTAATTCCTTTGACCCTTTGTTTTTTATCAGGCAGGATTTCATGAAGCAATGTAGAAAAGAATACCCGTTTAAATCACCGGGAAAGGAGAACAGACAATGCCTATTTTTGAGTTTAAATGTAAATGCGGAAAAATATTTGAAACCCTAATCCTCCCTGGCAAAGAAAATGAACAAATCAAATGTCCGAACTGCGGCGGAATCGAATTAGACAAATTAATCTCCAGGCCTTTCCTGCCCAATTCGGTAGGTGCGCCGGCGAACCTGCGCGGCTCCTCATCCTGCTGCGGCAATAACCCTGAAAACACCGGCTGCACACCGGGCAGTTGCTGCGGCGACGCCGCGGAAAAAGGCATGGAACACTAAAATTGCAGCAGACTGCAGACCAAAACAACCAGCGAAAAGCCATCTACCGTTAAAGTAGATGGCTTTTAAACCCTTGTTTTAGAATTATGCCATGGTTCAATGAAAATTTATTTGGCATATTTCACACGAAATAACCCAGGTCTCGGTAATCCCCTTTCCCGGGCATAAAAAGACACCCGCTGAAGGCGTCAAGTTAAACTATCTTTAAACTATCGCTGGCTTAAGTCCCGGCATCATTATAACCATAAGGGCCAGCATCATAATAAAAAGGTAAAAAGCTACAAACCTGTTCATATAATCAACTCCTTGGTATAACTGACTATTAACCGGTTAATTTTGTTCCCACCAATTTCCCTAAAAAAACCGTCAATAAATGACTTAATAGGGTGGTTGTCCAATATTGACTAGTGGTTCCATATACGATACCATTATACCAAGGTCGGTGATAATGCAAAATGACTCAATTTGATAAACTATACGCACAAATAGTAAATAATTCAAGAGATGTGAACTTCCTAAGCAACGTCCCATAAAGGCCATTTATGTTAAACAGGCAATAACGCTGATTCAAAAACTAAAAGAGAAGGAGAATATAAAGTGAAAGATCTAGAGTTTTATCTCAACATAGATTATGATATCAAGCTAAGAAAACTATCCGAAGATGAAGGCGAGGGCTGGCTAGCTGAAATTCCCAGCCTACCCGGCTGCATGTCCGACGGGGATACGCCGGAGGAAGCTATCGACAATCTGGAGGATGCTAAAAAATCCTGGATTGAAACCTGTCTGGAATTGGGCCGCCCGGTGCCGGAACCGGTAACAGACGAGTTTTCAGGGCAGTTAAGGATTCGCATACCCAAATCACTTCACCGTATCCTGGCGGAAAGGGCCAGAGAGGAAAAGGTGAGCTTGAATCAATTCATTAATTATCAGCTTTCGCGCGGGGTAGGGTATAAATCTTGACTTGTAAAACACAATTAAAAACGGCCTTCTCTCTTATTGAGAAAGGCCGTCTTTTTTTTATGGAGGCGACACCCAGATTCGAACTGGGGGATAAAGGATTTGCAGTCCTCTGCCTTACCACTTGGCTATGTCGCCAAATAAAATGGAGCGGAAGACGGGATTCGAACCCGCGACCCTCGCCTTGGCAAGGCGATGCTCTACCACTGAGCTACTTCCGCACATTATGCTGTTTGGTGCCACGGGACGGAATCGAACCGCCGACACGAGGATTTTCAGTCCTCTGCTCTACCGACTGAGCTACCGTGGCATGTTGGCGGAGCTGACGGGAATCGAACCCGCGATCTCCGGCTTGACAGGCCGGCATGTTAGACCGCTACACCACAGCTCCGCATCACATAAAATCTACTGAAACTCTATCAGGCGTTGGGTGATTTTAGTGTCTCCCATGCCGCTGACGATCTTTAGTATACAAAATTTCATTTATCATGTCAAATGAAATTTCTGCATTGTTTACGATTTTTTCAGCGTTTCAGCAGGGCCTGAACAAAAGGCTGCAGCACAAAGGCGCATTTATGGATTTCAGGTGAGTACCATTTGGTGTCCAGCACGGGAAGCTTGTCCGTATCCACGGCAAGCGGATCGTGTTTCTTGGAGCCCATGGTAAATGCCCAGTATCCGCCGGGATAGGTAGGCACCACGGCCTGAAAAAGGCGCATAATGGGGAAAATCTCGCTTACAGCGGTGGTCACTTCTTTAACTACGTGTTCGAAGAAGAACGGAGTTTCCGTTTGCGCCACGAACAGCCCGTCCTCGGTCAGCGCTTCAAAAACATCCCGGTAAAAATCCTTGCCGAATAACCCGACCGCGGGTCCGATGGGGTCTGTGGAATCAACAATAATCATATCATAGGTGTTTTTGTTTTCCTTGACGTGCTTAATCCCGTCCGCCACCAGGATTTCCACCCGGGGGTCGCTAAACCCGCAGCTCAGCTCGGGGAAATACTTCTTGGCCACGTCGATGACCATCTGGTCGATTTCCACGTGGACCACCTTTTCCACGCCTTTGTGCTTGACGATTTCCCGCACGGCGCCGCCGTCCCCGCCGCCAATAATTAAAACCTTTTTGGGATCGGGGTGGGTATTCAACCCGACATGGGTAATCATCTCATGGTATACAAACTCGTCCTTGATATTGGTCTGGATGATGTTGTCCAGGGCCAGCATCCGCCCGAGCTCGAAAGTGTCCACAACCAGCACCTTTTGAAACTGTGACTCGCCGCTGAACAGCACTTCCTTCACCCGCACGCTGATACGCATGTCCTTGGTCTGATCCTCGGTGAACCATACCTCCATCATAAACCCCTCCTTTTATACCCTTAATAGATTATACCCTTAATAGAACATGGGCACCGCCGCCAGGGCACAGCCCACTTTCTCCACCCGGTGCTCCACCGCCGCTGTTTTTATTTCCTTTAATTCCATGCCCCGCGATGCGAAAGCTTCCCTGAGCATGGATTCAATCTTATCCGTCGCCTCCGCCTGGCCGCAGTAACCGGCGAACTCCATGATCACACCAAAAGTGTCGGCGGAAAACCCCACACCCACCGCGGCGGACAGCAGTTCCCCCGGTACGTCGCTGGATATATACCCATACGCGGCGGGCACCAGCGAGCCCGGCGGAATTTGCAGGTTGGGATCATATTCCGCGCCGGGGGGCAATATGCTGGTAACCCGGAGTAAATTAATGTTGCCGATCCGGCCGGCCAAAAGCGCGTTATCAAAGGCCGTCAGTTCACTGTGCCCTTCCGCCGCCGCTGCCGTAAGAAAGAACTTCTTGGGAGTAGCCAGCATTTTTTTACAGCCCCTTTCCCGGTTATTCCATCAAACAACAAACACTATTATATCAAAACCAGCGTGAAAATAAACTAATTTTTTTGCGGTTTTAAACAGCCGCGTATAGGGGAACGAACATTGAGACAGATTAAAGAATATCAACCTACGAGGGAGGAATTACCACATGAAAACGGTACTCAGCACCTTTGCCGACCGCCAGCAAGCGGAAAGGGCGGTTGATGAACTGCGCAGGAAAGGATTTGAAAAAGAAATCTCCATCCTGGCGAAGGATAACGAAAACAAGGGCCGGGACCAGGGCGCCATGGACCGAGGCAATAATCTCACCAGCGGTACAGCCACCGGGGGAGTGATCGGCGGACTGGCCGGGCTGGCAGTCGGGGCCGGGGCGCTGGCGATTCCCGGCATCGGGCCGCTGATTGCAGCGGGGCCTATTGCAGGGATGCTTTCCGGAGCAGCCACCGGTGGAGTTGCCGGCGGGCTGATCGACTGGGGCATTCCAGCGGAACGGGGTAAGTACTACGAAGGCAAGATTAAAGAAGGCCGCGTACTGGTTTCCGTTCATGCCGACGATCAAAAAATCAGCGACGCCGAAGAAACACTGAAACGTCTGGGCGGCCAGGATGTGGAAGTACACCAGACCAAGTAATTAAACGAAATAAACCCTTAACAGAGTGAGTGCTTTGGATCACAAAGGCACTCACTTTTTATATATGCGCCGCTAAGACAAATGGTGCGCAGTCCCGGCGGCATCCTCATATAAGCGTTTGAAATACAGCGCGTCTTCGGCCTGCCTACCCCGGGACTCGCAGATAACGGTGGGCGTCATGTCCCGCCGCACTATCTGCCGGGCCAGCAGGGCGAAATCGGGGCCGAAGCCTTCCTCCAGCGTGGTCCGGTGACGGCGCTCACCGCCCTTGGAAAACTCAATGGGACTGAAATGGATATGCAGCCTCCTCAACGCCGCTGCGCCCAGCACTGCCTCGATCCGGTCCAGCACGGCGGCAAACTGCTCTTCATCCCGCAGGGCTCCCGCCCCGGCCGCATGCAAATGCCCGAAATCGACGGCGGGGATTACGTTTTCCCCTGCGGTGCACAGCTCCAGCACCTCGTCCAAATTACCCAGCAAAGACGTTTTCCCCATGGTTTCCGGGGCCACCGGGATATCGCCCAAACCCTGGCCGGCCGCCATATCCAGCAGTTCGGCCAGCCGCCGGCGGGCCTGTTTCAGTGTCTCGGTCCGATTGTCGCCTCCGGACCCGCCGGGATGAAAAACCACCGGACGCGCACCCATCCAGCGGGCCGCCCGCATGGCGTCAAAGAGGTGCTTTTGCGTCTTTTCTTTGATCCCCGGGTCCGTGGCGGTAAGGCTGATGTAATAAGGCCCGTGTATACTCAGGGCCACATTGTGCTTAACGGCGGCCTCTCCCAGCCTGCGGGCGGTTTCTTCCTTAAGATGCACGCCCCGCACGCACTGGTACTCGTAAGCGTTGAGTCCCATTTGCTCCAACCAGCGCGGCATGTCCAGGGAAGATTTATACCCTCCCTGGTAAAAAGAATCCGGGTTCCCCGCCGGGCCGAATTTGATTTCCATCCCCATGACCTCCTCTTACTGTCTCTTTATTATGCCTGTTATGCAAAAGTAATTTGCTGTTATTTTAATAATTAACTTATATTTCCAATGTTCTCTTAATATGGATTATAATAAAGACAATTCAGTGGCGGAGGTTAAACCAATGGACAAAAAGCATAATCTTTTCCTGGTTATTATTCTGTGTCTGACGGCGTTTTTTGTTTTAAGCCAGGAAAAACAAAGGGAAGAAACCGGCGCCCATTCCGAAGTCATGTCCCTGCTCTCACCCGGCAGGCTGGTGGTTACCCAACAATATGACGTTAACAGTCTGGACCCGGCCGTAGCGTCGGATACCGGCTCGCTGCGGGTCACGTCCAATATATACGAGGGACTGGTGCGGTTCAAGCCCGGCACCGTCCAGGTGGAGCCGTGTCTGGCCAGTAAATGGGAAGTATCCGAAGACGCTAAAGTATGGACGTTTCATTTGCGCCGCGATGTCCTGTTCCACGACGGTACGCCGCTGGACGCCCGTTCGGTAGAGTATAGCATAAAAAGACAAACAGAAGCGAAAAAAGATCAGGTCGGCTATGCCGATTTTGTTTACGCCCCGGTGCAAAAGGTCGAAACACCGGATGATTACACCGTCCGTTTTCACCTTAAATATCCCTTTGCTCCTTTTTTAAATAACCTGGCCGTGCCAATGGCCGCGCCGGTGGTAGGCCCGTCCGCCGATAGCAATGCAAACGGCGGCTCCGCCCCGCCGCCGGGGACCGGGCCCTATATCCCCGGGGAGAGGATGGACGGCGGAATACTGCTCCGCGCCAACCCGCACTACTGGGGAACCGCGCCCAAAGAAAAAGAAGTTGTTTTTTTAACTGTCCGGGATTCTCAAGCACTGTCGGAAATGCTTTTACAGGAACAATCCGATATTGCGCTGGACCTGACCTTTGACGAGGCGGCCAGGGCGCGGGCACAGGGGTTTCCGGTCTACAGGACCACCGGACTCGACATTTGCTACCTTGGCTTTTATACCGAACGGGAGCCCTTTGACCGTGCCGGAGTGCGTAAAGCCGTGGCCCGGGCCCTGGACACGGAAGAAGTATATAAACAGTTGGGACTACAACAGGCCCAGCCGGCTATCGGGCATCTGCCGCCGGGAGTGGCCGGCAGCGAATCAAGCAGCCGACCCGATTACAACCCGGACGAAACAGACCGGCTGCTGAAGGAAGCCGGTTATCAGAACGGTCTCTCCTTCACCTTAATCACTTATTCCGACTCCCGGCCGTACACCCCCGGCGGCGGGAAGGAACTGGCCGAAGCTCTGGCCCGGTCGGCGGCCGAAGCCGGGATTACCGTCAAGGTAAAGGATTATCCCTGGGAGCAGTTCAAGGAGGCGCTGCAACGGCGGGAAGGAGACGCCTTCCTGTACGGTTGGATTAGCGACAACGGCGACCCGGACAATTTTTTGTATACCCTGCTGGCGCCGGACCAAATAAAACAGGGCCAGAATATCACCCGCTACAGCAGCGCCCAATTGGAAACAATACTGACCAGCGCCAGAAACACCACGGACATGAAGCTGCGCCGGGAACTGTACGCCCAGGCGCAAGTCATCCTGAACCAGGACACTCCCTGGGTAGTGCTGGGGCACAGCCTTTATCATGCCGCCACCGCTCCCGGTATAACCGGTTTCGCACTCAGCCCCACAGGATGGCATACACTGGGCGGAGTTAAAAAAATGCCATGAAATGGCACTTATATAAAACTCACCTTGGAACATAATATACGTGGATGTTAAAAACAAAACAATTCCAAGGGGGTTACTTTATGGATCAAATCTATCAACTGCATCAGCAAATCCAAAGACTGCGCCAGGAGATTAATAATATCTCCCAGATGACCTCCCAACTGCAGCAGTTCGAGCAAAGCAACGCGGCCCAACTGCAGCAACTGCATCAGCATGAAGTAAACGCCAGTCAACAGCTCCAGCGTATTCAACAGGCCTGCAGCCAAATCAACAACGACTTGAACCTCGTCAGCGGCGCGGCCCAGCAGGCTACTCCTCACAGCATGAGCCAGGGCGTCAGTCAGTTCGGTGCCCAGGCCGGCGGCTATGCCCAACAACCCGCGACCTTCGGCGCCCAGTTAACCACCGGCCAGACCGGCATGTGGCCGACTCAACAGCATTATCAATCCAACTATACTTCAATCAACCCTTTTCAACAACAGCGTTTTACCACCGGCCAAAGTTGGGGAACTCAACAGTCACCGTCCATGGTCGGTTTTGCCCAAACATACGCCACTCCCAGCCTGGCCAGCCTGGGTTACTCTGCACAAAATCAGTTCAGCGGCAATCAAAACGCCAACCAGAACTTTGCCCAAAACCAGCTGATCAGCCAGCAGGCGCAGCAAGCCATGGCCAACCGGATGAACCAAAACTGGACCAACCAAAGCACGCATCAGATAGGATTACCGGCGTACAATTCCATGTACTAATCAGGACAACCAACTGCAGTTTAAGAGGCCCCGGCAAGGGGTCTCTTTTTATGCTACTTTAGGAAAACATTCTGGCCCTCAGCGGTCAGGGGACATACCTCTTCGAGGAATGTCCCCAACTTATGCCAGAGCTAATGATTAAAGTACTAAAAAGCGCGCACAGAGGGAACTGAATGAGCGCGCTTTTCTTGCTGAAAAACAGATTTATAGACATTTATTTTTCTTAACATAATGTAACATTCATATTATAATATGGAATATACTTGTTTTCCGGCGGAGGTGAAAGAGTGGCAACCAAAAGCATTAAAGACGGAGCTTCATTCAATAAGCGCGAGGTTGAAGACCTGCTGGTCGAGTTCTCCTCTTTCAAAGATCGGGTGCATAAAAAATTCAAAACCCTGGCCGATGAATTGGAGGGCAAGCAAAACGAGCATGAACTATGGGTCAACTTGTATCTAATATCCACCGACTACGCGGAAGAAATAATCAATAAACGCCAAAAACAACAGGAGAACCTGCAAAAAATCTCCTGAAACCGGCTGCCGGCCTAAAGCCAGGCGGCTTTTTTTTGTTTAAATTTAAATAGTTTATGAATAAAATAGCCAATAAGTGGCAAATATATTAAAAAATTAGTAAACATACAGGAGGCGGTTTGATTGCAACGCAATACCACCAGTTATATCGTCACCGGTTTGGGTGTCATAATAACCCTGATCGGGTGGTATGTGGGCGACCTCTGGGGCGCCGGCATCATGGGGTTCGGGATTGCGAGCATTGTGCTCGGCATTCTTGATATGCTCCGCAACCCGATGAAAGCAACAACTGAACAGCGTTAACGGTAAGAAAGAGAAGATTCCTGGTGTTAAAAGTTAAAAGCTGCGAAAAACGCAGCTTTTAACTTTTAACACCAGGAACCAAAGCCGGCCACGAATCCACCCGTCAGGGGAATCCCCCCTGCGGACTCCGCCCGCCTTCCCCCCTCTGACGAGGGGGCTTTTTCTCATAATCCTCACCGGTCAATTGAAGCAAACAAAAACTCCTTACGCCGGGCATCGCCGACCTCTTCCACCGTAGCAAACACCAGCGCGCCGGTAGGGCAGGACCGCACACAGGCGGGAACACCGTCCTCATCCAGGCAGGCCCGGTCACATTTAACCGCCCGGCGCTGAAGCAAATCGCTGCGGATTACCCCGTAGGGACAGACCATCACGCACATCCAGCAGCCGGTGCAGCGGCCCGGGCCGCCCTCGTTGACGACGGCCCCCGATTGGTCACGGTGCATGGCGCCGGTAATACAGGCGTCGATGCAGGGGGCGTCCTCGCAATGCCGGCAGTTCAGAGGCACCTTTTTATCTCCCGACTGGTTGACGAAAATTCTGTGGGCCGGTTTTTCTCCGGCCAGCAGGGCACCGATAACGCTGCCCGCTTTGCTGTGGGCCGCCGCGCAGGCCAGTTCACAGGACCGGCAGCCCAGGCAGCGCCGGTATTGAATTAAGATTTCTTTTTCCACTTTGCCGACACCCCCTACCATGCCCTGGTGGGCAGTTCCAGACCCCGGCGCCGCTCCTGCAGCGCCTCGAAGATCAGCCGGGCGCTTTCCATCGGATCGGTCTCCACTATGAAGTAACCCCCCAGCAGCTCTTTAACGCCCGCAGTCAAAAGGGACGTAACCTGGGCGCTGCCCAGTACCGGCGGAACAACACCGAGGTGCACCGGCAGACCCAGGGCTACGGCGTAGGTACCGATGGCTACGGCTTTTTCGGTTTTAAATTCCGGAGCGGAGGCCGCCACCGGCAGTTTATCCACATCCACACCAAGCCTGTTGGCCACGACCACCGCCAGGTCCACCGCCCGGCTGTTATCCACGCAGGAGCCCAGATGCAGGATTAGCGGCAGCGGACCGCCCAACCCGGCGGCCTCACCGACGGCGGTAAGTACCGCCTTCAGTCCCGGGCCGGCAAATTCGCCCACTGCCTCCGGCGTGAGCATCCCGTGACGGGCGTAAGCGCCGGCGCCGCAGCCGGTGGCCAGCAGCAGCACGTCCCGGGCCGCCAGTTCTTTGGCAATGGTCAAAAAGTTCTGGTCCTGGGGCACCTTGACGTTATTACACCCGGCCATCAAAACCACGCCCTGGATATTGCCGCTGACAATATTATCGATCAGCGGTTTAAGCGGGTCCTGGGCATCCACCGCCGCCAACGCCCGCACCACGGCTTCCACGGAAAAGCCGGCCACTACTTTGCTCTTGTACTGCGGGATATTTACCGGTCTGCCCAGCCGTCTTTGATAGGCCTCCAGAGCCTTAGACACAATTTCCCGCGCTTTTTCCCGGGCCTCCTCCTCCCTGACGCCGATGTGCGTCGCGCCGGGTATCCTGGCCATATCCATGGTGGTAATCAAGGGCGTGCCGGTGCACTGGGACACCCCGGCCAGAGAGGGGTAAACACACTGGTAATCAACCACCATGGCGTCCAACGCCCCGGTCAGCATGGGCATTTCCTGGGAAATGGAATGGGTGATGGACGGAATCCCGTGGCGCATCAGCACTTCGTTGCCTGTACAGCAGACGCCCAGCAAGTTGATCCCCTGCGCCCCAATTTCCCGGGCCTGCTCTTCCATATCCCGGGCCACCTGCACCAATACGTCGCTGACCACCGGGTTATGTCCGTGCAGGGCTATATTGACCATGTCTTCCTTCATCACGCCCAGGTTGGCTTCGGAAAATACGGGAACCGGGGTGCCGAACATGATATCCGCCAGGTCGGTGGCGATATGGCTGCCCGCCATATCGGCCACCGAGCAGGCGATCCCGCCCAGCAGCAGGTTCACCGGGTCCGCATCCACGCCCAGGTGGGTCCGGTGCATCATATCGGTAACGGTGTTTTCTATGCCGGTGGGCAGTACGCCCAGTTCGGCCAGCTTACGCACCCTTTCCTCAGTCATCACCGCCGCGGCCCAGGCCATTGGTCCTTCCCCTTCGGCAAACTGCGCCAGCGCGGTATTTAATAGATCCCCGGTTAAATCAGCGGTTGCTTTCTCAGCGTCCAGTCCCAGCTTGGCCGCCAGCGCCCGCAGCTTGCCCTCGTCTTTGACCCCGTATGCCCCGGCCTTACCGTCGAGGCCTTTGTGCAACGCGTGGGCCAGGTGTTTGGCATGTCCCGAATGCGCGGCACAGCCCGCCGCGATGGCCCGCACCAGGTTCCGGGCTACAATGGTATGCGCGTCGGCGCCGCACACCCCCCGCTGCGGCCCGTCGCCAAAGGGACTAATGCGGCAGGGCCCCTGGGCGCAGTTGCGACAGCATATTCCCAATTCACCAAACCCGCACTGGGGCTGCTGCGCCGCCAGGCGGTCCCAGACCGTTTCCACCCCCCGGTCCAGGGCCACATCAATTAACCGGTTAACTGCCGGATCTTTGGATTTCATCTAACTCGTTACCTCCTTTGGCATTGAAAAGGCCAGATCTGCCGCCGTCAATGTTCCGGCCGTCATTTTACCGCGCAGGGCGTCCGTAACCCGGCGGCCGCTGCGGATTAGCCACGTGTAAAGCCCGGACCTGTCCACATCCCCGGTAAACACCGCGCTGACCAGGCGCCCGTCCCGGAATACAAGCCGCCGGTACAACCGGTCCCGGGGGCCAAAAGTTAAGACTTCGTCTCCGGGATAATCAACCGGGCCCACCGAAACAAGTGCCAGTTCCCCAAATTGAACCGCGTTCATGGCCGTCACCGGCGGCGGGTATTTCAGCCTCCGGCCGGCCATATTATAAGCGGCATACCGGCCCTGCTCCACCGCCAGGGGCCACAGGCCCGCCGGCGACCGGCGTCCGGTGACGGCATCCGTCACTTCTATGCAATCGCCCGCGGCATATACGTCCGTCAGCGAAGTCTGCAGGTAATCGTTAACCAGAATGCCGCGGTCGGCCAACCCGCCCGCTTTCCGCAGCAATTCCGCGTTGGGGTACACTCCCTTGGCCGCCAGCACCATATCGGCCAGTAGTTCCCGGCCGTTTTCGAGGACCACTGTCTGCACATGATCGTCCAGACCACCGATGGACTTGGGGCTCAGCCCGCGGATCACCGTCACCCCAGCCAAGGTTAACTCCCGTTCCAGCAGTTCCGACGCCCCGGTGGGCAGTTGGCGGTGCAGCAGCCGGCTGCTTTTCATTACCACCGTCACCCTGGGCAGCCCTTTTTCACGCAAGGCCATAGCCCCTTTGATTCCCACCAGGCCGCCGCCAAGCACCACAGCCCGGTGTGACTGTTCCGCCACAGAGGCCATACCGGCGGCATCGGCAAAAGTACGCAGGCTAAACACACCCTGTAAATCAATACCCTCCATCTGGAGTTTAACCGGGCGCGCTCCCGATGCCAGCAGCAGCCGCCGGTAATCCAGCTCACTGCCGCCGGCCAGCGCGATCGTGTGCTTCTCCGGCTGCACCGCAACCGCCCGGTCCCGGATTAGCTCAATATTAAGATCCCGGTAAAAGTCGGCGTTCCGGAACAATATGCCGTTCAGACCGGTTTTCCCGGCCAGCACATCGGGAATCATACACCGGGTGTATGCTCCATAAGGGTCGGGATCAACCACTGCGATCCGGGCTTTTGGCTCCAGCCGACGCAATGCCGTGGCGGCGGTTATCCCGGCGGCGCTGTTGCCGACAATAATGTAACCCAAATGCTTCACCTCCTTGAATGGAATTTTCAGAAAATATTCGACAACGTGGTACAAATACCTTCCCGCCAATTTATTCCCACACTCATTCAGTTCCTTCAGCGCGCGCTTTTCAGTACTTTTACCCTTAACGCTTACTATGGCAAGCATAACGGCCTAAAAGCGGCACAAAATAACTTCATGGGCATTCGGTTTTTCATTTACGGATTATTTGGGTGGGGTATGGAGGTGGCCTTCACCGGACTTGGTTCCGCAATGCGCGGCAACCCCCGCCTGGAGGGCCATACCTACCTGTGGATGTTTCCCATATACGGCCTGGCGGTATTCCTGGAACCGCTGCATAATGCCATGCGCCATTGGCCCTGGTATGTGCGGGGGCTTGTCTGGGTGCTGGTGATCTGGGCTTTGGAATATGTCACCGGCGCCGCAATCCGTTCCCTGGTGGGTTCCAGCCCCTGGGTTTACCGGGAGGGTTGGCAGGTGGACAGGCTGATCCGTTTGGACATGGCGCCGCTGTGGTTTGCCGTGGGACTGCTCTTTGAGCGGCTGCACGATCGCCTAGCGGGATTTGACCTGAGGGCGGGCCGGTGATGTGTTTATTGTGAGGGTTACTTGTGATTAAACATTAGTTACAGTTTCAGGGCCAGCCGGGCGGCTTCCTCCACGGCTTCTATTATTTTTCTCGGTTTTGCAGCATCGCCGATCACATGAATTTCTCAACCTCCAGTTTTTCCCCCGCTTTGCCCGTGGGTTCGCCGTGACTGGACCCCATTGGGGTTTGTCTATGATTTGATTCTATGCACAGTTTTGGGAGCAACTGGTTTTCCGTACTTGATTTTATAATGACAGGTAAATTACAATAATAAGAACATTCAACTAAAAGTAAAGGTGGCTTTTTTATGAATGCGTTAGAAGCAATTAAAGCAAGAAAAAGCATTCGAAAATATAAGCAAAATCCGGTGGAGGCGGACAAGATTGAGCAACTGTCAGCCGCGGCAAACAATGCTCCTAAAGCAGGAACCTTCCATATATCTGTTGTTGAAAATAAAGATGTGCTAAATTTGCTTAACGACGCGGCTTTAACCGCCATGAAAAATTCAGGCAATGATTTCCTCATTAGCCGCGCCTCGCTTGAAGGGTATCAGCCGTTATACGGCGCCCCGGTGCTGTTTATTATTTCCGCTCCCAAAGGCGCGCCCTATAACCAGAACAACGCCTCCTGCGCCGCCGCCAATATGACCATTGCCGCAACTGCCCTTGGACTTGGTTCCTGTTACGTGATTACTCCGGTATTGGGACTGCAGGCCAAACCTGAATTGGTTGGAAAGATTAGTATTCCGGAAGGGTTAGAGCCGGTTTGCTGCGTTCTGGCGGGATACTCCGACGGCAACGCCTTTGAAACACCAAAATCAGCCGTGAATAATGTGAATTACTGCAAATAAGATGGGGTGAAGATCGGTGAGCAGCTATTCATTATCCTGGGGGAGGAAGGTATTAAACTTTAATTTGCCCGACAGCGCAAAAATCTTTACTATTAAAACAAAGCCCGGAACTCAAATTAAAAATTTTCCGGAGCAAGTAAGGGAAGCTTTATCAAGGCCGGTAGGTACCCCTGCTTTAAAGCAACTGGTAAAGCCCGGAGACAAGGTGGCAATTGTAACCAGCGATATTACGCGTTTAGCTTACAGAACCGACGCATACCTGCCGATAATTATTGACGTGCTTCAAGAAGCGGGAATAAAAAATGAAGATCTTACTATTGTCATGGCTAATGGTACTCATCGGTTACAAACACCGGCGGAACATAGTTTAATTGTGGGAGAAAAAGTGTTTGGCCGCCTAAAAATTGTGGATCATAATTGCCGGAGCGAAGATTTGGTGAGGCTGGGGAAAACTAGTTATGGAACAGAAGTAACAGTAAACCGGACAGTGTATGAAGCTGATAAAGTTATTTTAACCGGCGGGATCAGTTATCATATTCTGGCAGGTTTTGGCGGAGGAAGGAAAAGCCTGGCCGCAGGCGTGTGCGGTTATAAAACCATACAACAAAACCATAGTCTGGCACTAAGTAAAACTGACGACCAGGGGATAAACCCCTATGTTACTGCGGGCATAATCAAGGAAAACCCGGTGGCTCAGGATATGATGGAAATAGCCCGCATGATTGGGGCCGATTTTATTGTTAATGTAATCGTTAACGCAAATAAAGAGTTTATCGGACTTGTTGCAGGTGACTTAGAGCAGGCGTTTGATCAGGGCTGCCGGGTGGTGGAAGAGCATTTTAGTATATCTGTCGGGCAGCAAGCTGATTGGGTAATCGCCAGTTGCGGCGGCTATCCCAAGGACATCCAACTGTACCAGTCCATGAAGGCCCTGGAAAATGCCGCGTGTGCGGTAAAAAGGAAAGGAGTGATTGTTTTACTTAGTGAATGCTCTGAAGGAGTCGGCAGTGATGACTTTATTTCATGGTTTCAATACCCGAATATACCGAGTATGCGTGAAGCATTGGGGAATTCATTTAGCATGCCTGGTTTTATAGCTTTGCGAACGGCAAATATAATTGACAGGTCTCCGGTAATCCTGATTAGTAGTTTGCCTGAAGACCTGATCAGAAAAGTTGGCATGCACCCGGCGGCTAGCATGGAAAAGGCCTTGTTATTGGCCAAACAGTTGGCCGGCCACCCGGCTACTATCGCTCTGATGCCTCAAGGCGCCATAACTTACCCAGTTTATAAATACAGTAATTAGCTGCAAAAACTTATTTTAATGGCCCGGTAGACTGATAATTGTATGGAAAAAGCTAATCCAAACAGGTGCCAAGAGCCATAAAGGAGGATTTGGGAAAAATGATTTTAACCACTACTCCCAGCGTGGAAGGAAAATCCGTGGTTCAGTACAAGGGAATCGTAACCGGCGAGGCCATCATGGGGGCCAACATTGTCCGGGACCTTTTCGCCAGCATCACAGACATTGTGGGGGGCAGATCCGGAGCCTACGAAGCCAAACTGGCCCAGGCCAGGGAAGTGGCCCTGGATGAAATGGCCGGCCAGGCCAGGGGGCTGGGGGCCAACGCCGTGGTGGGGATCGACCTGGATTACGAGGTTATCAGGGAAGGTATGCTTATGGTCACAGCCAGCGGAACCGCCGTAGTCATTAAGTAACCCGGCCCAAATTTCCGGTGTGCATTGGGGGGTTGGTGTTAAGAGTATCAAATAAAAAATTGATTTATGGGTTAAATAAAGGAAAGGCATTTAAATCCGTCGAAATATAAGCCCAAATAAATAAACGGAGGATTTTTTAGCATGGAAGGTTTTAATTTCTCCGGTCTTATTTGGCTGCTGTTTATAATGATGGCCTTTATACCCATGATTAAGCAACACCAGCTGCAGAACCAGCGCTTTAAAACGCTCAGCCAATTGGAGCGGAAAAGGGGAACCAGGGTCATTGCCCTGATTCACCGCCAGGAAATGTTTTCACTTTTCGGTTTTCCCCTGACAAAATACATCACCATTGACGATTCCGAACAAATTCTCAGGGCCATCAGGCTCACCCCCAGAGACATGCCCATCGATCTCATTCTGCACACGCCGGGCGGGCTGGTACTGGCCGCGGAACAAATCGCCAACGCAATTCGCACGCACGGCGCCAAAATAACCGTTTTCGTACCCCATTACGCCATGTCGGGAGGCACCCTGATAGCGCTGGCAGCCAACGAAATTGTAATGGACCCCAACGCCGTGCTGGGGCCGGTGGACCCTCAAATAGGCCAGTACCCCGCGGCGTCTCTTATAAAAGTGACCCGGGAGAAAAACATCAATGACACCGATGACCAGACCCTTATTCTGGCGGACATCGCCCAAAAGGCAGTTGCCCAGGTTAAAAACAAGGTCTATCAAATATTAAAAGACCGGCTGGGTCCTGAAAAAGCGGAAGAAGTGTCCAACACATTTACCGAGGGCCGCTGGACCCACGACCACCCTATCAGCTGTGAAGAGCTGGTCGGCCTGGGATTTCCGGTGTGCGCCGAAATGCCCCCGGAAATATACGAGCTGATGGATCACTTCGACCAGCCGGTGCGCCGCCAGCCCACAGTAAATTACATTCCCCTGCCCTATCAGCGGGAAAAGAAATAAAATTGGCGGTTCTGTTATCATTTGCCCTGTTCCAGCAGTTTGACAATATCACTATGATTGTTTCCCCGGGCAAAATCCAGGGCTGTTTCGCCGTTATTGTCCTCTATCCCGGCATCCGCACGGTACTGTAAGAGTAATTCCACCAGCGCCAGGTGCCCTTCACCGGCCGCGTACATTAGAGCTGTTTCACCATTCTCGTTTTTTATATTCACATAGGCCCCGTTTTCCAGCAGCAACCGGGCCAGATCCGTATATCCGTAATAAGCGGCGCCCATTAAGGGGCTTTCCCTTACGCTGTTTACGGTAACGTTCGGGTCCATACCCGTCTGGATAAACAAACCGGCCGCATATACATCATTATCCTGAATGCACTTGAAAAAAGATTCCCGGCTATAATCCATATTCAGCGCACCGATTTCACGGCGTGCCTGTGCAGAATCCTCCCGGTCCGGCACGGGGATATTTTTCAGATTAAACTCCCAGGTTTCGTCAGGCGGCGACCAGCCAATAACCAGATCCACCGGGCCGGACATTGCAGCGTCATAGGGGAATGTAAGCGCGCCTCTGTAGAAACCCCGGCTTACTCTGGTTTCTACAACCTTTTTACTGTAACTTATTTGTTTACCGGAGGGCAAAAGCAGGTAAGCACTGGAAACATTTTTGCGGGTTTCATCCTCCAAAACAGGTTTAATTGATATACTTACCTGATCGGGCTCCAATACAATATAGTCCAGAAAAAAGCCGTCAACCTCCACTCTCTCGCTTTCGGCCAGGTTTAGCCCCTTGAATATAGTATTGGGATAATTAAATATTGAGTTGATTTTAAAATCCACATTAATCCGGTCCGCGCCGGCGTCCAGCCCCGGCGTAAACCAATATGTTGCCATTAACCGGTGGGCGGAAAGGGTATTAGCACCTGAATCCACGTCCGTTGTTGCTATGGCAAAAGACTGGTAGGCGTTGCCTTTATCATCGATGGCATCCAGCGGCCCACAAAAGCTATAGTTGCCCGCTTCAATCGGCCGCCCTTTCAGGTCGGTCAGTTGAAAGGTCACGGCAAATCCGTCTTTCAGTTCGTCCGCTATTTGCCGCTGCTGTTCCGGCATAAGCTTAACAAAATCAACCCGCATATCTTTATTGGTTACACTGTGCACTTTCCCTGCTCTAACAGATTCATTCCGTTCAGATGTCGCGTCACTATTACCGCCGCACCCGGCCGCCAACACAACCAGTGACACCAACATAACAGCCCGTATAATATTAAAGCATCTCATTATATTAGACATAAAGTTAACCGCCGAGGAAAAAATCCAGGACATTTAATCCTGACTTAGTTCGGTATAATTCCGTGTAACCGCAGTTTTTACATGACACAGCTTGAAAATGGTTATGTTGGATATCAAATAATTTGGATAGGCCTGTACCTGTGGTTGCTATTTCAGTTATTTCCGCATCTTTATGTCCGCACTTTATACAGCCCCGCTCCTTTTTGGGCATTTCCATTATCCAGGCCCTCTCCCTCGCTGGTTTTAAATACCAATATAATATTTGACGGTGAAATTGTACAAATTGTTCCAGATGACATGTTTAGAAGATTAAGTGGCAGCGCATGGCAAGCTGGTTTACAAATTCCACACTGAAAGGTTTGTTGCTTATTGATTAAGCTATTCATTACCGGTTATAATAAGGTTAACGTTAACATGTTCCCGGAGGTTTGACCATGGAAACAATTATAGGAATCAACGAAGCCAGACCCCGGCTTTCATCTCTCATTGACTCCGACAAACCTGTGATCATTACCGTTAATTCAGAACCTAAAATTGTGCTGGTGAACTATGAAGAATATTTAAGATTAAAAAAAGCCGATAAATACAATAAACAGTTGATATTGAAATCTTCCTTAGATAAATTTAGAGCCGGGGCAAAGGAAAGTGGCCTGACAGAGAAAGATATTGAAGATGAAATAAAAGCCTTCCGAAACAGGGACACAAAACAATGCGAATAATACTGGATACCAATGTATTAATTTCCGGAATAATTTCATCTGGAAGCCCGCCGGGAAAAATTATTTCTCAATGGATCAGCGGAGATATCACAGTAATAATAAGTCCGTCTATTCTTGAAGAATATCTGGGGGTGCTATTGCGTCCCAAATTCGCAAAACTGGGCAGCCGGGAAGAGCTTTACGTTTTTATATGCAGTCTGGTTGAACTGGACAACACCCTGATGATATATCCCCAGAACGATATTGATATTATTATGAATGATCCCGACGACAAAAAATTTCTTTCCTGCGCCCTGGAAGGCAGCGCCGGTATGATCGTTTCCGGAGATAAACATTTGCTTGAATTAAAAGAATTCAAGGGGATCCCCATAACATCACCCCCGGAATTTTGCAAATAATGAATAGCCGAGTTAATCCAACCCGATCAACGGGAGAAAAAATAAAATGGCTAATCAGCTTCCAGCGGATTTTCAACCTGACCCGCAAATAGAATCAATCCTGTCCGGTCATCGCTGATGATAAATAGAAATGGTTTGTTTAAATAAAACTCGGGAGGAACATTTTCCTTGGGCCTGCCCGATCCTGCCAATAATACCGAGGTGAGGGCGGCAGCTTCGGTGCCCTCCTCATCAACATTGATATAACATTCCTGGGATATATCATCAACATATAGGTTGAAATCTTCCGACCGTCCCGCAATCCCTGTGAAATCCGCGTTTCTGCTGTCAAAGGCGGATTCCAGACCCATGGCTTTCAGGTGGCTGGCCAGTTTGTTCTTCTGTTTGAAGTTAAATGTGGGGAATTTTATTTTTACTTTCAGATGCTCCAAGTTGCTGCCAACTTTTTGAATTTCTGCGTAATTTAAATTTTGGACATAACCGTCCGTATTACCCCTGGGCAGAATGACCAGCATGTGGCAGCCATAGTAATCGAATTTGCCGGCCTGGATTAGATTATCTTCATAGTAATGAATCCACTTTTCAGCGTTCATCATATCTACCCTGGCATTTTTGCCATTATTTAAATGGAAGTCTTCCTTCTGCGTTTTGGATTGATCAAACGGGCTCTGCCACTTTCCGTTAAAATACAGGGAATTGAACGCCACCATGACCGGCGGGGGATTAAATCCAACAATATGATTTTGGATTTTGCCGTGGGTTTTTTCTTCAATCCAGCGGTTCATGGCGGTAACAGTGCTGTTATCCGCAAAGTTGACGTTATATGCTTCGGCACCGAAATAGGTATTGGACGTGTTTAAGAAACTGTCTTTTAACCGGAGATCTTCCTGTACCCACAGGGAATTGGCCAGTTCCACAACGGTTGTCTTATTTTCATTTTCTTTATAACCGGAATTAATTAAGTGGTTGATCATGTGGCAGTATTTTTCATTGAACTCCGCAGGAGAAAGCTGCTCCGGATTGATCAGGTCATTGATTTCATTACGGGTCGCCCCGGCCGCCCCATTATTCAAAACGGCCATTATAACAGAAAAACTCACAGGGGAGAAGATGGTGTTTTTCCCCTCGTTTTGGGCGGATATTTTTTGCAGTAGTTGGATACCTGCCGTATTGCACGCCGAATATAGCGTATCTTCACGAGATACGCTTGGTTTTTCAATTCTTTTGAGTTCCGCCTGCTTTTCAAATTGTATGGCGGTTGACGCGTTACTGCATCCGGCTATAACAAATAATATTGCCAGCGTCAGTCCCATAAATTTACTAAGAAATGAAGATACATTTTCACTCATGAAATAGATACTCCTTCGCTGGTTTTAAATACCAATATCTATTTGACGGTGAAATTGCACAAATTGTTCCAGATGGCATGCTGTAATCCCTATATCATGGCAAAAATAAACATATCGCATCTCAACCAAGCTGTCCCTGTAAGCCTTCACCCATCGCCGCAGCCATTAATCTATTGTCAAAAGTCAATAAATGCAATTCCGGGATCCTTTTTTGTAACGTTTTTGCAGTTGACAGGTGCCATAAGTCGGCGCCCCGTAGCGGCCATTTCTGAGATAAAAATTTAAACTTATCCCAATCCGGTATTAGGTATAGACGCCTCCAAGGGCCTTCTTCCAAGAATTCATAACCGGCCTTGATAAGTACATCGGCCAGAAGACCTTCACGCCTTATACGGGATATAACTGCATAAACCTCGGCGTAGGAAAGAGAAGAAATTAGATGAACACCTTCCCGGAGAGACCAGTTTATCGCCTCTTCGCTGTGTATATCCTTAAAAAGCGCGGACAAAACTGCTGAGGCATCCCAGTATATGACGACCGGATTATTGTTATGCACTAACTTCTGTCCTCCTCCAACATTTTACGAGCCAATTCACCAGGCAGCGGCAAAGGAGGAGGTAAGTTTTTCATCTTTTTCTTTTTCGCAGGTTGGATCAAGCATTCCCTCTCCAAATTTGCTATACGCTCGGTGAGAGTGAGGTTCTCTTCTGCAGAAACCGGAACAATTCGCGCCACGGGCTTATCGCGGTCGGTAATTATAACTTCCGCCCCTTTTTGAACCTCCTTAAGCAATTTGCTAAGATTTATTTTAGCGTCACGGATACCAATACTTATGGGCCTCATACCTATCCTCCCTTAAAGTAACTACAATAGTTACAAGTAAATTATAACCACTGTAACTACAATAATCAAGAGACAGAGGCTATATTAAAAAAGGATTTGAATTTCGCTACAGGTTATCTATGATGTTTGGGCAAAACAGGCAAAACATATAAGCATTATATCCCCGAAAACCGGAAACATCTCCGTCTCTTCAAGCCTAAGGGCAAGACTTAAAACGGGCGGGGATGTATTACTTTCAAGCCTCCCTTTTTAATGCATCAAAGCAATTCTTTGCATCTGGCGAGAACTTGTGGAAGCGGATAAGTTCTTCACATGGCTGTTCATCGCAAAGTGTGCAGTTTTTCCAGACCCCTTTCGCTGCAACACTGCCTGATCCCGCAAGTCCGGCAATAGTCGAGCAATCTTCCTCCCACGGTTAGACATCCGTCGCAGTTGATATCTTCAGGCTTTACATCTAACCCGTACTTCTCGGCTAACAAGGCCGAAGCCTTTTCCCGTGCGGCGTCATCATTGTTCTTAGTGGCCAGAAACTGTAGACAGCCAGAGCAGACAAGTCCGCAATAAGCAATCATTTTAGACATGAAGCATTTCTCCTTCTCCGTGTTTTTTTTCAGGTACATATTAATTGCTTCTTAAATATTTCTATTACGTATATTGTTTGATTTATTGCAACATTATGGTAAAGTCAGGGGCAAATGATTCCTTATCATATAAATCAATCCAACGGGCCATGCCTCACATCCATGCTCATTACGCCTGACAACATAACCAATTTTCTTAGCCCGGGATGGTACATAAAAGGTGATTTCAGGTTTTTGAGCCTGATATTTGAGAACATTGCGGCGGCGTGACGGCGATAGGCTGCCGTAAAATCCGGCGTTTCCCGCACCAAGCTTTGGGCGCAGGCCAGCGCGCTTTTGAAGGCGTAGCTTAAACCCTCAGCGGAACTGGGGCTAATCCAGCCCGCCGCCTCCCCAATTAACGCCACACCGTTCGCTCCCGTGCATATCTGATTCAAGCCCATCGGACGGAGCAGCAGCGTCCCTTCCCTTTTAGCCGGGGCACCCAGCCTGAACCCATAATCCTTAAGCTTGTTCTTGAGCAAATTAAACCTGCCGTTTACATCATGCCGGTGGGGTATGGCGGCACCAAGAAGCAGCATATTCTCTTTGGGAATAGTCCAACAATAGAAATCGCTTATTTCCGGATCAAATATAGTGGTGAAATAGGGCTGGGTTTCTTCGGGGTGAAACCATTCCTGCACCGCAGTATATTTCACGGGCGCCGGCCGGGTGGGGAACGCCGTCCTGCGCACCATTGAGAATGCGCCGTCAGCCCCCACCAAAAACCTTGCCCGTTCAACCCGGGCTTTGCCGTTTTGCACAAGGTTCAATTGAAAACATCCGTCAACCCTGGCAACCGATTTAAACCAGCAGTCCAAACGCAGATCCACCGGGTCCGGCACCAGGGACACAAGCCAACTGTCAAACTTCCGCCGGTCTATATTGATGTAAAACCGCTGGTAGTACCTCTCCACCCGGTTTTGCAGGTCAATTGTTCTAACGGTAAACAACTGCGGCCCCACAATTATATCTCCGGGCAGCCCCAGACCCAGCACGGCAATCATCTTTTGAGCGTCGGGAGCCAACAGACCGCCACAGCATTTGGACTTTTGATATACCTTTTGGCCGGGCTCAACCGGACTTCGCTGATCAATTAAAAGGACCTTCAATTTACCGCCGATCAACCGGGCCAGGGTGGCTCCAGCCGGTCCGGCACCCACAATAGCAACATCGTACATTATAACTCCGCCCCTGTTAAACCCTTTTATTTTGCTAATTCGAGGCTGCGGCATACAAATCCTGGTTTATGCTGAACTCCGCGTTTTCATAAGCTTTTAATATTAAATCAGCCTTGATGATAAATATATTTTATTTGTGACATTAGTTTATTTTATTTATAATCAAATCAATTAAACAACGAAGGAGTGAATACCGGTATTATGAGTCAATATGACGAAATGTGGCGTTCCCTGGGCCTGAACATGGAAGCCCACGATCAGTTGCTGCAAGCGCTGCCCCCCACTTATCACGATGTCTACCTGACCCAGCCCGGCAGGCCCGCCGGCATGGAATACTTTGATTTTGTCATCAATGAAATCCACGGCCTGCGCATTCAGGAGCTGCAGGAACACAAGGCCGCCGGGGGCAAGGTGATCGGCGCCTTCTGTGTATTTGTGCCCGAGGAAATCGTCCGCGCCGCCGGAGGCATCTGTATCGGCCTCTGCTCGGGCATCGACCTGGGCGGAGCTGAAGCGGAAAAAGTGCTGCCCCGCAACATCTGCCCGTTAATCAAATCATTCATGGGATTCAAACTGACCAAAATATGCCCCTATTTTGAATCCTGCGACCTGGTGGTGGGTGAAACCACCTGCGACGGCAAGAAGAAAGCCTTTGAAATATTGAATGACTACACGCCGGTGCATGTAATGGAAACTCCGCAAATGAAAAAAGAACGGGACCGGGAACTGTGGCTGGGTGAAGTCAAGGAATTCGCCAAACTGATGGAACAAACCACCGGCCACGCCATCACCACGGAAACCCTGGCGCGGTCAATCCGGGAAGTGAACGGCAAGCGCCGCGCCCTGCTGCGGCTGGCCGAACTGCGCAAAAACAACCCCGTGCCCATCAGCGGCAAGGACAGCCTGTTGATTGAGCAAATCGCCATGTACGACGATGTAGAGCGGTTTACCGCCAAAGTAAACGAGCTGTGCGACGAACTGGAACAAAAGGTGCGGGACAAAGCCGGCGTATTTCCCGCCGGGACCAAAAGAATCATCGTCACCGGCACGCCCATGGCCATCCCCAACTGGAAGGTGCCCCACATCATTGAAACCAGCGGGGCGGTGATCGTGGCCGAGGAGCTTTGCACCGGCCTGAGGTACTTTGAAAATCTGGTGCCCGAGGAAGCCGACGGTTTGGAAAGCCAGACCCGTAACGTGGCGGCCCGTTACATGGGCATCAACTGCGCGGTCTTCACCCCCAACACCGACCGGATGAACCGGCTGGTGGAGCTGGTTAAAGAATACCGGGCCGACGGCGTAATCCACTGCGCCCTTTCCTTCTGCGACCCCTACGCGGTGGAGGCCAACCGGGTGGAGCAAATGATGAAAAAAGAAAACATCCCGCTGCTTAAAATTGAAACCGGCTACGACCAGGAGGACGCCGGCCAGCTTAAAACCCGGATTGAAGCTTTTATTGAAATGCTGGGGTAAAGGAGCATGCCAATGTATGCCGGTATAGACATCGGGTCCCGGACCATCGGCATGGTAATCATGTCCGGAGGCCGGGTGGAGAAAACCGCACTGGCGGGCACCGGGTACGAGCCGCTGGAAAAAGCAAGACAGATGCTGGGACAAGCCGCGGGGCGCGTGTTCGCCACCGGTTACGGCAGGCACGCCGCCAAATCGGATTTTGCCCGGGGAGTGATCACCGAGATTAAAGCCCACGCCCTGGGCGCCGTCCATTACTTTCCCACGGCGCGCACCGTACTTGATATCGGCGGCCAGGACACCAAGGTCATCCTGTTGAACGGCAATGGCGTGGTAACGGATTTTCTGATGAACGACCGCTGCTCCGCCGGTACCGGCAAGTTCCTGGAGATCATGTCCGCCGCCCTGGGTTTCACCGGAATGGCTGAGTTCAGCGCGGTGGCGCTGGAGGGCGAGCCAGGAATCAAGATCAGCAATATGTGCACCGTTTTCGCGGAATCAGAGGCGGTATCGCTGCTGCACCGGGGCGCGCCGAGGGGGGATATCGCCCTGGCCCTGCACGCGTCGGTGGTGGAAAGGACCTGCGGCATGCTGCAGCGGGCCGGGTTTGAGCCGCCCCTGGTGTTCACCGGCGGGGTGGCCAACAACCGCTGCATCGTGAAAATGCTGGAAGGAAAACTGGGACTGCCCGTGCTGATCCCGGAACAGCCCCAGTTGGTGGGTGCATTGGGCGCGGCCATCGCCGCCGCGGAATGAAAAGGGACAGGCCGGGCTGTTTTACAGCAGTTTTTTCAGGTTAGTGAAGTCGGCGGCGATAACCGGTTCCAGTTGGCGGCGGTAAATGACGGCCGCCGGGTGGTACATGGGAATGACGGTCGTTCCGTTCAGCGTCAGCGGTTGGCCGTGGCATTCACCCAGACGCAGGGGCGGCCCGCCAAGCCTTTTCAACGCCACGTCCCCCAGGGTGATGATCACCCGGGGCGAGAGGATGTGCAGTTCCTCGTCCAGCCAGCGGGCGCAGGATTTTATTTCACAGGCGGTGGGCCTGCGGTTGGCCCGCCCTTCGTTTTTGGTGGGGCGGCACTTGACGGTATTGGTGATCAGCACCCGGTCGCGGGTCAAGCCGGCCAACCGCAGGTAGCCGTCCAAATTAACTCCAGCTTGCCCAACAAAGGGCGCGCCGCGCTTGATTTCCTCCCCGCCGGGCGCTTCTCCCAGCAGCAGTATCCCGGCCTGCGGGTTGCCGGTGTCCCGTACCGTGCCGGCGCCCTGCCTTTCGCCCGGGCAATCACAACCGCAACGTTTAATTCGCTCATATAATTGCTGCAATGCTTGCTCCAAGTTCCGCACCTCTTTGACTTTAAAAACCTTCGCAGGTGTTTTTGTTTCCTCCGGGCGCCCGCGAAGGGCGCCCCTACAACTGCGCCGGGACCTTAAAACGGCGGCGACCAGGCCACCAGGGGCAGTTCAAAACGGCCGGCAAAATACGGACTGTGCGGACGCACCCGCACCGTGTAGCCGAACATCCCCTGGGGCAGGCTGATTTCGCCCTTGTATACCATTTTACCGTGCTCCGCGCCCTCCTGCGGCTCCAGGGGAATGGTTTGAATATCCCGCAGGCCTTTTTCCCAAACTTCGCCATAGGCTATTTCCACCCGTACCTGCTCGGGTTTCACCGAACCAAGTTCAACATCGGCCCAGAGCAGCATTTTTTCGTCGGGATGGATATTTTTGGTGCCGGCGGTCCTGACGGACAAGACTTTGACGTGCCGCCAGTTTTCCAGCAGAAATTTTTTTAAAGCGTGCAATTCATTGCTCACCCGGCAATCGTCGGCGTTAAAAACAAGATACCGGTCCATGGCGGGGAAATAATACTTTTGCGCGTACTCCATCACCATCCGTTCGGTGCTGAAATAAGGGGCGATGGACCTGACGGACTCCTTCATCCACTTAACCCACTGAACCGGCAGACCATCTTCCCGCTCGTAATAAGCCGGAACCACATCCTCCTCCAGCAGCGTGTAAAGGGCGTTAAAGTCATAACGGTCCTGGGTTTCCTCGTCGGAGAATTCCCAGTCCGTTCCCACCATGAAGCCGTTTTCACCATTATAGGCCTCCGGCCACCAGCCGTCCAGCACGCTGCAGTTCAACACTCCGTTGATGGCCGCCTTCATGCCGCTGGTGCCGCTGGCCTCGTGAGGCCTGCGGGGGGTATTGAGCCAGACGTCCACTCCCTGGAGGAGGTAGCGCGATACATTGATATCGTAATTCTCCAGAAACACCACCTTGCCCCGGAACCGCTCTTCCTTGGCCACCTGGTTAATCAGCTTAATCAAATCATGCCCCGGTTTATCCGCGGGGTGAGCCTTGCCGGCAAACACAAATTGCACCGGCCGGCCGGAGTCGTTCACCAGCTTGTTCAGCCGTTCCAGATCCCGGAACAGCAAATCGGCCCGCTTGTAAGTGGCAAAGCGCCGGGAAAACCCGATGGTCAGCACCTCCGGCTGCAAATAATCATCCACTTCGCTGATGCGGTCCATGGTCTCCCGGTTGCGCATACGCTGTTCAACAAGTTTTCTGCGGGCAAAGTCCAGGGCTTTCTTTTTATGCAGGCAGTGCATCTTCCACAGCTCCCGGTCGGGAATCCTGTCCACGCCTTTCCAGCAGCCCTGGTCGGACACCCGGGCCGCCCAGTCTTTCTCCAGGTAACGGTTAAACAGCTCACGCACGCCGGGGGCCAGCCAGGTTAAAGTATGCACTCCATTGGTCACGTGCCCGACAGGCACTTCCTCAGTGGGCAGATCCTTGTACAGGTGGTGAAACATGGCCCGGGTCACCTGGCCGTGCAGCCGGCTTACCCCGTTGCAAAATCCCGCGTTACTCAAAGCCAGCATGGTCATGTTAAAGCCGTTGCGCACCTCGTCGCTGCCCAATTCGTAAAACTTTTCCCTGGATAAACCCAACCGGGCGTAAAAGTGACCCAGGTAAAGATCAATCATTTCGGCACTGAAAACATCATGCCCGGCCGGGACGGGGGTGTGCGTGGTAAACAGGGTATCCGCCCGGAGCAGCTCCATTACCGGCCCCATGGACATACCCCGCTCCTCGATCATTTCCCGCATCCTCTCCACCAGCAGAAAAGCGGCGTGCCCCTCGTTAATGTGCCATACCGTGGGCTGCAAACCCATGGCCCTGAGGGCCCGGACGCCACCGATGCCCAGGAGTATTTCCTGGCTGATGCGGGTGTCCTGGTTGCCTCCGTAAAGCTGGGCGGTAAGCGCCCGGTCATCCGAGTTGTTGGCGGTCAGATCCGCATCCAGGAAGATGATGCCGCACCGGCCCACATTCATGCGCCAAACCCGGGCGCACACGTTCCGGCCGGGCAGTTCCACTGAAATAATCACGTCCTTGCCGTTTTGATCCAGCACCGGCGTTACCGGCATTTCACGGAAATTATGATAGGGATAGTGCTCTTCCTGCGATCCTTCCCGGTTGATTAACTGTGTGAAATACCCGTACTTATAAAGAAGGCCCACGCCTACAAAGGGCAGTCCCAGGTCGCTGGCCGCCTTGCAGTGGTCGCCGGCCAGAAGGCCCAAGCCGCCGGAATAAATGGGATATGATTCGTGCAGCCCGAACTCGGCGGAGAAATAGGCAATCAGGTGCTCGCCCTCTTTCTTGGGCTGCAGTCCGTACCAGGTTTCACCCCGCATGTAACAGTCAAAATCATCCATCACCTTGGCATACCGCCCGAGGAAAGCGCGATCGCCGGACGCTTCATTAAGTGCTTCCTCCCGCACCTTCAGCAGGAAAAGCACCGGGTTATGGTATACATTTTCCCAGAGCTCCGGGTTGATGGAGCGAAACAGATCCAGCGCATCGTCGTTCCAACTGAACCAGAGGTTATACGCCAGTTCCCTCAGCCGTTTGATTGAATCCGGCAGGCGCGGTATGACCGACACGGTACGATAAGAATACATGATAAAGGTTTCAGCCTCCTTGCAAGCAACTTAATCTTTTTAATTTTAAAACCCCGGCATTAAGTTTTACTCTTTACCATATGATGTTTTCACCGGCACTTATTCTGGCTCCTGGTTACTTAATTATAATCTCTATGCCCTGATTATTCCAAGTTCGTTGTCAATATTTAATACTTAAAATCTAAAATTTAATATTTTGTTAATTAACTTTCATTTTCATATTTTGATATAATATTACCAAAGGATGCCAGAAGGGGGGCTTTTATGTGACCCGCGATATCGATCGGATGGAGCTTCCGCGTTGGTACGATGAAAACACCCTTACCATGCTGGTAATCAACCCGAATGCGGTTTTCCTGTACTGGGAGCTGGCCTTCGGGCAAATCAAAACTTTGCAGGGTCGTTCATTGGTACTGAAACTGTACGGTCTGCCGCCCGAACCGGAGTATGAAAACGAAAAACCCCGGCTGGTGCAAAGCGTGGAACTGCCTCCGCTGACCAATGACTGGTACTTCCACGATTTAAAACCGGCAAGCCGCTACAGGGCGGAAATGGGCTGGGAAAACGACCACCACTTTTATAGCTTTATCAAATCAAACATCGCTGAACTTCCACCCGCGTCTCCGTCCACTGCCGCCCCGCAAGCCCGGCGGCAAACCGTAAACATCACCACGACACAGACAGCCGCTGTTACCGGCGACATCAACGTCAAACAACCCGTCCAGGCAACAGTGCAGGAACTTATTGATTCCATGTCCTTTTACATGGGCATTAAAAGAGAAGACCGCACCGAGAGGAAGTGAGCATATGCCCGCCGGATACCTGGCGCTTGTGCTGCACGGGCACCTGCCGTATGTATACCATCCGGAACAAAGCGAAGCGCTGGAGGAACGCTGGCTGTTCGAAGCTTTGACGGAATGCTACCTGCCCTTAATTGATGTTTTCCAAACCTTGGCCCGGGAAGAAATAAACTACCGCGTCACCCTGTCCCTTTCTCCGCCGTTAATCACCATGCTGACCAACGAACTGCTGCAGCAGCGTTATATCGAGCACCTGCAAAAAATGCTGGCCTTGGCCCGCTTGGAAGAAAAACGCCTGGGCAATGACGCCGGTTACGGACACCTGCCCGGCTTTTACAGGCAAAGGATCAGCAGGGTCCTCGATTTATACCGTGACTGCGAGCATAACCTGCTGCTGCCCCTGAAAAGGCTGCAGCAGCAAGGGTTCCTGGAAATTATCACCGCCTGCTCCACCCACGGTTTTTTGCCCCTGCTAAAATGCCGGGAAAGCTGGCGCGGGCAAGTGAAACCGGCATTGGACCTGTACGTCCGCCATTTCGGCCACCCACCCGCCGGCATCTGGCTGCCCGAATGCGGTTACGCTCCCGGGGTGGACGAGATCCTGGCCGAGTACGGCGTAAGATACTTTTTTGTGGATCAACACGGGATCGTCAACAGCCGCCCCGCGCCTTATTACGGCATTTTCGCCCCGGTCCGCACCAAATCCGGGGTGGCCGTTTTCGGCCGGGATCCGGAATCATCCCGCCAGGTTTGGGACAGGCACGGAGGCTATCCGGGCCACCCGTTTTACCGGGAGTTCTACCGCGATATCGGCTACGATCTGGAGCTGGATTATATCGGCAAATTTCTGCCCGGCGGGGATCTGCGCATCGACACCGGTTTTAAATATCACCGGATCTCCGGCCAGGACCAGGAAAAGGAACCATATCTGCCGGAACGGGCTTTGGAGCAGGCAGCCCGGGACGCCGGCGACTTCCACCGCCGCCGGCTGGAACAGACCCTGAACGCGGGATTGACCATGGACCGCGTCCCGTTGATTACCGCCCCTTACGACGCCGAGCTTTTCGGCCACTGGTGGTACGAAGGCCCCGCCTGGCTGAATTTTTTGTGCCGGGAAGCAGCCGCCGGGGGACGCTTGCGCATGATCACGCCGGGTGATTACCTGCATGAATACCCGTCAAGCCAGGCCGTGGAAGTACCCATGTCCAGTTGGGGCGCCGGCGGGTATAACCAGTACTGGCTCAACACCTCCAATGATTGGATCTACCTGCACCTGCACCGGGCCGGGGACAGGATGTCCGCGCTGGCCGACCGGCACCAAAATGCCGGCAGCCATGATCTAAGGTGTTTGAACCAGGCGGCCCGGGAACTGCTGCTGGCCCAGAGCAGCGACTGGCCCTTTATTATGCATTCGGGTACCACTGTAGATTACGCCGTCAGGCGGTTTAAAAACCACATCGGCCGTTTCAACTTGCTGGCGGAAATGCTGGAAAAAGGCGAGACGGACGAACAAACCCTGTCCGAAATCGAGGCGCGGTCGCCCTTTCTGCCGGATATCGACTACCGGATTTTCCGGAGCAACCTGGCCACGGCGAATTCCGTGACCCAGCCGGTGTACCGGATATTAATCCTCTCCTGGGAGTACCCGCCCAAAACCGTGGGCGGACTGGCCAGGCACGTCCACGACCTTTCCGTGGCCCTGGCCGAAGCAGGACACCATGTACACGTAATCACCTGCCCGGTAGCGGGGCAGGGTGTTTACACCCTGGACGAAGGCGTGCACGTGCACCGGATCCACCCCGACCGGCTGACCGCCGATAAATTCATGGATTGGGTGGAGCAGCTTAATAACGGCATGGCGGAACTGGCGGATAAACTAATGGAAATTTACGATCAATTTGACCTGATCCATGCCCATGACTGGCTGGTGGGCGCCGCCGCCCTCACCATCTCCCAGCGTTGCAAACTGCCTCTGGCAGCCACCATTCATGCCACCGAACACGGCCGCAACCGGGGATTGCATACCGATTTGCAGCGCCACATCCATAAGTTGGAAGGAGAACTGGCCAGGCAGGCCGGCCTGATTATCGGCTGCAGCAATTACATGGGTCGTGAAATTGCCGCTCTGTTTGAACAACCGGCTGAAAAAATAAGGGTTATCCCCAACGGGGTCAATCCCGATAACATCAATAACGGACTGGAGTCGGGCAGTACTGATCCGCTGGGGAGAAAAGTGATCGTTTTTCTGGGCCGGCTGGTGGTTGAAAAAGGGGTGCACGTACTGATTTCCGCGCTGCCGTCCATCATGAAAGCGGTCGGCCCGGTTACGCTTCAGGTGGCGGGTAAAGGACCGTATCAGCAGGAGCTGGAGGAAATTGCCTATAATATAGGCGTGGCCGGACACGTGGAATTTCTGGGCTTTGTGGACGACCCCGGCCGGAACAGGCTGCTCCACGGGGCCACGGCAGCCGTGTTTCCCAGCCTGTATGAGCCCTTCGGCATAGTGGCCCTGGAGGCCATGGCCGCCGGCGTACCGGTGGTGGCGTCGGATACCGGCGGGCTCAGCGACGTCATCGAACACGGGGTGGACGGATACCTCTCCCCGCCCGGCGACATTCACATGCTGGCCCACTATGTGTCCGAAATAATCAGCAATCCGGAGCTGGCCCGGCACTTCGTCAAGCGGGCCCAGCGCAATATCATGGTCAAATTCAGCTGGGAAAAAATCGCCGCCTCCACCCGGGACGTTTACACGGAACTAATCCAGGGCCAAATTTAGGGGCGCCCGCAAGGGGCGCCCCTGCGTTATTCGGCACGACCGATTTTTCCCCATGGTTTAAGGTAAGACGTAATCAGGATAAAAGTTAAAATAGATAAAGAAATTATCGTACCCATAATCAGCATCTGGCGGTTATGGATATACGCCGGGTTTTGCAATGGATTTAATTGATTATTTAAGCTAAGTTCAACTGTTTTATCAAACCACACCCGCATCAGACTGCTGCCGTAAAGTATGGCGCCAATATGCCCAAATAACTTTACCATTACCCAGCGGTAATTCGTAAGCCCCCAGTGTGTACGCATGGAAAGCCAAACCCCTGTGATCAGACAGCCGAACGCACCGGGAATAATTAAGTACCAGTCACAGTACTTGCTGAATAAATGAGCGGCATAGATTTGCTCCTGTTCAATAACTTTTGTTGTGGCAACATTAGCCAGCAGCAGTGTCCCTAACAGGCCGCCAAAGTAAATAATTACAAATCCGATATGAATAATCAACCACCATTTTTTCTGATTTACAGTTAATTTTTTAGAAAAGCGTTTGGCAATTAGTACTATTACCCAAACCAGCACAACAAGCACCAGCAGTGTGATCAATGTTTCAATGAATAAGCCCATGAACTCACTCGACCTCCCGCATCATTTTTTCCATGACAGCTATACGAGTGCGCAGGTCGGACAGATCATCGGCTATCCTCCGCTGCAGCGTGACGGTTTCCTCCGCAAGCTTGCGATACGCCTCGTCCCTGGCGATTTCAGCCATGCTCACACTTTTAGCCCGGGCTGTTTTTAACGCCTGTGTGATCACAACCACGGCTATTATAGTAATCAGCGTCAGGATGACAAGCACGAATCCCATCCCGCCGATGCCGAAAATAACTTCTTCATTCATTTCTTTTATCCCCCTTTTCATCATCAATATCGACAGCACCGCCGACTGTTTTGGCAGTCAGTGTTTTCACCGCTTCGGCAATGTTCTCCGGGCTTAAATGAACGGCGAAGGGTTTTACCTCGTAATAATTCATCGCTTTGCCGTCTTCGGATAATTCCATCCGGCCGATCACCAACCCGGCGCTTTCCAAACGCCTTAAATGCATGTACAGCAGCGGCCGGCTGATCATTGCCTCGCGGGCCAGTTGGCTGACATGAATGCGCCGGCCGTTTAAAAGAGCGATTATCCTTAAGCGGTGCGGGTTGGCCAGCGCCTCCAGCATTTTTACCAGCTCGTCTCCGGAGGGTGACTTCATTGTTAATCCATGTTGATCATTTATTTTTTAACCCCCCTTTCGCCAGACATTACACCTGTAATAAATTTATTACAGGTGTAATGTCTTGTCAACATCTAATTTCAGAAATAGGGGAACTTTTGGTTTTTTTTCACGTCATTATTAAAAAATAAAAGAAGGGATGACCATCCTTGTTTTTTAAAAAAAGCCCCCTGGTAATCGTGGTTATTTTAATCAGCGCCGTGTTGTTGGCCGGCTGCGGAAACAAGAACGAAAACAACGGTGAACAGTCTACAGGCGGTCAGGAGCCGGTACAAAAGGCTGAAAAAACCTCCCTGCAAGTTTTTTTTACCCGGGATAACCAGGGTGAAATTGAAGCGGTACCGGTAACCAGGGAAATTTCCATAAACGCGGAAGATACCGTCGCAGTGGCCCAAAAAACGCTGGAACTGCTTTACGCGGGTCCGACTGAATCGGAAAAAAAACAGGGTCTGGTCAACAATCTTCCGGATGCCGAATTGTTGAATTTGAGAGTTGAACGCCCCCACGTAATATTGGATTTCAGCCGGGAATTTGAACAATTCGGCGGCACATCCAGGCTGTTCGCGATTTTGGACCAGCTTACCCGGACCATGTCCGCAATACCCGGAATCAAATCAGTGGTCCTGATGGTTGAGGGTGAGCGGATCGGCACCGAAGAACACCCTTTTACAGGCGAGGGCGCCCTTTTTGAAGACTTGACCATTGACCCCGCCGTCGACAGCATGAAAGACTTAAGCCCGGCCGACACCCTTGATCTTTTCATCGCCGTAATACCCAATATCGATAAAATGTGGGCCTTGATGGGCCCCAACGCCAGGGAAGTTTACGGTGACGCCGTCAGTATCGAACACAGCGCCTTTGCCGAAGGTCTGGGCAGTTGGAGAGACTACCGGGTCATCGAGGAAAACATTGAAGGCGACATCGCCGTGGTAACCATTACAGGCGATCAGGTGCTGGAGGGTAAGGAACAGCCCGGCGCGGTTTACACGGCCTTTATGGTACGGGAAAACGGGCAGTGGAAATGGGACTTCCCCTGATGCTTGTCCATAACAGCGAAATCCCCTTTTCCTTAAGGAAAAGGGGATTTCTTACTTCAAGCCCGTAATGACCTACGCTACAACCACCACGAGTATCTACATAGCCCACAACAACCTTTCGGCTGCTATAGACCATTACGACACCCATAATGATCTTTGCTCGACTATTATGGATATCTTATGAGCCTGCAACAATCTTTCGACTGCTGCAAACCCAAAGAACTTAAATAAAACAATCGTAAATATTAAGTTATTTCGACACCCATAATAATCTTAGCTCGACCGATAAACATCCCTTACGACCATACTGCAATCACTTTAGACTGCAGCACAGCCTGCCGGAACATTTACCGATCTGCCCGCCGGCTAATACAGAGCCTTTATGACCCTGCATTAACCTTTGGCCGACCACTGCAGAGCCTTTCGACCCCACAGCGCTCTTGGCTCGGCCATTACGAACCTTGCGTCATTATAGTGCCCCAACAAAACAGCTTTTATTCTTCCATCTGTTTGGCTAAAAATGAGGCCGCCGTTTCAGCCAGCTTTTTCTCCAAATCGCCCATCTTGGCTTCCTCGCTGGAGGTGATAATAACGGCGCCGATGGCGTCTCCGTTGGCGATAATCGGCGATATTACGCTGTTTTTAAATTGCAGCCGGTCATCGGTGGTAAGGCTGTGCTCGGTATCCAGGACCTTGGTCTGCCGGTTGTTGATGTTTTCCTCCAGGATGTTCCCGATGGGTTTCTTTAACAAATCCTTTTTAAAACCACCGGAGACGGCGATAATCTCGTCCCTGTCGGCTATGCAGACCACATGTCCCAACGCCTCGTAAAGCGAATCGGCGTATTCTTTGGCGAACTCACCCAGCTCATTGATCGGAGAGTATTTCTTAAGAATCACTTCTCCCTCGCGATCCACGTATATCTCCAGGGGTTCGCCTTCACGGATCCTCATTGTGCGCCTTATTTCCTTAGGGATAACAACCCGGCCAAGGTCATCTATCCTTCTGACGATTCCCGTGGCTTTCATTTTTTAACCTCCTTAGTTTGGATCTTGCTTTAGTATTATCCTAATTTTGACCAAACCATTACAGGAAAACCATTACAGCTCATTTCCGCGCTCAGCATTCCTAATCCGGTGGTTTTATTACAAACCCAATATTTACGGCGCTTCCGGGCCGGTACGACAAAATTCATTTTTACATTATGTCCATTAACTAAAATTACCATTTTATTGCTGTCCAGAAAAGATTCTTAAAAATATAAAAAACGCTTTCTAAATATTAAAAATTAAAACTCTCCGACTGACGGGAGACCGGCCTGGTATTGATTTGTCCGGGGCACAAAAATTGCATAATCGAAGATAATGCAGGATAAACACCGCCTGGTGTCTAATTAAGGGGTCAGGCTTAAACACCTTAATACTAACCATTCATCCTATATATACAGATACCATAGTTAATATAACCAAGTTTAAGTCTAACCCCCTGGAAAGGAGAAGATAAATTGCTGCAAAGAGTTTTAAC
>JAEXOR010000032.1 GCA_023439185.1 Bacillota bacterium | reverse complement strand
GACCCCGGCGCCATGGCGCCGGGGTCTCGATATTTTGTCGCCGCAATCTCTCACAGCCACGATTTCAGTTTATATTTGTCCAGGATGGTAACCCGGCTTTTATTTACCTCAACCGCCTTTTGACGTTTGAAATCGTTCAGGATACGGTTGGCCGTTTCCCTGGACGTGCCGATTAACCCGGCCAGATCCTGATTGGTTAGCGATATGTCTATTTCGATGCCCTTTTCGGTATTAATGCCCTGTTCGCCGGCCAAAAACAGAAGCATGCTGGCGGCCCGGCGGGTGGTGTCCAGCAGGGCCAGTTCGATTAATTGCTGCTGGGCAATCCTTAACCGCCGGGCCATAATTTTTAATAATCCCAGGGCGATGCCGGGGTTTGTGCCGATGATCCTTTCCATGTCTACGTTGCGGATCATGCCGATGGAGCAGTTTTCCACCACTTCGGCTGTGGCCGGATAAGTACCGTCATCCAGCATGACTACCTCGGCAAAAATTTCACCCGGGTTGATAAAATGCAGGATATGTTCGCGACCGTCCGAAGTTTGTTTGGATATTTTAATCCGTCCGGATTTAACAAAAAAGAAGGCCTCACCCGGTTCATCCTCCATGAAGATGATCCGGCCCTTCCGATAGTTTCTTTCCAGGATTACTTTTTCAACTTCGCTCAGTTGTTCGTCGTCAAGATAGGCAAAGAGGGGTATTTTTTTTAAATACTGCAGGTTGTTTCCCATAACTGCTCCTTTCCCGGCTTGAGGAACGTAAACCTGAGTAATTATAACATAATTTGGGGAAGATGCCACCACAAAGAAACAGGCTGCCGGCTTTACGCCAACAGCCTTCGGTTACAGCGCATAAGCGCTTCATCCGGCTTTGACCAGACTGAAGAATTCATCACCCAGTTTGGTCGCGCTGCATATTTTGCTTTTGCCTTCGGTTGAAATTTCCACCAGACCCAACGCATATAACTGCATAATTATGTGGTCCAGGACGGCCCGTTTGACCCGTGCGGTCAGTGAGAGCTCCTCTTTGTTCATGCTTCCTTGCTGCAGCAGCGCGTACAGCACTCTTTCCGCTTCTTCCGGCAGCCTTTCGTTGGCCTTGAGCAGAAAGTCGGACAGACTGGTTGTTGAGACCATGTTTGTTTAATAACCTCCTGTTTTTTTATTTGCTAAGTAGTATGCGCATTTTTTGCTTAATTAATAAGTCAAAACCCGGTCATTTTGACCGGGTTTAAAAATAAATTATTGTTTAGTTTAAACAGGAGTTTTATTGAATCTAACCGAGGCTCTCGCTGACCAGCTCGCTGATGTCTTTGACAGCCATCTTTTCGTCTTTGTCGATGTTTTTCAGGCTATCTTCCAGCATTACCACGCAGTAGGGGCAAGCCGTCACCAGATAGTCGGCTTCCTTGGCCATGGCTTCCCTGGCTTTGGCATCGGAAAAACGAAGGCCGGCTTCGGTTTCCATCCAGATGCGGGCGCCGCCGCCGCTGCAGCACATGCTGTTATCCTGGGTTTTGTCAAATTCTATTTTCTGTACCTCGGGGATGGCCGACAAAATTTCCCGGGGAGCTTCAAATACCTTGCTGTGCCTGCCCAGGTAGCAGGGCTCATGGTAAATAACCTTTTTGTCCAGCCCTTTGGCGGGTGCTATTTTGCCTTCCTTGAGCAGGTTGGCGTACAGCTCGGTGTAGTGGATGACCTCAAATTCGCCGCCCAGTTCGGGATACTCGTTCTTAAAGGTGTAGAAGCAGTGCGGCGAGGTGGTGATGATCTTTTTAACGCCCTTGGCATTGAATAGCTCGATATTATGCTCGGCCAGGCTGGTAAATTCTTCTTCGGCGCCGATTTTGCGGACCGCTTCGCCGCAGCATTTTTCTTCGTTGCCGATAATCCCGAAACTAATGCCTGCTTTTTGCAGGGTGGTCGCGATAGCCCTGGCAATCTTCTGGCTGCGTCCGTCAAAGGCGGATGTGCAGCATACGTACAGCAGGTACTCCTGGTCCGTGTATGCCGGAATGTCCAGATCCTTGGCCCAGGCGGTGCGTTTTTCGCTATCCTGGGACCAGGGATTGCCCTGACTGTTTACGCTGCCCAGAACCGCTTTCAGGTTTTTGGGAATGCCGCCGGTTTCGGCTACCACGGCGCGCATGGCTCTTACGATATCAATTATCTTCACTTCCCGTGGACAGCGCACTACGCACTGGCCGCAGGTTGTGCAGGCGTAGAGTATATCGTCGCTCTCAAAGCCCTCAAGGCCCAGACGCCCCATATAGATCATCTGGCGAATGCTGAAGGGACTCTCTTTCTCCATCCTTCCCCAGGGGCAGGAACCGCTGCATAACCCACACTGCATGCAGACAGTGATGTCCTGTCCGCCCATTTCCTGGACTACTTCTCTAACCTCGTCGAAGTAATTTATTGCTTCCGACATATTTATCCTCCCCTTCCCGTTCGCTGGCATGGATGTTTGCCAAAACATTATAGACATTCGCCGGTTTTGTAATAAAATCCTGCTGCCCGCGGGCAAAAACTTTAACTTTACACATATCATATCGTGATTGAAGGATTCGTGTGTGATATATAGAACTAATTAATTATACAACACGGAAAATGAAAAGAATTCGAGGTGAATTTGCCATGACCGTTAAGGAAGCAAAAAAAATAGCTATTTTAGGGGGACCCGGCACCGGAAAAACCACTTTATGCAAGCAACTGGATGTGGACTACAGCATGGCCGGTTATATCTGCGACGTCTGCCTGGAGTATGCCAGGTCTTATATTGCCCGTTACGGCGCGCCGGGCAGTATTTTTGAACAGTTTTTACTGTATGAAGGCCAGAAGCGGCGCGAGGCCGAACTGGGATACTGTGATATTATTTTTTGCGACAACGCCACCATATTAAACTATGTGTACGGGCTGCTGAGCTGCGACTTTAAAAATCCCAAGGAAGTTTACTCCTTGATGAAGCTTTATGAATGGGCGATGAAGGATTTGCCCGGGTACGAGGTATTTTACGTGCCCCGGGAATTTGCCTGTGAAAGGGACGGCATCCGGTACCAGGATGAGGAATTTGCCCAGGTGGTGGATCAGAAAATCAAGAACTTCCTGGATATTATGAATGTACCCTACAAGGTGATCACCGGGGATATCCAGGCCCGGGTGGAAAAGGTTAAGCAGTTCATCGGGTTTGAGCCCCGGGAGTGCCGCATTGTAACGGATAAAGACGTTGTGGAAACAAAAGATAATGTTACTAACGTCAATATACCCGGCTAACCGGATCCGGAATGTAATTCCAAATTGTCATTAAGAAGGCTCCCGGGTAAGTATCTATGATGAACATGGGGGAGAGTATAAATGGCCAAAATATTAATTATTGATGATGAAGAGGATCTGTGCTGGGCGTTGGAACAGGCATTACAGGAAGATGGCTTCGAGGTGCTGACGGCTAACAGCGGTCTGGTTGGATTGACGAGTTTTACCTCCAACCCGGTGGGTCTGGTCTTTCTTGATATGAAATTACTTGATATGAGCGGTTTGGAAGTGTTGGAACAAATCAGGCAAAAAAATGCTGATATCCCTGTCCTGATGATGACCGGATACAGTTCACTTGAAATAGCATTGCAGGCCATTGAGAAGGGGGCAACGGGTTATCTGACCAAGCCAATAAACATGAGCTCCCTAAAGGAAGCCGCTCATAAGTTTATTACCGAAAAATAAAGCGTTTGGAATGCGCTGGGGACAAATTGCGATTGGAATGTATTAACAGATTTATTATTAAAAAAAAACGATTGACACGGATAAAATTATTTGTTACATTTTTCTCAAGCTTCAAAAAGCATTAAATATAAAATTCTAATATAGTGAAATCGGCTAAATCGAACAACGATAGGCCGGTTATCCCTGTTTAATTAATTAAGCGGGGATAACCGGCCTTTTGTTTTAGGACTATGGAAAAAATAAACCGGGTGGAGGGAAGCTAATGCATAAGGATAACGATAATATCCAAAATATGTCCCACCGGGAAAAACAACTAATTTCTTTTTTAAGGAAGCTTGGCTGGGGAGAGGTAAGAATACGGGTGGAAAACGGGCAGCCGGTGTTAATTTACGAGGCTATTAAAACATTCAGGCTGGAGGACGGACCTGTATCAACGCCGGCCAGAAAAAAGCCCAAGGGTATGTCGGTTAATCAGGTATAACCTGGTTTGCTGATAAATTGCGGCCTGCAGGACGTCAAAGAAATCAAAATAGGAGGGAGGAAATTTAGAAAACAGGTGATTTATGTACGTGGCGCTGTTGAACCGATCAAATACGTTAACAAATAAAACTATCGAAAGAGAAAAAAAATTGGATTTTTAGGATTAATTATTTTGATGTTTTGTTAATTGTAAGATTAATGTTATTAAGGGTTAGAGGAGGTAGAGTACAATGTCCGAGGCAACAGTACTTGTTCACCACCAGCCAAAAGTAGGCTCTTGGGCATGGTGGGTCGGCGTGCCCGGGAACAAGCCCCTTTTATGTTTAATATTGCTGGCCTTTTTTTTAACCATGGTTTTAATCCCGGTTCCCGCCAGCATGGTCAATTTGATTACCGAGGAAAAGCCGTTGGGGTCAAAGCTGGAATCGGGAACCGTCACTTATCTGGAATCTTACAATAAATATATCGGCAGCGGTGAAAATGCCCTGACCGCCGAACAGGTGGGCCAAAGGGCTAAAATAACCGTGGGCCTTTTGTTAACCGTGGCATTGCTCTGGGGTACCGAGGCAATCCCCCTTGGCGCCACAAACTTCATGGTAGCGGTTATGCTTTACATCTTTATGATTCTGCCCCTTGATCGAATATCCCAGGCATTTATGAAGGACGCGGTGTTCTTTATCGGCGGCGTGCTTTGCGTGGCGGCCGGGGTTTCCATTACGGGTCTGGACAGGCGCATCGGCTATCTGCTCATGGGGAGAATAGGCGGTCTAAAGAGTTTATGCTTCATATTCTTCCCCATGCTGGCATTGCTGGCCGGGTTCTTTTCCGAACATGCCCTGGTGGCCATATTGTGCCCGATTTTGTTGCTGGTCTACATGCAGGCCTGTAAGAAAGCGGGTGTGCAGTTTGATAAAAAATTGGCGGTCCTGCTGTTTATAGGCATTTGTTTCGCGGCCAATGTGGGCGGCTCGGCGTCACCGGCGGTGGGCGGCCGCGCGGCTGTTATGGTGGGATATTTCAGTGATTACAATATGCCCATATCCTTTACCCAGTGGATGATGTACGGCTTCCCCCTGGCGGTAATACTGGGACTCGCTATGGGCGCCTACATGTACTTTGTGCTGGGACGCAAGTCCGCGGCCAAAGATTTTAGCATTGCCCAGGCAATGAAGGAAAACGTTACCGGCATAGGACCGCTGAGGGGTAAAGAGCTGACCATGGCCATATTATTTGCCGCTTTGGTGGTACTGTGGCTTTTCTTCAGCGGCAGCTTCGGACTCGGCGGCACCACTATAATAATTGTCGTGTTGATGCTGCTGTCCAGGGTGGTTTCCTGGCAGGATCTGCAGCGCAGGGTGGCCATGGATGTGGTGCTGCTATATGCCGCAGCCTGCGCCATGGGCGTGGCTCTGGACAAAACCGGGGGCGCGCTGTGGCTGGCCAGGGCGTTTCTGGATTTCCTGCCCAGTTTTATGACCGAGGGGCAATGGATTATTATCGCGGTCAGTTTAATGACGGCAATAGTCACTAACTTTATGAGCGACGGCGCCACGGTTGCAGCCATTGGCCCGGTGGTGCTGCCCATGGCGGAAATTAGCGGAATGCACCTGTGGAAGATCGGGTTGGCGTGCTCATTCACCTCGTCCTTTGCCCATATCATGATTGTGGGTACGGTGAATAACGCCATTGCCTATACCATGGCCAAACACCCGGAAACCGGCGAACAATTGATTACAGTAATGGACTTTGTTAAATATGGTATCGGCGCCGTAATCCTAAGCCTGATTGTGACCTGGGGAGTGGCCTTCTGGGGTTACTGGAACCTGCTTCCCTGGCCCGGCATGTAGTAAAGGGAGTAATAAGCTATTAAGTGTGAGATGGCCGGGTTCGCGGCCCGACCATCTCAGAAAAGACATTATAATATATTATCTTGGTGTGTTTTATAGAGTCCCCTGTGGGGCTCCATTCTTTTTTTCCATCTCTTCAAGAAAATCCGTATAATAATCGTCAAACAATCCATAGCGCTGATAATCATAGCCTGTAAATGCCAGTTTCAAAAAGCTTGATCTTAGGCCCAGGGCGTGAAAGACGTCGCCGGCCTGTACCACACCGATTATTTGCCTGAAGATATTTAGTACCGGCAACGTACCAACATTGTTGTCATAGAGTATGGCGAATGCTTTGCCGGCTGTGTCGGTACTTTTTAAAGCTATTTTGTTCGCCGGCATCATAATATCTTCGGCGGTCATTGCGCCGCCCTCATTTTTTGCATTACTCCCGGGCGGCCTGGGAATATGTTGCAAGGACTCCATGTTGATCAAACCGGCCAGTTGATTTTCTTCATCCACCACCAGGGCCATTCGTTCACCTGTGCGTGTATCACCCGGGTTGTGATGATAAAAAGAATCTGTAATTTCCCGGGCTTGCTGGATTGAATGCCCTGATGACACAGTCGGGTAATAATTGGGTGGTTTCATAATATCCATGATTCTTATTGCTCCGTTCATACCTGTTCTCACCCCCTTTCCGACCATCCGGGGCTTATTAATTTGCGGACTTATTTCAAGTACTGCAAAAAGAATAGAATAATTATTATGATGGCTGTCCAGACCACAATTTTTTTAAGCTTCTTCATTGCCGCCGCCCCTTTCAAACGATAAGCGCAGTAAAACAGATACTTTTTTCTTAATATTATACAACTGCATTTTCACCTTGACCATCATGAAAACGGATTATTGTCAATTATCTTTATTGACAATAGCAACAGTCTTCGGTAAACTTAAGCTAACATAAAAAAATGTGATAAACGTTGGTCGAATCGAACAACGGTAGACTGGCCGGCATATTGGGCCAGTTTTTATTATCTCCCAAACCCTTTTGGGCAAAGCTGTACATATTCATGTGAAAGTGAGCACAATCACATGTTTATGTAAACAGATGTTTTTTAACTGAAGGAGGTGCAAGGGATGGACGGTCCGATCAGAATTATGGAATTAATGGATACGGATTTTAATTACCCCATCGTGCCCCCCGAGTACTCCCTCGGTCAGGCCTGGAGGGCAATGGGCGCCCATTCCCGGAACGGCAATTGCGGGTCTCATAACAGTGAAAATTTGGTCCTGGTTATTAATCATGAAAACCAACTGGAAGGAGTGATTAACTTCGAGATATTATCCAGGAGTATGGATTCCGGAGTTTATAACATGGCTGCGAGAGTGCCCGGAGGCGGATTAATTAACGGGGCGGATTACATTGCTTATTTGTTGCCCGATCGCAGGGTGGAAGAAGTTATGCTGCCGGTGGATAAAATTGCGTTAAAAAGCACCGATCCCGTCAATAAAGCGTTTTATATCCTGTTGAATAACGATGTTGATACACTTCCCGTATTGAATATTTTCAGGCATGTAATCGGTATAATTCACGCCGCAGATGTGTTCCATGTCCTTGGACTTGGTTCAAGCTACTGTAAGCTTGCTTTTGTGGGTTATGATTATCCCAGACATGGAACAATTGGTACTGATGTTATGAATAACAGAGAGCAATTGCCGAATTTGTTATTTGAAAAAAAATTAAAACTTCGGGTGCGTTTCCTGCAAAAATTTAATCCGAAAGCGGCAATTATCGCGGCGATGGTTGGTTTAATGCTCTCTCAGGTTTTTTACGGACGCGATACGAATAATGCCGGTATGATGGCAATAGCTTTTAATAACATGGTGATCAAGCTGCAGGATAAAACTGTCAAATTGCCGTCTGACATTAGAGAGACTTCTGCTTACAGGCAAGAAATGACCGGTTTACCAAACTAAATCTCATTTTCCAGTGGGAATTTTATTGACTGGTTATTTATCAAATGTTAGTATGTGATATATGTCACAAAATATAATATAATAATCCTATCTACTGAAGAGGGGAGCTATTATGTCTCCAAACGGCACTGAAATGCAGTTAATAAGATTTATTAGAGCAATTGGATGGGGCGAAGTAATGGTTCGCATAGAAAGCGGCAAGCCGGTTTTAATTTGCGAGGCCGTCAGGACTTTTAAGCTTGAAGATCGACCTCCCACCCCTGTAAGACACGCTCCTGGCAGTTTAAAGAGCGAAAAAACGCACCTCAAGTAGGGAGTAGATTAGATGTCTTCAAAACCCGGCAGCACCAAATCTTTAACAAATCGTGAAAAGCAATTGATACGTTTTTTAAGGCATCTTGAATTTGGAGAAATAAGGATACGTGTGGAGAATGGCCAACCAGTGTTAATATATGAAGCCATAAAAAACTGCAAACTGGAGGAAAAAACAGATTCAATAGGGACAATGCCTGAAGAAACCTAGGCTTCACCGTTAATTGGATCTGTTATTTCGTCCGGTTTGCTGCTTCATTTTATGGAAAAAAGATTAAAATATTGAACCACCGATTCGTTATTTTTAGATCACACTTTAAATTCATTTTAGTACGCTCCTGTTAATTGTCAATAAATTTTAAAAAATTAGAAAATTTCTTTAACGATAGCTAAAAAAAATGCCTCCTTGCGGAGGCGGGAGAGGAGGAGCCAAAGTTTATAGTCCGGGAGGTTTTGTCCTCCAGACGAGTTCCGGATTTTCAGGGTTCCAATACGCGTCGCATTCCAAACAGCAGTATTTGCCCAGCGGAGGTATGACACAAATAATCATGCCGCTAAAAATTGTAAAGGGCATTAAGACTCTGCCTGTGGGATAAATATATCCGACCAGGTATATAATTGTTGTAAGCACGATACCAAGGGCAAATCCCGCAGATAACCTGACAATGCGACCGGTGGTTGTATCTTTTGAACCGCAGGACGGGCAAACCGGCGTTTTAATTTTAAACGGCCACTTCATGCAGATCCCTCCAACAATAGAGTGGTACCTGAAAGATCTTTTTGAGGAAGGCCCGGAAGAACTCCGGGTCTTCCTGACCTTATATTATGCTTGCGCCTGCTGCTCCATATTGCGCTTTTCGCGTTTTTCCTTCATGATGCCTACAACCAGCATGTAAAGGATTACCGAACAGACACTCAAAGCCGCACCCAGGATTATTGCGCAGCCTATCAGGTTGATGGTATTGCCTGTCTGGAATGCCTGCCACCAGTCAGGCCGGTTGGCCACGTTAAGCATATAATTCTGCATCGGTTCCGCATACTGCAGCATTATCTTGGCCTTGGCTCCTGTAATGCCGTCGGCGGCAAGCACTTCCAGCATGCCCGATTCATATACCTTAACATAGCTGGAGGCCCATTGCTTCAGCACCACCGAAGTGAAGGCGAAGAAACAGCACAGGGCGTAGATCAGGCGGATGGTAAGACCGTACACATACTTGGTGCAAATTGTGCCGAACTGTGCGCCCACAGCCGCGCCGCACAGCATGATGGTGGCGGCCACCAGTTCCACCATTCCCTTGGCGCCATAAGTGAAACCACCGTAGGCCCCTGAGAACATTACCTCAAACAGGTCGGTGCCGACGGCCACTTTAGTGGGAACGCCGACCAGGTAGATCAGGGCGGGAACCCGCAGGATGCCGCCGCCGACACCAAGGATGCCGGCCACGAAACCTGTGAAGACGCCCAGGAAGATCAGCGCCCATACCGAGATTCTAATGCGGGCTTTTGTGCAATAGATAACCGGCCGTACGTCCATGTTATCCTGGAGCCATCTTGATAATTTATTGCCGACCAGGTCCTTGACCTCTTTGCCGGTAGCCTTTTCGGTCTTCTTGGCATTAAGATATTCTCTAAGCATAAAGAAAAACAAACTGAACAACAGGACCATGTAGATATAGCGTACCACCGGTCCGGCCAGTCCCGCCTTATTCAGCGCCATGAGCGCCTGGGCGCCCACCTCGACGCCCGAAAAGGTACCTATAAGCATGGTTAAGGCTATGATCACGCTGACGTGACCGAACCGCCAGTGCCGGAAGGTCGACACCACGGACTTGCCGGCTACGTGAGCCATATCCGTACCGACTGCGTAGACCATCGGGAAGCCGAACAGGTTAAGGGCCGGGGTAACCAGCCAGGCTCCGCCCAGACCGAAGTAGCCGCCAATTACGCCTACACTGAAACCGATCAACAGCAACGGCCACCAGGCCATATCGACACCGCTCAAAGCCATGTGCAGCATACTTATCGCCACCTCCGTTATTTAATAGTTTATTTTATATAATAGCTCAGCATTTTAATGGACCGGTAGTGCTAATGTGCTTTGGGTTTGGCTTCCTGTATTGCTTCATCTTCCTCATATTCTTTTTTGTAATCGCCCAGGTGGATACCCGTGAGCTTTACCGCCACATCGGCTACGAGAGCAAATATCACACCCAGCGCAGCCATGTAAAACGGAACGAAGGCGCCGGCAAGAATAGGGCTATTATTATACAAATTAAAATACCACTCAAAAATCCCCATATCTTAATTCCTCCTTTCAGTAGCAGTTTATTTGGCCAGGAACTTCAGTGTGGCCACAGTGTAAACCCAATAACTGCAGGATATGACGCAAGTCGCGACCATAAATGCCCGGGCCAGAAATTTAAGCATAAATCACCACCTCCTTTGCTAATTTATTTGTGATTGTTATAACAATCACATTCAATAAGCCATTACAGCAACCAACAATAAGCCCGGCTTGTGATTGTTATAACTTTCACGTACAGTTCGAAACCGCCTCTCACTATATAAACGCAAAGGCCGGATGCATTTTGCTTAACGCAAAAACATCCGGCCTATCGTTTTTCAATTCAGCCTTTATATTCAGTTTCAAGTTCTTTTTATTAAGCGTATTATACTCCTGACCAATTAAAGAGTCAATAAATCCAAAAAAATATAAAAATTGCAATAATATTCAGTAAATTAAACCATGAATTATTAAAATGGCGCCATTATTTCCTGCTTGCGTACCAGTTCCTGGTATTCATTGGCGCTGTAACCATTGCAAATGAAATAATCAAATAAAAATTCCAGTTGTTTTTTGCTCATGGGCTTTTCGTTCATATAATGAACCTTACCGTTGCTTATTTTAGCCCACCCCTTCTGTTCCAGGGTATACTCACCATTCATATGATAGGGGAATTTCTTTAGCAGTCGATAACCAAATTTTTTACACAGCTTATCGGCATAGATAGAATGGTCCACATAATTGCATTGATATAAAACGCCTTCTCTGGAAAGCCAACCGTCAACCCCTTTTAAACTGCCTTTATAGGGTTCCAATTCAATCGGTTCGGTATGTCTGAACCATGCCTCAAGCATCGCCCATTTCTCCTTCCGCTTTTGTACAATATTATACCATAAAATTAACTAAAAATTCAAAAAGTTCAGTCCCCGCGCAGGCCGTGAATATTTATTCTTATTCCTGGGTAGTGGATGTTTGTTGTAGAGGCAAATGCACGGTAAATATACTTCCTGTTCCCGCCTCGCTTCTTGCCTCAATTGAACCGCCGTGAATCTGAATGATCCGTTTGCTTATTGCCAGTCCCAAACCGCTTCCCCGGGCTTTTTTTGTGTAAAACGGCTCAAAAATATTGGGTAAATCTTCAGGTGGTATCCCTACTCCCGTATCGCTCACCGAAATCATCGCCTGCCCGTCGGCACAGGAAGTTTGGATGGTTAACGTACCATGTTGCTGCATGGCTTCCAGAGCGTTCAGGGTCAGGTTGATGAATACCTGTTTAAGCTTTTCAGCGTTTCCGTTAATGATGATCGGCGTTTGTGACGCTGTTTTGAATTCCAGCATGATATCGGTTTTTGAAAACAAAGGTTCGATGGTTATAACTACAGAGTTTATTAAATCATTTATATCCAGTGTTTCTATGGTGCCTGGATCGGGGCGGCCGAAGTCGAGGATCTCATTGATTAGTTTGTTATGGCGTTCCACCTGTCGTTCAATTCTTTCCACGTAATCTTTTAACTCCGGTTTATCCTTAATATTTATCTCCATGGCCTGGGAAGTGGCTTGTATTACACTAACCGGCGCCCGCAGTTCATGGGCGATTTCAGTAATCGTACGCCCCATGGCCATTAAATTTTCCGAGCGCCGGTACTGATCAATTAATTGTTCCTTCTCAGCCAGTACCTGCGCCATCTCATTAACTGCCGCCGTAACATGACCCAATTCTCCGGACATTTCGGGGAGTCTGTTGCTTAAATCTTTTTCCATTTCTATGATGCCGTCTTTAATAACCCGGATACGGTTGACAACTCCGGAAATGGTGAATAACGCAACGGTAACGCCAAGGCCAAAAACGAAAAATATAATATACCGAATCACCAGGCGCACCTGGGAACTTTGAGCAAAAATAGGGTGTATCATTTGCTCGGTCCAGATGACGGCAATTACCCGGGAATTGATCTTGACGGGTACCAGATGTTCCAAAAACCTGTCGTCATAAGTTTCGCCCAGCATGGTAATCGATGTGCCGCTGGCCAGGACGGAGGCGATACCGGCTTGTGTTTCATTATAGATGCGTCGTTCACGTGCCTTTTTTTCTTCGGGCAAGCGCGCTTTGAATTCATGGAGATAACCATGTACAGTAATATTATTGGTATCTATTTCATGCAGACCGATGCGCACCCCGGGGTAGTGCTTGATTAACGGCTCGGCAGACGAATTAAAAATCTCCGCCAGCGCGGGACTCCGGTCTTCATCAATGTTATTTATTTCCCAGCTCATTTTCTCGTTTATTAAATCCGTAATATGGATCAACTTTTTTTCAGTTTCATCTATCAGTACATAGTCAGTCTTAGCGGTAAAGAAAATGTCGTATAGCATTGCTGCCGCCGGCACCAGCAAGGCCAGCAGAACAATTATCAGTAATTGGGTTTTTAAACTGGACACACGAAAAAAAGGCATCATCCAGACCCCTTAAAAAATTTTTACCTATATAATCGTCTAATATTGGGGAGAAGCGTTATTGTTTTTTAGTCCATGTTATTTCTATCACAAATATTTAAAAATAATATATCACAGTGACTGCTAAATCACAATTGCAAACGTCAGTGTTTTAACCGGGGGGCGGGGATTAAAGTATGGCAGGAAATAATGCCGGAAAATAGAAATAACGAGTAAAGTATTAGCGCAACAGGGGAGGAATGGAAATGAAGCTTTTAACTCCGATAAAAATAGGCGGGATGGAGCTCAAAAACAGGGTGGTGATGCCGGCCATGCACATGGGTTACTGCCGGGACGGTTTTGTAACCGAGAGACTGGTGGAGTTTTACCGGGCCCGGGCCAGGGGCGGGGTGGGCTTGATTATTGTCGGCGGCTGCGGTATTGATGAACATAGCTTCGGTACTATGATTAAGCTGGACGATGACAAATACATACCCGGTCTGGCAGAATTAACCGAAGCCGTGCACGGGGAAGGGGGCAGGATCGCTGCCCAGTTGTTTCACCCGGGCCGCTACTCATACTCGTTTTTATCCGGCGTTCAAGCGGTGGCGCCGTCGGCGGTGGCTTCCCGGATCACCGGACAAAAACCCAGGGAAATGACCCTGGCTGAAATTACACAAACGGTGGAAAATTTCGCCGGGGCGGCGGTCAGAGCCAAAGAAGCGGGTTTTGACGCCGTTGAAATTATTGCCAGTGCAGGTTATCTGATATCCCAGTTTTTATCCCCGGTCAGCAATTTGCGTGCAGATGAATATGGTGGAGATTTTGAACGCCGGATGAAATTCGGCCTGGATGTGGCCGCCCGGGTCAGGGGTGCCGTGGGTCCGGAATACCCGGTGTTGTTCAGGGTAAGCGGCAATGAATTTGTGGCCGGCGGCAATACCCTGCGTGAAACGGTTGCTTTTTGTATCCGGTTGGAAGAAGCGGGGGTAGACGCCTTTAACGTTACCGGCGGCTGGCATGAATCATTTATTCCCCAAATAACCATGGCGGTGCCCAGGGGCGCTTACGTTTACCTGGCCCGGGGCGTGCGCGAGGCGGTGCGGGTTCCCGTGGTGGCCTGCAACCGGATTAACGATCCGCTTTTGGCCGAAGAAATACTGCGGAACGAAAACGCCGATTTGATCGGAATGGCCAGGCCCATGATTGCGGATCCCGATCTGGTGTCCAAGACTGCCGCCGGGTGGTTTAAAGAAATCCGTAAATGCGTGGGGTGCAACCAGGGATGTCTTGACGCGGTGTTTACCATGCAACCGGTGGGCTGTCTGGTTAACCCGGAGGCGGGCAGGGAGCACGAAGGCGGTACGCGCCCGGCCGCGCCGGCAAAAAGAGTGCTTGTGGTGGGCGGCGGCGTCGCCGGCATGGAAGCGGCCAGGGTCGCCGCCGGTCGGGGACATCACGTTACTTTATGGGAAAAGAATGACCGTTTGGGCGGCCAGCTTCTTCTGGCGGCGGCGCCGCCCGGACGCAGGGAATTTTATTCCTTCGTCGAGTACCTGGTATCGGAGATGGCCAGGCTGGGTGTTAAAGTGGAACTGGGCAAGGACGCGGACGAGCATAATATTGAGTCCTTTGGGGCGGACGCCGTGATCATGGCTACCGGAGCTGTTCCCGCCATGCTGCCGGTTGCCGGCGCCGACGGTACGAATGTTGTCCCGGCGTGGGATATCCTGGCGGGGCGAGCCTCCTCCGGCAGGCGGGTGGTTGTTGTCGGCGGCGGAGCGGTGGGATGCGAAACCGCGGCGTATTTGGCTCGGAAAGGCGCCATTGACGCGGAAACGCTGCATTTTCTGGCCCTGAACGGGGCGGAGGATTGGGAGCGGTTAAAGGAACTGGCCACAAAGGGGGTCAAGGAGGTTACCCTGGTTGAGATGCGTAAATCCGTGGGCGCGGGCTTAGGAGCGACGTCGCGCTGGATTATCCTCCAGGAACTGCGCCGCTTCGGGGTGTGGGTGCTCACCGGCGCCGGGGTGAGCGCCATTACCGACCGGGGCGTACTGGTGGAGTATGACGGCGGGGAGAAGCTGATTGAAGCGGACACGGTGGTCATGGCGGTAGGATCCCGCCCGGAGTCGGAACTGTGTGAAAGGATTAAAGAAAAGCTTCCCGAGGTATACATGGCCGGCGACGCTGTAACCCCGCGTAACGCGTTGGACGCGGTGCGCCAGGGCTACCTGGCCGGAGCGGTATTGTGAAGCAGGAGTCAAAAGTCAGAATTCAGTAGTCAGAATGGGAACGGTAAAAATAGACCCGGAGCAGTGTGCTCTGGGTCGGGTTTTTTTATACTTTTAGGAAAGTCGGCCCATGGCGGTCAGGGGACACGAAATGTCCCCAACTATGCCGGAACTAAGGATTAAAGTATTAAAAAGCGCGCGCTGAGGGAACTGAATAAGCGTGCTTTTCTTACAGCAGGATGGAGTGCTGGTAGGTTAAGTCGGTGAACATATCGGCGTGGTTCTTGGATACGTTTTTACCGACCCGGACCATCAGCATATTTGCCTGATGTTCAAGGATTTCGGGGTCATCGGTATGGCGCCTTTTAAAGCCAACCGCACCGAACACCTTTTTCAGCATATCCCGGTACTGCCATACGTTCAGGCCGCTGCTTTTTAAATCCCAGTGCCAGTGAAATTCCGTGGTGATGACGATATACTCTTCCAGGGACGGGTTTTTAAAAGCTTCGGTCAACAATGCTTTGGCCAGGCCTCTTTTCTGCCAGTATTGACTTACTTCAATGGCGCCCAGTTCCAGGAGGCGCGGATGTCTGATCCAGCGGCTGTACTCGCCGGGATAATGAAACAGCACGTAACCGATTATTTTTTCATCTGTGTGGGCTATATAAACCAGCCCTTCGGGCAAATTGGCTATATCCATCAGCGCTTCCTTCTGGCGCCGGGGAGATCTGAAATTGCCCAGTCCCTCGTCTATCTCCATTAATTCCAGTCTGGCGCGTGAAACCGACCCTTCAATATTTACTGTACCCTTGTCTGTTGTTAATTGCATAGTCATTAGCCACCACCACTTCCATAGTTTTCAAGAAGAAAATGAGATCGGTGCGAAGTATTTTGTTAGGTATAGGATGTCCTGTTTAACGGTATGGTTTTAAAAAATATTCTGAATAAATATCATTAATCCTGCAAAAAGAATATATTTTATTTTAAATTCTTATTGCAGGCAGTGCATAAAGGTGCATTGGTTATTAATTCCAGCTAATATCGTGTTTTTGCGAACGATATAAGAGGGCGGATCTGGTTATGCCGAGCAGTTGGGCCGCCTTGGTCTGATTGCCGCCGCTTTTGTCCAGGGCCTTTAAAATCAACTCTTTTTCCAGTTCCTCAAGGGATATTCCCTTGTCGGGGAAGTCGACCACCACATTGCTTGAGGAATGGCGCGGGACGTTAAGCTCCCTGGGCAAGTGCCCCGGTTCTATTTTGCTGCCGCCGCAGATGATCACGGACCGCTCAATCACGTTTTGCAGCTCCCGGACGTTGCCCGGCCAATGATAAGCGCACAGCAGTTCCATGGCCGCGGAAGATATTTCGCCCACCTGATAAACATGACCGTACTTTTGTAAAAAGTGTTGCGCCAATAAAGGAATATCATCCTTACGCTCTCTTAAGGGCGGCATATGAATATGGATGACGTTTAAACGGTAAAAAAGATCTTCGCGAAAAGCCCCTTTTTTTATGGCCTCGCCCAGTTCCCGGTTGGTGGCGGCAATGACTCTGACATCGACGGACAGTGTTTCGGTGCCGCCTACGCGCTCAAAGGATTTTTCCTGCAGTACTCTCAGTAGTTTGGCCTGCATGTTTAAAGACATCTCGGCTATTTCATCGAGGAAGATCGTTCCTTTGTCCGCCAGTTCAAAGCGGCCCAGTTTACGGGCGGTCGCTCCGGTAAAGGCGCCCCGCTCGTGGCCGAAAAGCTCGCTTTCCAGAAGCTGTTCCGGCAGGGCCGCGCAATTGACGGTAATAAACGGCCGGTTATTCCGCGGGCTGTTTTGGTGAATGGATACCGCCGCCACTTCCTTGCCGGTGCCGCTTTCGCCGGTAATCAGCACGCTGGCGCTGCTGTGCGCCACGCGCTGGATCAGGGCGATGATATCCTGCATAATCTTACTCTGGGCAATAAAGTTGCCGTATTTGCCCGTTAGCTCGGAACGCAGGAAAGTAACCTCGGTTTCCAACTGGATTACCAGCAGGTTCTGTTTAATGACCAGTTTTAGTTCTTCCAAATCAAAGGGCTTGGTGATGTAATCCGCGGCGCCGATTTTCATGGCCTCGATGGCGGTTTCGATGGTCCCGTGTGCGGTCAGCATGATGATCGGCAGTTTGGGATTCATCGCTTTGGCTTCTTTAAGCACCTCGAGTCCGTCCATGTCAGGCAGCCGCAGGTCGAGGATAACCAGGGAGGGGGATTCCGCGCGTATTTTATCCAAGCCGTCGCGGCCCCGGTAAGCTACCTCTGTCTGGTAACCTTCCTGGCGCATGGCCCGGTCCAGCGCCCAGCACATATGCTCTTCGTCGTCAATAATCAGTATTTTGGGAACCAACCGCGCCACTCCTCGCTGTTTCAAATAAGGGTAATTTGACGATAAACTTTGTGCCCGTGCCGAGAATGCTGTCGACGTTGATATGTCCGTCGTGCGTCCTGATAATCTGGTGGCTGATTGACAGTCCCAGTCCGGTGCCGGATTCACGGGTTGTATAAAAGGGATCAAAGATGCTGGCCATTTCCGCAGGCGCTATGCCGGTGCCGGTATCTTCAAACCCGATATTGACCCATTCGCTGTCGTGGCCGGTCCGGATGGTCAGTTTCCCTCCCTCGGGCATGGCCTGCACGGCATTAAGGATGATGTTGACAAAAACCTGCTTGATTCTTTCAGCGTCGACCTCAATTAAAGGGATATCCTGATCCGGCAGTTGTTCAAGTTGAATATTGTGCTGGCGAAGCATTGGAGACGTGAAAACCAGCACTCTTTCCAGTAATGAATTAATATTGGCGTTTTGCATCATATATTTGCTGGGCCGGCCGAAATCCAACAGCTCCTGAATCACCCTGTTTTGGCGTTCAATTTGTTCCTCGATTACTTTAAAGTACTCGTTGCCCACCGCTGATTTTTCCAGGTCCTTTTCCATCAGTTGCACCGTGGTTTTGATAATGCCGATGGGATTGCGCAGCTCGTGAGCCACTCCCGTCACCAGACGCCCCAGGGCGGCCAGTCTCTCGGAGCGCCTTAATTCCTCCTCCAGTTTTTCCTTTTCCTCCAGTGATATCGCCATTCTGTTGATGGCTTTGGCTATTTCCCCCGGTTCTCCGGTCAGGATGGGGATTTTGCTGTGGATGTCTTTTTCCATGGTCCTTAAGCCCTGTTTAATCACGCCGACGCTGCTGGACAGATTGTGGATTACGAACAGCGCCCCCGCCGCTCCTATCAGTACCGCAAACAGGGTGATATAACGGGTAATGGAAAGGAAAAGACGGCTTTGGGCGAATATGGGGTGAATGCGCTCGTCCGCCCAGGCCACCGCGGCCAGTTCATTGCCGATATAAACAGGCATCAGGTACTCATATGCTTCGTCGTCAAGACTGCTGATCAGGCGCGACAGAGGCTGGCCGCTGGCCGCCACCGCGATAAGCCCGCTCCTGGTTTCTTCCTTGATGCGCTCCTCCCGGGCCTCCTGTTCCGACGGGTCCAGGTTCCGGTATTGGTGCAGGAAGCCCTGGACATAGAACTGTTCGGGGGTCTCGAGGGTCTCGGGGATGTATAAACCGAATCTTACACCCGGGTTGCTCAGCACCAGCGGTCTGGTGGTTTCATTAAATGCCTCGTTCAGGTATGATGATTTGCCCGCGGGCAACAGCGTGTCATATCGCAGGTTGTCCCTTTGCATATAGTATTCGATGTTTTTTTGGATTTCCGGAATAACGACGGTTTCAATAACCGAACCCAGTTTCTCCTCCCTTTCCTTTAACATGGCTTCGTCGCTGCGGGTGGCGAAAAAGATATCATATAATATCACCAGCACGGGAATCAGCAGGAGGGTGGCAATAACTATCAGAAACTGAAACCTTAAACTCTTGCCGTTGAATAAAGAAAAAATTGGTTTGGTTTTTCCCATATTATTATACCTTTCCAGGTGGCTGTATAAAAACAAACAGTCACCTGTTTGTTTTTATACAGGTATCATTCCTTGCAACCCGTCAATTCGGGTGTGAGTCGCCCAAAATTAGCCGGCAGTTGTCTAATAATGAACAATCAATTGGCGGCAAGGTCAAAAAAATGGGTTAGAAACCGCTAAACTTCGAAAATCGACCGCTGGCACGATTATTGTTATGGTTAGTCAGTACATAAGAATTTTTTCACATTTAAAATTTGTAGCATTTCAAACAAATTCATTATATCACATTCTTTATTGGCAATAAAGAAAATCATCAAAAGAGGGGGGATGACGGAGCAAAAAGCGGATGCCGGTGTAATTTCGCACGCGCAACGTAAATAAGTTCGGAGTTTAATTTCAATCTTAAAAGTATGGACAGGATAAAAAGAGCAAAGCGATTCAGTATGAAAACATTTCAATTGAGATAGCGGGGGATATTCGTGCTGGATGGACTGATTTTAAAAGCAAGTATGCTGATGGAAATGGCCGGCAACTCCCAGGCAGCCGTTGCTGTGGCCGAGGCCTCCGGAACCGGTTTACCCTGGTGGGTGTGGCCGGCAATGCTGTTGGTGACATGTTTCGCCCTTGGCATTATGGCTGTTATGGCAGGTGTGGGCGGCGGCGTATTGTTTGTGCCGATTGTGGGCAGCTTCTTTCCATTCCATCTGGATTTTGTCCGGGGCGCTGGTTTAATCGTAGCCCTGTCCGGGGCTCTGGCCGCCGGACCGGGTCTTTTAAAAGCGAACCTGGCCAACCTGCGTCTGGCGCTTCCGGTGGCTTTGATCGCCTCAACTTTCAGTATCGTAGGCGCTTTTGTGGGGCTGGCCCTGCCTGCCGATTTGCTGCAGATAGCGCTGGGCATTACCATTTCGTTAATTGCCGTGCTGTTTATATTCTCCAAAAACAGCGAATTTCCCAAAGTAGGCGAGCCGGACGGCGTAAGCAAGGCGCTGAAAATTGGCGGGTCTTACTATGAGCCCTCCGCGGGCCGGCCGGTTGACTGGACGGTATGGCGCACTCCCCAGGGGTTCCTGCTGTTCATTTTCATCGGCCTGGTGGCAGGTATGTTTGGTTTGGGGGCCGGCTGGGCCAATGTCCCGGTACTTAACCTGCTGATGGGAGCGCCGCTTAAAATAGCGGTCGGCTCCAGTAAGTTCCTCCTGTCGATTACCGACACATCGGCGGCCTGGGTTTATTTGAACCAGGGCGCGGTGCTGGCGATTATCGCGGTACCATCCGTAGTGGGGATTATGATCGGTTCCCTGGTCGGGGTTAAGTTGTTGGCCGGGGCCAAGCCGAAAATTGTCCGCACCCTGGTGATAGTGATGCTGTTGTTCGCGGGGATCCGATCCCTGCTCAAGGGACTCGGATATTAAGCTCTTGAAAGGGCCATGGATGGGGGTAAAAAGATGAATAGTCAGGCAAGCGCAGAAAAACACGTACCGGCCAAGGCCGAACCGGGCAAACAGACCAAAGTGGCGCCCAAGATAGATGTGCCGCCGGAACAAGTAGCTTACGCCAATCTTTTGCTGTACTGTTCCTGGGCCGGAATCGGCATGCTGGTATTGACGTTCCTGCTTTACATGAGCGGTCTGTTGACCCCGTTTATTCCAGCCGGCGAAATGCCGCTGTACTGGGGGATGAATGTCCATGATTTTCTGGCGGAAACCGGCGCGCCCCATGGTTGGGGCTGGCTGGGCATGTTGGGCCGCGGTGATTATATCAATCTGGTGGGAATAGCTTTTCTGGCCCTGCTGACCATCGCAGGTTACCTGTTCTTGCTACTGCCGGCTTACCTGCGCAAGAAAGATTGGGCTTATACAAGCATCGTGGTGGCGGAAATTTTGATTCTGACTCTGGCTGCGTCGGGTGTAATTGCTGCGGGCGCCCACTAAGGAATAAGTGAAAGTTCAAAGTGGATCTCGCGCGGACTTTCGAACATCCTCTATTTAGGAAAGAAATCGGTCGGGGGTGGTTTAATGAGTGATTTTATGCAGCAATACGCGGCTTATAAAGAGGAATTCCTCAGGGAGTTAAAGAGCGGTAATGTGGAGATTAATTTCAAGGATGGCGCGGACAGCAAAAAAATAGTTCTTGAGTTATTTGAACAATGGATTAAAGAAAAAACGGCCCCCAGGGAATCTCAGGCCGTTGAAAGTGATTCCTTTGATTCGTTCCTCGATGAGGTATTGCAGAGAGCCAAAAGAATTCTTCTGGAGCGGGGCATCAGGATATCCTATCTGTCGCTAAGTCAGCAAATAGGTGTCGCCGAGTCCTGGAAGTGCATCAAGGTTTTCGGCAGCAATAATATTTTTTACCGGATCGGCAAAACAAAACCCCGTAAAGGACCCAATAAAGGTCGGGAGTACCTGGTATTTGACCTGGTTATGGACGGCCACAAGAAGCAGGTCTTCGTACCGTTGCTGGAAAAAAAGGACCGTATCGAGAACAGTTTGGGCGTTGCCCTGGAAAGGGAACTGCCGAAGGTCGAAGCTACCGGTAAGTACCGTTTGAAGCTGATGCTGCCGTATGAAGTGGTCAGAGAGAAGAATATTCGCCTGGCGGCCAGGAAATTGGCGGACTTTGTGGGAGCCACCAAACCTTACCTGGATGATCTCGGCGTAGTGTAAAAATACTGTTACGTGCTGCCGGCCGGGTGTATTATATCAAACAGTACCTGTCCATTAACAGACAGCGGCGTATGTATGTGAGTATAGTTTGAGCGGTCTGAACGGTGCCTGCCGGTCAGGATTTTGCCGGCATGAAATATGCAAGTAAAAATTATTTATAATTCACATGGCCGGGAGGGATATCCAGTGTCGGAACAGCCCGAGAAAAAGGTCGCCGATGTGATGATTCCGGTGCGTAATTATAAGACGATTTCACATCATTGCACCGTTGAGGATGCTGTCACCCTGCTGCATAAATCATTTTATCAGCGCGGCAAAAGCGGGCTTGTACACAGATCCTTGATTGTATGCGACGACTACGGCAATCCGTTGGGTATGGTTACTTTCCGTTCCGTATTACAAGCTCTGGAACCTTTTTTTGCCAGGACGAGCACCTTTTCAGTACCGATATTCTGGGAGGGACTGTTTTCGGAGCGGTGCAGGGCGGAAAGCGGCAAGAATATTAAAGAAATAATGTATCCTTTTAATTTTGTCGCCCTGGACGTTAACGATACGCTGATCAAAGCGGTGCATGCCATGATCAAGCATAAGCTGGGTACTTTGCCCGTCACCAGGAACAACCAATTGGTCGGGATGATCCGGGCCAACGAAGTCTTTGAGGAAGCTTATAATGTGATGGTTGATCATGAATTTTTTGAGGAGGCCGTCACCTCGTAAACCGGGTGTTTTGTTTTTTTCGGGCGACCGCAAGGGTCGCCCCTACGCATACAGAGATAAATTAAATATTTCACAAACTATTGTTGCTTTTCCCCCGGGGCGCATTTATAATGTTGAAAAGAGCACAAGCTTCCATGCCGAGGGGGATGTGGGTTATGGCCGTTATTTTAAGTATGGGCGATTTTTGTTTCAAACAGCCGCCGGCGGATAATCAAAAAGGCATGAAAAAGTGGCTCGAGAGCGCTTTTTATGACGCCGAGATGCACAGGGTCAATATGTCCCGCGCGGATCATCCCAACCGGGTTAATAAAACTGTAATTGACCTGTTGTATATTTGGGCGGCGGTGTATACCGGTTTAACCGCGTACTGGTTTGTGAAATATGTTATATAAATATATGTGAATTAGAGTTCAACGCTCCGCTCCTTAAAGCCGTCGCCGCCTTGGGGGACATTCCTTTTTCCTTAATGAAGCAGTTTTTTCCTGCCGGCGGGCTTAGATGTGTTGGGTTGCCGGTAATGCACGTGTAAAATTTCTTTCGCCTGATCGCTTAAAGGGTTGCCCAGGTAATTATGGTATAATTCCCAAACAGCGGGGTTTTCGTGTGCCCGGCGTATTTTTTTGTTCAGGTCGATACTATAAAGGGCGCCGGCTCTTTTACGGCGTACTTCCTCGAAGGTTTTACGGTTCCTTTGTTGTTCCGCGGATACCGGCTGGCCGCCGCCGCCGACACAGCCTCCGGGACAGCCCATGATCTCGATAAAATCAAACTTTTCACCGGCCTTGACCCGTTCCAGCAGGCGCCTGGCGTTTCTGGTGCCGTGGGCCACCGCCAGGCGGACGGTTTTGTCACCCAGTACCACGGAGGCTTCTTTAACCCCTTTCATGCCCCGGAAGGTATTAAACTTAATGCGTCCCTTTATCTCCGCGCCCCCGGCCAGGGCCGACGCGGTGCGGACCGCGGCCTCCATGACGCCGCCGGTTGCGCCGAAGATGTTCCCCGCGCCGGTGTTAATGCCAAGGGCGGCATCGAATTCTTCGTCCGGCAGCGCGTTAAAGCTAATTCCCGCCTCACGGATCATCCGGCCCAGTTCCCGCACGGTGAGTACATAATCCACGTCCCGGGTGCCCCGGGTAACCATCTCCGGCCTGGCGGCCTCGTACTTTTTGGCGGTACACGGCATAACCGCCACTACCACCATTTTTTGGGGATCCAAGTTGTTTTGTTCGGCAAAATATGTCTTGACCAGCGCACCCAGCATTTCCTGGGGTGATTTGCAGGTAGACAGGTTGGCCGTAAATTCCGGGAAGAAACGTTCGCAGTAACGCACCCAGCCCGGGCTGCAGGATGAGATCAGAGGCAGTTTGCCTTTGCCCTGCAGCCTTTCCAGCAGTTCGTGGGCTTCTTCCACTATGGTCAGGTCGGCGGCGAAAACAGTGGAAAAAACGTAGTCAAAGCCGATTTGCCGCAGCGCCGCCACCATTTTGCCGGTGACCACCGAACCCGGCGGCAGGCCGAAAAGCTCACCCAGTGAAACCTGTGCGGCGGGCGCTGTCTGCACAACGGTGATGCGCTCCGGATCTTCAATGGCGTCCCATACTTCCCGGATGTATTCCCTCTCCGCCAGGGCCGCGGTGGGGCAGACGGACACACACTGGCCGCAGGCTATGCAGTCAACTTCGGACATGTCCTTCATGAAAGCCGGCGCGATTACGGTGTTAAAACCCCGGCGCTGGGCCGAGTAGACATTAACATCCTGCACCTTTTTGCATACCGCTTCGCAACGGCGGCATTTAATGCACTTGTTATAATTGCGGGTAATAAAGGCGTTTTTATTCTGCACCGGCAGATTAAGACGTTCGCCGGTCAGGCGGATCTCCCGCACACCCAGGTCGTCGGCCAGCTTCTGCAGCTCACAGTTGCGGTTTTTAACGCAGTTGACGCAGTCCAGGTCATGCTCGGAAAGGAGCAGTTCCAACATTCGTTTCCGGGCCCTTCTGACCCGGGGGGTGTTGGTAAAAAAACTGATTCCTTCCTGTACCGGATAAACGCAGGATGCCTGCAGCGTCCGGCGGCCGCCGCTTTCCACCTCCACCAGGCAGATGCGGCAGGAACCGGCGGCGTTGATGTCCTGCAGATAACAGAGGCTGGGCACATCTATTCCGGCCAGTCTGGCCGCCTCAAGCAGATTGGGCGTATCCGCCGGAACGCTTACTTCGCGGTTATTGACCCGGATTTTGATTTCCCGGTCCCCGGGTGCAACCTCCGGTCGGGCGGCCTCCGGTATTGGACTGTCAACCAATTGCGGCATGGTGTTACCCCCGTGTTAAATATGGTCGGGGTTATTCTATGAACCTTGGCCGCTTTTCATACCACCGACGCCTGACGTCCGATGTCCGGCGTCATTTAAGGCAGGGGTGCCAGCCGACCTTTTAGGTCAAAGGTCATTTCCTCCGGTTGGCTCGTTATTTCCACATTTTGTTTTTGGCGTAGCTCAGACAGCAGCGGGGCGGAGACACGCATGCCGGCAAGCTGCAGGGTGTTTTTAATCTGGATCACCCGGGCTTCTTCAGGTTGCACGTTGCCCAGGCTCTCCAGCGCTGCCTCGATGGCGGCGCGGTCGTCGGGCAAGGTGATTGGCTGCATGGCCCGCTTAACAAAAGTGCTGGTGAGCACATTTTTAATGGTGACGTCCCAGTTGATTTTCTTGACCAGCCGCCTGGTGGTGAAGTCCGCCAGACCGACACCGTTGGCGTTGCCGTGGGATTCATCGGTCAGGTCCAGCACGGCAATGTGCCGGATGCGGGGGCTTTCGGGCTCATGCACGCCCATAACGCGCATCCGTCCGATAACGTTGGTGTCCATGCCGGTGCCGCTGTAGTTTTTGCCCATTTTTTCCACAATCAGCAGATCCAGATTGTCAACGGGCAGCCGGGGCAGGATTTTCCTGGCTTCCTTGAGTAGCTCTTCTTCACCGGCGATGAATTGCTCCGGCGTCAGAGCGGTTATTTTCATAGTATCCTTGTAGGCGTCCTCCAGGATGGCCAGGCCCATAACCACGGGCAGGTGCTCCATAATCAGCCGGGCGGCGGCCGGAATGATTCTATGCAGTTCGGCTGCTCCGGAGCGGTGCAGGGTCCTGGCCCCCTCCGGCCCGCCCAGCCCGACGGTGATCATTTTTTGCAGCCCGCTTTCGGCTGGGCCGTGGAAGGCGGTATGTTCCTTTACCCTGTTGACCACTACAATGGCGTCGCACCGGCGGGCGATTTCAGTCCCGTATACCGGAATACCCCCGTCAATAACGCCTACCTGACGGCATTCGGCCCCGGTGCGCACCGGAGCCCCGACATTGTCCGGGGTAATTTTCAGCGCCTCCAGAATTTGCCGCTGCCCGTCGCCGGTACCGCCTCCGTGGCTGCCCATGGCGGCAATGATCTCCGGTTGGGCGTCCAATGATTTGATAAATTCAACCACAGCGGCCAGGATGACGGTGATATTGGTGATGCCCCGGCTGCCGGCGGTGATGCCCACCCTTTGACCCGGTTTTATCCTTTCCGCCAGGCCGCTGCGGTGCAATTCCTGATTTACCGCGCCGGTTACGTCTTCAAGACGCCGGTGGGGGAAATTTTGTTTAATATCGACCATTTGGGGTAACTTCATCATGACCTCCGTGAAAAGGTATTTGCAAAACCATACTGCTAGCATGGCGCAATTGATCATTTATTTATGCGCCTGCGGGTACGTCCGGCATGGCGGCGGCCAGTAAGTCCACGATATGAACCGTCCGGATGCTGCTTCCGGCTTCCTTTAGGGAGCGCTCGATTTGCATCCGGCAGGAAGGGCAGCCGGTGGCCACTATACCGGCGCCCGTGGCCAGGATGGCGGCGCTTTTTTTGCGGCCGATGGCGGCGGAAACGGTTTGGTGCTCCAGTTGAAACGAACCTGACGCGCCGCAGCACTGAGCGGCGCCGTCCATCTCCGCCAACTCGATTCCGTTGACGGACCGCAACAGATTCCGTGGTTCTGCGGTTATTTTCTGGTAACGGACCAGGTGGCAGGGGTCGTGCCAGGTTATTCGCGCCGGCTTTTCGAGCCGCCCCGGAGGCAGACCCTTCAGGGCCAGAAACTCACTGATGTCGTAAACCGGAAAGGACGGGTGCAAGCCCGCCGCGGGGTAGTCCTCTTTCCAGGCTGAACCGCAGGCGGCGCAGTCCGTCACCAGCGCCTCGACGCCTGCCGTCCGGAAGGCGTCCATATTCCTTCGGGCCATGTACAGGAAAGAGCCGCGTTCGCCGCCGGCCAGGGACGGTATGCCGCAGCATAACTGGTCGGGAATAACCACTTCGCATCCGGCGGCGTTTAACAGTTTGACCGCGTTTTTGCCTGTTTGGGTGTATACGTAGTTGTTCATGCAACCGGTGAAATAACCTACCTTCATCCCGGGCCGGCCGGGGGGCGCGATCCGCCCGGGCAGTATGGCGCGCAGGGGCGCGGCGGCGATGGTGGGCAGCAGAGATTCTTTTTCCAGCCAACCGGCGGGCAGGACGCTTATCTTTACGACCAGAGACCGCATCCCGCTCCGCTGGTAAAATGCCAGGCTCCTGGCGGCCAGGTTCAGCCGGCCTTCATTGGTCAGGAAATGCTGCAGTACATTTTTTTTGACAAAGGGCAGGGACAGCTTTTCCACAGCCTGTTCCCGGGCCGCCAGCACCAGCCGGGCGGTGGGCACCCCGTTGGGGCAATACTCCTCGCACCGGCGGCACAGCAAGCAGTGCGAAATGATATGCCGGTAATGCTCGGACTGCTCCAGAGCCCCGCTGAGAATGGCTTTAAAAAGCTGTACTTTTCCCCGGGCCGCCATGGGTTCGTTGGGCAGTTCGGCAAAAACGGGACAAACCGAGCGGCACTTGCCGCAGCGGCCGCAGCGGATAATTTCCGGCAGTAAACCGGTGATTTTTTTATTATTCATGATTTTTGTGCTCCGTAAAAGATCTTGCCGGGGTTTAGAATGCCTTTGGGGTCCAGCGCCTCTTTAATCCGGCGCATATAGTCAAGCTCCGCCGGGCTGAACTCCAGGTGCATGAACGGCGCTTTTAAGATGCCGATGCCGTGCTCGCCGCTGAGGGTGCCGCCCAGGGAAACGGCCGCCTCGAAGATCTCTTCGATGGCCGCTTCAGCCTTTTGCATTTCAGCGGGATCGTTTTCATCGGCGATAATGTTGGGATGCAGGTTGCCGTCTCCGGCGTGACCGAAAATCACCAGGTTGATATCGTGTTTGGCCCGGATTTGCTGCAGCCTTATAATCATCTCCGGTACCTTGCTGCGGGGTACCGTGGCGTCCTCCGAGATTTTTGTCGGTTTAATCTGTACCAACGCGGCGGAAATTGCTTTCCTGGCCCGCCAGATGTTCTCCCTTTCCGCGGCGTTTTGTGCCGCCACCACTTCCCGGGCGCCGGTCTGGCGGCATACTTGGGCCACAATGTCCGCTTCTTCAGCCACGGCGCTTTCCATGCCATCCACTTCGATAATCAGTACCGCCTCGGCGTCCGAGGGCAGGTTGCATCCCGCGTAACGGGTTACGCACTGGATGGTCAGCCGGTCCATGATTTCCAAAGTGGCGGGGACGACTCCCGAGGTGGAGATTTTCGCAATGGCCTCTCCGGCTTTTGGCAGGTCGTCGTACACCGCCATCAGCGTTCTGACCGCCCGGGGGAGGGGGACCAGTCGCAGCGTGGCCTCGGTGATAATGCCCAGGGTGCCTTCGCTGCCCACCAGCAGCCTGGTCAGGTCGTATCCGCTGACGTTTTTTACGGTTTTGCCGCCTGTGCGCAGCACTTCTCCGGTGGGGGACACCGCTTCCAGACCCAGTACGTAGTCCCTGGTGACGCCGTATTTAAAACCCCTGGGGCCGCCGGCGCACTCGGCGATGTTACCGCCGATGGTGCAGGCGTCGCTGCTGGCCGGGTCGGGCGGGTAAAACAACCCCTTTTCCTCTACAGCCCGGTGCAGGTCTCCGGTGACCACGCCGGGCTGCACCACCGCCAGCAAGTTCTCCCGGTCGATCTCCAGGATGCGGTCCATTCCGGTCAGGACAATGACAATGCCCCCCTTTACCGGCAGGGAACCGCCGCTCAAACCGGTGCCCGCGCCCCGGGGGTATAAAGGAATGCCCTCTTCATTGGCCAGTTTGACAACGGCCGCGACCTGGTCCCTGTCCCGGGGTTTGACCACCACGTCGGGCATAAAACTGCGGAAAGTGGCGTCATAACTGTAACAAAAGAGATCCTCCGGAGCGGTAAAAACTTGCTCCGGACCGGTAATTTTATTAAGCTGACTGATTATATGCCGCATTTTTAATCTCCTTGTTCGCAATACTCAGACACTTTTTAAAATTTTCTCCGCCATTAGCGCGATTTCCTTTGGCGATCAACCAAAACTATTTTTGCTGATCCGGCAGGAAATAACCGGTGGGGGTGGAATACTATCCGGTAATTTTAATATATCGCGCTGCAGGTGCCCAAAAAAGGGAGAATAGGGAACCGGGTGTAATTCCCGGGCGGTCCCGCCACTGTAACCGGGGTAGTCCCCGCCTTAACGCCACTGGGTAAAACCGGGAAGGCGGCGGCCAGGACGATTGAGCCGGGAGCCAGGAGACCTGCCTGTTCGCGTTGCCGGCCATTTATGGGCGGCTTAAGTGGATGATGGAAAAGTTCACGGTCATTTGACTGTGGGCTTTTTTAATTGCTAATTTAAGGAGGGACAATTATGCTGTTGCAGGAAACCGTGCAAAGGATTGGCGGGTTTGACGGGGCGGCCATGGACAAGGCCAGGGAACGGATGGACAATTTGATTAAACCGCCGGGCAGCCTGGGCGAACTGGAGCGGATCGCCGTCAGGATGGCGGGGATTACCGGCAACCCGAGGCCGCGGGTGGGCAAGCGTTCGGTGATCGTCATGGCGGGGGACCACGGCGTACTGGAAGAAGGAGTCAGCGCGGCGGCCCAGGAAGTAACCGGTCAAATGCTGTCTGCTTTTATCGGCGGCGTAGCCGGCATCGGGGTGCTGTCCCGCCATGCCGGGGCGAACCTGACAGTGGTCGATATAGGCGTAGCCGGAGAAGTGAACGTGCCCGGAGTGTTAAACCGTAAAATCCGGCCGGGCACGGCGAATATAGCCGTCGGACCGGCGATGACCAGGAATGAGGCGGTGGCCGCCCTGGAGGTTGGTATTGCGGTGGCGGAAACGGAAATTGAGCAGCAGGGCAGCACGCTGATTGCCCTCGGTGACATGGGCATCGGCAATACCACGCCTTCCAGCGCCATACTGGCAGTGTTCGGCGGGTATAACGCCGCGGATATTACCGGTCGGGGCACCCTGATTAACGATGAAGTATTGGAGAACAAAAAGCGGGCGGTGACCAGGTCCCTGGAAGTAAACAAACCGGACCGGTCGGACGGGGTGGACGTGCTGGCCAAAGTAGGCGGTCTGGAAATCGCCGGTCTGGCCGGCGTGATCCTGGGCTGCGCGGCAAGGCGGACGCCGGTGCTGGTGGACGGCTTTATCACCGGCGCCGCCGCATTGGCGGCCGCCGCCATCGCGCCGGCGTGCAAAGACTATATGTTTGCCACCCACCTGTCCGCCGAGCCCGGCCACCGGATGATGCTGGAAATGCTGGGGCTGACGCCGGTGCTGCAGGCCGGCATGCGTTTGGGGGAGGGTACCGGCGCCGTGCTGGTAATGCATATAATAGAAGGCGCCTGCAAGGTACTGGACGAGATGATCACCTTCCAGGAAGCCGGCGTCACCGATATGGAAGAGGACAAGCTGCTCAAAGAAGACTAAGTTATTAATTGATTTCAATTTTTAGCCATGTTAAAATGAACGCAAATGATGGTAAATGCTGTATGTTATTATAGACAAATGTATGGCTTTTGACCAGGGGTGTTGTATTTGGTTTTATTAAGTGTTGTAACTTCAGTTAATGGTGTTCCCATTAGATTAACAGATGAAAGGTGGGAACATATTATAATCGGTCACCCTGAACTTGAGCATTTGTTGAAAGAAGTTATCAGAGGTATTGAGGAACCTCAAACGGTTAGAGCCGGTGGCAGCGGGGAACTTTTAGCAGTTCGTAAGCTTCGGGATAATAAGTACCTTGTAGTGGTTTATCGTGAAAAAACAGAAAAAGATGGTTTTGTAATCACTGCTTTTTTAACAAAAAAAATAGATCAAGTACAAAGGAGGCCGCAGGTATGGCCGAAGTAGCTGAGTTAAGCAAAGTAATTCACGCTTTGCCGGCACTGGTTTCAACCTTGGGTCAAAATAAAATCTTCTTGCATTATGATGATGAAGCTGACGTTCTTTACGTTAATTTTAACGATAAACCGGTAGAGGCAGATGACAGTGAATTAACGGAAGACGGCTTAATTATCAGGTATCGAGATGGAAAGTTAGTAGGAGTGACCATGCTGAATGCTCGTAACAAGGCCACTATTCGCTGTCAGTAGTGGCTAAGCTTGCGCAAAATTGCATATATCAGTATCATTATTTTATCAAAACACGATTAATAAATAAGGAGCATTGATATATGTCTAATGAAAAAGCCAAGATAAAATCGCCGTCTATTGATCAATGGCTCAAAGAAGCAAAAGCGGACCCAATGGCTCTACAGGAAGGGATGTTTTTAGTCCATAACGGCGTCGTGCGTCAGACGCCCAAAGCCAAGGTCCGCCAGGGACTTGATGATGGTTCGCTGGTAAAGGGAATGGAATTTGCCTATGATGCAGAGAAAGTGGATGCGGTGATTGCAGAGACTTATAAAATGGACGGTATTTTTCATGTTAAAGTTTGGCTTAATGAAGGTCGGCTTGAGGTCGGCGACGACATAATGTATGTACTGATCGGCGGCGATATTAGACCGCATGTCATAGATGCCCTGCAGTTTCTGGTTGAAAAAATTAAAACCGAATGTGTTACGGAAATAGAGCAAAAATAGGGGAAGCACCGCAGGATTCAGTGCAAAGGAGCCACAGGTATGGACAAGGAAGGGGCTAATAGAACAGGTGAATTACTGAATGAAAGCATTGAACTGCTCGGTTGGTTGAAGATTGCCGAATTGACCTTCTCTGAATGGGACAACGAAGAGGACAGCGCATATGACCAATGTGAAAACCGTTAGTAGACACGCTATATGCTACATGCTACAATATTTCTAAACAAAATCATTTCCTATAGCAACAAATTCAGGTATTTCCCTGGCCGATTCAACATAGTCTATCCATAAACCAGATGCCGGGGTGATGGTATGAGATACAGAATCCAGGGGAAGAGGGGTGTTGATATGCCTGCAACAGTCAAAAAAAGTTGCTCAGCCGCAAGGATTAAGCTGACAAAAAAAGTCCCCGTCTCTATTGCCGAAATTGAAAAGTCCTTTGGCTTTGATAAGATTGAGCCCGTTGTTTTGCCGTCATCTGAATCGGAAATCGATTTTGATAGAGACAAAGAATATTTTAGGGATATGTACGAAGATGAGCTCAAGGAATTCTACAAAAGAATCTAAGCTGCAACAGGACAGAGAAAGCGCCAAGCACGGCGATTTCTTTTTTGCCAAGTATTACAACAACAGCGGCCAATCAAAAAGTGCTCCGGTGCTTGTTGTTGGCAACGATGGCGATAAAGACGACGTAATCATATGCACCTGTACCTCACAAGCCTCCAGGGGCGAATGGGACAAGCTGGTGCAGCTTAGAAAGCCGACTTACGTAAGAACCAATAAAATCTATACTATTCGTCGTAATCAATTGCTTTTTAAAATTAATTATGATCTGGTTAATGGATTGCCGAGTAAATACAAGGAAATTATGGATTCCATTAAAAAGGCTCTGAATTTATAGAAGCACTCTCGCCGAGGGTGCTTTAATCATTTCTCCATTTTTAGTGGTAACGCTCCATAAAAATATGTCAAGGCCTTGAAGTGGTTATCAAAGGCCTTGACTGAAAAAGGTATCAATGCCAATCCGGAGGATACCCGGGCGCTACGGAGCACTAAAGATAAATTTGGGGTGGGCAAAAACCGCCTAAAACCCCTGCCTGGGCTAGTTTCGCCGGTGCCGTTGTTTAATTTTATGCTCCTCAGAAATGATTGGCATATCGAGTGGTGCCGGAGACCGGAATTGAACCGGTACGATTGTTACCAATCGCGGGATTTTAAGTCCCGTGCGTCTGCCAGTTCCGCCACTCCGGCATACATAAAGCATTATTAATTATATGTGATTAGCAATCCCATGTCAATTGAAACTAAACCCATCTTTTCACCGGCAAATTAAAGGAAAGAACACGCCGTGGGACAAATATATAATACTATAGAAGTGCCCAAAAGAGGAGGGACGATCCAGTGAAGTTTTTGGCTCTGTTGACCGCCTTGGTTACTGTTATAGCAGCAGTTTTGGGGATTGCGTCATATTTGGGTTCGGAAATTGCGGAAAGATATCACCTGGTGATCGGATTTATAACCCTGTTCCTGGTCCTTTTGCTCACGCACCAGCTTTTTTATGGTTCCGGCGCCAGAAAATAACCACACGGAGGATGTATATTTAACTCATCATTTGATATAATTTATACGGGTCTAAAGGCTATAAGCCTTGCGGGAAAATACCAACCGGCGCAGGCCGGTTATTTATTTGCAGTGGCTTTAATTAATTGCTGATTGAGGTGAATGTAGTGTCCAACCCTAATCCCGTGGGGATTTTTGATTCGGGTGTGGGGGGAATATCGGTAATGAAGGAAATCCGACGCCTGCTGCCGGCTGAAGACATTATCTACTATGCCGATTCCGCTTATTGTCCATATGGAACAAAAGACCCGGCGTTTATCCGCCGCCGGATCGAAAAGGTGGCCGGTTTTTTAACCGGTTTCAAGGTCAAAATAATTGTTGCCGCCTGCAATACCGCCTCCATAGCCGGTTTAGACTTTCTGCGTCAGGCGTTTACGCTGCCCATTGTGGGCATGGAACCGGCCGTTAAGCCCGCGGCGGCCGGCACTAAAAACGGCAGAGTCGGCGTGATGGCCACGGGCGTGACCCTGGCGGGCGAGAGGTTTCACTCCCTGATCAGCAGATTCGCCGGCAACACGGAAATTATCACGGTACCCTGTCCCGGCCTGGTGGAACGGGTGGAGGCGGGGCTGATTGATGATCCCGAAACCGGGCGTTTGCTGCAGAAGTTTCTGAAGCCGCTCCTGTCGGCCGGTGTAGATACCGTGGTATTGGGGTGCACCCATTACCCGTTGTTGCGTTTCCAAGTGGAATCAATCGTGGGGCCAGATGTTAAGGTGATAGATACCGGGGAAGCCGTGGCCAGACGGGTGGCCCAGGTGCTTGCGGAGGATCATTTGTTAAAAAGCGGTTCCGGGCGCGGCACGGAGGTATTTTTCACCAGCGGCGACCCGGTTTTGGTTGGCCGGGCCATTTCCATACTGTGGCCCGGACCGGTTGCTGAAGAAGTAAAACAGGAAAAACTTTAACCCCGGACAGCCGGGGTTTTCGCTTCACTCCACTATTTCACCCTCCACATCAATGGCATTGTCCCATTTATCATACCCGTTGCGGTCGTAGTAATCGGCCGCGATAACGCCCACCCGCCGGCAGATAACGTAGTTGACCGTGCCGGATATTACGGCGCCCAGCAGGGGAATAATCCTCAGCACCGTCCGCTGGGTGGTCCTGATCCCCAGAGTCAGTAATATTTCCTGGACCAGGCGCACAAATGCCTGGTTGGACATGCCCTCCACCGCCGCTTTATTCAGCGCCTTATTGGCGGTATCCGCCCCGACGGCGGAACCCATGACCCATAACGCTTCCCTGGACACTCCCGGTTGGCTCAGGTTGCGTCCGTACACCGCGGACATCTCCAAAACCATTTCCGCCATCAGGTACCTTATTGCCATTACGTCAATGGCGGCGCCTACGAGCAGGGCCACCGCCGTGCCCACCACCGGAAAGACGGCCGGCAGGGCGGTTACCGCACCGCTTATTCCGCACATTTGGGCTTTGCGGGCAATAATCAAATCACACAGCTCACGATCGGAAAGGTCGGGATGCGCGGCCCGCATTTTCTTTACCCTTTTAATGATCTCGTTTTTGTTTACCATGGCAAAAGGATTAAAAAGCATTTCTTCCATCCATTCCACATTCATTTTTGGTTGCGGCCCTACTTATATTTTATAATACTTGGCTCCGGATTTTAACCCCCCGGGGACTGGAAGATAATATCCGGTAATTTAATGTAAAATATTATCAATTAAGTAGATTTAAGGAATTTAATATGCTACATTTAAGTGTAACCAACTTGATCTTCGCACAGCCTGTAAAACCCCGTCCTTATAGGCCGGGGATTAACAGGTTGTAAGCTCGAAATAAGTGCGACTAAGGTTCAGGTGGGGTCACAACCCCACCTGAACCAAGTCTTCTTTACCGGAGGCTGCCGTGAAACTGATCAAGTCTTTTTTGATTGTCATTGTTACATTGCTGCTGATTATATCCGTTCCCGGATTGTTCCCGCCTTACCGGAAGCCCGTGCCTTTCCTTCCGGATTACGATCCCCTGGGAAAAGAGATAGCCGCATACCTGGAAGAACAGCCCGGTATTTACGGTCTATATTTCATCGATCTGAATTCCGGGCGGGAGTGCGGTTATAATGCGCTGACAACTTTTCACGCCGCCAGCACCTTTAAACTGCCGCTGAATCTTTACCTGTACCGTGAAGCATCCCGAGGCAGGCTGAATCTTAACGAAGAATTGCTTTACGAGGAAAAGCACCTGGAAGGCGGCACCGGCTTTTTAAAAGAGCAAAAACCCGGCTCCCGTTACACTATGGCCCGGTTGTCCGAGTTGTCCATCATCCACAGTGATAATGTGGCCACCAATATATTATTGGAAAGACTGGACCGCCGGCAAATCAAAGAATTCATGCGTTCCACGGGCGGCAAGGTGGTTGACGACGACGCCAACATCACCTGCCCCTTGGATTTGGGTATTTACATGAAGGCGACCCTTGATTTTTCACGTTCCCATACAGCCGGAAGCAGCCCGCTATTGGACCACCTATTCAACTCCCGTTATAAAGAACGCATCCCGGCCCCGCTGCCCGAAGGCATTAGAGTGGCCAACAAAATCGGCACCTGGCCCCCGGAGCATACCTATAACGACGTGGCTTACGTGGTGCACCCCGTGCGGCCTTATATCCTTGTGCTGACCAGCAAGGATACTCCGGGGTACGGGGAGACGCTGCCGGTGATACACCATCTTTCCAAAATGGTATATGATTATCAAACCGGGGTTGAGAAACGCAGGGAATAACGCCGTTGCGATTGCGATTATTTTTTAGTGTTTATGGGAGCGGCCGCTGGTAACCTCGTAGAAACTTGTTCTGTCGGGTTAAAATCTAGGTTGCCAAGGTTTCGCTGGAGGGTATAAAATGAATTTAAACTTGAGCTAATTATTAAAGTGTTGAAGAAAACTAGTATATATTATTTGAAAATACTGAAAAGTCTGTCATTTGTTAGTGTGGCAAGAATTGAAGAGAAATATTTGGTGTCTTAATCTCTAAATAAGTTTTTATATGAAGTTAGGAAGTGAAAGACTATGTTGGCTTTGGCATCAATAGATCACTTATCTAATATAGACCGGGCCTGGGAAGAATACATTAAATTGGGGAAAATGGATAAATGCGTAATCCGCCCGGTTATTATGGAATCCTGGGAAAGGTGTAGTGCTTACGGAATTGACCCTTACATCAAATCCGGCCAAGAGGTTTTAACCGGTTTTGAATTTCAGAAACGGCTTGACTGTCACCACAATTTAATCAGGGTGGCTGTTCCGTTTATGCAATTGCTGGTAGATACCTGTGGTGAAGGTTTTAAAGTATTACTTGTTGATGAAGAAGGGTATGTGCTGGAAATGGTCGGGGACCCGGAGCTTTTGGCTTTATGCAAACACGATCAGATTGGCAAAGGGGCCAACCTAAGTGAAAAGGTAATGGGAACGAATACACTTGGAACGGTTCTGGCAGAAAAGACGCCTTTGCAAGTGGCGGCCCGGGAAAACTATTGCCAGGTTTTGCACGATTGGACCAGCTCGGGGGCTCCAATATTCGATTCTAACGGATACCTAATCGGAGCTTTGGGTATATGTGCTCATTATAACAGAAACCATTCCCATACCATGGGCATGGTAGTAGCAGCGGTTAAAGCCATTGAGAACCAGCTTCAATTGGAAAAAGTTTATGATGAACTCCAAAAGGCGCACGATTTTTCCAAAGCGGTGATGGAATCAATTACCGAAGGTTTGATAACCATTGATCAAAAAGGAATCATCAATTGGATTAATACCGCCGGCGGCCGGATAATGGGGGTGGAACCGGCTACAAAAATCGGACACGCTCTGCATAAACTGGGAAGTTCCTTTATGCCAATGCAGGAAGTCCTTTACGGGAGTAGTTTTAACGATAGGGAAATTGTCCTGGATAATGAACGGGGGCGCTATCATTTTACTATGACGGCCCAACCCATAAAAAATGGCCAGGGTGAAACTATCGGTGCAGTATCCACTTTGAGAGAAATCAAGGATGTGCACCGCTTGGTAACCAATATGGTCGGGGCAAAAGCCAGGTTTACTTTTGATAATTTAATCGGCGACAGCAAAGTCTTTCAACAAGCGTGTGTCATGGCCCGTAAGGCGGCAGCCTCCAGTTCAACTATTCTTCTGCAGGGGGAAAGCGGTACCGGAAAGGAATTATTTGCCCAGGCCATTCACAACGCCAGTATGCGGGCTTATGGGCCCTTTGTCGCCGTTAACTGTGCTGCTATTCCCCGGGAACTGATCGAAAGCGAACTTTTCGGTTATGAAGAAGGGGCATTTACAGGAGCCCGCCGCGGAGGATGCCCCGGTAAATTTGAACTTGCCTCAGGCGGTACTATTTTTTTGGATGAAATCGGAGATATGCCTCTTGATTTACAAGTGACGTTGCTGCGGTTCCTCCAGGAAAAGCAAGTGACCAGGCTGGGAGGGCGGAAAGTTATTCCGGTTGACGTCCGGATTATCGCGGCTACCCACCGGGATTTAAAAACAGAAATTGAAAAAGGGCAATTCCGGGAAGATCTTTTTTATCGTCTCAATATTTTTTCCATTACTATTCCCCCCTTACGGAAGCGACAACAAGATATTCCATTGCTGGCCAATTACTTTATCCGTAAAATCGGACGTCATTTGGGGAAAACTTTATTGGATATAAGCCTTGAAGCTCTGGCCTGCCTGACCAGCCATCACTGGCCGGGTAATGTCCGGGAATTGGAAAATGCTCTTGAAAGGGCTATCAATGTAGCCTCCGGAGGCAGGATCATGGTGGAGCATTTGCCCGAACATCTGGCGCAAACGAAAAAAAGCTGGTTTCCGGCGGAATCCGGGACAAAAAAGCTTTGTCCGCTCAGGGAAATTGAACTCCAGGCAATTATTGATACCATAAGCGCCTCTGAAGGAAATATCGCTCAAGCAGCGCGGATTTTAGGGGTATCAAGAAATACTCTATATAACAAGATAAAACAGTACAACATACAGGTATGATGCTCAATAATTTAGCATGTGAAAATATTTCACGCTTTTTTAAATAGTCAGATAATTACCGTTTAAATCTGGTTTTTTACGTAAAGTGTCCTAAAATTTATCATAAATTTTGAAGTCAAAGTTTTAAAAAGAGCGTATTAACGCTCTTTTTTTTGGGAACAAATTTTGCTTGCTTTATATATTAAAGGTAGGCTCTCGGAAATTAAAGTAGAGTCATACCAACAAATACTTATTAATTCTGCGAGGAGCATTCCTGTAATCACTAAAAGCGGGCTTTGAAAAACGAGACGCCCATCAATACAATGGAGATGTGCTGATCCGGTCAAGAAAGGCACAAAACCAAATTGAGGAGGCGCCTCTATATGAAGCGTACACAAAACGAGAAGATTTCGCAAATAAAAAATGAAACCCTGGTGGTCGGAATCGACATCGGCAAAGAAACCCACTATGCCAGAGCCTTTGACTACAGAGGCATAGAGCTAGCCAAACTGCTGAAATTCAGCAACACGGCGGAAGGATATAAACTTCTGGACCGGTGGATGCAAGACACCAGTAAACAGCATGCAAAGACAGAAATTATCATCGGATTCGAGCCCACAGGCCATTATTGGTTTACGCTGGGAGACCACCTTAACCGCCAGGGCCATAAATTAGCCATAGTCAACCCGTTTCATGTCAAACGGACCAAAGAACTGGATGACAACAGCCCCAGCAAGAACGACCGCAAAGACCCCAAAACCATCGCCATGTTAGTCAAAGACGGACGTTACCGAGAAGTCTACATTCCGGAAAACATCTATCAAGAGCTACGCGAAGCGGTGACTGAAAGAGAACGGCTGCAAGGGCAACTGACTGCCATCAACAACAGAGTCATACGCTGGCTGGACATCCGGTTTCCGGAGTTCACAGAGATATTCAAAAAATGGACAGGGAAAACAGCGCTTCTGACCCTGCGCATGTTTCCAACCCCGGCTAAAGTGATAGAAGCCGGCGCGGATAAAATACTGGCCACCTGGCGTACAGAAGTAAAACGCGCCATAGGCCTAAAAAAAGCACAAGCGCTGATAAAAGCAGCGGTAAGCAGCATCGGCAGAACCAACGGCCATATAGCTTCAGAAGCCGGCCTGCAGAACCTGCTTGCCGAATACGAACTATACCATACGCAACTTGAACAACTGGAACAACTGATGTGGGAGTTGTTACTCCAAGTCCCGAATGCAAACAAACTCCTGAATATCAAAGGCGTCGGACTGTTTACAGCCGCAACCTTTGTCGGTGAAACCGGGGACATCAACAGATTCGAACACCCCCGTCAAATACAAAAACTGGCCGGCTGCAACCTGGTTGAAAACAGCTCCGGCAAACACAAAGGCAAAACTACAATAAGCCGCCGGGGGCGGAAGCGATTACGGCACGGGCTATTCATGGCCATGATAGCCATCCTGGGTAAAAACCCGGAGTTTAAAGAGCTACACCGTCGTAACCTAACAAGGGCAAAGAACCCGCTCAACAAAATGCAATCCATAGTCGCCCTCTGCGGCAAACTGATCCGGATATTCTACGCCATTTTGAGTAAGGGCGTCGACTACAATCCAGAGAAGATGATGAGCGACATTCAACAGTCAACAGCCGCATAAAGACGCTGAAGACACCTTAACAAACGTAAGCACATTAACGCCCAGTGGAATTGCCGCAGCCACCCAGGTGATGATGTGAATGACCAAATATCTATCAACAAAGCTTTGGAACGCACTTTGAAAACAGAGAGCCCGGGACAGTCAGGTTGAATTAATCCATCAGGGCAAAGACCCAGTCTAGGAGCATGACTGACGTTCCACCTCTTGGATAGGCAGGACGAAGGAATTTAGGGCGAAGACCCAGGAAGACATGGGAGGTTTGCTGCCGGGAGACGATGTGGAATCCCACTGGCCATGATATTAGGAAAAACACGCGGTCTTGGGTAAGGTTACACACCGCCATCCAATATTACACATTGATGTAAATAACAAGAGATGGGCTATCTGAATAAAAAGTGAGAATCTAAGAAAAACGAAGTAATTGAAAGATAACCAAAGTATATTAAGGGAGGAATAACTATGAAAACACATCAAATGTTCATCGGAGGCCAATGGGTTGATGCTGTGTCAGGGGCTACGTTTGACGACTTCAATCCCTATACCGGGGAAGTATATGCCTGTGTGGCGAAAGGGGATGTCCGGGATGCGGACCGGGCAATGAGCGCAGCTTATTCTGCGCGAAAAATATGGGCTAATACTCCACCGGCGGAACGGGCAAATGTGCTTTTAAAGGCTGCCCAAATAATGGAAGAAAACCGCAAGGAATTTGCAGATGTTCTTACCGCAGAGGGAGGCGGCATTTTCGGCAAGGGTATGTTTGAGATTTCGCAAACAGTGGACCTGCTCCAAACGGCAGCCGGGGACTGCAAACATATTCTTGGTGAGACATTTCACTCCGATCCGTCAAAGCTCTCCATGACTGTCTACCGGCCAAAGGGTACCGTGGTGGCCATTACACCATGGAATTTCCCGCTGATTCTTTCCATGTATAAAGTAGCCTACTCCCTGGCTGCAGGGAATACAGTTGTTTTGAAACCGGCGAGTGAGACGCCCGTTATCGGTCTTAAGATTGGGGAACTTTTTGAGCAGGCCGGCCTGCCTCAGGGGGCCCTCAATATAATAACCGGACCGGGAAGCGTGTTGGGCGATGCCCTCATTGACGATGATCGCTGCTCTTGCGTTACCTTTACAGGCGAAACTACCACCGGTTTCAGCATTGCGAAGAGGGCTGCCGCCAAATTGAAGGAATATACGCTCGAATTGGGCGGTAAAGACCCTCTTATCATATTGGCCGACGCAGACCTGGACTATGCGGTCAATGCAGCTTCTTTCGGCGCTTTCATGCATCAGGGAGAAATTTGCATGTCTGTGGAGCGGATCATAGTGGAAGAGCCGATTGTCGAGGAATTTGCCCGAAGACTTGCGGAAAAGGCAGCCGCTCTTCCGGGCGGAGATCCCAGCCTGCCTACAACAGTGATTGGGCCACTGATTAATGATGAACAAGTAAGAAAAGTCGATGCCCAGGTGAAAGATGCTGTTGCCCAGGGAGCAAGGCTCCTCAGCGGGGGCACCTGTGAGGGAAGGGTTTATAGGCCGACGGTGCTTATGAATGTCACACGCGACATGAAGGTTTTCCGTGAGGAGACTTTTGGACCGGTAGCTCCCATTATATCAGTCAAGGATGAAAAGGAAGCCCTTGAAGTAGCCAATGACACAATTTACGGGCTTTCTTCGGGGGTTATTACCAAAGACATTGAGAAGGCTATTTTCCTTGCCGAGGGTCTTGATGCAGGCATGGTGCACGTAAACGATTCCTCCCTCGACGCCGAAGCCAGCTGCCCCTTTGGAGGCTGCAAGTTTAGCGGTCAGGGGCGTGAAGGAGGCCGTTACTCCCTGGAGAAATTAAGCGAATTGAAGTGGGTCACTATCCAGAAGGGCAAGAAAATGTTCCCGTTCTAAAAGAAGGACTAAACAGTTAAATTAAATCAAGAATGGAGGTCTGTTTGATGCAATTTATGTTTACAATCCCCGGTATTATACATTTTGGCGAAGGAGTTTCAGAAAACGTGGGCCAGGTGGCTCTTGACCTCGGAGCGAAGAAAGTTATTTGTATCTATGACCAGGGAATTAGAAATGTAGCTGAGAAAATCGTTAAAACCATTAAAGACACCGGTTTGGAGGTTCTGGAATACGATAGGGTACTCCCCAATCCGCCTGATTACATTGTAGAGGAAGCAGCCAAGCTAGCCAGAGAAGCCGATGTTGAAGCTATTATTGCCATTGGCGGCGGCAGCCCCATAGACACTGCTAAAGGGGTCAAGGTATTACTGGCAAATCCTTCCCCGATAAATCAATATGCGGGCATAAATACCGTAAAGAATCCTACCAAGCCTTTAATTGCCATTCCTACTACCGCAGGGACCGGAAGCGAAGTCACAATATTCGCAATTATCACTGAACCGGAAAATACAAGGAAAATAGCAGTTGGCGGAAGATTTGTCTCCCCGGAAGTCGCTATCGTCGATCCTTTGCTAACCGTGGGTATGCCTCCGGCAGTAACGGCTGCAACCGGCATGGACGCATTAACTCACGCCATTGAGGCTTACACTTCTAAAGGGGCATCCGTCCCGTCGGATATTAATGCTTTAAAGGCGATTACATTGATTACGGAAAATATTGTTGAGGCCACTTTTAATGGTCAAAACATCGAAGCACGAGCCAACATGTTGCTGGGAAGTCTGTTGGCTGGCGTAGCGTTTAATAACGCAATGGTGGGTTTGGCGCATTCAATTGCCCACCCCTTAAGCGCGCACTGCGGGATGGCGCATGGAGAGGCCAACGCTGCCGTACTGGTTTATGTCATGGAATACAATGCAGCGGTGGTTCCTGAAAGAACCATTGATATCGGCGCCGCAATGGGTTTGGATTTGCGGGACCTGCCTCAAGCAGCAGCCGTAAAAAAGGTTACCAATGCAGTTCAGGAGCTTTCGAAAAAAGTTAAAATTCCTACCTTAAAAGAAGCCGGAGTTTCCAAATCAGTATTAGAAACAATTGCTGAAGACGCTTTAAAGGAAGTACCAACTGCATTTAATCCAAGGACACCAACTAAAGAAGACATTATGAACATACTGGAAAAAGCTTATTAACACACCCCACTCCACCCAACAGTACCAATGGCCGCTTGCGACCCTAGGAGATAAGGAAAACATGGAGACATTTACCTGGCAAATAATTTTTATAGAAAGGGGTCACACCTTCGGTAAGGGCGATCCCGCCCGCCCTTACCGGAGAATATGCAAAAATTAATCAGTCGAGGTACCGGTAACGCTGTTATCTTTAGCGGCAACCTGTAGCTTTGTGCAATAGTTTAATGGATTAATGTTCTATGTAGCCAATGCTAGATTATTTAGAAAGATGGTGACTTAATATGAACAGCAACAATACTCGTTACGAAATTACAGTTGTTTTATTATGTTTTTTAGCCTGGGGTTTTGTGTTTATGGACAGGCTAGTTATTTCATTTTTAATGCCTGTAATTCAACCCGCGCTGGGTATAACTAATACCCAAGTAGGGCAGTTGGGATTTGCGACAAGTATTTTTTATGTTATTTCTGCCGTATTTTTTGGGGTAATGTCCGATAAATTGGGTTATCGTAAAAAAGTTATTGTGCCGCTATTATTTTTAACTGGCGTAGCTTCGGCTGCAGGGGTATTCGCACAGACTTTTACTCAATTATTCATAATCCGTTGTTTTGTTGGAATTTTCGAAGGACCGATGTTGCCTTTAATGATGTCCCTGGTTCAGAATGTTTCTAATGAGAAAAGATTTGGCATGAATGCCGGGATTGTAAACTGCGGAGTTGGAGCCATTGGTACTACCACGGGGGCGATTTTGGTTACCCAGCTTGCTGCTCATTATTCTTGGCAAAATACATTTTTGCTTTCTTCCCTGCCTACTTTTCTTATTGCTGTTCTTTTTATTTTATTTATTAAAGAAACTAAAATTAACGCTAAAGAAGCGACTAAAGAGAAGGTTAAACCCATGGAGGTGTTTAAATATAGAAACGTCATCATTTGCTGCTTTATCGGCATTTTGGGGATGTGCGGCTATTGGACGGGAATGTTGTTTGCTCCTCTCTATTTAGTTAATGTAGCCAAACTCTCCGTACAAACCATGGGTTGGATTGCTTCTCTTATGGGCGTTTTGTACGTGATATATTGTTTTATCGTTCCCAGCCTTTCAGATAAGTTTGGCCGCAGGCCGGTCATGATGGCAGCTTTTTTCTTAAGTGCCTTATCACCATTGGCTATGTTTTTATTCGAAGGCACAACTTCTTCAGTAGTTATGTATGTAATTTTTGGGGGGTTCGCAGCTAGTATGACTCCTATTTACATGACGCTGGTTCCTATGGAAACGGTCCCAATTACCTTGTTGGCAACTGCGAATGCTGTGGTAATGGGTGCGGGAGATTTATTCGGAACAGCAGGCTATCCCATGATTGCCGGGAGTATTGCTGATGCACGGGGCTTGCCGTTTATGATGCTATTCGCAGCAATATTGCTTTTCATAAATATTTTCCTTACCTGCATGTTGAAAGAAACCCATCCGCGTAAACAAAAAATTGCTGATTGCCCCAATGTAACAGCATAAAAACAAATAAAACAAATAAAACAATGTCTATATCAACAACTTACAAAAACAACTCCTCATAATTGTGCCTGCTAATCTGTCTTCCCTGCCCGGTCAGCTTGATCAAGCTGCCGTCAAAGCGGAGACAGCCTTTTTTTTGCAATCCCAGCACAATTTTTCGGGTAAAGGTTTCACTCCAGTGCAAATGGAGCTGCTCCAGGCGTATCCCGGCTTCCCGCGCTTTTTGATCCTCTTCTTCGCGGTTGTAAAGATGGAAGAGCAAAGTCTGCCGGGCAAATTCAGTTTGCTGCAGTTTGCGCCGGCGCAGGACACTGACCAAACCCCGCTGCGGAGCAAGGATAAAGACCAGGCAGAAAACCACTCCGGTGATTACCGCCATGCTGCCGGCAATGGAGACATCCAGCAGAGCTGCCGTTTGATAACCCAGAATACCGTTTACAGCCCCGATGGCTCCGCTTGCGAGCAGCATTTGCTTCAAATCGTCCGTCAACAGATAAGCCGTCACCGGCGGGCCAATCATGAAGGCCACCACCAGAATTGAGCCCACGGCTTCAAAAGCGCCCACCGCCGTTAGGGAGACCATGGTCATTAGGCCGTAGTGCACCAGGACGGGAGAGAAGCCCAGAACGGCGGCCAGCACGGGATCAAAGGTGACAAGCTTCAATTCTTTGAAAAAAACGATCAGCACTGCCAGATTGAGCAGCAGGATGAAGCCGCTGGTATAAATGGCCCTGGCGCCGAGATCCATGCCGGAGACAACCAGGCGATCAAAGGGAGCGAAAGCCAGTTCGCCCAGCAGTACCGCGTCCGTATCCAAATGCACGGAGCCGGCGTAACGGGTAATCAAGATAATGGCAATGCTGAACAACAGGGGAAAAACGATACCGATGGCGGCATCCTCGGATAAAAGCCGGGTGCGGTTGAGGGTTTCCGTTAGCCATACTGTGATTACGCCCATCAGGGCGGCCCCCATGATTAATATGGGGGAGGAAAGGTCATGGGTCAGGAAGAAGGCCAGGACGATGCCCAACAGAATGGTATGGGTAATGGAATCCGACATCATGGCCATCCTGCGCAGGACCAAGAAAACACCGGGCAGGGAACAGGCAACGGCCACAAGCACGGCAATCAGTTGAATTTCAAATTGCGGAGACACCGTTTCCGCCTCCTTTTGCTTTGAGCGTGAGCCTGGTTTGCCTGTGCCGGTACAGCCGGTTGATCATCCCCCGGCCCGGGGCGAACAAAAGGCTGACCAGGACGATCAGGCTGACGGTGGTCACAATGCAGGGACCTGTGGGCAGCTTGGGGACCAGGGAACTGACGGCTGTGCCGGCAATGCCGGACAATGCCCCAAAAACGGCGGCCAGCAGCACCATCACCGCCAGTTTGTCCGTCCATTGGCGCGCCGCCACAGCCGGAGCAATCAGCATGGCGCTCATCAAAATAACCCCCACCGTCTGCAGGCCGATGATGATGGCCAGCACAATCATGGAGGAAAGCAGCAGGTTGAGTTTATGGGGAGAGAAACCGATACTTTGGGCAAAATCACTGTCAAAGGTAAAAAGCTTTAACTCTTTCCAAAAAATCACCACCAGGGTCAGCAGAACCGCGCCGCAGACCAGCATCAGAATCACGTCCCGCTGCAACAGGGTCGCAGCTTGCCCGAAGATAAAGCGTTTCAGTCCGGCCTGGTTGGAATCGGGGATTTTTTGAACATAAGTAAGCAAAACCATACCCAGTCCAAAAAACACCGACAGGACCAGGGCCAGGGCGCTGTCAAATTTAATGCGCGAATGTTTAACGATTTGAATAATCAACAGGGTGGCCAGCAGTCCTGACAGCAGAGCGCCGAACAATAGCAATTCTGTATTTTTGCTGCCGGTCAGGATAAAGGCCAGCACAACACCCGGCAGTGCGGCGTGGGAGATACCGTCGCCCAGAAGGCTCTGCTTTCTGAGCACGGCGAAACTCCCCAAAACGCCGCTGATGATGCCTAAAATGGCTGAGCCCAGAGCGACGGTCTGAAAGGTATAGTCGCTTAATAATATTATGAATGCTTCCACCGCTCATACCCCGCCTTTCAGCAACGCGCCGCTGCTGCGGTACACCCTTTTAAGATTTTCTTCGTGGAAAACCTCGCCCACCGGTCCGCTGCTAACCACGCGCAGATTGATCAGGGTTACCCAGTCAAAATAGTCGGCCACGGTCTGCAGGTCATGATGAACCACCACCACCGTTTTTCCCCGGGCTTTGAGCTCCTTCAGCAGCAGGACGATGGCTTTTTCCGTTTGGGCGTCCACACCCTTGAACGGTTCATCCATGAAATAAATTTCGGCTTCCTGCACCAGCGCCCGGGCCAGAAAGACCCGCTGCTGCTGGCCGCCGGAGAGCCGGCTGATCTGGCGGGACGCAAACTTTTCCAGCCCCACTTTCCGCAGGGTCTGTTTGGCGATGGCCACATCTTCTTTACCGGGACGTTTCACCCAGCCCAGCAAACCATAGCGGCCCATGAGAACCACATCCAGCACTGTGGCGGGAAAATCCCAGTCTACACTGCCGCTTTGCGGAACATAACCAATTCTGTTTTTATTTTTTGGCGCGCTATCCGTTTCCTGCGGCAGGAAACGAATGACGCCGGAAACAGAGGTAAGCAGATTGAGCATGGCTTTAATAAGGGTGGTTTTGCCGGCGCCGTTGGGGCCGACTATGGCCATCAACCGGCCTTTGGGAATCTTTAGGTCGACATCCCACAGGACGGGTTTGGCATCGTAGGCAACGGTTAAATCCTCCACCTCAACGACATAATCAATGGTTGTTTTAGTGCCCATGCAGTTACCTCCCGCTTATTTTAAAGCATCGACGATGGTATTGATATTGGCTTTGCAAGTGAGGATATAGGTTTCGGCGCCCGAGTTTTTTCCGCCCAGGGAGTCGGAATACAGTTCGCCCCCGATGGCTACGTCAAAGCCTTTGGCTCTTACAGCCGCCTGCAGGGCTTCAATGGTTTTGGGAGGTACGGATGATTCTACAAAAATGGCTTTAATTTTCCTGGCGGTGATAAATTCGGCCAGACTGCTCACATCGGAAGTGCCGGCTTCGGAGTCCGTGCTGATGCCTTGCAAGCCCCTGACCTCAAAGCCGTAGGCTTTGCCGAAGTAATTAAAGGCATCATGGGCGGTGACCAGCACCCGCCGGCCCTCCGGCACTTCCGCCGCTTTTTCCTTGATGTAGGTATGCAGTTCGTCCAGCTCGGTTAAGTAATGTTCAAGGTTGGACAGGTAAATTTCCGCATGGGCGGCATCAATTTCAGCAAGGCCGCGGGCCAGCGCTTCGGCTGCGTCCTGCCAGAGTGTCACGTCAAACCAGACATGGGGGTCGTGGACGTTGGGATTATCCTCCGCATGCAGAAGCTTTGTTTCTTCCAGCCCGTCTTCAATGCAGATCACCGCGGCGCCCCGGGTTTTAAGGGATGCAAAAATGTCCCCCATTTTTCCCTCCAGGTGTAGGCCGTTATAAACCACAACGTCGGCGTTTTGCATCAAGGTCACGTCGCCCGCGCTGGCCTGGTAGAGATGGGGGTCGATTCCCGGTCCCATCAAGCCGTTGACACTGACGTGTTCACCGCCGATAACCCTGGTCAAATCGGCCAGCATGGTTGTGGTGGCGACTATATCCAGTCTTGCCCCGTCATTTGCTGCGGGATTGGCGGTATTCTCCGGCTGTGGCCGGGTCTGAACGCATCCGGTCAGAAAAATTAATCCCGCGGCCAGGATCACCGCAAATAATTTTATTTTGGCAAGCATCTAATCTCTCCTTATGCTTTTGATATTTTATTTAATTGTTTAACCGTCCTTGAATAAAGGGTAAAAGCTATGTGTTCAATGCACCTCCCCCATAGCTTCCGGTGATAGGGGCGGGAAAATCTATTGCCCTTGGCTAATATATGGTGCTTAACTAAAAAGCGTTACGAATATAATGTAAAAAATCATTGAGAAGCGAGGAACTGATGGTATGAGCAGCGACACGGACTTGGAATTCCGCACCGTAAGGGGATATCAACTCATCAAGCGGCAGGAAGGCCATCTTACCCCGGCGATGGAAGATTATTTGGAGATGGTTTACAGAATCTGCCTTCAGCATGGCTATACGCGCGTGGGTATTATCTCCGAAGAACTGCATGTCAAACCTTCGTCCGCCTCTAAAATGATTTCCAGGTTGGTTGACCTGGGATATCTGGCATACGACCGGCATGAAAGTATTCTTTTAACCAAGCGAGGACGGGAAAGCGGAGCGTATCTTCTTGACCGCCATAATACGGTGGAGCAGTTTTTAAAACTGCTTGGCTGTGAGGATTTGCTGGAAGAAACGGAACTGATCGAGCATTCTTTAAGTCCGGCAACGGTTGCCCGGCTGAATGCTTTGCTGTCCTTTTTTAAAAGTGACAGCTGCATCCAGAAAAAATATGAAGAATTCAAAAAAAAGGCGACTGGTAAAACGTCTTTTGTAATATAGGACCGGATGGTCCCACCGCCCGGTCCACCAGGGAATAATACCTGCTTGATTAGCAGCTTTGGATATGATAATATTGATAATGCGCCTGCGGGTGCTTAAGGGGGCGTGTAGCTCAGCGGGAGAGCACCGCGTTCGCAACGCGGGGGCCGGGGGTTCGAATCCCCTCTCGTCCACCAAGTTAAAAGCTACATTTTCTTGTGAAAAGCGCACAAGAAAATGTAGTTTACTTTATATATCAGCAATTAAAATATGACTTCGACATGATGGTTATTTAACTGTCATGTTTTTTATTTTGTAAACGGTGGAAAGGAGCATTTCAAATGAATAACAAGATAGTCATTGAAATACCGTCGATCAAAAAAGAAGTTTTACGTGTCGCTGCTTACTGCAGAGTCAGCACAGCTTATGAAGAACAACAGACCAGTCTGGATTCTCAGATTCAATATTACACAGATTACATCAACAATCATGAGGGTTGGGTACTTTCGAGTATCTATTCCGAGCAGGCATCAGGTACGCGCTTTGATAACAGAACCGCATTCAACCGTATGATGAAAGACTGCCGAGCCGGGAAAATTGACTATATTATCACCAAGTCCATCAGCCGTTTCGGGAGGAATACTCTCCCCTTTTTACGGAGCTTTAATGAACTCCTTGGTTTAGGTATTACAATCTACTTTGAAATGGAGAGATTGAATTCGTCTGATTGGCGGATGCGAAAAATTATTGCCGCCGCCGCAGCTGTTGCCCAAAGTGAAAGTGAATCAAAAAGTACGAACATCAAGTGGGGGATTCAACGCAGCTTTGAAAAAGGGCATGTAAAGCTGAACCATACCAACTTCCTTGGTTACACAAAAGATGAGAATGGCAAATTGGTAATCGTTGAAGAAGAAGCCAAAATAGTCCGGCTTATTTATGATTTATACCTGAAAGGCTATGGCTGCCGTAAGATTAAATCTTATCTTGAAAAGAATGGCATAAAAACGGTAACCGGAAAGTCCGAATGGAGTACTTCCACCATTGACCGGATTCTTTCCAATGAGAAATACATTGGGACTGTATTATCCCAGAAGAGCTATGTTGAAAATTGCCTAACGCATAAACAAGTAAAAAACAACGGTGAGTTGCCGATGTATCTTATAGAGAATAATCATGAAGCGATTATAAGCAAGGAAGTCTTTGAGCAAGTTCAACAAATGAAATCTTTGTAAACCTGTAAACATGGGTAAGTCCTGAATAATATTGCAATCAGAACGTATGTTTGGTACAATACTGATGAGAAAGTTAAAACAGGGTTAGGCGGAGTTAGTTAAGCAAAAATAGTTATATGACGCCCAGGAAGAAGGTGATTGTCGTCGCTAAGAAAGAGAGCGTAAACGTGCAGGGAACGGAGAGTTCTGTTCTTACGCATCAGCAGGATGATTACATATCGTTGACTGATATGGTGATGATATTAAGGTGTTTATAGGTACTTAAATTCCTGTAGATTCCATTAAAAATTTTTAGATTCATTTAAATTCCTCTTTAAACCTCCTAATTCCTATGCTATAATATCATATATAAAATTAGGGGGTGGTGTATCCGATGAACGATGAGATTCTAACAGTTGCCCAAGCTGCGACCTACTTAAAGGTTTCAGATAAAACTGTATTGAAGCTGATAAAGAGCGATAAACTCGTTGCTTCACTGGTTGGACGAATTTATAGAATAAAGCTCTCGGACATCAACGCCTACCTTGCCGCCAATTCCAACGGAAAGAAAGGGGCTAAGACAAAATGAATATCGACTATATAAAAAAGTTGATTGTCGAATTGGGCTTTGCTCCACAAGATGGCACAAGCGGTGTTTTTGTGAAGAACTACGCCGTTCATAATAATTACCCAATTTTTGTTGATTTCAATGAGCAAAAAATTGAATATGCTCACCAAAGTGTTCAGCAAGATAGCCGTATTCGGCTTGGTGATTTGACTACCAGCAACTTTGAAAAACCCGAAAATTTTGTGGTGCTTGAATGCGTTGATCGCTTGCTCATAAAGGGGTATCGTCCTGAACGGCTTGAGCTTGAAAAGAAATATCCTTTAGGGCGTAACCTAAAAGGGAAATTGGACATTCTCATTTATAGCGAAGATGACGATGCTCCGTTTCTGATGATTGAGTGCAAAACCTGGGGAAGTGAGTTTGAGAAAGAGTCTGCCAAGACCCTCAAGGATGGTGGACAGATTTTTTCGTACTATCAGCAGGACAGAGCCGCAAAGTTCCTGTGCCTGTATGCTTCACGCCTTGACAGGAAAAAGATTGAATATCGCAATAACATTGTTTTGGTTGAGGAATCTTGGCGCGATTTGTCAAGCGCAAAGGATATTCATGACTACTGGAACAAGAATTTCAAAGACAATGGTATCTTTGAAGCATATGCCATGCCGTATGATATTAAGCCGAAGGCGCTCACATACGGAATGCTTAAAAATCTCAAAGAAGAGGACAGCGGAAAAATCTACCATCAGATTATGGAGATTTTGAGGCATAACGCTATTTCCGACAAGCCCAACGCTTTTAATAAGCTGCTGAATTTGTTTGTTTGTAAAATCATAGATGAAAATAAAAATCCTACTGATGAGCTCGAATTTCAATGGTTAGAGACTGATGCCGATGAGAGTTTACAAATGCGCCTCAACGACCTCTACAAGGATGGTATGCGGGCGCTTTCTTGAAATCAAGATAATTGACCATTCGGAAGAAGATGTAGCCAAGGCGTTAGAGGGTATTGATAACCCTACTCAAAAACGGCAGCTTATGGATATGTTCCGAGATGCCCGATTGAAGAAAAGCCCTAACTTTGCCTTTGTTGAGGTCTTAGATGAGAAAACATTTAAGCTTAACGCCAAAATTGTCCGCGAAATTGTTGAGCTACTTCAAGTTTATAAATTTAGATATGAGCAAAAGCATGAGTTTTTGGGGAATTTCTTTGAATTGCTGCTTAATACCAGCATGAAACAAGAAGCAGGGCAATTCTTTACCCCTGTTCCCATCACTCGGTTTATTATTTCTTCGCTGCCATTAAAAGAGTTTGTGCAAAACAAAATTGACAGCAGAGAGCGTAATGTTCTCCCTACTGTAATGGATTATGCCTGCGGCAGCGGGCATTTCCTAACAGAGTATATGGACCAAATGCAGACCGTAATTGATAGCAGGATTGACGTGTCTGCGGCTTTGCCTGACGTTAGGAATATGATTCAGTCGTGGCAGGGCTTAACAAAATTTCTTTGGGCAAAGGATTCGGTCTATGGGATTGATTTAGATAATCGGCTTGTTAAGACCACAAAGGTTAGCGCGTTCTTCAATGGCGATGGTGAAGCCAATATTATTTGGGCAAACGGCTTGGATAATTTTGAAAAAACAGAAGAATATCGTGACCTTTTGCGGCAAACTCACCCATATGACAGAAAGAACAACGGGCAGTTTGACATATTGATTTCCAATCCCCCATATTCCGTGGAGGCTTTTAAAAGTACTCTCAGATACGGGGAAGAAACCTTTGAGCTATACAATAATATCACCGATAACAGTTCCGAAATTGAGTGCTTGTTTGTTGAGCGTATGAAACAGCTTTTGAGGATTGGTGGCTGGGCAGGCGTGATTTTGCCCAGTTCTATTCTGTCCAATGGAGGCATTCACTCCAAAGCGAGAGAAATAATCTTAAAGTATTTTAAAATAAAAGCTATTGTAGAATTAGGTTCGAGTACATTCATGAAAACAAACACAAATACGGTTGTGCTGTTTCTTGAACGCCGTTCGGATAACGATTTTGCGGCTATCGAAAAAGCGATTAATACATTTTTGTCTAACCTTAAAGATGTTACCGTTTTGGGCATTGAAAACGCCTTTTCAAAGTATGTTGCTAACGCATATGATGACCTTGCCTTTGATGAATACATTTCTTTCATCAGCGGTAAGGCAAGCGTTGCTATGCAAAAGCATGAGTTATATTCTGATTACAAAAAAGCCTTTGGCAATGATGTTTATGACAAAGCAGTTGTGCTTGAAAAAGAAAAAATGCTTTATTTTCTGCTTACATACACTCAAAATATTGTTTTAGTCAAAACGGGGCAAAAGCAGGAAGAAAAAGCGTTTTTAGGCTACGAGTTCAGCGATCGGCGTGGGCATGAGGGAATTAAGCATTTGTCCGGCGGTACAAAGCTGTTTGATGAAAATGGTGATTTACTGAATCCGCAAAAGGCAAACAGTTACATCTATAACGCTTTCTTGGGCAAGACGATTAGCGTTGATGAGAGCTTGGCTAGCAATGTGTCTTATGGACGTATGAGCGGGTTTATTAACTATGGCACAAACAAATTTGATAAGGTCATAAATCTGAACAAAAAATTCAAATTTGAAACAAAGTTTCCCCTTTATCCGCTTGCCTCAATTTCTAAGATGATAAAGCGAGGGAAATCTGCATCATATGGAAATTCTAACATCCAGATTATTAAATCTGGGCAAGCTCGTGGTTTTACTGAATTTGATTTTACTGAACGTCATTTTGTTTCTGTTGATTTTGTTTCTGACGAACGGAATCTTACAAAAGGTGATATACTCATAAACTCGACAGGTGTAGGAACAGCTGGGCGAGTTACCCTGTTTGATTTGGAGGGAAATTACGTTGCTGATAGCCATATTACAATTCTTAGGTTAAGTAGCGAATATGCTTTACCCAAATATGTGTTGTTTGCGCTAGCGCGTATTGGTTTTAAAAATATTGAGGCAATGGCAAATGGGCAAAGCGGGCAAATTGAACTCACTCTTGAAACTATTTCTGGCATCAAAATCCCCCTCCCTCCGCTTGATGTGCAGCAGAAAATCGTCTTGGAGATTGAGGCGTTGGAGAGGGAAGAAGAAAAGAAAAACTCTCACATTGAATCGTTACGATGGAAAAGAGAATCCTATTTTGAAACACAAATTAGCGGTTCAATACAACAACATTTGGGGCAATTGGCTATATTCAATCCGTCAAAGGCAGAACTATCAAATTATGCTGATGATACAATTATTTCGTTTGTAGAAATGGCTTCTGTGAGCAACGATGGTTTTATATCAAGCGCTGTTGAACGTCCTCTTTCTGATGTCCGTAAAGGCAGTTATACTTATTTTAAAGAAAACGATATTATCATCGCAAAGATTACACCTTGTATGGAAAATGGGAAGTGTGCGTTAGCAACTGGTCTAAGTAATGGAATTGGAATGGGAAGTTCGGAATTTCATGTTTTTCGTTGTGGTAGTGAGGTCCTTCCTCCGTTTCTATTTGGTTATCTGAATCGCAAAATCATTCGTGAAGAAGCAGAAAAGCGAATGACCGGTGCAAGTGGACATAGAAGGGTTCCAATTTCATTCTATGAACAGTTAGAAATCCCTCTTCCTCCTCTCACCAAGCAACAAGAAATCGTTGCAGAAACCGAGAAAATTGAAACCGAAATCAAAATTGCACAGGTAAAATTGGATGAACTGAAAATGGCGAAAGATGGTGTATTGCAGAGATATTTATAAGAATAATCACCTAAACTGCATATCGGCTTTCTCTTTTACTCCGCAAACTCACGTTGCCCTTCCTTGCTCTTAAAATACGACAATATCTTTTCAATGTGAAAAAAGGAATGGCATCTATATTTACCTAACTTCTCAAGTAGACAAACCCACTTTTTTAATTTAGTTAAAAGTGGGTTTGTCTTTTTTATGCCAGGCATATCCAACGCTTTTCCTTTTTCTAATCAGCACTATTCAAACTCTCTCGTACAAAGTAATATGAATATATTCAGGTTTTGTTTGGACGGGAGATGAGCATGGTGACCGAGGAAGTGCACACTTAAAAAAGTAAGTCAAAAAATATATGAAATGTATGATAGAAACAGGAGGTGCGGCAGATGGTAAATTACCTCAATGTGAACGGAGCAAAAATTACCGTTGCAACGATGGATGAAAAGGATTATATCTCCCTGACAGATATGCTGAAAGCTAAGGACGGCGATTTTTTCATTTCGGATTGGCTTCGCAATCGCAACACAATTGAGTTTTTGGGAATATGGGAGCAAATCCACAACTCCAATTTTAATTATGGCGAATTCGCCATAATTAAAAGTCAGGCTGGCTTGAACAGTTATAAAATCAGCGTTAAAGAATGGGTGGCAAAGACAAATGCTGTCGGCCTCAAAGCAACTGCCGGACGTTATGGCGGAACTTACGCCTACAAGGACATCGCCTTTGAGTTTGGCATGTGGGAGAATCTGAATGCAGTGTTTATTGCAGACGGAATGCCCCAGTCGGAACGCCTTAAAAAGTTGAACATAATTGCAATCAGTCAGATGAAACTGCTGACGGACGATCATAGGATAATAGCTCTGGATGAAAAGAGTCAGGCATGAGCAGTAAAAAATCAAGAGTAAGATATGAGCTGAACAGCGGTGATGTAAAATATTTAAATAATGAAGAAATCAGATCAATGCTTCGTGCGGCTGATGAACTGATTGCCATTGGTGGCAGAAGCATGCTGGCCAAAATTCTCAAAGGCTCCAAAGATAAAAAGGTGCTGGAACATGGACTGAACCAATGTCCTGCCTATGGATACTATCAAGCGTTAACCTTGCAGGAAATAACGAACCGTATTGATTGGCTGATCAAAAAAGATTACCTGGCAATTGAATACAGGGACAGGCTTCCCGTGCTTGTCTTCTCCGAGAGAGGTTGGGAAATAGAACGGGAAACCTATGCCGAGGAATTGCTGCAAAAACTTACCAAACTACTGGACGGAAAAGATTATAGCTTTGTTCAGGACTTGAAGGATAGAAACAGAGGAATGATCCTGCTGTTGCTTGAGAAAATCAGGCAAACGGGAAATGCCCGGTTTATACCGCTCCTTAAAGCCTGGAAGGAGATTGAATACAAGAAGGTACAGGCTGAAATTCAGAGGGTGATTGATTATCTGGTGAAAGAAGGAACTATATGAATCTCCACAACTTTGAAAGCTGTATTGATAAAAAAATTATTGCCCGGGGCTATGATTATTACAAAAATGACTGTGTAATATCAGTGGAAGCAACCGAGAGAAATGTTTATGTGGCGGAAGTTGAAGGCAGTGAGTTGTACACAGTGGAAGTTGTGCTTGATGATCAGGCGGACATTGTAGACAGTCAATGCAATTGCCCTTATGATTGGGGGGAGTATTGTAAGCACCAGGTGGCTGTATTTTTTGCTTTACGGGATATCAAGAGCAAAAAAGACTCGAACGATGCGGACGCGGAAGCGGTTTATAGGTCCGCTCCCAAGAAAAGAAAAACGCCTGATATGAAGAAAATACTTTCGGAGAGGACAAAAGATGAACTTGTTGAATTTCTCCTGGCGATCGCAGCCGAGCATGAAGAAATCAAGCAGCGGATAGAACTGGATTTTAACGAAGGTAATGATGAGGACGAAATACGTAAATCCATGATGCTTATGCGCACTTTTATCAGAAACAATTCGGATCGGCATGGGTTTGTAGCCTACGGAGACACCTGGGAGGCGGTCAAGGGGGCTGACTTGGTGTTGGAAAAAGCCCGCTCTGCTTTGGCAAAGAAAAAACCCTCACATGCTTTAAAACTGTCCCTTTGTGTTATCCATGAAATGATGGATCTGCTTGAGGGTGCGGATGATTCCGACGGGGTAATCGGCGGAGAAATTGACGAAAGCCTGGCTTTTATCCGTGAAATAGTTGAGGATGAATCATTAAGCCCGGTTGATAAAGAAAGCATTTTTCATAAACTGATAGAAGAAGCGGCGCATAGACGATATGAAGATTGGACCGACTGGAGGCTGGATCTTTTGGGCAGCTGCTCGGAGCTTGCAGATACTCCGGTTTTACGAAATAAATTGGAAAATCATTTGGTATTAATCATAAAAAACGGAAAAGAGGATTCATGGAGCGGTAGTTACTTGGCGGAAAGAGTTAATCTCATCAGATACCATATGATTGAGCAGTATGACGGGCGAAAAAAAGCGCAGGAATTTATTGGACAGAATCTGCGATATTCGGAATTTAGGAAAATGGCGATAGAAAACGCCATGAAGAAAAAGGATTATGATGCGGTGATCAAGCTTACGCTTGATGGAGAAGAGGAAGATAAAGACAGGCGCGGGCTGGTAGAACAGTGGAAGAAATACCGGTACAAGGCGTTTCAGCTTTCCGGCAAACTTGATGATTTGCGCGGGATTGCCATAGAATTTATTCTGGATGGTAGTTTTGAATATTACAAGGAATTAAAAAAGACTTATGATTTCAGCGAGTGGCTTTCTGTTTATCCCAAGATTATTCTTCTGCTGGAAAACCAAAAGAAAACAGATCATGACATATACCCCCGTATTTTAATAGAAGAAGGGGAAAAGCAAAAGCTTCTTGCCTATGTTAAGCCGAGGCCGTCAATGGTAGAGATTTTTTATAAACAGCTTATTCCCGAATTTAAAGAAGAGGTTTGCACCCTGTTTCTGCAGCATATTGAGCAGACTGCTGCCAGAGCCGGCAGCAGGAAAGATTATCAGAGGGTATGCGCCATTATCCGTAATCTTAAAAAAGCAGGCGGGCAAAAGCAAGTTTCGGAAATCAAACAGAAGCTTTTTAACAAATATGCCAATAGACCGGCGTTCAGAGATGAGCTGTCAAAAGTATAGGCGATGATATAAAGGTACAGTATTTTGATGAATAGATTGATGTAGATAAAGAGGTTAAAAAATTATGAGAATCTATATTGTCGGAGTTTCGTGTGTTGGAAAAAGCACTGTTGGCATGTTGTTGGCTGAGAAGTTTGGTTATGATTTTGTAGATTTTGATCTTTATGTCGAGAAGCGGTTTGGCAATTCTGTGGAGCGCATTAAAAACACTTGTTTTAATGAACATGCGTATCGTGATAAGGTCAAGCATTTGCTGGCAGAAATACTTAATGATTATAAAGACAATATTGTTATAGCAATGCCGCCAGGGGGTTTGTTCAGACAGTATCTAAACATTTTAAAAAAGCATCCCGATGTTACGACAGTTGTGCTTAAGGACTCAGCTGAAAATATTATGAAGAGGCTAATATTTACTGATGAAGACTCCAACTTAATTGAAGAAGAAATCGTAAATGATGACAATTACTGGAGATACTTGAGAGGGGTCAAGGAGGATATCGAATACTTTCGTGACACTCATAAAAAGGCAAAAATACAATGTCGTATCAATGAAATGGATGCAAAACAAGCTGCAGACTTTTTGGCGAAGTTGCTTGTAGAGGCTCATATTCAACCTGATTCCGAAAAGTAGAATAATAGATATGATAAAATATTGGCGGGGGGGCATCTATATTTACCTAACTTCTCAAGATAAGGTGACAAACCTGTTTTTCAAGAAATGGCTTGAAATCAAGGTTTGTCGCTTTTTTTCGTTATCAAGAACCTGCATAAGAAGAAGAAAACATCAACCAGTTGGAGGGACTTTAACCCTCACACAATTTCATAATAAAAACACAGCCGCAATGGGTATGAACCGTCGTGGCTTTTTTTATTTCTTATGATATACTTGCAGTTGATACAGCAGTAGAAAGAGGCGGGCGTCCTTGGCAAGAGAGTATTTCAGAGGTTTGAACCGGTTTTCAAATATTTTATTTTTGAATATGGATTTTAAAAACCATCTGGAATTTGAAAGAAAGTACCTTCTGTTAAGTTTGCAGCGGGGGGAAATCTTCACCTGGTTTGCTTTCATTTTAAGTTTTTTTAACTTTTATTTGGATTTTCTGCTGCATCAAGACCCTTCTGTGGATATTATATACCGCCGGAACCTTTTCACAATGCACGTTATCATTTTTCTGCTCTCAATAGTTTATCTTGTAGCCTACAGCCTGCTTAAGAAGAAGAATTTTCCAAACTTTTGTGCTGCCAAAGCTTTGATCCTTTCTGAAATATCCATAATTGTTTTGTTCGCATCCGCTCTATCTTTAAACAGTCAAAGATTTACCGGAAACATTAATGCGTACATTATGATTGTCCTTGCAGCAGCGTTGGTCATTCCTATTTATCCAAAATGGGTGCTTTCGATTTATGCCGTGAACCATACGCTGTTCCTGATCGGCCTTTCCTATTTGTGCACGGATAATTCCATTGTTATCAAGCAGTTTAATTCCACTACCACCATATTGGTAGCGGTTGTTTTGTTCCTGCTCCTATATCGCTACAATGTGACAAACTTCTTAAATGAGGAAATGCTCAAAGAGGATAGACAGACTTTTATTAAACTGTTTGAGATCAATCCCTTTCCTCTGCTGATCTGCAGGTTTGAGGATGGGAAAATCCAGTACGCAAACAATAGCGCCGTGTTGTTTTATGGGCTCCCGGAGGAACCATCGGATGATTTAAACTATACACATTTCTATAAAAACGTCCAGGATTTCAACAGCGTCTGCAAGGAACTGGAAGCGGACAGAAAAGTAACCGATTATTTAGTAGAGCAAAAAACACTGTTGGGGCAGACCAAGTATACCGTTGTTAATTGCGAACTGATTGATTATTTCGGTGAGAAGTCAATTTTAAGTGGCGTCGCCGACATCAGTGAAATAAAGAGGATCGAAAACAAATTAACCCTTCATGCCTCCACCGACCCATTGACCGGCGTTTTAAACAGAAGGGCCGGGATGGATCTGCTTCAGATGCGGTTTGAAGGCGCCCAGTGCGGAAAAACGGGGTTTAGCCTTTGTTTTTTTGATATAGATAATCTTAAAACGGTAAATGATACCTTCGGACATTTGGAAGGGGATGCTATGATTATCGACGTTTGCAAGGTTATCATGCAAGAACTGCATCAGGACGACGTTATTTTCCGCTATGGCGGGGATGAATTCATGATATTATTTGAGAACAGCTGTGAACAGGAAGTCAGAAAAACCTGCGCTCGAATTGCACAGCGGTTTGAGGCCTTGAACCAAAGCAAACAAAAACCTTATTGGATTGACGCGAGTTTTGGGGTATTCTCGTATAAACCGGAAATGAACCTGAGCTTGGAGCGAATCATTGAAATTGCGGATAGAGATATGTATCACAACAAAGAAAAAAAGCAACCCTCACACAATTTCATAATAAAAACACAGCCGCAATGAGTTTTAAACCGTCGCGGCTTTTTTGTATTCTCAACGATATAAGGTGGACCCCATTGTCAAGACAGATTTTTAAAAAAGTTAAGCTACAAACTAGTGTTCTTTTTGGGTTTATTATGGCAAGCTAACGTATAAAGTAACCACATTCGGGTTCCAAATTTACCAAGC